>OY762925.1:0-1465000 GCA_963666625.1 Arenicellales bacterium
GTTCCTGGGCAAAAGCGCCTCAATACTTTCTACATCGACTATCGTATCGAGTCGTTCAGAACGCCGTACCGACCCGAAAAGCATCGTACCGACCAACGGAGTATATTGCTCATACACCCGACGGCGCTCCGCTTCCCGGACTTTTTGCATGATAACCTGTCTGGTTGTCTGGGCAGCGATGCGACCCAATGCGCTTGAAGGAATCTGCTCCTCAATAAACTGACCAATTTCCAGATCCGGCTGCATTTGTCTCGCTTTTAGCCAGAGATATTTGGCGATCTTCAATGAAGTTCTCGTCTTCCTCCTCCACAATCTCCCATCTGCGGTATGTATCGAAGCCGCCGGTTTCCCGATTGATCGCCACCCTGGCATCAATATCGAGAATATTCTGTCTTTTTGCAGCCGCCGCCAAAGCGTCCTCAACCGCTTCGAAAATAACTTCCGTGTCGAGATTCCGCTCGTCGGAAAGAGCCTGCACAATAGTTGGTATGTTCGACTTATCCATTTCTCAAGCGCTCCGTCAAACCAATTCGCTCATATCCGGTTTCAATCGGGCCCGGCGAATACCATTGATATCAATTCTGTAGCTTTCACCATCTGCGTCCACCACAATAAAGTTGTTCTCCACTTCAAGCAATTGTCCCAAAAAATTCTTTCTGCCTTCGCACTGAACCCAGGTTGAAACATCAACCCACTGCCCAACCGCCTGCACAAAGTGTTCGTGCTTGGCCAGCGGACGTTCAATACCCGGAGACGAGACTTCCAAGTTGTATGGGCCCGCAAATGGATCTTCCACATCAAGCAGCCGACTTACCTGCTTGCTGACAAATACGCAATCGTCCAAGTCAACGCCGCCGGGCGCATCGATGTACAAACGAAGCACTCGGGATTTTCCGCGTCCGACCAATTCGATGTGTACCAGCTCATACCCATAGCCTTCCACAGCCTCGTCGAGCATGCCCTGCCAATCCTGTTGTGTTTCCAAAGGGTTCGCCAAACCTTTAAGTGCCCAGTTTTTGAATTTGAACAATTAAAAACCCCGCTTGAGCGAGGTTTTCTTCAGTCCATTCCTCCGTTTCAGATGGATTGTTTCAGTACGATTTCATCGTATTACAAATTGATCAATATCAATTCACTTGCTGAAACTTATCTTGATGAGGAAGTATAACATACATCAGCCGTTGAGATTAGCCAAAAAGTTTCCACAGTCGGAAGAATTTCACACTGACGATGCCGTGACTTTTCTTATTTTGAGTTCGCACAATCTTTAGCGACTTTCGCCTACCCGATTGAGAAACTCGAGACGATTGAGTCCCTCAAATCCAGTTAGTCCAACCGAACTTCGGATTGAACATTACAACCTTGCGGAAAGAAGCGTCTGTCTGAAATCTTGCGTTAGAATTATGCTCAAAATTGAATAACGCGAAGTCCATGCGGACCAATTCGACTTTGGTAATTTTAATTTTTCAATAAAAATATTGGTCTAAACAATTAAATTATTTATTACATTTTGCATTTGAGGATTACATTTGTTATAGTATTGCAACATAATCTAACTTTTGTATCTATTCAAATTAGGAGATTTCGATATGCAAAGCGGAGATCAAATGTTGAGTCAAATCGTCGATAAGTCCGCTGTTGACGCGGATTTCAGACAACAACTACTTTCGGACCCGAAAGCTGCGATCAGCCGGGAATTGGATATCGCCATTCCCGAATCGATGAATATCGTAGTACATGAGAGTGATATGCAGACAGTACATCTTGCTCTGCCACCGACCCGAATATGTCAGAGGAGCAGCTTGAAGCCGTTTCGGCTGGTCTTTGCTGTTGCTGGTAAATTTGATTGTCGGCATGTAGCCGAGCAAGAAACGAAGCAATTTTGTTTCGTTCTTGAAAACAAGTTGAATTGAAATAAACCCCTCGTCTCATTGAGACGAGGGGTTTTCATTTGAGGCTGAGTTCCTATTAAGAGACCAGCC
Organism: Arenicellales bacterium; assembly: GCA_963666625.1. Taxonomy (GTDB): domain Bacteria; phylum Pseudomonadota; class Gammaproteobacteria; order Arenicellales; family JAJDZL01; genus JAJDZL01. The sequence goes on from OY762925.1 coordinate 1,983, forward strand.
CGGACAAATTAATTTTTATCCACATAACCACCTACTATAGCGAAAATCTTATTGGTGCATTCAAACTTTTGCTTTCACTTCCAGTCTTGAAAATCGATCGGTGAACGGAATTCTATCGGGAAATTACTCATACAATTCTTATGCTATCGACATCTTCAAATTGGAGAACCTAGGTAATTTTCACCATACCGTCAAAATCTGTTCGGCTCTTACAACTCGCAGCTATTTCAGGTCTTCAAGAATCGACTAAGATGTTCCAGAGCCTCAATACAGAACGCAGATGTCACCGATTCAGAACCGTGTCCTTGCTGCCCCCATACACCCACTTCAGCGATTGGTCACCAAAAGCTAGAAGTTCAGGCCAGCTTCCATCTTCACGTTGAGTTTCGATGAACCTTTCCACCAATCTTTTTGTATCAATACTTTCGAGGCCTCCTAAGTTGTTTAGTGCCGACACTGCTTGAGCGGTCTGAAGGATATTGTCAAATTCGCCTTTTTCGTCGCTCAACTCTAAAATTCGGTCCACCAGTATCGGGCGCAGATGATCGAGAACTGGTTGCACTTTAATCACGGCTCGAGCGGTAGCATAGTAAATCGCGACGGGTCGGGATACCATTTGGACGTGCCGTCAAGATTACCTTCAGTAATCAAACTTTCCAAACCATTGCTGAGCATCCATGGTTTCTGGATGATTGCCTAGATATGAGATTACATTTGCATTAACTACAGGGTCAGCTTCAATACGAAAACCGTCACCACATCGGGTTCTTCTCCCTCAAGCACCCAGGTCATGAAACGACCTTGCGCATCGCGATTCGCCAATATTTGCGGTATGTTCCTTCCTAGCACTACCCAAGGATGATTCCCAATGACTAGAGAACAAAGCGTTGTACTGTCGAGATCTTGGGGTAAATGGCGGTAGTATCGCCACAATCCTGGATATTCGATAGTACTTACTAAATGCGATTTAGCGGCGTTGCACATGGCATTTGCACGCGAATCATCGGAACTTTCCAAAGCAAGTACGCAATAGGCGGAGATAAAAGGCGGCCTTTCAAAATGCCTGGGAATATCAGGGTTGGAAACATTGAATCGAATGCAGTGCCATGCCCCATCCTCGTTGATTGTTGATTCTAAGAAATTCAGACCTAGACTGATACTTTCTCTACCCGCATTCGCAAGTGCTTCGGAGGTGTGGATGTTTTTCGGAGATTTTGGTCGCTCGGAATCAGGGGGACGAGCGGGCGGTGCGGGGTCGTAGAGTGTCCGCGCGAAGAAACTCTAACGATGTTGCACCGGTTTTCGCTGCTTGCCGCTCGGCCTCACTGAACTTGTTCCGAGGCGGAAGCACCAAATGTGTCTTAGTGTAGGATTCTTCGTGAACATGAATCTCATGATCTGTGTCCAACACCACGTCGAGTTCCTGTTCGATTGTCTCTTTCGGATTGGCTAGAAGACGTTCTCGAAACTCGTTGTCTTCACATGATTTTGATGCGAGGATTTTAGCCGCGTCAAAGTTTTTGTTCACTGATGTCTTCCAGTTTGTGTACTATTACGTTTTTCCGGATTCTATAGTCTGTCTTTTAACCAACTCTTTGAATACTCCATCGACCTCCATTAGTTCTTTGAACGAACCGTTCTGTACAACTTTTCCGGACTTCATAACATAAATTCGATCAGCTTTCTCAAGCGTGGACAAGCGGTGGGCGATGACAACTCGGGTGGACGTCAGAGCGGTGAGGTTCTGCATTACCTGGGCCTGGCTTTCGTTATCCAGCCAGTTGGTTGCCTCGTCAAACAGCATGATTCTCGGGTTGCGAACCACCGAACGAGCGATTGTAACACGTTGGCTCTCACCGCCAGATAATACACCCCCGCTGGTACCGACCATCGTCATCATGCCCATCGGCATGCTCTTGATCTGTTTTTCGATCTCGGCGGTTCGTGCTGCCTTCCATATTTCTTCACTTTTCAAATCTTCATGGTGGCCAACCATATTGTCCCAGATATCTTGGGGATAAAGTCCAACGGACTGCGGTACTGTACCGATTTTTCGACGCAACTGTTTCAGATTCAAGTGCCTCAGATCAAGCCCGTCGTAATACACAGCACCAGCTGTTGGGCCGTTCGACTCCGAGTGCGAGGCGCAAAAGAGTGCTTTTACCAGCACCGGACTCACCAGCGATTGCAACAAATTCACCCGGACGAACATGAATTGAAACATTGTCGAGAATCAGAGGCCCATCGCTGCTGTAGCGGAAGGAAATTTGATCAAACAGAATTTCACCGCCCAGATGATCAATCGGGTTTCCCTCGGTCTCGGTTTCAGGAATCGCAGCAAGTATAGGACGCATCTGACTGAATGTCGGTAACATTGCCGCAATGGCTCCTACAGATTCACCGAGCCGTGAGATGGCAGATTGGAGAACCAGAAAGACTATGTAAACGACGAGAAAGTTACTGACCGCGATATTCAGATCTTCCACTGCAGCCGCTACGAAAAGCAACACTCCACCTGCAAGAAAGGGAATCGCGGCACCAAACGCTTGCGAATGACCCTCAAGTGTACCCAATTCAATCTCCGCGCGCTTTTGCTTACGATATTCCCGCGCCCAAATCGCAAAAGCCAACCCTTCCGCGTTTCCCACGCGCAACTTAGTGATGCCACCTAGAATTTGGAACAATCGTCCAGCTACGCGACGTGCTGCGTTAATCATCCGCCCGTAAGGATTAACCTGCCGCAACCCAAGAAGCACGGTAATCAACAGCGAAATCAAGCTAAAGACGAGGGCAAAGACTCCAAGCAAGGCATCGTAAAAGAAAATAACTGCAAAAATCGGAAGAAGAAAAATAACAGAGAGCAAGCTATCGGCAACAACTCCCTGCACGCCATCACGAAGATTCTGGAAAGTCATTCCCGACGTGGCAAGTTCTCCAGCCGGATGCTGACGCAGAACCTTTGATGGAAGTCGCATGATATGATCCCAGAATGCTGATTCAATTCGGGAGGCGGAACGCCCTTCCATTCGCATCATTGTCGTACTCTGAAGCATATGCAAAAGCGCACCCAGCACACCAAATCCTGCAATCGCCATGGCAAAGATCAAGAGTGTTTCAGAACTTCCTCCCGTTGCCACCTCAGTCGCAACGAACCCAAGCGCGAGGGCAGGCAACAGTTTAATCAAGCCTGACGGAATCCCCGCAATTACCAGTCGTGTAATATCCGCGTGAGATCCATGCAAGCCGATTCTCATTAGGTCAGCTGGTTTGCTGCCAGCCGGCAACGGTTGATAGAACATCCAAGCTTCATCCTCGAGCGCGCCAGCCCGCTCCGCAGTGACCCGGGCTCTGCGCTTGGTTACCGGATCAATTTCCCGATATCGCCCAAACATACCTGGCAGCAGAGCCACAGGCTGTCCGTCCTCGGAGCGGAACGCGAGCAATGCGCAACTATCGCTCTGCCACCATTTGTCCTCTACGTTCAACCGTACGCGACGGGCACGTACGCCAGAAGCAGTTAGGATATCAAATAGGCTGAGCGGTGAATCAGAGAGTCCTGAGCGAGCCGGTATCGTGAACTTTATCTTTTCATGACGTCCGATAATTCGCAGAGCGGTTGGCAGAGCCGTGTCTTCATTATTGGCATCCGGATCAATGGGTAGATCGTAAATATTGAAAAGCCGTTGCTGGGCAGCTTTCTCGACCTTGCGTCGGCTGGCTGACAGCGCACGTTCCAAATTCACATTATCCGCCACGGCTAGTCGACGGTTAAGTCGTTCCAAGGCAAATGCAACCGCGTGAAAATAAGCCAATGCTGATAGTAATGTACCTTCCTGAGCCAGTGATTCGGACGACTTGCCCATTAGCTTAGATTCGGAAAATAAATTGAGCCAGCTTGACCGCGTCATAGGTAACATGGCTTCGAGTGAACCATTCGTCCCGACAAATTCCACCGGGTCGATAATATCCATAAATAGGCTTTCACTTTGCGGCAGCTTGGTTACCCACACCACGCCGCGCCGGGCAGATAAAGTACCGGGAGCTACGGTCTGTATCTGATCGGGTTCGGCGAACGCAGTTGGACGCGGGAGTGGATTAACAAAGCGCGACAATGTACCGGTTATCTTGATCAACCAAGTGTTGACCTGTTCCGCTAGTTCCGCTGGATGAACCTCGGATAGCAGGGAGGCCGGCAAGCGCTTCAATAGTGTACCGGGCGACCCTTTGACGACCAGGCGCAGTGTAGTGCCTCCTTCCTCGTCTCGTCGGTCCGGTGCAACACCCGGCAGCAACTGACCTGATTCGCGACTCAACAGGTGCTGTGGTGCCTGCACCACTTCATCATCGTATTCGATGATGAACAGATTGACAGTACCTCGAACAATGTACCAAACACTATCCAGATCATCGAGTTCTATCGGCAGATTTCCGGCACACGGAACCGATGTACCGCTTCGGGCGGCGAGTTCGGCTATTGATGTGTACTCGGAGTTTAGGATTTCCATCAGTGTGACATCACCAGTTTGAAATAAGTACCACTCCGGTCCGCAATCAAATCAGTGTGAGTTCCGCGCTGTACCGTTACACCCTTATCAAGTACGATGATTTCATCACAGTCCCTCACGGTGCTCAGCCGATGTGCTATGATCAGGCAAGAGACACCGCGACGCCGCAAGGCCTCATCGACGTGCTCCTCTGTTGCTGCGTCGAGATTGCTGGTCGCCTCGTCCAGAATGAGCAGTGTCGGATTGCCTACCAGTGCACGGGCAATCTCCAGCCGTTGCCGCTGGCCACCGCTAAAATTCGTACCACCTTCTTCAACAAAAGTCGAGTATCCCTGAGGCCTAAGCAGAATTTCATCATGAATCTGAGCGTCTCGCGTCGCTGCAAAAATGGCTTCGTCCGGAACAGCTGAGTTCCATAGTGTGATGTTATCGCGCAGGGCGCCAGAGAATACCATAACGTCCTGATCAACCATGGATATGGAAGACTGAAGCACTTGCTCAGGAATCTCATCGCGCGGATGACCATCAAAGAGAATTTCACCTGACCAAGGCTGATAGACACCAGAAACAAGACGAGCCAGAGTCGACTTGCCTGAACCGCTGGGCCCAATAATAGCAACTCTCTGCCCTGGCCTAATTTCGAGATTGAAGTCCTTAACCAATGGCGGTCGACTCCTATTAAAGCCAACTGTGATGTTTCGTAACTCAAGTTGGCCTGCAAGCTGGAGCCGCCCTTTGAATGTGGCAACCGACTTTGATTCCGGATTTCGGCGGTTGAAAACGGGGTCTTCGGCTGTTTTGGAGATGTCTTCCAGTCGCTGCAAATCAATTTTGAGTGCTTGACGTCTGTCGGTAAATTCCAAGAAACGTCCGATAGGCGATAGGAACATCTCTGCCAGAATATAGAATCCAACCAGCGTTCCCAAGGTCATTTCTCCATTCAGAACCATAATTCCCCCGATACCGCATATCACCGCACCGCGAAATATATCAATCAAGCCCGGTAGTGAGGTATTGACAGCACTCAATTCCGAGTAGAGCTGGCGCGCTTGCAATTCTCTCGCCTGTTGACCGCACCAGCGCGAAAAAAATCGATCATCCGACCCTGTCATACGCAGATTGTCCGCATTATGCAGCATACGCATACCAAGACCGATCAACAATCCCTGTTCGCGTCGCATCGCTTGACATCTAACGGCGCGGACCGCGTTGAGAGAATGGGCTAACACGACATGTAAAACACCTAGAGACAGAACTATCAATGAAAGTAGGACATCGTATACAAACATCGCAATCAGTAAAACCACGCTCATTGCTATGTCGATGATGAGAACGAGAAACTGGTCTGTCAGATTCTTCGCGACTCTGTCGATAGATGAGACTCGATCAGTCAAATCACCTATAAGCCTGTGTTCGAAAAACTCCACCGGAAGCCTAAGAAGCCGTGACATGCCTCGACTATAACCAATCACCGAAATTCGGATTGCAAGCCGCTTCAGGAAATGGTGCTTAAACAGAGACAGGATGTATACAAGTACACCTCCTCCAAACAAGGCCACCACCAGTCCGCTCCAAGGTCCATGGTTTCCCAAGACATCATCGACGAACACACTGAGAGAGGCAGGGACAATAAGTGCCAGCAATGTCAACATGAACGCGCATGCGAACACCCCCGCGAGCATACTCCAAGAGCCTACGAGCAAGACACCCAATTGACTCAGTAAACTGGGTTGCTCCCCACCCGGCTTGAAATTGGCGCCGCGTTTGACGCGCAGCACTATTCCACTGTACGCCTTGTTGAACTCTTCAGAGGATACCTTACGTCGCCCTGAGGACGGGTCATTGATAAAATAGTATTGGTCATCAAATCCTTCAAGGACAACAAAATGGCTGAATTGCCAGAACAAAATCAGCGGCAACTCCAGCTTCTTCAGTTGGTCTACACGAAGACTGAGACCATTGCATTCGAGATCGAATTTTCTGGCGGCACGCGCGATGCTCGCAGCGCTGCTGCCATCCCGACTCACTTCACACTTTTCGCGTAATTCAGTGAGCGATACCCAGCGCCCAAAGTAACCCAGTATGATGCCTAGGCAGGCAGCACCACATTCTGATGCGTGCATTTGCAACAGAATCGGCGTTTTTAACTTTTGCTTCAATGAGTCTGAGCTCATCGTATCTAAGGTTTCAGCGTAGAAGTGCGCAGAAATTCTACGAACTCTTCATTCGAAATAGCGCTATCGGTGGTTGACTACCAATTTGAATGACAATCTGGCATTTTGAATCTGTGTAGGAAGACAAATCAAGAAATTCATCAAGTAAGACTTCGACCCTGTGTACTGATACCGGCGCCTCGGACTCAAACATCGCTAGTCCCTCGGATAAGGGTTCGGAAGAGATTTTCGCAATCTTTCCGTCAAGTTTCTCAATTTCACCATCTGTCGTGCCTAGCTCTATCACTACTGGCATCTTGGTTTGAATATCACGTGCGGCGTCTCCCTTGATCCAGACGATTACCTGCACGGCTTGGCTGTCACCAGATGAGTGTTCACCGGACCCGACAAATACGCCATCTACAGCAAGACTCCGAGTTACATTTCCAAGAAATAGCCATGCCGAAAAGACGATCAGAATTAAAGCGATTGTGACTACAATCAAACGCTCTCGAGGCGTGGAAACCGTCAACAACCGATCGAGTTGTTCGCGTTCTTTCTTCGCCTCAGCAACAGTATCGTGAAATGAGTTAAAAGGATTGTTGAACATGACATCAAGTCACATGAAGGGATTTATGGCGCAATATTATGCAAGTTTCTATCGTGTACAGTCAAATTTCAGCCCTTGAAATTTGATTGGGCATCTTGATAAACTCATCTGGGAGCTTTTGATAACGATAGTTTAGAACAAAATGAAGTCTCCATGGTGAAAGGTTCAAGTGGTGGTGGATGTCGGTACCTGGGTTATTTTTGTCAGTGAAATCAGTCGGAATTGAACAAATTTTAGAACATAAAACTTGCAATTGTGTTGATTTTTCTATCGATTGACCTCAAGACGAGCGACCAACATCCAATTGATCCCAAATGTTCAATGACTCGGGTGAGCAGCCAAGACCTTGGGACATCTGAACGTAACTCGTAAGTGGGACTCCACACATGCGATTCCAGTCCGTTTCGTGGACGAATGACCGGTTAATCAAATCAATCATTTCGTCAAACTTTTGGATTGCGTCGCAGTCGACCAGATTGGGATCCACCGCTTTTCGGTGTTTCGGCCAGACATGGTCACGAGCATACCGCCAAAATTCGCTGTCGTACACGGAACCACAGCTGTAGTGCCAGCCGACGAATAGGCCGTAACAAAGCATGGTTTTGACGAGAAATCGATTGACTACAGGCGCGTCACGCTCTAGATATTCAACCGAGCGGTTGAGGCGTGTTTGGATGACCATTCCTATCTGCAACTGGGCTGAGACGATGGCTGTCGCTTCAAGAGGTTCCATGAAAGCCGCTGCATTGCCGACACGAGCCACTACGCCATCATACATCTGACGATGAATAAAATTGGGAAACCGAATAACAGCGCGTTTCTCAAATTCGGATACACCATCAGTTTCAAGTAATTCGTCAAAGTCTGATTCGACTTCGGCAATGTCGGATATATCGCGGTTGAAGATGTATCCATAGGACGTATGTGCTGTGAGCGGAATAACAAACACCCAACCGTACGGACGCGCAACCGCGCGGGTATAGGTATGGCGCCGAACCGGGGCATCTTTCTCGTCATTGATGATTGCAGGACAACGACGAATGATAGCAGTATTGGTCGGAATAAAAGAAATGTCGATGTGCCGTTCGGGTTCGAGTTCTCTGGGGAATCCGCGGGCATCAAAAACAAGATCGTAGCGCTCCGACCGCTGCCCCTCAAATTCCACTTCAGCACCGCCGTCCACCTTGGTGATATTGAGAACCTTATCGTCAATGTGTCGGGCGTTCGTGCTTTCGTGCAGCATCTCCCCCATCAAGTCCGCGGATAGATGGTAGGCGTAGGATTCATCGCGAGGCATGAAATAGTGTGTGAAGTGCTTATTGCACAAACCCCATCCCTCAAATGCGACACCATACTTGCGAGTTCCTTTTATGCGCTGTTGGACGGTACCATGAGGTAATTTAGTAAGATCCTGCAATTCCTGAACCAAACTCGGCCAACTGCCTTCACCTACCCCGATGACCGGGATGCGGGAGTCGTATATATGATGTAGCTCGTGGTCGCGGTGAGGGTGCATGCGCGTTATGGAGGCGGCCGCCAAGCACCCGGCAGTTCCTCTTCCAATGACCGCTATCTTACGTAAGGAATTACTGCCTGGCTGTATCATCCTGAATAAGTCCTGCTAGAACTGATCAATCAATCCTTTTTGAACAGTTGGATATGCTGCGTGCGCAACAATTAACAAAGAAAATTATAACATCATCAGACATTTATAAGCATTTGGACAGCGAATGAGCGAATGACTTCCGTATTTCAATGCTGGAGTTCGGTCGAGTGACCCACATCAATTCGGAAGTGCTGAACCAATGTCGTATCACATACCGTCCGGCAACTGTAATTCGATGGTTAATAACAAAGAGGGGCAAAATTACCGATTCCTCAATCGTCGTTGAATATCCAATCTTTACAACGCACAACCATTCTCATTCGTCTTGCCGTATAATTTGAATTCGAATTGAAACAACTCGCAATTGGAAGTATCTGGCAGGTTCGTATACTCTCTGATTTTCGAATCCATAATGGATGTAACGTCAGAAAGAAGCGGCCGGCTAACCTAATTTGTATGGAACTTTCATCTTATAAAGTTCGTGATTCACGCCCATCGCTTCACGGAATGTACTGCATAAGTTCGAAGCCACTATCGTGAAAATTGGAAGTACAACAAGTTTGAATGTCGGAACCGCGAGTGACGATAAATTTATCGCTCCATCCTTTTGGAATGCGATACCGCACTTTTCCCAGCTTGTAGTCTTCCCCCTATTGGCAATTGCAGCAATATACGGTGGTTGGTGGATTGCGGGACCGGTAGCTTACTTCATCATTGCAGATTTTTTTGAACCTCTATTCGGACATGACTACAAAAACATAGATCCAAAGAATACACCGGAAAGAAAATTATTCTTCTACAAGCTAGCGGCTTGGTTGTGGGCGTTTTGTTGGCCAGCCACGTTCATATTCATACTATGGCAAGTGCTAGTCAGCGGTCACCTCAACCTGATTGAAACCATTTTGATTGTTGCGTTGACGGTTGGAGTGGCTCAGTCAATCTTCATAATCGGTCATGAGATGATTCATCGCCAAGCTTCCTGGGAACGTTTGTTGGGCGAGTTCCTTCTCGCATCAGCCTCATACCCGCAATATGCAACGGAACATGTTTATTTGCATCATCGGTTTGCCTGCACCCCATTTGACTGCAGTTTCGCTCCCAAGGGCAGAAGTTTCTGGCAGAGTTTTCCGAACGACCTCCGAGACAGCCTGATTGGAGCCTGGCATTGCGAACAGAGCAGGCTTAAACGCCGCAGAAAACCTGTATGGCATATTACCAACCCATTCTGGCGATATGCCATTGAAACCGGATTTTGGTGGACATTGATTTATGTATTGGGTGGCATATGGGTACTCCTGCTGTACCTCGTGATCTGTTTTACAGTGGTTATGTCGATGAAGATCATTAATTACGCCCAGCATTACGGTCTGCATCGAGTACGCTTGCCAAACGGTCGTTTCGAGCGCGTCAAGCCGCGACATTCCTGGAGTGCCAGCTACAGAATTTCCAAATGGTTTTACTACAACATGCAGCGTCATGCGGACCATCATATCGCGGCTTACCGACGATATCCGCTACTGCAGTACTATGATGCGGACGAATCACCCCAATTACCAGGAAGCTATATGCAGATTGGTGGAAAAGTCTTGAACTCCAAACAGTGGTTCAAAATGATGGATCCGTTGGTCGATGAATGGCGTGCAAAATACTACCCGGACATCGATGACTGGACGGTATATGATTCAAAAGCTTTCCGTCTGCGGCCAGAAGCATTTGACGCAATTACCGAAATCTACAATGTCTCACCCAAGCTGTACCGCTGGATAGATCAATTTCCTGAATTGCTTGACACACTCAACGAAAAGGAATTCACGGATATTGACCTTCCGCCGGGTTTCGGAAAAGATTCCGAATTTGAGACATTGGTACGTAGCGGTCTTGCCCGCGTTTACTGGACGCACGAGCTCAGCGTCGAAGAAATGCAGGCACAGATTGTAGAAATACCGGCACAGACCACTAAAGAAGTTGTAGAGAACGCACGAAATTGGACCAACGAGAAAATTGTGCAAATCTGCCTGCACATGATTCGCGGCAGCCTTTCGCCAACAGAGGCAGGAGTCGCGATGTCACGAGTGGGTGAAGCTGCCATTAATTCCATTCTTTGGAAGGTCAGTGAGAACTTCACCGAAAAATACGGCTCACTCAACGATGGGGGAGTCGCTGCGGTGCTCGGTGGTGATCTTGCAAGTGAACCTGATACAAGGCTCGGAACTCAACTTGATATCTATTTCGTCTACAGCAGCGGTCATGAAGAACACTTTGAGTCGATTTGTCGCCAGTTTCTGGAAGAAATCCAATCGTACCTGCGTGATAACCTTTTATATTCTCCGAGTCTTGCCGGAGATGGACAGGACGCAATTCATACACTCGTTTCTTTCGCTGAACAACACCGGTATGGTAATCCCGACAGTATTCGCAAATTAATCAAATCGCGATGTATATTTACTTTCGGTAAATCTGATATAGGTACTCGATTCGATCGAATGCGACATGAAATTGTAAGCCAGCAAGACGAGTCACAAGATGCAACAATCATAGTCCCGGCAAGTCAATCCGAAAACACAGTCAATGTCTGGCTGACTTCTAGAGAAAGTATTGGAATCACTATCAGTCGTATTGAACAGGTTGCAACGATACTTCAACTTGAGCATGCAAGACTCTCTCCACAAGTGCTGCATCCTGATGTAATATCCGTATTTCAGTCAGCCACCGAGGACGAGTTAATTTCCAAAGACGTATCTGAACAGTTGATCGAAGCGACAACAATGTGGCGTAACTTGGCAGGTATTCTGAACCTCGTCGGTGATGATGATTTCACGCCTGAAACGGCAAATTCAAATGTCAAATCTGTTATCGCCAGAGCGTGCGGATTGGAAAATTTCAATGAATTGGACACTGCAATCTCTGATACTGCGACCAGTGCCGAATCGGCTCTTGACAGTCTGAAGATCGCCTAGACCTGAATTAAGCAGATGCTTGAGCGGCATTTGTCACCAACAAACCTGCGCCCAAAACTATCATGCATCTTCTCGGAAGTTCATACGTATTCGTCGAGTTTGGAATCGACGAAATGGCGATGGATTCAGATTTACAGTTGAAAAGTCCCGTATCAATTCCATTGAATGAGGATTGATCAAACGTGTCCGTTCCCTCTTCCACACAGAATTCAACAGACCAAAATCAAACGAAGAATCATTCCAGCAATGGTATCCTGCAAAAGTTCACCTTGCAGGACACGGGCCTCATTGATGTACCGTTGCTTACTCCGCATCTTCAATTCCATTCGATTGACGAGCATCGGACACTTCTGATCTCCGAAACATTCAATACTCTGCTCAACGGAGAGATTATTTCCAGCCTGCTACCTTTGCTCGACGGTCACCGGTCACGCCGTGATATCTACAGCAAACTTGGTAGTCAGTTTACTGAAACAAAGATTCACAAAGCCCTGACCTCTCTATCGGCCAGAGGTTACATTGTTTCGGGCGAACATACCTTGGATAGCGCAGTGGCGGCTTACTGGACTTCATTGGGTGCTTCTCCCCTATGGGCGCAGATGAGACTTACCACATGCGAGGTTTCAATTCATGGTGACGATAGCGAAGTGCTTGCGAGACAGTTACAATCCGCCGGAATTCCTGTGAAATCTCATAGTGAAATACTTTCGATTTATGTCTGTACAGACTATCTTGAAAACCATCATGCTGAAATCAATCGCAATCATCTGAAATCCCGCTTGCCATGGATGCTAGTCAAGCCAAAAGGAATTCTCCCGCTATTTGGGCCTGTATTTCATCCAGGGGAAAACAGACCTTGCTGGGCATGCCTCGCCTACCGCCTTCAGGGTCATCAGGAAGTTCATAATTTTCTTCGCAACGTGACAGGAGATCAGTCCGTATACTTGCCCCGAGCGGCTCAGCCCACAATCTCAAACGCACTTGTCGGCCTCGCTGTTGCTGAAATCGCCAAGTGGCGAGTTTTTGAGGAATCGACATCGCTGAATAATCATGTCATCTCAATGGATACAACTGGTCTTCACATTGAACGCCATATAACAATGCACCGTCCTCAATGTACCGAGTGCGGTCTCCCTCACCTCATTGACCCAAACCGTCAACCGCTACCTGTGGAATTGAAAACGAGTCCTAAACTGGTGAAAAACAGTGGCGGTACCCGTGCAGTCTCGCCAGAACAGACTCTGAAAAAGTATCGTCATCTTGTAAGTCCGGTTAGTGGAGTCGTAACTTGGCTAAAGTTAAACACAGACGCAAGTGACCCGTGGCTCCATGTTCATACATCCGGCAGCAACTTCGCACTGACAAGTAAAAGATTGAGTTCACTGCGTCGTAGTCTCCGAAGCAAGACTGTCGGCAAAGGCAGCACGAAAGAACAATCTGAAGCTAGTGCGCTTTGCGAAGCGATTGAGCGGTATTCGTGCGCATTTCACGGTGATGAAATAAGATGCCGCAAGAGCCTTTCCGAGTTCATGGATTTAGATGATGCATCAGCGATTCATCCTAATGAAATGCAATTGTTTAGTGACTATCAAATCGACAATGCCCGCGAAATCAATTCTCGTAACCACCCGTACAACATAGTTCCCGACAGATTTGACGAGAACGCAGTGATTGATTGGTCACCAGTATGGTCACTAACCCAAAATCGACATCGATACCTGCCAACTTGCATTTTGTATTCAATGCTTCCCGAACACCGGGAGTTGACAAATCTGGCGGCAGACTCGAATGGCTGCGCGGCCGGCAATACTTTGGAAGAAGCGGTTTTGCAGGGTTTTTTCGAATTGGTCGAGCGCGATGCATTTGCGATTTGGTGGTACAACCGATTACAGATGCCTGAGGTCAATCTGGATAGTTTCGAGAACGAATATCTCGCGCAAGCGAAAGACTATTACAAACGTCATAATCGCAACTTATGGGTGTTGGATGTAACTAATGATCTAGGGATTCCTGTATTCGTCGCTATCTCGAAACGGACAGACAAGAGTTCCGAAGACATCATTTATGCTGCGGGTGCACATACTGACCCTCAGATTGCCGCGTTGAGGGCAGTGTGCGAACTGAACCAATTTTTCAATCTCATAGAACCACCCGGACATAAGGGAACGGGTTATCGGGTCGACGATCCGATAAGTCTTCGGTGGTTTAAAAATGCGAAAGTCGCCACCCAGTCTTATCTCGCACCCTCTTCTGAACGGCCGTCGCGTAGCCGGTCAGATTACCGGGTTCCCGACACCGAGGATGTATTTGATGACCTGGAACACTGCCGTAGCATTATCGAATCCAAAGGTATGGAGTTCTTGGTATTGGACAATACTCGACCGGATATTGGAATGCCTGTCGTCCGGGTTATCGTGCCGGGACTCCGGCATTTTTGGGAACGGTTCGCGCCAGGACGCCTGTTTAATGTACCAGTTGAGTTGGGCTGGCGCAATTACCCGCTTGAAGAGTCGCAACTTAACCCAAATCCGGTCATAGCCTAAAGTTATTTACAGGGAACAATCCGACAGCCAAGTGGAAGCGCTCTTACGTACTTGTACAATTCGTAAATCACATTTCGGTATTCGGCATCTTCTTACGTCGATTCCGAATGTGCGAATGAGTTAACTCGTCCACTAGGGGATTTTCAGCGATTCAGCGAACAGTGATCGCCAGCTTGCTGATACCTTGGTGCATTGTCACTTAGGCCGCCGGAATCGGTAATTGGAACAATTCTCGCACATTGTCTCGCAGGATGGCTTTGCGTTCTGTTTCTGTCAGATTAGCCGCATGTTTTGCAAGGAGTTTCTGGGAACGGGGCCAAGTTGAGTCGGGGTGCGGAAAGTCGTTGGCCCAAAGCAATTGCCTATAGTTCATTAGATCCTTGGTGGCAAAAGCCACCCAATCGTCCTGAAAGGTGGTAAAGACATTGGAAAACAGGTACTCGCTCGGCAATTTAGACAGCCCGTCAATGATGCCATCGTCTGTCTCGTTGTATGCTGCGTGATCCAGTCGATACGCCCAGTGTGGCACCCAGCCTGCGTCCGCCTCGGCACTGACCATTTTCAGATCTGGATAGCGCTCGAATACACCACCGAGCAGCATCGTGATAATGACGTCTTGGACATCGCGGACAATCTGCATGAAGCCACTCATACGCTTGCTCCGGACCTGTTTTTTGAGAACTGAAGCGGCACTGCGAGGTCCTCTTCCAGTCAAAATATGGAAGCAAACCGGCATCTCAAGGTCAACGGCACATTGCCATAGCGCATCATAGTCCGGGTGGTCGTAACTTTCGAAATGCGGAATCCCCGGCAACATCATACCGACAAAACCCTGTGCTTTGGCACGCGTAAAATCATCGATTGCCGCGTCAATAGATCGCACTGACGTCATCGCAAGTCCGAACAGCCGTTCCGGCAGACCGGCGCAGAACCCTTCCAGCCAACGGTTGTAGGCATTGATGCACGCATCTTTGTAGTCAATGTCGACGTGGCTCATGACAATCAATCCCACTGTTGGATAAATGATTTCCGCCGCAATTCCATCGCGCTCCTGATCGGCCAAGCGGTGTTCGGAATCCCAAGCACTTCGTCTGCACGTCTCAAAAGTGGCGTTGAGAATATGAGAAGTGCGCATCGACGGTATCATGCCCGCGCAGTCGATTGTGCCTATCGGAATTCGCGTAGTCAATCCTTCGATCACATAGACATGCCGGTTCAGATTGTCGAGCTCAATACGTGGCGCTCGCTTCCGAAAACGTGAGTCCATGAATTCGTTGAAGCAGGCCGGTGGTTCCAATACATGCGAATCGGCCGAGATCGCACCTTCAAAAAACATAAACTCACCTGCCTCAAGTTAAAAATTTTAGCGGAGTAGTGAAACGAATTCAGACAAAATCAGTTACCAAATTCCGCTTGACGAATCAACAAATATTTTAATTGATGTGCCCGTCAGCAGCAACACACACTGGTAGTCGGGTAACTGGTCGGTAGGCGTATACTCCACGTTTACCCTTCATCTGACGAATTTCCCTGTCGCACCTAAATACCAGTGGGGTGATGATTTTGATATGTGCTTGTCACACCGATCAAAACGAAACCGCCCCGGAAAGGACAAAGAATATATAGGCCTTAACCTTTCGCAGTTGGTTTTCGGAAATGACCAGCTTGATGTGGTGAATGCCACGCAGCAGCACAAATTGTCCGGACTTAGCAAAAAGCGTGATCGGTTTCGAAACCCAGTTTGCAAGCTCCGCAAGTTTCTCGGTCGCCACCAGATCTTCGTGTTCAAGGGCGTGCAGGAACGGATCCCAATCGGTCATACCGTCAAGCCAGTAGCGAGATTCTTTCGTATATCTCTGTCTTACAATGAGAGTCAGGCCGATTTCAGGACTGAGACTGTCTTCCTGTACGTCAAGATACACTCCGGTTCTAACAACCTTCACACGATCCATGAAGCGGGAGAGCACCGAATCGACACCGGAAAATTCACCTGGCCAGCGCGTTTCTTCGAGATAGGAATAGATGTCCTGCCGGGATTTGAAACCCATGATTGCCAGTCGAATCGACCGCGAGCGAGAAGGAAATATGCCGAACGCGTCAAGGCGCGTGTCGTCCGGTTGTGCCATATAGACTTCCTGAAGTTTCTTCCTCTGGATGTCGTTCATTGTCCAGCCAACGCTGGAAACGAGTGCGTCTGCAACTACAGTAACATCATTCACCTGCCCACCGGCACCGATAATCGGGCGTTCTCCCGGCCGCATAAACATTCCCGGATGTGGGTTTTCGCCACCCTGCGCCGAGCCGATGTCATATTCCAACATCATCTTGTCTCCAACTATTTCTCGCAGTTGTGAGTTTTCGGCACCCATTTGTTCGAATAGCCGCACAACCGCTCTCGCGGTCTCATCCGCCCTATTGGATCGTGCTCGCTCTCGGAACAACCTTTGAATCTCGGTTCCGCTTTCTAGCGAGACACCGAAATCTGCTATAGGCTGTTTTTCATGCAGCGGCAGTTCAAAGCCGAAAGGCAGGGCGCCTACGATGATAGGAAAATTTCTGGCACATTCCTGAATACGCTCCCATTGGTGATCTCCGATCAAAGTCGGAGAAATCATGTTTCGAAAGTGCACGAGCAGATCACTCATGGTGCCGCCTTCAACGGCGAGCCGGTCCTGAGTTACTTTGATTGCCTCATCAATATGCATTTAGTCTCCTTAGGAGATAACACGTTGGGAACTAAAATTCGCCTCCAACTGCAGACGATAACGACCATATATACAGATTGGGGTCTGCCTATTCGACTGTCCAAATTCAACCCCCTCAGGAAGCGAGAGTTCACAGAGAAGCGAATACTGCGCCGCCTGATTGTCTCATGCGCATTGACCTAAGGCAATGTATGAATGGCCTACGGTGCTCAGTTGTAATCCACTGATTCAAACCTTTATCGACTAACTCTTTAATTATATAGGGCTATTTGTATTTACCTACCATTGAATTCGCACCTGGAATCCATCAATCTGTAAATACAGAGTCGAAGCTTCCAATAAAAAATATCGCGACAGAATTGATTCGTTGACACTTCCTATAAACTAAAATTTCAACTTTGCTCAAAAGTCCCCAAGTACCATGAAATATAGTCCCACTCTGATTCCAAGTCTAGCGATAGCGGGTTGCGGTGCGATTTGGGGGCTTTACTGGATTCCTGTTCGCCAACTTGATGCCGGCGGCATCCCACCGTCTTGGACATCTCTGATCACATTCAGCCTGATTGGGCTTCTGTCCTTGGCTGCGCTTGCCATACAAAAAGCGAAAACTGGGCGGTTGCATTGGAGCATCATTCTGACAGGGTTGATTACTGGTACCTGTTTCGTATTCTATGCAGTGGCCTTGATCATGACAGAGGTCGTCAAGGTTGTTCTGCTGTTCTATCTCACGCCAGTCTGGAGTACCATTCTTGGAAAACTCCTGCTTAAGGAACGTGTAACCATATTCAGAGTCATCGCAGTTGTCATGGGACTTGCAGGACTCACGGTTATTCTAGGTATTGGATCAGGTTTGCCCAGAATCTCCAATCTTGGCGATCTGTTCGCGTTGCTGTCGGGAGTTCTATGGTCTTATGCATCAGTTCGTGTTCGCGACGATCCCGAAGCCAAAGTTTGGGAACAGGTGGCAGCGTTCTATGTGGGTGGCGCGGTAGTATCCGGGATATTCGTACTATTACCGATTTACGGTCTGAACAATCCACCCAGCATTGATGCGCTTCAAGATTCGCTGTTCTGGCTGACAATTTTCATACTGGCTTACTTACCGTCAATCTTCCTGATGTTTTGGGGTGCACAGCTTCTCAGTCCGGCCCGAGTCGGGATTCTATTGATGACGGAAATCGTTTTCGGAGTGGCATCCGCGTCACTTCTTTCGGGCGAACCTTTCGGCTGGACAGAAGCCGTTGGTGTGATTCTGATTGTAGGGGCGGCTGTCGTCGACGTATCGGACCGACTGGCTGAATCAACACCCGCTAACGGAGGAATTGCACGGCGCTGACTGGTTCACCTATACCAAGTGAAACAATCTGAACAATCTAGATTTCCTGCATCAATCTGGAACAGACAGACAATACCAGATCGTCATTTCCGGGTCTTGACATCACCTGCAATGCAACCGGCAGCCCTTGATCGTTCTCGATTCCCGGTAAGACGGCCGTCGGAAATCCGCTCAAAGCTCCAACCGCGCAATTTGAGGCATAGTCTCGCCATCTCAATTCGCTACCGTAACCTGCATCTAGATTGGATGGCATCGCATCATAGGCGAAGGGCGCACAACCGACCGCGGATGTAATCAGAACATCGCAATTTTCGAAAAAGTTGTCGAGAAGCATCCTGAATTCCGATATTTTCTTCTCAGCAGCAATGTATTCTGAAGCAGTGACGTTTTCTCCGCGCTTCAACCAAACTTCCGCTGCGGCACCGAAAGATTCCGAATGCTTTCGGAAGTTCTCGCCATGATCCGCAAACAGATTGGCACTGTATATTGTCTCCCACGCATCGATCACATTGGTCACAGATGGACAAGCTCGATCAATTCGACAACCAGCCGCATGAAGCCTTGTCGCCGCATCCGCGACAGCAGATTGACTGTCATCGTCACAGGGAGCGTTCCACAATGAGATTGAGTGTGCAATCCGCAATGATCGAATACGGCGCTCCATCGCTGTAACCAAATTCTGTGATTGAAACTTTCTGCTGATGGGGTCGATATTATTGTGTCCGCACAATACATTCATCATCAAAGCACAATCTTTCACGCTTGATGTGACAACGCTGACACCCGGAAATACCAATCCACTTGAATATACCGGTGTATGCGAAATTCTCCCTCGTGACGGCCGCATGGCGAATACTCCACTGAACGCCGCCGGCAACATCACATTGCCGCCGACATCCATACCCAAACCTGCCGCAGAAAAGATTTTCGCTTTGGCAACTGACACACCGGAAGAACCGCCGCCACTGACGAAATTGTCACCCCAGGGAGATCGGGAGATAAACTTCTCTTCGGATTCCTGAACAATCGCACCGAATATACTGGTTTTCGTCTTGCCGACGATAATTGCACCCGCTGCACGCAGTTTCGACACCGAAGCCGAATCAAGATCAGGTACATGTTGGGAATATGCCGGACAACCATAACTCGTACGCATATTGGCTACATCGATGAGGTCGTCAATCAGTACCGGAATGCCGTGTAATATGCCTACCGCCTCACCATCTGCCAGCTCCCGGTCTGCCTGGTTCGCAAGGGTGCGAACGGCTTCCTCCGATATCATTGAGATAGCCCTGTAATGACTATCGTGTTCGCGAATTTGCAACAGATACTGTTCCAGCAACTCAGAGACAGAAATCTCCTGTGCCAGAATCATTTCCCGCAGTGAGTGAATCGTATTGTGAATCATCCGGCAAGCCGGTCGGGATCAGATTCCCGCTGACGCTCCTTCCAGGATTCGACGATGTGCGATGGTGCATCGGAAGGCGCAATCGGATCTCGCCCCCGTATCCTGTCAGCCAGTTTCTCGGCCAACATGATCGTCGGCGCATTCAGATTGCCGCTGACAATGCTGGGCATGATTGATGCGTCGACAACTCTTAAATTAGCTACGCCATGCACCCGGCCTTGAGAATCAACCACTGCCAGCTCGTCGGTTCCCATCTTGCAGGTACAGGAAGGATGATAAGCACTTTCAGCCTTGGCACGGACAAATTCATCAAGGTCCGCATCGGTTTGTGCTTCAAGCCCAGGGGCGAGTTCTTCAGCGCGATACGGATCAAAGGCTTCCTGCGCGAAAATTTCCCTTGTCAGCCGAATTCCATCACGAATTTCCCGACGATCATTATCCGTCTCCATATAGTTGAATCGAATTTCTGGAGATTGTCTTGGATTACTGGATACGGTCCGGACATAACCTCGACTTGTTGGACGCATCGGTCCGACATGCGCTTGAAAACCATGGTCTTCTGCAGGTGCCCGTCCATCATAATTCGCGGCAACCGGAAAAAAATGATATTGAAGATCCGGATGCTTGACGCCTGCGCGACTACGAATGAAGCCGCCTGCCTCAAAATGATTCGACGTGCCCCAACCTCGTTTCCTGAACTTCCATTGTAGAAATACCGCAGTTTGAGTTGTGAACTTAAGAGCCGGATAGAGCGAAATCGGTTGCTTGCAACGATGCTGCACGTACACCTCAAGGTGATCTTGCAGATTTTCTCCGACACCCGGTAAATCGATGACGCAGGGTACACCTATTCGCTCAAGATCACTGGCACGGCCGATACCGGATAGGTTGAGCAGTTGCGGAGAGTTGATCGCACCACCGCATACAATTACCTCCCTGTCGCATCGAAGCGATTTCAAGCTCCGATTCTCAGCGTATTCGACACCCACTGCCCTATTCCCCTCAAAGACTACCCTGTTCACCAAAGCCCGTTGGATGATTTCTAGATTCTCCCGGGGCTGCGCACGATTGAGATATGCTCTGACCGCACTCCATCGGACACCCTTATTCACTGTCATGTCCATTGGACCGAATCCTTCCTGCCGATAACCATTCAGGTCCTGCGTTCGGCCGTACCCCGCCTGCACACCAGCCTCAATAAATGCCTGGAACAATGGATTCTCGCAAGGTCCGGTCGTGACTACCAGCGGTCCTTCACCGCCGTGATAGTCATCAGCACCAGCCAGACGGGTATTGGATTTTCTGAAATAAGGCAGACAATGAGCATAGGACCATTCAGAATCACCGGTTTCCACAGACCATCGGTTGTAATCTTCAGCATGGCCGCGGATGTAACACATTCCGTTGATCGAAGATGAACCACCGATCACCCGGCCACGGGGGCAATCCATTATCCGGTTATTCATAAACGGTTCGGGTGCGGTACGATAAGCCCAGTTGAACCGGTCGTTAAGCAAGGGGCGAGAAAAGGCTGCTGGCATCTGAAGCATCCAACTTCGGTCAGACGGACCGGTTTCAATCAGACATACGCGCACATCCTTGTCTTCAGTCAGTCGACTGGCCAGTACACATCCGGCGGAACCGGCACCGACAATGATGTAATCCACACCCTGCACTGCTATCGTCTCTCTTTATTCAACGTCGACCATTGAGATCGTGATGTCACAGGGTGATCTGTCTCTGCTTTCGTTGTTCGTGCCGCTCAAGTGCGAGCTCGATTAATCGATCCAGCAACTGCGAATAACCCAGACCACTGGCTTCCCATAGTTTCGGATACATGCTGATCGGAGTAAATCCAGGTAAGGTATTGATTTCGTTGATATAGACACTGTGATCTTCTTTGCTGACGAAAAAATCCACACGCGCCAACCCGGCGGCATCAATCGCAGTGAACACCCGTTTGGCGTAATCTTGGACGATTCGACAAACCTCGTCAGGCAGATTCGCTGGAATCTCAACCCTCGACAGATTGTCGACATATTTGTCCTTGTAGTCGTAGAATTCTCCACCTGGAATGATCTCACCGACAACCGATGCTTCGGGCTCGTCGTTGCCGAGAACCGACACTTCAATTTCATGGCAGTTCTCGAATCCTTCCTCTACGATAATCTTCAAATCGAAAGTCACCGCGAGATCCATCGCGGACTTCAGTTCAGCAGTCGTGTTGGATTTGCTGATTCCAACACTTGATCCCAGATTCGCCGGCTTGACGAAAAACGGATACGACAGACCGGTCTCGATTTCTTGGACTACGTGTTCACGCTCAGTTTCCCACCTGCTCTTCCGTATTACCATGTATTTCGCTTGCGGGATGCCTTCAGCTGCAAAAACTGCCTTAGTTACCGCCTTGTCCATACCTACCGCTGATCCAGTGACACCCGAACCGACATAAGCGATATCGGCAAGTTCAAATAACCCCTGTACTGTACCATCCTCACCGAATGGCCCGTGCAAGATCGGAAATATTACATCCAGCGAGGCGATTGAGTGGGAAACGTTCTGATCGGCGGCACGCGGAAGAATGCTTCCAGATTCATGGTAGTCCAACATGACCGAGGTCTGGCCTTCAGGTTCGACCACCTTTGAATCCAGCACCGGCATACTCGAATCTGCAAGAACCCACTCGCCAGACTTGGATATGCCCAGCAGGCTGATCTCGTATTTTTCGGGATCAAGTGCCTGATAGATGCAGCGTGCCGAAGTGACAGATACTTCATGCTCGCATGAGCGACCTCCATAGAGCAAACCCAATCGGATTTTACGGTCTACGGTCATCGTGACATATGACTAGTTCAGTAAACTATCTGAAGCATGCGTTTCGAGGTAGCGATCAACGATTTCGCGATAAATCGTCTGAACTTGTCGAGTGTGCTCGCCGCCACCTCGCGGAAAATCGACCAGATGTCCCTCGGACAACTCAAGACAGTAAACCGGCATTACCTCACGTGTCGCACTGGTCACAAAGCATTCGGTGGCATCAACCAGTTCATCGCAGTGTATATCGCGCTCCACTGTTTTGACATCCCGCTCAGCGCAGCCTTGAAGGATTGCCGCTTTGGTCAAACCCTTGAGATTACCGGTCTTCGGAGTTACTGTCTCGCCGTTGATTACAAACCAGACGTTGCTGTTGGAAGCCTCTGTGACATATCCATCGGAACCCAGTATCAGGCTCTCATCGGCGCCTCGCTTTCTGGCTTGCATGACTGCAATCACATTGTTGAGGTAGTTTCCTCCCTTGATATTGGGGTCCAGTGCGTCAACGGGGTTTCGTCGTACATCTGGAATGGCCATGGACATCCCGATGGAATAGTGTTTGGGATTCCAAGGTCGAAGTGGTGCCACAATTATGACGAATCTGGTGGGAAGTGACGAATCAGGATGAAGATCGATCGGGCCTTCACCTCTCGTAATCTGATATCGAACGTAGACATCCCGGTCAACGGTCGCGCCTGCAGCAATGACAGTTTTTTTGATTTCCTCCGTGAGTTCCTGTCGAGACTGGGTGATTTCCATACCGACCAGCTGCGCCGAGTTTTCCAGCCTGTCAAAATGCTCGCCGATAAACAGCGGAATCCCTCGATAGGTGCGAAACACCTCATAGATTGAATCACCATACAGAAATCCGCGATCCATGACAGGAATCGCGGCCTTTTCAGTTGGCATGATCATTCCGTCGATGTTTGTTGTGCTCCTGATGCTGTCGCTCATTCAAGGACTCCGGTTATGTGCCAGTAACAATCCAAATCCAAGATAGAATTCAGAAAATTTGGTGCATTCTGATTGATATTGCGTGCAGTACAAATATAAACTAATTGGACGATTACTAACTGATATTTGTTCAATGAAACTGGAAAAACCCTATCTTCTTTTTGTCGGTGATGCTCACGACGAACTCGCCGCAAAAACCGCGATCGGTGTTCTGGACTGGTGTCCAGATGACTGTATCGGACAATTCAAGCTTCCAAATTGCGTACCCGACCTGAAATTGCAATCGCTCACAATGAGACAGGCGGCTGAGCAAGGTGTTAAAACTGTACTGATCGGAGTCGCTGTGCGCGGTGGCACAATCCCCGATAGCTGGACACCGCATCTGGTTGAGGCACTGGAGCATGACATGTCAATTGCCAATGGACTTCACACAACTTTGGATTCAATACCTGAAGTTCGAAAGGCAGCAATGCTGAGCCAAGGGGAATTGCATGAAATTCGTAAACCAAAAGGTGACTTGCGGGTTGCCAGCGGTGTCAGCCGAAGCGGCCGTCGACTGCTGACCGTAGGAACCGACTGCTCCGTCGGGAAAATGTACACTTCATTGGCACTCGCGCGGGAGATGAATGCACGTAACATCGACGCAGATTTTCGCGCCACCGGCCAGACCGGAATCTTTATTGAAGGGTCAGGCGTACCTGTGGACGCGGTTGTTGCCGACTTTATATCCGGTTCAGTTGAAGACCTGTGCCCAGCTGCGGATGAAAATCACTGGGATCTCATCGAGGGACAGGGGTCGCTGCATCACCCATCGTTTGCCGGTGTCAGTCTTGGACTGCTGCACGGAGCGCAACCTGACTCACTGGTTCTTTGCCATGAGCCCACACGATCACATATGCGAGGACTGCCAGATCGCTCACTCCCATCGCTTAAGGACGCGATGGCAATCAATCTGGAAAATGCGCGAACGGTACAGGAAGATGTGCGATTCGCAGGAATTTCCGTCAATACCAAACATCTAAGCACATCGGAGAGTGAACGCTATCTGGCTAAGCTCACGGACTCGCACCAGCTTCCCTGTGTCGACCCATTTCGAACCGGAGTCGGTGCCATCGTTGACAACCTTGTGTGATCTCATCCGTAAAATCGCGTCAGAAGCGCGATAAGATCATTTCCAAACTCCAACTGAGCGTCTGACTGGCATGAAAATCGAGGCCTTCCGCGAGCAATGGAATCTCAAGTCGCCTTTCTCGATTTCCAGAGGCTCGAAATCATTCGTTGAGGTCGTCAAGGTCGTCGTTTCAAAAGACAATGTAGCAGGGACAGGTGAATGTGTACCTTACGCCCGTTATGAGCAGGATGTCACCGGCACCCTTCAGACGTTATCGAGAATTGAACGAAAATGTGGAGGCAATCTGGACCGGGACCATCTCAATGAAAATTTCGGTCCGAGTTCCGCGCGCAATGCGCTTGACTGCGCACTTTGGCAACTGGAATCCATCGAATCAGGTCGGCCAGTCTGGCAGATCGCCGGTTTGCCGCAACCGAAGTCAATACCAGGTGTATATTCGCTAAGCCTGGAGCCGCCGAATAGTCTCGCAAAATCAGCACTTGCGCAGCAAAACTTCCCGCTGTTGAAAGTCAAGCTCGGAAAAGATCAGGTCATTGAATCTGTCAAAGCGGTGCGGGACGTCTGTCCAGACCATCGAATCATAGTTGATGCCAACGAAGCATGGGATTTCAAATCACTCAATATTTATTTACCGATACTGGCCGATTTAGGTGTTGAGATGATTGAGCAACCGTTACATACAAGTGAAGATTACCATCTTGAACGAATTCAGAGCGAGATCCCCTTGTGTGCAGATGAATCGTTTCATGTTTCCGAGGACGTTGACAGATTGTTCGATCGCTATGATATTTTCAACGTTAAGCTTGACAAGACCGGCGGACTGACTGAAGCGATCAAGACCATAGAAAAAATTAAGACAGCTGGCAAATCGGTCATGATCGGTAGCATGATGTCCACCTCATACAGCCTCGCTCCAGCAATGCTTCTGGCTCAAGAAGCAATCTATGTCGATTTGGATTCTTCAGTGTGGCTTGAGGAAGATCATCCCGATGGTGTCGGATTCATTAACGGGATACTACAC
Organism: Arenicellales bacterium; assembly: GCA_963666625.1. Taxonomy (GTDB): domain Bacteria; phylum Pseudomonadota; class Gammaproteobacteria; order Arenicellales; family JAJDZL01; genus JAJDZL01. The sequence goes on from OY762925.1 coordinate 27,727, forward strand.
CCTGCCAAAACTTCCCTTTGGGGATGAAAAATGTGAATTCAGCTTGTATGCGAAATTGGATGGTGACGACTTTGTTTAAGAACCAAACCGTTTAATTGAAAAACATGGATTGATTCGAAATCAACCAGCTGTAAGATTGCGGACGGGTTGAAACGAACTTTCGACAAGGTGGTCTTCCACCGAAGTCTTCAAGATCATATCTTTGATGAATTTTGAACAACATCCGCAGTTGTTCGACACTCCCAACCGTTCTTGCAGACAACGAAAACTACGAACACCATCCGCTATTGCTTGATTGATCTGACGTTCAGAAATATTGTTACAGATACAGACAATCATCGAAAGAGCAGAAAGTAATTTTGCAAATGAGAATAGTTTACAATATCATTATCATTGCTTCAAATACACAAAGTAGAGATTGGAAAACTCGAACCGAAGGGTTACCAAACTTTAGACAATTTTATATGCACCACTGAACACCATTTCACAAATTTGCAACTTTGAATCGACCAGTAACAAAATGAAAGCAAATCCCGAAATCGTAGCCAGATTAAATGTAAATCTGAAATTTCAGTTGACGACGATCAATCAGTCATTTCTTCACGCGAGAATCGCCCGGCACTGGGGACTTGAAGCACTGAATGGCAAGTTTTACACAACGTCGATTGCCGCCATGAAGACTGTCGACAAATTGATAGACAGAATTCTATTTCTTGAAGGGATGCCAAACCTCCAGGCAATCGGCAAGCTGTTCATCGGTGAAGATGTCGATGAAATTGTCAATTGCGAGTTGCGACTCATGACCAGTAGTCAAAGCGAACTGACTGAATCAATTCGTGTACTTGAAGAACATCGTGATTACGAAAGTCGATCAATTGTCTTGCCAATTCTCGATGAAACGGAAGAGTACATCGATTGGCTGGAAACCCAGCAATGGTTAATTACTGAAATGGGTACGGAAAACTACATACAGTCACAAATTGGAGAAATTTGACTATGAAAGGCAATCAAGAAGTCCTAGACAAAATGCAAAACCTTTTGAACTACGAGTTGGCTGCAAGAGATCAGTATCTTGCTCACTCGCGAAAATTTTTGGATTGGGGACTGACCAAGCTTCATGAACGCCTTAACCATGAAATGGAAGAGGAAATTCAGCATGTTGACGCGATTGTCAATCGAATGCTATTTCTCGAAACCGAACCGGACTTCACGCAACAGGCCAAACCGGAAGTTGGCAGCGATGTCGTAGAGATGTTGAAAAATGACCTGAAAGGCGAAGTGATGGTCGCCGAAATGCTCAAAGACATCATGAAGACATGCGAGGAAGTCCAGGATTTTGATACGAGAGATATTCTGCAAGTTTTGCTTCACGATACAGAGATGGACCATATCTACTGGCTGGAGCAGCAATTGGAACTGATTGAAAAGATTGGCTTGCCGAACTATCTTCAGTCACAAATGTAATCTTTCCCATCAGATACAGTATCGGCCGTCTGCCACATTTGACGCAGACTTATCTTGATCAGTTCAGTGTTTTTTGAGAGTAATTTACGATTCTGAGTCTAGGCCAAACCTTCCCTCAACTACCCTGATTCTGGCTTAACATGTCTGAATCGGCGCATATGATTCGATTTAATAAACTGGTCTATCTATCCGATGACTGTTGTGTATGCTCCGTAATTCAGATTTGAATAAAAATTCAACTTGATCCATCACATGATATCCTCTAGCCGGATATAGGTAGGTAAACTATCATCTTTTGACCAGATAATCACCATGCATTCTGTCGAATTGGTACCTGAATATGGAACCGTCGGAACTCACGCTGCTTGAAATTTCTGACGCGCTGATACGACGAAAACTCAGTAGCGTCGAACTGACCGAATACGCGATTGGACAAAAAGAATCGCATTCGTACGCCAATGCCTACAAAATTTGGGACCCGCAAACGGGATTAACTACCTCCAAAGAAGCGGATGTCATTTACGAATCTGATGGAGACCCGGCCCCGTTGCAAGGTATTCCCATATCTGTGAAAGATATCTACGGGCATCCAGATTTTCCAATATTCGCAGGAAGTTACCGGGAATTACCGCGCAAGTGGAGAAACGCCGGACCAATTGTCCAGTCACTCCAGCGACAGGCCGGCGTAATCTTGGGTAAAACCCACACAGTTGAATTTGCCTATGGTGGGCTAGGTGTAGCCAGTCACTGGGGAACGCCGCGAAATCCTTGGAGTCCAGAAGCACATCGCGTGCCGGGAGGATCAAGTTCGGGTGCAGGCATCAGTATCTGTCAGGGAACAGCGTTTGTCGCACTAGGAACTGATACTGAGGGATCTGTGAGAATTCCCGCCAGCTGTACCGGGGTGGTGGGTCTCAAAACAAGTTACGGATTGTGGTCTATGAAAGGAATCATTCCGTTAAGTCAATTGCTCGACACCGCCGGTATTCTGACGAGAACCGTGCAGGATGCTGCTTACGCGTTCTATGCAATCAGTCATCCGAATGAAATAATTTCTCAACATAGAAACAAAATTGATCTGATCAATTCACTTCAGTCCGACAATTTTCGAATTGGGTTAGCCGAAACCGGAATCATGTGGGAATGCGATGACGATATTCCCGATGTGTGTATGGTAGCGCTAAAAGCGTTGGAAAGCACTGGCTGCTCGATTGTTCCGATTGACTTTCCTGCAGCCGAGAAAGCAATAGAGATGAGAGATCGGGGAGGCACTGCGGCATCAGACCTGCTCAAATTTCTGAGTAGTGAGTTGCCAGAATGGTTGAACAATCTGGATCAGGTAGTCACTGAATGCGTAAAAATTGATGGCGACATATCAGCTGCTGAAATTGCGAGCCGGGTACAAGACATTCAAGAACAGCGGACCAAAACGCAAGAGATATTTGGAGAATATGATGTCATCGCAGCACCGACGATACCAATTTCACCACCTATCCTTGAGAACGTAATATCCAAGCAGGATTATTTGCCAGCTGACCTGAGAATTCTGCGAAACACGTCAGTCGCCAGCTACCTCGATCTCTGTGCCATATCGATCCCTATCGGCTTGGATCGTTACGATATGCCAGTAGGACTTATGCTGATGGCACCGGCTGGAATGGAGCAAAGAATTCTGGCAATCGGGCAAAAGCTGGAATCGATCGTACCCGCGCCTCGTTTAAGTGCCTGAAAACCAATACGCTCTTATTGTTGATTTTTGCCTCGACAATTCAAGAACTTCAATTGAAGTAGTAGTCTAACTGGTAGGCTATTTTAAATGTTTGTTTTACGCTTCATCCCTAATTCGGCGTTGTCGCTCCCGAATTCGCTCCCGACTCTCATTTCGCAATGGTCGGTAGTCGAGACGATGTGCTGAATCAGGCCAGTCGCAAGGCTCGTCAATTCTGATCCGGTCGAATGCCAAAGACCAAAATACATAAGAACCTTTGGAGAGTAATCCGGGCCGTGCTTCATTTAGCGCAAGAATCCATGCCTGTTCCGATATGCTCTTCAAAATGTGGCGAATGTCCTCAGTGTCCCCATAGTCCATAACGTGCCACAAGAAATATGACGAATTTCGCAGGATCGTCCACGGAGGTCCATTCCACCAAACTCGGCCAGCAATTGCCCACCGCCTAGGTGTTGATTCCAAGGGATTGTGCACCGGAGGAATCGGTGTTCCCAGCCAATGATCCAACTCAACTCTAGGGTCGTAACCCAGGGAATCATAGTTCGCAATTGTCATTCTTCAATACCCCTTTCACAGAGTCCTGGCTTATGGACTAATTGTCGCAACTGGTGTCGTTACTCGACGAAATGGATACCCCTCGGCAGATTTACGTACTTAACTGCCGTACCGGGAATCAACCGGAAAGTTCAATACAGACGAATTCGAGACATCCAATGAGTAAAAATAGCAAAAAAATACGATACGATTGCGACAATCGCGCTTAATCTTTCAAAGAATTACATTGAGATTAAGGTATCGAAAAAAATTGTAATTGCATTTCCTATAAAATCAATGCAAATTCATGATTGATAAGGATCACTTTAGACAATGCATAGTCCTGTAATTTCATCGAGAGGACGAACGACTATACCCAAAGCTGTTCGCGATGTGCTGGGGGTTGAATCGGGCGACCGAGTGCAATATGTTGTATATGACAACGGTCAGGTCAGAATGATCCCCGTTCGCCCTCTTTCCCGGCTGTTTGGATTCTGTCGCTATGAAGGGCCACCAATAACTGTTGAAAACATGAAACGTGCCGTTTCTGATGGATCAACGATGAATGTAGGTGGTTGGCACTACATATTGTCCCTAAATTAATTTGCAACCAATAGCCAGCAAACAGTGGAAATGGACCCGACAAAACACTCGCTGCAAGAAATTTCGGACGGCTTGATTAACCGAAACCTCAGCAGTGTCGAATTGACCGAATACTCGATCAGACAAAAGGAATTGAACTCATATTCAAATGCTTACAAATGCTGGACTCCGGAGACTGGGCTAACCACTGCCAAAGAAGCAGACGACGTTTATAAGTCTGGCAAAGCACCCTCACCTTTGCAAGGTATTCCCATTTCCCTAAAAGACATCTACGGACATCCCGATTTTCCAATTTTTGCCGGCAGTTATCGTGAACTACCTCGCAAATGGCGGCAAGCCGGTCCGATTGTCCAATCATTGCAGTCGCAACTGAGTGTGTTCCTGGGTAAAACTCACACAGTAGAGTTCGCGTATGGAGGGTTGGGTGTCAACAGTCATTGGGGAACACCACGCAATCCCTGGTGCAAAGATGCTCATCGAACTCCAGGTGGTTCAAGTTCGGGTGCAGGTATCAGCATCTGCCAAGGATCAGCGTTTGTCGCACTCGGAACAGACACCGCAGGTTCGGTAAGGATTCCGGCCAGTTGTACAGGTGTTGTCGGTCTCAAGACTAGTCACAGATTATGGCCAACCGAAGGGATTATGCCACTGAGTCCGTTACTTGATACGGCGGGAATTCTGACAAGAACAGCTCAAGACTCCGCTTACGCATTCTATGCGATCAGCCATCCCGACGAGTCAATTGCCCAGCATCGAGCTTGTCTTGACAAGATCAATCGACTACAGATAGAAAATTTTCGAATTGGAATAGCTGACACAGGAATCATGTGGGATTGCCAAGACGACATTTCCGATATCTGTATGGCGGCAGTTCACGCATTGGAAAGTGATGGCTGCACAATTGTTCCAATGGAATTTCCCAATGCTGAGGTGGCGATTGAAATCAGAGACCGAGGAGGTACCACTTCAGTGGAACTGATTGAGTTTCTCGGTAACGAACTGCCTGATTGGCTGGATAATCTGGACCCTGTCATCAGTGAACGAATCAAAATTGGTGGTGACATATCCGCAATTGAATATTTGAGCCGGATTCGGCAGATCAAGCAGGAACGAATCGAAGTTCGTAACAGATTTGACAACTGCGATGTCATCGCGGCCCCAACTGTTCCGATATCACCACCCTTGCTTGAACAGGTCAGTACGGATGAAGATTACATGCCGTTAAATCTGCTCAATCTTCGAAATACCGGGGTTGGCAGCTACCTTGATCTTTGTGCGATCTCGATACCGGTTGGTTTGGACCGTTTGGGTATGCCGGTTGGAATCCAGTTCATGGCTCCGGCTGGAAAAGAACAATTGTTGCTGGCAATCGGCCAGAGACTTGAATCGATTATTCCAGCACCTAAATTCACCTGATGAGCAAATCTGAAAAATTTGATTTCAGCCAACCTCTCAATCTACATCGGGACGTTGTTAAACCAGAATGGGTCGACGAATACGATCACATGAACCTGGCGTACTATGTGCTGGTGTGCGACGAAGCAACCTATGAATTCTGGAATTTAGCCAACAGTTATAGGTCCCTGGCAGAACGCGATGCAATGGAATACGCGGTAGTCGAGACTCACGTCAACTATATACACGAAGTCAGGCTAGGTGACCCTTTGATCGTCAGCACTCAGCTACTTGGCCACGACGAAAAACGATTCCATATTTTTCATACACTTTCGCACGCTGAAGAAAAATTCGTTGCAGCTACCAACGAAGTGATGGCCCTTGGCTTCAATCTCGACCTCAGAGGGATTCAACCATTTTCGGACTCGGTACGGGAAAAAATCAGCAAATTATTCGCAGAGCATAAACTTCTGCCCAAACCATCCAACGCCGGTCGTTCAATCCGACTTAAGACCTGACAAATTGCGTCAGACCCGATCTCTTCGAAGCGGTTGGGCCATACAGTGCACCCCGCCGCCGGCATTCGTATACATTGACATATCCGGGGCATAAACCTCAAAGCCCATTGCCCGGAGCTTGCTGTTGAGGTCGGTTGCTGTGGATGTTGATACAACCCGATCATTTCCCAAGGCAACCACATTGCAGGCGAGATTCATGGTATCTCGAAATCCAACTGGAATCATTTCAATATTCTTATCTTTCAGCCATTGGATAACATCATCGCTGGTGGTTTCAAGACATACGGCCGCGCACTTCTCCGCTACCATGCATACCATGAGGTCTATATGCACATAGAACTCATCGATCGGCGCATACTTTACCTCCCAGCCTTCCTTTTCCATCCATCCGCCCACTTGCTTGGCCGCACGCTCTTCGGTTCGATGATCGGTATAGCCGATGAGGACAGCGCCGGGTTCGATGATATCGAAATCTCCGCCTTCAAAATTGCCCGCGCTCACCAGATCGTATATCGGAATGTCATTGGCAACATAAAATCTGAGTATTTCAGCATATTCACCTCGTCGTCTAGGATTCGCCAATTGGCAGACTACCGCACCGAATGGGGTCATAAAGTTCGAATCACGAGTGTAAATCTGATAAGGAGTGTATTCATCGGGTTGTAATTGATGAACAGTCACACCTGCGGACTCATAAGCCGATACAAGTTCCTGATGCTGACGAATTGCGATATCGCGATCAAATTCCAGACCCAATCTTTCTGAGGTCCGACAAATCGAACTGTATGCGAGATTTTCTTCCCCCATCCAGCGAAAACACTCTGGTGATCCAAGCAAGACATCCCTGAGCACGCCATACTCGGAGTTAACTCCCCAATTTTCTGATTCACGCGTCCCGCCGTCGGGGTTTCTCACGCGCAGAGTCGATTTATCATTCGTCATTGCGACTGAAACATAACCGGGAATTGATTTGTTCATATCCTCTATACCATCCAATAGACTAAGTTTCGATTGTCCTCGGGAATCCAATTGCGGTTCTATTTTTGAACAGCATGTTTAGTTGTTCCACATTAATGAAAGTGTGTCAAAGACATCTTCAAATTTGTCTGAACTCATGATAAGGTGCCTTGACGTCAAATTGGGTGTAATTTCCCTCTTCTTTCGTCTCATGGGTTCAATTTACCATAGCATTGTTCATTGACTATATGTCATACTTCTCCAATTCCGTTTTCGCTTTCTGTTTGGATTTTCTTGGCATAGTCAATACATTCCATTGTAAATTTGCAGATTTCATCTACTCAACCCTGATCATGCGGGCAAGTTTTTAGGGTTCACGATCGGGAATGATGATCATCCCAGATCGTTCAATGTCGGTCGATGCAGATCAATCTTCCAACCCTTCCAGAGCATCGGGTATATTCAATTGATTATCTCATAGTCACGACATTCCGCAAGCGTCGCCAGACCGGAAGGTCTCCGTCATCGCGGGATGCGGGCAACTCCTCGGCAAGCTCAGAGCGCATGTGCAAAAGATTGCGATCCTTGCTACCGAACACCATGGCGATCAGATGAACCTCGTCGCCTTGACCGAGATACTGCTCTGCGTAGCCACGTTCGCGTATCGGCTTCATCGCTGCCTTGAACGCCGCCTCGATCTCTCGCTCGCTACTGCACACTGCCACCTTCGCCTCAATCACAAACACCTGACCGGCATGGTGGACGACCAGATCCGTTCGACCCCGGTTCGACGACACCTCCGCCCTGGCATCCGCTCCCACCGTACGAAGATACGTCAGCAGCAAACTGAGATAGTAACCTTCGATTTCGGGTATCGTGCTATTGCGAAACCAGTCATGCGGAATGACCGCATACACCGGCCGCATCCGTTTAACCAGTGCGTCGAAATCCTTCGACTCCAGACAGTCCAATACGGCATCCGCATCGCGCCTTATTTTCTCCGCGTCGCTACCCATATAGACCAGAAGACCCTCGTTGAATCTCGTACTCACCTCAAAGTTGGGAAATTCCAGGGTGTAGATCGTGTCCGGACCGTCACGACGCTGCTCTCCCACCGTCAGATAGCCCGACTGGAACATCAGCGCGCGAAGATCGATGACATCAACATCAAACTGGATCAGATCTTCCTCATTGATTGTTCCGCCGCCATAATCCATCAGCGGATAGTTCTTTTTCCTAATCAGCTGATACAGAAAGGTCGGTGTTCCGCTCCTGAACCAATGTGATTTAATTTGCCTTCCCTTCAACAGAAACAGAATGTCCCAAGGATTGTAGAGCCGGTGCTCACCCAGCCAGTTGTAACCGTTGTACCAGCGGCGAATCTCATCCCGGTCCAAGTCCTCAAGCTCCGGCGCGAACACCGTGTCAAGGTCGTCATCGGTGAATCCGCATATCGACGCATAGCGAGGATTCAGGGAAATGTCCTCAAGATTGTTCAGCCCGGAGAACAGGCTGACTTTCGAGAACATCGTGATTCCGGTGACAAAAACGAACCTGACGTGTCGAGCACTGCCCTTGATGATGCCGTAAAGCCCTCGGAGGTAGTCCCGGTTCGCTCTCGCCACTTCAGGATTTTCCAATACATCCAGGATCGGCTTGTCATACTCATCGACCAGTACCACCACCTGCTGTCCTGTACTCTGATGCAACCGGTGAATCAGCGCTTCCAAATGTTGCGAAGCCTTACTGCCGGTCTCTCCCAAATCAATACCGGTATCATCCGCAATCCGTTTCAACTTGCCATGAATGTGCTGATCAATCTCTTCGGGACTGTTGTACTGATCGTCAAAACTCAGCCTTACTACAGGATGTCTGACTGACCAGTCCCAGCTGTCATGGATCGCAAGCCCGCGGAAAATCTCCTCCTCTCCGGCGAACAGATCATGTAACGTGTCGACAAACAGACTCTTGCCGAAACGGCGCGGACGCGACAGGAAGTAGTAACTGCCATGATCAATGAGGTCACGCATGATCAGGGTCTTGTCGACATAGTAACTGTCGCGCTCGCGGACTTCGCGGAAACTTTGAATTCCGGTCGGAATGGACTTGCGTTGATCGTTTTGCGGCCTTTCACCCATGATTCAATAATATCATTGCTCGTGCGCTGAATATGAGAATATCAGGCTTCGCATCACTGGAAGAAGAGAGGAACCACCGGCCGAAAATCACAGGTATCATCCGAAGCGGTGAAATGTCCATATTCGGTAAGATTCCGGCGCAACACATCCGCGGCTTGTGAATGCTGTCGATTGACTGAAACGCGGTATGGGAAGCCTGCGGGAGCGGATGATGGGAATATGGACGCTAGCTGATGTCGTTCGGGTCGTTGAATTGATGATGTCGATTCGAGTCGCGACTGCTCACCGGACTGTCCACTACTGGATGTGTTGGGAAGATCATTGCTCGTCCGATTCACAATGGGCGAGTTACTGCAGATTCTCTATTCGTATTTTGATAGGTTCTGCTGATCCGGACACCCTGATCGCATGTCAGGAGAATATCGTATTGTGCCTGTACCGCCTGATTCAGCGGGTCACCGTTCTTAATTCCTGCCCTACCCATCTCAGCGGCGGTATCGACGGTGTAATCCGGTATATGTTTCCTCAGCGGAGCCGGAAAATTGTTATCAAAAAGTATCAGCAACTCAGTCTGGAAGCTTTGAGGTATTTCATTTCCTTGTTCAGAACGGAGAAAATGGAATCCCCTATTTTCGGATTCCGTTCAATGAATTCGTTGATATTGGCACCCTTGATCAGATTGCTGTGAAATTCAGACAGAGGGTATTCTGTTTTGTGATTCAGATATGACAGTAACTGATCCTTTCCGATAGCGGGATACCATTCCACGAATTCATCAATTGTGGCTCCATGTAGCAGATTGTCATAGAACACAAGCAAGGGTATTCTGGTGCCGGTGAAGGCCCATGCGCCGCTGACCATCCCCGGTACCTGCTCCACCGCTTCGCATTGGTTAAGGTTATTCACGTCGTTTGGCTGTGTCAGTCGCCTTTTAATGCTATTGATTATATCGCGCAGAATAAATGAGAGATGCACACCACCTGCCTTGTACGATTGAATTTGCACCTTCCTTGAATGCAAGCGTGCACTAAGAAAAAAGTTATCCGATCTAATTCCGTTCAACCTACATGAAATGCCATTCCCTCATCGTATATCAGGCTGAGATGATGACGTAGTTGCTCATCAATGCGCGCTCGCGCAAGCAAGTCCCGACATCAGCCAGATTCGATGCTCTCTCGAATCCAGCTGTGCAATACACTGATTGAATGTTCAGAATTGACCCCGGAGTTCGGATCGATCACAAGCGGTCCGGGATTGTATCCTCGGCTGCCTAGACCGCGCTGGACCGACTCGACCAGATGAATGTCTTCCTCCACGGTCGTATCCCGATCCTGTCGAGCCAAAGTATCGATCACGTCGGATTTTTTGCCACCCACCGTGTACCAGCCGCGCCAGACATCCACGGTATCATGCCCTTTCGGGTGCCAGTGGTAGGTATTCAGTACGTTTCCGGGATAAACCTGAAACGAGAACATCGGCCACAGATACCAAGAAGAATATGACCCCGCCGTTGGATACGAGTCAAGATCGATCGGATATGTCATCTTGTCGAGGTTCTGGCACCGTGTCGTATGCCTCAGGCAGTAGCCTTGGGGCTGTATGTCGTAAGTGCTGGGGTCTATGACGCCGTTGGCGAACGTCTTGTGATTGATGCGGCAGTGATAGCATTCGGAATAGTTTTCGACGGCCAGTTTCCAGTTGCAGTTTTTCGAAACCTTGATCCAATTCGTCGGCTGCAGTTCAGCAATATGAGGCACAAATTCCAATAGCTGCTCACGTACTTCAGGGAACCATTCGTCCATAGGTTTCGCGTTGTCGTCCAAGTTTGCGAACAGAAAGCCGTGAAAATCTTCGATACGAACGCTTGAGAGACAGATGCCCGATGCGTCGAATCCAGGCACCGAATTCGTATTCGGACCACCTATGAGTTTTCCATCAAATCCATAGGTCCATGCGTGGTACGGACAGACGATCGAGCGGACAGTTCCATCGCCAATCAATAGCTCGTGCGCGCGATGCTGGCAGACATTGTAGAACGCGCGAATTTCGCCGTTTCCGTTGCGAATGCAGAACAGATTCTGCCCCGCAATCTCGAAAGTTAAGTAATCGCCTTTGTTCTGAAGCTGCGAAGCATGCCCGGCATACTGCCAGGTGGCAGCCATCATGCCGCCGAGTTCGCGCTGATAAACCTCAGGATCAAGATAGTATCGAGGATCCAGTGCTCGCACCAAGCCGTCATTTCCGTTCAATTTCATCCTCCTTGGACTTTATTTTAAATTCCAAGCCTATGCTGTCGCATATGATAGTGTTCAAATTCAGTGTTCGCATCAGGTATATAACCGGTATCTGGTAGTTCGCTTGACGAATATTGGTGATTCTGCTTAACTACGTAAATTAGTCCCCGTTCTTTCAAGTTTGCTAATAGTATATTTGTACCAAACTGCTGTCAAATTGCTCAGATTCATGTCGGAGCATCTCGATTTATTTTCGGAAAATTTTCGTAAATGCCTTCTTCGGTCAGGATCATGATCATCATCGTCGTCAGCATGGATAAGTAACATGAAAATCGCGCGAATCGCGATTTATCGCAGCGACTTGCCATACATCGGCGGCACTTACGGCTGGGGTGGAGGAAACGCGTTTTCGACTGCCCGAGCGACCGTTGTAACAATTGCGACTGACTGTGGAGTGAGCGGATGCGGGGAATTTACACCCTGTGGTGAAAACTATATGGAAGCCCATTCGGGTGGAGTAGAAGCCGCTGCACGAATAATTGCACCTAGATTGATCGGCGAGGATCCCAGGCAAGTCAGGAGAATCGAGCGTATCATGGACTACGCATTGAAGGGACACAATTACGTAAAATCACCATTCGACGCCGCCTGTTGGGACATTCTTGGTAAATCGTCGGGTCAGCCCGTGTGGATGCTGCTGGGCGGAAAGCTGATTGATGGCGCGCCGATGTATCGGGTCGTTCCACAAAATGCTCCGAATCAATCCCGAGAGGAACTTCAGCGATATCGCGCTATGGGCTATCGGCATTTTCAAATCAAGGTCGGCGCGAACTGGAGCGACGACATTGAGCGGATTCGTGAGACGGTGACGCTGTTACAGCGTGGCGAGACAGCTTTTGTCGACGCCAATCGCGGGTGGACCGTAAACAATGCCATTCAAGTCGCTCGCGCAACTCGAGACCTCGACTACATCTATGAGCAACCTTGTCAGACCTATGAGCAGTGCCTCCATGTGCGGCGACACATAGATCTGCCCATGAAACTCGATGAGGTTATAACGGACATTCGCATTGCCCACCGAATCGTGGAAGATCGGGCGGCGGAAATCGCCTGTCTGAAAATTTCCAATCTCGGTGGGCTGTCTAAAGCCACACGGGTACGGGATTATTTCGTGGAACACGGGATTGCGGTCGTCGCGGAAGATACTTGGGGCGGTGAGATCGCGACTGCAGCCGTATCGCATTTTGCCGCATCGACACCGCCGGAACTGATGTCAAGCACTACAGATCTGCACAACTACAACACACGATCCACCGGTACACCGAACCCGAAGACGTCAGAAGGCAAGCTGTTCGTGTCAGATCTGCCAGGACTGGGCGTTGAGCCGGATTTGCAAAACCTCGGCGAGCCCGTTGCCGTGTATGGAGTCAACAAATGAAAATATCTCGAATCACCATATGGCAGATGGACCTGCCGCTTGCACAACCTTACTCGCTGTCCGGCGGGCGGTTGAAATTCGAGAAACTCGATTCGACAATCATCCGCGTTGATACCGACGAGGGCATATCGGGATGGGGCGAGGCCTGTCCTTGGGGGCACACCTACTTGCCTGCTCACGGTCCGGGCGTCAGAGCGGCTGTAGAAATTCTCGCGCCTGCCATCATCGGACTGGACCCCAGATCAGTAGATTCGGTGAATCGGGCGATGGATATAGCTTTGCCGGGACATCCATATGCGAAATCGGCTCTGGACGTCGCCTGCTGGGACATTCTCGGCAAGTTTTCCGGATTGCCGTTGTGGCAGCTGTTTGGCGGCAACGACACCGGTGAGGTCATGGTCAATTCGTCGATTCCGACTGGAACACCCGAGGAAATGATCGCGCACATCCGTCAAGCAAGCGCGATGGGGTATCGCGTCCATTCCGCGAAGATCGGCGGCTCGAACGTCGCTACGGACATTGAGCGCATCGAAGCCATCATCGATAGCGTTCCGTCCAACGAGGAAGTCACCTTCGACATCAACCGAGCTTGGACACCGGCGACGGCAATTGCGGTGATGAACGCCGTTCGGACGCGCGATCAATCATGGTTCGAACAACCATGCGAATCCCTTAGTCAGTGTGCACAAGTAGCCCATCGGGTATCGCAGCCCGTGAAGCTCGACGAGTGCCTGCACACGTACCAGGACCACCTCGACGCATGGCGCCTTGTTGCATGCGAAGGCATCAAGATCAAGCCAAATCGTGTTGGCGGCTTAACCAAGGCGCGTCGTATCCGCGATTTCGCAGTGAATGTTGGATGGCAGATGCACATCGAGGATGTCGGCGGGACTGTTCTTGCCGACACCGCGGCGATTCATCTCGCTGTATCGACTGCCGAAGAATGCCGTCTTGCCAGCTGGCTTTGTCACCATCACCTGGCGATAGATCCATTCCCCGGTCAGGGGTCGCGCAACGTAAACGGTAAAACTCGTGCGACTGAACTGCCCGGTCACGGTGTGATTCCACTCGAAAGCCGTCTAGGCGAATCGGTCGCCGTGTATGAATAGGCAGCGCAATGCTTAGCAAGCCTTGGCAAAGTTGGATGAACTGAATGTAACCGGAACCAATGTGAACGACTTAAAACTGCCACCTATCGGTTGATAGAGATTGGTTCATCATAGTACGGTAACTCGTCTACGCGTGGCACATAACTACCCTCTTCAATCAATTTGCGAACGTGTGTGGCAATGTCTTCCATACGGGCAAACCAGACATCACCTCGTCCCAGCATATATTCTATGAGCTTCTCAGCCGCACACCATCGTGCCAATCGGCCGGTCACAAAAGGATGCCACACCGAAACCCACAAACCGCGGTGTTCCCACATTGCGTCAAATTCTTCCTGAAATACTTTCATGCCTTCTGAAGCCGACTTGATCGGCATGTCAAAATCCAAGTCTATAGAGTGTACATACTGCGGCCAGTCATCCAATCCCCAGTGTGAAGGTATTTCAATCAGTTCTCCAACGTCACTTTTGAGCACATATGGGATGTCGTCACCCATCAGTGACGCATCATAATGTATACCGGAATCAATCAGTAAATCAGTTGACCAGCGCGAAAAGTTGTATAGGGGAGCACGAGCACCCCGAGGGCATTGTCCCGTATGAGCTTTGATGACCTCGATCGAACGTTCGAGCCAGTAGGCTTCGTCTTTTCGACCTAATGAATTGGGGTCTTCGTGGATATACCCGTGAAATGCGATTTCATGCCCGGCCTTGTTGACCTCGTCGATCACATCGGGATAACTCTCGATACACCAGGCAGGAACAAAAAATGTCTGTTTGATCCCGAATTTGTCATAAGTCGCAAGAATGCGACGCATCGCAACTTCGGGTCCATAACGTAGCATGGATAACCCTGAAACACGGGTATGCGCGTCGTTAGGATGGCCGTAATGCATCAAGCTATCGGCATCCATGTCAAAGGTGATGGCTACAGCACAACGTGCACCGTTTGGCCACGGAACGGGATTATCGATCATCGAAATTCCTCCATTTGATGTCCCATAACTGGAGTGATCAATACACTGCCGAATCAGTATTTAACTGTCATGACAATTTAGTGCCTGTAGCTTGGGAAACTAGCAGCTCCACCGACGGATGCATCACTTCCAGCAACGGGAAAGGCCATACGCCAATCAACAGAACCAGTAAAGCCAGCAGCCCGAGTGTTATGATTTCATGCGGCTCAAGATCCTTCAAGGCAGCAACCGCGTCATTTGTGATTTTTCCGTATATGACACGTTTGTACATCCGCAATGTATAGGCCGCACCCAGAATGAGAGTCAGTGCCGCAATACCTGCGTAAACCGCATTTTCCTCAAAGGTACCGATGATCACCAGTAGTTCGCCAACAAATCCGGAGGTGCCCGGCAAACCGACATTTGCGAGTGTAAAGATCATCATCAAAGCGGCAAACATCGGCATTGAATGGGCAACACCGCCATATGTTTCAAGTTTACGGGAATGAAGCCTGTCGTACAGCACGCCTACACATAGGAACAGAGCGCCTGACACAAACCCGTGAGAGATCATCTGCACTACTGCCCCTTCAATCCCGTGCACGTTGAAGATGAAAAAACCGAGTGTGACAAATCCCATATGCGAGATTGATGAGTAAGCGATTAGTTTCTTCATATCGGTTTGCGCCAAGGCCACCAAAGCGATATACACGATCGCAATCAGCGACAGAGCAATCATCACACCTGAGAATGCCTGCGAAGCATCGGGCAGAATCGGCAGGCTGAATCGAAGAAAGCCGTACGCACCCATCTTCAACATGACCGCGGCCAGAATGACCGAACCACCGGTGGGTGCCTCCACATGCGCATCGGGCAACCAGGTATGAACCGGAACCATTGGAACTTTGACCGCGAATGCGGTAAAGAACGCAATGAATAAAGGAGACTGAAAGTTCAAAACTTCCAATTGATGCCAGTGACGTATGTCGAAGGAAGAACCGCTGACGTTGTACAGGTACAGGAATGCCACAAGCATGAGCAGCGAACCCAGCAACGTATACAGAAAGAATTTGATTGTTGCATAAATTCGGTTCAGTCCACCCCAGATTCCGATGATCAGAAACATCGGAATCAGCATTCCTTCCCAGAAAATGTAGAACAACACAGCATCCAACGCCGAGAAAACCCCGATCATCAGCCCTTCCAGTATCAGGAAAGCGGCCATATAGTGAGCCACGCGATACTCGATAACCTTCCATCCAGCTATAACAACCAGGACAGTCAGAAATGTCGTCAGTAGTATCAAAGGCAAAGAAATTCCGTCGATTCCGATTGAGTAATTGATGTTGAATGCCGGAACCCATTCGATATGTTCGGTGAACTGAAAATCCGCTGTCGACTTGTCGAACCCGAAATAAAGTGGCAGACTCAGAAAAAATGTTCCGAACGAAATTCCGAGTGCGAGTTTCTTGACGACCTCACTTCGCTGATTCCCAGCCGCCAGCACCAATATTCCACCAATGATGGGCAGCCAGATTACAAAACTCAGCTGATCAAATTGACCAATTGACGAAAACATGGATCAGAGAAGTCACCTTGCGACGAACCACGTGATCAATAGAAAAAGTCCTATGATCATCGCAAATGCATAGTGATAGACAAAGCCAGACTGGACTACACGCAACCTGGCCGACATCTGCTTGACTTTCAATGCCAACCCGTTCACCACGTAGCCGTCAATCAGCAGATCATCCATAAGCTGCCAGAGAACCAATCCGGTGACACGGGTAGTACGGGCAATGACAATTTCGTTGAATTCATCGAATCCATACTTGCGATCCAAAATGAACCAAAGCACGCTCAATCGATTCTGAATCAGTTCGGGCCAGTGCGGAAAACGGATATAGAGTAGCCAGGCTGCGAATATTCCCGAAATCGCCAGCCAAAACGGAAGAGTGAAGAATCCGTGAGCGACCATCTGCAATGCGACGCCAATCCCCTCCCCGCTGAATCCGCTTGCCACTTGAGCAAGCGTATCATGCCCAGACATCACAAAAATCGAACTGGAATAAAACTCTCCAAACAGCATCGGTTCAACATAGATCAGACCGAATATGACTGAGGGAATCGCCAGAAGAATCAGCGGTAGCGTAATCACCCACGGTGATTCCTTGACATGGTCGGATTCCTCCTTCGACATTCTGGATTTTCCGTGAAACACGACAAACAGCATCCGAAATGAATAAAGCGCTGTGACAAACACGCCTACGGTAACCGCAAACAGCGCAAATCCACTGCCTGGCAGATTGCTGGCATGTACCGCCTCGATAATGGAATCTTTGGAGAAGAAACCTGCAAAAGGTGGCACCCCGGCAAGTGCCAGTGATCCCACCAGCGCGGTCCAATAGGTGATCGGCATATATTTGCGCAACCCACCCATGTGTCGGATATCCTGCTGATGATGAAGGGCGACAATCACAGATCCTGCAGCAAGAAAGAGCAGTGCTTTGAAAAATGCATGTGTCGTCAGGTGAAACATTCCTGCGGCATACGCTGATGCACCGAGTGCGACAGTCATATAACCCAGCTGTGACAGTGTGGAATACGCCACAATCCGCTTGATGTCGTTCTGTACAAGGCCGATCATTGCCATGAATAACGCTGTGATGGAACCAATCGTGATCACTACTGTCAGTGCGACTTCCGAGTACTCGAAAATCGGTGACATTCTGGCAACCATGTAAATTCCGGCAGTGACCATTGTTGCTGCGTGAATCAATGCCGAAATCGGTGTCGGACCCTCCATTGAATCCGGCAGCCATACGTGCAGCGGGACTTGAGCCGATTTGCCCATCGCACCGACAAACAGAAGCAGTGCTATTACGGTTACCCACAACCATTGGGTATTACCGATACCGGAAACCGTGTCCCCCGAAACCTCAGGAACTTTTTCGAATACGGAGACATAATCCAATGTGCCGAACACGTGAACGATAGCGGCAATTGCGAGTATGAATCCGAAATCCCCGATTCGATTCACCAGAAACGCCTTCATATTTGCAAATATGGCTGAATCCCGATCAAACCAGAAACCAATCAGCAGATAGGAAACCACACCTACGCCTTCCCAACCGAAAAACAACTGCAGGAAGTTGTTCGACATGACCAGCATCAGCATGGCAAATGTGAAAAGTGCGATGTAACTGAAAAATCTCTGGTAACCCGAATCATCATGCATGTATCCAATAGTATAGATATGCACCATGAACGACACGAATGTCACCACAACTGCCATCGCGGCGGACAACTCGTCAATCAGGAACCCGATCTCAAAATTCAGCAGTCCACTTGTTCCCCAGGTATAGAGTGTTCCATTGAACAGGTTCCCTTGGAGAACATCGTACAGAACATATAGCGAAAGCAGAAAACTGACCGCAACACCCGAAATTGCAACCCGATGTGTGGCTGTGCGACCGATGAATCGTCCGCCTACGCCCGCGATAATTGCAGCGATCAGACAGCTCAACGGTATCAGGGTATAGATCAACAGCATGATTTAGAATGGTTCCGGGCTGCCGCTAACCGCTCAATCTATTGAGATCTTCGACATTGATCGTACGGCGGTTTCGAAACAGTACAATCAGGATTGCGAGACCGATTGCCGCCTCTGCGGCTGCTACAGTCAATATGAAAAACACAAAGACCTGGCCAGCCATATCCTGCAGATAATGGGAGAAGGCAACAAAATTGATGTTGACCGAGAGCAGAAGTAGCTCAATCGCCATCAGGAGTATGACTACATTCTTTCTGTTGAGGAAAATTCCGACAACCGCAATCGCGAACAGCACCGCTGACAGGATGAGATAGTGTGATAGCGGAATCATTTACCGGACTCTCCCTGTGAATCGGTATGCGGACTCTCCGCGTCCATCGAGATTATCTTGATCCGGTCTGAGCTTTTGACCGAAACCTGGCTGGCAGGTTTCTGATAGCGAGTCTCCGGGCGTCGCCTGAGCGTCAGGGAAATTGCGGCAATGATTGCGACAAGGAGTATGATCGCAGCAATCTCGAAAGGATAAGCATAGTCCGTATATAGGATTTTTCCGAGTTCTGCGGTGTTGCTGTAGTTTTCCGGTTGTCCGGGCGGTCTTGGCATGGAAGCCGGACCGAACACTTTCGAACTGAGAATGATCGCCATTTCAATGACCAGTAAAACAGCAACAATCCCGCCGATCGGCAGATATTCCCCAAACCCCTCCTTCAGGCGCGTCAGGTTGATGTCGAGCATCATCACAACAAAGAGGAATAGCACCATCACAGCACCAACATAAACCAGTACCATGACAATCGCCAGGAATTCCGCTTCGAGTGTTATCCACACACCTGCCGCACTGAAAAATGCCAGTACCAGGAAAAGTGCTGCCTTCACAGGATTTCGGATAGTGACCACCATCGTTGCGGCGAATATCAGCACCGCGGCAAAGAAGTAAAACGAAAATTGCAGAAACGTCATCCGGGCGCCTCTATCGATATGCGGAATCCGCCCTTCTGGCATCGGCAATACGCTGCTCATATTCGTCGCCCACAGCAAGCAGCATCTCTTTCGTCATGATGTTGTCACCGCGATTCTCAAAGTGAAATTCATGAATGTCGGTTTCAACGATCGAATCGACCGGACAGGCTTCTTCACAAAATCCGCAGTAAATGCACTTGAATAGATCAATGTCGTAGCGCGTCGTTCTGCGCGTGCCATCTCGTCTCTCCTCTGATTCGATGGTTATCGCCAAGGCAGGGCATACTGCCTCACAAAGCTTGCAGGCAATACAGCGCTCTTCACCGTTGGGATAGCGTCTCAACGCGTGCAGACCGCGAAAACGAGGTGATTTCGGCGTCTTTTCCTCCGGATATTGAATGGTTGTTTTCCGCTTGAACAGATGTCGACCGGTTACACTCAGACCGCGTACCAGTTCCACCAACAGGTAGGTCTTGAAATTCTGACTGATCCAGTTCAACATCAAAATACCCTGCTCATCGGAAAATGAATCCCCATGGAGTCAGGAACCGAAAGACGCCAATGACTGTAATCCAAACCAATGTGACCGGGATAAAAACTTTCCAGCCGAGCCGCATGATCTGATCATATCGATACCTCGGGAATGTCGCCCTGAGCCACAGAAATACAAACATCAACAACGCAACTTTGCCGAACAGCCAGAAAAAAGGTGGAATCCAGTTAAATGGCGCGATATCGATCGGGGCATACCAGCCGCCTAGGAACATGACGACTGCAAGTGTTGCAATCAGCAGCATGTTGGCGTACTCGGCCATAAAAAACACCATGAACGAGATTCCGGAGTATTCGACGTGAAAGCCCGCCACGATCTCAGACTCACCTTCAGCAACATCAAATGGCGCTCGGTTCGTTTCCGCAACGCCAGAGATGAAATAAACCAGGAACAGTGGGAACATGGGCCACAGATACCACTGATGCAAGCCACCTTGCTGCGCTTTGACGATCTCTACCAGATTGAGGCTGCCGGCAGCCATCAACAGTCCGACCAAGGCAAAACCCATCGCTATTTCATAGGCTACAATTTGCGCTGCCGAGCGCATCGCCCCCAGGAACGCATACTTAGAGTTTGAAGCCCAACCCGCGATGATGACGCCATAAACGCCCATCGAAGTAAGCGCAAGAATATACAGCAGGCCGACATCGAGATTGGCAAGAACCAGCGTCTCGGTAAACGGAATCACTGCCCAGGCAGCCAGTGCAGGAATGAGCGATAGAACCGGTGCCGAAATAAACAGTGCCCGATTCGCATTCGTCGGTATGACGACTTCTTTGAAGAACAGTTTCAGGAAATCTGCAATGGGTTGCAACCATCCGCGTGGACCGACTCGGTTCGGACCGACTCTCACCTGAATGTAACCGATAATTTTTCGCTCAGCGTAGGTTACATAAGCAACCAGCATCAGAAGTGGCACCAGAATCGCGATAATTTTTGCAAGCGACTCTATCGCAACCTGGATCGCGAAAGGTAACTGTCCCCAGAATGAAATTAGAGTACTCATTCAGTCGTGTCCCGCTCCAACCGAATTTCGGTTCCACTTGCAGCACTTGGACCGAACTCATTCCCTGCCGGAAAATATGCACAACCTGGCACAACGCGTTCGTCAGATATCGCAGTGGTGTGCAATGTATACAAGTCACTGCGGATGGTGACGGCATCACCATTGTCAAGTTCCAGCATCGACATATCATTTGGATGAAGTCCAATTCCAGACAATTCAGCATCCGAGGTTTTTTGTAGCGACGCCGCCCGGCGAACAACTGTATCCACACCATAGATCAAAGGGTCGGAAACCAATTCGAATCTTCCATGCTCATTTCCATTGCCTTTTTTCAGACATGGTACCTTTGCCGAATCGATCGTCAAGGAACGCTCGCAAAGTCCATCAGGTGGTGTGGCTTCATCCATAATTTCCTCGGTTGACACATAGTCAAAACCTTCCATGCCCATCAAATTTCCGAGTACTCGGAGTATTTTCCAACCAGGCCGCGCCTCACCGTAAGGCGACACTGCTGCAGTTGACTTCTGGATTCGACCCTCGCAGTTGATGAAGGTACCTGTGTTTTCTGTATAAGCAGCTAAAGGTAGTGCAACATTCACATAGTCCGGTATGTCGGAAAAGAACTGAAAACTTACGACGAACTCAGCATTTTCCAAAGCCTCGGCTGCATGAAAGCCATCTGACAAATCCTTTGAGGGTTCAACATTGAATAGCAAATACGCGGGGCGGGGATTGTAGATCATCTGTCGGGTGTTCATACCCGGTAGATTCGCCGTCTGACCGTTTTCGTCCCGATGTGGCAGACATCCCGCAATCCAGCCGGCAACGCTGTTTGCCGGAGGCAACGTGGAAACCGAGGCACCGGAAACATTACCGATATGCCAAGCGAGACGTTCGATGCAACTATACATAGGATGCGAGATTACTGACAGTCCGAGAATCAGAACCGCTCGTTCCGAAGCTTCGCACAGATGGCTCGCAATTTCAGCGCAATGCTCACGCTCAGCGAACTCTCCCGCGCCATCAAGAAAATCGTCGGATACATCCGTGGGAAAACTTGCATCCTTGATTTCACACACCGCCTTAAGCACATGAGCCAAGGCGTACGGTATGACATTCGGTGCAACCACCGCGCTGGAACTCAATGGAAAATTGAACTTCCAGTCCATCGGATTGATCGCGTCCACCAATGCGCCCTTTTTTGCCGCTTTGCGCACCCGCAACCCAAGCAATGGTTGCTCTTTCCGTATGTTCGAACCGACAAGGACAATCGTTTCCATGTTCTGAATCTGGTCAATCGGAATACTGATGCCCGGATACAGTGGTGCATCCTCGTCCAGGGAAAAATCAATCTGACGCAAACGATGGTCGATATTTGAGCTGCCAATTGCCCGCATCAGTTTCTGCGCAAGATAGAATTCCTCGAATGTCGACATCGGCGAAACCAAAGTACCCAAAGCAGACGCATCGTAGCTTTGAACTATCTCGGACAAGCCCTCCACTGCTGCGTTGAGTGCATCCTGCCAGCTGACTTCAACCATCACCCCGTCTTTTCTCACCATCGGAACACCGAGTCGGCTTTCGTCTTCCAGCGCCTCGTAACTGTACCGGTCGCGATCGGAAATCCAACACTCATTGATCGGTTCGTTTACTCGCGGTAATACTCGCTTCACTTCGTTGCGCAGAGTCTGTACGTCAATATTGGTGCCGACACAATCGTGGGGGCTGATTGCGGAGTGGCTGATCAGTTCCCATGATCTTGCAGTGAACCTATAAGGCTTTGAGGTGAGCGCGCCAACCGGACACAGATCGATGACATTTCCGGAAACTTCCGAATCGACGGCAGAGCCGAAAAACGTGTCAATTTTCAGGTGCTCGCCGCGGCCGGTTATCCCGAGTTCC
The DNA here is from genome assembly GCA_963666625.1 of Arenicellales bacterium. Lineage (GTDB taxonomy): Bacteria > Pseudomonadota > Gammaproteobacteria > Arenicellales > JAJDZL01 > JAJDZL01. The sequence continues at coordinate 50,776 of OY762925.1, forward strand.
ATCACCCCGGCAATTTCCTCCCCGAATCGAACACACCGGGTGCAGTGAATGCACCGCGTCATCTCAGTTTCAATCAGTGGACCGATATTGTGATCGGCCACGACTCGCTTTTTCTCATTGAATCTGGACAGATGGCCACCGTATCCAACAGCCTGATCCTGCAATGGGCATTCCCCGCCCTGATCACAGATCGGGCAATCAAGCGGATGATTGATCAACAGGAATTCCAGTGTGTCTTTCTGAGCTTCGACCGCGTATTTCGATGCCGTCTTCACCTTCATGCCATCCATGATAGGCGTCGCGCATGCAGGTAGCGGTTTAGGTGCCCTCTCGACCTCGACGAGACACATTCGGCAGTTTGCAGCGACTGAAAGTTTCTCGTGATAGCAGAATCTGGGGATGTAGATTCCAGCCTCATCCGCCACCTCGATAATCATCGCACCGGGATCGGCCTGCAGTTCGCGGCCGTCAATCTCAATTGTCAATTTCGGTGTATCTGACATCGTTCTGCTATGCGGCTTTCGCGCTGGAAGCGATCTTCGCTTCAAACTCGTGACGAAAATGCTTGATGAAACTTTGTACCGGCCAAGCGGCGGCGTCTCCTAACGCACAGATCGTGCGACCCTCGATCCTATTCGCTATGTCGACCAACTGATCGATCTCTTCGGACCTTGCTTGACCGCGGCGGATTTTCCTCACCAGCCGGTAGAGCCAACCAGTTCCCTCGCGACAAGGTGTGCACTGGCCACAAGATTCCTCCCAGTAGAAGTAAGCGATTCGCTCAAGCATCTCGACCATGCATGTTGACTCATCCATCACGATAACCGACCCCGCACCGAGGAGAGAGCCCGCGTTCTGCAGCGAATCATAATCCATGTCGCAGTCCATGATGATGTCAGCTGGCAACACCGGAACCGAGGATCCTCCCGGAATACACGCCTTCAGTTTGCCGCCATTGAGCATGCCACCTGCCATCTCCAACAATGCTTTGAATGGAATACCCAGTGGAACCTCATAATTTCCGGGCTTGTTGACATGCCCGGATACAGAGAAAATTTTAGTTCCAGCGTTGTTTTTCGGACCCAGGTCAACAAACCACTGCGCACCTTCTCGCATGATCTTTGGTACCGACGACAGAGTTTCGGTATTGTTAATTGTGGTTGGACGCCCGAATGCACCGAACTGGGCGGGAAACGGTGGTTTGAATCTCGGCTGACCACTTTTGCCTTCCAGCGACTCAAGAAGTCCTGTCTCCTCACCACAGATGTAGGCACCTGCGCCTAGATGGGAGTGAATATCGAAGTCGAAACCACTGCCCAGAAGATCGGTTCCAAGCAGTCCGGCCGAACGCGCCTCCGCGAGTGCCTGTTCAAACCGGTCGTATGGTTCATAGAATTCACCGCGCATGTAGTTGTACCCGATCGTCGCATTCATGGCATATCCGGCGATCGCCATTCCCTCAATCAGGGAATGCGGGTTATAACGCAATATGTCGCGATCTTTGAATGTTCCGGGTTCTCCTTCGTCAGAATTGCAGACAATGTATTTTTGCTGGGGAGAGTTTCGAGGCATAAAACTCCACTTCAGCCCCGTTGGAAAGCCTGCGCCGCCGCGCCCTCTCAAGCCTGAAGCCTTGACTTCGGCGATAATGTCCTCTGGTGGTGTCTTTTCCTGAAGGATCTTGCGCCAGGCCGCATATCCTCCCGTACTCTCGTACGCCTGAATTGTCCAGGGGGATTCGAGACCGAATTCGGGCAGGCAGATTCGTACTTCCCCGTAACTCATTCGAGTGCCTCCAGAATCTCGTCAATGCGCTGAGGTGTGAGATTCTCACAGTAATCCCGGTTGATCAGAGCTGCAGGTGCGCCACCGCACGCCGCCAGACATTCAACTTCTTTGAGGGTGAAACGCCCGTCAGGTGTGGTCTCACCGAGTCCGACTCCCAGCTTTTCAGTCAGATGCCCGACGATCGACGCAGAACCTCGCAACGCGCACGAAATGTTGGTACAAACATTGATTTTATGCCGACCGGGTGGATTCAGATCGTACATGGTGTAAAAAGTGGCCACCTCTGCTACCTTGATCGATTCGATATCCAGCAGTCCGGCAACAGTCTTCATCACTTCGTCGCTCACCCATCCGCACTCATCCTGTGCAATGCGCAACGCTGCCATCACTGCCGCCTGCTCCCTTCCCTTCGGATATTTGGCGATTTCAGTCTGAATCTCTTCAAGTGCGTCTTTGGACAGCATCATCGGTCGATTTCTCCGAATACGATATCCTGGGTGCCGATCACCGCAACAACGTCCGCCAGCATGTGTCCGCGACACATCTCATCCAGTGAGGATAGGTGGACAAAGCCCGGCGCACGAATTTTCAATCGGTAGGGCTTGTTGGCCCCGTCTGAAACAAGATAGACGCCGAATTCTCCCTTTGGCGCCTCTACCGCGGCGTAAGACTCGCCCTCGCGAATGCAGTATCCTTCAGTAAACAGTTTGAAATGATGAATCAGAGACTCCATGTCCTGTTTCATGGTTTCTCGGCGTGGGGCAATCAGCTTCGCATCATCAATCATCACCGGTCCGGGATTGGCGTTCAGCCATTCAACACATTGGCGGATGATTCTGTTTGACTGGCGCATCTCCTCCACCCGACAAAGATATCGATCATAGCAATCGCCATTCGTTCCGATCGGTATGTCGAAGTCAACTCTGTCATAAACCTCGTAAGGCTGCTTCTTGCGCAAATCCCAAGCGATTCCGGAACCGCGCAGCATGGGGCCGGTAAATCCCCGTTTCAGACAGGTCTCCGGTGACACGATCCCGATGTCGACCGTTCGTTGCTTCCATATCCGATTGTCAGTGAGAAGTGTCTCATAATCATCAACACATTTCGGAAACCTGTCGGTGAAGGCTTCGATGAAATCCAGCAGCGAACCATGGCGATGCCTGTTCAGCTCCTCAAGCTTGCGCTTGCTTCGGTGCTTGGATGGCTCGTACTTCGGCATCGAATCGGGAAGATCTCTGTATACACCGCCCGGTCTGTAGTAAGTCGCATGCATCCGTGCTCCCGATGCCGCTTCATAACAGTCCATCAGGTCTTCACGCTCTCGGAAACAATACAGGAACATCGACATCGCACCGATATCCAGTCCGTGCGCCCCGAGCCATAGCAAGTGATTGAGAATTCGGGTTATTTCATCGAACATCACCCTTATGTACTGGGCTCGAATCGGAACTGTAATCTCAAGTAGTTTTTCGATTGCCAGCACATAGGCGTGTTCGTTGCACATCATGGAGACGTAGTCGAGTCGATCCATGTAACCGATGCTTTGATTGTATGGCTTTGATTCGGCGAGTTTCTCCGTGGCGCGATGCAATAGTCCGATATGTGGATCAATTCTCTGCACCACCTCACCATCCATTTCCATCACCAGTCTCAGCACGCCATGCGCAGCTGGGTGCTGCGGCCCGAAATTCATGGTGTAATTACGAATCTCGGTCACCGAAACTATCCTCCCGAATGACGCGGGGTACCAAGGTTCTCGGCTCGATTGTCACCGGTTCGTAGACTACGCGTGCCTTGTCCGGGTCGTATCGCATCTCAACATATCCAGTCAAAGGAAAGTCCTTGCGGAACGGATGTCCGATAAATCCATAGTCGGTAAGTATCCGACGCAGGTCGGAATGCCCTTCAAACAGGATTCCAAACAAATCAAATGCCTCACGTTCAAACCAATCAGCGCACGGCCAGATGTCAGTGACCGAGCGAATGACCGGGTGTTCCTCATCAAGAAATGCCTTCACTCTCAGACGATGATTGAGCGATACAGATAGAAAGTGATAGACAACCGCATATCGCGAACCGGACCACTGTCTTGCTGCATACTCTTCGCCATAAGCAGAATAGTCAACCGCGCACAAATCGATCAACTGTTCGAATTTCGTCCGATCATCGTCGCGCAAAGCGGTGCAGATGTCTGTTATCCGCTCCGAATTCACCACAATGGTCAATTCGTTGACGTCAATCGTTGACGCTGAAATTTCAGTACCGAGCAACTCCTGGACTGACTGGGAAAGTTGGGCGATAGCGGCCATGTTCCAGGCCTCTACCTGGCAATCGTGTTGGTTCGTTGAATCTTGCGCTGAAGTTGTAGGATACCGTAGACAAGTGCTTCAGCTGTGGGTGGACAGCCGGGTACATAGACATCAACTGGAACGATTCTGTCGCAACCTCTGACCACCGAGTACGAATAATGATAATAACCACCTCCGTTTGCGCATGAACCCATGGAAATCACCCATCTTGGCTCTGCCATCTGATCATAGACCCTGCGCAACGCTGGTGCCATCTTGTTGACCAACGTACCGGCGACAATCATCACATCCGACTGTCTAGGGCTCGGTCTGAAAATAATACCGAATCGGTCAAGATCGTAGCGGGATGCGCCTGCATGCATCATCTCAACACTGCAGCATGCGAGTCCGAATGTCATCGGCCACATCGAACCGGTACGCGCCCAATTGATCAATTTATCCATGGTCGTGGTGACCATTCCCTGATTCATGATTCCTTCAATAGACATGCCCTACTCCCATTCCAGTGCGCCTTTTTTCCATTCATAGATAAACCCGATTACAAGCACGCCCAGAAAGATCATCATCGCGACGAATCCGAAGAGCCCGATTTCGTCAAGCGTAATTGCCCATGGAAAAAGGAACGCGATTTCCAAATCGAAAATGATGAATAAAATAGCGACCAGGTAGTAGCGCACATCAAATTTCATGCGACTGTCCTCGAACGCTTCAAAACCGCACTCGTACGGAGACAGCTTCTCCTTATCGGGTCTGTGTGGACCGAGCAGCGAGCTGACACCAATCATTGCGGCTCCTATCACTAGCGCGACAAGCAGAAAAATCGCAATTGGAACGTAATTTGCCAGCATCGGATCGTTTTAACAACTAAGCTTTCTGTTTCCTGACTCACCTGACCTGGTGCCGAAGGCCGGACTTGAACCGGCACGGCTTTCGCCACCGCCCCCTCAAGACGGCGTGTCTACCAATTCCACCACTTCGGCAATATGCTCATTCGATCGATTCGGAATCTTATTCCGGCACTTTCGGCAACTCACCGTCACCACTACTGCCCGATGTTTGTGGAATCTCTTCCACCGCCGATTCCGAGGTGACTATATCTGTCACGCTCGTCGGCGTTCGTGCACCGGTATAAATATACGCCAGACTCAGTGCGATTCCAAAAAATACTGTCGCCAATACTGCAGTGATACGGGTAAGAAAATTCGCTGACCCGCGGCTGCCAAATACTGACTGGGAACCCCCTCCGAACACCGCTCCGAGGTCAGATCCCTTGCCCCGCTGAAGCAGAATCAAGACGACCATGGCAATCGAGGTGACAAAAAACAGACCCAGTAATATCTTTGTCAATAATTCCATCTTATATGTGTTTCCCTAAACAGCCGCGTTGCAAATTTTCAGAAACTCCTCTGAACTCAACGAGGCACCACCAACCAAACAACCGTCGACATCAGGTTGCTTGAGAATTTCTGCGGCATTGACACCGTTGACACTGCCACCATATAGAATCCGACAGACATCAGCGACTTCGGCACCCACCCCTCGAATTCCATCACGAATCCAGTTGTGAACCTCTTGTATCTGATCCGTCGAAGCCGTCAATCCGGTCCCTATCGCCCATACAGGTTCATATGCAATCAGCAATCTTGACATCTCAGATTCATTTACTGTATCCAGAACCGCATCCAACTGTCGGTCAATTACCGATTTCGTACACTCGGATTGTCTCTCCTCCAGCATTTCCCCGACACAAGCTATGGCTTTCATGTCCTGTGAGATGACCGCTTTCGCCTTCCGGCCGACTTCGTCATCGGATTCGTTGTGGTACAGACGTCTCTCCGAGTGTCCTACAATGATATATTCACAACCTATCTCTTTCAGCATGCAAGATGATACTTCACCTGTGTATGCTCCTGAGGTATGTTCGCTGCAATTTTGCGCACCCAGGGCTACTGTCGACGATTCCCCAAACATGTCGCTCACTGCATCTAGATACACATATGGTGGGCAGACAACCACATCAAGCGTTTCAGAATATTTTGCTGTACCGTGAACTACATCCCCAACCAATGAACGTGCCATTTTTACGGCACCATTCATTTTCCAGTTGCCTACGATGATATTCCGCCGCATTAACAAAAAAAAATTCACAGTGCCGGAGTCAACCTCGTGAGGTTTTCACAATGGCAGTGAACAGTATGAATTCGCTCCTAAATTGTAATGTGCTTATGCTACTTCTTTTGGACTCAAAAATCAATTTGTATTGTGGGAAATTTACTTGATTCATGCACTTTGAGCACTTTGCTGAGTTCCCTCTGAGTCACCGGTCAGTCCGGCAAATTGAATTGTGGAAATTAAATTTTATGAGCGGTCGAGAATTGGACTTTCCGCTTCTGTTACTGGGAAGTCAATCGTTTCGTACTCCCTGTCTATTCAAGTGAAGACGGTTTGGGTTAATCTCAAGGTTCAAAAGTGGCGGGATTTATCCAAATCTTGTCCGCAACGTAATTGTATTTCACCAGATTCGATATAATATCAGTTGTGTGAGTTTTGCCGAACTGAAAACGTGCAGGCCCGTCTCGCAAACATACCAGTTTCACAATCACTACGCGTTATTGACTGTCTTTTCGACGGTTCATATCAGACAATCCGTGTAAATCAACTATCCCCATTGGAGACCGCTATGAGTCTACGTGTCTATACGCACATCTTCACCTTGATCACTGCAATCGCCGTCTCTTTTCCCTGTGTGGCAGCCGAAGTTGCCTCGACCGACAATGGAAATCTAGCGGACGAGCAGATTTTCACCTACCGAATGCTTGACGAATTTCCAACTCTCGACCCGCAGCTCAACGAAGATTCAGAAGGATTTGACGTTCTCCGCGACCTGTTTGAAGGCTTGTTCAACCAGGATTCCAGTGGTAATCTGGTACCGGGTGTTGCAACCGAAGTCACTTCGTCAAACGACAATCGAACATTTACGTTCAAGCTTCGACAAGATGCGAAATGGTCAAATGGTGATCCGGTAACCGCACATGACTTCGTCTATGCCTGGAGACGGGCTGTTGATCCGGCTACAGCATCGCCCTACTCGTGGTACCTATCGCTTGCGACCGTCGCGAATGCCGATGGCATTATTGACGGTAAAAAACCACCACAGGACCTCGGTGTGACGGCACTCGACGATTTCACGTTTGAAGTTCAACTTGAGCAATCGCTGCCATATTTTCCGAGCATGACGACCTATGCAACAATGTTTCCGGTACACCAGCCGACCGTGGAGCGCCATGGCGCTCAATGGACTCGTCCAGAGAATATCGTATCGAACGGAGCATACACACTGGCGGAACACGTTCCAAATGAGTATCACATGCGAAAGCGAAACTTGATGTACTGGAATAACAACGCGACGGTCATTGAGCAGGTTATCGGACGCATAATCAACGACGAAAATCAAGCTCTGACACGCTATTTCGCGGACGAGGTTGACTATACCGGAATCCCGACAGGGCAGTACCCGAATCTGGTCAAGAAGTATCCCGACGAAGCGACTTCCGTACCAATACTTTGCACCTATTACTACGCAATCAATCACACCGACAGCGGTAATCCGGCACTACAGGATGTGCGAGTACGAAAGGCATTGTCCTATGCTGTAGACCGGAAACTGCTGGTAACCCAAGTGCTCAAAGGTGGGCAATACCCAGCGTACAATTTCACACATCGAGCAACCGCTGGGTTCAAAATTCCAGAAATCGACTACGCAGTGATTCCGCAAGCTGAACTCGATGCAACTGCAAGGAGTTTAATGTCCGAATCAGGATACGGCCCGGACAATCCACTGAAGCTCAAACTAATCTACAATACTTCGGAATCTCACAAACAGATCGCGACTGTCATCTCGCAGCTGTGGAAGCAGAAACTTGGTGTACAGGTGGAACTCGTCAACTACGAGTGGAAAACCTATCTGGAAATCCGTCGTACTCGAGAATTCGACGTTGCACGTTCCGGTTGGTGTGGAGACTACAACGAAGCGTCGACTTTTCTGGACCTGATGACGACCGCCTCGAATTCGAATTTCGCACGTTTCTCGAATCCAGAAGTTGACCGTTTGATGGCTGAATCCAAGACGCTGGCAGACCCGCGAGACAACTACACCAAAGTCGAACATATTCTCGCTGATCAAATGGCTTTGATACCGATTTACCACTACACCAGTGTCTTTATGCTCAAGTCACAGATCAAGGGATGGCCGTACGACAACGTCCAGAAGAACTGGTATTCGAAGGATCTTTATCGGATCAAGAATTAAGCCAACGTGACGTGCATCAATGGCGTTCTACATTATCAGGAGGGTTCTGGTTGCCATACCGACCATTCTTGCGCTGGTCGTCTTTTCTTTTGTCATCATGTATCTTGCCCCTGGAAGCCCATTTTCCGGAGAGCGCCCGCTGCCTGAAGCCACGTTGGCAAATATTGAGGCCATGTATGGCCTTGACCGCCCGTTTTACGAACAAGTATTTCGTTATGTTTGGAATGTCGTAGTTCACTTCGATTTTGGACCTTCGTTCGTCTACAAGGACCGTACAGTCAACGAAATCATTGCACAAGGATTTCCAGTCACTTTAACCTACGGCTTTCTGTCATTTTTTGTTGCAGTCAGCGTTGGTGTGGTACTTGGAGTTGCTGCGGCACTGCGTCAGAACTCTTGGCTCGACTATCTCGCAGTTGGCATCTCAATCGGCGCTCAGGTGTTACCGAATTTCGTCATGGCACCGATTTTGGTCTTGATTTTTACACTATGGCTGGGCTGGTTGCCTGGTGGTGGCTGGCAAGGTGGAGAATTACCCTATCTGATTATGCCCGTCATCGCACTTTCTACCAGTTTTATGGCATCAATTGCCAGAATTACCCGCTCTTCAATGCTTGAGGTGTTGAATGCCGACTTCATTTTTACCGTGCGTGCGAAAGGACTGCCACCGCGACACTGGGTTGTTCGACACGCCTTGAAGCCAGCCATGCTGCCCGTAATTTCCTATCTCGGACCGACATTTGTCGGGCTGATTACCGGCTCTGTCGTGATCGATATTTATTTTTCCACCGGTGGTATCGGCCAATTTTTCGTCAATGCGGCGATCAACCGAGATTACTCATTGATCATGGGGATTACGATTCTGACCGGAACATTGACTGTTCTGATCAACCTGCTGGTGGATATCGCTTACACGTGGATCGATCCAAGAATTCACTATTGAAAGTGGCACCAGTGGCACCGATTCAGAGTACAGATTTCAATTTTGATACCAGCGATGGAGATCATCGCTCGCTGTGGCAGGATGCATTTCTGCGATTTCGCAGGAATCGAGCGGCATCCGTTAGTGTTCTTGTACTCATTTCGATTGGGATGTTCTCAGTCCTCGGCCCGATTTTTTCAGGTTGGTCCGCAGAAGATATCGATTGGGCTGTGATCGGGTCGGTCGAAACCAACGGTAAACCATCTTCGACACATTACTTCGGAACCGACGAACTCGGAAGAGATCTGTTTACCAGAACCGCAAGTGGTGCGAGAATTTCTCTGATTGTGGGATTGATAGGGTCACTCATCGCAGTGTTTGTCGGAACGCTGTATGGTGCTGTTGCAGGCTACTTTGGGGGGAAATTAGACAGCGTCATGATGCGATTCGTAGATATCGCAATGTCTATTCCCTATATGTTTGTCCTTATTCTGCTACTGGTTGTGTTTGGCCGTTCAATCGTGTTGCTGTTTGTCGGCATCGGTCTGGTGTCATGGCTTGATATGGCGCGTATCGTACGCGGGCAGACACTCAGTATCAAAACCCGTGAATTCGTCGAAAACGCAATAGTCAGTGGCGTTTTGCCTTTCTTTATCATACTCAGACATATCATCCCAAACCTTCTGGGAATTGTCGTGGTGTATGCGACACTGTTGGTACCAAACATCATTCTCTATGAGAGTTTCGTCAGCTTTCTTGGTCTCGGCGTACAGGAGCCCAACACATCACTCGGCGCACTGATCAGTTCGGGCGCATCCCAGATGCAGTACGGCACACTCTGGCAATTGTGCTTTCCCTTGTTATTCTTTGTAACAACACTGTTTGGATTCTTTTTTGTCGGCGACGGTATGCGGGATGCTTTTGATCCTAAAGACAGGCTGTAGATGAAACTTCTCGAAGTAGTGAATCTTCAAGTGGTATTCAAAACCACGACCAGTCTGATTCATGCTGTCAATGGCGTGAGTTTCGACCTGCATGCCGGAGAAATTCTCGCGGTGGTGGGTGAAAGCGGTTCCGGGAAAAGTCAGATGACATTCGCAATGCTCGGTTTGCACTCGAAAAACGCCGAGGTTTCCGGGCAAGCAATTTTCGAGGGTACAAACCTGTTGGAATTGTCAGAGTCTGGATTGCAGCAGCTTCGCGCGACAAAGATCGCAATGATTTTCCAAAATCCCATGACTGCACTCAATCCATACATGCGCATTTCTGATCAGATGTCTGAGATTCTAATGTTTCACAAAGGTTACTCAAAATCTCAGGCACTGAATCATTGTCTGCGAATGCTAGATGCAGTCCAGATTCCAGATGCGAAGCGCCGCTTGAGAATGTTCCCACACGAATTCTCCGGTGGTATGCGCCAACGCGTATTGATTGCAATGGCGTTGCTATGTCAACCAAAAATTCTGATCGCTGATGAGCCGACAACAGCACTCGACGTAACCGTACAAGCGCAGGTTGTTGAGCTATTGAAGGAGATACGGCAGGATTTCGGAACAGCAGTGATTCTGATTTCCCATGATTTGGGGTTGGTTGCCGGTATGAGTGATCGGATTGTTGTAATGTACGGCGGACGTGTCATGGAAGCTGGGAATTCGCAGGATCTCTTCGCGGCGCCAGATCATCCCTATACAGCGGCGTTACTCAAGGCTGTACCACGCTTGGACCGGGATACTGAATCGCTGACCGTCATTCCAGGCGACCCGCTTGATGCAAGAAACAAATACCAAGGTTGCCCGTTCGAGCCTCGCTGTCACTATCGCTTGCCGGTGTGTGCCCAACAGCGTCCGGCAATTGATCGTACCGGTGATCGATCCAGATCCTGTCACGTCGATCGCGGGTTGCTACGAAGATGAACCCCATCCTCAAGGTGGAAAATCTTTCCGTCGAGTTCAAAGTTGCAGCTGACGGAAACTGGCCTTGGATTCCGAAAACCAATCTGGCAGCGGTAAGTGATGTCTCTTTCGAAGTACATCCCCTCGAGACGTTGGGACTGGTCGGAGAAAGCGGTTCAGGCAAAACCACCTTGATCAGGGCAATCACCGGTACAGTTCCAGTCAGTCGCGGTCGAATTTTGTGGAACGGAGAAGATCTCGCATTGTTAGACGGCCGGGAGCGACGCCAACTGAGAAAAGATATGCCCATGATTTTCCAAGACCCTCTGGCGGCCTTGAATCCGCGCATGACTGTAGGGCAAATTATTGGCGAACCGCTCCGAACTCACAAACCTTCAATGAATAAGGCGGAAACTGTCAAAAGTGTCGGTGAAATCATGGAGAGAGTCGGATTGCTTCCGAGTCTGGCCAATCGCTATCCGCATGAATTTTCGGGTGGACAGTGTCAGAGAATCGGAATTGCCCGCGCTTTGATTCTGAAACCCAGACTTGTTTTTTGTGATGAACCGGTCGCCGCGCTTGATGTCTCTGTTCGTGCACAGGTTGTAAACTTGCTACAGGAACTGCAGCGGGACTTTGGGCTGGCAATAATCTTTATCGCTCATGATTTGAGTGTAATCAAGCAAATTTCCAACCGTATCATGGTGATGTATCTTGGAAAGACGATGGAGGTAGCACCCACACGCTTACTATTGCAACAGCCACTGCATCCTTATACGCGAGCACTAATTGCATCGGTACCGATCCCTGATCCGATTGAGGAACAGGCACGTCCGCGTGCCATCCTGCACGGTGAGTTGCCGTCGCCCCTTGACCTACCCCCAGGATGCGTCTTTGCCAGTCGCTGTCCGGAGTCTAGAAGTGAATGTGAGCATATCCAGCCTGAACTCACCCGGTATGAGCGTGAACATAGCGCAGCCTGTCCATTTCAGATGACAGGCGCACCGCGGTACACCAGAAATTAACTAATGTAACGACGGCCGGATTCGGAATTCGGTTCAGTTTCGATATCGACATCTTGGATTTTGATTGGCTATCGCAAGTAAGAATTTGGATTTTTCGGCGATGACTCGAACCGTGGTACCTTCCTATTTTCATTCTCGAATCATATTCTCGCGATACCGACTTTAGAAAATTTCAGGAGTTCATATTTTGAACTATTCGCTCAGTCGTTCTCGTCTCAGTGCCTGACTCAGGCAATGTATACCTCCACCACCTAAAGTGAACATCGACAAATCAACTTCGCAAACATCAAATCCTAAAGCACGCATTTTATTGACGAGATCTGGGGATCCTTTCATGGCCAAAACTCGGTCATCACCGAGCGTCATCAGGTTCACTCCTAAATTTCTTGCTTCGCTGTAACCGACTTCGACAAATTCGAAACCACTATCTTTCAACCAGGTTACCAGCCACGGCTCCATCGCATCTGTGCAGGCAACCAATAGATTTTCAGCGAGTGGCACCACCAATCCGTCCATGTGCACGAATTCTCTGGAAATAGGCGCGACTAACGCCTCCCAGCCTTCGGCTTCGACGAATCGGGCGACCTGTTCAGATCCTTCCTTCTCTGACCGTTCGCCGCAATAGCCGATAAGCACGAGTCCGGGTCGTAGAATGACAAAATCACCCCCTTCAAAATGGCCGGCTGTAGCAAATCGCCATATCGGAATATCATTGTCCTGGTAAAACTTGATAACTGAAGCATAATCAGCACGACGGCATTTCAGTTGCATGTGGCAAATCAGAGCACCCCAAGGTGTCATCGCTGAATTGTCTCGGGCAAAGAAATTTCTATGTAGTGCCTCATCGGCCTCGATGAAGTGACATGCCACGCCTCGAGCTTCGTATTGGGCGATCATGTCAGCGTGCTGGCGTTGAGCAAGATCAAAATCGAACTTCACACCGGTTCGTGCTGCATTTTCCATTGTCCGTCCAATGATCGGGCCGGCATCAACCCAGCGATAAAATTCCGGACGTCCCAATAAAACATCACTCAGACGCGCATAGTCGTTATCTATGCCCCAGTACTCATGTACAAATTCAGTCTTTGATGTCGCGCTAAATTTTGTTTTCATCAACATTGGCTATCCACCATCTCCAATTGTATCGATTGACTTGGACGTCCAAGTTTTTCCCTCGATTTAACTGTAACAACTTGAGCACAATTCATAATGCCTCTGCGGTATTCCAAGTTATCTAATTGTGGGCCGTCAGGGATTCGAACCCCGGACCAATTGATTAAGAGTCAACTGCTCTGCCAACTGAGCTAACGGCCCATTGACCAACCAGCAAATCATGCTATGACACATTAGCCTTCGGTTGCAGCAGATTTCCGGCACCCTTCGTTCCAATGTGACCAAAGAAATTTATGCCGGTACCACTAACGACATTATTTTACATTTGAAGAATGATTGAAATGCGAATTCGATTACTTTACCCGGAATCATATGATCCAGCTCGCGTCTTCGTTAGTTGGAGTGTATAAATTTTGTCTTCGGTTCGGAATTGACAGACAGAATCTGCGTCGGCAAATATAGTATCAAAACGCGTAAGCTCAGACAAACCTCGCCATTGCGATTTGAATGTGAAAGTTAGAGGAACCACCCGGACTATATATTCCGATATTCCATTCAGAACTGCTATTGTTTTAGTCGGAGACCAAGTAAATAAAACGATTTCACCCTTTATCAAATCAAGAAAGGAATACGGATTCTACAGCTTAGGCTAACTTGTTTTGAACAATTATTTATCGCTCCGAAATTTCTTCCACTGGTATAGATGTTGTTCCCCGAAGCGGTTAGAAATCACCTCTCTCGATCCTGAATATGTCTGGTTCATTGACATCTTCGATGTAGGAAAGTAATAAAGAATCAATCTGGAATTGCGGTTTGAGCTCTTCTGTGTTCTCTCCCTCCTCAGCGGGTACTTGACTGCTTATCAACTGCAGCAACACCATTCGTCCCTGTTCATCGGTAGAACGAAATACAACAAATACTCTGTCGTCTACGCGTGTATTTACCACTGTACTTTCTGGGTCGAAACCCAATTCCAAAAAGTATTTTCTAAGAATATTAGCAGTAGTTACCAGGGCTTGGCGGTTAACTTCGGTGGTTACTGGCGACCCCCATAGTACATTGATCTGAATCAGTTTTTTATGCTGATAACCGTGAATATAGGCGACTTGAGCCGGTTCGCTACCACGAAAAATTTCATTGACTGTCGCTACTAGGCTGGAAGTTCTATCTTCATCGTTCGTCTGAATTTCGATTTTTGCTTGCTGAATTTGAAAATCACGATTTATGGCAGCAAGTGTTTCCGAATCGGACATGCCAAACTGAGCTGAACGAAACCCTTTTATTTGCGGTCCGCTTACTTCCTCCTCGGATTGCATATTGTTTTCTTGTGCTAAACCATATGTACAAACGCTGAACAATAGCGCTCCAATCAGAAAAGCAAAGGCACCGTTAGCACGCACAAGCGGTACTTTGTATCTGACATTTGAGGTTTCATAAGCAGTCATGTGGAAAAGGTTTCGCATTGGTATTTCACTCCATTTCATCCAGTTCATTATTGTACATCTCGAATAACAAAGGTATATCCTCATAGTAACCTTCCGTTCCGGGCTTCGGGGTTAACAATGGGAACGGCATCTCAAAAACAGTCGGAATGTATGCGCTGCTGATAGCATCATTCACGGAAGCCCGCAAAATCGGAATATACGAGGTATAGACTCCGGAGGCAGGTGTTACCGGATATCGACTAAGTGTCCATATCGTCGGAAGCGGCAAGGAAGACAATTCCGAGAAGGTTCGTGTCCCCAATCCAGTGCCTAGCACAGTGTATTCATTGAACGAATACGTACCCGACCCCCTGTTCCTAATTACTACCTGGTCGGCGGCACCCTGTCCACCGACACCGTTGACGGTACCATTAATGTATGCATTTTCCGCCTCTATCGTCAAAGAACCTACTTCGGCGGTCACTCTGATGTCTTCCTCTGCTGTCAAGTCAGCATCTTGGGCGACAATTGTTCCGCTTATATTCACCGTATTGACGTTGACAGAGTCGTCAGCATTTATGGTGCTTGATCCGAAGTCGGTTTGCCCGGTTCCCGCAGTTTGGGTGAAACTGCCGACATTCATCGTCGCGGCCACTGTGACGTTTCTGGCCTTGTTGATCGTAATTGTCGTCAGTTTGTTGATCGCGCCCACGTCACCACCGAAATGGATGTCTCCTGTATCCGCATCCAGTGTCAGATTGTATTCACCGTCCAGCGTCGAGGCGAAGCGAATCGAGCCATCCATCCCGTCATCGTCCGCATCGCTGTCTATCGTCACATCGACTTCCAAATCCACCGGACCGCGGAATGTCACATTGCCGTTGTCGCTGTAGTAGGTCGCACCGTTCAGGTCGATGTTCGTTCCTCCGATGCTTATGATACCGGTTGTCGCAACGGTGCTGACATCGACCTGGCCACCGTCCACCATCAGGCTCGACAGCCTGGTGGTGCCGCCGACATCGCCGCTCACCGTCACGCTGCCGCCGTCGGCGTCCAGCGCCAGCGTCTGACCGCCGTTGACCGTCGAGGTGAACGTGATGTCGCCGTCGGTGCCGCTGCCGTCCTTGTCGCTGTCCATCGACACGTTGGCATGAAGGTCCACCGCACCGGTGAACTTGATGTCGCCGCCGTCCGTCTCGTAGACCGTCCCGTTCAGGTCGATGTTGGTGCCCTCGATGTCGATCTTGCCGGTGGTCTTCACGCTGTCGAGGTCGACCTGCCCGCCGTCCACCGTCAGGCTGGTCAGCTTGGTGGTGCCGCCCGCCGCACCCTGGAGATCCACCGCACCGCCGTCGGCGTCCAGCGCCAGCGTGTGGCCGCCGTCCACCGTCGAGGTGAACGTGATGCTGCCGTCCGTGCCGCTGCCGTCCTTGTCGCTGTCCATCGACACGTTGGCATGAAGGTCCACCGCACCGGTGAACTTGATGTCGCCGCCGTCCGTCTCGTAGACCGTCCCGTTCAGGTCGATGTTGGTGCCCTCGATGTCGATCTTGCCGGTGGTCTTCACGCTCTTGAGGTCGACCTGCCCGCCGTCCACCGTCAGGCTGGTCAGCTTGGTGGTGCCGCCCGCCGCACCCTGGAGATCCACCGCACCGCCGTCGGCGTCCAGCGCCAGCGTGTGGCCGCCGTCGATCGTCGAGGTGAACGTGATGCTGCCGTCCGTGCCAGCATCGTCCGCGTCGCTGTCCACAGTTACATTGGCTCCCAGGGTAACTGCGTCGCTAAATTTAATATTGCCATCATTGGATGACACGTTGGCGTTCAGATTAGTTGTGTTGCTGGAATCCAATTCGAGCGAAGCGCTGCCATTGACGCTGATGGCTTCGTCTACCGTGATAGAGGTGGCCGATATCGAGCTTCCAGGTGTCAATGTCGAGCTTCCAGGATTTCCACTAATGGTCGGTCCCGTCGTCGCCGTGCCGATCTTGATCGTGCCCGAAGTGGTGAACCGCCCGATCTCCGCATTGTTAAGATTGTCAGCCGCATTGCTGATTGTCATCGCGACAGCTCGAGACGGCGCGACAAATATGTTCCCCGTCCCGGCGTTTATGCTGGCGGTTGAGTGAATGTCGAACGCCGCGCCGATCAGCGTGATGGCACCGTTGTGCGATGTGATGGTGACACCGCTGCCGATCGTCAGCTTGCCGGTGCCGTCGGCAGTGGACGCTCTGGGCGAATCCGCTTCGAATATGAAACTGTGAGTGCCGTTGTTGCCGGTGATGTTGGCACTGACGACGAGATGGCGACCCGCTTGCAAGGCTAGGGTGGTGGCCGTTGTTGCGGTCCTGGTAATTGCGGCACTGACCGTAATGTCTCGCATAGCTTGCAAGACCATGTCCGCAGGACCGGCAACGGTGAAAGCATTGTGTACCGTGATATCGTTTGTTGCTTTGAAGATGATTTTACCGCCGCTGCTATCGTAGGCCGTCCCGCGCAGGTTTATATTTGCCCCCCTGACGTCAATATCGCCGGTCGTCTCGACGCTCTCCAGCGACACCGTGCCGGCCTTGGCCACCGTGAAACTGGTCAGCTTGGTCGTGCCGCCGACATCGCCGCTCACCGTCACGCTGCCGCCGTCGGCGTCCAGCGCCAGCGTCTGGCCGCCGTTGACCGTCGAGGTGAACGTGATGCTGCCGTCCGTGCCGCTGCCGTCCTTGTCGCTGTCCATCGACACGTTGGCATGAAGGTCCACCGCACCGGTGAACTTGATGTCGCCGCCGTCCGTCTCGTAGGCCGTCCCGTTCAGGTCGATGTTGGTGCCCTCGATGTCGATCGCGCCCGTCGTCTTCACGCTCTTGAGGTCGATCTGCCCGCCGTCCACTGTCAGGCTCGTCAGCTTGGTCGTGCCGCCCGCCGCACCCTGGAGATCCACCGCACCGCCGTCGGCGTCCAGCGCCAGCGTCTGGCCGCCGTCCACCGTCGAGGTGAACGTGATGCTGCCGTCCGTGCCGCTGCCGTCCTTGTCGCTGTCCATCGACACGTTGGCATGAAGGTCCACCGCACCGGTGAACTTGATGTCGCCGCCGTCCGTCTCGTAGGCGGTCCCGTTCAGGTCGATGTTGGTGCCCTCGATGTCGATCTTGCCGGTGGTCTTCACACTGTCGAGGTCGACCTGCCCGCCGTCCACCGTCAGGCTGGTCAGCTTGGTGGTGCCGCCCGCCGCACCCTGGAGATCCACCGCACCGCCGTCGGCGTCCAGCGCCAGCGTCTGGCCGCCGTCCACCGTCGAGGTGAACGTGATGCTGCCGTCCGTGCCGCTGCCGTCCTTGTCGCTGTCCATCGACACGTTGGCATGAAGGTCCACCGCACCGGTGAACTTGATGTTGCCGCCGTCCGTCTCGTAGGCCGTCCCGTTCAGGTCGATGTTGGTGCCCTCGATGTCGATCTTGCCGGTGGTCTTCACGCTGTCGAGGTCGACCTGCCCGCCGTCCACCGTCAGGCTGGTCAGCTTGGTGGTGCCGCCCGCCGCACCCTGGAGATCCACCGCACCGCCGTCGGCGTCCAGCGCCAGCGTCTGGCCGCCGTCCACCGTCGAGGTGAACGTGATGCTGCCGTCCGTGCCGCTGCCGTCCTTGTCGCTGTCCATCGACACATTGGCCGTCAGGTCCACCGCACCGGTGAACTTGATGTCGCCGCCGTCCGTCTCGTAGGCCGTCCCGTTCAGGTCGATGTTGGTGCCCTCGATGTCGATCTTGCCGGTGGTCTTCACACTGTCGAGGTCGACCTGCCCGCCGTCCACCGTCAGGCTGGTCAGCTTGGTGGTGCCGCCCGCCGCACCCTGGAGATCCACCGCACCGCCGTCGGCGTCCAGCGCCAGCGTCTGGCCGCCGTCCACCGTCGAGGTGAACGTGATGCTGCCGTCCGTGCCGCTGCCGTCCTTGTCGCTGTCCATCGACACGTTGGCATGAAGGTCCACCGCACCGGTCAACTTGATGTCGCCGCCGTCCGTCTCGTAGGCCGTCCCGTTCAGGTCGATGTTGGTGCCCTCGATGTCGATCTTGCCGGTGGTCTTCACACTGTCGAGGTCGACCTGCCCGCCGTCCACCGTCAGGCTGGTCAGCTTGGTGGTGCCGCCGACATCGCCGCTCACCGTCACGCTGCCGCCGTCGGCGTCCAGCGCCAGCGTCTGGCCGCCGTTGACCGTCGAGGTGAACGTGATGCTGCCGTCCGTGCCGCTGCCGTCCTTGTCGCTGTCCATCGACACGTTGGCATGAAGGTCCACCGCACCGGTGAACTTGATGTTGCCGCCGTCCGTCTCGTAGGCCGTCCCGTTCAGGTCGATGTTGGTGCCCTCGATGTCGATCTTGCCGGTGGTCTTCACACTGTCGAGGTCGACCTGCCCGCCGTCCACCGTCAGGCTGGTCAGCTTGGTGGTGCCGCCCGCCGCACCCTGGAGATCCACCGCACCGCCGTCGGCGTCCAGCGCCAGCGTCTGGCCGCCGTCCACCGTCGAGGTGAACGTGATGCTGCCGTCCGTGCCGCTGCCGTCCTTGTCGCTGTCCATCGACACGTTCGCCGTCAGGTCCACCGCACCGGTGAACTTGATGTCGCCGCCGTCCGTCTCGTAGGCCGTCCCGTTCAGGTCGATGTTGGTGCCCTCGATGTCGATCTTGCCGGTGGTCTTCACGCTCTTGAGGTCGACCTGCCCGCCGTCCACCGTCAGGCTGGTCAGCTTGGTGGTGCCGCCCGCCGCACCCTGGAGATCCACCGCACCGCCGTCGGCGTCCAGCGCCAGCGTCTGGCCGCCGTCCACCGTCGAGGTGAACGTGATGCTGCCGTCCGTGCCGCTGCCGTCCTTGTCGCTGTCCATCGACACGTTGGCATGAAGGTCCACCGCACCGGTGAACTTGATGTTGCCGCCGTCCGTCTCGTAGGCCGTCCCGTTCAGGTCGATGTTGGTGCCCTCGATGTCGATCTTGCCGGTGGTCTTCACACTGTCGAGGTCGATCTGACCGCCGTCCACCGTCAGGCTCGTCAGCTTGGTGGTGCCGCCCGCCGCACCCTGGAGATCCACCGCACCGCCGTCGGCGTCCAGCGCCAGCGTCTGGCCGCCGTTGACCGTCGAGGTGAACGTGATGCTGCCGTCCGTGCCGCTGCCGTCCTTGTCGCTGTCCATCGACACGTTCGCCGTCAGGTCCACCGCACCGGTGAACTTGATGTCGCCGCCGTCCGTCTCGTAGGCCGTCCCGTTCAGGTCGATGTTGGTGCCCTCGATGTCGATCTTGCCGGTGGTCTTCACACTGTCGAGGTCGATCTGACCGCCGTCCACCGTCAGGCTGGTCAGCTTGGTGGTGCCGCCCGCCGCACCCTGGAGATCCACCGCACCGCCGTCGGCGTCCAGCGCCAGCGTCTGGCCGCCGTCCACCGTCGAGGTGAACGTGATGCTGCCGTCCGTGCCGCTGCCGTCCTTGTCGCTGTCCATCGACACGTTGGCATGAAGGTCCACCGCACCGGTGAACTTGATGTTGCCGCCGTCCGTCTCGTAGGCCGTCCCGTTCAGGTCGATGTTGGTGCCCTCGATGTCGATCTTGCCGGTGGTCTTCACGCTGTCGAGGTCGACCTGCCCGCCGTCCACCGTCAGGCTGGTCAGCTTGGTGGTGCCGCCCGCCGCACCCTGGAGATCCACCGCACCGCCGTCGGCGTCCAGCGCCAGCGTCTGGCCGCCGTCCACCGTCGAGGTGAACGTGATGCTGCCGTCCGTGCCGCTGCCGTCCTTGTCGCTGTCCATCGACACGTTGGCATGAAGGTCCACCGCACCGGTGAACTTGATGTTGCCGCCGTCCGTCTCGTAGACCGTCCCGTTCAGGTCGATGTTGGTGCCCTCGATGTCGATCTTGCCGGTGGTCTTCACGCTCTTGAGGTCGACCTGCCCGCCGTCCACCGTCAGGCTGGTCAGCTTGGTCGTGCCGCCCGCCGCACCCTGGAGATCCACCGCACCGCCGTCGGCGTCCAGCGCCAGCGTCTGGCCGCCGTCCACCGTCGAGGTGAACGTGATGCTGCCGTCCGTGCCGCTGCCGTCCTTGTCGCTGTCCATCGACACGTTGGCATGAAGGTCCACCGCACCGGTGAACTTGATGTCGCCGCCGTCCGTCTCGTAGGCCGTCCCGTTCAGGTCGATGTTGGTGCCCTCGATGTCGATCGCGCCGGTGGTCTTCACGCTCTTGAGGTCGATCTGACCGCCGTCCACCGTCAGGCTGGTCAGCTTGGTCGTGCCGCCCGCCGCACCCTGGAGATCCACCGCACCGCCGTCGGCGTCCAGCGCCAGCGTCTGGCCGCCGTTGACCGTCGAGGTGAACGTGATGCTGCCGTCCGTGCCGCTGCCGTCCTTGTCGCTGTCCATCGACACGTTGGCATGAAGGTCCACCGCACCGGTGAACTTGATGTCGCCGCCGTCCGTCTCGTAGGCCGTCCCGTTCAGGTCGATGTTGGTGCCCTCGATGTCGATCGCGCCCGTCGTCTTCACACTGTCGAGGTCGATCTGACCGCCGTCCACCGTCAGGCTGGTCAGCTTGGTCGTGCCGCCCGCCGCACCCTGGAGATCCACCGCACCGCCGTCGGCGTCCAGCGCCAGCGTCTGGCCGCCGTCCACCGTCGAGGTGAACGTGATGCTGCCGTCCGTGCCGCTGCCGTCCTTGTCGCTGTCCATCGACACGTTGGCATGAAGGTCCACCGCACCGGTGAACTTGATGTCGCCGCCGTCCGTCTCGTAGGCCGTCCCGTTCAGGTCGATGTTGGTGCCCTCGATGTCGATCTTGCCGGTGGTCTTCACGCTGTCGAGGTCGACCTGCCCGCCGTCCACCGTCAGGCTGGTCAGCTTGGTGGTGCCGCCCGCCGCACCCTGGAGATCCACCGCACCGCCGTCGGCGTCCAGCGCCAGCGTCTGGCCGCCGTCCACCGTCGAGCTGAACGTGATGCTGCCGTCCGTGCCGCTGCCGTCCTTGTCGCTGTCCATCGACACGTTCGCCGTCAGGTCCACCGCACCGGTGAACTTGATGTCGCCGCCGTCCGTCTCGTAGACCGTCCCGTTCAGGTCGATGTTGGTGCCCTCGATGTCGATCTTGCCGGTGGTCTTCACACTGTCGAGGTCGATCTGACCGCCGTCCACCGTCAGGCTGGTCAGCTTGGTGGTGCCGCCCGCCGCACCCTGGAGATCCACCGCACCGCCGTCGGCGTCCAGCGCCAGCGTCTGGCCGCCGTCCACCGTCGAGGTGAACGTGATGCTGCCGTCCGTGCCGCTGCCGTCCTTGTCGCTGTCCATCGACACGTTGGCATGAAGGTCCACCGCACCGGTGAACTTGATGTTGCCGCCGTCCGTCTCGTAGGCCGTCCCGTTCAGGTCGATGTTCGTGCCCTCGATGTCGATCGCTCCCGTCGTCTTCACGCTGTCGAGGTCGACCTGCCCGCCATCCACCGTCAGGCTCGTCAGCTTCGTCGTGCCGCCGACCGCGCTCTGAAGATCCACCGCGCCGCCGTCGGCATCCAGCGTCAGTGTCTGGCCGCCATTGATTGTCGAGGTAAAGGTGATGTCGCCGTCCGTGCCGGTTCCGTCCTTGTCGCTGTCCACCGACACGTTGGCCGTCAGGTCCACCGCACCGGTGAACGTGATGTTGCCGCCGTCAGTCTCGTAGGCGGTCCCGTTCAGGTCGATGTTCGTGCCCTCGATGTCGATCGCGCCGGTCGTCTTCACACTGTCGAGGTCGATCTGACCGCCGTCCACCGTCAGGCTGGTCAGCTTGGTGGTGCCGCCCGCCGCACCCTGGAGATCCACCGCACCGCCGTCGGCGTCCAGCGCCAGCGTCTGGCCGCCGTCCACCGTCGAGGTGAACGTGATGCTGCCGTCCGTGCCGCTGCCGTCCTTGTCGCTGTCCATCGACACGTTCGCCGTCAGGTCCACCGCACCGGTGAACTTGATGTTGCCGCCGTCCGTCTCGTAGACCGTCCCGTTCAGGTCGATGTTCGTCCCCTCGATGTCGATCTTGCCGGTGGTCTTCACACTGTCGAGGTCGACCTGCCCGCCGTCCACCGTCAGGCTGGTCAGCTTGGTCGTGCCGCCCGCCGCACCCTGGAGATCCACCGCACCGCCGTCGGCGTCCAGCGCCAGCGTCTGGCCGCCGTCCACCGTCGAGCTGAACGTGATGCTGCCGTCCGTGCCGCTGCCGTCCTTGTCGCTGTCCATCGACACGTTGGCATGAAGGTCCACCGCACCGGTGAACTTGATGTTGCCGCCGTCCGTCTCGTAGACCGTCCCGTTCAGGTCGATGTTGGTGCCCTCGATGTCGATCTTGCCGGTGGTCTTCACACTGTCGAGGTCGACCTGCCCGCCGTCCACCGTCAGGCTGGTCAGCTTGGTGGTGCCGCCCGCCGCACCCTGGAGATCCACCGCACCGCCGTCGGCGTCCAGCGCCAGCGTCTGGCCGCCGTCCACCGTCGAGGTGAACGTGATGCTGCCGTCCGTGCCGCTGCCGTCCTTGTCGCTGTCCATCGACACGTTGGCATGAAGGTCCACCGCACCGGTGAACTTGATGTTGCCGCCGTCCGTCTCGTAGACCGTCCCGTTCAGGTCGATGTTGGTGCCCTCGATGTCGATCTTGCCGGTGGTCTTCACGCTGTCGAGGTCGACCTGCCCGCCGTCCACCGTCAGGCTGGTCAGCTTGGTGGTGCCGCCCGCCGCACCCTGGAGATCCACCGCACCGCCGTCGGCGTCCAGCGCCAGCGTCTGGCCGCCGTCCACCGTCGAGGTGAACGTGATGCTGCCGTCCGTGCCGCTGCCGTCCTTGTCGCTGTCCATCGACACGTTGGCATGAAGGTCCACCGCACCGGTGAACTTGATGTTGCCGCCGTCCGTCTCGTAGACCGTCCCGTTCAGGTCGATGTT
The DNA here is from genome assembly GCA_963666625.1 of Arenicellales bacterium. Classification (GTDB taxonomy): domain Bacteria; phylum Pseudomonadota; class Gammaproteobacteria; order Arenicellales; family JAJDZL01; genus JAJDZL01. Next base: position 74,493 of record OY762925.1, read on the forward strand.
GGTGCCCTCGATGTCGATCTTGCCGGTGGTCTTCACGCTCTTGAGGTCGACCTGCCCGCCGTCCACCGTCAGGCTGGTCAGCTTGGTGGTGCCGCCCGCCGCACCCTGGAGATCCACCGCACCGCCGTCGGCGTCCAGCGCCAGCGTGTGGCCGCCGTCGATCGTCGAGGTGAACGTGATGCTGCCGTCCGTGCCGCTGCCGTCCTTGTCGCTGTCCATCGACACGTTGGCATGAAGGTCCACCGCACCGGTGAACTTGATGTCGCCGCCGTCCGTCTCGTAGACCGTCCCGTTCAGGTCGATGTTGGTGCCCTCGATGTCGATCTTGCCGGTGGTCTTCACGCTCTTGAGGTCGACCTGCCCGCCGTCCACCGTCAGGCTGGTCAGCTTGGTGGTGCCGCCCGCCGCACCCTGGAGATCCACCGCACCGCCGTCGGCGTCCAGCGCCAGCGTGTGGCCGCCGTCGATCGTCGAGGTGAACGTGATGCTGCCGTCCGTGCCAGCATCGTCCGCGTCGCTGTCCACAGTTACATTGGCTCCCAGGGTAACTGCGTCGCTAAATTTAATATTGCCATCATTGGATGACACGTTGGCGTTCAGATTAGTTGTGTTGCTGGAATCCAATTCGAGCGAAGCGCTGCCATTGACGCTGATGGCTTCGTCTACCGTGATAGAGGTGGCCGATATCGAGCTTCCAGGTGTCAATGTCGAGCTTCCAGGATTTCCACTAATGGTCGGTCCCGTCGTCGCCGTGCCGATCTTGATCGTGCCCGAAGTGGTGAACCGCCCGATCTCCGCATTGTTAAGATTGTCAGCCGCATTGCTGATTGTCATCGCGACAGCTCGAGACGGCGCGACAAATATGTTCCCCGTCCCGGCGTTTATGCTGGCGGTTGAGTGAATGTCGAACGCCGCGCCGATCAGCGTGATGGCACCGTTGTGCGATGTGATGGTGACACCGCTGCCGATCGTCAGCTTGCCGGTGCCGTCGGCAGTGGACGCTCTGGGCGAATCCGCTTCGAATATGAAACTGTGAGTGCCGTTGTTGCCGGTGATGTTGGCACTGACGACGAGATGGCGACCCGCTTGCAAGGCTAGGGTGGTGGCCGTTGTTGCGGTCCTGGTAATTGCGGCACTGACCGTAATGTCTCGCATAGCTTGCAAGACCATGTCCGCAGGACCGGCAACGGTGAAAGCATTGTGTACCGTGATATCGTTTGTTGCTTTGAAGATGATTTTACCGCCGCTGCTATCGTAGGCCGTCCCGCGCAGGTTTATATTTGCCCCCCTGACGTCAATATCGCCGGTCGTCTCGACGCTCTCCAGCGACACCGTGCCGGCCTTGGCCACCGTGAAACTGGTCAGCTTGGTCGTGCCGCCGACATCGCCGCTCACCGTCACGCTGCCGCCGTCGGCGTCCAGCGCCAGCGTCTGACCGCCGTTGACCGTCGAGGTGAACGTGATGCTGCCGTCCGTGCCGCTGCCGTCCTTGTCGCTGTCCATCGACACGTTGGCATGAAGGTCCACCGCACCGGTGAACTTGATGTCGCCGCCGTCCGTCTCGTAGACCGTCCCGTTCAGGTCGATGTTGGTGCCCTCGATGTCGATCTTGCCGGTGGTCTTCACGCTCTTGAGGTCGACCTGCCCGCCGTCCACCGTCAGGCTGGTCAGCTTGGTGGTGCCGCCCGCCGCACCCTGGAGATCCACCGCACCGCCGTCGGCGTCCAGCGCCAGCGTCTGGCCGCCGTCCACCGTCGAGGTGAACGTGATGCTGCCGTCCGTGCCGCTGCCGTCCTTGTCGCTGTCCATCGACACGTTGGCATGAAGGTCCACCGCACCGGTGAACTTGATGTTGCCGCCGTCCGTCTCGTAGGCGGTCCCGTTCAGGTCGATGTTGGTGCCCTCGATGTCGATCTTGCCGGTGGTCTTCACGCTGTCGAGGTCGACCTGCCCGCCGTCCACCGTCAGGCTGGTCAGCTTGGTGGTGCCGCCCGCCGCACCCTGGAGATCCACCGCACCGCCGTCGGCGTCCAGCGCCAGCGTCTGGCCGCCGTCCACCGTCGAGGTGAACGTGATGCTGCCGTCCGTGCCGCTGCCGTCCTTGTCGCTGTCCATCGACACGTTGGCATGAAGGTCCACCGCACCGGTGAACTTGATGTTGCCGCCGTCCGTCTCGTAGGCCGTCCCGTTCAGGTCGATGTTGGTGCCCTCGATGTCGATCTTGCCGGTGGTCTTCACGCTGTCGAGGTCGACCTGCCCGCCGTCCACCGTCAGGCTGGTCAGCTTGGTGGTGCCGCCCGCCGCACCCTGGAGATCCACCGCACCGCCGTCGGCGTCCAGCGCCAGCGTCTGGCCGCCGTCCACCGTCGAGGTGAACGTGATGCTGCCGTCCGTGCCGCTGCCGTCCTTGTCGCTGTCCATCGACACGTTGGCATGAAGGTCCACCGCACCGGTGAACTTGATGTTGCCGCCGTCCGTCTCGTAGGCCGTCCCGTTCAGGTCGATGTTGGTGCCCTCGATGTCGATCTTGCCGGTGGTCTTCACACTGTCGAGGTCGACCTGCCCGCCGTCCACCGTCAGGCTGGTCAGCTTGGTCGTGCCGCCCGCCGCACCCTGGAGATCCACCGCACCGCCGTCGGCGTCCAGCGCCAGCGTCTGGCCGCCGTCCACCGTCGAGCTGAACGTGATGCTGCCGTCCGTGCCGCTGCCGTCCTTGTCGCTGTCCATCGACACGTTGGCATGAAGGTCCACCGCACCGGTGAACTTGATGTCGCCGCCGTCCGTCTCGTAGGCCGTCCCGTTCAGGTCGATGTTGGTGCCCTCGATGTCGATCTTGCCGGTGGTCTTCACGCTCTTGAGGTCGATCTGACCGCCGTCCACCGTCAGGCTCGTCAGCTTGGTGGTGCCGCCCGCCGCACCCTGGAGATCCACCGCACCGCCGTCGGCGTCCAGCGCCAGCGTCTGGCCGCCGTTGACCGTCGAGGTGAACGTGATGCTGCCGTCCGTGCCGCTGCCGTCCTTGTCGCTGTCCATCGACACGTTCGCCGTCAGGTCCACCGCACCGGTGAACTTGATGTCGCCGCCGTCCGTCTCGTAGGCCGTCCCGTTCAGGTCGATGTTGGTGCCCTCGATGTCGATCGCGCCCGTCGTCTTCACACTGTCGAGGTCGATCTGACCGCCGTCCACCGTCAGGCTGGTCAGCTTGGTGGTGCCGCCCGCCGCACCCTGGAGATCCACCGCACCGCCGTCGGCGTCCAGCGCCAGCGTCTGGCCGCCGTCCACCGTCGAGCTGAACGTGATGTCACCGTCCGTCGCATCGTTGTCCGAATCGCTGTCAACAGTTATATTCGCTCCCAATGTCACTGCGTCTTCAAATGTGATGTCGCCATCGTCAGTCGAGACATTGGCACTCAGAGTAGTCGTACCGCTGGAGTCAAAACTAAGGGCAGCACTCCCACCGATTGTCAGAGCCTGGCTTATTGTGATGGAAGTTGCTGATATCGAACTGCCAGCCGCCAGCGTAATGGTCGGCCCGGTTGTTGCTGTTCCTATATGGATCGTGCCCGTGGAGGTCAGCCGACCGATCTCCGTATTGCTCAGGTTGTCCGCCGCCGAGCTGATCGTCATCGCAACCGCCCGCGACGGTGCCACGTGGATGTCGCCCGACCCGGCGTTGACGCTGCTCGTCGAACCGATGTCGAACGCGGCGCCGATCAGCGTGATGTCGCCGTTGTTGGAGGTGATGGTGTGGTTGCCGATCTTCAGCTTGCCGGTCCCGTCGTTGGCGGTGCCAGACCTTGGCGAATCGGCCTCGAATATGAAACTGTGGGCGGCACTGGAGCCGGTGATGTTGGCGCTCACGGTGACATGCCGCCCCGCCTGCAGGGCCAGCGTGGTGGCGCTGCTGGCACTCCTGGTGATCGCGGAACTGACCGTGATGTCCTGCGATGCCCGGAAGACCAGATCCGCAGCACTGCTGATGGTCAGCGCCTGGCTTATCGTGATGTCGGTTGCCGATATCGAACTTCCGTTTGCTAATGTCGCGGTCGGCCCGGTTGTCGCCGCACCGATCTGGATCGTGCCGGTGGAGCTGAGCCGCCCGATCCCCGCATTGCTCAGGTTGCCCGCCGTCGAGCTGATGGTCATCGCGGTCGCCTCGGATGGCGCGACATAGATGTTCCCCGATCCGGCGTTGACGCTGCTCGTCGAACCGATGTCGAACGCGGCGCCGATCAGCGTGATGTCGCCGTTGTTGGAGGTGATGGTATGGTTGCCGATCGTCAATTTTCCGGTGCCGTCGTTGGCCGTCCCCGACCGGGGTGAGTCCGCCTCGAATATGAAACTGTGGGCGGCACTGGAGCCGGTGATGTTGGCGCTGACGGTCACATGGCGACCCGCCTGTAGCGCCAAGGTGGTGGCCGTACTCGCACTTCTCGTGATCGCGGAACTGACCGTGATGTCCTGTGACGCCCGGAAGACCAGATCCGCGGCACTGCTGATGGTCAGCGCCTGGCTTATCGTGATGTCGGTTGCCGATATCTGACTGCCGGCCGCCAGCGTGCTGGTCGGCCCGGTTGTCGCCGCACCGATCTGGATCGTGCCGGTGGAGCTGAGCCGCCCGATCCCCGCATTGCTCAGGTTGCCCGCCGTCGAGCTGATGGTCATCGCGACCGCCCTGGACGGTGCCACATAGATGTTCCCCGATCCGGCGTTGACGCTGCTCGTCGAACCGATGTCGAACGTAGCGCCGATCAGCGTGATGTCGCCGTTGTTGGATGTGATGGTGTGGTTGCCGATCGTCAGCTTGCCGGTGCCGTCGTTGGCCGTCCCCGACCGGGGTGAGTCCGCCTCGAATATAAGACTGTGGGCAGCATTTGAGCCGGTGATGTTGGCGCTGACGGTGACATGGCGCCCCGCCTGTAGTGTCAGTGTAGAGGCCGTACTTGCACTCTTCGTGATGCCGGAGCTGACCGTGATGTCCTGTGACGCCCGGAAGGCCAGATCCGCAGCACTGCTGATGGTCAGCGCCTGGCTTATCGTGATGTCGGTCGCCGATATCAGACTGCCGGCGGTATTGGTGCCGGTCGGCCCGGTTGTCGCCGCACCGATCTGGATCGTGCCGGTGGAGCTGAGCCGCCCGATCTCCGCATTGCTCAGGTTGTCCGCCGCCGAGCTGATCGTCATTGCGGTCGCCTGGGACGGCGCCACATAGATGTTGCCCGTTCCGGCGTTGACGCTGGCTGTCGAGTCGATGTCGAACGCGGCGCCGATCAGCGTGATGTCGCCGTTGTTGGAGGTGATGGTGACATTGCTGTCGATCGTCAGCGTGCCGGTGCCGTCATTGGCGCTCCCCGACCTTGGCGAGTCCGCCTCGAATATGAAACTGTGGGCACCGTTGGTGCCGGTGATATCGGCACTGATGGTAAGATGGCGACCCGCCTGCAGGGTCAGGGTGCTGTCCGCACTTCCGCTCCGGTCAATCGCGGAACTCACCGTGATGTCCCGCGTTGCCTGCAGCGTCACGTCGGCGTCAATCGCCTCGAATGCGGAGGGCTTGATCTTGTAGTCTGTCGTACTGTCGTCGCCGAAGTTGATTGCGGTATCCGAGGAGGATATCTTGTTGTCATGGGTTCCGTCGGAGTCGGAAATGGTGATGTCCCGCGGATCCAGCAGCAGCTTTCCCCTCAACCCGTTCGGCGCACTCAGATCGATCGCATTCGGAATGAACTGCAGATGCTGCTTGCCTGATATCTCGGTAAATCCACCATCGCCGGAAACACTGCCGCCACGGGCGTTGACACTCCCGAAGAAGCGGGTCACTCGGTCCGCCCAGACAATCACCCTGCCGCCGTCTCCGGCAGTCAGCGCATCTGCCTGAATAGCGGCCTTGCTGCCGATCACGGTGTATTCGGCGTTACGCTCCGGTCCTTTCCCCTGAAAGTTTCCCCCGATCAGAACCTCGCCTCCACCAGCATCGCCGGACACATCAAGCTTCGCCTCTCCGACTATACCTACCTTCGAACCCAGCACCTTGATGCTACCGCCGGTCTCACCACTCTCGCGACCCGATGCATCCAGGGTGCCGGCTACTCTGACGACACCTTCGCCCGTACCCTCCAGTACGATCTGACCATTCACCTCTTTCGCCGAGCGAGCTTCGATTATTCCATCCGTGTTGATTGCGTAATCGACAACGTTCTTTGCCACGCCGGCCGCCATTAGCATCACGGCACCACCGTCGGCGAGAATTTCGCCGCTGTTGTCGACGAGTGCTGTCAGTTCGGTACCGTCCGGAGCAGTCAGCTGTTCAGCGACTTGGTCGTCGAGCCCGATCTGAATCAGCTTGTCGCCGTAAAAATCCAAGGCGAATGAATTGCCTGAGGCAAGCGCGATACGCCCAAGTCGGGCACTGATCACTCCACTGTTCTTGACACCGGGCGCAACGAGAGCGACCATACCACCTTCGGATGTGGAGATCCTGCCTCGGTTGATTATCGTACCGCCCGATTCACCGCCGACATTGAAGTTGAATCGGCCTTCCATGAAGTCTTCGTCTTCTATTCCAATAGTCGTCGCGACCAGACTGCTGACATCGACTACGGCGGATTTGCCGAACAGAATGCCATTGGGATTGATGAGCATGATCCGGCCGTCTGCGGTAAGTCGTCCGAGGATATACGAAGGTGTGCCGCCACGGACGCGGTTGAGTGCTATTGAATCCGAGGATGGTTGTCTGAAGCGAACAGACTCATCCAGGTCAATCGAAAATGAACGCCAGTCGATGATGACCTTGTCTGATCCCTGGATGATGTCGAGATGCTTTGGCGTCGGTTGCACAATGTCAGCATCTCCTACAATCACCTGACCGTCGGTCGGCTCTGCCAACACTTGGGTGCTGACAAAAAATGCGCCTGACAATACCGGGAGCAACAGATTGCGGAATGTCACCAACGACTTGAGTGCCGTAGCAATCCGACTACCGGTTCGTTTCACGAAGTGACAAACAATAGTCATGAGCTGACCTGCTTCATTCAGTCCTTAAGAGGCACAAAAGCGTAAATCTCCTTAAGAGGCACAAAAGCGTAAGTCGCAACCATTCGCCACTGACTAACGTTGGCAGAAGTGCCACTTCGATATTCGACAGGTAGGAAATGTCGACAGGTAGGAAATGCGGGAAATCAAATGCGACAGACTGACTCTATCGCACCTTAAACTAAGGCTAACAATCTTCAATTTCTCAGTTCCTGGGATCATCCTTGATCAGTTACTTGAGGAGTCGAAAAGCATCAAAAGGATTTGTCTGGCTCTCTAACCCCTTATTCGGACTCCTTCCACTAAGAAGCCGAAGAACAGACAAATTTTTCTAGAGCAATGGATTCAACTACAAATATGCAACGAATGAATTCTGATATTTACCTTTTATCTAGTGTACCAATCGAATAATTTTTCTCTGCCCTTAAGTTAAGGCAGCGACAAAAGATCCAGCTAAATGTCTTACATATATCATTGATATAATGAAGGAAATTTAAATATAAAACAGAAAGCGATCAGCTATCTTGAACAAACCCGCAAATACACTGCCGATGAAGCCAGCAGAGTGCGTCTCGAACAGGCTCGCTCGGGTAGTGGCAACTTCAGCTATCCTAAACGCGGGCATGGCCAGACTTACCGTATTGTGAATCTCGGACTTCACGAATTCAAACACCATACCAGACATTTATCACCGCAAGGTGCCGCTGATCAAGCGGTTTACCTCTATCTGCTTTATGGGAGGGGGGGGGGGATCGACAAACATGCCATTAATAACTTTTGTTCACGACTGCCATAGTTTCAATTCATTGTGGCAAATTTTAGACTAAACCAACCCATAAGAGTTATCAAATATTTAACTATTTATATACGATATTTTTATACCAACGGGTTTGATCGAAGCTTAATGGGAAATAGAATGGTTAAAAAAAAATTAACAAATTCATTCACAAACGATGAGTGTAATTCATGAAGGCGTCAGTATCGGAAAAGCGAACGAGCCTGAACAGGTTTTGCGATGAGTTTATCCTAGCTCGGCCCGAGCCTGGGGGGCGAATCTCGCCACAATAAATTGCATGCCGACTCTTTGACTGTGTCGGGCAAACCGAAGGTGGGATGATAATTAGGAAAAAGTTGCCCGGCAGACAGCTTGGGGAATATTGTAGTTCCCTCACTTAACTTTCGAGCGCGCCTTAATAGGCTTTCCTGAAATAAATTGAAGCTAATTTTGATGATGGCATTTTCGCCATAGCGAAGTCCGAAACTTACAAAATCCTTCTTTGAATCATAAGTCCAGCAACGCAGACTAGAGGCAACTCGGACAGCATGGTAATGAATCAATGATTCGTCAAATATCTTGACTGATAAACTGAACTCGCTAAAAAATTAGTTTGAAAACAAACTGGGGCAGAGTTGTTGCTTCCCATGCTATATCGCCTCAAAACACCGACGATTTCGTGTTCCGTTTCGATAGCCGACATTGAGAAGACCAATTGCCTGTGAGACTGAAATACGAGACTGAAGGCCATCACGCAACCCTCTCTTCACCTCATCGTATGTGGAGGAATAATTTTTATTTTGTCTTTGAATCCGATTTGGTAGACAATATAGGCATCGATTGAATTCATGTACCTGATACATGGGTGCGGTTAGATATTAACTAACAAAAACGAATGTACAAGGGAATTGGTACAGCAGTCCGAAATTCCGTTATGGTTGGAAATATTCGATGGAACCACTTTTAAAACCGGTGTGCAACTGCAAGCAAAAGTCGGGGGAAGATGTATGAAAACAATTTCATCCTTGCTCAAATCCAGAGGAATGGTCTGGACGGTGACTCCAGAGAACACAGTTCTGGAAGCACTGCGTGTACTGGCCGAGCGAAATATCGGCGTTGTTCCGGTCATCAGCGACGGCGTTCTGGTAGGCATCTTCAGCGAGAGAGATTACGCCCGCAGAGTCATCCTGCGGGGATTGACTTCGAAAGACACCCAGATCGCAGAGGTGATGACGAAAAATGTTCAGACTGTCGGACCTGACGACAACATTGAGGACTGTATGAAGATTGTTGTCAGCAAGGGCTTCCGTCATCTTCCGATCGTTGAGGATGGTGAACTCATTGGAGTTGTATCTGCCAATGACCTATTAGCGGAAGTGATACGAAGCAAGGAAATGCAGATGGCCAATCTTGAGAACCTTCTCTCAGGCGCTGGAGAAGTCACTTGATCGCTACTCTCCCGCGACTGTAAACTCACCTGACAAAATCAAGCGGGGCCGCGGAGTGCTTGGATTCAGCAACACCGTCGTAAACCGGCTGAAATACTTCATACTTGGTCCTCGAAGTATCCTGATTGCACTCGCTTTAATGGTTTGCGTCTTCAATACCGCGACGGCACAGAACTCACCACAAATTGATGTTCCAACTTCCATTGATCCATTACCCGCACCGGGCTTTGCCGGTGCACAATGGGTCAATCGATCGTCTGTCGACGATGATTTCTTCAAAGGGAAAGTCATTCTCATCAATTTCTGGGCAACCTGGTGCCCACCGTGCATCAAGGAATTACCATCCATTCAGAAATTGTGGACATCGCTGGGTCGGAACGATTTCGAGGTTGTCGCGGTTAACGTCGGCGAGAAACTAGCAACTGTACAGAACTTCCTCGAAAGTTTTGATCCGAAATTGGAGTTTGCCATCGTATTGGATACCGATCTCGAAGTCTACAATAGTTGGGATGTTCGTCCAATTCCGACAACTTACATCGTAGATCGCGAGAACAACCGGCGATATAAAGGTTTGGGTGAATTTGATTTTGATTCCGCGAAAATCAGATTGCTTATCCAGCGATTGATTCAGGAAAACTCCAATTCCGGGTAAAGTATGCCGCTGCCAGAACGTTATCGCCCCAAAGTGATTGTCACCAAAATCGGACTGGACGGGCACGACCGAGGTAGCCGAATCGTTGCCACCATGCTGCGAGACTCGGGTATGGAAGTCGTATACACACCACCGTGGCAATCTATTTACGATGTGGTGAAGCTCGCTGAGGAGGAAGATGCCGACGTCATCGGAATCAGCAGTTTGGCGACAGACCACCTTCTGATTCCCGACTTGCTTGATGCGCTGCGGAAGTCCGACTTGGAACATATCGGAGTCATTGTCGGTGGTATCATTCCCGAAGAGGACGAAAATGAATTGCTTGAACTGGGAGTGAGCCGGGTGTTCCATCCAGGAAGCACCCTCACTGAAATTTCAAACTATGTGCGATCACTCGCAATCGAGGCGCGCACCAACAGTCTGAAGAAATGGGAGAGTCAGCATCATGAAGAACGTTAAGGTTGTCGAACTCCGCCAAGACACGCCGGAAGATCTGTGGAAACAGGAGTACAGACACCAGCTACCCGATGAAAAACTAAATCACAATCGATCTGGAATCGAGATAAAGCCTCTTTATACCCCGGCAGACTGGAACAACAGCCTGTACGATGAGAAACTCGGATATCCGGGTCAATTGCCCATGACGCGTGGAATTTACTCAACGATGCACCGAGGAAAAGTCTGGAGTCAGCGCCAGCTGATTGGGTTTGGGACACCCGAAGACTACAACCAAAGACTTCGAAAACTCTTGGATGCTGGCAACACAGCAATCAGTCTGATTCCCTGCAATTCAGTTTATCGCGGTTATGACATTGACGAAGTCGATCCAAAATTGCTTGGCACCTGTGGTGTGATGGTCAACACGGTCGATGACATGGACAGATGCTTTCGCGACGTGGACATCCAATCGCTGTCCACGGCCATGAACGATCCCTTGCCGTTCACACTGCTTGCCCTTGTGCTGGCTGTTGCCAGAAGACGGGGTGTGGACTGGACTCACGTTTCAGGAACATCCAACCAGAGCGATTACATTTCGCACTACGTTGCCAATCACATGTTCTTCCGACTCAGTCTTGAAGGGTCACGCAGAGTATTGGTCGATCACATTGCATTTTGCCAGGAACATGTCCCGCACTGGAACCCACTGTCGATTGTCGGGCAGCACATGCAACAAGCCGGAGCGACGCCCGCGGAAGCCATGGCATTTACGCTGGCTACGGGTATTCAGTATGCGGAGGACTGTATTGCCCGCGGAATGGATCCAAATAAATTTCTGGAACGATTCACTTTTTTCTTCGACATCTCAATAAGTTTCTTTGAGGAAATAGCAAAATGCCGTGCCGGACGACGAATCTGGCAGAAGATCGTCCGCGAGCGATTCGGAGCTCAGAATCCGAAAGTCTGGCGTTTCAAGTTTCACGGACAGACATCAGGGGTTGACCTCACACGACAGGAGCCGCTCAACAATATCGCAAGAGTCACCGTTCAAGCGATGGCGGGGGTATTTACAGGGCTGCAATCATTGCACACAGACTCTTACGATGAGGTGTTGAGCGCTCCGACCGAAGAGGCGGCTCGAATTGCGGTTGCAACACAAAACATCATCAGAGAGGAAGCACACTGTGCAGATGTCATCGATCCCCTTGCAGGTTCCTACTATGTCGAGTCTCTAACCGACCAGATGGAACAAAGAATTCTGGACATCATCGCCAAAATTGACGATGCCGGTGGCATGTTCAAAGCTGTCGAAAAAGGAATGATCCAAAACTGGATTGGACACTCGGCGATGAGGTTTCAGGAATCGATCGAAAGTGGTGAGCAGACTATAGTCGGAGTCAATAAATACTCATCAGAAGACGAAACAGTGTCCGCAAAACCACTTGAGCGTCCCAGTGAGATAACTGTCGCGAATCAACTTGACTTACTCAGAAAATACAAGGCTGGTCGCAACCAATCTGACTACAACAATGCAATCAGCAGACTCCAACAAGCGGCGCAGGATGAAACACAGAATGTTTACGGGGCGATCGTAGAAGCCATATGCAGCGGTGTCACGCATGGCGAGGTAGTCCATCAGATCCGTCAGGAACTGGGATTCGGGCAGCCTCAGACCACAATATGAGCCACTCTGCCAGAACCGGAATTCAAATCAGTACAGACCCGGTTCTTCAAAAACTGCACTCGGGAGGCAGAAAATCGCTGGCGAGAGCGATTACCATTGTTGAGAACAATCTGGAAGGCCGGAAAGAAATACTCAAGGCGATCAGCGAAAATATCGGTAATGCGCACATTGTTGGTGTTACAGGTCCGCCGGGTGTTGGTAAATCAACGTTGATTGACGCTTGTATACCCGAGATTCGCAAGCTCGATGGAACAGTGGCAGTGCTTGCTGTCGATCCCAGCAGCCATATCAGTGGCGGTGCCATTTTAGGAGACCGCGTTCGAATGGCTCAACATGGTCAGGATGACGGCGTTTTCATTCGTTCCGTTGCGGCTCGTGGTCACCTCGGTGGGCTCTCCACGACAGCACTGAACATCATCAATCTTTTCGACGCCACAGCCTGGAATACGATAATTGTGGAAACCGTCGGCACAGGTCAGTCGGAAATTGAAATATCGGAACTGGCGGATACCACCATAGTGGTTGAGTCTCCGGGACGCGGTGATGAAATTCAGGCAATCAAAGCTGGAATGTTGGAAATTGCGGATATTGTGGTGGTGAATAAATCCGATATGCCTGAAGCCGATTCAACAATGAGTGATCTGAGACAGGCGATAGCCATGCGTCACGCATTCAAAACCCCGCTGCTACTGAAAACCATCGCGTCTTCCGGTGAGGGTATTTCTGAACTGACCGAACACGTGCATCGGATTGGTGACGAGCTGGACCACTCCGACCGCTTGAATTCAAAACTCGGGAGAATTCAAAAACTCGTGGCACGAAATCTCAGCGAAGCAGTGGAGCAAGAACTTCTGAATTCCGATGACGATGCAATCTCGCAGTTGATCCGACGCATATTCATCGGGGAAATCGACACCGGTCGGATTGCTCAGGAAATCAAGGCCTACATTGGCAGATATTCCAAATTCCCTGATGAATGAAAAATAGACAAATTCAACTTCATTTGCCGCACAGTGATTCCCCGTTTACTTGCGATCAAAAATTCTCTCGCCTGACTCATTGATGATCTGTTTTGCCTTGAACACTGAATGTTCGCATGCAGTTTCGAAATCAGTATGAGTGTCCGCTCGAATGAAATAATGTTCTCGAAGCTTGCCGGAATCATCAGGTTTGTAGATATAACCTGCAGTATTGTAAGAACCCTGTTGCTTTAGAGGGGCGGGTTTTATCCTGTACCCTTCGTAGTCTTCAAGATCAGGTTCGGATGTGGATTGCGACTCCCCTTTACCCAAAATTCGACTCAATAGTCCCATATATATATTCTCCGCCGAATGTGAGATTCCTGCTCAATTCCGATTTGTAGGGATTATATATCATGCCCATAAGTATGCGTCAGACGAACTGGAACTGACTCATGACTGACAATCGAGTGAATCAGGTGCCAAGACTCCATGCCCGACAGAGCAGGAACGGCGCACTGCGTCTGCACCTGTGCGAATTTCGGATGTGATAGTAAAGAAAATCGAACACGGCACAGTGTGCATAATCGAGATTGAATTTGAACAAAACGATTCGCTCACAACGTAGGGGGTTTTCTGGTGGTTACAAATTATTCGCACTCAAACCTTGAAGATATAGATAGTTTACCGATAGATGACGTAAACTATCTATAACTGATCAGGGCACGCACAACACTATTTTTGTGCCTGTAGAATCCGGTTGAGAAAATTCTGTGACGCGGATTCATGCTTTCCTCGAACATTGTGCAGACGTACCTGTAGTCGAGGACTACGCCTAAAGACCAGTCATTTTTCATTGAACCTGCCTCACCTATAATTCAGTGCTATATTTTGCAATTCATGAATGATCTCTGATCAACCAAAATTAGAGGATATATTTTGATACACTTGGGGATATAGAATCGGCGACGACATTCGTGAACAACTGCCACAAGGAAGAGGCAGGGATTTAATTGACCTTCGGAGAATGAATTCGTTGCTGAGCGGAGGGCACAGAGTTGGCATGCCAGAGGTTGCCTACTTGAAACACGATATGAAATAAGCGGAAATCAATGACCGAAAATGAATTGTTGATCGAACGGATACGTCGGATTCTCTCCCAACTGGAGAATTACTCCGAGCGAAGGATGTTTGGTTCAGTCTGCTTCATGATTCATGGTAACATGTGTGCCGGAACATGGAAAGGTTCCTTGATCGTGCGACTGGACAAGAAGGATCACGACGCTACGCTGGCCGAGCCGTACACAGCCCCAGCCAACATGAACGGCCGTGTAATGAGAGGTTGGGCACTGGTCGAACCGGCAGGCATTGCCTCGGACAACCAACTTGTAGCGTGGCTCGACCGGGCCGCAAGATTCACCGGTTCCCTATCGCCAAAGACTCAAATACAAAATCCTCGACTATGAGGTTTTCGGACGGACTCAATTGATTCATTCGGGCACTACGTGATCGGTAATGTGCTTCACTCCAGAAAACGAGATATTTGTATTTCTCGGCACCCTCACTTCAAGATGATTCAAAAATTGAGACGCCGGCTTTGAACGTCGATTGACTGTACGGTAGCTGTTTTCAAGCCGATGTCAGTGCCTCACTGTATACGAAGCTGTGAGATACATACACCACAATCGTGGTAAATAATAATGAACCACACTTCCTTTCAGCGAACTTCTTTCGAATCGACCAACCAATTCCCGCATCAATTTCTATAAAATTCACTTGAATCTTCACTTGTTTTCAATAGGGGTAACTGATTATGTACGGGGCTCTGATTTTGCTGGCTACAGTCACTCTTCTTTATGCCGGATACAACATTTTGATCAAGGTTTCAAGCAGTCACGTACCGATCGAGGCTACGTCAACTATCACCGCAACCATTACGCTTCAGATTGCGGCACTTCTGGTTTCCTGTATATTTGTAACAGGACTCCTGATACGCGGCAATACCATCCTCGCTGTACCACCGCCAGCTCTCCTTTGGGCAGCGCTCGCTGGTATTTGCATCGGAGCAGCTGAAATCTGTTATTTCTATCTGTTCCGTGGTGGTTTGAATCACGATGCGATGGCAGCAAATATTGCGATTCCAGTAATTGTAGGCGGTACGATACTCGTAACGATTCTGATATCCTGGTTTTTATTGCGAGAGGCGATGAGCTGGACAAAAGTGATAGGTGCGGCCACCATCATCGTCGGTGTAGCCCTGATGTTTATCGAAACCAGATCCTAGATTGTTGGGACGAACCATCGAAATTACTGACTGGATTTCTTAAACTTCAATCCCTCTCAACAACGACCTTCTGTTGAACACATCCGCACCATCCCCACGACAGTCGGCTCGGCAAAAACGCCGAAGTCAGCGCGCGACCAGTTTTGACGCGCAGACTGGAATGATTCCCGGCACTCGGATTCAATCTGAGTTCAGACCACTTTCCGATGCAAATTTGGACAAGATACATCGCGCCGCGCTTGACTTGCTGGAAAATCTTGGGATGGCCAATCCAACGACTCAAGTGGCGAATGTCGCACAGGAGAACGGGTGCACACTCACCTCGGAAAATCGACTGTTATTTCCCCCACCACTTGTCGAGGATTTGCTCGCGAAAGCATCGAGAAACTTCGTTGTTCACGGCAGACTGCCGGAGTTGGATTTTGAGGCGAAAAGCGGCCTGCTAAACTTTTGCACCGGTGGCGCAGCAGTCGCCATCCTGGACATGACTGAAAGAGTCTATCGAAGTAGTACGCTGACGGATCTTTTCGACCTTGCCAGATTGTGCGATACCCTTGAAAATATTCAGTGGTTCACCCGACCGGTTGTGGCTACTGACATTGAAAATCTGTTTGAATTGGACGTCAACACAATTTACGCCTGTGCGGCCGGCACCCGCAAACACATCGCAACCAGCATCACATCAGGCGAAAACCTCTATCGAATTCAACCGATGCTGGACATGCTCGCGGGCGGTGAAGGAAAGTTTGCCGAACGACCGTTCTGCACAGTGCATGCAACAACCGTGGTTTCTCCAATGTCATTCGCACCTGACAGCCTTGATGTCGCGTGCGCCGCAGTCGATATCGGAATGCCCATTCACAGCCAGACTGGACCTCAGGCCGGTGCGACTGCTCCAGCCGCGCTGGCTGGAACACTGGTACAGGGTTGTGCTGAAAGCCTTGCCTCTCTTTCAATTATCAACATGCTGAAGCCCGGACATCCGGTCATACTTGGTAATTGGCTCTTTGTTTCTGATCTGAGAACCGGCGCATTCAGCGGTGGAGGTCCCGAGCAGGCATTGCTGGGGGCGGCGTCGGGACAGCTATCCGCCTATTACGGAATTCCAGGTGGAGTAGGTGCTGGAATGTCCGATTCAAAGTTACCAGATAGTCAGGCCGGGTTTGAGAAAGCACTCAGTGTTGCGTTAGCGGCACTCGCCGGTGGGGGATTCATCTACGAGTCTGCGGGAATGTTAGGAAGCCTCCTTGGATGTTCGTTCGAGTCGATGGTTATCGACGATGAGATGCTATCCTATATCCGCCGCATTGCCCGAGGCATCGAAGTCAACGAAGAAACGCTTTCGGTGTCCGTAGTGAAAGACTCAGCAATGGATCCGGGACATTTTCTTGGGCATGACCAGACGATTGATTTAATGGAAAGTGAGTATGGATACCCCAAGACTGCGGATCGGATGACACCGGTAGATTGGCAAAATTCTGGATCGACCGATATCGAACAGCGCGCTTTCAGAAAAGTCCGTCATGTCCTGGAAACATACTATCCGAATCAGATCGGTGCGGAAACCGATTCATTGATTCGTAAACATTACCCGATTCGACTCAGTCGGACAGACATGCGGGGAGAGTAAGATGGAACAATACCGTGCAGTAGTAATCGGAGGAGGAATTGTTGGGTGCAGTGTTCTATTTCATCTGGCTCGGCACGGATGGTCCGATTCAATGCTGGCAGAAAAATCAGAACTGACATCAGGGTCGACCTGGCACGCTGCTGGCAATGTGACTTTTTTTGGTCATTATCCCAGCATCACCCGTCTGTACGTGGAATCCGTAGGCTGCTACCTCAATGCACAGTCCGAATCCGAAATATCAATCGGGTTTCATCAGTCCGGTAGTCTTAGACTGGCAACAACATCCGAAGAAATTGAGGCATTCACCAGCCTTCAGTCGATTTATGACGAGATGCAGATCCAATACCGAGTGATCGGTAGAGATGAAATCAAGCAACTTCATCCTCTTTTAACAACCGACGATCTTGTTGGTGCAGCCCACACGCCAGGCGACGGACATCTTGATGCGTCCGGTGCGACACACGCGCTGGCTAAAGCCGCACGTAATCGCGGTGCATCGGTTCGATGCGGAACCAGAGTGGAAGAAATTGAACCCCTGCCGGACGGACGTTGGAAAGTTGTCTTGTCGGATTCTTCAATAATTGCCGAACACGTCGTTGTTGCCAACAGTTTCTGGGCGCGCGAATTGCTGTCACAACTTGATATCAATGTGCCCGTCTTTCCGCTTGAACACCACGAACTGATTACTGAGAGCATTCCTGAAATTGAACGACTAGGATTCGAACTGCCAGTCGTCCGCGATCCAGTTACTCCCGCAAATTTCAGACAGGAAGGAAACGGAATTTTATGTGGAATTTACGAGTCGGAACCAATACCTTGGGGAGTAGACGGTATCCCAAGAGGATACAGCGGTGAGCTGCTACCGAATAAGACAGAGATTCTGGACCCGCATCTGCCACATCTTTTTGATCGGATACCAATTTTTGCACAAGCAGGCCTTAAAACTGTATTCAATGGACTGATCTGCTACACCCCTGATGGCTGTCCGTTGTTGGGGCCGGTTGACGACTTTCCCGGTCTGTGGTTGGCAACTGGATTTTGTATCGGCATTGGCACCGGCGGTGGATCTGGTGAATTTCTTGTCAACTGGATGGTCAATGAAGAACCCCCGTATGATCTGCCAGCTGTGCTGCCGAGCCGTTTCCCACAGAATCTCTCAAGATCACAAATCGTCAAATCCATTGTCGAAACCTATGCACGCGGTTATTCTCTGCAGGAATGAACCACATGAAAATCAGCGTTTGCTATCGGACCGGAATTCTGATATTTAAATGTCGGCGAAATCCGAATTCCCACACTCCTAAACTCTACGTTTTCGATCTAATGGAAAAAACCTGATATACAGTTCTCAAATGCCGGATGCGAATATCTGGAAACTTCGCTGGAAAAAACTATCGATATAGCCTTTAATCGCGTTACCAGCATCGTCACGCCCCGATAGCTCAACTGGATAGAGCAGCCGCCTCCTAAGCGGCAGGTTGGACGTTCGAGTCGTCTTCGGGGCGCCAGATCATGCCATCCCGCGTATAACCCGGTCATTCCTAACTAAACCAGGATTGTTGGCTGTCAATAACTCTGTCAACAACCCGCTTTCCTTTAGATTTTTATTTACTTCAGAATAGTCAAAATTACGAAAAATTCCTTATATTCAATTTATATTTATTATTATCAATAATTTATAGATGTTTTCTTAACTCTTACTATATAAATCCTTTCTAACTTAACAAAATTTGAGTTCATCCCCGTTGTGAATATCTTTTTGGTTGTGTTTGCTCTGTATGTTATTGTGAATAAGCACAATTCTGGGTATCGGCTGTAAATATCCACGATATTCGGGTGGTAAAAGAAAACAGAATTCAGTCATTCACTGATCTTGAATTCGACCAGGGATTGGCATATTTATCGCTATTTTCGAGCTAACGCGACTATTGTTGCCATCGAAAAAAACAACAAGGCAGAAAATGTTCCGATCACCGGTTGCAACCCGTTCAGCATCGCGACATACCCTACCGACTGCTGGACCGAAAAATAGAGCAAGCCGAATAGCAACCCAACAAATACCAGGTGACCATTACTCACTTTCGGCCTGAAGCTGTAGGCGAACAACACTGCAAACAGCGCCATGACAAACATGGAAATCGGAGAGATGAGTCGATTCCAGAATGCCAGATCTAAAAACTCGGTTTTCAATCCGTTAACTTTAAGAAACTTTATTGCCCGATATAGCTCGAGTATCGTCAATTGCGAAGGGTCTCTCTGGTGCGCGCCAATAACATTCAACTCGGCCTCTATAGGATGGTCCTTGCTTTCCGCGGTGAGTCGGACAATCCTTCGGTTCTCAAGCGTACTTTCGACTACCCCGTACAACTTAAGATTCTTTTTCTCTTTGCTGAATATCCCACCTGCCGCGTTGGTTAACTTGACCAGACGCCCATTCTGGTCAAAATGAAAGATTTCGACGTCTTTGAGGGTATTGTCTTTAAGCTTCGGGGTAACGTGTATGAATTGATTGCCATCTCTGTACCACAGCCCGTGCTTCGGAGCTTCGGCATTCTGTCGGCTGATTTGGTTGTCTTTCTTCAGGTACAGTGTGATCTCGCTCTTGGGCACTACAAATTCGCCCCAGACAAACATGATCAGAGCGACAAGCATCGCATAACCGACCACTGAAGCGGTAATACGGAACTTCGACACACCGCCTGCCTGTAACGCAACCAACTCCAACCTGCGTGAAAGCGTCGCCAACGCGAGTATCGTGCCGATCAGAAGAATCATGGGTGCCAGTTCATACAGCATTCTAGGTATCGAGAACAGTAAAACCTCACCCACGAATCGGATATCTTCCTCGACGTTTACATCTTCCAAAAGATCGAGCAGAGAGATGAAAAGATATATGGCCAGCAACCAGACCCCAGTAATTACGCATTTTGTCGTAATTTCTCGGCTGAAATACAAATCAATGATCCAAATTTTTTTCATAATCTCAGGTTCTGCGCTAGGTGGGAATAATTCCGCGGTTCTGGTGGGCTCGCAGTACCACCCAGAATATCAGCAACGCTATGATCAGATGCGGCAGCCACAAAAATACATCGATGCCGAAGTATTTCGTACGTTCAATATCGACAATGAAACCGACGAAACTCCCATAGACGAAATACACCAACACTGCACCGACGAGGTTGGCACCCATTCGCGAAGTCAACCTACTGCTTCCAAAAGCGAAAGCCAACAACACCACCATCGGCATAACGATAACCTTGGATATTCGCCATTCCAGCTCCGCTACGTCCGCGGGTTCATTCGAACCGATCAACTGCAGTGTCGGCTTTGCTTTCGTTATTACGGTACTGAGCTCATAATCCAGAATCGGCATGGATTCGGTGAAAGAGCTGAACTCGGTCAACTCATAACTTCGTAATGTTTGTGAAATGCGATATCGGTGACCGTTAACAACATCCAGTGTTTCCATTCTGTCATTCAGGCTGAGGATATATTTTCCATCCTGTGCGACAATGATTTCTTTGCTGTGAGGATCGGAAACAACGTAAAAAAGTCGTATCGGATTTGCATCAGCGTCAGTCGTTTCGTCACCGTTCTTTTCGCCGAAATAAACGACGCTCCGGCCACCTCGAAAATCTCTAAATCGCCCTTCTTCAAAAGGTATGCTCTTGAGACTATGGCGGTAACTCGCAACCTTTTGCTGATAAGCCATCTCGGCCGAAGGTGCGATTACAAAAGAACAGAGCGCTACAAAAATGGTTGATACAGCAGCTACGATCAGCGCCGGTGCGGAGTATCCCATAGGGCCGACACCGCCGGTAGCATAGGCAGTGATTTCGTTGTCTCGATTCCATCGAATCATCACAAGCAGAATCGAAATGTAGAGTGCCGGAGTCAGAATGACATCCAGAAATGTTGCCACCTTCAGTGTGAGAATCAGCCCTAGTCCATCTATCGGAAGACTGCCCTGCACCGCCCTTTTCAGCAACCCAAGAAATTTCACGACAGCAAAAATTCCGATTGTCATGAATAGGACTACACCGTAGTTGATCGAAGTCTCATTAAATAAATTTTTACGAAAGATCCTCATGAACTTTCAATCATCTTGTTCTCTCAGGAGTATATTTTTCAGCTTAGTGTCGATTCAACGACGAAACAATCCATACTGTTCTGATAAAATTGGACAACGAAAACATGCCGATCAATGGCATGACGCTTCCGCGATCACCGATTTCAAACTCGGAGGAGATCAATGTCCGTGAAATTCACTTCGAAATCCGTTAAGGCTACCGAATGCGCTTCCGGTTACCTGGTTGTCGGAATATACGATAACAAGGATTTTACTACCTCAGCCCAACAATTGAATGATAAAACCAACGGTGCAATCTCGGCTTTGATCAAAAACGGTGATCTTGCCGATAAACCCGGAAGTTGCGCATTGATTCCGTTGGTCCAAGGAATCAAATCGAAACGAATCATCATCGTTCGACTCGGACCGCGGGAAAAGTTCTCAACCAAGCAATTCAATCTGGCAATCAGTGGTGTAGCGACCTTGCTGACGGGCCTGACTGCAGACAGTGTCACCCTTTTTATCAGTGACATGCATCTTCAGGATCGCGATATTTCGTGGATGGCGAGGCGCGTCGTTGAAACAAACAGCCAACGGCTTTACAGATTCGATCAGCTGAAGAAAAAACCAAAAAAACGCCCGAAAACCTGGCGAGTCCAGATCGCTATTGAGGATTCAAGCGGCCTCGCGCAAATTCGTCAGGGTGTTCGAATCGGTAAGGCAATCAGTGAGGGTGTCAGTCTGGCGAAAGACTTGGGAAATCTACCCGGAAATATATGTACACCGAGCTATCTCGCTGACAAGGCAAAGGAAATCGGTAATGGTGGCAACATCGACGTGGAGATTCTCGATGAGGAACAAATGGAAGAGCTCGGTATGGGGTCCCTGCTTTCGGTATCCCGCGGTAGCCGTGAGCCCGCCAAGCTGATCATCATGAAATATCAAGGCGGCGACAAAGCGGACCGTCCTATTATCTTTGTCGGCAAGGGACTTACATTTGATGCCGGCGGCATTTCAATCAAACCCGCGGGAGCCATGGATGAGATGAAATTCGACATGTGCGGCGGTGCCGGAGTGATCGGCGCAATGATGTCCATCTCGCAGCTGAAACTTCCCATCAATGTGATCGGTGTCGTCGCGAGCAGTGAGAATCTTCCGGACGGTGCCGCCAACAAGCCCGGCGACATAGTGAAGAGTATGTCCGGCATTACCATCGAAATTCTAAACACCGACGCGGAAGGTCGGTTGATACTCTGCGATGCGTTGACCTATGTCAGACGATTTGATCCCGCTGTTGTCGTTGACGCGGCAACTCTCACCGGCGCCTGCGTGGTAGCACTCGGCAAACATCCCAGCGGGTTATTTTGCGCCGATTCCGAACTGACCGACGCACTGGTCTCTGCTGGAAATACCAGCGAGGACCGAGTCTGGCCGATGCCAATTTGGGACGACTATCAATCTCAGTTGGATTCAAATTTTGCGGACGTAGCCAATATTGGTGGCCGAGACGCTGGAGCTGTCACTGCAGCATGCTTCCTCGCGAGGTTTACCGAAGATATGAAATGGGCACATCTGGATATCGCGGGAACCGCATGGAATACAGGTAAAGCCAAAGGCGCAACGGGAAGACCGGTCAGCCTGTTCGTACAATTTGCGCTCGATCACTGCTGATCATCTGACTGAGCAAATTTAAATGTCAACTGCGGTTGTTTTCTACTATCTCAAACAGTCTGGGCATGATGGAAAACTGCGTTTGACATGTAATCTGGCAAATACAGCGTTCAACCGAGGTCACAAGGTCTACCTCAATGCCAACAGTGCCGAGATGTGTACGGTGCTGGACGATCTGCTTTGGACATTCGCTCCCAATAGTTTTGTTCCACATATAATTTACGATCAAACCAATGAGATTGATCTTGAAAGATATCCGGTTGTGATCGGACATACTCAACCATCCGATCAATTCAATGATGTGCTGATTTCATTGCTTCAGGACGTTACCGAATACGCAAAGCAGTTTCAGAGAGTCATCGAACCAGTGGATTCAACCGACGAGGATGTCGCGGTGGCAGAGACAAAGATCGGTCGTTATACCGCTCTTTTCGGAACTGAACCGACCAAGCATTATCTGTAACTGTCCCAGACTCAAATCCGATAGACGGAATCACTAGCTCACATATCAGTTCTGTAGCCGAATGAACAGCAAATCCAATCTGGCCAGCGTTTACGACCCGCATGCTCTGGAAAAAGAAGTTTACCGTCGGTGGGAGGAATCTGACAGTTTCTCTCCTAGCGGAGATGGAGAGTCGTACTGCATTATGATACCGCCACCCAATGTGACAGGCAGCCTGCATATGGGCCATGCGTTCCAGAACACCCTGATGGATGCACTGACCCGGTTTCATCGCATGAAAGGGCGAAAATCCCTATGGCAGGCTGGGTCTGATCACGCTGGAATTGCAACCCAGATGGTTGTAGAACGTCTGCTTCTGGCTGAAGGTAAATCTCGAACCGAACTAGGACGAGACAAGTTCATTGACAAGGTTTGGGAGTGGAAGGCTAATTCGGGCGGCACCATAAAAAATCAACTGAAAAGACTCGGAGCGTCGTTGGACTGGTCGCGGGAACGATTCACAATGGATGAGGACCTGTCCGCAGCGGTTCGCGAAGTCTTTGTATCACTATACGAAGAGGGTCTGATTTATAAGGGGAAGAGATTGGTCAACTGGGATCCTGTGCTCAAGACCGCAATATCAGATCTTGAAGTGATATCTGAAGAGGAAGAAGGATTTCTATGGCATTTCAGATATCCGATTTCAAACAGTTCCGAACATGTAGTTATCGCAACCACCCGCCCGGAAACCATGCTTGGCGATACCGCGGTAGCGGTGCATCCGGATGATGAGCGTTACACTCATTTGGTCGGCAAGACGGTTACCCTGCCCCTCACCGACAGACAAATTCCCATCATCACAGATCACTACGTCGATCCGGAATTTGGAACTGGCTGCGTAAAGATCACTCCAGCTCACGATTTCAATGATTTTGCTGTCGGCGAACGCAACAATCTCGAAGTGATCAACGTCATGACACCTGAAGCCGATATTGATCTTGCTGGAACGCCCTACCATGGTCTGAACCGCACTCAGGCAAGAAAAAAAGTTCTTGAAGATCTGACCCAGCTGGATCTGATAGAAAAGGTTGAAAAACACAAATACAAGGTTCCGAGAGGCGACCGTACCAATCAAATCATTGAGCCTTTCCTGACTGATCAATGGTTTGTCAAGGTAAAACCGCTTGCTGAGCCAGCGATCGACGCAGTCAGGAACGGAACAATCAAATTTGTACCGAAGAACTGGGAACGGACATATTTCGATTGGATGGAGAATATTGAGGACTGGTGTATCTCCAGACAGATCTGGTGGGGGCATCGCGTTCCGGCATGGTACGATGAATATGGCAATGTTTTTGTTGCTCGAAGTGAGAGAGCAGCAAAGGAAAAAGCCAAGGCGATTCACGGAAACGTCGATATCGACCTGCGACAGGATCAAGATGTACTGGATACATGGTTTTCGTCCGCACTGTGGCCGTTCTCAACACTTGGATGGCCGAAATTAACGGAGGAACTTGAATTCTTCTATCCGACTAACGTACTCGTTACCGGATTCGACATCATCTTCTTCTGGGTTGCCAGGATGATAATGTTCGGCTTGAAGTTTGCCAATGATATCCCTTTTCATGAAGTCTATATACATGGGCTGGTGCGAGATGCAGAAGGGCAGAAAATGTCGAAATCAAAGGGAAATATTCTCGACCCGCTTGACTTGATCGATGGCATTGATTTGGAGAGTCTTGTCGCCAAACGAACAACGGGGCTCATGCAACCGGATCTGGTACCGAAAATTGAAGAAGCAACGCGAAAGCAATATCCAGAAGGCATACCCGCGTTCGGAACTGATGCGCTAAGGTTTACGTTCGCGCGTCTGGCAACCCAAGGGCGGGATATACGGTTCGATCTAAATCGGATCGAAGGGTATCGAAACTTCTGTAATAAATTGTGGAACGCAGCACGCTTCGTCCTAATGAACTGTGAAGGCGTCAAACCCTACACCATCAACGAATTCCAGCCGATGACCACCGCTGAAAAATGGATTGTCTGTAAACTTCATGAAACTACGGTGACCATTGAACAATCATTCGCAATCTACCGATTTGATATAGCTTCCAAGCAACTGTATGAATTCATCTGGGATGAATTTTGTGCCTGGTTCATCGAAATCGCCAAAATCATGCTACGGGATGATTCGATCGATGAGCAAAGCAAAACATCGCTGCGAAAGACTCTGCTGATGGTGTTGGACGCTACAGTCCGCCTTTTGCACCCTCTCATGCCTTACATCACAGAAGAGATTTGGCGAAAGATCCGGACTGAAAACGAAGATCAATCTATCATGTTTCAGGAATTCTCCAGTGATATGAGTCAATGGATAGAAGACAAAGCATCCGAAGAAATGGATTGGATGAAAACAGTTGTTTCCAATATCCGTAATATTCGCGGCGACATGAACATAAATCCCGGAGAAAGGATAGTAGCGCATTTTCACACCAACAATCCTAAGGACCTGGAATACCTTCAGAAAAATTTTTCTTGTATTGTGGAACTTTCAAGACTGAAGTCACTGGAAAGATTGAGTGATTCAGAAATTGAATCAATGAACATGTCAAAAGCAATTTCAGCATTGATAAATGAATTCCGAATCATTGTTCCGATTCAGGAGATCACAGATTTTATTGAGCAGATAAAACGGTTGGAAAAGGAAATCAGTACCCAGACAATACAAATTCAGCGTTCAAATTCCAAACTGGAAAATGAACAGTTTCTTACCAAGGCACCCACTGAAATTGTTGACAAAGAGCGCACACGACTCGCTTCGTGCCAGAAAGAACTTGCCGAATTGATCGCACGGCGTGAGAAACTTACACAAATGATGGTTCAGTAGGCGTTTGAATCCTCATTCCAAGTAGTCGCAGAACCTTGACGTTAGAACTGGAAATTCACGGTGCATGTTCCCCGGAATTTCCAGAGACACTGCTTCAGCTTCGGTAGGTTAGATAGATGTCGTAGCGAACCAGATTACCGCGCATACTCATCGATAACCGTTCAGGTATGAGAGGTTCGGCGAAATTCGGGCGTTTGACAACGACTCTTTTCCTCGCCCATCTGAATGCGGTCGCAACCAGTTCCTCAGTGTCAGAATCATCATCTTTACAGAATTCTCGCAAAACTGTCAGTGGGCGTGCAACTTTTACCGAAGACTTGCGACCTTCCGGAAACATTGGGTCAAGATACACCACATCAAACCTTTCGTCGAAATATTTAGAAACGGATCGCGTGTCGGCGAAGTAGCATTCGATCGACAAACTAGTGCCCGCCGCATTGATGCGCTCGACTCCATCAGAGATCAATGCAGCAAATACCGGTAATCTTTCCATGGCTGTCACCTGATACCCCATTCTCGCAAGTAACAACGTATCTGACCCTAGCCCCGCTGTACCGTCGAGGATAGTTGT
This sequence comes from Arenicellales bacterium, assembly GCA_963666625.1. Taxonomy (GTDB): domain Bacteria; phylum Pseudomonadota; class Gammaproteobacteria; order Arenicellales; family JAJDZL01; genus JAJDZL01. The sequence goes on from OY762925.1 coordinate 101,035, forward strand.
TACTTTATTACCAATAGCTCGTCCAAAAAGACACTTTCGTGAGACACGGGTAAGACGATCGATTGACATACTGATTGGACGATATTTTCGGTTCCTCTGGTCGCGTAATTTGAGAACTTTCCTTTCAATCGCCAAAACGTAATCGAATTCACGTTTGTCAATTTGGTATGAGAGGGGCAATCCGTAAATTTCTGAAATCTGATGACAGCGCTCGTCGTCTTCTAGAGAAAAGCGAACGTATGCTTTTGCACAATCGGTTGCTGACATTTCCCTTTCTACACTTCTGTACCTGCTGTTCAAAGCGGAAAACTTCCAGCTATCGATATTGCACGATTTGCACTCGCTGGTGTAACATTCACCAGGTTGGTATGTTACGTCAAGCACCCACTGCAATATCAATCATACAATATCGTTTAGGAAGCAAATTATTCAATCGGTAGATCATTTGAGTTCGAATGACGCTTTGCCGTCTCACTTAATTTTAAGGCTTATTTTTATGGGATTTCTAACAGATAAACGCGCACTGATCACAGGTATAGCAAGCAATCGGTCCATTGCGTGGGGAATTGCCCAGGCGATGTCAGTTCAAGGTGCCAAACTGGCATTGACTTACCAGAATGAAAAACTGCGGTCGCGTGTTGAAAAATTTGCGCAGGAAATCAATGCGGAATTCGTAGCACCGTGCGATGTTACAACGGACTCCCAAATTGAAACGTTGCAGGAATCAGTTCAAAATCAATGGTCGAATTTGGATATTGTTGTTCATTCAATTGCATTTGCCCCGCGTGAACAACTCGAAGGGATGTATCTGGACGCAGTAAGTCGGGAAGGGTTCAGCCAAGCGCACGACATCAGTTCATACAGCTTTTCCGCGTTGGCACGAAGTTTTGCACCGATGATGCAGGATGGAAAAGGAGCTTTTCTCACTCTGACATATTTGGGGTCCATGCGCTCTATGCCTGGTTATAACGTCATGGGTCTTGCCAAGGCCAGCTTGGAGGCCAATGTTCGATATTGTGCGCAATCCCTCGGAAATCAAGGTATTCGAGTCAATGCCGTTTCTGCGGGCCCGATCCGAACACTCGCGGCTTCGGGCATTCGTGGTATGAAATCCATGATGGACTACTATGAGAAGATGAGCCCTCTGGGTCGCGGCGTCACAATTGAAGAAGTTGGAAACGCGGCGGCATTTCTTTGCTCAGACCTCGCTTCAGGAATAACCGGCGAAATTCTTTATGTCGATGGAGGATTCAACTCTGTCGGATTCAGTCAGGCCATGCTTTAATCCAGCAAGGCTGATACAAAACTGAATCAGAGCAACTCTTGGTTAACGTTGATATCAATTCCGTCGCGCAGCAGGACTATATAACTGTCAAACATACTATTACCGAATCTGTCCCTTAGCGCAGCAACTACATTCTGGCGTTGTTCTTCCGAAGCTGATGCCGCATCCCCGTTTTGGACTTCGGATATCCGAAAAATCACATAAGACCCATCGGCCATAGGACCGCTACCAAATGTTTGGTTCCCTGCTTCCGGTTTCTTCGCGGAGAATGCGTGTAACGCGACACCGATTGTAGCAGGATCTGTTGCCTCGCGAATCCGTGTTGGCAACTCAGACGCTTCAAGCCCGTTGGCCGTCAGAATCGAATTCCAATCCGCGCCCAGCTTCAGTTCTTTTACCAAGCTTTCAGACAATTCTTTGGCGAGTACCCGGCTTTTCGACCGCAACAACTCTTCGCTGATTTCATTCCGGACATCAACAACGCTCAGTTGCCGAGTTTCCTCGTGACCATAAATTCGCAGTACTACCTGTAAATCCTTATTGATTTCTATCAAATCGCTATTGAAGCCTTGCCCTAGAACCTCGTCACTGAACGCGGCAGCGCGAACCTGCTCATTATCTGCTATCCCGGTCCCGAACCCCCTCGAAAACCATTCAGAAAACCGAATATCGAGATTCAACGCGTCTGCAGCATATTTGAGATTTTCCGGCTCCTCGTAGGCAAGATTTCGCAACTGCTCAGAAACTTCAAACATTTCGGCTTCCGCCTGGGCTCTTGACGCCTGCTCAACCAACTCAGGTCGCACTTCATCAAATGACTTGACCGTCTGTCCCTGGATTTCGTTTACTCGGACGATATGTATGCCGAACTCAGTTTCAACCGGATCGCTGATTTCTCCTTCTTCAAGATTGAACGCAACAGATTCAAACTCAGGGAACGGCAACTCCCCCGGACTGAACCAGCCCAACTCGCCGCCATTCTCGGCGGATCCTACATCAGTTGAATACTGCATGGCCAATGTAGCAAAATCTTCACCGGACCTGAGTCGACCGGTCAACTCGATCGCCAGTGCCGAATCAGCAGAGCTTTCACCGCCTTGACTTTCTAGGAGTATATGGCTGATGCTTCTCTGTTCCGCCACTGCATACCGTGCAATCTCTGCATCATACAACGTCAGCAGTGTCTCTTCCGAAGGTGAGAAATTTATCGCAAAATCATCCAGCGAAAGCCGTATATACTCGACTTTGACCGTTTCGTGTTCCACGTATCGCGACTTGTTCGCCTCGTATTCATCCTGGATTTCGGAATCAGTCACTTCAACACCTGTAACAAATGTGGCAGGGTCGATCAGAGCAAATTCCCCAAACCTGTCTTGAAGCAATATGCGCAATATCGCATCAACATCCGAGTCAACGGCAAAGGCAGATTCTCGGAAACCCGTCCGGATCTGCTGCATTACTGCATCCTGTCGCTGTAGTTCCTCGAATTCCGTGACAGATAATCCGCTGACACGTAATACTCGCTCATATTGCTCGCGATCGAAACGGTTATCAGTTTGAAACGCTGGATGATTCTGAATGGTGTCGACCAGTTGTTGGTCGCTAACCCGGTAACCGTGCTTTTGCGCGTCCCGAACCAGCAATACCTCATCGACTATCGCATCAATCACAAGTCTCCCCAGAACACCCCCAGACAACATTTCAGGATCCTGATTGTAAACGCCGCGCAAGCGTTCCCGCTCGTTATAAAGAGCTCGTTGATAGGTAAGATAGTCGATTTCCTCCCCATCAAAATCCGCGACGGTTACGTCTTCAGCACCTTCAAAGTAGGTGTTGATGCCCCATAGTGCAAATGGAATCGTGATCAGAATGACGATTGCCCACGCAATCCATCCTGTCGCCCGTTCTTTAATCGCAGTCAGCATTAGACAAATCTAGGAAATCAATATCGTACAAAATAAATATCTGCAGTTTACACAACGACCGTCAGGTCTATTATGTGAACTGCAGATGGAACTTGGCGGAGCGGACGGGACTTGAACCCGCGACCCCCGGCTTGACAGGCCGGAATTCTTGACCAACTGAACTACCGCTCCAATTCTTTGGTGGGCGCTGTAGGAATTGAACCTACCACCTCCGCCTTGTAAGGGCGGCGCTCTACCAACTGAGCTAAGCACCCATGATTCGACTAGTTGACTGCATCCTTGAGCGCTTTACCAGCTTTGAACTTCACAACCGTGCTTGCCGGAATTGAAACTTCCGAACCATCTCTGGGGTTTCTACCTGTTCTCGCAGCACGATGTCCTGTTGAAAACGTACCAAAACCAACAATTGCTACGGAATCGTGATTTTTCAAACTGCTTCTAATCTGCTCGAACACTGCTTCGACAGCTCGTCCGGCATCAGCTTTAGTTAGTCCTGTACTATCTGCAACATTGTTGACCATTTCAGTTTTGTTCATTGTACCCTCCAAAACTCTCTATAAATTTTTGACATGATAAACTTGGCCACAAACTGAATCCTCAGTCGTGACCTGATGAATGCAAGATCGCGATTTTATATTTCATGACCGAATGCGTGTCAACGCGTAGAACACTCAGAAACCAAATTATTCCCAAATTGAAAAGACTGTAGTGGGCGCAATTTAGTGCTTAACTACACTGACACTTTCGCTCGAATGTTGATCAGATTCAAGACTGATATCCATATCTGATGAATCAATCGTCACTTCAGGCAAGTATTCCAAAGAATGACTTACAACATCTTCAATCCAGCGAACACATACTATATCAAGTTCATCCTTGATCTTGGTAGAAATTTCTGCGAGATCCTTCTCATTCTGTTCGGGGATCAGAACCGTCGAAATACCTCCTCGATGAGCCGCAAGTAATTTCTCTTTCAGCCCGCCTATCGGCAAAACTTCTCCACGTAAAGTGATTTCACCGGTCATCGCAACATCTGCGCGAATCGGTATTTGCGTCAACGCCGAAATTATCGCCACGGACATTGCGACACCTGCACTCGGACCGTCTTTTGGAGTAGCGCCTTCAGGTACATGGACGTGTATGTCCTTACGTTGATAGAAACTTGGTTTTATGCCGTAGTGAATGGATCGGGCGCGAACGACACTTACCGCGGCCTGGATCGATTCCTGCATCACATCGCCAAGTTTTCCGGTGTAAATATGTTTACCCTTTCCAGGAACCACTACAGCTTCAATACTGAGCAGATCTCCACCAGTCTGTGTCCACGCTAGCCCTGTCACCTGCCCGATCTGATTGACTTTGTCCGCCATTCCAAAACGATATTGACGAACGCCACAATATTTGTGAAGATTTCGCGGTGTGATACGAGTGGTATTGGATTTACTGCCATTTTGAACCAGCTTTCTGGTTACTTTACGGCAGATTTTCGATAACTCTCGTTCAAGACCTCGAACACCAGCCTCGCGCGTATAGTATCGGATGATATCCAACAGGACTTTTTCGGAAATCGATATGTCTTCTGGTTTAAGTCCGTTACTCTTCAACTGCTTTGGGATAAGGTACTGAGTTGCGATCCGAACTTTCTCATCCTCGGTGTAGCCGGATATTCGTATCACCTCCATCCGATCCAGCAATGGTGGCGGAATATTCAATGTGTTTGCAGTCGCAATAAACATGACTTCGGAAAGATCGTACTCAACTTCCAGATAATGATCGGCAAACGTGTGATTCTGCTCCGGATCCAACACCTCCAGAAGAGCTGACGAAGGGTCTCCTCTGAAATCCATCGACATCTTGTCAACTTCGTCCAACATGAACAGTGGATTTCTGGTCTTAACCTTTGCGATACTTTGGATAATCTTCCCGGGCAACGATCCGATATAGGTTCTGCGATGCCCGCGAATTTCCGCTTCGTCGCGAACACCGCCAAGTGACATTCTCAGAAACTTCCGATTCGTGGCGCGTGCGACAGACTTGCCCAGAGATGTTTTACCAACACCCGGCGGTCCCACCAGACACAGGATCGGTGCCTTGTTCTTACGGACGCGTTGCTGCACCGCAAGATATTCGAGAATCCGTTCCTTGACTTTTTCAAGACCATAGTGATCCTCATCCAGCACTCTGTGAGCAGCATTCAAGTCTTTGTGGATTCGACTTCGTTTTCGCCAGGGTACCGCGATTAGCCAGTCAATAAAATTGCGAACAACTGTTGCTTCAGCTGACATCGGAGACATCATGTTGAGTTTCTTTAACTCGGAAACAGCCTTGTCCCTTGCTTCCTTTGTCATGCCTGCTTCAGCAATTTTCTCGCTCAACTCGTCGACTTCGCTCTTGGCCTCGTCACCGTTGCCAAGTTCCTTATGAATTGCCTTAAGCTGTTCATTCAGATAGTACTCGCGCTGACTTTTCTCCATTTGCTTCTTGATTCGACCGCGAATCTTTCGTTCGACCTGAAACAGTTCAACATCCGAAGACATAACCGCAATCACCTGCTCCAAGCGCTCCTGCTCATCGATCAGTTCAAGAATCTCCTGCTTTTCAGCGACACTCTGACTGATCAGATGTGCGGCAACGACGTCAATGATCTGACTCGGGGACTCAAACTTTCTGACTTTAGCGAAAACTTCGGCAGGAATTTTTTGACTTGTCTTGATGTACTGTTCAAATAGATCAATCAAAGATTCCGTCAAAGAATCAATAAGCATTGCTCGAATTGGTATGCTTTCCAGTGGATTGGTCTGCACCTCAAAATAGCCATCCACCGGTCTCATCGCCTCAATTCGCGCTCGCCACAAACCCTCAACCACGACTTTCTTGGAGGTGTCCGGCATAACGACTACCTGCTTGACGGTCGCAACGACACCGATGTCATACAAGTCCTCGTCCGTCGGTTCGTCTGTAGCGGGATCTTTCTGGGCAACCAGCATCACCAGCGGTCGCTGCTTATCAATTCGATCCAAAGCTGTTTTCGAATGATCGCGTCCAACGAACAACGGAACAACGAAATGTGGAAAAACCACCACATCCCGCAATGGAAGGAGTGGAAGCGTCAATGGTTCCGGGGTGATACTATTATGATCTTGAGTCATGCAACGTTCATCCTGAAGAATTTGATTTGTCGTGTTCTCATATATCCGGCCATTTCCCAACTAATCAAGACACTGCAACTGTCTGTGACTGCGTTGTCAGGAAACTTGGCGGGTTTCGTCCTCGTAGATGTAGTAGGGAAGTTTCGCGTTGTTGATTACATCTGCATCAACAACCACTTTCTTTACTCCTGCTGTCGATGGCAGCTCATACATTGTCTCCAACAGAGCATTTTCCAGAATCGACCGTAGTCCGCGTGCGCCTGTCTTTCGATCCATCGCCTTACGGGCAACCGCCTTGAGTGCGTCCATGCGAATCTCAAGTTCGGTACCTTCCAATGAGAACAGTTTCTGATACTGCTTAAGCAATGAGTTGCGAGGCTCAATGAGTATCTTGACTAGAGCTTCCTCATCCAGTTCCTCAAGCGTGGCAACAACTGGAAGTCGTCCAACGAACTCCGGAATCAATCCGAACTTGATCAGATCTTCGGGTTCAATCTGCTCCAACGTTTCCGCCAGATTCTGTTCAGATCCCGGCAAGATATCGGCACCGAACCCGATACCGCTTTTGTCCGTACGATTTCTGATTACTTTCTCCAGTCCGGAAAAAGCACCTCCACAAATGAACAGTACATTACGGGTATCGACCTGCAGAAATTCCTGCTGTGGGTGTTTGCGACCTCCTTGGGGCGGCACTGAAGCAATCGTACCCTCGATCAACTTGAGAAGGGCCTGTTGCACTCCTTCTCCAGATACGTCCCGAGTGATCGACGGATTGTCGGATTTGCGCGAAATCTTATCGATTTCGTCGATATAGACAATGCCTACCTGCGCCCGATCAATATCGTAATCGCATTTTTGCAACAGTTTCTGGATGATATTTTCAACATCTTCACCAACGTAACCGGCTTCCGTCAGCGTTGTGGCATCAGCCATGGTAAACGGCACGTTCAGTTCGCGGGCAAGTGTTTCTGCCAACAGCGTCTTGCCTGAACCGGTTGGACCAATCAGAAGTATATTGCTTTTGGCAATATCCACATCATTGACCATGTCATCGTTCTCGATGCGCTTGTAATGGTTATAGACGGCAACCGAAAGCACTTTCTTGGCTGCTGTCTGCCCGATTACGTATTCATCGAGAATGCCACAGATCTCACTTGGTGTGGGAAATTTGGACTTGGCGCTCTCTTTTTCGACCTCGTCACTTACTGTCTCACTGCGAATGATATCGTTACATAATTCGACACATTCGTCACAGACAAAAACTGAAGGTCCGGCTATCAGTTTCCTGACTTCATGCTGACTCTTTCCACAAAAAGAGCAGTGCAAACCGCCGTCCTTCTTCCCTCTTCTGCTAGCCATGTAACATTGTCCTCCGAATCGTCGTTGGGTCAATCACTGCTAATTGTCGATGATTCACTTACGATTTTCAATTACAGAATCAATAATTCCATATTTTAAAGCTTCTTGGCTTTCCATGAAATAATCGCGTTCAGTATCCCGATTGACGGTTTTCATAGCCTTGCCTGTGTGCTTGACCATGATCTTGTTCAATCGCTCCCGAATTCTGAGAATCTCCTTGGCGTGAATATCTATATCGGTCGCCTGTCCCTGAAAACCGCCCATCGGCTGATGGATCATGATTCTGGAGTGCGGAAGTGCGTGACGCTTGCCTTTCGCACCGCCGGCCAGCACCAATGCTCCCATACTGGCAGCCTGTCCGACACACACCGTACTCACATCAGGCTTGACAAACTGCATTGTATCGTAGATTGCAAGCCCTGAATTGACGGTACCACCGGGACTATTGATATAAAGATGTATATCCTTTTCGGCACTTTCCGATTCCAGATAGAGCAACTGTGCAACAACCAGATTCGCCATATGATCTTCGATCGGACCGACCAGAAAGATCACCCTTTCTTTGAGCATTCGCGAGTAGATGTCGTACGCACGCTCACCTCGCCCGGTGGTTTCGACCACCATGGGAATCAACTGCGCGCTTTCAGCGAATTGAGAGGATTCGTGACTGCTAGTCATTTGTCAAAGTCTCCCTGCCTGTACTCAGGCTGACTGTTTTTCGATTGGATTGCCGAGGGCGTCAACAATAACACTGGTGTCCGAACTTTCCTCGACTTTTTCTGGTTCATCTATGTCTTCACTGATTGCATCTTCAGACGTCTGTTCTCTGGAATGAAGAGCTTCTTTCCACTCCTCGTATTCAGCGAGCGTCATTTCGACTTCTTCGTAATCAGCATTTTCCAGCAACTTGTCAACCAGATTCTTGACGTTTTCCTGCTCGGCTATCCACCTGTTTCTCTGATAGACGATATCCCGGTATTTCTGCATATCCGAAGATTCTCCGGTATCAGACTGCTCGGGAGTTCCTTCGGCTTCCCTTAGGTCTTCCTCTACCGCTTCCAAAATCCTTTCGTCATCGATCGGCATTTCATAGTGTTCTCTTAATTTGTCCAGCAAGAAACTTCGCTTGAGTTTAATCGCCGAATCCAAAAACGCCATTAACCATTCTCTGGAATTACTTTTCTGGTCAACAAATTCACTCGCGTCCTCAACCTTCATACCTCTTTCTACCAGCTGATTCAGCATGACATATCTGACTGAATATTTCGGCATACTGAACGGATTGCGGTCAAATAGCGATGAGAAAACTTGCAATTGCACGTCGCTATCAATACTTTCGGAATAGGATGTAATCAAAGCCTCTTTTGCAGCTTCGCGAAAATTTTCATCCTGCGGGCTATCGACCTTAAGCTGATTCAGTATTTCTGCATTCAAACTGTCAGGGACTGGCTCCTCGACAGCGAATATCTGAATATTGACCGTGGCGACCTTGACCGAATCCCCACCTTCCGTACCATCGGAATCATCGAATATAACCGCAGTTGCCCGTTCGCCCGCACTTTTTCCGAGGCAAGCGTCCAACACAGATTTGTCACACTGATCGGGCTCCAACCAAATCCGGCGGAAATCGCTGGATCGTTTCGCTCCGTCCATATGGACAGTTTCCTCTATCTGTGCCAATATTCTGTCTCCAACAGCCGCAGGCCTGTCTACGCGCTCCAACTGCGGCCCCTCTTTCAGCCATTTCTCTATCCTGTTGTCGACATCTTCATCGCTGACATCTATAACTGGGCGAACGACTGTACATCCCTCAATGTCAAATTCCACCACGTCGGGAAGTACCTCATACAGTATGCGAATATCGTAGTCGCGGGTTTGTTCATTTCGTTCGAATCCATCAAGCATCGGAGGACCTACACGACTGTTTTCGTGCTCCTGCATTTGCGATTCCATCCATTGGGTGGATAGATCAGCAATAACCTCCCGAAGGACATCATCCCCGAAGCGTTTCTGGATCATACCAAACGGCACCTTGCCTTTTCGAAATCCAGGAATTGACGCTTCCCTTGTGATTTTCTGAATTCGCGTCCTCACTTCGGCGTCAACTTTGTCGCTCTCTAGAGCAAACGTCATCCGACGCGTGCAGGAATCAATTTCTTCAATATTGAATGCCATATTTACCTATCCGACATTGGTGCGAAAGGGGAGACTCGAACTCCCACGGGTTGCCCCACTGGCACCTAAAACCAGCGCGTCTACCGATTCCGCCACTTTCGCATCGGCGTACCTCATCAACAAGGACATAAACAATCGTAAAAATGTGTGGTTGTAAAAATTCGCAGGAACTAAAATTATACACATCATGTAACTTCTGCTACATAAACGGTTCTCCATGAAAATTTCCGACTATTCCACACTGACTTTTGATTGCTATGGTACGCTCATTGACTGGGAAACCGGTATACATAACGCACTTGCGCCATTGATCGGACGATCCGGCAATTCAATCGACAAAGTCGCCTGCTTGCTTGAATTTTCCCGCACCGAATCGGTAATTCAAGATTTGAATCCAGATCTTTCATACACCGAACTGTTGGCTAGGACACACGAGGCGATGGCGAAGAATCTGGGAGTACGGATGAATGCCGGCGATCATATGACATTTGCCAGTTCAATTGAACACTGGCCCGCATTTCCGGACTCTGTGCAATCCCTGCGATATCTCAAAGAACATTTCAAATTGGTGATTCTCTCGAACGTCAACAATGTCGGCTTTGCTCAAAGCAATTTACATCTCAAAGTGGAATTCGATGCGATCTACACCGCAGAAGATATCGGTTCCTATAAACCATCATCACGGAATTTCGACTATATGCTTGACAAGTTACAAGATCTTGGAATCTCGAAATCAAACATCCTGCACACTGCGCAGAGCCTTTTCCACGATATCGTACCAGCGACAAGAATGGGACTGGCGACTTGCTGGATTGATCGTAGAGCTGATCAGCCTGGTAGTGGTGCAACACCTGTCGTCGAAAATCCACCAACGCCTGATATGCGATTCGTGTCGCTCGCTGACATGGTGAAAGCCCACCGTATTGAATTGCAGTAAGCCTTGAACTGCCTGCCATCTACCCGGACGATTCATCTAAACTTTGATCAGTTCCCGTAAGAACGGAACTTCGCGGTCATCTGCGGGTTCACCAAAATTCCTGGCATACTGATGGCCCGAATAGACCGCGGCCGCGATCGTTCCAGGAGCATAACAATCTCCGATACAACGCACTTTCGGTACATTGGTGTCTTCAAACCCTTCCAATTTGGATGTGAATTCTTGATACAGCTGATCTTCGGGGATTCTTGCGGTAACCATGACGATATGGTCACATCCGATTTCGGACTTCTTCTCAGAATAAATGCATTTCACTTCGACACTGTCCGGACCAATGGATATCAAAGCTTTCGCCGTCACTATGGTAACCCCGTGATCAAGCAATCTGCCCTGTATTGCGTCCTGTTCCAAGGTTTTGTGTGTAAAACTGGAAACGTCGGTAGACGGAGTGACAAGCGTCACATTCGCACCTTGCGAGCTCACCAGCTCCGCGATAAGACCGCCGATGTAATAATGGTCATCATCGTAGACTATCACATCACCATTGAGCTTTGTACCCAGCATGATGTCATCGGGTGTATAGACATGAGACTGTTCGGTACCTGGTAGCACAAATGCATGCTGGCGACCGATGCCATCCTTTCGCCACGTCGCACCCGTTGCAAACACAATATGTTCAGCACCGAATTCAGCGATATCCGATACCGTCATTGCGCTCGCCGGGAAAAGTTCGACATTGGCCAGTTTATGCAATTGCTGCATACGGTAATCACGTACGCGTCCCCATTGTGTGAGACCTGGAAGTGCGCTTTCAAGATTGACGCGTCCACCGAATTCTTCATTTGATTCTGCAAGTGTTACCTGACAATCTCGCTTACCCAGGCTGACTGCGCACTCCAATCCCGCTGGACCACCGCCAACAATCAGTACTGGTCCCTTATCCGATGCCGGTGGAATGATTTCCGGATGCCAGCCTCGCCGCCACTCCTCCCCCATAGTGGGATTCTGGGTGCAACGAATCGGTGTGATGGTGAAGTCTCCAGAAACGCAGATGTTACAGCCGATACACTCCCGAATATCCTCAAGTCGGCCTTCCTCGATCTTTTTCGGTAAAAATGGATCTGCAATCGACGGACGCGCCGCACCAATCATATCGAGGATGCCTCTGCGGATCTGCGACACCATGGTGTCCGGCGAGGTAAAGCGTCCCACGCCAACCACTGGTTTCGATGTAACACTCTTGACCGCCTTTATGAACTGCTCCTGATGCCCTTCCGGTTTGAACCTTGAAGTTGCGGAATCGTTGTCCCAGTCGCTGATATTGACATCCCAGATATCAGGGAGTTCCGCAAGCATGCTGACAATCTCAATGCCTTCCTCCTCGCATTCGATCCCATCAGATCCCCTCAGCTCGTCCAACATAAGACGGACTGCAATCCCACAGGTGTCGCCGACCGCCTCTTTGGTGTCCATGATAATTTCCTTGAGCAAACGAACCCGATTTTCGAGTGAGCCACCATACTCGTCGTTGCGATGATTGAATCTCTTGGACAGAAACTGACACGGCAGTGTAAGCATGTGTGCAGCATAGACATAAATGATGTCAAACCCTGCTCTTTGCGCTCGCTCTGCCGCCTTGCGGTAGATATCGCGTAAGTCACGAATATCGCGCTTGGTCATTGCGCGCGCCTGAACCGGGTCGTAACTCGAAACAGGAATTGCGGACGGTGCTATTGGTACTGTTCTAGAAAACAGATTAGGTGCTTCACCACCATTGTGTGCCAACTCAACAGCCGCAAGCGAACCCTGCGCGTGAACTGCATCTATCATCAGCTGATGTTGGGGAATATCTTCGTCATCCCACAACCGCTGCTCCATGTACGGTGAGACATCTGAAGAATGATGGATGTCGCATTCCTCCGTAGACACAACAGCCCATCCTCCCTCCGCTTTCATACCTCTCATACCTGCAGCTGTATGGGGATGACCATGGCCCATTCCGCAGCAATGCGGAACCTGATAGAAGCGATTGCGAGCGACTACCGGTCCGATCTGAACCGGTTCAAACAGAATATCATATCGAGGATCGCGTGCCATTGTTAAACCGCTTCGATTTCTATACTAGAGCCTGTTGTGATTAAGATTGATCGCGAGTATCAAAAAGGAATTTATATAGATGAGTGCCGAAAGCACAGAAAATTAGAGCCAGATTGAATTGGCTGGCTAGTTTGCTACGATTGGCTGTCAAGGGAATCTTGACTTAAATTGTGTAAACGAAGCAAACAGTCTCGTAGTTCTACTCCGAGAACCTCTCTTACACCTTCAAGATTTATACCTTCTTGAAACGCTGAGTCTCTCATTTTTTGAAGAAGATTTTCATCTGGTTCAAAACTTTGAGCTTTGCCAAATGATTCTTCTTGAATTTTAAGTGAATCCATACCCTGTGTTTGATCAACCATTTCATGGGATGTCTTCTCAGCCCAAGACTTAGCGTCTATATTTTTCGATATTCGTTCTCCCAGTTCTGTCAGTCGGATTGGACTAGAACTTGATATAGGTTTTGCAGGCAGTCGAGACAAAATTTCCTTTATATCCGACCGAACTTCAATCATAAATTCGCTAAAACTTTTACGATCGTTATTTACTTCCCCTTGCCATTTACCAAACTTATATGCAAGTGTAATTACCGATAGCCCCACAGATACTGAAATGCCGAGAGCCCAATATATTGGGTTCATTTACCTTCCTCTGTAATTCCAAATCATCATTCATTTTCCTCTCCGATATAGGAGAGGAAATAAGGGATAGTGAAGTATATTCGATGGTACACTGAATTTCTCGTTTAACTTCAACTGTAGTCACAAGCGATTTAACTGCTTGCTCAAAATTAGATTTGACTCGCAGGTCTGCTTCAAGTTCAGCCTTGTCGCGCGGTAGGCATCGGGGTTTAGCCTCACCTCTAGCTGCTTCTCCTTTGTTTCAGTCATTTTGTTTACTCTTATTGGCAATAGTTGTGGTCAATTAGACTTCGACAATTATGAACTATTCAAAAATCTTTATTCAGTTCGGGTAGCCTACCATGCAAATCATAAAAATTCCGCATTATTTTGGCTTCTGCATAAGCGGGTAGTGTTTTCTGTCCTGAATTGTCGAATGTAATGAACCAAGCAAATGAAAGTCCCTTCCGTCTCTTTTTCATCTCGCTTATGAAAAATTCATTCCCGTATACACCGTCGCCCCGTTTCTTTCCGAGTCTTTGTTTTATACCCTGCTTCCCTATCGTTCCATCAGATTTAATTGTTCCAGATTTACCGATATAGATAGGGTCTCCTTTACACCCTTTTCCCTCATAAATCAGATAAATTCCGTGACCATTAGGAACGCCTTTCTTTCTTGCAACTTCCTTAATCTTTTCTCCCATTTTAAGATTGAATTGACCGCTTTCTGGATACTTTATTTTTAAAACATCAATCATCTCCATTTTCTCCAAATCGAATGAATGGGGGTTTATTGTGAATCACCGAAAACGAAATTCAAATCAATTAATCTGCGCTCATATTCAAGATAAGGTGAACACTGCTTTATCCAGCGATCTGCCGCCAATGTGAATTCTGCCAACTCGCCTAAACTAACACCCCTATCTTCGGGCATTTGTTGGTTTGCAAAGTACTCTATGGTTGATCCTATCCCTATACAATAGTTTCGGTAAAACTCGCCCAATATCGGCATTGACTTTCCCAAATCAAACGCAAATGATTCCTCACTGTCAGCTCGCACTGGCGATACCAGCACAAAGACCAGCGAAATCACCAAAACCATCTTCCTCATATTGAATTCTCCAAATTCCAATTCGGAACGCACATCATCTCACCCCGGAATCCAAGCTTTTGTCAGCGATAAGATTCTTGTCTCCAAAATGATTCAATTCCATTCAAATACGCGATCTCTTTAACATATTCGCCAGTTGAGTGATTAACTGCTTTGAGGTGAAGGTCATTTGACAATTCGTTATATGCGCTGGCTATATAAGTGCTAACAGTTGACGATAGAGAAGAGTTGACTTGAACAAATTCGTGCAATGTTATTTTGTCTGTATTTCCTACCACCTGAGCCGTTATTTCGTTCGGGTCTCGACTCTTTGCACCAACACCGGTAATTTAACTGATCATTCCTCGGTCTACATTCAACTTCTTTGATTTGTACTTATTGCGTTCTTTATCGCCATAGTATGATTCATCAACCTCCATCGCACCCATAACTGACTGTCAGTTGCTTCAAGAGCCTTGCGTAGTCGATAAGCCAAAACCATGCAAATTTTTGAGTAATTCCGAGTTCTTGATACAACTTCATTGAAGATACGCTGTTCAGACTGGTAGTGAGCATGTAGATAGCAATTAACCAGTCGTGATAGCCGGTTTTAACACATTCACAACTGTGCCTGCTTTAACGCTGAAACGTTTACCACATTGTTTGTAATCTTTGTAGCGTAAGGCATGGACTTGTGACTATTCTATTTCTAACATATTGTTATAGTTGTATTTTATAGGAAAGTACCGAGATTATCAAGTATTACTTCGGCACTCATCTTTATAATTCCCTGAAAAAGAAGCATTCGGAACTGATTCGCTATCCCAGTCGGTTCCCTCAGCCGCTCCAGACTCCTTCTGAAACCAGATCACTCATAGTCATCTCGATACCTTTTCTCAGTATTCCTACTATCTCATCGACATTGTCACGGTTCAGTATCAGAGGTGGTGACAGGATGTTCAGATGTGCAACCGGTCGAACAATCAATCCGAGTTTCTGACAGTTCGCGGCAATCCGATCGCCAATTTTCACTTCCTCATCAAAAATCTCTTTCGTCTGCGCGTTCTTGACGTTTTCAATGCACATCATGAAACATTTACCCCGGACATCACCAACGATCGGCAAATCACGGAGTGTATCCAACCTTTCCTCAAAATAAGGCCCGACATCCTGTACGTGCTCACAGATACCTTCTCGTTGCATGATCTCGATGTTCGTGAGCGCCGCACGACAGCAGACCGGATGACCTGAGTATGTAAATCCATGAGTGAACAAGCTTCCGTCAGCTGACGGGCTGCTGATCACCTCATAGACTTCGTCCGAAATCATGGTCGCTGACAGCGGTAGATAACCCGACGAAATACCCTTCGCCGCGGTAATGAAATCCGGTGTCAGATCGAATACGGGCTCCGATGCGAACATATGACCGACTCTTCCAAATCCGGTCACTACCTCATCTGAAATGTAGAGCACCTCATACCGTTCACATACTTGCTTGGTTCGACGATGATAGCCCTCCGGTGGCACAATGACTCCGCCCGCACCCATGATCGGTTCGGCAATGAAAGCCGCGACGTTGTCCGGTCCGAGATTGACAATTTCCTGTTCGAGCTCGTCGACAAGATAATCGCAAAATTCCGCATCGGACATATTTTCCGGTTTGCGATACGGATTCGGGCAGGAGACATAGCTGACGAGTCCCGGTGCCAGATCGAATCCGGTGTGATCGGCGGCAACACCTGTCAAAGTCATCGCCAGATAGGTACTTCCATGGTAGGCGTCAACTCTGGAAATGATTTTTTTCTTGGAATGCTTGCCGAGTCGATTGAAGTAATAATGGATGATTCGCACGGCAGTGTCGTTCGCCATGGACCCGCCGGAACCATAGAACACATGATTCAGTTTCTCCGGTGCGATTTCCGCAAGCTTGGCAGCCAGGCTCGCCGACGGTGGTGTTGTCAGGTGATTGAACGAAGAATAATAGGGAATTGCTCTCACCTGATCAGCAATCGCCTGCGCCATCTCCTCATTGCCGTAGCCGATATTGACACACCACAAACCGCCGATTCCGTCGATGTATCGCCCGCCGTCGCTGTCGTAGACGTATGGCCCGTTCGCTTCGGCAATCACCAATGATCCTTCCTCATGGAAAACTGAGAAATCGGTCCACGGATGAATGTAATGATCCCGATCTTTTTCCCACAGGTCGTGGGTATCGTAGTTTTGCTTTAACACTTGTCCTTCTCCATCTTGTTCATATAGTGTCAACGTCCATTGTGCGGATTCCAATACGTTCAGATGACAGCAATCACATCAATTTCCATCACCCATTCGGGTTTTGCCAACCCCTGAACGATCAATCCGGTAGAAACCGGAAATACACCCTTGAGCCACTTACCGATCACCTGATAGACTTCTTCGCGATAGGCTCGGTCAGTAACATAAACCGTGATTTTACAGATATCGTCCAGACTCGCCCCGGCCTCTTCAAGCAGCTGCTTGACATTACGCATCGCCTGTTCGGTCTGAGCAGCCGGGTCTCCAACCCCGATCACATTACCCTCAAAATCACTTCCTACCTGGCCGCGCAGAAATATCATATTTCCAGCCTTGACGACCTGGCACAGGTCGTTATCCATAGCTTTCCCCGGGTAGGTATCTCGGGTATTGAATTTTCTCAGTCTGGTGTGTTTAGACATCAATTTTATTCCAACCTTTCGGCTAGTCTATCGAAATTGCATCTGAGAGATTGGCTGCCTTCTTGACAAATCTCATCGGTTCCTTGAAGTCGAAATTGACATATACCGCATTCAGATGTGCAAAAGGCGGCGACTGGGCGAACAACTGAAATGTCAGTTTGTGTCCTGCATAGTCGGAATTGAGCAGGTCTCTCGCCATTGCCAGCAGCTTGCGGCGATCTTCGGACTGCCATTCTTCATTGATCGAATAGTATTTGTTCAACCAGAAACTGACTTCCTCGGACTCAAAGTTGACGCTGTCCGGTGTCACACAGATCTGCCCACCGCAAAGCTCTCGAGCTATGTGCATCATATGATGAAGCTGCGAGCATGCCAGCACGCGTCCCGTGTACAGCAGCGATGGGTTCGGCATCAGCAACCCTTTCGGACTGACCACGCCGACGGCGATTGAGGCCGTCAGATGAGCGTTGATACCCTCCCGATAACATACCAATTGCGCCAATTTTTCCCGAACTGCCTGCTGCTTGTCCAACCCGGTCTGCCGAACGTTGAACATTGCCGCACCGATCATCATATCCGCAGTCTTCTGAATTCGTTGCACAAACGAAAACGCACTGTAACGGTGAAGCGTCGAGCGAATGAACGTTGCGGCCCTGGTATGCTGATAGAACAGCACATCTTCCCATGGAATCAGCACGTCGTCGAAGATCATCAACGTATCGATTTCGTCGAATCTATTCGCAAGCGGATAGTCTTTTGCGGATGCGCGGCCGACAAACCCCGACCGACAGATATGAGTGATTCCTTTTGCGTTCATCGGTGCAATGACACCGACAGCGTAATCGGACAGCTTCTGATCTCCCCAATTGGCGATCGTGGGCTTTACAAATGCCTGCTCGGCATACGCCGACGCGGTTTCGTATTTGGCTCCACGAATGACTATCCCTGCATCGGTTTCACGAACCACATGCAGAAGCATATCCGGGTCCTGTTCCTGCGGGCGTTTGGAGCGATCGCCTTTAGGATCTGTGTTCGCCGAAACGTGAAAGATGTCATTCCTGATTACGCGATCAATGTGATTCTTGATGTTTTCAGCAAATCTCGGATCGATTTCCGCTAGCACGTCGCTGCCATCATACAGCGACCACATTTCCCCGACTGTCTCGTCTCCAACACGTGTCACCACACCACCAATATCATTCAGCACGGCATCAACCGCGGTCCGTTTCTGATGCCAATCCTGCTGTTCGTAGGGCATCTTGAGCAGAATAGCATTGGTGTCTCCACTCTCGTCGGTATAACTCAGTAGATCGCGATACTCTTCAATGTGCGGCATATCAAACATTCGTGCCCGAATTTCCACAAGTGGTTTGAACGCAGGGTGCGTCGCAACATTGCCCACTCGCTCGCCATCCATATAAACGACTCGACCGTCGTCAAGGGATTCCTTGTATTCTCGTCCTGTCCGTAACACTGCCTAACCTTTCGAGTCAAATATAAATCACACGTTTGAAATCGTCGGTCTCCATGACTCTTTCCTTACTAAAACCAACTGCTAAATATAGCATTAGCGTCTATTTGAAGTTTAATTTAGTGAATGAAAATTGAAAGTTCTGGGCGGAGGTTGGCCCGATAGAAAATCAGTCAGAGCCAAACAGGCGATACCTATGGATACCGAGCCGAAGGCTGAAAAGCTGTTTTCAGAGAAAATTGAAAAATCATCCTCATTCGACACAACGACACTGTGTACGATTCCATGTTCAATATAGGATGAAATGACGCGAAAAATGATTGCAAAGATTTCTAACCCTTATTTCTCATTATATAGTTGAAAAGATGCGGGAAAAGCTGTATAACTGGTTGATATTGCACAATAAAAGCAACCGGAGAGCAGTTCCCGCATGAACACACATTGTAACCCATCGAAAATCGTCTGTCCAATCCCCGACAATGCCCGGCCGGGTCGTATCGAAGTTGATTTCTCCGGCGGTGAGATCACCTCCGACGGCGGTGTCGTGCTGACCTCCGCCATCGCCGAGCGGCTGAATCTATTCGGCCGCGTGGCCGACTGCTTCGACGACTTCAGGAGTCCGAAACACATCGTGCATTCGCTGTCGACACTGGTCGGGCAGCGCATCCTGGCACTGGTTCAGGGTTATGAGGACCTCAACGATCACGATTTTTTGCGCAAGGACAGTCTTTTCGGTGCATCGCTGGGCTGCGTGGAGGCGAAGCGTTCGGACTGCGAGGCACTGGCCGGAAAGAGCACGCTCAACCGGCTGGAACTGTCGGCGGCCGGTTGCGATGTCAAAAAGCACCGCAAGGTGCAGGTTGACTTCGCGCGGCTCGACCGGCTGCTGGTGGATCTTTTCGTCGAATACCGGGGTGCGCCGCCGGATCGGATCGTGCTTGACATCGATGCCACCGACTTCGAGCTGCACGGCGGCCAGGAGCACCGGTTCTATCACGGTTACTACCGCGAGTACTGCTACATGCCGCTGCTGGTTCTGTGCGACGACTTTCCGGTGATGGTGCGTCTGAGAAGCGCCGCCGGTGACGCCGCCGCCGGAGTGGAGGATCTGCTCGAACAGGTGGTCTCGCAGTTGCGCGGACACTGGCCGGACACACACATCACGGTACGCACCGACAGCGGATTCTGCCGCGACGGGATTCTGTGCTGGTGCGAGCGGACACCGAATGTCGACTATGTGATCGGCATCGCGAAAAACAACCGGCTCAACGAGCTGAGCATCGTCGCCCGCAACTGTGCGGCACTCGAGGCCGGACTCACCGGCGAGGCGACGCGCCGGTTCTGTGATTTCGATTATCGCACACTCGATTCATGGAGCCGCAAGCGTCGGGTCATCTGCAAGGCCGAGGCATTGCCGGAACACCGTGACGAATCGCAGGGGCACTACGTCTGCAAGGACAATGCGCGTTACATCGTCACCTCACTGGATGCCGACGGCCATCCGGGGCGGCAGCTGTATGAGCAGTTCTACTGCCAGAGGGGCGATGCCGAGAACCGGTTGCGGGAGGTGAAGGTGGACCTGTTCGCCAGACGCTGCTCAAGCAACCTGTTCGACGCCAACGCCCTGCGGCTTTATCTGAGCGCGATCGCGCAGGTGCTGTTCATTCACCTTCGCCGCCGCCTTGAGGGCACCTCGCTGGCGAATTGCCAGCCGGCAACCATCCGTGTGAAACTGCTGAAGATCGGCGGCCAGGTGAAACGTTCGGCGCGGCGCATCCATGTCGCCCTGTCGAGCGCCTTCGCACATCAGTCCGTGTTCTTCCACGCCTGGCGCAACATCGCTCCAACCTGATGACCGGTCACCGTCACCGGCTTCACAACAGCACGCTGTCCGAACATCGTGCGGCATGCGGCTGTACCGATTTCGGCGAATCGCCGTGTTGCGAACCGCAAATGACGTCACCTGACCGGACACCTTCGGAAATCGGTGACACCTGACCCCAAGCCGCCCGGATCAGCTGAAAATATCGATCCGCAAGTAGTACTATGAGAAATAGGGGCTAACGTCTACAAAAGGCCGTAATCCGATTGGATCTCCACCTGAACAATTGCGCAAAAAAAGAGGCCACCGAAGTGGTGGCCTAATCCAAAGGAGGATAAGATTTCAAGTCAATTTGTGGTTCACGTTACGAATTCGGCCTCCCTCACTACTCGCGGTTCGTAGCAGCGATTTTCCTCACCAACCGATTTCGTCGAATCCGACTGCTCAGCCAATTTCGTGTATTTAGCTTCGATAAACTCTCGGATCGCATATCGTGGAATTCCAATGTCGTCCAGCTGTGCATCACTGAGCGCTTCCAGTTCGCGTATTGCTTTTCTGCGAATTCCAGCGTCTTTGATTGACTGGGTCACACTGTTGATACGCTCTGCAATTGTGAGAGCGTGCCCAGCTTTTCTGCGAGCATTGGTGTCAATCAAGTTAAAAACTGTCATTTTATTTTCCTCTCGGATTACCCGATCAAAACAGGTTTCAATTATTTGGTACTAGAACACCAGGTTGGTAACCAGAACCAGCACGACTACGGAGCCGATGAATGAAATTCCAACCTTGTCATGAATTTTCTGAAACATTATTTATCCCTCAAGAAAATCTCTTAAATTACCATTAGGTTGACTGACTTAAGCGGTTCGTAATCAAGTATTCAAATATCGCTTTTCAGTCGATATATAAGATAGTGCATATTTGTAATTTCTCAAGGGATATATTTTCCTATTACCATGAGTTTTCATTCATATTAGTAATATCTAATAAAAGTTATATCTACTTGTTATATTTATATTTATAATAAATTTCTGATTAAGTTTCTTGTGTTTATTATCAAGGATGTTTTCATACTAATCTTCTGTTGGGACGAATATCTCGAAATTGCCGGGTGGTTTTTGAGGTATCTTTTGCGGTAGCGGGCTACATTTGCTCCTGTGACTTGATCATTGGAGCAGTTCTAACTCTTCCAGTAATACTTGAGCATCAATTCGATCTAAAAATCCCAGGCAGTCGAATTTGAACCCGGAATCATTCGTTTTTGGTAGTCAAAGTCTGATATATCAGCACCGGCAAAAATATCAGCAGCACAGCTGACCGTCGAGTTTTGTGTAGCGAGTTGAGACCTGCTTTTCTATAGTTGGACTGCTCCACGAAAACATGTCCGGCAATCTGCCCACATGATATCCCCTTTACAAACTTTCCCCCGATTCTGTCAGGACTGTCACAATGACCAGCGCGAGAGAAACGAATCAAATTGCTATCGTTGTAAAATCTACCCTTTCATTGCGTTGATTCAAGACAGATTTTGACTTGAACTGCGAGCTCCGCGGATAGATTTTGAGACGTACCCTAATGTTCAATATTCTGCCTACACCGAGAGTACGCGCCTCTCCGTTTTATGACGCGACCATTGCTGACGGTGTCAAGAACTTCACGACTTACAACAGGATGCTTCTACCCACCACGTATGGTGACCCTGAAGGCGAGTATTGGCGTTTGCTGAACGGGGTCTCCATGTGGGATGTTGCCTGTGAGCGTCAAATCCAGTTGAAAGGGCCTGATGCAGGTAAGCTAGCCCAACTGCTTACAACACGGAACCTGGATACTTTGTCAATTGGTCAAGGGATGTACGCCCCGATCTGCAACCATCAGGGCGTTTTGCTCAACGACCCTGTTATCAACAGGCTGTCAGACGATGTTTACTGGATTTCCATTGCTGATTCGCAGATACAGTTTTGGGCAAGTGCGATTTCGTCAGAAAGATTCTTGAACGTCGAAATATCAGAACCAGACGCTTCGCCTTTGGCGATTCAGGGACCGAATGCAGAAAAAGTAGTGGTAGCCTTATTTGGCGACTGGGTACGTAAGTTAGGATATTTTCGATTCAAGGAAATTCAGATACAAGGAATTCCTCTTATCGTCGGACGTTCGGGCTATTCGAAACAAGGCGGATTCGAACTTTATCTACGCGATGGTTCGAAAGGGTCGAAATTGTGGAATCTCGTTCGGGAGGCAGGTCAACCGTGGGACATTCAACCGGGCACGCCGAATCACTCCGAGAGAATTGAATCCGGACTGCTGAGTTTCGGTAATGATACAGATGATAAAACAAATCCGTATGAGGTAAGACTGGGGAAATACATTGATTTACAACTGCCCGACGCAGTGATTGGAATCCGCGCGCTGCGCAAAATCAGACAACAAGGCATTCATAGACATCAGTTGGGGATTGTAATCGATGGGGAATTGTCACACTTACTGGCTAGAACGTGGTGCGACGTTCGGAAAAATCGAAAAATAGTCGGCTCGGTAACCAGTACAGCTTTCTCTTGGCGCATGAAGGCAAATGTCGGTTTAGCACTGGTCTCTTCGGTAGTACAGCCAGGAAATCATGTCCAAGTCGATTTCGAGGGCAAGATACACGATGCACAAATTGTTGAACTGCCGTTCTTTTAAGTGAAATAGGAACCGTCCAGATGAATATTCCAAATTCGTCACCCTTAAAACCGAATATATTAATCTCCGTCAGAAATAACTTCGAGGAGCAATAATGGCAGCCAATACCCTCTATAACAAAATTTGGGACAGGCACTCAGTTTGTCAGCTACGGACCGGTCAGTACCAGTTGTTTATAGGATTACATCTGATTCATGAGGTAACCAGCCCTCAGGCCTGTGACATGCTTCGCGAGCGTGGTGTGAAAGTCGCCTACCCTGACCGCACCATCGCAACCATTGATCACATTATTCCAACTGCCGACCAAGCTAGACCTTATAAGGACTCTGAAGCAGAAGCCATGGCACAGGCACTACAGAACAACACAGCTGAATTCAATATCAGATATTTCGGTGTCGGTGCACCTGAACAAGGCATCGTGCACGTAATCGGTCCCGAACAGGGTATGGTGCATCCGGGAATGACCGTAGCCTGCGGAGATTCCCATACTTCCACTCACGGTGCCTTTGGCACCCTCGCGTTCGGAATCGGTACCACGCAGGTTGGCGATGTGCTCGCAACGCAGTGCCTGAGTATGGACCCGTTCAAGGTGCGTCGTATCGAAATCAATGGAGCTCTCGGAGATGGAGTATTCGCAAAGGATGTCATATTGCATATCATCCGTAAACTTGGCGTAAAGGCAGGTATCGGCCATGCATATGAGTACGCAGGATCGACCATTGATGCAATGACGATGGAGGAGCGAATGACTGTCTGCAATATGTCGATTGAAGGAGGTGCGCGTATCGGCTACGTCAACCCCGATAGTACGACATACAACTACCTAAAGGGGCGACCCTTTGCACCAGCCGGAATTGCTTGGGACAATGCGGTGAAAGACTGGGAGTCGATGCGTTCTGAACCGGACGCGCAGTACGATGATGAAACCCGGATTTCAGCTTCCGACATTGCTCCGCATGTTACCTGGGGCATCAATCCAGGTCAAAGCGTAGGAATTGATGAAGATTTACCTGTACTCAGCTCACTTCCTGACGGTGAACGTCAAACTGCGGAACGTGCGTTCGACCATATGAAACTCAAACCCGGACAATCCATGAATGGTGTCAAGATCGATGTTGTCTTTATCGGCAGTTGCACAAATTCCCGCATAGAGGACCTGCGAGCAGCCGCCGAGGTCGTGAAAGACCAGAAAGTCTCCAAAGGTGTACGCGCAATTGTGGTACCAGGGTCCCGGGAAGTCGCTAAACAATCTGTCGCGGAGGGACTTGATCAGATATTCGTTGAGGCGGGTCTTGAATGGCGACAGCCAGGATGTTCCATGTGTCTCGCCATGAACCCAGACCGTCTGCTGGACGACGAGATATGCGCAAGCACCAGCAATCGCAATTTTATCGGGCGACAAGGCAGTCCAAACGGCCGGACACTCCTGATGTCACCACCGATGGCAGCTGCAGCAGCCATCAACGGCGCGGTGACCGATATCCGTTCAATGTCTTCTTGAAACAACGAGGTAGCAACGATGACAGACATGAAAATCAGCACTGTAACGGGAAAGGCTATCGCTATCATTGGTGACGACATCGACACCGACCGAATCATACCAGCGAGATTTCTAAAGGAAATTACGTTCGCGAATCTCGGTAAATTTCCATTTTTCGATGAGCGTTACGACAATGACATGAACATCAAGGATCATCCTTTCAATCATGAGGATCGACAGGGATCAAGACTGTTATTTGTCAATAAGAATTTTGGCTGTGGCTCCAGTCGTGAACATGCTCCGCAGGCACTTCGTCGGTGGGGAATTCATGCGATTGTCGGTGAATCGTTTGCGGAGATATTTGCATCAAACTGCATCACACTTGGTATTCCCGCAGTCACTGCGTCGGGGTCGGATTTGCGCGAGGTTCAGAGCAGATGTAAAGCACAGTCAAACTTGCAATGGACAGTCGATTTGGGAACGGGCCAGTTATCCTGTGAGGATGTGTCAATCGATATTCATATGCGAGAACATCATAAGAACACGCTCATGGAAGGGTTGTGGGACAGTACGTCGCTTCTTCTCGACAACATGGATAAAGTTGGGAGTCTCTACAATTCACTGCCGTATACGAGCGATTACAATATATAGTCTGTTCAACTGCAAGCCTGTATTCTCGAAGAGCAAGTTCAATCAAAGTGAGTTCAGATCAGAGATAAATAAGAGCTCGAGCGGAAATTTCAAACCTTTCCGATTCTTTCTTACCGTGACAGATCATGGAAATTGCACCGGAACAACTCAGAGTGATCGCTTGCGAAGTAAGTGAATTTCTCAAACAGTTGGCGAATGAACAACGCTTGGTTATTTTGTGCCACCTTGCCGATGGAGAAAAATCGGTAAGGGAACTGCAGGACTTGCTGGGTCTGGATCAATCCTCTACCTCGCAACATCTCGCCCGGTTGAGAAAACAGGGAATTATTCTGGCGAGGAGAGACTCACAATCCAACTACTACTCGATTTGTGACGAGAAGGTTTTACAAATCATTCAACTTCTTCATGAAATCTATTGTTCCGACCCAGAAACATCTCCTGAAACCAGGCAACTGTAGTAACTTCTCCCAATCACCTCGTTTTCACGGCTTGTATCGAAGCCTGTTGTCACAATGAAGGATTCTGATTCTTCAACAGTTGCAATTGTCGGCATGTCATGCCGATTTCCGGGTGGCGCATCCACCCTCAATTCCTATTGGACCAACATCCAAAAAAAGATTGATTGCATTGAGCCGATCCCATCAGGCCGATGGAATCAAGAAATTTTTCAAAGATTGCAAACAGGTTCCGGGACGGAATTTGCGAAGGTCGGTGGATTCATCCATGACATCCAACAATTCGACGCTGCTTTTTTCGGAATTTCGCCCAGGGAAGCGATAGAAGTCGACCCGCAACAACGAATTTTGCTTGAGCTTGCGTGGCATTGCATGGTGGATGCCGCGATTTCCGTGGAAAATTTGAGAAAGATCAGTACGGGTGTGTATGTCGGCGTGATCAATCACGACCACGAAAGGCTGATTCTTTCCGATCAGGACCAGATTTCCGCACATTCAGGTCTGGGACGCTCTACCAGTATTGCATCCAACAGAATTTCTTATTGTTTTGACTTCAGCGGTCCCAGCCTGACAATCGATACAGCATGTTCTTCGTCGTTGACCGCAGTTGTTGCTGCGTGCAATGCGCTAAGATCAGGCGAAGTGGATACCGCCTTTGCCGGGGGTGCGAATGCCATCCTCTTGCCGGAAAGCTACATCGAGTTTTCGCGCGCGTCCATGCTCTCGAAAGTTGGTAAGTGCCGGGCGTTCGATAAGGATGCGGATGGATTTGTTCGAGCTGAAGGTGGTGGGATGATACTGTTGAAACGGCTTTCGGATGCCTTGCTCGATGGCGACAGAATCTATGCGACTATTACTGCCAGTGTGTTGAATCAGGATGGCCGAACCGCTGGAATCATGTCTCCGAATCTCGATGCACAGAAGAAAATGATGACAGATGCCCTGCTCTGTGCGGAAATAGACCCATCTGATATCGGATTCATTGAGTCTCACGGTACTGGAACACAGGCTGGAGACACGATAGAGGCCGCCGCACTGGGAGAAGTCTACGGACGGGCAACCGATTGTCGAAGTCTTCCCGTCGGGTCGGTCAAGACAAATATCGGACATACGGAGGCCGCAGCGGGTATTGCAGGACTGATTAAAGCGGTGCTTGCAGTGTGGCACAAATATATTCCACCCAATCTGAACTTTGCCAATCCGAACCCAGATATCGATTTCGAACTACTGGGCATTCACATTCCGGTTGAAGGGCATGCTTGGCATAATACGGGGGGATCTCAACGACTGGCTGCAGTCAATTCATTCGGATTCGGTGGAGCAAATGCCCACGTGATCATTCAGCAGGCTCCCGTATACCGTGTATCTTCCAGGCTGAATCCCAACTTGCCGCTGCTGCTTCCGTTGACCGCATCGTCTTCTAC
This sequence comes from Arenicellales bacterium, assembly GCA_963666625.1. GTDB lineage: Bacteria > Pseudomonadota > Gammaproteobacteria > Arenicellales > JAJDZL01 > JAJDZL01. The sequence goes on from OY762925.1 coordinate 128,353, forward strand.
TGGTCTTGATCGACTTCGGACGTGTATCGAGCAAATACCAAAAAATGAATTCGAAACATTTTCTCGACTCTGTCACACCGCCGGACGGCAACCACATTTGAGTCATCGACAAGTCGTCACCTTAGTACGAGAATTCGAGGATAACCCGAACTATCTCAATGAAAACTTCCAATGTAGCGGAAATATCAACAACCATTCCAACTGCTCGCCATCAGGAGTTGCATTCGTTTTCAATGGCGTAGGTGCCGGGTGGCAACAGGCGGGTCAGGAACTATATTCCAAAGAACTGATTTTCAGATCAACAATTGATCTATGTCACTCGATTTTCAAGGAACTATATGAGATATCGTCGGTTCGTGATTTCTTCAGTCGAAAGTCTTCACGGCCACAATCCAGCGTTGTACATTTGCATGCGCTGCAATTTGCACTTCAGATCTCAGTATTTGAGTTATGGAAAATCTGGGGACTGCGTCCCACCGCGGTTGTAGGGCATAGTGTCGGAGAAATCGCTGCAGCATACGTCTCTGGAAGTGTTGATCTTGCAAATGCTGTGAGAATCGTCGCAGAACGCGCCTATATCTTTGAACAATTCACAGGAAAAGGGTTGATGCTGGCCGCTGGAATATCTCAAACCGATGCCGAAAACCTGATAGGACCGAAGTCGAATGAAGTGTATATCGCTGCCTGTAACAGTGAATCATCGACCACCTTGTCGGGAACAACGCCAATGATGGAATCGTTGGGTGCACAACTGGAAAATCAAGGCAAATTCGTCCGAACACTGGACTTATCAGTACCGTTCCATAGTCCTCTGATAGAAACGTGTAAGGCTCAAATTCTGGAAAAGATTCAATCGGTTGAATTCGCCGACCCGGAAATACGTTGGTTTTCGTCGGTCAATGGTAAAGAAATCGTATCAGCTGTCGATTCAACATTCTGGTGGCTAAATTTTCGTGATCCGGTTAGATTTGCCGAGAGCATGCAAGCCTGCATCACTGGAGGACCAACAACTTTCGTCGAAATCGGTCCTCATCCGTACCTTTCATTCAGCATCGCTGAATGCTTGGGTGCTGAACGAACCGATGGGTATTGTACGTACTCCTTGAAACGAACGGGCCAGGATGCGTCAACGATGAGGTCGGCTGTTACAAGATTATTCAATCTAGGATTTTCCTTTAACTGGCACAAGATCAATCCAGTCGCTGAGATTTGCGATTTTCCGGAAACTCAATTCCACCGAACTTCATATCGACATCCAATCTCCAACCTACGAGTAAGGGGATTCGACGATCTACAAAACCACTCCTCCCTACCAAACGGGCGCTTGCTTTCGACCGCCAGAGAAATATTATTGGATGTCAATAACTGGAACTGGTTGAACCGACACCGAATTCAAGACAAAATTATTTTTCCTGCCGCCGGTTACGTCAAATTCATACTTGAAGCGGCATCAAATTACACTTCTGGCGCAACACTCGAATTGAGCGAAATTCAGTTCAAGAAAATGTTGCTATTATCCGAATCTTCAAATTCGAACAATTCATTTAACCTGACCGTTTCCAGCGAATTGAAGGCCGGACAATTCAATTGTCATATTGCAAGACTATCCGGAGAGGATGGACAGCAGGTCTTCCATTCCCAAGCGAAATTCGCTGGAGCCACCTTCGATCAACCCTCAATGAATTTGAAGTCATTGGTTAAGAAGTGTACAGATACTTTCCCATCGGATGAAATTCACCGGAAATTGTCGATGCTGGGACTGGAAGGTGACTACCCTTCGTGGTCATACACTCTCCTCGCAAAAATAAGTGACACCGAAGCGCTTGTTAGTTTAACCAGTGAAAATCAATCCACTGACCCCGATCAGCATCTGATACACCCTTCCCTTTTGGATTTATGTTTTAGAGCTTCAGCAATCCTGATTGATATGGATCAGCTCTACATTCCGAAAAAAATAGAAAAACTGATATTTTGGGGTGGAGACACGAATTCTGTCTATTGCCATATGACACTGCATAGCAAGTCCGAAAGAACCATTGAGTTGGATCTGGATATCGCTGATGAGCATGGCTCAATCATCGCATCTGTTTCACAACTTACGCTCAAAACCGTAAACGTTGAATTAGCGAATGCGCGCCGACCTATTGAGCGACCTGTCATTCTTGAGCCTTCTTTCGCATTTCATCAAAACATGTCTCGCGATGCGCCGCTATTCGGAGATGAAACCAATCTTTTCCTCCCGAATTCAATTGCTTATGACAGCCGACTCGCCGATCTTGAGGAGAGAACCAGAAGTGATGAAACGATTTCTTCGCTACTGAGCGACTTGACAGTTCACAATATTGGTCGCACGCTCAAACAACTCGGATTTCCCATAGACGGGGAGCAATGTTCCCTGAGTCAGATCGAACAAATATGCCAGATTGATATTGATCAGAAATCGCAATTCTATGCTCTACTCGTCATGCTTGAGCATAGACAACTGATAGATATCAGTCGTAAGTTCTGCGCTGCCCAACGTTATATCGATGCAAATGCTTCTGTAGTCAAAGTTCGCCAAGACATACCTTCAAACCCTGAACTGGTACTAGAAGAAATTTTCGGACTCCATGATACTTGGGACTACACCAATGAACTGCGCTTGATCGATCTTTGTGGTAGAAATCTTGGAAGCGTATTGAAAGGCTGCAAAACCGGAATCGGTACGCTCTTTCCGGATGGTGCAGTGATTCCATTGCAAGGACTGTATGAGTTTTCACCGACCTGTCGACCTTCAATTGAAATACTAGTCGGACTAGTTGAAGGTCTACTGAGAAATTGGCAATCAACCAGAAAATGCAGAATTCTGGAAATTGGAGGAGGTACCGGAGCACTGTTGTCTCAACTCGTACCGATACTGGGGAAACACCCTGTCGAATATACATTTACCGACATATCACGCAGGTTTGTAAGACTCGCAAAAGAACGATTCAGCGGTTTGAAATTTTTGGAATTTCAGACTTTTGATATCGATTCGAGCTATGAAGTTCAGGGGTTTTCAGCGAACACCTATGACATAGTCCTGGCCAATGACGTACTTCACCTTTCACGCGACATTCAAAGTGCAGTACGACAAATTCAAGACTTACTCTTACCCGGCGGACGATTCCACTTCATCGAACTGACGAGGGAGCCTGATTGGGCGAGTTTGGTGTTCGGAATGCTCAGGGACTGGTGGCATAGAACAGATGATATTCGACAACCGGTCAGTCCATGCAACCCTGCCGAATTTTGGGAAGATCAACTCGCCTTCAATGGATTCAATTCGATTGAATCAACTGGAAACTCCGTTCTCCCACATACGGTATTCGTTGCTGAAAGCAAAAAAGATATTGCTTTACTTGCTCCTGCGCGACCGGTTGAGTCACTTGACCGTGCACTGATCTTTTCAGGTAGCGATACCTACTCCGCAGAATTCATAGATTCTCTCGAATGCCGGATCAAGTCTGCCGTTAGTCCAGGTGCGGATTATTCGAGTCGACATCAGTCTTATAAGGTGCGAACAGACAAACTCGAAGACTATGTCAGACTGGTTGAAGAACTACGAAGTACATCCGAATTGCCAAACGAAATTATCCTTCTTTGGAACTTTTTACCTTTGCATTCATCTACTCCGTTCGACGGGAATGTAGATTCGCTTTCGTCAACTTTGGTTTCAATTTCGCACCTATTTCGAGCCTACGATCAACTGGACCTGAACCTTCCGTTGATAACCTTGATCACTGCCAATGTCCATCAAATTTCAAAAACAGCTGATATCGAGTCATGTCTGAATTCCACACTTTGGAGTGTCGGTAGAACAATCAGAAATGAATTTCCGGAAACCTCGTGCCGTTTGATTGATATTGATCCTACACACGAAGACCAGATTTCGGAACTGTGCCGGTTCGTACAAAATCGAAACGAAAATCTGGAAGCGGTTCTGCGCCAAAGTGGATGGTTAGCGCCAATCGTAAAATATTCAACACCGGAAATTACAAACCAGCCAATTGAAATCAGGTGCTATCAACCCGGCAACATTTCAAAAATCCAACCAGTCGCCACTGTGGTACCGGACATCAAATCTACCGAGTTACTAATTCAAGTATCAGCAGCAGCTCTCAATTTTCGCGATGTAATGATCACTCTCAACGCACTGCCTGAATATGCGATCAAAAATGGAGTCATGCAAGACTCGCTGGGTATGGAGTGCGCTGGCAAGGTCGTCAAAATCGGCAGTCAGGTTGAAGGCTTTTCGCTCGGAGACGATGTGGTCGCTTTGGTGCCGGGCTCAATGGGAAGTCTCGTCACCGCACGCTCAGAGTTGGCAAGAAAGATACCTGTGGGATGGTCGTTTGAGCAGATTGCAGGAATCCCAGCGGCCTATATCACTGCGTCGAGTTGTTTGGAACATCTGCGAGAACTTAAACCTGGTATGTCAGTTCTGATTCATTCGGCTTCCGGAGGGGTAGGATTGGCTCTGATTCATCTGCTCAGGAATTCTGGAGTGACAGTTTATGCGACCGTCGGTTCCCGCGAGAAAGTTGAGTTTTTGAATCTTTTAGGGATTGTGCATGTCGCAAACTCCCGCTCGACATCGTTCGTCGGCGATGTGAAAGAATGGAACTGCAATCAAGGTGTGGACTTGATCGTCAATACGCTTGCGGGCAAATTGGCCAGCGCCAACGCGAAATTACTCAAACCGGATGGTGTGTTTGTAGAGCTTGGAAAGTACCCTGCGATGAGCGAAGTTCATGAAACGATTATGAATTCAAATCCGAATGTCAGCATACGGACTATCGATATTGACAACCTGTGGAAAGTATCACCGGAAAAATTGGCAGATCGATTTCACACAACCATGAAGAAAGCTGAACAAGGATTCTGTCCCGCGCTTCCTCGTACGGTATTCTCGCATAGGAATGCCAAGGAAGCATTCCGTTACATGGCGAATGCCAAGCATATAGGCAAGGTCATATTGAAATTTGAACATCCGTTTATATCCGTCGATTTCAATGCTCCAATTTCATCAGAGGCAACATATCTTGTTGCTGGTGGAACTCGTGGCTTCGGCCTCGCCACTGTCCGGTGGCTATGCGATGTTGGCGCGCGCCACATCATAGTGGTCGGGCGTAATCCAGATCAATCTGATCAGTTCCGGAAATTGAAGATCGAACTGGAAAATTATGGTGTTGTTGTGCAGACTATCGCGACAGACATCACAGAACTCACGAAACTAAGGGTGTCTGTCGATAAATCGGTGTCGGATAATCCGCCAATCAAGGGTATCTTTCACTGTGCCATGGAAATTCAGGATCGAATGATAACCAACTTGGATGTTGAAAGTTGCCAGATGAGCCTTAGAACAAAAGTTCTAGGCGCATGGAATCTATACAAGGCGACAGAACATCTGCAATTGGATTTTTTCGCGCTTTATTCATCGGCAACCTCGATAATCGGACCCCCCGGACAGGTCGCTTACTCGTCTGCCAACGCGTTTCTCGATTCATTCGCCAAATTCCTGAGAACAAAAGGTATATCTGCAATTTCGATCAATTGGGGAGCAGTTTCGGATTACGGATATTTAGCGGACAATCAGAAAAAATTAACGCGATCAATCAGCCGATACGGAATCAGATCTCTCCCGGCAAAATCGATGCTCGCACCTCTGGGAGGAATATTGAAGTCGGACAGTGTCTCTCAGCTAATTGTTTCGGGCGGTAACTGGCCGCAGAGTATACGTGAATCACCCAGAGTAGACATCAAAGAGCCAATTCCCGGTAACGAAAATCGTCAAAATGTTAAATCGAAAGGAAGTGCGAATTTTGACCGTGAAAGCTGTGAGCAAATCGTACTTTCCTGTTTCTCAAAAGTATTGGAGATCCCGCTGAATTCTATAGAGCCGAGCGAATCTGTACTGAACCTCGGTGTTGATAGCTTGCTGGCTGTCGAACTTTCGAATCTGCTCAGATCAGAAGGAAAATTGCAAATCAGCGCCACCGATCTGCTTCAGTCGATTACGATTCGCGACATCATCGAATCACAGACACAAGCTAACAGCTAACGCCAAATATCGACATCTATTCCCTGTTCGATGAAATGGTCAGCGCGTGCTGAAATATATCGCTGAAAATTCGGTTCCAGTCGATAAGACTCACTATGGACATAGTCAAACAACGACTGTGTATGAAAAATCTTAAACCAAGCTTCAGACCGAATTACTTCGTCACCGACACTATTGAAAAGCAAAATGGTAGGAGCATAACTGACTTCAAGTTCGGAAGCCCATTGGCGGGCAGTCGTCTCCGCTCCTGTAGTAGAAATCAGAGGCTGATCCGACCACATATCAAGCTGCACAACATCAAAATTCTTTAACAGATTCCGAGTATCTTCATCTACCAGCACTTTATAGTGCAAAGATTCGCAGTTAGGACACTGCTTCTGTTCGAAGAAAACCGCAAGCGGTTTATTCGTCGTGCCGTTCGCTCTTTCCAGGTTGTAGGGCGGCGACTGGAAAAATGCCTGTGCTATCAACTCATTTGCACCTGCATCGGACACTGGTTGGCTATGCACGAAATCTCTATAGCTCATTTGAGTTTCGTGGTGTTCTGCGACAAATCGCAGTGCTGTCAGAAATTCGTTGGGCGGTAGATAACCGTTGAGTGTCAGAATCGGCTTCCCTTGCTCGTTGAAGAACAGCAAAGTCGGCGTGAATTGCACTCGGAGAGCGGAAGCGAACTCCTTTTCAGTAAATGTTTCTCCATCCACTGTAATAATTTCGCGATCACCCCAGATGTTGAGTTCAATGACTTCGAATTTTGATCGCATTAGGTCGACAATATTTTTCTGACTCAAATTTCTCTCGACCAAGATATTGCAGTAGGGACACCCGTCCTGGTGCATCAGCAACATTACACGTTTGCCCTGCTCGGCAGCTTCCGCGATATCGTCCGAAAACTCCAGGAAACTTTCCTTGAACCACGACGGGTATACGGTTGGTTTAGCGCCTGAAAAAGTACCCGGCGATACTTTGGTCGCAGAATCGGTGTCTGCGTTACTATCCAATCCAAATGAAAGCGCTGACGAAGCGATCAGAATAGTTGAAATGATCCAAGAAAAAGACTTGATTTTTGTTCGCATAACTATTTTTGGGATTTGGTAAGTGGGTTGCACACAAAATTGGACTGCCATTTCAGTATTTCATGTCATTCTAATATAGGATCTAGAAATAACTCAAATGTTTAAGACATAGTTTCTTTTTCGAGTACTGTTGGGAGCCTTGTATCCAACTTTGATTCATCGAAAATCTTGTTCGGGGCGCAAACTTCGGATGTCCGATCCTGACAGACAGTCATAATCAGTAGTAAATTTCGCAGCTTTTGAGGTTTCGATCGCGTCATGTCCCATCCCGCATGAACTATGTCGCTGGATTTATTCGACTCCGACCCACGCGGAACCGTAGTCGTTATTCAGCTCTCGATACATGCTGTGAGCGTGATCTATGGTGTCTTCGCCGTTTGAAACTGCATATTCGAGCACAAAGGATGGACTGGTCACACGGAAATAGGCAGCGCCCAAGACACCCTGTCGTCCCCACCATCCAAAGTACGTATCCTCAATCTCAGCCACAACGGTTTTCATTTTTTCAGCATAGTCGTCATTGTTGATGAAACCTAATCGGGCCTCTATGACATCCAGAAGCAGCGTTCTCTGCATAGCTGTAAGTTCGCTTCCCTTGATACCTTCAGTCGCAACTGTCGCACCATATTTCCCTGGTCCCAGTAAGAGGTCGATGGGCTCGTCCGCACGTACGGCTTGTCTTTTCTGTTCGTCAGTCAGGCTATCCATGAACGCCTGCGCCGCCGCTGTTTCCCTCTGAACAATGAATATATCTTTACCGTCTAGTTGTAGGTGCAGCGGTTGCCCACCGGTCAGCATCGGTGAAAAGGAAACGTCCGGTCCGAAAACTGTGGTATTTATTGCAAGATGGTGTCCGCCGAACTGGAACATCCACGGTTCTGTAGTTGACGGTTCACCGAGAAAAGCGGCGTAGAAGTACTTACTGCCGTATTTCATGACACCGAACAGGTCGCCTGAGATCAGCAAGTCTTCTGCTGCCAGTTGATGAGTGATGTTTTTCACACCTTCTTCACTCAGGAGTTCCGCAAGGAACTGATCGAGATTTACCCGCTGTAATTCAGAAAGAACACCGAGCTTTACACCACCGCGAGGAACCATACCCTCGGGAAAGTAGGACCAGTTTGAACGCTGTGTATTGTCGGAAAATCGATATGACGCCTCTTGTCTCTGACTATCATCGAGCGAGTCCAAAAATAGTCTTGCAGCCGCCACGATAGCCATGGTTTTCTCATCTGCGTCGGGCATGTCGTGAGTGCGCTTGATACTGATCTCTACCGGTGAGGAATTCGCTCCAAAAAAAATTCGAGCTGTAATTTCGGGATGGAAATATAGGTAGACGAAAATTGCGGCAACGACAATTGCTACACCAATAAGGTAGTTCAACATACGTTTCATGGATTACGCGTTGTACATTCCATAATTCTTAGTTTATGTAATTTATACCTTAACACGCGATCTGGGCTATCGATTGAATAGTTGGAAACCGATAGTTTATTTCAATTCCTTATCAATGACGATTCTCATCATTGAAATAGTTAACGTCTAAATTCCTTTGGTGATGGCTACCACCGACACCCACCTGGGCTGGAGACTATTATTAGACTAACACGAGTCTTTTCCGCCTTCAGAGTTAATTTCAATGGCAGAACAACCCCGCTTTCAGCGACATATCGGATGGAGTAAAATTTATTGAACTAATCGTAGCAAGCCATTCATTTAAGTAACTATCGGAAGTGGAGAACACATAATGCCCGACAACAATCTACCTGAACTCGTAGCCACCGACTTGCCATTGACCCTGTATCTGAATCAACGATTTGCATTCGACCTGCTTGCTGTACTAAATGGTGGCTTATCACGATTTTCCACAGTTCAAACCGTATCATCGGATGAAACAGCGACTAGTTCAAACCGAAAAGCTGAACTTGGTGTCAGTAACGTATTCGCGATTCTTGGTGTGGGCTTTGGTGCTCAGAGTTCTCAACAAGGCGGGCAGAAGTCAAGTAAAAGTAAGACAGAAGAAATTGTTCATACACCGGCATCTCTGTTCGCTCGTCTAAGAAAAGATTTAGAGATTAGGAATCTCGTGCGTTCCTTGTCACCTGCAGAAAACCTTGATAACTTGCAGCCGAGCACCTTCGTAGAGTTCGAGGCAACTCTCCGAAAAAATCCTCTAACCGATCTACTGGATACTCTTCCACCTCTCATGGGGTTAGCTAGTCTAGCTGACGATGATTCTTCTCAAAATATCAACACTCCGAATAAAAAGAGTGGAAATAAGCGGAATCGCAGAAATTCGCACAAACAGAACGAAAATTCTGAGCGAATAAAACAAATTAATCTAGTGAAAGACGCGGTGACTACTGAAGGGTCGCAATACCTTATTGCGGAGATGAACTGCTTACGAATAGTACTGACTACGGAAATCAACTATTTTATTGATCCATCAATGAATGATATTATCGATGGAACATTTCGCGTTTTCGGTAAGGTTACCCGAGTAGTTTCTGATGAATCAGAAAAAATCAGTCTTCTTGGTAAATCAGCAGTAGGTAAATTTGGGCACATTACAGAGCTACTCAATCCAATAATGGAATCTATGCGAGATAAAGGGTATTCTGGACCTATCGAATGCGAAATTTCTGGACCAACTATGCAAGTTATGCCAATCGCTATTTTCTCTTAAGCCAAGTCAACAGCCTGTTGCGATTCGACACCTATTGGCGAATTGACTGGATGTGACAGCTCATCTGAGCAAGTAATACTAATGTAGCATAACCTTTCTACTCAACCTCAGTGATTTCTAATATCGTGTTGCCGTTTAGATTTAACCATAGTCTTAGTGTGATCCTAAATAAAACAATGTATTAGCTTAACTGAAAGGGTTCATTTTTGTTGTTGACGCTAGGCTCAAGCGGTATTGAATCATTCCAATTTATGACCTCCGAACTGGAAAGGCCAGGTACAGCCTCAAGAACAGCTTCATCAATCGCACGGCGAACCGAGTCTTCGTTCATTAAGGGTAGTGCCAGTAGTGATTCATCAGCAAATTCACCGTAGGCCGCAACAAGCCGTTTGATGTCGCATCTGTCAGGATTCGGGACTGGAAGCGAACGTAATCCATTGAGGGAAAAATGGGGGTAGGTTAGGTTTTTCTGACGGATATTCAGAAAGGCGACAATACCGGGAGTAGAATTGAACCAGACACACCATGCTTTACATAGAAATTCTCTGTCTCGTGCTTGCGGGATAACCGGTACAAAACCCGAACCGAGTACCGGCTCATCGGAGAATACTGCCACAGTTCGAGTCAAATTCAACCGCATACGGTTTACAAGCAACAGATTGCTACGCATATCCCAGAGTTTTTCGGCATACTTATGCTTCCCCGATTTGGGAACGAGGAATTCATCTGGAGTTGTCAGCATTGTAATTTGGCGCTCAGACTTATGTGCCCAGAGTGCACGCATGTCCGGAATTTGGCGATATCTTGCCTTGGAGAACGCATCTCGTACTCGTCGCCCTTCCGGTTGAACTGTTGCAATTTTACCTATCGGTGTCAGTGCTTTATTGAGCAACAAACTGTCATAGGCATCGGCTAAGGTTTGATCATAAAAACAAGCTGCGTTCCAAGGCTTGTCGCGTAGTTGCTCGAGCGAACGCCAAGCAATAGTGCCATAGCTCGACAATGGGAGTTTGTCTCCGTCAAGTGCCCGTCGGATGGCATCAGCAAGGTAATGGGCCTCACTCACACTTGCTGGATTTTCTGCCAACGAAACAAATGCAGTTAGTTTACCCTTGTTCCCAAGTGTGGGTCGACGGGCAATGATAAGGCATTCGTGGATGTTGGTGTTTTCAGAGAAATAGATACGTCGGTTATCGTGACTGGTGACCACGAGTTCAAGGTGAAACCTCTTCGGGTCGGTGAGCAGATTTCTCACATGCTTTCCACCCGTACCGGTAAGTGCGGTATAGGGGTTTACAGTCGCATACGAACCTCTGCTGTTCAAAAGTCGGTCCGCGATGGGAGTGAAAAATGTGGATATCGCAGTTTGATTGATTGCAACGCGATGGTCTGGGTCAGAAGTCTTGTTCGCTAGAATGATTTCGTGTTTCTGTACGAGCTTGCGGTCTTCGGGAGGCAGGCCCCGGTTTCGAATATCGTTTCGTGTAAACGGTGGATTCATAATTACCAGATCACACAATCCTGTCAATTCAGGTGCTTCATCACTGTATCCTTCAGCAGCAGTTCTATATTGAGAAGTATCCGGGGCCAACCCTGGGATGTAGTTTGCATCGTCTACAAGTAAATCAAGTGAACCTGCCCGGACTTCACCCTTGGCATTAATACCATGTTGCATGTTGTAAAGGTTCATTTTGTTGTAGTCAATCTTAGGAGCATTCAGCGTCAGCATACAGGCCGCCAAATGGATCGCATGTCGGTTAATATCCAGTCCATGCAACACGTCCTCGATCAAACTGAGATGCAACACTTCCAAATCGTCCTCAGTCCCTCCCTCGCTCAAATAGCGCTCTTGTATCGATCTGGCTGCAGCCATTAACAATGTACCGGTACCACAAGCTGGGTCACAGATTTTTAACCTAGCCAGTTTGTCGACATCCGCCCAGCCGCGATCGTCCGTGAACCAGTCACGCGGCATTGCGAGGTCAGCAAGCAGTACCGCCGCTGAGGTACTCGTATAAAATGAGCCATCGTATCTTGCCGTTTGCAGCAATCCGTGGTAGAGCGGCCCTGCGTGATCAAGTTGCAAACCTCGTATTCGCGGCACGCATTCCAGTACCGCTTCAACAAGAGTTCCCAATAGAATTTCAGTTTGATGGTCAGTTGGAAGTTGTTGCAAGACTGCGAGTGCTGGAGCAACAACCGGAGCATAATCCACGTCGCGTATTCGGAACCAATTCCGCAGAAGAACGAGCTGCCTGTTCGTAGATTCTAGAATTTCAATAAGGCTCTTCAGACCGGGAATATCAACGCCCTCACTTCGCATACGATTATGTAGCAGTGCCATATTGGCGAGAATAAGACACGCGATTCGCGCTGGCCTGGGATCAAAATTTATCTTGTCTGATTCGAAGGGCAATTCCAATGTGGCCGCAAGCTCTCGACAAGTATCAGAATTGATTTGATCGCTTGCAATGGTAATCGCGCGTTTCAGAGTGTCGGTTATGGCATAAGTTTCGTTTACTCCTACATCATCGACAAGTTTCGCAAGCTCGGCGAGACCACCTTTGTGCCAGCGGCTGGTCGGCCCATCCTGACTGACTCTGACCATTAGCAAGTCTTCGGTTGACTCAAATATTTGTACGAGGGTACTCTTTTCAGGTTCAGCAAGTTCATTCGGATAGCAAAGTGCGACCGCGTTCCAGCAGTCAGGTTGCTTGAGCCAACGCTGTGCATCTTTTATCGCCGCCTTCTGTTGAGATTCATTCTGTCCAACTTTACATTCGAGCGCTGTGTAATAGCGATCGCTATGTTTGCGTCGAATCTGAATATCACAACGTTTTGCTCCTGTTCGGGCACGAGTTTGTTCAGGTATCGCGTGAAGGTGGAATGCCGATAGAGCACTTGCTAGACCAGCATTAATTGCGTTTTCGTTGATTGGCATGTGGCAGGTACTCAGATTTTACCTATATTATTGGAGCAACTTCTCAATCCTTGTAATATACGGATTTTTCACTATATATGAATACCGCTAGTAGTACTGACACCTTACGTTAATTGAAATACGTAAATCACCAGTCTGCTGAATCTCGACTAGTTAGTGCCCCACAATCTGCAAAATATCGTTCCAAATTGAGTGGTATTTAGATCGGTAGATTCGATATGAAATAGCCCGTAACTTGATAGGTAAATTGCCCCAGTAAGTCTGGGCTCTCAGATTTTTGTAAATAAACGTGAAAATCCCGGAAGCTTCATTTGTTTGGGAATGGAAATTTGATCAGTTGGGTTCAATTTTCTAATTGATTTTGGGCGAGGTTTATTGTTCGAATTCCGTATTTCAATTTCATTTTCCTTGAAGAGTGTAATTAAAGCTCGATCGATGTCCCGAAATGTAGCCGCTGTTTCATTCGCTAGTGCATACCGCAGTCCGTCCACAGTTAATGACTGTTCTTTTGCTAAACTGTGAGTTTTCCTTACTAATGAATTAGGAAGCTGAGATCGCATATGTTGAGCATCAAGTTCACTGAAATTGAATATCGGTAATGATTTTCCCTGTAATGCGTCCCATCCTAGAATATCGAAATCACCGGGGCCAAAATGTTCAAACGTGTTTTCCAAATCCCAATGGCGCTGAACCATTACATCGCGCGCTGTAGGGTGTCGAGAAAGATGCAGGAACCATAATGCGCGCCGAGAAACCTGAGGACGTATGAAAAAAGGTGTGTCGAAGTAAGCCCCGACTACAGAACGAATGTGAGACCTTAACGCTCTCTGTGCAATTGCTTTACCACCGTCACCGTCTCTCATTGCAATCAAATCGGCAATTTCAGATTCCGTCAGGTCCAGTGGCGTAAGTGCTTTGATCATTTGCTGGTTCAACTCAAGAAAGTTAATCAACGCATCAACTGCAAATGTTAGTATGATTTCGGCAGCTGGTAATCGCTGGAATATGCGAGCGGCAAGTTGTAATGGAACCTGCGAATATCCGGTTTGATCTAGAAGAAAAATCGCACGGCCCGCTCTAGGCTGACGTCGACTAATCTCTTCAATGGTATCTTGAAGCGCATCCTCAAAAGCTAGATTACGGATAACAATTCTTTCGTCTAGGTTCAGATATCCTTGATCAGTAATAACCTTTCTAAGATGAGCTATATGATTCCGTTCAGCGTCGAAGAAATAAAATTTACTATCGAATTGTAAAGGTTTATTTCGTTTTATATTAAGCCTATCTTCCGCTGCCCTGGTTTCTTCTAACATAATCAGCGGCGACCCAGAAACGACTCCGCTAGTGGTCCGATACGTGCCACCGCCGGAAAATCCGTCTACGAGATCAATTTTAAATTCTTCGCGAGCGACATTCCGATTCAAGCGATCAAAGTACGCACTCAAGTAGGAGCGTAACACTCGTAGCTTCGCTTCACTATGCGCCTCAATCGGAGGTGGAGGTTCGTTAGGATGCCATTTGAATGGCATCGTTATTCCTCTCCAAATTGCACAGGCATTGCGTTATGCTCAACACCATTAAGTTGGCGACCTCCTGACTTCGGAGTTGGCCCACCCCACTGTTTAAAGAAAAAATCAACACCTTTTTTCTGGCAGATATCTCTAATTTCAGCCACCCAACAATCTTTCATTGGTCTAGCATTCGGACCACTCTCACCACCAACGATTACCCACGATATACCTTCAAGATTAATTTCTCCCACAGGTCCTAATAATGGTTCAATTGAAAGAAATCGTACCGGAACATCAATGGCTTGTAGATGTCGTATCCTCGCAGTTGCTAAGCTGTCTTCAACTGAAACTCCACACCAAATGTGCCATGGAACTGAACATGTAGCATATCTTCGCTTTATGTAGGTTTTCATTAGAGAACTTCGCTTAGTTAGAATCTGGAATATGTGGTGGTTTGCTATTTCCATAGTGTCAAAAACTAAATCTATATATTCAGTTGGTATTTCTTTGTGAAATAAATCACTCATCGAATTGACAAAAATTTTTCGTGGCTTTTTCCAAGTCAGAGGTTGATTGATCCGATCTGGACGCAGGGTAAGATCAAACCCCCTCTCAAATGGATGACCTGGTGTTCCTCGAAATCTTTCGGAAAAGCGCTCAGCGTAACAATTGTCGCAACCACGAGTAATTTTCGTACAACCTGTCACCGGATTCCAAGTGGCATCTGTCCATTCAATTGCTGTATTTGCACTCATGAATATATAAATGGTGTGTAAGTCATACTGTTACGTTCTACATCAATTATATCGTAACGTGAGTAATTCCCAATCGTTCCAAATTACAAAGCACGCAACACGCCCGGAGCCCGTGATATATTCACCATAGAAACAAAATGAGTTTGACGCTCTGCTCAGAGGCAGTCATAACTGTGGTAATATTCACCCCGATACAAAGTTTTTGTCCATTCTGTCAATCGTTATATTCACTGGCGGCATTTTCACAACGACCCCGTTTATGAGATTGATAAATAACACAAAAGATAGAGTGTGTAAAGCGTCAAGCTCATTTTGTTTCTTATGAGAAAATAGTAGGCTTTAGCGTTGGAATTTTATTGAAAGTTGTTGAGAGTGATAACAACACTCAATTTGTCAAGTTATGGAGCATTCGTAACCGGTAAAAATTTTGCAAACATCCGAAAGTTGCTGTGAGATGGTTTAGCCGTTCTCCACAGATTTTAACGAGAGTCACCCGCTACAACGAATAGTTTGATTGTGTCCGCCTTTCCCGCCGAGGAAACCGATTCAGGAAGTCGGTAGGTACCGTGATTTTCATCTTGGCTCTCACAGATTGGTTAAAGACAAACCGTCAATTGCTAGCACACAGAATGTCAGACAAGATTGTTGTGTCTACAACGAAATCTATTTGCGCGTGTATACTCCCAAACTGTCCCAAATTACGTATTCACTCCCGATTGTCGAGAAACACCTTGGCTAATAATTAATCATAGGTGTGACTAGCCCATCCATTCGGAAATTGCGAAACAGCTGATCCTCCGAGCATGAGTGCTGTACGCTGACTCCATACCTCAATTCAAGTTCTAGCGGACTATTTCTGCACTTGATTCCGCAACCATCGAAATTTGACCGCTAGTGATTTCATAGACGCTATTTCAAAGTACCAAATCCGCCGCGAAGGCTCAAGTGCTGCTGGGTTAGCGCATTAAGATTCTCAATTTACCACTTCGCACTTCATGCAATAAAAATCACATCTGATGATGTCAATTGAGTAATTCGCTATGCAATGATGCAAGCTCTTCCCAATACCGTGAATCCCAATACCCCTTGGCTCTTGCGGATGTGCTGGGCAGGATGACAATTCTTGTTTCACCGACTGTGTAATCACCCTGTTCTCCACAGATCACGGGTTCACTTCGTCGTCTGCTGAAAACAGCCGTTAAGAACATCAAACCATTATTTTTACCTGTAAAGGCGAGAATTTTCGGTTGATAATGCACTATCTTTTCGAACACCAGAATCGCATTGTCACCCTCGCCCGTCAACTCGTGATCACTACCAAATTCATATTTGTTCAAGTCTGTCAGGCCGATGCCAAACCGTGGAAGCTCGGGAAACTCTTCTGGTTTCAAGCGACGGTCTGTCATACCGGTTTCGGCTAGAATTTTCCAAAACAGGTTGGTTGGATGGGCATAGTACGCGCCTCTTCTTTTCGATTCGGGACTGGGTGCCCTACCACAAAATACTGTAGTCAGACCATGTTCGAGAACATCTGGAATAAGGTAACTGTCTTTCTCTATTTGGTTGAACATATAAGTTTTTCTAACGCAACGACTTAAAATAGCACTATCGATCAAAACTGATCTTTCGACCAATTTTAATCTCACTAGAATCATAAATCGCCTCTTCCGATTTCTGATACTCACCAGAGAAATTTTCAGACACATCTTGAATTTCTACCATCTTTTCCACAAATCCATCCCGAAGCAACAACACCACGTAGTCCAGGCTACCATCAGTTCTTACTGCCACCAATCTTATTGATGTCGATCCCGAAATCTTCAGTTGCAGAATTGGTACAGGTTCAGATCGCCCTAGATTTTCCCTTTGCTCAAGATAAGATTTATCGGTCATAATTTCACCCTGTCGCATTGCTTCCACGCACTCCTTGTCCGAAAGCTCATCATGGAAAACAGTCGCGTTGAATCCACTTCGATAGGCATCGATCAGCATATCCGGCAACTCCGACCAGGCAAAACTTCGCCTCTCAAGCTTGAGCGTGGTAATTCTCTGATGCATCGCCCACAACGCAAGTTCCCGAAATTCCTCGCAAGGTGTATTGAGTACACCCGCCATTGACTCAAAATCAAAATCATTGAGAATATTTCCTACTACGACACTGGCTTCCGAAATGATTCCCCCTCCGATTCCAGCAATGCGTCGACCGGATATTTCGATTTCATTGGTATAACGCAGTTGCGCCGGTAATTCCAAATAGCGGAGAGTATTGATCGGTGGACATAGACGAGACTTGTAGACCCGCGAAGGTATTACCGGACTTCTGCTTCTATGAAATATGCATTGGTAAAACTGCTGCTGACTGTCAAGATACGTCAGACCACCGCCTAACCGACGACGCATAACGGGAAATCTTTTTTCTTCCACTGCGACACGGTCCAAAACCTGCAAACTGCTCTGGTGATATCCGATACACAGATAAGGCGAATTCGGACGACACAGAATGATGGTATCCGGTGTCGTCTCGTCCATGCAGGTCGCAACCGCATGGTAGACTGACTGAGATTCCAGATAGGAAACCTCACCGAGATCAATGATGCGAAGTACGAGATTGCCCGTCATCGCAATTCTCTACGATCACGAGAGGAACAAAGGTACAACAACTTTGAATCGAACAGAAGATACCGCGTCAGACTACGTCCACACCCAAAAATTTGAGAATGGCGGTCAAGGCGCTATGCGCAAATTCGGCTCAGTTCACAAAAGGTTAAGCTTCTTCAAGCGCCTCCACCGATTCCGGAATAGTCTGGCCTCCATCCACAACAATGGTCTGACCGGTAATGTAACCGGCTTCCTTGGAGGCGAAAAACAGTGCGGCATTTCCGATGTCCTCTACTGATCCCAAGCGTTTGAGTGGAATCGAAGCCGCCATCGTCTCCAGATAGTCAGCTCCGAGACCTTCCAACCCTTCGGTGACAATGTTACCCGGCATAACGGCATTGACTGTGATGCCGTATTTGGCAAACTCCATACAAGCGGTTTTCATAAAACCCAACTGACCGGATTTACTGGCACCGTAATGTGTCCACCCGGGATACCCTGTGATCGGGCCGGTGATTGATGAGGTCAGGACAATCCGTCCGCCATCGCTGTCTTTCAGATGGGGCAGACAGCTCTTGATTGCAAGGAATGTCCCTTTCAGATTCGTACCGAGAACAAGGTCCCACTCATCTGAAGACATGTTTTCCAGATGACTCTGAGGAAAAATTCCGGCATTACTACATAAGACGTCAATCCCACCGTGCCTTTCCGCAGCCGCAGCCGCCATTGCGTCCATATCCTCTGATTTTGTAACGTCGGCACTGAATGCCGATGCTGTTCCGCCTTCGTTCCTGATCTCGGCCGCTGTTGCTTCAGCATCATCTGTGCCTCGAGCCACAATGAGCACTCTCGCACCATGACTCGCAAATACTTTCGCTATACCTTTTCCGATTCCTTTGCTGGCACCGGTCACCACGACCGATCTGCCTTCCACTGATGTCAACATAATCTTTTCACCTCGTGTCTGATAGTTTCTTGAACGGGAATTTGTAATTGACAGGTTAGTCTGACATAACTTTCCTCCCCTATATTTTATGTTGCGTTATCAATAATTCGCTGTCAACTGTCAAGTTATTTTTCTCATTTACATCTAAATTATCTACACTCAATTGGAATGCCGCCCGTCAAGGGCTGGCCGGAGGCGATTATGAGCGAGACAAAGCAGGAATTTCTGGAACGAACCAAGGAATATTGGAATCCAGGGAAAACTTCAGACTGGCAGAACTTCGGTGTTGATCTGGTTATCGACCGTCGCGAGGGCTACCATCTCTACGATATGGATGGTAAACGACTGATCGATGTTCATCTGAATGGTGGAACCTACAATCTGGGGCACCGAAATCCTGAGGTTGTCGCCGCTGTCAAGGAAGGTATGAAGTACTTTGACATCGGCAACCATCACTTTCCGTCGCTCATGCGTACACATGTCGCACAGATGCTCGCTGAATGTACGCCGGAAGGATTGCAGTACACAATCTATGCCTCAGGCGGTGGGGAAGCCATCGACATTGCCCTCAAATGCGCACGCCATGCAACGAAAAGACGAAAAATCATCTGCATCGATCACTGCTACCACGGTCATACAGGACTTGCAGTACAAGTCGGTGATGAACGGTTTTCGAAATTGTTTCTGAGCGATGCCCCGACGCAGGAAGTTGTCAAGGTTCCATTCAATGATCTGGAAGCGATCGAGAAAGAGATTCGAGTCGGCGATGCGGCATGCGTCATTATGGAAACGATTCCGGCAACTTACGGCTTTCCGATGCCGAAGGAAGGTTATCTCAGTGCAATTAAAGCAGCATGCGAAAAAGTGGACACTCTGTATATCGCCGATGAGGTGCAAACAGGACTTATGCGTTGTGGCGAAATCTGGGGCATCGACACCTACGGTGTAAAACCCGATATCCTGGTAACCGGTAAAGGCCTTTCCGGTGGTATATATCCTATAGGCGCTGTGGTCGTCAATGAACGCGCCGGCGCCTGGTTGAAAGAAGATGGTTGGGGGCATATGTCAACTTTCGGTGGTGCTGAACTTGGATGCATCGCAGCTGCCAAAGTGCTTGAGATTTCAAATCGACCTGAAGTGCGTTCCATGGTCCACTACATCG
This sequence comes from Arenicellales bacterium, assembly GCA_963666625.1. Classification (GTDB taxonomy): domain Bacteria; phylum Pseudomonadota; class Gammaproteobacteria; order Arenicellales; family JAJDZL01; genus JAJDZL01. The sequence continues at coordinate 148,110 of OY762925.1, forward strand.
CCCGCTATATGCGCAACGGTTTGGAACAACTACGAAGAAACTACCCGGACTTCTTCATCGGCATTCGGCAGCGAGGAGTGGTAATTGGTCTGGAGTTCAATCATCCTGAAGGTGCCATACATGTTATGAAAGCATTGTTCAACAACGGAGTTTGGGCTATATTTTCTTCTCTTGATTCAAAAGTTCTTCAGTTCAAACCAGGTATCCTGGTAGATCGGGAACTCTGCGATGAGATACTGAATCGCTTGGACACCGCTCTCGGTCAAGCGCAGATCTCGGCAAATACGACTGCGTCATCGGCTACACGCCAGTCAGCGCGGAATCAAGAGTTGGCTGATGCTGCATGAATAAAGATATGAAAAGGAGCGTCCTATGGATAAATTTGAAGATCTGACGCACGAACAGCAATTGATACTGCTGCAGCGAGTCGCCGACAACTCCTTGCCGCATTATGACTTGCCTGAAGACGCCATGGCAGAGCTTATCAATATTTCGGAAAATGCAACTTATCGCGTTGACAACCCCCAGACGGGACAAACGTGGGCGCTCAGAGTGCATCGGGAAGGCTATCACTCCAAAACTGCCATCGCATCCGAACACGCTTGGACAGATGCCCTCCGAAACGACGCTGGAATAATTACACCGGTCATTGTGCCCGGCAAAGACGGTGACAATATCCAGCACGTACAGGCAGAAGGCATGCCGGGCGGAGCCAGACACGTCGTCATGTTCGACTGGGAGTCCGGCGTTGAACCTCCAGAGGAAAATTTACTTGAACCCTTCGAGTTGCTCGGAACTGTATCAGCCAAAATGCACCAGCATTCAATGAACTGGAAGCGGCCGCCGTGGTTCGAACGTTACACTTGGGACTATGAGACAAGTCTTGGTAGCAAACCACACTGGGGGCGTTGGCAGGATGGTATGGGATTGGATGCTGACAGAGAGCGACTTTTCGGACAGACAGCCGATCTGATCGAATCCAGATTGAGTAAATTTGGTCAGGCGCCGACGAGATGGGGGCTTGTTCACTGCGACATCCGACTGGCCAATCTGCTGATTGAAGGAAACGTGACAAAAGTCATAGATTTTGATGACTGCGGATTCAGTTGGTTCATGTATGACTGCGCCACTGCACTGAGCTTCATCGAGGGTCGTGAGGATGTACAGGATCTTATTCAGGCATGGGTACGAGGTTATCGGTCAGTGATGGCTCTGTCGGAAGAAGACGAGCGGGAAATACCTACGTTCGTGATGCTTCGCCGGCTGCTTTTGGTAGCCTGGATTGGGTCACACTCGGAGACTGATTTGGCGCAGTCAATGGGATTGCCGTATACGGCGGAAACTGTAGGACTGTGTGAGCGCTACCTCACAGAGTTCGGAGGATAAGGAGACCGCTTAACCCGAGAGAAAAATTTTGTTCCCCTGAATACGATCATCAACGAATATGGATAGATTCGAATGAACAGGTGAAATCGCGCTTGATCAAACGGGGATATCCACAGATAGAATGTATGAGTGTGTTGTTAAGTGACTCATGCTGACAAGACAGAGCGATCTGAAGAATCCTTGTCAATGTAAAGATTTACAGATACATCACCGTGAGGGAATTTGGCTACAATGCTTAGTTGCCCTCCTAGTGCTTCAATGTAGTTTCGAAGCGTCGATATTTGCATATCCGTTCGGTTCTCCAGTCTTGTAACTGCAGGCTGATTCACGTCAAGCAGTTCTGCGAGATGCTGCTGAGTCATTTCCAAAGATTTACGAATATCTCGGAGTGTTAGATTCTCAACCAGTTCAGATTTCTTGGTATCGACGCGTAATCGGCGCTTCGGGGTAAATTCCCGAAGTAGTTCGTTGAAGTCATGATGTCCACTCATTGGATAAGTCTCTCTTGTTTCAATTCAGTCAAATATTCATCGTACAATTTATCAGCTTGCGACACATACTGCCTGTAGAACTGCTTATTACCATTCTTTACACCCCCAATAAGCAGAATTACTACACGTCTGGGATCGAATGCGTAGAAAATACGAATTTTTTCCCACCGCTTTGCACTCGAAGTTCGCGCATATGGCTGTGTCTGGCACCGTTTACGCCGGAAGAGTATGGGAATGGCAGGTTAGTACCGTATTGCATTAGCAATTCAACCATAGCGGTCACATCTTCCTGCTGGTTCTCTGTGAGTGTAATCCACCAGTCAAAAAATTCATTTGTATATTCGACGGACATTCTTATTACATTCACTATTTTATTCCTTCTAAGGAATATTTTCAAAAATTTTGACTGCTTGCCCGCTCGGTCGGCAGGCAAATAGTTAATCTGAAAGACTCACTACTGATTGATTCTCTTGGGTACCAGGGACTATCTCATAGTTCAGATGCTGACACAAGCTGGTAATACATTGCGCCTGAATATTCTCCTTGGTCTCGATGCAACCAATTCGACGTAGATTGGTTACTTTCAATCTTGGAATACCGCACACATCGATGACTTCAAATGGTTTGGTATCAACATCCACATTCAGACTGAGTCCGTGATAGCTGCGTCCGCGACTGATTCTGATTCCGATTGAAGCGATTTTCTCTCCTCCAACGTATACACCCGGCGCATCTTCCTTAAGCTCAGAATGAATGCCATACGACTCCAGTACGTCTCGGATCGCTGATTCAATCGAACTTACCAGGTGGCGAACACCTCGCCGGCGCCGCGTCATGTCGAGCAGCAAGTAGATGATTAGCTGACCCGGCCCGTGATAGGTCATCTGTCCACCGCGGTCAGTCGAAACGATCGGGATTTTAGTGACTACGTGAGGCTTCGCATCGCAGGAATATCCGAGTGTGTAGACCGGCTCATGCTCCAAGAGCCAAAACTCATCTGTGGTGTCACTGTTGCGCGTCGTGGAAAACCGCCGCATCTCATCGAAGGCTTGTTGGTACGGTACCAGCCCCAATTCGCGAACAATTACCCGATTGCCTATCAAACCGATTCTGCGCCACAAATTCCGCGAGTCAGAATCAATCCGTAACGAGGACGGGTTCTTCGGAAAGATGTCTCCCGATCTGACCAATCAGGTCATCAAGATTGCCATTCACATCAACCGGACCGACCCGCACCTGATAGATTGCGCGACCTGAGCTATTCTTTTCTTTGATGTGTGTGGAATCAAATCCGGCACTTCTCAATGTTTTCCGAAGTCTTTTCGCATTGGACTTATCGGAAAATGCACCTACAGAAAGGTAGTGCTTCTGCCCAGGCAGGCTGCCGTACCCGATTCCGCCGGGGTTCACTGCTCTAACCAGAACCGGGGCGGTTCCCGGTCCCACCATGTCAAGTTTGCTCGCAGCTGCATAAGACAGATCAATGATTCGGTTACCAACAAACGGACCGCGATCATTGACCCTGACGATCACCTTCTTATTGTTACTGAGATTTGTGACAGAAACGTAACTTGGTAACGGAAGTGTCTTGTGTGCGGCGGTCATCGCATACATATTGTATTTCTCGCCGTTGGAGGTGGGATTGCCATGAAATTTCTTCCCATACCACGAGGCGATTCCACGCTGTTCAAACCCTTCTGCAGTACGTAAAGGGACATATGTCTTGCCGAACACCCTGTACGGATTGTTTCCCTGTTTGCTATATGGTTCATATTTCGGAACTGCATTCGACACATCGGTAACATCAATACGTGCGAATTTGGCTCCATCGGAAGAGCAGCCAGCAACCGCAACCGCAAGAAAAATAGTCAATAAAAGATATCTATACATAGTGAGGCCCCCTTAGTTTTGCGCTGATCTGGCCTGGGAAAGATGCTCTGCCAGTTCGGCGACAGCCATGGCATACAAAGTGCTTCTGTTATAGGTTGTGATCGCATAGAAGTTCGGCAATCCGGCTCGATAGATGAACTTGTCCGGCTCAACCTCATATCGGATTACACCGAGTTTCTGATCCAAACTCATATTTTCATTTGGCTCAAGTTCCGCTTCCAACGCTTTCAATTCGCCGTATGTCCCACTTGTCTTTAGATTGTTCGAAGCGATCTCATCAAGCACGCCGACGTTATCACTTTTAATCTCAGCATAGACCTGACCGTCCTTGATCCAGCCGTGTTCCGCCAAATAATTGGCCACACTGCCGATTGCATCTTCTGTTTCAGTCAGTAGGTCGCGTTGGCCGTTTTCGTTGAAATCTACTGCAAAAACCCGATAACTGCTTGATATGAACTGAGGAATTCCCATTGCACCAGCATACGAGCCTTTGATCAACAACGGATTCAGGCCCTCCTCTTCACACAGTTCGAGAAATTCACCAAGTTGTTTGGCGAAGAACTCACTTCTTCTAGGATACCCAAGTGCGATCGTAACCAAACTGTCGATCACGCGATGCCGACCTGTAATCTTGCCATACCGTGTCTCAACACCCACGATTGCGACAATTATGGAGGGATCTACTCCATATGTTGTGTAAGCGCGCTGCAAAGTTTCCTCGTGCCGGTTCCAGAAACCGACACCGAGTTCAACACCCTCATCATAGATAAAAATAGGTCTATATCGATACCATGGAAATTTCTTCTCCGCCGGTCGTGTTATGGCCTCGATGATGTCGTCCTTGAACACCGCTTCACGAACGATAGATTCAACCCATTCCTCCTTGAATCCAGTCTGCTCAGTCAACGCATCTACCAGATCATTTGCTGCCGGGTATTTTTCGAAATCCACTGAATACACAGTGCTGGTGTTCAGGTACATCACAACTGGAATTGAGACCAGACAGACTAAAGCGTACCAGATGTAATGAAATATTCTAGTGATGTGCATGTCGAACCCCCATGACAATTCCTAAACCTACCAACACGGCAACCATCGATGTACCTCCATAGCTCATAATGGGCAACGGTACGCCTACAACCGGCAAAATTCCCGCTACCATACCGACGTTCACAAACAGGTGGACGAATATCATGATGCCGACGCTGGCCGCTGCAATCCGGCCAAATTCACTCTTACTCTGATATGAAATTATTAGGCAGCGAGCTATCAAAAGCGCATAAATGAAGATCAGAAATAAACCGCCGAGCAACCCAAACTCTTCGGCATAGACCGAAAAAATAAAGTCTGTACTTCTCTCGGGAATGAATTCCAGTTGTGACTGACTTCCTTCAAGCCAACCCTTGCCGTAAATCCCACCTGACCCTATCGCAATCATAGACTGAATACTGTGGTAACCACTTCCAAATGGATCCTGCCAGGGATCAAACATGGTCTCTACCCGCAGTCTTTGATATTCGTGTAGAAAAGGCCACATTATCGGGATCGCTGCCAGTGCCAGCGCGGCAATCGCCGCGATCCAGCGCCATGAAAGTCCGCCTATCATGATGGCATAAAAACCCACTGCCGCGATCAGCAGCGACGTACCCAAATCCGGTTGGAGATAAACCAAAAACACAGGCATTGCCACGAGTAGTCCACACACCATGAAATTCGTGTTTCGGCTGAAAAGTGGCGGACGGGTCAGGACCCACGCAACCATCATCGGTACCGCAATCTTCATCAGCTCCGCCGGTTGAAATCTGACGATGCCCAAATCCAACCAGCGCTGAGCACCACGGCCTACGAAACCGACCGCAAGCACCAGAATCAGCAGAGCAAATCCAAATACGAATATATGGGGTGTGTACTTACACAATCGTTCCGTTGGAATGCCGGCAATAATCATCATCAGTACGAGCGCAACGCATATCCGAGCGAATTGGCGCAACAAAGGGGCGAGTTCCTGTCCCGTGGCGCTGTACTGAACACCTAGACTGGCTACACAAAGAAATATGATCGACACAAAGATAGTCGCGTCAACCCGCAACAGGTTGCTTAAGACCAAACGATAAGGTGAACTATTACCTAATGTTGCTGACGCGCGCAATTTGATCCGTCGATTCTCGTTGATTTGTCTTTAACAGGAAATGATCCATCACCTGTCTCGCAATCGGAGCGATAGCACTTCCCGATTTTCCGTTCTCCACCACTACGGCGACGACTATCTTTGGTGCATCGGCAGGGGCGAAAGCGGTGAATATTCCGTGTGGCCAGTGTTTTTGGGCAACTTTGGTTTCATCCCATTCAGTATCTTGGGCTCGTTGAATCAGTTGTACCGTTCCGGTCTTCCCCGCGATGGTGTATTGCACGTCTCTACCGATCGCTCTTGCGGTACCCTTTTTTCCGTGCACAACTTCGACCATATCGCGCACGACAGACTCATAGTACCTTTGATTCAAATCAACCGTACCAAGCAGTTCCGGCTCATAGACAGTCTCCTGCTCGGTATTAACATCAACGGTTTTGTGAATCAGCTGTGGCTTGTATTTCTCACCTCGGTTGGCGATGATCGACGTCGCGTACGCGAGTTGCATCATGGTGACGGAAAAGTAACTTTGTCCGATACCGGTGATCAATGTCTCTCCCCGATACCAGGATTCATTCATCGCCTCGCGTTTCCATTCCTTCGAAGGGAGAATGCCGGGTTTTTCGTTATGCAGACCCACCTCGGTCTTTTTGCCGAAACCGAACTGGCCCAAAGCTTCAGACATGCGATCGATACCAAGCCGCTTGGCCAAAGCATAATAAAACACATCACAGGATTCCGCTACGGCGCTCATGTAGTCAACCCAGCCATGACCCTCCTCTTTCCAGCAGCGGTACTTTTTCTTCACGCCAGGCAACTGATAAAAACCGGGACAGAACACCCGAGGGTTTGAGATCGAATTTGAAAGACCGGCCAGCGTCATGAACGGCTTGATGGTTGAACCTGGAGAATAGATACCCTGAACCGCTCGATTGATCAGAGGACTATCCGCAGAATTAAGCAGTTCAAGTGCCCTGCCGGGTTGGGAAAAAACTGCGAATCCATTGGGATCATATGACGGTCGACTAACCATAGCCAGAATTCTTCCGGTCGACGGCTCCATCGCGACAAGTGCCCCCTTTCGATCGCCGATCGCTTTGTAGGCAAGTGCCTGAAGATCGCGATCGACGGTCAAATACACGTTTTGACCTGCAGTAGGAAGGACCTGTGACAACGTCCTCACTTTCTGGCCGTGTGCATTGGTTTCCACACGTTCATGTCCCGACCAACCGACAAGCAAATCCTCGCCGAACAATTCAACACCATGCTTGCCGACATACTGAAGCCCACTGTAACGAGACCGATTGAGTTCCTGCTCGTCATTTTCATCAATACGGCTGAGCCGACCGACAACATGCGAAAGAGATTCACCGGCGATATAGTTTCTGTGCAGGTCTGCACTGATAACCGTACCCGGAAGTCGATATCGTTCCACCGCTAATCGACCAACCTGATGATCATCAAGGTAATCCTTGAGAATATGTGGCTCAAACCGGCTGTTGACTCTAAGAGATTTTTCGAAAGCCTGTCGCTCATATTCGGAGATAGGCACGATGGTTGAAATATCACCGAGCAAGGTATCAAGATCCTTGACATTGGCCGGTATGATTCGCAGTGAGTAGACTGTTTTGTTGCCAGCAAGCAAATAGCCATTTCGATCATAGATCCGACCGCGAACCGGTGCTATGGGTACGATCTCAATTCGGTTCTGGATCGAGCGTGTAGCGAGATTGGAATAGTCAAAAATCTGAAGGTATACAAGCCTGCCCAACAAAACTGAAACAAACAGAGCGACTACCGCAAAAGAGAGCAGCACGCGCCCTCGAGCAATGTTTCTGCTTCGGACAGAGTCACTTTCTCTGATAACCCTATTGGAAAATTCCATATCGCCGAGGCGTCCTCGTTCGCCGGAAAGAAGCGAACAGATACCACATGACTGCACCGACAAGAGGTGTCAGCCAGACCATATGTGACCCGTAATGTCCATGCACGAGACGACTTATGACCGTCAAGATCAAGACATTCAATAGCAACAGTAACAGTACTATTACCGATTGCTGCAGGGCACGATTCTTCGGATTGGAATCTGAAACAAACCTGAGAATGACATAGGCAATGACAAGTTTGGCGAATGCATGCTGTCCAAGAATTCCGAAATACATTGCGTCGGCTAGCAGTCCAACGGCAAATGCAACCAGCAATCCTACACGACTTGGATAGTATAGACACCAGAAAATCAGGACAAGAGCTACAAAATCCGGTCGGAATTTGCTGACCGATTCAGGAAGAGCCACGACCGACAATACCATGGCGGCAGCAAACGAAAAAACAACGGGAACGCCAAGCCGGAAGGCTGAACTGTTACTCTTGGGCTGCATCATTCAACGTCACTACCGGAACTTCATCGGCACCCAATTCTCTGTCTGGCCACACCAGCATCACAGCGTATCCGGGGTCGTGTGCGGCCAGGGGCACCGCGACGACATTTGCAAACGATGTATTCTTGTCGCGTTCGACGCTGATCACCTCGGCAACAGGATATCCAACCGGATATTTCTCACCAAATCCGGTGGTCACCAAAACATCTCCTATCACTACATCGTGCTCGCTTCTCAGACCGGACACCCTGAGTTTGTCGGAGTCACCAAGCCCGTGCACCACCGCCTTGATACCACTGCGTCGAACCCGCACCGAAAGCGATTGGGTTGAATCAGTGATCAATGTCACAGCACTGTTCTTCAGCGAAACGGCCGTCACCTGGCCGATCACGCCTCGATGATCAATGACGGGTTGGCCCAACACCACCCGATCACTCGACCCGTGGTCGATTACGATCCTTTGCGCTTGCGGTTCGAGTTGAATTGAAGTAGGCACGGCGGTAATCACAGGAATCTTACGCATCTCTGACGCGTGGAGCAGCTCGCCCATCCAAACATTTCTATCTTCTGCATTCTTCAAATCGATCAATTCCTCGCGGAGCGCCTTGTTTTCCTCGTCCAATTTCTGATTGAGATCGCGCAAGAGTTCTCTTTCTTCAAACATGTTCTGATAGACCACCTTGACATGGGTGGGGAACTGCGCGACTTCAAGCAATGGTTTGACAGGGACTGAAATGACAACCCTGGCGCTGTGCAACATCGCGGTTTGGGATTCAAGCACGATGAGAACGATTGCAATCACAGAAAACCAGATGAACTTGAAATCAAGATTGGATTTGCTACGTAGGTCGTTCATTGCAAGACCCGAAGTTTTGAAACTGGCTCCAAAATTACTCGATCATTGATCAAAGACTATCTGGTTAAGAAGATCGGTTCGTTCCAATACCTTACCGCACCCACGTGCGACACAGGTAAGTGGATCTTCCGCAATGATTACCGGAATATCCAATGCTTCGTTCAAACGCTTGTCGATATCGCGGAGTAAAGCACCACCACCGGCCAGCAAAATGCCGCGATCGGAAATATCGACGTTTAGTTCCGGTGGAGAATTCTGGAGTGCCTGGCCAACACCGTTTACGATCTCTTCCATGGAGCCCTTGAGCACTTCGTAAATTTCACTGCTTCGCAGCACATGTTTACGGGTGACGCCTTTGAATCCTCGGCCGCGTACATCCATCTGCGTCTCATCGGAGCGGCTCCACGCGGTTCCAATGAGATGCTTGATTCTCTCAGCTGTCGGCATTCCGACTTCCAATCCGTACTGATCTCTCAAATAGGTTTTTATCTTGAGGTCAAACACATCTCCGGCAACCCGAAGGGTATTCGACCAAACCAGGCCGCCGAGCGAGATAATACCGATTTCTGTCGTGCCGCCACCGATGTCAACAACCATTGTTCCTACCGGTTCAGCAACCGGCAGGTTCATGCCTACCGCTACAGCCATAGGCTCTTCCATCAGGTAAACCTGACGGGCACCGGCACCGAGGCAGGATTCTCGGATTGCGCGCCTTTCAACCTGGGTCGAGCCACACGGAACGCTGATAACGACTCGGGGCCGCAGGAAAAATCGTCTGGTCTGGACCTTACCGATGAATCGCTTCAGCATAATTTCAGTCACCGTAAAGTCAGCGATCACTCCGTCTTTCATCGGCCGGATAGCACGGATATTGGCTGGAGTTCTTCCCAGCATGGATTTAGCGTCGGAGCCGACCGCCAGAACCGCGTCGACCGGATTCCGGTAACCCTTTCCATCATAGTCGGGCACATGCACCGCGACGACAGAAGGTTCATTCAATATGATCTGCTTGCTGTTTTTCTCAAAAATCAGCGTATTGGCGGTCCCTAGATCAATAGCCAAGTCCTGGGAGAGACGGTCGAAGAGTCGTATCATCTGAACCGTCCCGCTTGATACGGCGTGCGCGCTCCACCTGTGATTCGGTGGAGCAGCGAAAAATCAGGTTGTACGAAATAGCGAATTACTATAATTTTGCTTTTAGTCCTCATGGAATTTCAGCAGGAATAATGAGCGTATCAAGAATAGATATAAAAGTCATAGCCGCTCTGGCTCAGTTAGACTTGGAAGACCATGCGGCAGAATCCTATGTTCAGGAAATGACCGACATACTGGCGATGATTCAGCAAATGCAGGAAATCGACACATCAAAAATCGATCCGATGCCGCACCCGCAAGATATTCAATTGCGACTCAGACCTGATGTATTGACCGAACCCGAACAGCGTAGTGAACTGCAATCTATCGCCCCCTCAACGGAAAAAGGATTTTATCTTGTTCCCAAAGTAATTGACTGACTGAATATCGTCACCTGGTCTGTAAATTTCCTATTGAGACGCTCCAGAATTGACCGGGTCGTCCCCATGCCCATGATTATATGATTATTTCAACTTGTTCAATAGAATCATTGATGTGCAGGAAATATTCGCGAAGGCTGAATTTCAGTATTTTTTCCACTCCATAATCACCATTTGAAGTCATTCATGAATCTGGCAAATGCTGAACTGACACAGATTTCCAAAGCGCTTGATAACCGGGACATATCAAGTGTCGAGCTGTGTGAAGAGTACTTGAACAGGATTGATGACGCGGAAAAGCTGAACGCGTTCATTACAATCAATCGCGAGGGTGCGGTCGAGAATGCAAGGCAGTTTGACGAAGATAGGCACAACGGTGCATCACTCGGTCCTCTGGCAGGCATACCGATTGGACACAAGGATATCTTTTGTACGAAAGGCCTGCTCACATCATGTGGTTCAAAGATACTCAGTAATTTCGTCTCGCCGTACAATGCGACAGTGGTCGACCGACTTTCCTCAACCGGGGTCATCACGATCGGCAAGACAAACATGGACGAGTTCGCTATGGGCTCATCTTCAGAGCACTCCTACTATGAACCTGTTCTGAATCCCTGGGACACATCACGAGTTCCGGGCGGTAGTTCCGGCGGATCAGCGGCGGCGGTTGCGGCAGGATTGATTCCGGCTGCAACCGGGACTGACACTGGCGGATCGGTCCGACAGCCTGCAGCTTTGTGCGGAATTACAGGAATCAAACCGAGTTATGGCCGCGCTTCGCGGTTTGGCATGATTGCTTTTGCGTCGTCTTTGGATCAGGCGGGTATTTTTGCTCGAAGTGCCAAGGACGCCGCTTTGCTGCTTGATTCCATGTGCGGTTATGATCCGAAAGATTCGACTTCGCTGGACATTCCGTCGCTACAATGCGCACAACAGCTGGAAACACCACTTGACAGTCTTCGCATCGGTGTACCCGAAGAATATTTTACGGCCGGATTGGATGCGAAAGTCGGTGAGATCGTCCAGCGCGCGCTCAGCCAGTTTGAATCTCTGGGGGCAACGCTGATCGATGTGAAGTTACCGAATAGCAATGCGGCGATTCCTTGCTACTACGTCATCGCACCAGCCGAAGCCTCATCAAATCTATCCAGATTTGACGGCGTACGGTATGGATACCGTAGCGAACACGGCGAGAGTCTCACAGAAATGTACCGAAAAACACGAAGTGAAGGATTCGGACCGGAAGTCCGCAGAAGAGTCATGATCGGCACCTATGTACTCTCCCACGGGTATTATGATGCCTACTACGTGAAAGCGCAGCAGGTTCGACGATTGATTTCAGACGATTACAGTCGGGTATTTGAGACATGTGATCTGATCATGGGACCGACCACACCTACGACAGCTTTTGAAATCGGTGTGAAAATGTCAGATCCAGTGCTCATGTACCTCAACGATGTTTACACCGCGGCAGTCAATCTGGCAGGGTTGCCGGCTATTTCAATACCGGCCGGCTTTGACGGTCTTGGCCTGCCGGTTGGACTGCATATCATCGCGCCTTATCTGGAGGAGGCTCGATTGTTGCAGGCTGCGCACCTGTATCAGAAACATACCGACTACCATCTTGCAACCCCGGATTTGTTCAAATGAGTGATTGGGAATCCGTAATCGGCCTTGAAGTTCACATTCAGCTAGCCACCCGGAGCAAAATCTTTTCGGGTGCTTCAACTGAATTTGGCGCTGAGCCCAACAATCAGGCGTGCCTGATTGATGTCGCCCTGCCCGGCGTACTGCCAGTGTGCAATGTGGAAACTGTACGGATGGCTGTGAAGTTCGGGATCGCAATCGGGGCGGACATCAATCGCAAATCAATATTTGCACGTAAGAATTATTTCTATCCGGACCTGCCTAAAGGCTATCAGATCAGCCAATATGAGATTCCGATCGTTGTCGGCGGTACACTGGACACGATTGTCGACGGTTCAGTCCATACGGTAGGTATTACCCGTGCGCATCTGGAGGAAGATGCGGGGAAATCGCTTCATGATGAGTTTCCGGGCGCTACAGGGATCGACTTGAACCGAGCGGGAACTCCATTGCTCGAAATTGTTTCCGAACCGGATATTCGATCGGCGCAGCAAGCAGCCGATTACATGCGTAGATTGCACCGACTGGTCACCTATCTCGGAATCTGTGACGGCAACATGCAGGAAGGTTCGCTTCGATGCGACGCCAATGTCTCAATTCGTTCACGCGGCGAGACGGAACTGGGTACCCGAACTGAACTTAAAAATATCAATTCGTTCCGATTTGTGGAAAAAGGGATCATCACAGAGATTGACCGGCAGATTGAGGTTTTGGAAACTGGCGGTGCGGTGGTCCAGGAAACGCGCCTGTACGACCCGAACAGGAACGTTACCCGACCCATGCGCGGTAAGGAAGATGCGCACGACTACCGTTATTTTCCTGACCCCGACCTCCCACCTCTGGTTCTGTCCGAAGAATTCATCGACAGTGTCCGAGGAGAAGTTCCGGAACTGCCCGAACAACGCAAACAGCGATTCATGAAGGAGTTCGAACTGAGTGAAGCCGACGCGACACAACTCACACAATCCCGTCCCTTTGCTGACTATTTCGAGTCCGCACTCAATCACGCGGACAACCCAAAAGGTGTTGCGAACTGGATCAACGTAGAACTCTCGAGTTACCTGAATAAGGAAGGAATCAACATATCGGATTCCAAAGTTGACGCTGATGCACTGGGGCAGATTGTTGCAAATGTTGACAGTGGCGTTATTTCCGGACATGGTGCGAAAACCCTGCTTTCGATTTTATGGGAGAAACCAAACCTTTCGGTTGATGAAGTAATTGAATCCGAGGATCTGAGACAAAACACAGATTCCGGAGCAATTGAAGCGCTGATCGATGACGTCCTTGCCGCCGAACCAGAACAGGTTCAACGTCTGAAAGACGGCAATCAGAAACTGATCGGCTTCTTCGTTGGTCAGGTTATGAAGAGATCCGGGGGTAAGGCAGATCCGAAACTGGTAAGCGATATAATCCGAAAGCGAACCGAAATCTAACCTGAATATTCGTACACCGGGAGCCGGTACCTCATCAATAGGTAATCGAAATCAATCATGAGTAGAAGTTCTGCTGACAATGCGTTTACCGGAAAATCGCCCAATGCAATGGGTGATGAGACGACGTACGCTGGTGCAACCAGTATGTTTCGACGCCCTTATTCTAAGGGCGTGAACGACTCTGACCTTATCTTCTGCGGCGTTCCGTATGATCTTGCGGTAACCAATCGTCCCGGTACCCGATTCGGACCGCGCGCGATACGAGCCTCATCGGCACAATTGTCCTGGAGCGGAGGCTCATGGCCTTGGACATTGGATCCATTTGAACATTTGACCGCCACAGATTATGGCGATTGCGAGATGGATCCGGGTTTCCCCGACAAGATTCCGGACGAAATCACCGCCCACACACGACATCTGCTTTCGGGTGATGCCATTATTGTCTCCATGGGAGGAGACCACTTCATCACCTATCCCATACTGAAGCCGTTCTGCGAAAAATACGGTCCCATGTCACTGGTTCACTTTGACGCACATTCCGATACCTGGCGCGAAGACGAGGAACGCATACATCATGGAACAATGTTTTTTCATGCTGCGAGGCATGGACTGGTCGTGCCGGAGCGATCGGTTCAGATCGGATTGAGGACAGGAAATTCTGAAACTCATGGTTTCAACATCATGGATGCGAATTACGTTCACCAAAATGGCGTGAACGCGGTGATCAAAAAAACTCTCGAAATAGTCGGTGATCACCCGGCTTATTTGACTTTCGATATAGATTGTCTTGATCCAGCATTTGCACCAGGAACAGGCACGCCGGTCTGCGGTGGGCTTTTCACATATCAGGCGCAGAGTATAATTCGCGGCCTGACAGGCCTTGATTTCAAGGGAATGGATCTGGTCGAAGTCGCACCTGCGTACGATGTTGGTGAAATCACTTCGTTAGCGGGAGCAAGTATAATTATGGATTTCGTAAGCTTGATGGCTGAACAAAAAAAGCGGGTTAATTAGCTTTCATTCGCTTTCCTGTCATACAACACGCACGACTTCGTTTTGAACACGCGCCCGTAGCTCAGTTGGATTAGAGTACCAGGCTTCGAACCTGGTTGTCGGGGGTTCGAGTCCCTCCGGGCGTGCCACTTAAATCAGGACAGAGGCAATCCGTCTACCTGCCTGTGTCCTGTAGTTAAATGTTCATTTCAATTTTCAACCCTCTAGGCTATTTGTTGACAAGCGGAAAGCGCTGAGAATTTTGAATAGTCATACGGCAATCAGCACAGGATACATAGCGAAACGAATGACTATGAATTTGTTTCTTGAAAGATGTACCCAAGGTATTTCTAACGTTGGATTTTGGTCCCAATATTCGAATATTTACGGCGTAATTCTCTGTTTTCTCTACTGCCACATAATTGGGAATTTCAACCGGCACCTACAAGTACAGCGTTTTGACTTTGAACTCCGAAATCTTCAAGCTAAAGATTCGACGATAGCGTTGTGAAATACGGTAAAACTTTGGGATTGATTACGATTCGGGTCGATATATTGTCCGACAGCGGTGGCGGCCTCTACCTTAGCCAATCCCTGCTTAAAATAACCGCGCTTTTTCAGGACTCGTTCAAATGCCTCCCAAGTACCATTTCTGATCGCGTCCGGATTCCGGTAATTTGCTAACCTCGGAATATTTGGTGAAGCACGGGGATACGCCGAGCATACTGCCTGCCAGTCACCGAAGTACCACGCCTCTAGCTCTTCTATAGCTAATCTTGTCACAACTTGCCAATCAGAACCACCCACGGTACTTCTCGACTGAAGACCGGCACTCTTGCAAATGTGCTCCAGTGTAGACTTGAGCACTTTGCAGTCGTCCTTGTCGCGATCCACGATCACCACGATTCGATATTCGGGTGGCAACCACATTGAATATCCCTTGAGACGTTTTCCCAGCTTTCTCAACAGCGCATGCTTCCCCTGATGGGTGTGAATTTCAAATGTACAGTTTATCGGTAGAATTCTTGGTAAATAGGCGTTTAGAAACGCTTCCATGGAAAGCTCTTCCACTAGAAACTCGAAATGGGAAACTGGCATGTTAAGTTGCACCTCTTCCACGCGTTAGCATTCCGTCTCCAGTTAACGGGTCTCCAACCCCGAAATGCCCCTCCATCCATAGATCGCCCAGTAAAGCACCGGCGTCCACAAATGCTGTAACCTTGTCATTGTGAATCAGGGCGTGACTCTGCGTGTAGCCAGACTCGTCGCGCCACAGTACTCGAACTTCGTCGGGCTGCAGTGCATCGAGGAAGAATGGAGAGTGGGTGGTCACAAGGAGCTGCGTTTCCGCTGCCGCGCCCCGACACTCTTCAGCCAACCCCCAGAGTAAGCGGGGATGCAGGAAGTTCTCCGGCTCTTCAATGCCGATGAATGGGGGCGGTGCTGGGTCATGCAACAAGGTGAGATAAGCGAGCATCTTGAGCGTGCCATCTGATGCAAAACGGGCCATGACTGGCTTGGTGAATGGGGCATCTTTGATTTGAAGCAACAGCCTTCCATCTGGCATGGGGTCCGCAGTAACGTTCTGAATCTTAGGGATTCGTGCTCGCAACCTACTGAAAATCACTTCCAAGACGTCACGATACTCTTCCGACAAAAACTGAATCACGTTGGCAAGATTGTCCCCCGTTTTGTTCAGGCGTTCCTGAGGCCCGGATTCTGGCTGCCCCCTAGCATCTTCGGACGATAGATAAGAAACGTGCCATCCCATGATGAAATTGCGTAATGCGACAACACGTGGATTCTCTGCCAATTGGCCGAGCGCGTTGACTGCAAGAGTGTCGGGAGAACTTAGGGGAACTTCGATTCGTTCGTCCTTTTCATCTGGCAGATCTCCCGAGATTACGTTCCCAACTCCGTTGGCATAATTGAGAAACTCGAACGGTCGTCCATAACTTCCCCTCTTCCATCGGAGCCATTCGCTGGTTACGACAGGCCTTCCGTTAATCTCATCCACTTCTAGATGATAGGTGATCAGGGGGCTGTACGGTTTTTCGCGATAACCGATTTCGATCAAAACAGAACCCTCTGCATCACGTGATTTAAGCTCCCGGGCCTTTCCACGCTTATCCCAGGCTCGGCGCAAACCGCTTTCGAAGCATTCGGCAAGAAAGGCGAAAACATCGAACACTGTGGACTTACCACTACCGTTGGGACCGAGTAGCACAGTTAGAGGCGTGAGCTTCTTTAGCTCGATGTTTCGCAACGCACGATAATTTTGCACCTTTAGCCGTTCAATTCGCGGCGGTGCCCCACCATTTGTCGTCATCGCGCTAAATTCGCTGGTTCTGTTTGTTTAGAGAGTTCATTTACATGCAATCAACCTGAAATCAACTTCAGAAACAACGTATTCCACAGTGCTTCAAGAAGTCGGTTACTATGTTAACTGGAGACTATCGCTAAGTGCAGATTGGAATATCCCATTCAAGATCTGGATTTCAGAAAAATGTCGTTCTATATGTATAACATATTGAAATAGATGAATAAAAATGCTTACTTCCGCATATATTACATGTCGATTATTTGAACCAAATTTAAACAATCAGAACTTGAAAAATACTGCAACCAACTGAGATCTTTTCGATGGATTATGGACGCTCGGATGACTATTTTCTAAAACTAGTCAAACAGGATTCCATACAACTCGCTCGCTTCAATTTGATCACAATTGAAATTAGTCGAAACAGAGACTCCAATTGGATTAGTCAGATATCTATTCAGTCATTCGAGAATTCTGCATTGTAAGACTGTTTAACAACAAATAACCAGTTTCACCGCCATTATTAATTTGAGAATATAGCAGAAATACTAGGGTAATTATTTCAACTAGTAGCGCACCTGACAAGCAGAGAACTTAAATTTGAACGATAGAATGATCAAATTAATCATACTTTAAATTTCACAGTTTTCCCTACCCCGCCGGGTAATGTTTCTGATACGAAATTCAATTTACCCGCACATGTCAAAAAGTGAAGAAGCGGAACACGATTACGAATTGGTGCCGAGGAGAGGACTTGAACCTCCACGGGGTTTACCCCCACTAGCACCTGAAGCTAGCGCGTCTGCCAATTTCGCCACCTCGGCATGGTCTTATCCCGAATTATATTCAACGACTTCGAAAAACTGCGACTTGGTCGCTGTTCGGGCGCAGCAAGTTGCCATTATATAACCAGAAAATTGAGACGGCTTAGGCGACTTCGATTCTCGAAATCACCACTGATGGTCCAGAGCAAAAAAGATTGCTTTGAGATATCGGCTTACTGCACTTTTTAATCTTGCCGCTCCCCAGACTGGAACTGGATTACGATTCGGTAACACTGGAACCCTCTACTTTTCTTTAGCAGCCGAGTTTGAGGCGAGTGAAGGTCCATCACCGCGTTTCTGGAAGTGTCGTTTAGGAACATACAGATTGCCGACTGAGTTAAATTCAAGAAAATGTTCAGCCAGTGCGTCCCATAACACGGAACCCTGAATAGCCTTGATTTACATGCGGAATTTTCTATATCTTCGATTCCGAAACTACTTTTTTCGAGATTGAGTCATTGAATTTAATCTATAATCTGCAAAATTATGTAAATTGCATATCTGCAAAACCAATAAAAAATTTACAGCGAAATTATTCGCTATCACAAATTAGTGAGGTAAATAAAGTTGGATGCCAAAATTGTCTGGTTGTTTATTTTTGTAGTCCTATATTGGGTCTACTGCATATACTGGGGCATTAGGGGGGCAATGACGTCTAAGACAGCGAGTGATTATTTCATTGCAGGTCGGCGTTTGTCCTTGTGGGTTTTCGTACTAGCGGCAACGGCTACATCATTTTCCGGATGGACCTTTATGGGTCATCCGGGTTTGTTGTATCGGGACGGCTTTCAGTACGCCTACGCCTCTTTCTATGCAATTACGATTCCGTTTACAGGCGTAATCTTTTTGAAACGACAGTGGATGCTGGGTAAACGATTTGGTTTCGTAACTCCCGGAGAGATGCTATCACACTATTTCAAGTCTGATCTGATTCGGATTCTGGTCGTTCTTGTTGCGCTTTGTTTCTCAGTTCCCTACCTGGGAATTCAGCTGAGAGCTTCGGGATTTTTGTTCAACGTTCTGACGGATGGCGCGTTAGGAGTCAACGTCGGTATGTGGTTGCTTTCCGCCGTTGTGTTCATCTATGTCGCTTCAGGCGGATTGAGAGCTGTGGCTTACGTTGATACCTTGCAGTGCATACTGCTTGCGCTGGGTATCATAGTCATCGGAATCATTTCGCTGAATCTCGTCGGCGGATGGGCTGCACTGAATGAAGGTATAGCCAATCTTGCTGCTTTGGATCAAAAACGTACACTTGATGGTTACAGTCATTACATCGCAATACCCGGTGTAATTCAATTTGTATCGTCTGGACCGTCAGCAGTCGGTGGTGCTTGGACGGGAATCATGATTCTGTCCTACATGTTCGCTTTGATGGGAATTCAATCCTCTCCGGCTTTCTCAATGTGGGCGTTTTCAAATCACGATCCCAAGCCGTTCGCACCTCAGCAGGTTTGGGCTTCGTCGCTCGGAATCGGATTTATCCTGTTCTTCTTTACCGCTATACAAGGGATGGGCGGGCATATGCTCGGTGCCGATACAGCGTATCTTGCGGCATATCCTGACGCGGCCAACAATGTCCTTCAAGCTGGCTTGGGCGGTAAAGACCTGATGGAGTCAGCCGGTAAGCAAGGGATGCTGGTACCTCAGTTGATCAGAGTGATGCAAGAAACTGCACCATGGCTTGTCGGATTGTTGTCGGTATGTGCGTTGGCTGCGATGCAGTCAACCGGAGCGGCATACATGTCAACTGCCGGAGCGATGCTTACACGTGATTTGCTCAAACACTTTGTAATGCCGAATGTTACACACAGTCAGCAGAAACTGTTTGGACGAATCGGTGTCGCCATTATCGTTTTTGCAGCACTTGTTGTAGCGACGACATCCACCGATGCACTGGTTCTGCTGGGTGGTCTGGCAGTCGCATTCGGATTTCAGATGTGGCCTGCTTTGCTGGCAGTATGTTACTTTCCTTGGTTGACACGTCTCGGTGTCAATATCGGACTCGCAGTCGGCCTGGTGGTTGTTGTCTGTACTGAAACAGTTGGACAGAATCTCGGTATCACTGCTTGGGGCAGATGGCCGTGGACGATTCACTCAGCGGGCTGGGGAATCATCTTCAATTTGGGTATCGCCATAATTATTTCGGCGATGACTCAAAATAAAGCCGATCATGCGCACAAGATGAAGTATCACAACTTCCTGGCAGAGCATGCGGGATTGTCCGCTGCCAAGCGAGGAATGCTTCCCATCGCGTGGATAATCACACTGGTTTGGTTCTTCTTCGGAATCGGCCCAGGTGCGGTAATCGGAAATACAATTTTCGGCAACCCCAATGATGCTGCTACATGGCTTTTTGGAATGCCTTCAATCTGGGCTTGGCAGATTCTCTGGTGGGCACTTGGTGTCGGCATGATGTGGTTCCTTGCTTACAAGATGGAAATGTCCACACTGCAAGAAAGCGAAATCGAGGTGCTCCAGGAAGATATTGGAGACACTCAGGAATCGCAAGCCTGAACGGCAAATTTTTCGTAGAAAAGGGAGGAGCAATCCTCCCTTTTTTTATAATTTGATCGAGCACGATTTTTCCACTAACGATCATCAGGTCAAAATCCGCCGAAATGACTGAGTTGACGTCATACTACCTTTGGGTTATCGCTATGACAGCTGCCCTGCTCTACCCCGTCGGACAGCTGGTCTGGACGATCAGCGTCCGAAGACTGCAACGAAAACTCCAAAAAAATCTTTCCCCGGAAGAACTGCAAGGACAGAAAAGACGTGCTTACTTCGTAGCAATCATCATCTGT
Organism: Arenicellales bacterium; assembly: GCA_963666625.1. Taxonomy (GTDB): domain Bacteria; phylum Pseudomonadota; class Gammaproteobacteria; order Arenicellales; family JAJDZL01; genus JAJDZL01. The sequence goes on from OY762925.1 coordinate 168,780, forward strand.
CTCGCATTTTCCATGTTATTTAACTTCCGTCTTTTGGATATGGGCTAACCCAACCGTGGACCCGCGTCTATATCAGTTTCTCAAGTACACCGCAATTGTGTTGGCACTAGGTTGGCTGGCATGGGGAATTTATGATGGTTTCTTTAGTGGTCGCAAACCAGGAGACACAGAGTATCACGCGGCCAACAAGTTATTTGAGGATGCGGCTTATGAACGCGCGCTTGAATCGTACGAAGAAGCATTGCACAAGGATCCCAACCATATTCACGCGATGAGAGGAATGGCGCGTTCACTTATGCAAATCGGTCGACTAGGAGATGCGCTTGCGATATTTAACGAGACAATCGCACTCGAACCGGGCTTCGCTGGAACCTACGCCAATCGAGGTATTCTTCTTGACCGGATGGGGAATCACGAGCTGGCATTGCAGGATTATGTTACTGCGCTTCAGTTGGACCCTGAAATTGCTGAGGGTCCGCACTGGCTGACGCGGTTCCTAAGAAACCAACCTGAGCGGCCACCAGGGATAGCGGAACGTGCCGCTTACATCGCTGCAGAACTGGCTAAACCAGAATCCGAACGTCTTCTCAAGGTTCCGGAAATTGATGCCGAACAGCGCTCATACAAGAAATAGAAACACTCCATGATCAATCAGGCGGCCCACACCATCTGGACGAAAATAAAAAAGCCCGCGTAGGCGATAGCCATGACGACGATCATCATTTTCTCAAACCTGCCAATATGTCGTATCCAGAGCCAGACTAGTCCGAAGATTACGATCGCAATCTGAACAACAGCCATGATGTCTCCATGGAATCGAGGGTCCCAATAGGAGACTGGACTGACAAACTTCCAATCCGACAAAGGATAGAAGTGTCGATGCGCATCGTCGTGGTGGAACGGTATATCCAACAGAATGTGCAGCATCATTCCGATCAGGACAACAGGCAACCATTTCAAATGTGTGACTATCGCGACAAGCAACAATACCGCAACTAAGGGAATCGAGTTGAAGACATCAATAAAATTCTGCCAACCGGGAAGGAAATAACGTTGCGTCCAGATTACATGTTCCGAATACCCGACTACCAAGGATTCCCAAGCATAGAAGATGATTATCGGTAGATCAGGAACCATCGCGCCCAACGCTACTGCGATAAAAAGACGAGGTTTCGAGCGACGACTCTGTACCAGTAGATTAACTACGATGTGTGTCCCGGTATCCAACTGTCGGCAGTTCCCTGTAGACGGGCCGAAAGGTACATGGAATTAGTCTTCGCTGTAAATTCAGCGATGCAAACTAGTTCCAAACCTCGAGAACATCGACAAACAGAACCCGAAAGAAAAACAGAAGTGCAATACAGCCGAAAAGCAAGCGAACTGTATCTCTTTCGCCCTCATCCGTTCGATATGTGAGAGCATGTACGGCAACCACGCCTGTGATAATCAAGAAAATAATATCCATTGACTGGTCAAGGCATATTCAGTAGCAGGGAGGAAACATGCAGGTGAATACATTGAACTGTACCGCCATTTCCGCAATCAATAACAGCAAACCCAATAGGGAGAAAATAATGACTGTATAACGAAGTCCAGCTCGTACAGATTGAGGGGTTGCATTTGGCAGATTGTTTATCCCCAATTCTTCTCTATTCAAGATTCCCTGTTCGCGAAGGCTGAGTAACATCCTGCTGTAATGCCTCATCCAGTGCGGAACGATCTTGTTGAACATATATCTGACGAAATGGGATTCCAGTACCCTTTTATTTGCCGGGTGTCCAAACCACCAATGGTACGCGAGGCCAAATAGATCGTACTCTCTGATTTCCAAAATCGCGGACAGTTCAAGAACATCCTCAATATCCTCAGGAAGATTCTCGTCCATATGACGAAACCTCTTATAGCTCTGATTTTCCTTATCGGTTAATTTCTTTCGAGGTGTAAGGATTTCAACCGCAAGGCTGAAGAGATGCAACAAGCGAGCAGCGAAAAATTGAGCGATTCCCCTGTACCGACCCATCTGAATTACTCTGAATAATTCCAACCATTGTTTTAATGTTACTCTGAAAACCTGTTGTGCTTCGCAATAATTTGTGTTGCAGTTCGGTGGTGGATCGCTTGCTGAAAAACAAAAATGTATACTACAGTGGCATAACTCAGCCGACTAACATATTTTCATGACACTACACGAAAAATCGAAATGACTACAGGAATTGTACTGAAGATCTTCACTACTCCCGAACCTGGTGGAGAAATGAACTCTGTTGACTCAGTCACCGCTGTTGAAGGGCGAGGGTTGATGGGAGATCGATATTATTCACTGACCGGAACGTTCTCAAAGCCTGAGATTGAACCCGACCAGGAAGTATCGCTGATTGAGGCAGAAGCATTTGAGGAACTGAAACAGAAGTACGACATCGAGCTTGGATACTCTCAGTCGCGCCGAAATATTTTGACACGCGATGTTGACTTGAACAGCTTGGTCGGCAAGACTTTCAAAGTTGGCGAAGTGACCCTGACAGGTATTCGGCTGTGCGAACCATGCAACTACCTCAGCGGGCTGACAGGGCATCCAAAACTTGTCAAACAGTGGCTGCACAGAGCTGGATTACGTGCTCACATCCGAAAAGGTGGACAAATACAAGTCAATGACAAGATTGTCATATGATTTCTGACACCACGTAATATGGTCAGAGTGTACAGGTTTTCACCTCAATTTTTGACATCGCTCTTCATGCCTGACTCCAATTTCAGATAAATTTAGCAACCTAGTCTGTAGGCGAATTCCACATTAGACGATTCAACAAATCTAGTCCTAACGTTTATCTCATATTCAAACTTGGTTTCGCCAGATTCAACCGGAATGATTCTGGTCAAGTTGAAGTTTTGACCAACTATGACGAGCAGATCTGTAATGTTCGATGCCCGAAGTAAAGTTCCAGAATTGTAAAATTTATCGGATAACTGGCTGGGACGTAAAACTCAACTCACCCGAAGCAATCAAGTATGGATACATATTCATTGAACATTTTCTCCAATAGCTTTACCCGAATGCCCAATCGATGCTAACAGTCAAATTAATTTCCATTGGCTGAGAGAAAGTAAGTTTCAAGACCGGCTGCAAACTGGCAACGCGTTCTTCGCTTTTCGAGTCTTTCAGCTGTAAGTTCCCGATAATTCGCCTGTCCTTAGGTTTATCGGATTCCGCAGACTGAAACTTTCAACTTACTTGGCTACTTGACTTAACTCCGCCCCTGATTCCGTTGCTGGCGAATAAGCCGACTCTGATTCTGGAACAGCTCTATGTAGTACATTAGGTAACCACAATCGTCCGAGATCAAAGATGATCTCCTCAAAAGGTGGCAGCGAAACTGATGCGTCATCAATCCGGGTGTCAATCAATGCCCACTCCTTGTTTTGCGACACAAGCACCTGCAAAGAACGTGCCTTAGGGTCTACAAACCAAAGATAACCCACGCCCTCCCGGGCGTAGATTTCCTTTTTTTCGCTAAGATCAATCTCTCGCGTCGATGGTGAAAGTACCTCACAGACCCAATCCGGTACTACTGTAAAGTATGCTACATCTTGATGTTCAGATATTCGTTCGCTACGCCAGCCCGCCAGGTCAGGCACTACGATATTCTCATCCAAATGGAGTTCAGGCTCGATGAGAATCAACCAGCTGCCAGAATCACCTCCCCCACGGAGAAAATCTGGATCGATAACTCTCGCAAGTACCGTCTGAGCCTTAGCGTGAGAATATGCCGGTCTCGGGTTTGTATATAGCGTGCCGTCGATTATTTGAGCGGTCACATTTGGAGGCGCATCGAGCACATCCTGATAAGTCGCACGAGTTGAGCTTTTTGCGGTGGTTACGCTGTGAGAACTTTTCATGAAGTCTTGATTCGCGATAGAATTTTGAAAATGATTTTATATCATTTCCACTCGGTGATTCAGAACAATAAATTTCCCAAAGTGTGAACATCCTACCGCAAAAGTCCGCAATCACAACCATGCTGATGCACACCGATTCATCCCATTAGAATTATTCTCCGACTTGATGATCGTCCGCGGCGATCGTTTGCTTTCTTGCGGAGAGAGATTTGTAGTATCAAATAAGTGGGGAAACCGCAAACAAATTCAAGTCGAGGATAATTTGCCTAATCTGCTAATTGGATGGCCAGTTGTAAGTATTGTTCAAATCCAATCAGAGAGAGATTCACTCATTATCGTGTGCCTGCGCTCAGGTCCTGTTGATATTATGTCTATTGGCGCACCACACAACTCCGAAATACTATCCAAATACTTCTTTGCATTTTTGGGTAAATCAGCGTAGCGTGTGATCCCTAGTGTCGATTCATCCCATCCGGCAATTTCCTCATAGATGGGTTCGCATTCGTCAAGATTTTTCGCATTGCATGACATGTTGTTGCTTGTAATGTCCCGGACGCGATAATTAGTACAGATTTTTAATGTATCCAGCCCATCCAGCACATCGAGTTTTGTAATACACAAACCATCGAATCCATTCAACTGGTGGGAGCGACGAACGGTCACCGCATCAAACCAACCGCAACGTCGAGGCCGCCCTGTTGTCGCGCCGAATTCCGCTCCTCTATTGGCGATGTACTGCCCTACTTCATCATCTAATTCTGTTGGAAAAGGGCCGGACCCAACTCGGGTTGTATAGGCCTTGACGATTGCCATGACGTGGTTCACCCGCGAAACCGGAATCCCACCACCGGTGGCGATCGCCCCGGTTCCGGTATTGGACGAAGTCACGTAAGGATAGGTTCCGTGATCAATATCCAACAGTACACCCTGTGCACCTTCAAAGAGCACTCTTTTGCCTTCATCAATCAATTTGCTTACATCCGAGCTGACATCCGTAATCATCGGAGCCGCCCACTCGGTGGCGGCCAAGAGAAAGTCAAGAGCACCGTCAGCATTGACTTGGGGAGCATCGTATCGCTGACCCAGCAGAAAATTGTGGTAGTCCATCAACTCCGTTACTTTTTCTGATAGTACCTTCGCGTTGAGAAGATCATGCACTTTGAGGCCACGACGAGCAATCTTGTCTTCGTATGCGGGACCAATACCACGGCTGGTCGTGCCGATCGCACGTTTTCCCTTGTTTGACTCGCGTGCCTGATCCAAGGCCGCATGGCTGGGAAGAAGCAGTGCACAGTCCTCACTGATTCTGAGACGATTCGATAAATTCGGTACATGTTCCGCTATGCTTGCCATCTCATTCTGAAGTGCTTCCAGAGACAGAACAACCCCGTTACCAATGAAAGCCCGCACATGCTGGTGAAGTATACCTGCAGGGATCAGGTGCACAACAACCTTTCGATTGTCTGAAACCAAGGTATGGCCCGCGTTGTGTCCTCCCTGAAATCGTACTACAGCATCCGTACGAGCACTCAGGCAGTCAACGATTTTACCCTTGCCTTCGTCACCCCACTGACCGCCGACAATCGCCAAAATCTGAACATTCAACTTACATCACCTTCAACGTCAAGAGGAACGACAACCCATTCGTCGTTGCGTTGAACAAACTGCCGATCGCAACTCGTGATCAATGATTTTCGTTCCTGACCAGGCATCTGACGAATTACCCGATCGCCATTTTCAATGAGTTCAGCAATCAGTGTCTCAGATACCTGTTGGCCATGAGAAACCAAGATACCCTTTTCGCATTTTCCTCGAACATTACGACTCAGTAGCCGGAGGTCGCCGCTGAAACCGGTCGCGGGACAGGGATTTCCATAGGTTGAAAGTACACGGTCATAGCGTCCCCCTTTCGCCAAAGCTTGGCCATATCCTGGACCATACGCAGAAAAAATAATTCCGGTATGGTAACGATAACTGCCAACAAGCGCACAATCCACGTGACATGAGACATCAGGAAGCTGTTTCAGTATCCAGTTCACCACGTGATCAAATTCAGCCAACAAGGTATCAGTGCTCTCGCTTATTCCACTTAAAAAGTACTTCACCTGACTGATCATCTTGGCGTCACCGTTGAGTCTTGTAAGTTCGCTGAATACAGCGAGTGCCTCTCCAGACAGATCACCCGTCGAGGATAATCTTTGGAGGTCGGGAATGGATTTCTTCTTTAGCGCATCAAGAATATCGTTTTCAATTGCTTTCTGGATCTCCAATACAGAGAACAGTTCGTCAATAATTCCGACGTGTCCGAGCGATACAGAGAGAGATTCAATTCCGGCAATATGCAACGAGTCAACCATCAATCGGATGATTTCACAATCGGATTCCAAGTCCGAGGAACCGAATAGCTCTGCGCCGAATTGCAGAATCTCTCGGCTGGTACCGACACTTGGCGACCTAGCCAGCAATGCGGAACCAAAGTAACACAGCCTCGCAACAGAATTCTGCACAGGAAGATGAAGCGCCGCCATACGGGCGACTTGAGGTGTCATATCCGCACGGATTCCGAACAATCGACCGCTGACGTGATCCGGTGCCTTGACTGTCAGTAAATCAAGATCTGAATCCGTGCCACCAAGGAGCGATTCAACGAAGTCAGCCAGCGGCGGAATAACCAATTCGTAGCCGTTGTAATGCAGACAGTCAAGAATTTTTCGTCTTAGCCGCTCGATCTCCCAGCCGTCGTACGGCAGTATCTGCTCGACACCATCCAGTTGTGTCCAGGATCTGCTCATGGCTTTGCCAACCGACTGGTCAATTTGAGGAAAATCATCATATTCAAGACAAAACGGCAAAGATGCCGTCAAAGGTGTTGATCAATGCCGGGTGGATCGCTAAATTGAACTCGCGATCCAAAGAACCACAAGTCCAATTACGATGGAGAACAGACCGATTCGCCTCGCAACACCTGGATTTGACTCAAGCATCCGAGCTATGAATTTACGAGAAATATCTGGTAAGGCGAAATATACAGCCCCTTCGATTACAAATGCCAGACCTATTGCAGCGATAAAAACTTTCCATGTCATATCACTGATTAATTGCAGTCACGGTCGCATCCGGTGCTGTCATCGCGCTTCCATCATTAGTGCTTCCCTTGAAGTACTGGAAAAACTCCGAGTTCGGCTCAAGTATCAGCAAATCATCTTTTGACTGAAATGTGGTTCGATAGGCGTTTAGACTTCTGTACAGTTTGAAAAATTCTGTATCGCGTCCAAAAGCATCAGCATATGTCAGGGTGGCAATAGCATCACCTTCGCCGCGAATTTTCTCTGCGTCCCGATAAGCGTTTGCAACTGTAATCTCACGTTGCCGATCAGCGTCAGCGCGAATTCGCTCGGCTGCTTCCGCACCTTTCGCGCGCAGTTCCTTGGCAACTCTGGCACGTTCGGCCTCCATTCTGCTGTACACCCGTTCACTGACTTCCGGGTCAAGATCGACACGCTTGAGTCGCACATCCACGACTTCCACTCCGAACTCGGCGGCTTCCTTGTCAACTGCGCGACGCACGAGTTCCATAATTTCGGCGCGATCGCCGGAAATCACTTCCTGAACCTGCCGTTTACCGAACTCCTGGCGCAGGCTGTCGTTCACTCTCTGCGCGAGTCGTGCTCGTGCGTTCGACTGAAGCCCGCTCACTGTCACATAGTACTTCGCCACATCGCGTATACGCCACTTGGCAAATGAATCCACCACCAAGTTCTTTTTCTCTCCGGTCAGATAGAGCTCCGGGTCGGCATCCATAGTCTGGATCCGAGCATCAAAAAATTGCACGCTGTTGATGAAAGGCTTCTTGAAATGAATTCCTGGCTGATCGTGGGATTGTACGATACGCCCGAACTGAAAGATGATCGCTTTTTCGCGCTCATCGACAAAATAAACTGTCTCATAGGCGAGCACGATCACGATGATAGCGACAACGCCTAAAATAATGGATTTGGCCGACATCTTGAAATTCCTCAGTTATTCTCGCGATTTTCCACTCACCCTTGGATACGGCCGCTTCGGCTATTTCCACGATTCGAAGATTCAACGAAGTTGGATGTTGATCCCGAGTTTGTAGCGCTACTGCCTCTGATCGCGTTACCCTGGCTATCTTGCTGACGCTGGATGATCTGATCAAGTGGCAGATAGATTATGTTGTTTCCATTTGTCTGATCAATGATCAGTTTGGTGGAATTATTCAGCACCTGCTCCAGCGACTCCAGATAAAGCCTGTCACGGGTGATCTGAGGGGCTTTCTCATACTCCTCGAAAATCTGCTCAAAGCGGGAAGCTTCACCCTCCGCTCGTGCAATTATGCTCTGCTTGTAGGCTTCCGCCTCTTGGAGGAGTCGGGCTGCCTGACCTCTGGCTCTCGGAATTACATCATTGAAGTAAGCTTCCGCCTCATTTTTGAGACGCTCCTCATCCTCACGTGCCTTGACCGCGTCGTCAAAAGCGGCTTTGACTTCTGCGGGTGGTTGTGCATTCTGCATTTCCACCGCACGGACATTCACCCCTGTCTTGTAGCGGTCCAGAATGTCCTGTAGCAGAACCTTTGTGCCCTGGGCAATTTCAGCTCGCCCTTCGGTAATCGCAAAATCCATCGAATTTCCACCAACGATTTCCCGAACAGCACTTTCCGTCGCCTGTCTCACGACCAGATGCAAGGGGTCGCTGACATTAAACAGCAAATCTTTGGGATCTTTGATGTCATACTGAACCGCAAACTGAATGTCGATTATGTTCTCATCGGCTGTAAGCATGAGCGCTTCCCGGGTAACGGGATTGAGCTGGCGGTTCTGTTCATTGACTCTGTATCCGACCTCTACCGTATTGACTTTCTGAACGTTGACGATCAAGACTTCTTCGATTGGCGTGGGCAAGTGCCAACGAAGACCTGCGCCTGTGGTCTGGGTATATTTTCCGAATCGCAGTTCTACCCCCTGTTCGCCCTGTTCCACGACATAAAGTCCGCTGGCTATCCATATACCAAACGCAACAACTGCAACAACCGTTATGAGAAATCGGCGACCGCCTGGCTTTCGGGTAGGTGTACCGACACCGCGGGAACCACCCGACGAATCGCCTGATCCGCCAGATCCTCCCTTGCCTAGTCCACCGAATAAACGCGAAATTGAATTGCGAAAATCGCTGACAATCTCGTCAAGATCGGGTGGCTCGTTCCGACCACCACGCCGATCTTTGGAATTTCTGTTTCCAGGGTCTGAATCATCCCAAGGCATAAAGTCATTTACCTCTTATTTAACAATCATTCCCGTACCATCATGGATGAAGTCGAACTTGATAATTCAAACTGAGTCAGGCGGGAATACTATTGGCATTCGATATTGATTCATTCATTATACGAACATTACGCGTAGAATTAGCGAATTACACGGACAGGTGAATTTTCTATTGCAAGGTCAGGGCATGGACAAATAACGTCGATCTAAAGACCATCCGTATGAAGTTCGGGGCGAACCTGCCAATATTCGTCTTTGAACTCGTTATTTGATTCGAGCCAGTCGGCATCGCTCACAGAAACCTCCAAATCCAGAACGCATTCGCCGGATTCGCCGAAGCTCTCCTTCAGCACCTCCATACGTCGATAGACGGAGGAGCGTAATTTACCTGCAGTTACGGGTATTCGGATCCGTCCGAAGAGGCGTTTGGCGCGAAAATGATCGACCAGAATCTCCATCAAATCATCCACACCCTCACCGGTCAGAGACGATAGCCAGACTCGGTCGATTTCACCGTTTACACTCTTTCGTCTTCCAGTTTGGCTGGCAGTCAGATCAACCTTGTTATAGACAAGGATTCGGGGAACCTCACCCGCCCCAATTTGGTTGAGAACGGTTTCAACATTCTCGATACGTTTATCGGCATCATTGCACGATGCATCAACGACATGCAATAGTATTGCAGCGTTCGACACTTCCTCCAGTGTCGCATGAAACGCGGAAATCAAGCCATGCGGGAGTTCCCGAATAAAGCCCACAGTATCGGACAGTATCACTGGCCCGAATCCCGGCAATTCGAGTCGACGCATGGTCGTGTCAAGCGTCGAAAACAACATATCCATGGAAGCCACGGAAGCGCCGCAAAGCCGATTGAAAAGCGAGGATTTCCCGGCATTGGTGTAGCCAACAAGAGCGATTGTTGCGATTGGGACTTTCTTCCTGCTTTTTCGTCGAAGTTCCCGCTGGGTGCGGATTTTCTCCAAACGCTGTGTGAGCGTCTTGATACGACGCCCAATCAGACGCCGGTCGGTTTCCAGCTGCGTCTCGCCCGGACCACGCAATCCGATACCTCCCTTCTGACGTTCGAGATGCGTCCAACCTCGTACCAGACGCGTCGACAAGTGTTTGAGTTGCGCGAGCTCAACCTGAAGCTTGCCTTCCCGACTTGATGCCCTTCGGGCAAATATGTCAAGTATGAGCCGGGTACGATCAATCACGCGACACTGCAGGTTGTTTTCAAGATTCCTCTCCTGCACCGGAGTTATGGCGTGATCGACGATTACAATCGTCGCGGATGTCGAAGATACAAGTGAGCGCAACTCGTCTACCTTACCTTTACCAACGAACAGACCACTATGAGGACGGGCTCGTCTTGACACAACTGCTCCGGCGACTTGTGCGCCAGCCGCTTCAGCCAGCAGTTGAATCTCTTCGAGATTATCCAGAGCGATATTGATCGCGGAAGAATCTTGCCGCACAACTACGGCAATTTCCTCTTCGTTTTGCGACTCAAGTCGCTCAGCGCCTAGTTGAAATTTCGCCACACTCGATATGTACTACTCGAAACGACCTGCTCGCGCAACTTCAGACTGATTGCCCGGAACGTTCCCGGAGAATTTGAACATGGTGTCGAATACAGGAAATCAATCCGATTCGTACTGTATAGGACGGTCCGGTACAATCGTTGAAATCGCGTGTTTGTAAACGATCTGAGTCACACTCGCTTTCAACTGAATGACAAATCGGTCAAATGATTCAATCTGCCCTTTAAGTTTGATTCCATTGACCAAATAAATTGATACCAATATTTTTTGTCTGCGCAGTTCATTCAAGAATGGTTCCTGCAACAATGACCCCTTTTGTTGATTCTTCATACAATTTCCATATCCGTTTGTTAGTTTATTGATAAGTTTTAGGAACTGACGCAAAATTCCATTTCAAGCATCAGCACGCCGCCAATTATAACGCGAATATTCAGTTCAATCAGGAACGCTCCATATTTTCAAACAGGTTACAAATTGATTCCGTCGGTTCGTTCAGGTCACGAGTAATCCAAAACACGTCTGAAATACTACGGATCCACGTCAGCTGACGTTTGGCAAGATTGCTTGTCGCAGTTACAACGTTTTTGATCAACTGATCCTTGTTGATTTCGCCATCAAGATACTGCCATGCCTGTTTGTACCCTACACTGCGCATCGCTGGCAGAGATCGATCAAACTTCGGCGAACTGTAAAGATTCCGCGCCTCATGTAGAAATCCGCGTTCAAGCATTTCGCGAAAACGATTCTCGATCAGCATATTCAGATTTCTTCTGTTACTGGGGACAACCGCCACTTTGAGGATTTCGAATGGTAACGGACTCGGTCGACTGGCTTGCATAATTTCGCTGGGTCGAACACCGCAGATCTGGTAAATCTGCAACAGTCTACGAATTCTTTGGGTATCATTGGGTGAGATCTTTCTTGCCGCGTGTGGGTCGATTTTGCGCAATTCTCCATGTAGATGAGGCCATCCATAAACACTTGCAGACCGCTCCAGTTCTTCGGCAACCTCTTCGGACGCTGGCGGCAGATCGGACAATCCGTCTGACAGCGCCTTGAAATAAAACATGGTGCCACCGACAAACAATGGTACGCGTCCACTCTGCAGGGCACTGTAGATACAAGTCAAGGCATCTTTACGGAATCTTCCGGCGGAGTAGCGCTCCCACGGCTCACAGATATCAATCAGCCGGTGTGGCACACTGTCGAGAATATCCGCAGTCGGTTTGGAAGTGCCGATATCCATGCCGCGATAGACTTGCGCAGCGTCAACACTAATTACTTCAACCGACAATCGTGAGGCGATTTCAACGGCAAGTTCGGTTTTCCCGACCGCCGTCGGTCCCATGATGAAGATGATACACGGTCTGGTATTACCTTCAGGATGAGCGATTTTTGGCAGAGTCAGTTCTAACGTCCTCGATAGAACAATTTATCAAGTTCCTCGATCGAAAACTGTTTCCAGGTCGGTCGTCCATGACTGCAATATCCGGAATTCTCGGTCGTTTCCATCTGTCGCAGTAATCCGTTCATTTGGGGAATACTGAGTTGGTGATTCGCCCGGATTGCGGTGTGACAGGAGATCGAGGCCAAAATCTCGTTTCGTATGTGCTCTACTCGATTGGAGTTCTCGTGTTCGATCAGGTCGGCAATAATATCGCGAACAATCTGCTCAAAGTCGATGGTACCCAAGAATTCCGGTACAGAACGCACGCAGATAACGTTCTCGCCAGAAAGCGAAACATCAAAGCCGAGACCAGCCAACGTTTCGCGGTTGCTCATGGCAGCGTCTGCTTCCTGCGATGTGACGTTTACGATGATCGGTACTATCAGTTCTTGTGATTTCAGTTGAGAACTTTCAAAGTCCTTTTTCAACTGTTCGTATGTGATACGTTCGTGCGAGGCATGCATGTCAACAATGACAAGCCCTTGTGAATTCTCTGCGAGAATATAGGCGCCGCCAAGTTGAGCCAGTGCGAAGCCAAGCGGCGGGATTTCCTCATATTTCGCGGGATCAGCGCCGGATGGTGATGAGTCAAGCGTACCCGGACGCGGTTCAGACAAATCGGTCCAATTGCTGGAAGTCGCGAGTGAGAATGCTCCTTGCAAAGGAGACGAAAATGGTGTGTGTGTATGCGGTTGCGATAAGATTGATTTTTCTGCGACAGCTGTTTGACGGGACCCCGGCCTCTCGCCTCTGAGTGCACCGCTGACAGCACGCAAGATCGCTCGATAGACATCGTTCTGCCGTCGGAAGCGCACCTGCGACTTGGTTGGATGTACGTTGACATCGACTGATTTCGAATCGACTTCCAGATACAGCACACATAGAGGATATCTGGAGGAATCATACAATACGTCCACATACGCCTGGCGGACGGCATGCATTATCCGGCGGTCCTGAATACAGCGGCCATTTACAAACAGGTACTGGCGATCTGGTTGTGAGCGGGTCTGGTCAGGCGTGCTCACCCATCCGCTTACTTTCAAGTCGTCCCAAGTCAGTTCAACCCGAATACAGGTGTCGGCAAAGTCGTCTCCTAAGACACTTGCCAAACGTGTGCGGATGGACGCGTCATCGGATACGGCCTGGTAACGCGTCGCGCGATTCTTATTGTGGGTAAACACAAAACTGATGTCAGTACGAGCCAGTGCCATCTGTTTGACGAGCCGATCCAGATAGGAGTGCTCGGTGTTTGGTGTTCTTAGGAATTTTCTTCGAGCCGGAACGTTGAAGAATAGATCCCGGGTCTCAACTGTAGTGCCTACTTCGTGCTGCACAGGCTGCGGACCCGCAATCATCCCGTCGCCCTCGCATCGTACGTGCCAACCATGGGGTTCTTCTTCAGTTCGGGTTGATACGCTGACTCGGGATACGGAAGCAATGCTTGGCAATGCTTCGCCTCGAAAGCCCATAGTCCGAATCTCTTCAATGTCATCAAACTGATCCAGCTTGCTGGTGGCGTGACGGGACAGAGCAAGTTCAATCTCATCGTGCCTGATGCCACAACCGTCATCACGCACAAGCAGGCTCTGGATACCACCGGAATGCGCTTCAATTTCGATGTTACGGGCACCGGAATCGATGCTGTTCTCGATCAATTCTTTCAGTACAGACGCGGGACGCTCTACGACTTCCCCGGCTGCGATCTTGTTGATTACATTGTCATCAAGAACCTTAATTCGCGACTTCGGTGGTGGTTGCCGGAATGAGGCTTGTGTGGACGTAGCCATTAATTGCTCGCGGTTCTCCAATCTATCTGGCTCCAAGGATTTTCCTTGGCAAATTGTACAACAGCCTTTCCGATACCCTTTACCAGCCTGTCCTGATAGGAGCTGGTCTTGAGTTTTTTCTCTTCTGCGGGATTTGAGATGAATCCAACTTCAATAAGAAGAGAAGGAATCTGTGGCGACTTGAGCACGACAAAGCCAGCTTGCTCGACGTTGTTACCATGCATTCTGGCTATGCTGGAGAGTCGCATTCTGACCTTCGCACCAATATCAAGACTACGTTCGATCTGCTTGTTCAAGGCAAGGTCAGCCAACACCTCGACCAAGTCATCGTCTTTATCGGACAGATTCTCACCGCCGAGCATGTCCGCGGCGTTTTCCTTGTTTGCGATCACTCTGGCACGCTCGCTGGTTGCACCTTTGTTTGACAGTGCGAAAACTGAAACGCCATGCGCGCTTTTTCGGGTAAATGAATCCGCGTGAATCGAAATGAATAAATCGGCATTCTTCTCAATCGCGATCTTGGTTCGCCTACGCAGAGGAATGTAGTAATCTCCTTTTCTGGTCAGATCAGCGCGAATCCCGGGCTGGGCGTCAAGATACTTCTCAAGCTTCTTGGAAATTTCCAAAACGAGATGCTTTTCATAAGTTTTCCTCGCACCGATCGCACCTGGGTCCTCGCCGCCATGACCTGCATCTATCACAACCAGAAAGTCTGTCTTTTTTGCGGCTTTTGGTTTCCTTTCGATGCTTTTCGGCAATTCGAGCGGATGGATATCGACCACCAATCTGTCACCGTACATCTTGTTCGGCGGCAAAGTAAAGTGCTTGAAATTGGCTTTGGTATCGAGGTCGAGTACAAAACGTACAGCACCTTCTTGGTCGCCGACTCTGATTGAGCTGATCAGGGGCCCGAGATTGGACTTTTTGGGCATCTTTCCGGAAAATTGTCCCGGGGCTATATCAATCACAATACGGGATGGATTGTTCAGTTCGAAAACTTCGTAGAAAACGCTTTCACTGAGATCAAAAACGACTCTGGTACGCTCAGGCGAGTTCCAGGTTCTGATTTCGTTTACAGTTGCCGCCCAAAGCTGCGACGAAGGCACTGCCAGACATGACAGCAGAGCCAGGCGTATCAACACTAGTTTCGATTTGTTGATCATCTCGTTACAGTACATTCCAATTCGCGAGGTAATTCTACCATTCTCGCATTTCCGGCATGACGCAGGCCGATGCGAAGGTCTGCATCCGGAATAATATCCGCACCGTTTTCCGGCCATTCGATAAACCACGCCCAATCTTTTTTTCTGAACTCATCGAGCCCAATGAGAGCCAGTTCCTGTGGACACTCAATCCGATATAGATCAAGGTGCAACAGTTCCAAGCCTTGGGGTGTTCTATAAGTCTCCATAATTGAAAACGTCGGACTCGGAATCGCTCCTTTAATCCCCAAGTTGTGAAAAATTGATCGGACTAATGTTGTTTTCCCGGATCCGAGTTCTCCTTCAAAATACATACAGCTCCCATACCGAACATAGCGCGCCAGGTATTCACCCAGGTCCGCAATTTTTTGCGGAGAGCTGACAATCCATTGTGCAGGACTGTCCATCGGCTTACTCTCGGCTTCGGGGTTCATCGAGTATGAAATTTAAGTTTCTGCGGATACCGGGCAGCAGATCGGTTGCCATCAGCCCAATCTGACCCTGATCGGCCGCACTTTCGTCGCCTGCAACCGCATGTATCCATACGCCTGCTCTGGCTGCGGTCGCCATATTTGTCCCTGCTCCCCAAATTCCGCAGATTACCCCTGTCAGAACATCACCCATTCCAGCAGTTGCCATCCCGGAATTTCCCCGAGTGCAGATCCAGTTGTCTTCAATTGATACGATTACAGTGTTCTGGCCTTTTAGTACGCAGATACCACCGTAGCGCTCAACAATTTTGGACGCAGTATTCAGACGTTCGCTCCGGATAAGATTTGTCGTCACTCCAAGCAACCTCGCGGCCTCACCGAGATGAGGGGTTAATATCCAGTTGTCGCTTGCCAGTCCGGTTTTAGAAAGCGCGATCAATCCATCTGCGTCCACCACAATCTTTTTGTCCGATTTTCCAACAATCTCGACAGCCTTCTGAGCATCGCCACTCAGTCCGAGACCGGGACCGATTCCAATAACATCATGAATATCAATCAGTTTCTCCAGTTCGGAAGTTTCGGTAAACTTGTACACCCTGACTTCAGGTGCCAGGTAGGGGAGGAGTGTCGATTTGTCATCAATTGTCGCGATCGACACCAACCCGGCACCGGCGCGATACGCCGCTTGCGCTGCCATCAAGGCAGCACCTTCCATTGACGCGCTTCCACCGATTATCAACACCTTGCCGACACTGCTCTTGTAGGCAGCGGGCTTTCGGATTGGGATTCTGGGACCGAATTCGTTGGGATCAACCAAATGCGCTACATTTCCGACTTTGGCATAAGCATCCTTCGGCGCATCAAGGGTATCGATGAACAAGCAACCGACGTATTCACTCGCCGGAAGACAAAACAATCCAATCTTGGGTGAGATGAATGTCACGGTGGCATCAGCCCGGACTGCCGGGCCTACCAATCTGCCTGAATCCGAATCGACTCCGGTCGGAACATCCAGCGACATCACCCGTTTTGCAGTCCGGTTAATTGCGTTCACTGCGTCAGCCATTCGACCGTCAATCTGTTTGTTCAGTCCTATTCCGAGCAACGCGTCAATCACGACATCAAATTCGGAACACTCGCTGTCGAAACAATCAGATACAAGTTTACCCCCACGGTTTTGGTATTTCTCTCGTGCCATACGAGCGTCGGTCGTCTTCGGGTCGCCGGTAAATCGGACCTCGACATCCAATCCGGCACTCAACGCCTCTGATGCAAATACATAACCATCACCGCCATTGTTACCGGTGCCACATAAAACAGTAATTCTTCTGCATTGCGGCCACAATTCCTGAAACCTCGCGAACGCGCCTCGACCTGCGCGACGCATAAGTTCGTAGCCAGAAATACCGTAATCTCGCTTTACGAGATTTTCAAGTTCTATCGACTGCTGAGTTGAATGAACAGGGAGTGGGTGCACGAATTCACGTGTTAGTTTAGACAGTCAAGTACGATGAATTAACTGCAATCTGCCATGGCAATTCTGAGAAGAAATTATAACATTCGCACAGCCTGCTATTGGATTGCCTTGAGGACGTACATTCGGCGAGTGGTTAGCAGCGAATCTACACGCTGTATAATCACAATCCATGAAATTCTTCAACACAGCAGGACCTATCAGGACAAGTGAGAACTATTTTGTCTCTCCGCTCGATCGCATTAATATCGCGAATGTCCTGAAACTTATCGAACAGAAGCGCTATTTCGTTTTACACGCGCCGCGCCAGACCGGCAAGACCTCTGCGCTGTTTGCATTGAGAGAGAAATTGAACAAGAGCGAACAGTATCGCGCCGCCTATGTGAATGTCGAGTCCGCACAAGTTGCAAGCTCGAATGTCCGAGCCGGGATGCAGGCAGTTCTATCTGCCTTGAGTGATGAAGCAGAATATAACTTGAACGACAATTACGTTCGCGAGATCTGGCAGGATATTCTCGACTCGACAGGGGAATTCGGGGCACTTCGCAAAGTGTTGACCGAGTGGTCGGTAGCGGACTCGATACCTTTGGTTCTGATGATCGATGAAATCGACGCGCTGACCGGTGACATGCTGATTTCGGTACTTCGCCAGTTGCGAAGCGGCTACCCCGAGCGGCCCGACAACTTCCCACAGAGCGTGATACTATGCGGTGTGCGCGATGTGCGCGACTATCGGATCCGCTCAAGCCGGGAAGATCAGATCATCACCGGAGGCAGTGCGTTCAACATCAAGGCAGAGTCGCTCCGGCTGGGGGATTTCGACGAGTCGCAGACGAGGTCATTGCTTCTGCAGCATACCGAGGAGACTGGACAGCTCTGGAGCGAGGATGCATTGGAAGAGGTGTGGCATTCAACCCGCGGCCAGCCGTGGCTGGTCAATGCGCTGGCGCATGAGGTCTGGAAACGGGTCAGGGAGCGAATCAGACAGATTGAGCATGACGACATTGTCGAGTCGAGAGAAGTATTGATCCGGCGTCGCGACACGCATCTTGATCAGCTGGTTGACAAACTGCGAGAACCACGGGTGAAGCGGGTGATTGGGCCGATTCTGAGCGGTGAGTCTGAGGTGGAGGTGTTTAAGACCGACGATGTCCAGTATTTGCGCGACCTTGGGCTGATTCGCGCAAGTCGTCCGATACAGGTCGCCAACCCGATCTACCGCGAAATCATCCCGCGCGAGCTGATCGCCTCGGCGGACGAAATCATTCCCTATGAAACGGCGTGGTTCGTGGAGGATGGTAGATTGGTGATGGACCGACTACTGGAATCGTTTCAGGAGTTCTTCCGCGAGCATTCGGAGCACTGGGTGCAGCGGTTCGATTTTATGGAGGCGGGTCGGCAGATTTTGCTGCAGGCGTTCCTGCAACGCATCGTCAATGCCGGCGGGCGGATTGAGAGAGAGTACGGCGTGGGGCGAAAGCGCACTGACCTTCTGGTTGTGTGGCATGTGGGTGAGGTCAGGCAAAAGTCCGTGATCGAGTGCAAATTGCGGCGAAACGGACTGGACAGTGTTGTGGCTAAAGGCCTGGCTCAGACACGCGAATATATGGACCGTTGCGGGACCGACGAGGGACATCTTTTGATATTCGACCGATCGGAAGAGCGTTCCTGGGAAGAAAGGGTGTTCAGACAAGACGAAAAAGCGGGAGGCAAGCCTGTCACAGTCTGGGGGATGTAGAATCCATATTGATGCAATTCACCAATTCCGTACCAAGAACGATTCGGATTACTTCAATTTACAGTCACCGACAATCCATTGAATTTTGTCTGATGTGATAATCGAATAGTATTGCGGCGGGGTTGCTTGGATGAGGTGGACACGCTGAATAAATTGGACGCCTTTACCCGAAAAGAATTTCACGCTCTTTTCAATTGAATAGGTCAATTGCGATCAGCTCATTCAATTCACATAAAGTGCAAAGATGACGAACGAACAAAAACAGGTCCTGGAGCGTCAGCTCTGGAATATTGCGAATGAGCTGAGAGGCAGAATGGATGCCGACGAGTTCCGGGACTACATACTCGGATTCGTGTTCTACAGGTATCTATCTGAAAAACAGCATATCTACGCTGACAGGCTCCTCGAAACCGAGGATGTCAAAGACTACACCAAGGTCACTGACGAAGAGGATATCTCTGCGATACGTGAGGAGTCCCTGTCGCATCTGGGGTATTTCCTGCAGCCGGAAGAGCTGTTCTCTGTCATCGCCACTAAAGGCAATGCAAGTGTCGAGGGTCAGGAAAATTTCATCCTGGAGGATCTGGAAAGAATCCTCAACAACATCGAGCAGAGCACGATGGGGTCGGAAAGTGAGGATGACTTCAACAAGCTGTTCGAGGACCTGGACCTGTCGAGCACCAAGCTGGGACGCACGCCCGATGCGCGAAATGAGCTGATCGCGAAAATACTGCTTCACCTTGATCGGATTGACTTCAGACTGCAGGAGACGGATGCCGACGTATTGGGGGACGCCTACGAATACCTGATCGGACAGTTTGCGGCAGGTGCCGGCAAGAAGGCCGGAGAGTTCTATACCCCTTCACAGGTGTCCAAGGTACTGGCCAAGATCGTCACACTGGGCAAGGAGAAAATAAGATCGGTCTATGACCCGACCTGTGGTTCGGGTTCTCTTTTGCTGAGGGTCTCGAAAGAGGCGGATGTCGCTGACTTCTATGGACAGGAACTGAATCGGACCACCTACAATCTTGCCCGCATGAACATGATTCTCCACGATGTCCATTTCAGCCGGTTCGACATCCGGCAGGAAGACACTCTGGAACATCCGCAGCATCTGGACTTTCGATTTGAGGCGATCGTTGCCAATCCGCCATTCTCAGCGAGATGGAAGGGCAAGGACAATCCGCTTCACGAAACGGATGACCGGTTCAGCCGGTACGGGAAACTGGCACCGGTGACCAAGGCGGATTTCGCATTTGTCCAGCATATGATCCATCAGCTGGATGACAACGGTACGATGGCTGTCGTGCTGCCACACGGCGTGCTTTTCCGGGGTGCTGCAGAGGAGACGATCAGAAGATACATCATTGAGGAGCAGAACTATCTGGATACAGTGATCGGGTTGCCGGCGAATCTGTTTTACGGCACAGGAATTCCGGCGTGCATCCTGGTATTGAGCAAGTGTCGTGTAGACGATGAAAACATTCTGTTCGTTGATGCCTCGAAACACTTTGAGAAGTCGGGAAACCAGAATTTCCTGACGGATGCGCATGTCGACAGCATTGTTGATGCTGTTCGTAAACGAGAGACCATTGACAAGTATTCCCATGTCGCTGGTATGGATGAAGTCAGAGAAAACGACTACAACCTGAACATCCCCCGTTATGTGGACACGTTTGAAGAAGACGAGCCAATAGATCTCGAAACTGTTGGCAGGGAACTGAAAGCCCTTGAAATTCAAATGAAAGAAACTGATAGGGTAATTTCGGAGTATTGCGATGAACTGGGAATTGAAAGCCCGTTCTGACTGCAGGGACCGGTTATGACCGCGACGCAAGCCAATGTACCTGTCCTTCGATTCAGAGACGAGAATGGGAGGGATTATTCCGAGTGGGAAACCAGCATGTTCTCAGGCATCGCTCAAAAGGTATCTGACAGCTACATACCTACCCTTGGAGCTGAAAAATTCGAATGCATCGAACTCGAAAGCTTAAGTTCGAACACGGGGTTACTCCACAAAACCTTCAAATCCAATGAACAGAAAAGCACAAAAATAAAGTTCATGTCCGGGGATGTACTTTTCGGCAAGCTGAGACCGTACCTCAAAAAATTCTATCTGCCCGATTTCGATGGAGTATGCACATCAGAGATATGGGTACTTCGGCCTAAATCTGTTTGCGGTGCTTTTTTGTACTACCTCATTCAAAGTGATAGATTCCACTTTGTTGCAAACATTCAATCCGGTACAAAAATGCCACGCTCGGACTGGAATGTTGTTTCACAAGCAAATTTTGAAATTCCTGAAGATCTTGAAGAACAACAAAAGATCGCCTCATTCCTGTCCGCAGTCGACACCAGGATCGAGCAGCTGTGCAGAAAGAAAGAACTGCTGGAGCAATACAAAAAGGGGCTGATGCAGAAGCTGTTCAGCCAGGAACTGCGATTCAGGGATGAGAACGGGAGGGATTATCCGGATTGGGGGAGTTGTCAATTTTTAGAACTATTTAAAGTTCTATCAATGAGGAAATTTCAAATAAAATCAAGTGAGGTCCTGAATGAAGGTCGATTCAAAGTTATTGACCAAGGTAAAAATTTTGTTGCGGGGTACACCAACGATGAAAGAAATCTGTTCAAGACTGAAGGAGTGATTGTTTATGGTGATCATACCACTATCGTGAAATTTATAGATTTTGATTTCGTTGTGGGTGCTGATGGAACCAAAGTATTAACAAAATTGGACAAGCAAAATATTAGGTTCTTGTACTATTGTCT
Source organism: Arenicellales bacterium (assembly GCA_963666625.1). Lineage (GTDB taxonomy): Bacteria > Pseudomonadota > Gammaproteobacteria > Arenicellales > JAJDZL01 > JAJDZL01. The sequence goes on from OY762925.1 coordinate 190,354, forward strand.
TGATTTCAACAATATTGTTGCGGAAGGCTACAAGCGCCATTTCAGTATCGTTAAGAAATTGGTATTGTCTGTCCCGTCAATTGCGGAACAGCATAAGATCGCCGACTTCCTTTCCTCAGTAGACAAAAAAATCGAACTTGTCGCACAGCAGATTGATCAGGCCCGACTTTTCAAGAAGGGACTGCTTCAGCAGATGTTTGTCTGACTGCCCGTTTTCGGAATGAATGCCATTTCTCCGGATCGATTCATCGGCATCACTTCAAATCAATTCATGAAATTGGGATGACCGCCCAGCCCGAGCAGGTCCTTGAGGACAATCTCGTCGCCCAGCTGCAGACACTGGGCTACGAATATGTCGAGATTCAGGATGAAAATGCGCTGATCAGTAATCTAAAGGTTCAGCTCGAAAAGCACAACAAAACCGAATTGTCAGATCAGGAATTCAGGCAGATTCTGAACAGGATATCAGGCGGCAACATTTTCGAGAAGGCAAAGACCCTCCGGGGCAAGGTTGACTACAGAAAGGACAGCGGCGAAACCGGTTACATCGAGCTGATCGACCAGATCAGCTGGTGCAAGAATCAGTACCAGGTGACGCGTCAGGTCACCATGAAGGGAAGGTACACCAACCGCTATGACGTGACTCTGCTGATCAACGGACTGCCGCTGGCCCACATCGAACTGAAGCGCCGGGGCCTTGAACTCAGGAAAGCCTTCAACCAGATCAACCGCTATCACCGCGAATCTTTCCTGTCCGGCCAGGGCCTGTACGGCTACGTCCAGGTGTTTGTCATCAGCAACGGTGTGAACACAAAGTATTTCGCCAACAATCCTGTCACGAAACGCGACTTCAAGCAGACATTCTTCTGGGCTGACCGGGACAATCACAAGGTCACCAATCTCTCCGAATTCGCCGAGGAATTCCTTGAGAAATGCCAGCTCTCCAAGCTGATCACCAGATATGTGGTACTCAATGAGAGTAACGAGAAGCTGATGGCGCTACGTACCTATCAGTATCATGCGGTGGAGGCGATTGTCGAGAGAGTGAGAAACACCGAGAAGTTCGGCTATATCTGGCACACCACCGGATCCGGCAAGACGCTCACCTCATTCAAGGCGGCACAGATTCTCACCTCCATGCCGCAGGTCCATAAAGTTGTCTTTGTTGTCGACAGGAAAGACCTCGACTACCAGACCATCAGGGAGTTCAACAGTTTCAGGGAAGGCAGCGTGGATGCCACCAACAACACCCGCTCCCTGGTGAGGCAGTTCGGCGACGAGACCAAACTGATCGTCACCACACTGCAGAAGCTGGATATCGCGATCGGCAAGGATCGCTATGCAACCACCATGACGGCACTTAGGGATGAACGCATGGTGTTCATATTCGACGAATGCCACCGCAGTCAGTTCGGGGACACACACAAACGGATCAGGCAGTACTTTCCGAAGGTCCAGATGTTCGGATTTACCGGAACACCGATCTTCGCAAAGAACTCATCTGCCAGCGCGCATGGCAATCGAACCACAAAGGATCTGTTTGACAGGTGCCTGCACAGTTACGTCATCACCGACGCAATCCGGGATGAGAACGTACTCAGATTCGCGGTTGAATACATCCGGACCGTAAAAAAGAGGGAGAGCATCATTGATCTTGAGGTCGAGGCGATCGACAAGCCCGAGGTGATGGAGTCAGAGGAACGTCTGGACCTGATCACGGACCATGTCATCGCCAATCACAGCCGGAAGACTCACAGCAGGGAATTCACAGCCATCTTCTGCGTTCCGAACATAAAGACTCTCATCCGGTACTACAGCCTGCTCAGACAGAAGAAAGACTCAGGAGATCACAATCTGAGATTCGCGGCGATATTCTCGTATAACGCGAATGAGGACGACAGCGATGCCGACGGCTTCATCGATGTCGATGTATCGGAATCCAATGGCGGAACCGTCAACCGGCACAGCCGCGAACATCTGGAGGAGTTCATCGGGGACTACAACGAAATGTTCGGGACGAATTTCTCCACCGACAGCTTCTACAGCTACTACAAGGACGTGGGTAAAAGAGTCCGGGAGCGGAAGATCGATATTCTCCTGGTTGTAAACATGTTCCTCACAGGTTTCGACAGTCCCTCCCTGAATACGATCTACGTCGACAAGAATCTCAGGTATCACGGACTGATTCAGGCCTACTCGCGCACCAACCGTATTCTTGGACAGAAGAAGTCGCACGGGAACGTGGTGTGTTTCCGAAATCTGAAGCCCGCCACCGATGAGGCTGTGGAGCTTTTCGCGAACAAAGAGGCAATTGACGAGGTAGTTCTTGAGCCTTATGAGTTCTATGTGGAGAAATTCAACGAGGCTGTTGGCGAACTTTTGGGCATTGCCCCGACGGTGGAAAGTGTCGGTGAACTGGTTACCGAAGATGACGAGGCGCGGTTCATCCAGGCGTTTCGGGAAATCATGCGGATCATGAACGTGATCAGCTGTTTTGTCGAATTCAGATTCGACGACCTGGACATGAATGAGCAGCTGTTCGAGGACTACAAAAGCAGGTATCTGGACCTATATGACAAGGTCAGGGGCGACCGGAAGAAGGAGGAGGTTTCAATACTTGATGACATTGACTTTGAGCTTGAGCTGATACATCGTGACAACATCAACGTCAGCTACATCATCGCGCTGCTGCAGAAACTGAAGTCAGCCGGATCGGCGGACCAGGAAAAGCAGCGCAGGATCATTGACCGGATTCTTGAATCCGAGATTCAGCTGCGCAGCAAGAAGGAACTGATCGATCGTTTCATTGCCGAGCACTTTCCGGCGGTGACTGACAAAGGTCATATGCGCAGCGCATTTGACGACTACTGGAGCATAGAAAGGGAAAGTGCCCTGTCAGTATTGAGCAGGGAAGAAGAACTTGAACCGCAGGGTTTAAGGACAGTGGTTGATGATTTCGTTTATACCCAGAAACCACCGCTCCGGGACGATATCCTGAAAATCAGACGGGTTCCTACAAAACTGGCCGAGCGACGAACCATTGCCGAACGGATTATCGAAAAAATCAGATCATTTATCGAGACATTTGTCGATGGCGTAGATTGACATATGAATCCTATCTGGATATTGTCCATGGCATTTTTTCGCGGTTAAACTACTTGCATCTGTAATATATAATCCGATAAAAATAAACAGTCTTTATTGTTATATTCATACAGCATAGTCACATTCATCCAAATCAGACATGGAATCCCTAACTGAGGTCGAAAATGAGTGACATGATTCCGATAAAGGAAGTCGGTCACGTACAGGACGCGAAACCCAAACTTAAGAAACCGCGCCTTTATAAGGTAGTGCTTCTGAATGATGACTACACGCCGATGGAATTTGTAGTATATGTTCTGCAGAGTTTTTTTCGCATGGAAGAAGATCTGGCGGTAACAATTATGCTCAATATCCATAACAATGGACGTGGCGTCTGCGGTGTGTTTACCCGAGAAGTCGCAGAGATGAAGGTTCGTGATGTGCTTGAATGTGCTCGTCGCTACCAGCATCCTCTGCAATGTACTATGGAACCGGACTAAATGTTTTCGGACGACCTCGAAAATTCCCTGAATTTCGCGCTTTCCCTCGCGAGTCAGCGCAATCACGAATTCGTTACAGTCGAGCACCTGCTACTGTCCATTATCGAAGATGACACGGTTCAGGAAATCCTCAAAGCCTGCGGTGCAAATTTGGATGAGTTGCGTACCGACCTAGAGAATTTCGTAGACAACAATATCCCCAAGGTTGAAGAAGCGGAAAACTACGAACCCAGGGCAACCCATGGTTTTAAACGTGTATTCCAGCGTGCGATGATTCATGTGCAGAGTGCCGGACACAAGGAAGTGAGTTGCAAGAATGTATTGATCGCGATTTATGGGGAGAATGAATCCCATGCAGTCTTTTTCCTGCACTCACAGGAAATCCAACGTTACGACGTCGTCCGCTATGTATCGCACGGAATCAGCAAGTCCAGCTTGGATAGTGACGAAGACCCACTCAGTCAGGATTTTGCAGATTCCGAAGAGTCGAAACGTAACCCTCTTGCGCTTTTCACCCGTAACCTCAACAGCGCGGCACTTAACGGTAAGATCGATCCTTTGATCGGTCGTATAACGGAAATCGAGCGTACGGTTCAGATACTCTGTCGTCGCAGAAAGAATAATCCTTTGCTGGTAGGTGATGCAGGCGTTGGCAAGACTGCGATCGCTGAGGGACTGGCGAAAAGGATCGTCGAAGGCGAAATCCCAAAGGTTCTCGCAGATTGCACAATCTATACCCTTGACATGGGGTCTTTATTGGCAGGGACAAAGTATCGGGGTGATTTTGAGCAGAGATTGAAGTCTGTCATAAAGGCATTGCACAAGAATCCCGGATCAATACTATTCATCGACGAGATTCACACGGTGATCGGAGCAGGAGCCGCTTCAGGCGGTACCATGGATGCCTCAAATATTCTTAAGCCTCTCTTGGTGTCTGGGGAACTTCGATGTATGGGTTCGACTACCTATCAGGAATACCGGGGGATTTTCGAGAAAGATAGAGCGTTATCGCGCCGGTTTCAGAAAATCGACGTCACCGAACCGACGACCGAAGAGACGGTCAAGATACTGCGAGGGTTGAAAAAACAGTTCGAAAAATATCATAACGTAAGATTCACCAATCCGGCTATCCGAGCAGCAGCAGAGCTCGCGCAACGATATATCACAGACCGTAAGCTTCCCGACAAGGCCATAGATGTCATCGACGAAGCCGGTGCTCGCGCCCGACTGTTACCCCCATCGAAACGAAAGAATTCCATCGGTGTGAAAGAGATAGAAAGGATTGTGTCGAGTATCGCTCGCGTTCCTCCGAGATCGGTATCGACGAATGACGTGAAATCTCTTAAAAATATTGAACGAGACCTGAAACTTGTCGTCTTCGGTCAGGATGAGGCAATTGATGCCTTGACCAGTGCGATCAAACTTTCCCGATCCGGATTGAGCGACCCGAATCGCCCGATCTCCTCTTTTCTGTTCAGCGGGCCAACTGGGGTGGGTAAGACCGAGGTGACGCGACAGCTTGCCCTTGCAATGGGAATCGAGCTGATTCGTTATGACATGTCGGAATACATGGAAAGACATACAGTTTCTCGACTCATTGGCGCGCCGCCCGGATATGTTGGATTCGATCAGGGCGGGCTTCTCACCGAAGCAATCAACAAGTCTCCTCATGCTGTTCTGCTGTTGGATGAAATCGAAAAGGCTCATCCAGACGTATTCAACGTCCTGTTGCAGGTGATGGACTATGGGACACTCACCGACAACAACGGACGAAAGTCTGATTTCAGGAATGTGATTATTGTCATGACCACCAACGCTGGTGCTGCCGAAATCTCCCGTTCATCATTGGGATTTCGAGAGCAAGACCATTCGCATGACGATGAGGAAGTCATCAAACGTTTGTTTACTCCTGAATTCCGAAATCGGCTTGATTCAGTTATTCGTTTCAACTCTTTGGACAAGAAAACAATATTGCTTGTCGTCGATAAATTTCTGATGGAATTGGAAGAGCAGCTCAAAGAAAAGAATGTCTTGTTGCATGTCGACGACAAAGCCAGAGAATGGTTGGGAGAAAACGGATTTGATGCTGCAATGGGCGCACGACCCATGGCTCGTTTGATTCAGGAAAAGATCAAGAAACCACTGGCAAACGAATTGCTGTTCGGTGCCCTGTCCAATGGCGGCGACTTGTTTGTATCCGTCAAGCGCGGTCAATTGAGCTTGCAATTCGACCGAGTGGGAGAAAGCACGGTCGCCTGAACTGGAGTCGGTCGGCTATGACCGACGCGTATTCCAGTGATCTGACTCGATATCAATCAGTATCGAGTACCAAACTGCTGTTTCGTAAAAATTCCTTTTCAGACGATAGTTTTGCGTACTAGCATTCGCAGAAGTACGCAGTCTAGAATTGATTCAACCCGATATCAACATGTGCACAAATTTTTGTGTGATTGTCAATTGTTCTCCGATATCTGCACTATACTGTAAAAGATTGCTATCTTTTGGAAGTGCTTTGGTGATCCAGCTATTTTAGGGAGATAGGATGGAAAGTATTCCAAATTAGTTCCATCAAATACCACTAAAGGAGGTGACGGGCATGTCAAAATTGATCATGGTCGGTGTAGACGGCAGTGAACCCGGAGTTCGAGCCGCCGAGTTGGCTGCTGAAGAAGCGAGTGCAAGCGGAGCAAATTTATCTATTGTCTACGTTATCGAGTGGTCGCCATACAGTTTCAATACACCGGAAGAAAATGAGCAGAGGCACAAAAGGCGAGAAGAAGAGATTGACGCCGCCAACACAAAAATACTTGAACCATTAGTTGAGAATTTAAGCAGTACCGGAATCGAAGTGGAAGGACTGGTCTTTCACGGGCATCCCGCCAAGACACTCAACAGCGTCGCAAAGGAGAAACAGGCTTCTCGAATCTTTATCGGCCGAACCGGCGGTTCGGGAATATCACAACTCCTATTTGGAAGTGTTGCGAGCAATCTCGTCCAAACTGCAAAGGTTCCTGTAACCGTTGTTCCCTGAGCTGACGAAAATCAGCAGACTAGAAAATGGGGAAATAAAGATGAAAACTCAGATTTCAAAAAAATTCTTCGCGATTTTAGGCATCGCAATTACCCTTTCACTAAGCACGTTACCTGTACATTCCCAAAGTAATGAGCGAACTTTGTCTACAGCCCAAGAATGGGTAAAAGGCATCGAAGTTCCCGGATTGGGTTACCGTTCCTGGGTAACTGGCATTCAACCTCCCGTGGAAGAAGTTGAAGAAGTGAAAGGTATCGATGCCTATGTTGACAAAATCATGACACCGATCAATGCAGTGATTTACAACGCTGTATTTTTCTCAGTACCATTTTTCGGGTCTGACCTAAAACTGGTTGTGGCCTGGTTGGTTATCGGTGCGGTATTTTGCACAATATATTTCGGGCTGATCAATTTTCGGGGATTTGTCCAGGCATTGAGACTGGTCCGGGGAGATTATTCCAATCCCAATGATCAAGGTGAAGTGTCGCATTTTCAAGCACTGGCAACGGCACTTTCAGGAACAGTCGGCGTTGGTAATATCGGTGCCGTGCCTGTATTGATTATTCTTGGAGGGCCCGGTGCTGTGTTTTGGATGATCGTAGCGGGACTCCTGGGAATGTCCAGTAAATTCTGTGAATGTACCCTAGGTGTCAAATACCGAAACGAAAATCCAGATGGGTCAGTATCCGGTGGTCCGATGTACACATTGAAGAAAGGATTGGCAGAACTTGGAAAGCCCGGATTGGGCAAAATCCTTGCTATTTTCTTTTCAATTACCGTGGTTCTGGGTTGCCTGGGCGCCGGCAATATGTTTCAGGCGAATCAGGCATACGTACAGTTCGTGAACATCACCGGTGGAGCAGACAGTTTTCTGGCTGGTAAAGGATGGCTTTTTGGCTTGGTATTTGCTGTCGTAGTCGCGATAGTGATCATCGGTGGTATCAAGAGTATCGCAAAAGTAACCGAAAAAGTCGTACCGTTGATGGCGATTCTTTATCTGATAGGGGCATTGATTGTGCTCGCTGTCAATTTTGATCGGATTCCGGCCGCAATCGGAGCTATTTTCGCCAATGCGTTCACCCCCGGTGGCGTTACCGGCGGTTTTATCGGAGTTTTGATACTAGGATTTCAACGCGCCGCATTCTCAAATGAAGCCGGTATTGGTTCTGCGGCTATCGCGCATTCCGCGGTAAGGACAAAAGAACCCGTTACAGAAGGACTGGTTTCGCTGCTTGAGCCGTTTATTGACACTGTGGTCATTTGTACAATTACAGCGTTGGTGATTCTGACTACGGTATATGGCGATCCGTCTGTTGCGCATCTAACCGGTGTCGGTCTGACTTCCGAAGCAATGATGAGAACCGTTTCCTGGTTCCCGACTCCACTCAGTATTGCAGTCGTGTTGTTCGCATTTTCTACGATGATATCTTGGTCTTACTACGGGTTGAAGGGATGGACATATTGTTTCGGTGAGTCGAAAGTAGCAGATATCAGCTTTAAGATGATTTTCTGTCTCTTTGTCATTATCGGTTGTTCGATTCCGCTGACTTCCGTGCTGGATTTCTCGGATGCCATGATTTTCGCAATGGCAATTCCAAATATCTTGGGAATCTATTTCCTTGCACCGATCGTCAAGAAGGAAATGAACTCGTATTTCGCTCGGGTAAAGAGCGGTGAAATCGTGAACTATCGAAAATTGAACGCTTCAAAAAATTAGTTTGAAATTCGATCAAATCTATTGACATTCTGCCCCTGAGTCAATTAACTTGATAATGACTCAGGGGTAATTTGTCTTGGAAGGCTGTAAGTCTAAAGGTTCTGTGTCGTCGAGAATTATTTTGTCCACATCAAAGTACCTGACTGAGTTCAAATTACTCAACCTATTGCTCATTACTACAAAACTTTAAACAGGATTTCGACATGAATTCAGGAAAAATGAGCCAAGCCTGGAAGACCTCCTATCGGTCGTTCTACTACGCAGGAGCTGAAGAACCTGACGATATTGTCTTGAGCCCCAGTTCCACGGCTCTACTTGTTATCGACATTCAAAACACGTATATGGACGAGAAGGATTCGGTTGAGGAAACGGATCGCTGGAAGCCGTTCTATGATCGAATGAACAATGTTGTCATCCCGAATACATCGAATTTGATTACAGAATGCCGAAATAGGGGTGTAGAAATCATTTTCGCAAGAATTGCCTGTCAGAAAAAAGATGGACGGGATCGGTCGCTGAGTCAGAAAAAGCCGGGTTTCAACTATCTGCTGATACCCAAAGACTCGGACGAAGGACAGGTCGTCCCCGAATTGTCTCCGGGCGATGAGGACATCGTAGTAATCAAGACAACGGACAGCGCGCTAACCGGAACCAACCTGCGACTCACCCTGCGCAACATGGGGATAACAGACGTCATTGCAACCGGTATTTTTACCGATCAGTGTGTCTCATCAACCGTCAGAAGTCTTGCCGATGAAAGCTTCAACGTCGTTGTTGTAGACGATTGCTGTGCCGCCGCGACCGACGAGTTACACAGACACGAACTTGAGATCATCAACATGATCTATTGTCATGTCGTGTCAAAAGAAGAGGTGCTGACTTTTTTTAGGGACTGAATTTCAGACCCCTACGCCAGATTCAGGATTGCGCTATGGCTCTGGCCGCATTCTCAACTGCAGATTCAGTCGCATCGAAATCCTGCTGTTTCAGCGCCAGGCTGATATAGTTTTTGCCTGCCGATCGAAGAATCCCATTCTTGATCAATTGGGAGTGGAATTTGGTGGCTCTTGACTTGTCCTCCACAAGCAGATCACGATAATTGCCGACATTCCTGTCAACGAATATTACATTGAATACAGTCGGGTGACCAACAATTCGGTGAGGAACACCAGCATTATCCAATTGGCTCGTAATAATTTTCATGACAGTTTCTCCATTACTGCGAAGTTGGTCATAAGCACCCTCGCGGCGAAGAATTTCCAGAGTTTTTAACCCGGCAACTGAGGCGACCGGATTACCTGATAGAGTACCGACCATCATGAGCCAATTGCGCGCACCGATGATTTTTTTGTCAAAGTGCCGCATGATCTCTTCACGTCCAGCGATCGCGGCGAGTGGAAAACCACCACCAATTGCTTTCCCGAGCGTACAAAGATCCGGTGTAACCCCGGTTACTTCCTGCGCACCTCCATATGCAAATCGAAATCCCGTGACAACTTCGTCAAAAATCAGAACAATACCATGTTCATCGCTTTTTGCCCTTAGTGTTTCCAGAAATCCAGGAACTGCCGGAATCATTCGTTGCTGTGGCTCAACGATGATGGCCGCGATCTGATTTTTGTACTCATCTATAAGTGAAGCCGCAAACTGAGAATCGTTGTATGGGGCGATGAGCATTTCCGCCTGAACTGCTTCGGGAATTCCAGCACTGTCAGGTTGAGCACGTGGATAGTCAGCTTCCGATGTGGGCGCCAGACTCATTTGCGCCTCCGAAGACATCCCATGATACCCACCCTCGAATTTCACGATTTTGTCACGCCCTGTGAATGCTCGGGCCAGACGCATCGCGTACATATCCGCTTCGCCACCGGTTGATACGTACCTTACCTGTTCAGCACATGCAACCGCTTTGCAGATCTCTTCCGCGAGTTGGATTCCGTGAATATTGCTGGTAAAAAATGTAGTCCCAAGTGAAATCTGTTCTTGCACCACTTCGATTACTTCCGGATGTGCGTGACCAAGCAGCATTGGACCTGAGCCGATCAGGTAGTCGATATACTCGCGACCTTCAACATCCCATACTCGACTTCCCTTACCTCTTCTTATGAAGACAGGTGACCCGAAATTTCCATAATCTCCGGCTGGCAACACTTTGTTCGCCCGCGCCGCCCAATCGGCATTGTGACGTAAATCTACCATTTTGATTTTCCTTTACGAGAATAACTGAATACGAAAGAGTAACGATAGTACTTCCGGAACTGACAATTTCAAATCCCGCACCAAAGGACCGAATGACACCTATTGGATGAAGAAAGCATCCGTATCTCGAATACCATTTGTACGAATATCACCAATTCAAAATCTGCCGATTAGTCTATAACATCACAATCGCAAATTGTCGATATTTTTCTGTAGTTACTCGGATATTGAAACTCTTGAAAAATTGTTCATTCCTTTTGTCTTTGGATATTGGTTGGCTCGCGGCAGGAAAGGTTTTAAGTTGCTTCAAAGCCACACTTCCGCATCGCATTGACGTTACTGCACGAATACCATTGTATCTACCGGTATTGAAGTCTTTCCTGGATTTACCGAGTTGAGCGGCACAATTCCGAGCATATTCTTCCAGTCAAGCCGATTGCTCCACTTACTTGCAGAATTTCTTACTTTCTTTTATTATTACTATACTCAAAATGTATCAGGGAAGAACTATGGAAACATCTCGTGTTACGTCAAAAGGCCAAACAACAATTCCCGCAGCAATTAGAACGGCCGCACAAATCAAGAATGGAGATTTGCTTATGTTTACGACAGATGGCAAACAGGTAATTATGAAAAAAATTGAATTGCCAGCTGACGAGTATCTAGACAGTGTATCTGAAACCCTTTCTGAGTGGTTGTCACCCGAAGACGAGGAAGCCTGGCGTGACCTATGAATATTGTGACATCGTTGTAGTACCATTTCCTTTCGTCGAAAAGACATTTTTAAAGCGTCGTCCAGCATTAGTTGTTTCAAGTTCATGTTTTAACAGTGAGCATGAACAAATTGTTCTTTCCATGATTACAACTGCACGCCATAGCAAATGGACTAGTGATGTTGTGCTCACTGATTATGAACTTGCAAACCTTGTAATTGGTTCAAAAGTACGGTTTAAGTTATTCACACTCGAACAAATCTCGATCATTCGACGAATCGGACACTTGTCATTAGTCGATGAAGCCAGTGTAACAGCGCGAATCAACACTATTTTCCAAACTAACTCTTAAATTCGAATCCGGAATTCCGCGGCGGAACTTACTGACCTGGGATACACCCGTCAGGCAGAGGGGATCACTGAAATCTCACCCACAGGAGGGATGCCGTCTTTACTGCTCACGGTCACCGGCTGTCCCACACCCAGAATTCACTGTTCGATCAGCGACAGGCCAAGATTTTGTTTCAAACGCGGTGACCAGATAACGCTCATGACTCACATAGTAACCACGATATTTCCGATATGCTCCTTTGAAATGAATGCTGCCTGCGCTTCGCGAAGCTCTTCAAGTGAGTATTGTGCAGCGAGAATCGGGGTAATCTCCTTGCGCTGAATATAACCGACAAGATCAGCAAACACTCCAGGTGGTGGAACAGTCATACCATAAAAATTCAAATCCTTCAGATACAAGTCGCGCAGGTCAAGCGGTACAATGGGTCCTGCAATCGCACCTGAGACGACATAACGTCCACCTCGCTCCAATACATCAATCAGTTTCGGCCAGTTGTCCTCGCCGCCTACTATATCTGCGACTACAGAAACAGTTTCAAATCCGGTAGAGAGTTTCAGCGGGTCAGACAGATTATCGCAATTTCTAGGAAGTAACACATCCGGTGCCACAGCGCGACGCAAAGCATCGTGTTTCTTCTCACTCGCCAGTGCGATCGTCTGTGCGCCTCGTCGTTTGGCGAGCTGAATCAGTGCCGAACCTACGCCACCGGACGCACCGGTTACCAAAATTCGATCATTTGCTCCCACATCGGCACGATTCAGCATACCCTCCGCAGTCATACTCGACGTCGCGAAAGTCGCGAGTTGAGCATCGCTAAGGTCACTTTTTATCGGATGTACATTCTTCCAATGCACTACTACATAATCAGCAAACCCACCGTTACTCTCGGAGCCGAAGTATCCGCACTTGTTTCGATTGTACGGATCGCTCCAGTCGCGCAGCCATGAATCGATCAGGATACGTTTTCCAACCAGTCCAACATCGGCTTCACTCCCAACCTGCTCGACAATACCACAGACGTCCGCGCCTTGAATTCTGGGAAACTTCAACGCCACTCCACCCCAGGTCGCGTCTTCGGAATCCATCGAGTCATCGGAATTTTCTTCCGTTGCCCCCGTTACCTCCTTCGAATACCAGCCGGTACGCGTGTTGACATCGGTGTTATTCAATCCACAGGCTTTGACTTTGATCAGAACTTCGCAATCGGCAAACTCGGGTACCGGCCAGTCGGTTCTGAGTGACAACTTGTCCAGCCCGCCATGCCCGGTCAAAACAAATGCTCGCATGGTATTTTTAATTTCCATCAGATAATCCTGGTTTGAAGACTTTTATATGTTGGATCATATGCTGGCTCACTCAGTAAATGAGCCTGTCTTCGTTCGTTTTGGATGATTACCGATAGCGGAGTCGGAGAATCAATTGCTTCAGGTTCAAGATATGCGAAGGCAAGTATTGTCTGCATGGTATGGCTGTATGCTATCGATGTGACAGACCCGACAATCCGATCACCACATAACACAGCTTCGCCGCCATGTCCATCCGCTTCACCATCCGCTTCAACTTCCAAGTAGGAGCAAATCCACCGCAATTGTCCGTCTAGATTGGCTACCGTCGCCTCTTTCCCGACGAACTGCTTATCCAGTTTTACAAATCGAAGTACATCAGCTTCAGCAACAGTAACTTCATTTGTCAGTTCAGCCGCGCCTTTGAATGCCTTTTCCAACCGGAGGATATTCATTGCAAATGAGCCATAATTGACCAGTCCAAATTCGCGTCCTGACTCTGCAATTGCGTCATAGATTGATAGTGCTACTTCTTTTGGCATATGCAGTTCCCAGCCAAGTTCGCCTGCGTAGGACATCCGCATCGCCAACGCATTATATCCGGCAATTTCGAGGTGCTTAGCCGTAAACCAGGGAAATTCCGAGTTCTCCAGAGTCGTGGAAACACACCTATTGAGAACATCTCGCGCCCGAGGTCCATTTAGCGCTAAAGCCGACCAGGATTCAGTACGATTTTCCCAGCGGACGCGTTCCTTTGTCCGATGCCTGGAAAGATGATCCAGCAGTCTACGCTCGTAAAATACCGCGCAAATCAGATAATACTTTTCGTAATTGATCCTTACGATCACCGTTTCCAGCTCAATACGCCCGCGCCGATTTAAAAACAGCGACAACGCAATTCCCCCATCTCGACGCGGCACGCTATTCGTAGACAAACCATCGAGAAATCCCGCAGCATCAACTCCTGTCACCATGACTTTAGCAAATGCGGAAATGTCCATGATTCCTGCGCGGTTGCGGACACCGTCCACTTCCTCGCAGACAATATCATGAACCGGTGAACGTCGAAATGAATAATGGTCTCGTTGAGGGACATTACTCCGTGAGAACCAACGTGGCCGTTCATGGCCACTCACCTCCTCGAAGACCGCACCTTTCCCCTTCAAACGGCCGTACAGTGGGGAACTGATGACTGGTCGTCCCGCCAGTCGATTGTAATGGGGGAAAGGGGTTTCATGTCGCAACTTGAAATCCTCCTTTGCCTTGACAACCTGCCAACTTTTTACTGCGTATGAACCGAATCTTCTCGGGTCGAATTCACGCATTGAGATATCTGCTGATCCATGCATAATCCACTGAGCCAAAGCACGGGTCAATCCCGGTCCCCATCCAATGCCGATTTGGGTACCGCAACAACACCAATAGTTTGGCGTATCTGCCACGGGACCAATAAGTGGATTACCATCCGGTGGGTGGCTGATCGCGCCATGCACGACGCGCCGAATACCCAAATTTCCAAAAATCGGCATACGGTCCATCGCTTGTTCCAGCCATGGCATAACCCGATCATAGTCTGGTTCAAACAGTTCATTCTCCGCTTCCCACGGACAATGATCTTCCCAAACTGACCTCGGGTTTGTCTTTTCGTAGATACCGATCAGTCCCGATTTCTGCTCCATCCGAATATAGCCGGATACGTGTCGGTCGTCTCGTACGACTGGCAACTCATCTTCTAGGTTCAGAAATTGCTGCACTGGATCGGTAACAAAGTAATGATGTGTCATCGAAGTCATGGGGAGCTGCAGATGGTTCCATTCACCGATCTGCCGTGCATAGGTACCAGCGGCATTGACAACATGCTCACAATGGATATTTCCGAATTCAGTTTCTACATACCATTCACCGCAGGTTTTTCTGGATAGATTGACAGCACGACAGCGTCGAATAATTTTGGCACCAAGTTTCCTGGCACCGACCGCTAACGATTGGGTGACGCCAGAAGGGTCGACATGTCCGTCATCCGGTGTATGCAAGGCGCACAAAATCCCATCGAGGTTGTAAAACGGATGTAGTTCTCTGATTCGACCGGGTTTGACCAATTCCATGCGAAATCCCAAAGACCGACCAACTGACAAGGTGTACAAAAGCCAATCTCGCTCATCTTCGGTATAGGCCATTCGCAACGAACCGCAGCCGTGCCAGGACGTAGCCACCCCTGTCTCATGTTCCAGTTCCCCAGAATACATTCCAATGTTGTAGTCTACACATCGACCGAGACTGATTGAACTGACTGATTGTGTGATTTGCCCGGCGGCATGCCAGGTGCTTCCGGAAGTCAACTCGGACTTTTCAATCAGCACAACATCTCGCATACCTTCGTGCGCAAGATGATAAGCAAGTCCACAACCCATAATTCCACCGCCAATTATCACTGTCTGGGCATGAGTTGGAAGAGTTGACTCGTTCATTCAATTTTTCTCCACATAAATGCTTAACCGACAATAAGCAGTAAAATCAAATTGTCACTTTGATGAATGACATATCTGTACATGAGTCAATTCTGGAGCGGCAGAAGCACCTCGGCTTTTCCCATGATCCGTACTGATGGTTGTCCAAACCAAAAATATTGAAGTCGTCTTTCCTGACTGTGGACAAGGCTAAATCGTTGAACAATATAGTGCATCGATGTCTTGCAATTGACACAACCTTATCCTTCGCGAACGATTATTCCGGCTGGAATTTGTAACCGACTTCTTTGGTTATATCCAAGACAGATACTCAAAACTTTCCATTGATGGCCTGTTGACCACAAGCTCGTTTTGGTCTGGCGAATCCGCGTTATGAAAAACTCCGAAGATGAAGAAAAAACTCGCCAGTTGGCAGTTCAAGACTGCGCTGCGACTGTCACCGAAAATATCCGTTTGGTCGAGCCCGTTCACCGCGGATTGAAATCTCGCGGCTATTCACCCGGCCGCTCGTGATCAACCCAAATTGCCGTGTAAACTCTGAACACTCTTTGGCCGCATTCCAGCAGTGGATGAGCGAGAGCATCAAAGATCGGTTCAAGTTATGGAACTTAAACTCGCCGCAGTCTTCAAATTTTCCTTCGATCAATAACGATCAGTAGCGCTGGAAGAAGTAGAAAATCAGCAACAAGCGCAATAACCAGTGTAATGCTGACCAGTATTCCAAGTGCCCAACTGACCTCGAACCCCGAGGAGGCGAAAACCAAGAATCCTGCCGCCAAGACTGCCGTCGTTGTAAACAACGCACGACCGACAGTCTGAAATGCGTATCTCACGGCATCCATAGAATTCTTGCCTTGGCGACGGGATCTTAAATATTTACTTAGAAAATGTATGGTATCGTCAACGACGATCCCGAACGCGATAGCCGTCACCACTGACGCCGCCATCCCGACACTGCCGACCAGATATCCCCACAGACCGAAACTCATGGCGGCCGGAACAAAATTAGGTACAAGGCTCACAAGTCCGACACGCACACTCTTGAATACCAACACCAGAATTAATGAAATCAATACCATCGCGGTTATCGTGCCGCGCAACATACTGGTGATGTTCTGTATTGAAAGATGGGCAAAAATAATACTGACACCCGTTGCTTCGGTAACCAAATCCGGTGCGTTTGCCATTAACCAAGTCTGAGCGCGCTCATCGAGATCGCGTTGCCCTTTGGATGAGACGTTTCGAATGATAACAGTCATACGCGTCGCAGATTTCGCAACATCGATTCGGTCATTCAGATCGCTTCCAAACGGCAGGGAAAGCTCGTATAGCAATAAATACTGTGCCGCAAGCTCAGGATTATCAGGAATTCGATAAAATTCCGGGTCGTCCCCATGCATGTTCTTGTTCAGGCGTTTCATGATATCGGGGAATGCCTGCACATGAGTGACTTCTGGCTGTCCGCGGAACCATTCAGCAAAGGCATCAACCTCGCGTAAATAATCCGGGTCAGTAATCCCTCCTTCGTGCCCGGCACTCAGTGAGTACTCCAGCGACTCCATGCCGGTTAGATTCTCGATGACAAAATCAGTCGCACGTCGAAATTCATACCGATCATCGAAATATTTCGTCCAGTTATCGCCCAATTCATTACGGGGAATTCCTGAAATCAAGATAATTGCGACCGATCCGCCAAACCAAAGCAGTAGCTTGTGTTTGTCAATCACAAATTCAGACAAATTACTGAAGAAAACCGGTTGCCGGGATCGTATACGACGCACGCGCAATGGAAGAATACAAAGCAATGCCGGAAGCAGAGTCATGGAATTGACAAAGGTACACAACACACCGAACGCCACAAAATTGCCCAACACCTGGAAAGGTGGGGAATCTGAGGCGTTCAGACTGAGAAAGCCGATTGCAGTGGTGAGTGATGTTAGAAATACAGGGTATGCATTGAGGCGGATGGATTCCGCGACAGCCTCATTCTTATCGAGACCCTGACTTAAATTCAAAAGTGCCGCCGTCACTATGTGTACTGACTGTGCGACTGCAATGACCATCACAATAATTGGAATCCCGGAGTTGGTGGGACTCAGCACCTTTCCCGCCCAACCAATCAGTCCTATAGTCGAAACGATGACAAAGATAAGCATGGTTACGATTGCCATTGTGCCGACAACCGAGCGCAACAAGATAACTGTAACCAGCACGATCATTAAGAAAACAATAGGTGCGAGCTTCTCAAGATCCTGTTTCGTGGTATCAGCGAATGTGCGATTCATGACGACGTCGCCGGTCAGATGAAAATCAATATCTGAGTAAGTCGCTCTGGTATCTGCGAGGAGGCGATCAAGATAGTCGGTAATCTCAACTACGCCTGCATCATGATCATCCGGCAGAATGAAAGTGATTGCCAGACCACCCACATGCCCGTCCCGGGAGACGAGACGTCCCGCGATATCTATTGCATCGAGCGCGACTGTTTCGATTCGCGCAAGGTCGGTATCGGTCAGGGAAAGCGCGTCCTCAACCAGCGGAGCAACAATCAAATCGTCATCGAACGATTCGCTGTGAGAATAGTTGGTCAGGGAATCAACTCGACTGGAATAAGGCACCAGCCATGCAGCTTCTGTAAGCGATTCAATTGCGTCAAGCGTCTCGCGGGTAAATACTTTGCCATCCTTAGGCGCGACAGCGATCAGGGCTCGGTCAGCTGTAGAATATCGGTCCTCTAAGGCGTTGAACGCGAGCAGTTGAGGGTTGTCATCACGAAACAAAACTCGGTAGTCATTCGTCACTGTAACAAATCGACCCCCGGCAGCCAATGCCAACATAATCAGAATCATAGCAGCAACTACCAACCAACGCCGCCGCAAAACGAAAGCAATGTAATTTTCCAAAGTCACGGTTGCCATCTCTTTTTTTGACACACTTGAAGCAACTACAAGATTATTGGTCTAGGCACCACATTAACAATCATTCAAGAATAGACACGCTTCGCTATCTTTGGTTCAGTCGATTTGATCAAGTGCTCGACGGTCGAAAAATTACTCCGACTGTCTCCTTCACCACTCGGAGGATATATGGCTGTGCAC
This sequence comes from Arenicellales bacterium, assembly GCA_963666625.1. GTDB lineage: Bacteria > Pseudomonadota > Gammaproteobacteria > Arenicellales > JAJDZL01 > JAJDZL01. Next base: position 208,799 of record OY762925.1, read on the forward strand.
GTGGTCAGGCATCTTGTAACTTATCCCATCGTCGTCGTACACAGAAATTTGCATTAGTTGGGTGAAATTTTTAGATCTGATTAACTGTGAATCCCGAAACTTATGCGAGATGCGTTGTTTGATCCGGTAAAGAAACAATGCTCCTAAGGTTGAGTATTTTGGATACCCAAACCGATTGGCAAGTTCATTTCCTATGAGTGCCCGTGAAAGTCGATACGCCAAGGCGATGACTTCTTCCCTTTCCTTCGGATTAGTGATATCCGCAATTTTTGGAATGGATTGAATCAATGTGTTCGCCACTTCTATTGAGTCGGCGTCCGGTGTCGGTTCGCACATATGACCAATCGTGTACGTTTGCTCTGCTTCAGAACCGGTGGTATATAGAATCGTTTCCGGTATGCCCATGAGATAACCGGCATAGCGCCAGACTGCTAGAACACCTTCACTTGCGTCTTTGTCAAATTTCGCTCCTACCGCAGCCGAATACTCAAGTAATCTTTTTGAAAATACTGAGATGGCAAATCCTAGATGCGCCGCACTGACAGGTGTACCCCAAGCATCGTGATTCCATGCTTCTGAGTTTTCCAGCAAAACCCGAATACGACTGTGGACAAAACGAACGCGCACAGACAGCTTCCATCCATCTCCAAACATTTGCAAACCGTCAGGAAAGAAAATATCCATTATTTGTCGGTTGTTCTGCTGAAGACGTCTCGAGGTGCTTCCCACACGCTTTGTGATATTGAAAGACTTTGCAATGAGCGTGGAAAATCCTTCCACCAACACTCCAGTTACGAATGCGACGAGCATGAGGTCTACGTTCGCGAGGAATGCAACCACACCTGGACGAAACGCATCATGATCTAGCCAGGGTGGAGAGGGGTAAACAACTTGATCAAAAAAATCGCGTAGATCTTTAGGGGCTTCGCGCAGGACATCTTCCTGCTGCTCTATACCAGCCTTGATAAATCGATGAAAGTCTGCCAGTGGCAAGGATGACAGTTCCCGCATTACCGGGTCAAGCTCAGGGTCACCGACCGTAATATGTCTGACATAATTGTCAGCTAGGGATTTGTTGTGTCGCTGAGCTGTGATGTATCCTTCCGTATATGCTGAAGGAACTACAATCTTACCCATACTACCCCCTCTCCGAATTTTCGTCGCAAACTGCTTTTAAAATTGAAATTTTTGTTATTGGCCATACGAAGTAATCTTGCGCGGAACTATATTCTGCACAGAATCACGGTAGAGTTTATGAGAATGCATTATAGATATAAGAGTACTTTTAATTTATGTCAACAATTCATAGAGGCGTCCACAAATCAACCATTAACAAAAAATCCACCTTCGAAATAGGTTTTATTTCAAAAGAAAATTACGCATTCAAGAACTTTTCAATACGTTGGTTCTGCGTCATCAACGCACCAGAACAGCATCCATATCGTCGGGTACGCGATCAAGTTGGGCTGTTTCCATCTCAAATTCTCACAACTTGGAACCGCGTCCAGACCGCAAATTCCAATCTAGAGGGGAATTGGTGTTTTCTGAAAGACTAACTTGATTTTTTCACTCAGAGTATACCCAATCGAATGACTTGGCTACAAAACTGATTCGCTGACTTTTCTTGACTTTGTCGATTCGAACTGGAATGTTGTGCAATTGTGGACTAATCCAAACAACGTAGCTTCTTCTTCCATCGTTCACATCCTGCATCTTGATTCTGATTGTATCGACGGCCTCACCTCTGAACTCAAGCTGATCAGGGCGTGCATCCTGATACACATAAGTCCTTAGCCTTTCTTGCTCAACGATGGTTACTCGCTGATTTTCAAGATATTCGGTGTGCGCAATAATCATTGCTACGTACCAAGACTCCCAATCAAGGATCTGATGCCCTGGCATATCTACGACAGTGCCGTTCCCTAACACAACTGTTTGATCATCCCAATTGAATTCGCCATTGGCAATTTCATTGTTGGATTCATTCGTAACTTTGAATGCAATTGGTATAACCTCGCTTCCACGAAACTGAAATGCTGATCTCTGGGTGTAGGAATCCTCACCCAGCAAACGCAACAAGCCGCTGACTTTCACGTGATGTTCTGCATAAGCAGATCCGTCGTTGCCGTTAACCACAGTTCGAACACTCTTGCCAATTTCCAGATCACCGTAGACAATCGAATAGCGAACCTCGATTCCTATCGGTTGTGTTTCAGCCCACGACTGATTGAAGAAATACGCGGTTAAAACCAACGACACAATCAGAGACACTGCTGTCTTGATGCGACATTGAGCGTTCAATCTATCGACTTTCGGTAGTGACAGTTTCATGTCCTGATCCCTCTCAATTTTGTGACTCAGGGCGTCTGTTTAAATACTTCATCCGCGAACCACTGAATAGCTCGAGGATATATATCATATTCGCATTCATGCACCCTTTGTTCCAGTGCGTCAACAGAGTCGTTCGGCAACACCGGTACTTTCTGCTGAATGATGATCGGTCCGTCATCAAGTTCAGCTGTCACAAAATGGACAGTCGCACCGTGATCTCGTTCACCAGCCGCCAGAACGCGTTCATGCGTATGCAACCCCTTGTACTTCGGCAAGAGGGATGGATGAATATTCATGATGCGATTTTCAAAGCAATCTACAAATTCCGCTGACAGTATTCGCATGAACCCGGCCAGCACAATCAGGTCCGGATTCAACTCCACGACAACTTCCTTCAACGCACCATCGTACGCCAATCTATCTGAATAGCAGTCAGGATTCACAAAGATAGCTTTGATCCCCGCCCTTCTTGCGCGTTCCAAAGCGTAGGCTTTTTCTTGGTCACTCAAGACAGCAGCAACTTCGACCGACAGTTGTCCCGCTTTTGCCTTGTCAACAATTACCTGCAGATTTGACCCGTTACCGGAAGCAAATACCACAATGCGGATGGGTGACTTTCCCTCAGTCATTCGATTCGGGTTTCAGGTTCTACCGATTCTTCAACCATTCCAATCCTATATGCGGGCATTCGCATCGAATCCAATTCATTTCGAATCGACAATTCGGCCTGTTGCGGCGCAATCGCCACCATGCCGATCCCGCAATTGAACGTTTTCATCATCTCATAATCGTTGATGTGGCTGTGACTTTGAATCCAGTCGAATATCGGTTGACTGGGCCAGGATAAGCGATCCAATCTCACACGTAATCCTGGCGGAATCACTCTTTCGATGTTTCCCGGAAGTCCTCCACCAGTGATATGTGCCAGTGCATGAATCGAACCGGATTGAACGATTTTCTGCACGGGCCGCGCATAAATTCGGGTCGGCGTCAGCAAAGTTTCACCTAAAGATCGTCCGTCAATATCAGTCGCTAGAGAAATTTGCCTGTCTTCAATCAGTTTTCGGACAAGAGAAAATCCATTTGAATGCACCCCCGTGGATTCGATGCCGATGACGACATCACCGGTTTCGACCTGAGAAGCATCGATAATTCTCGACTTTTCCACAATGCCTACGGCAAATCCGGCGAGATCATACTCACCTGAAGCATACATACCCGGCATTTCGGCGGTTTCTCCTCCGATAAGTGCGGCACCTGCGATTTCGCAACCCTCGACAATCCCATGAATAACCCGATTCAACACAAGCTCGTCGAGCCGGCCTGTCGCAATGTAGTCCAGAAAATATAGCGGTTGTGCTCCATAAACTATAATGTCATTGACACACATAGCAACCAAATCGATACCAACCGTACCGTGGCTGTTCAGTTCAAATGCGATTTTCAGTTTTGTTCCAACGCCATCGGTGCTACTTACAAGAACGGGAGAGTTGTACCCACTTGGAATTTCAAAGAGCCCTCCAAAACCAAGAGGCGATCCGATCTGCCCTGCCCGTGAAGTGCGACTAATCTGAGGAATCCAAGACCGGATCATTTGGTCGGCCAGTTCTATGTCGACACCAGAGTCTTCGTAAGTTATTTTATTTTGATCTGAATCTCTCACTGTTTCTGAAACCGAAGCGCAAGGATGTGACGAGTCTATTGAGGTGCACCACCTTCGCGTGCATTTGTCATTTTACTTTGAAAATCGTTTAGTCTGGTAGGGTACCAAGGTACAAATACCGTAAAATATTCGATTTTGTCAGCTAGAAAAATCGTGAATATAAATCGGGCGAAATGACATCTGTAACAGCTCACATTCCTAATATTCTGACGTTGTCGCGCTTTGCCGCTGCACCTCTGCTGATAGTAGTGCTTCGCGATCAGAATTTTGAACTCGCCTTGATTCTGTTCATTCTGGCGGGCCTGACGGACGGGCTTGACGGTTGGATTGCCAAACGCTTCAACTGTACCTCCGAACTCGGTGCCAGATTAGACCCACTGGCCGATAAAACCATCATCATTGCCGCATATTGCATGTTGACGATACTGGGTGTGATCCCTTTTTGGGTGATGATGTTGGTGATATTTCGAGATGTTGTCATTGTCGGTGGCTACCTTGTATTGACGACTTTGAATGGGAATATCCCGATGCAGCCCACCTTGACGAGTAAAACCAACACTTTCCTGCAAATTACATTTGTGATCGCGGTTCTTTTGAACAATACGTCATGGCTGTATATCCCGTTCCTGACCGAATCCCTGATTTACGCTGTCGCAGTCTCGACAGTTGCCAGCGGTACGCAATACGTCTGGGTTTGGGCGATTCGTAAGAATTACTCAAGCTGATTCACAAACAATCAAGTGAACATGGCCAAGCAGACAATCCTGCCCGTCAAGCTCACCAATCCGTCAACTTTCGACAATTTCCTGTCGGGTGAAAACCATCCGACACTGAAAGTTTTGCGCGATTTTCTTGAGTACAAGGTCGACTCCAGGATATGCCATCTTTGGGGAACGATAGGATCAGGGAAAACTCACCTGCTTCTTGCAGTAGCAAATGTTTCGGAAGATAGTGTTTATATCCCGCTCATGGACTTGAATCTAGAACCTTCCTGTCTGGATGAAATTTCACAAAGCACCCTCGTGTGTCTGGATGATGTGCATTCAATTGCGGCACAACCAGCGTGGGAAAACGCGCTGTTTGAGCTTTTTGAGCGGATTGAAAAAAATAATCAAAGACTACTGGTCTCATCCAGATTCCGACCAGACGAAATGAAATTTTGCCTGATGGACCTGGTAAACAGGTTGCAAGGACGACAGGCCCTGAAATTAAATCCACTGTCGAACAAAAATTTGGCTAAGTTGCTCGAACGTCAGGCCGCCAGGCGCGGACTGACAATCGAGGAGCCAGTCATTCAATTTATATTGAATAGATACTCGCGGGATGTTCATTCTTTGATGAGACTTCTGAACGAAATTGATACGGCGGTCGAAATGCGTCGAAAAGTCACGATTCCATTTCTCAAGAAACTCGTCGAGTTCAAACCTGATTCGACGTGATCGATTTCAAGGTCGATGAGCAACCGAATAGCAGAATCAAAAGTTCATTCCACTAAATCTGCCGGTCGCCGTTCGTCCATACATTACAATAATATGTCACGTGCGCCACGGCATTCACTCTCGCAGTTGGCCGATTTCAATTTGATTCCGAGCCAAGTCAGCGATTCAAAATTCGTTTGATTGATTTACCGTCAATATTTGCTACATCCTATTTGATTAACTAGGAATTCAGACACTACATATGAAAATATCAGTAATCGGGACAGGTTATGTTGGTTTGGTTACCGGTGCAGGTTTCTCTGAGCTGGGTGTTGACGTTGTCTGCGTCGATAACAATCAATCAAAAATCGACCAACTGAATCAAGGCGTTTGTCCGATTTATGAAGCGCAACTTCCAGAACTCCTGGAACGCAATGCCAAAATTGAGCGCTTGAAATTTAGCACTGACCTGAAGACCGCTGTCATTGAATCCAATGTCGTTATGATCTGCGTCAACACACCTGCGTTGGACCATGATGGCAGTGCTGACCTCACTGATGTGCTGGAAGTAACAAAGCAAATCGCCGAATCTATTGTCGAAACAACGGTGATTGTAATCAAGTCAACGGTTCCGGTTGGCACAGGACAGAAATTAAAGAAATTGATTGAGTCTTTGAATCCGGAGGCGGACATCCATGTAGCCTCCAATCCTGAATTCCTGAGTGAAGGGACGAGTGTGCATGACTTCATGAATCCTTCAAGAATCGTGATCGGTGTCGAATCGGAGTCTGCGAAGGAAATTCTGCGAGAACTCTATCTGCCATTCATTCTTCAGAATGTCCCAATCGTTGATACCAATCTTGAAACAGCTGAGATGATCAAGTACGCCTCCAACGCCTTTCTCGCAACCAAGATTTCCTTCATCAACGAAATTGCCGATCTGTGTGAGCTGACAGGTGTTGATGTTCGAGGAGTTGCATACGGCATCGGCCTCGACAAGCGTATTGGCAAAGATCACTTGCGCGCGGGACCTGGCTACGGGGGTCTGTGCTTTCCGAAAGATACGATCGCACTGGTACAGACGGCGAGAAACGCTGGCTCACCCGTGCGGATCGTGGAACAAGTGGTAGAAATCAACAATCAACGCAAGATCAACATGGCTCTCAGAGTGCAATCTGCATTAGGTGGATCAGTACAGGACAAAATCGTAACTGTCCTCGGACTGGCATTCAAGCCCGGGACGGATGATATCAGGGACAGTCCCAGTATAACCATCATCCAAAAGCTGATGGATCTCGGCGCTATTGTTCATGCGCATGACCCACTCGCAACGGCAAATGCTGAAACAGTTCTGGAGAACGTAATGTTCTTTGACGATGTTTACGAAGCAGCCCGTGACACTGATGCAGTAGTATTTGCAACTGCCTGGGACGGTTATCGTAAGATTGATATCGACAAGCTACTGGCGGACCTGACCAATCCGGTTGTCGTTGATCTGCACAACTTATTCGATGCGAAAGAACTCCGCAGTAAAAAAATCAAGTTCGTCGGTATCGGACAAGGACAAATCACCCTCAATAGCTGACATCGACATTTATGATGCTGGCGAGGATGGAGTGACTCCCTCGTTAACGCAGATTCGGGTAGGCGCGCAGACTTACCTTTTTCGCCAATAGTCTCGAATTGAATCAAGAGTTGGACTATCTTTTGAGGTCCAATGACTTGAGCATGATGTTCACGGTTACGCCTAACTTGTGACGCTGTAAGCGTACCGGAAGATTGTTGTGCTCCGGTGACAGCCACAATGTGAATCCCTCCTTTTTCTTACCGGTCTGCAACATGGTAATTCGCTTGGTAGTGACAAGCTGTGTTCCCAGTTCAATGATGTCCTCCTCAATCGGTCCGTATTCATACTCTAAAACCCCATCTTCGGAAACAGCGGTAATTCGCGTTCCAGGCAAATCTGCCGGGTTGACAAGCATCAGGCTCATATACCACGAACCCCATTCAAACACATTATGATCCGGCATTGATTGAACTTCCCCATCCAGAAGTGTAATTGTTCTGTCAGTCCAATCGAATTCTGCACCTGCGGGTTTACCACGTTTGAACTCGACAATGAATTTATCTGGTTGAGCCACACCGGAACCGTCATATCTGATTGAGGATTTCTGGGTGGACTCGCGCTCACCGGTGATTTTCAGCATCAATTTCGGTTTCAATTTCTGAATTGACTCGTATCGATCAGTGCCAACTTTCGTCAATTTGCCGAACGTACTTCCTACCTTCACGCCACCGAGTTTCAGAATGTAGTTGACTTCGTATTCCGCTACTCCATGATGCTGTTCAGCCGACGCGAATAATGGTGCAAGGAACAGTACCACTAATATCAAATTTACGTAGAGTTTCATGTGTTATTGACTCCTTTTTGGGGTTGGCTCAGTTCTTGCTTGAATGGTAACGACCGATTGAATTGTTCATTTGATCGCTTTCCATCAATTGGATGTGCAGCACTTATTCAAGACCAGATAGATTCCGGCATAGAGAAACAATTTCATTATTTTATTTCACAATGAAATCTAACGAAAATCGGTGTAAATGCGATACAGCCAAAGTAGTGAGAAACTTGCGAGCAAAGCACAAAGTGCGATAAGAAAAAATGGAATGGTATACCCACTGGTACTTACAATGATCAAGCCGAACAAGGGCGGTAGTACAGCAACCCCGCCATAGATCAGGAATTGAACCCCACCTGTCCAGTTGTGTGCTTCACCTTCTGGTGCCTGATTGGCGATTTCGGAAAGAAAAACACCATTCCACCCGTGTGTACTCGAGCCAAGTATGAAGGAAAATACATACAAGAAAAACTTATGCCAGCTGTCAGAAACCAAGAACATTCCGCTCAAGGAGACAGCGGAAACCACACCGATCAAAGTCAAAGTGTATTTCGGTGTCAGCCACTTATCTGAAAGCCCGCCCCAGGCAATACGGCCGATAATGCCTCCGACATTGACAAAGAGAAAACATACACCTGCCTCAACCAGAGTGAATCCTTGTTCGACGAGAAACACCACGAAAAAACTGCTGACGCTGATCTGAACTCCTGCGTACGTGAACCCGACTGCTGCGAACCCTCTGAGCAAAGGAATTCTCATAATTTGTCGAACTGGACCAATCACCGCAGCAATCGACCACGACAAATTGACATTGGTACGATCACTGTCAAACTGTTTTCGTAGCGGTTGCAGAATTGTCAAGATAGCGATTCCAAGCAAGGCTACAGCAATGATTCCCGCTTTCCAATTCCACCAAGCGGCAACCATGGGAACAAGCAGCGCGGCGGCGACTCCTCCGACAGTAACTCCGGATTGCTTAATTGAAAACATGAACGCACGGTTTCCGGAATTGGTGATCGCCAACAATACCGGTGCATTGGCCGGATTGATCGGCCCATAGGCGATTCCGAGCGAAATAGCGCACAGAATGGCTGCAAATGGGGAAGCCAAAGTAAAAACAAACAAGCCTAGGACCGCAAATAGTATGGTGGTCTGCAACACTCTTATCGGACCGTACTTGACGATGAAACCGGGGCAGAAACTACCGGAGAACATTGCAACGAAATAGACAGCGCCCGTGAATATACCGACGTAAGTCGCGCGAACTCCTATTTCGGGTGCCGAATCAGGTGCGCTGACTGCGACCGCAAGGATCGCGGAACTGCCGACGGCCATCGTCAGCATCATCACCAGAGTCGTGCCGACACCTTGAGGAAACAACCGCATCATACTAGACAGACCGGAAATTTCATGGAAAAGCCGGCGATGCGCAAGTAGCCGGAAATGACACCGGTCAACAATTCAACAGCCCAGCTTGTCCGCCAGTTCAAGGAAATCTTTTGCAACCACATCGTAATCATTTGATGCGACAAGGTCGATATTCTGGTCTGGACCGTACTCGGTCGGTCTGGCTACAAACGCTGTTCTGAATCCACATTTGGATGCGGCAACAAGGTCCGAGTTGTGAGCAGCCACTAGCATGCATTGTTGAGGCGGAAGATCAAGCATTTCAGCAGATTTGAGATAGGCTTCGGGTTGTGGTTTGTAGTGCTTGACTACTTCCGCACCCAATACCATGTCCCATGGCAACCCGGCGTGCTTCGCCATTTTGACAATCAGTGAAACGTTGCCGTTTGATAAAGTCGCAATGATGTATTGCCCTTTCAGTCGACGCAACCCCTCTACCGCATCCGGCCAAGGATCGAGACGGTGCCATGCTCGATTCAGATCATGAATCTGCTTTTGGGTCAGTGTCTTGATCTCTAGTTCATCCAGTAACTCAATCAGATTGTCCAGATGCAAATCGTCGAGTTTGGCCCACGGCCTCGCCCCGCTTCGGATGCGTTCCATAGCTGGTTGGTATTTTCCGCGCCACAAATCCGCAAACTGATAGTTGTCAACAGATTCAAGCCCAGGTATGCGCTTGACTTCATTCGCTATGCTGGTACGCCAGTCTACAACGGTACCGAAAACGTCAAACATAACCGCAAATATCGAATTTTGCATCATTCACTCAATTTTCTGTCACAAAGATCTACGATTGTCTTGGGCGAAGCGGAGAAAGTGATATTTTATATTATGATTTTACGTGCGGATAGCTCAGCCGGGGAGCACTTCTTTCACGCAGCACCGACCACTGGATCAATCCCAGAATTACCCACTATTCAGTGAGTATCCTTACACCACCCTCTCCTGCGCAGGTATATTAATGATCTCATAAACCGTATCGTTTATGCGGCTGGTCGACTGCCAGTCGATACCCGAAATCTGAAAGCAGTTGATCCACCGTACGATGTATATACTTGTCAGGTTATGAAAACACAGGCCAGAGTCGTCATTATCGGTGGTGGTATAGGGGGTGTATCAACTTTGTACCACTTGGCCGAAGAGGGTTGGAATGATGCGGTACTGGTTGAACGCGATGAACTGACATCTGGATCAACTTGGCATGCAGCAGCTCAAGTTACCCAGTTTGGTGCGAACCAAACCATGATAGCCTTGAAACGCCACTCAATTGACTTATACCGCGAGCTGGCCAGCGACCCTGAATACCCGATCAACTACCACATTACAGGTGGCATGCGCTTGGCGCATACTTCATCCCAAGTTGATACCTATAAACACTATGTCGGTATGGCAGCAGGGGTTGGCGTGGAAATGGAATACATCGATGCTACAGAAGTTGGACGAAGACATCCTCTGATGGGAACAGACGGTCTTTTGGGTGCGTGGTGGGATCCATTGGATGGCGATATTGACCCTGCACAGCTCGTGTTTGCGCTGGCTAGACGGGCACGTAACGCTGGATGTGAAATTTACCGCTTCAACCCGGTCGAGAATATTACTCGTAAAAAAAACGGAGAGTTTGTTGTTCATACCAAAAACGGTGACATTCACTGTGAGATTGTTGTCAACGCTTCTGGATACCGAGTCAATGAAGTGGGTTCTATGCTCGGCATGGTTCATCCAGTTGTCTCGTTGGAGCACATGTACTTTCTGACAGAGCCGATTGAAGAAATTGCACAGCTCGATTTTCGCGTGCCGATCATACGTGACCCACGTGACTATTTTTACAGCCGTCAGGAAAAAACCGGACTATTGGTTGGCATCTATGAGCGAGATTGTCGATTGTTCGGAGTAGATGGAATTGACCCCGAATTTACAAAATCGCTTTGTCCGTCTGACCTCCACCGTTGTCTGGATAACATGGAACGTATCTTTAGGCGTTTGCCCTGTTTGACAGAAACCGGAATTCACACAGTAATAAACGGTCCGATTACCTATAGTGCTGACGGTGCTCCTCTGGTCGGAGCTGTTCCTGGATTGCCGAACGTCTTTGCCTGCCTCGGCTTGCGGGCTGGTATCGGAGAGGGAGGTGGACTTGGTAAAGTCCTGGCGCAGATCATTGTTTACGGAGAGTGCGAATGGGATGCCTGGTATCTGGACCCTCGTCGCCTGACACATTGGGCGACAATTGACGCAACCCGCCTCAAAGCCGTTGAAGAATATCGACGCGAATTCGACTACCACTTGCCTCACGAATTTCGACCTGCTGCAAGGTTGGCGCGTTCAACTCCTCTCTATGCCGAGTTGGACAGGCAAAATTGTCACTGGGGTGTAATAAATGGCTGGGAAAGGGCATTATTTTTCAAGCCGTCCCCTGATTTCGAGGATCAACTCTCATACCGCTTTACACCAACTCACGAGGTTGTCGAAAATGAAATATATGGAGTCGTGAATGCGGTTGGACTCATGGAAGTGTCGGGATTCAATCGATATGAAATACGGGGACCTGGGTCAGGGGAGTTTTTAGAACGAATGTCATGCAGTGCGATTCCGAAACAGATTGGCAAGGTAAATCTGTGCTATTTTCTGACTGAAAAAGGTCACCTGCTCTCCGAAGCGACTGTTGCGAAACTCGGAAAGGAGCACTACTGGTACGGTTCTGCCGCCGCGGCGGAGTGGCATGATCGAGACTGGCTGTGTCAACATCTGCCGAATTCGGTGACTTTGAACGAGTTAACAACGAGTTATACAACGCTGGTTCTGGCTGGCCCTCGTTCAAGGAACTTGTTGCGATCTTTGGCTCCCCGAGAGGACTGGTCAAACATCGCATTTTCAACCTTGCAGGCAAAGCGTATTGGATTCGGAAACGTGGATGTTTTAGTGATGCGGTTGAGCTATTCAGGTGAACTCGCTTATGAACTACACGTGGCCAATGAGCATCTTGTTTTCGTCTATGACTTGCTCAAGGACACTGGAACAAAATTCGGCTTGATTCAGTTTGGATCGTACGCGAGTGAATCCATGCGTTTGGAAAAGGGGTATCTACACTGGAAAGCCGATTTGATATATGAGCGTAACCCGATAGAAGCTGGTTTGGAACGATTTGTCAAAATGGAAAAACCCGCTTTCATTGGAAAGGATGCCTTGCAGAATGAAATTCAACGTGGGGAGAGGCAGCGACTTGTAGTTATGAAAGTCAGTTGCGATTCTGCACCGGCTCACATGGGTGACCCGATTTACTTGAACGGACATCAGATTGGTACAGTAACGTCCGCCGGTTATGGGCACAGGGTGCAGAAAAATATTGCATATGCTTATGTCGATTCAAGTGTATTACAAGACAAGACATTGAAGTTACAAGTGGGTATTCTGGGAGAAATCTACCCTGTTGAGCTAACTGCTCGGTGCTTGTACGACCCTCAAAATCTGCGAATGAAGGCATGACGGTCAACCGACACAACCGGCGAAGTGGCCGATCAAGTAGGGACGCGATGCGTACGTTGCGAGCCCAGCCACCTGCTACCGACCCCTGTCCCGCAGGGGTGCCGGGCGGGCGTTACAATCCGCTTGACCAGAATGAAATGCAGTCGATTTTTGACACCGCGATCAAAGTTCTGGAAGAGATTGGCTTGGAGAACTCCTCGCGCGAGCTGAACGACAAAGCTCTACAGGCTGGGGCACAACTGAGTGATGCGGAAAGGCTTTGTTACCCGCGAAGTATGGTTGAGGATATCGTGGCCGGCGCGTGTCAGAAGTTTACTTTTTTCGGTCGGGACCCGAAACATGATATCGAGGTCGGTGGTGAACGAGTTTATTTCGGAACTGGTGGCGCCGCAGTTCAAACGATAGATCTCGAAAGCGGTGATTATCGCCCGGCTACGATTAAAGACCTATATGACTTTACTCGTCTCGCAGACGCACTGAAAAATATTTCGTGGTTTACCCGCTGTTGCGTGGCTACCGACATTCCAAACAACTTCGATCTTGACATAAACACTGCGTATGCGTTAGTAAAAGGAACAACTAAACCTGTTGGAACCAGTTTCTTTGTTGGCGATCATGTCGATCCGGTAGTCAAGATGTTTGACCTTGTGCTCGGAGGAGAGGATAAATTTAGTAAAAGACCTTTCTGTAAGGCCCACATTAGTCCCATTGTTTCACCACTACGCTATGGCGAAGATGCAGTGCTTGTTGCACTGGCTGCGATTCGGAACAAAATGCCGCTCAACTGTATCATCGCCGCACAATCGGGAGCGACCGCACCTGCAGCTCCAGCCGGCATGCTGGTTTCAACATTGGCAGAGACGTTGGCAGCGTTGATCATGGCTAATGTGTTTGAGCGCGGATATCCGATGATTTTTTCCAATTGGCCATTTGTAATAGATTTGCGTACAGGTTCATTCGCGGGCAGCGGAGGAGAAATTTCGGTGTTGAATGCTGCAGCCGCACAGATCACAAATTGGTTGGGACTTCCGTCAGGAGTGGCGAGCAGCATGGCAGACGCGAAAGCGGTAGATGCGCAAATGGGTTTCGAAAAGGCAATATCTGCAACAGCTGTCGGATTGGCCGGTGGCAATTTAATCTATGAATCGTCCGGTATGATGGCTAGTCTGCTAGGTGCTTCATTCGAAGCGTTCGTAATCGATGATGAAATGCTTTCACATGTATATCGACTTATACGAGGTATCGAAGTGAGTGACGAAACGATGGGGTTTGAAGCGATTCACGAAGCTGTTTTTGGAGAAGGTCACTTTCTCGGAGACCTGCACACTATGGCAGCCATGGAGAGAGATTACTACTATCCCAAGCTTTCAAACCGCCAGGACCCGGATACCTGGATGGGAGATGGCAAACGGACAATTTATGAAGAGGCCAACATACACGCGAAAGGGATTTTGGCAAATCACCACCCTGATTATATTGATTCGAAAGTTGATGCAGAATTAAGGAAGCACTTCAATATTTTGTTACACTAGTCGATCTTGGAAATTCCACTGTATGAAGCAGTTCGTATCCTGTTCAGTAAATTCAGCCAATTCATCGGTGGCACTCTTCATGTTGGGTCGCACAAGCATCTTTATTTGTACTTCGGTGAATCCGTGTTCCGTATCAACCGTCGACTTCGCTATGACAATTGCCAATCAGACTTCCAACAGCCGTAATCGGTATTATGCGTAGAGGCATGTTTTATAATGCGGCTTGATGGGCGATTAGCTCAGCGGGGGAGCGCTGCCTTCACACGGCAGAGGTCACTGGTTCAATCCCAGTATCGCCCACCATTCCCTCCCACTTCGAATTTTCCGAATCAACGGGCGGACACTCGGACGTTCATATAATTTGCGGCAATGATCGCTGTACCACCGACAATGGTAGCCATATCAATCGGCTCCGCGTAAAGTAAAGCTCCAGCGATTGCAATCATCGGGAGTCGCAAATATTCCATTGGAACCACGGCACTGACTTCTGCCAACTGAAATGCGCGAGCCATGCAGTAGTGAGAAAACATCACCCCTGCTGTTATGAAAACAATCAACAGCAACGTCGAGAGATCAGGGAACTCGAAATCGCCGAAAAACACCAGCAATCCAGTTGACAAAGGCAATTGCATGATCGCCATGTAGAACAGAATACATAGAGGCGATTCCGTAGACAGAAGATTTCTCGTACATAGCATCGCACCCGCAAATCCGATAGCACCGACGAGCATTGCGATTGACCCCACTTCGACACCCATTCCAAAAGGACGGACTATGATCAGAATGCCGACAAATCCTACCAGTATGTAGAACACCCGACTCATGGTCAGTTTTTCGTTGAGAAAAATAGGCGCAAGCAACGCAATCCAAATCGGTACTGTAAATTCCAATGCGAAAACATGTGCCAAAGGAATAAGGGCGATTGAGAAAAACCAGCCGAACTGTCCCACAAAGTGCACGCAGTTTCTTGTCATGTGCATATAGACACGGGTGGTTCTAATTTGTGTAAATCCCTGCGCGGAAAAACCCACCAACAGTGTGGTTAGGATGATGGCAACAATCGAACGGATGAACAGAATAGTCGGGGTATCGACTACAAAGGATACTTCTCTGGTTGCTATGGCGACTGCGGTATAACTGAACACAGTCCCAAACATCCAAATAATTGCTTTACGCATGGCACTTCATCCGAAGCGTTATATCGGGACTAAAGTTTGAGGGATTGTGCAGCGCAGGCAAAAAAAGCTTCTATTCAGATACTTTGCAGAAATTCAGATCAGAATTCGAAAGATTGCGCAATCGTTTGTGCTCGCATCGGGGCGACTAGTACACGTCGAATCGAAACAATTCTATTGAACTATTACCGTTGCTACTGTCCCTGGAACAACAATACCTGAATCGTCCCGAATATTCAGTTCCGCAATAAATTCTGCACCATTTTCCGATACGACTGAATAAAATGCAGAACCAGCAAAATTCGGTGAAAATTTTTCACCATTGACGTCGACTTCTGCGGATACAGTAGAGTTTTTCAATCCTAACCATGTATCGACGTCCATACTCAACTTGACAACAAAATTTCCGTCGCTTGCCAACACCATCAGCGGTTCCGACTGTAATTCTGGAACAACATTCATGCCCGGATGAATATTTCTGCTCAATACAACCGCATTGATGGGTGCGAGTAGTTTCGTGCGTTCCAAAAGATGTTGAGCAACAGACAATTTGGCTTGTGCCGCCTTCAATCGTGTCTTTGCTGTAATCAGCGCATTCTCCGTTTCCTCGTAAGCCAGCAACGACAGTGACCCGCGGTCAAACATTTCCTGTTGTCTGTCAAATTTGTCAGCAAGACTGTCAACCTCGATCCTCAAGCGATCAACTGCACTTTGCCGAGCTGTTACTCTCGCTTTGTGTATCGTAGTATCGAACTCAATCAGAGGATTACCTGAAGACACTCGATCTCCGACATTTGCATACACACCTGTAACCACCCCTTCGTCCAACGTAATAATGGCTATAAATGTTTTGTAGGTAATTACACCCCGCATTTCCTCTGCAAATGAGATACTCATCGGTGTTATCAGTATCACACTGACCAACAGTAAATGTCTGATTAAGCCTAACATAAGGTTACCTCGATCGAATCTGATTTTCATGAGACTCCAGTAGTGACTACACATTTTAACAATACGCTCCATTTTGAATGTGAGTTTGCATAGATCCAACCCCGGACGTGTCGGTGCCAAACATGAGCAGTTCTGGTATGCTGAATCCTGTAGAAAATCCGGTAACGGTCGGACAACTCCAAAGCCTCATAGCAAGTGATATACTAATTTCAAGCCACAGAGAATATCGCCAAAAATACAGAATATTGTCGATTCCAACTACAAACACACTGGGACAGATTGATGTCAGCGGAACTTTTAGATCCAGGATTAGTCAGACAGGCACGTGAGCCCGGACTGAATCCTTTCAATTTAGGTCGAGAAAGATACGTCGTTCGAGGTGGAGCAATGACCGTAATTCCTTTGCTTCCAGGTGACCAAATTGAAATTGTAGACCCCGAAGGATTGCAGTGCGCATATATTGCAGCATTTGACTCTCGTGGAAATGATTGTTCAGGACAGTTCATAGAGGGAAAGACAGTAGACGGACAATGTCTCGCAGGAATGCTCCAAACCGATACGCCCGGTGCTGATGCGATTCGCTACAAGCTGAAGAGGTTTGATATGAACCTCGCAGCTGCCAAACCAAAATTGATACTGGATGGAGATACCGCTCCGGGCTCCCGCATCAACCTCACCTCCAACACAGAATGTATTGGAATCTTTGGTGCTCCGGGAGAACCAATGTCGGTCGATCAGCAAAACCCGCCGACCGACCTGATCGTGTGGGTAACACGTAACAACCCCACTCGACATATCTCGTACGATCTACCTGACCCGCTTGCTGATGCAAGACAAGATTTTCGCATTGGAGCGTCTACCGCGACATGTTACGAAGTCAAGGCGGGAGACTATATCCAGATTCTGGACATCGACGGACGCCAGTGCTCCGACTTCCAATGCTTTGACATTCCAGCACTTGACAGAGGTTTGGAACGATGTCTTGATGCTACGGTCACAAGATCATTGATGGGTGCAGCGTATCCAAGTCCGGGATTATTTTCAAAATTCTTTGATGTTGATCTTCAACCTGTAATCGAAGTGGTTCAGGATACCTGTGGGCGACATGACAGTTTCGGACTTGCCTGTACCAGTAAAACTTACGATGAAATGGGTTATCCCGGACACCCGAATTGCTCGGATAATTTCAATTATGCTTTGGAGGAATATCCCGTTGCACCCCGCAAGGGATGGATGGCGATAAACTTGTTTTTCAATTCATTCTTTGACGACAGTTTTCAACTTCTTTCCGATGAACCATGGTCTCGACCCGGTGATTACGTACTGATGCGAGCCATGCGAGATATGATTTGTGTAAGTTCATCGTGCGCCGATGACATAGATGTTGCCAATGCCTGGAATCCGACTGATATCCAGGTGCGGGTATATGACAAGAAAGAATTGTTCAAAAGTTCAATCGCAATACGAAAAACCACAGATGCAGACCCAATCATGACACAGGAAACCGGATTTCATTCAGAAACCTCGAAACTGACTCGTAACTATGTAGAAAACGCTGGCTACTGGATGCCTGCCTGCTACCTCAACCAAGGTGCAATTCAGGAGTATTGGGCATGCCGTAGAGGCGCGGTCATCATTGATCTATCCGCTCTTCGAAAATATGAGGTTCTCGGTCCGGATGCTGAGTTACTGTTGCAGGCATGCCTCACGCGAGATATGAAAAAATTGTCGGTTGGACAAGTGTCTTATACCGCGATGTGTAATGAGTCAGGGGGAATGATTGACGACGGTACCGTATTTCGCCTTGCACAGCAAAATTTCCGCTGGGTCGGCGGATGCGATGGTTCGGGACTCTGGCTGCGCGATCAGGCGGAGAAGCTCGGACTCAAAGTATGGGTCAAGAACTCGACTGACCAGTTGGCAAACCTGCAGGTGCAAGGACCGCATAGCCGTAAGCTGCTGAGCAAGTTGATATGGACCAGACCCGATCAGGCGTCGATAGAGGAATTGGGTTGGTTTCGCTTTTCTGTTGCTAGAATGCATGACGCAGCTGGCTTGCCGATTGTGGTGTCACGTACCGGTTATACAGGCGAACTGGGTTATGAGATTTTCTGCCATCCCCGTGATGCGGCTACAATCTGGCAGATGATCATGGATCCATCACACGGGATTCCAGTCACACCAATGGGATTGGACGCACTCGACATGCTTCGTATCGAAGCGGGCTTGATTCTGGCTGGCCATGAATTCTGTGAACAAACTGACCCTTTTGAAGCAGGCATCCCCTTCACAGTGCCACTGAAAACGAAAACAGATAATTTCATCGGACGAGAATCGCTTGAAAAACGAAAAGCCAACCCACAAAGAAAACTGGTCGGGCTTGAGTTGGTTGGACGCGAAGCAGCCGAATCAGGGGACGGGGTTTTCAATGGACGCTATCGCGTCGGTGATATTACAAGCTCCACTGTGTCACCCATTCTGGGTAAAACTATCGCCCTGTGCAAAATGAATATTGAGTTTTCAGCGGATGGAACAGAAGTTGAAGTGGGCAAACTCGACGACCATCAAAAAAGAATCCCAGCTACGGTTGTACCCTTTCCTCATTTTGATCCGAGCAAGTCCAGAGTTCGGGGAATTTATCCGGAATCTGGTTAGACACCCAGATATGCCTTTCTGACATGGTCGTTGTTGGCAAGGTTTTCTGCCTTGTCGCTCATAATGATTCGACCGTTTTCCAGTACATACCCGTAGTCAACCAGTCGAAGAGCCAAATCTGCGTTCTGCTCCACCAATATCACAGTCACACCGGCTTTATTGATCTCCTGCAGAATTTCACCGATCTCCTGCACAACAAGAGGTGCGAGTCCCAACGATGGCTCATCCAGCAGAAGAACTTTCGGACGTGACATTAACGCCCTTCCGATAGACAGCATTTGCTGCTCACCACCGCTCAGTGTCCTGGCATGCTGGTTGCTACGCTCGCGCAATCTCGGGAAGTGACTGTAGACTTCATCCAAATCCCGATCAATACGATCCCGATCCGTGAAAATGAAAGCACCCAGATAAAGATTCTCGATTACCGTCAGATCCTTGAATACGCGACGACCTTCAGGTACATGTGAAATTCCCATCGCTACAATTTTGTCCGCAGCCAGACGATCAATCCGCTCACCATCGGCTGAAATGGTACCCGCACTTGGTTTGACGAGCCCCGAAATCGTGCGCAATGTTGTGCTCTTTCCGGCGCCATTTGATCCGATCATTGTAATGAATGCCCCGTCGGGAACCGTAAAACTGATACCCTTGAGTGCGGCGATGTTATGGTAGTCAACCTTCAGGTCTGTCACTTCAAGCTGCATCCCTCACGCACCTCCTAGATAGGCTTGGATCACATCAGGATTGTTTCGGACCTGCTCGGGTGTTCCGT
The DNA here is from genome assembly GCA_963666625.1 of Arenicellales bacterium. Taxonomy (GTDB): domain Bacteria; phylum Pseudomonadota; class Gammaproteobacteria; order Arenicellales; family JAJDZL01; genus JAJDZL01. The sequence continues at coordinate 228,582 of OY762925.1, forward strand.
CAGCCAGTACCGTTCCAAAGTTCAGTACGGTCAAACGATCGCACAACCCCATCACCGCTTTCATGTTGTGTTCAACGAGTACGATCGTAACACCTGATTCTCGCACCTTGCGAGTCAGTTCCATCATGTGTCGGGTCTCCTCTGGATTCATTCCGGCAAACGGCTCGTCCATAAGCAACAGGCTTGGTTTCGATGCCAATGCCACGGCAACTGCCAAAACACGTTGGAACCCCAGTGGCAATTCAACGGCAAGCTGATCCTTTCTCTCTGAAAGCCCAATGAACTCGATAACCCGATTGGCATCCACCGAAGCTCGGGCCTGCCGTTCCCGATCCAAACCCAGCACCGCGGAAAACACGTCGGTCTTGGCTTCCTTATGTACGCCAATCAAAACATTCTCGAAAACACTGAGCTCCTGAAATAGAGTGGTTTCCTGAAAAGTACGCACCACACCGTCTTTGGCAATTCGAAATGGCTTTCTTCCCTTGATGCTGGTGTTGCGAAATACAACATCGCCGCTTGTTGGAGCCAAAAATCCAGCAATCACCTTGAAAGTTGTACTTTTTCCAGCACCATTCGGTCCGATCAACCCGTGAATTTCACCTTCTTCCACACTGAAGCTGACACTATTGACCGCAACCAGCCCACCAAACTGCTTCGTCAAATTTTTAACTTCAAGGATAGCCATCAGGTATTGCCTTGTTTTCTCATCCGAAAAAAACTGCCAATCTTTTGGGGTAATCTCTCCAGACCACCGGACAAATAGAGAATAAAGAAGATTAGTGTGACACCGTAGATTGCCGGCCTCAATTGATCAACTCCCCGCAATAGCTCGTCCAGTACGGATAACACCACCGCGCCAAGCATGGCGCCGTAAAAGGTTCGATATCCTCCGACAATCACCCAGATGAGTATGAAAACCATAAACCCAATGTCGAACTGCTTAGGCGCAACCGTGCCGATATAGTGCACTTTCAGGGCACCTGCAATACCAACGAACAAAGAACCGATGACGAAAGCCAGAGCCCGGTAATTCCATGTGTTGACTCCTACCGACTCGGCCAGGACACCTTTCCAGTGAACGGCATGTAATGTCAATCCGATACGCGATTTCTCAATTCGAAAAAGCAGGAATACACAGACTGTGACGATTATCAAGACAAGATAAAAATACGGTATGGGCTCAAGAAAATCGATATCGAGCAGTTCAGGTGATGGAATAGCGCTGATACCGCCGGTACCGCCAAATGGCTTGATAAATTGAATCCAGCATAGACGGATCGCTTCACCCGTAGCGAATGATCCGATCAGAAAATAAAATTGCGTCATGCGAAACAATGGGTAACTCAAAAGCGCAGCCATGGTGCCGGCGGCCACACCTGCCAGTGGAAGAGTTATCCAAAACGAAATATCAAAATTCTTGCTCAACAAGGCGCTCGTATAAGCACCAACCCCCATCATGACTGCATGGATCAGAGACCACTCACCGGTCAGCGTAACAAGACGATAGCTGACAACCACGAGAATGTTGATGGTAAGGAAGATCAGAAAATCCTGTTGATGGTATTTGAGAAAATGCGGCAAAATGGCAATTCCGATCAGTAGCCCGACAATGAGTGCGGTAGTTCTCAACACAGAAGCGTTCATCTCATTCACTGACCCTGTGTCCCATGATTCCAGTCGGCCTGACGATCAGCACCAGCACCATGATCAGCAGACCTGAAATTGTGGCGATCGTTCCGCTGAAATACGTTGTCATGAATGTGTGGAACAAAGCATACAGCACTGCTGCGATCACCGCGCCGGGCAGACTGCCGATACCACCAACGATCGTGACGATGAAAGCGGTGATGATGACGTTATGTCCCATGTGTGGATTGATGTTGGTCAGTGGTGCCATCAACGCCCCTGCCAGTCCAGCCATTGCCGCACCGACACCGATGGCGACCATTGAAATGCGAACCGTACTGATCCCCTGAAGCGCGGCCGCTTCGCGATCCATCGATACTGCCCGGACCGCCCAGCCGAGCTTGGATCTTGTAAGGAAATACCACAACGTTACAAGAGCGGCGACGCAAATGCAGATGCTGAACAGTCTCTGATATGGAACCCGAATGGAGTCCATAATTACCATGGTTCCCTCAAAAGGCGGCGGCACCTGCTTGGAAGGACCCTCACCGCCAACGTAAGTTGCGATCACCTGCAAGATGAATAGCACGCCAATCGAGCAGATCAAACCGCCCAGCGGATCATTCATCATAGGTCGGAACAAAAACCGCTCCATCAACAATCCGATTCCCGTTACCAGAATGATCGCGAGAACCACCGTAAACAAATATGGGGCACCGTGTTGCGCATGAACCAGCCACACAGTGTACGCCCCCACCATGACCAACTCACCATGCGCGAAATTTACGACGCGCATCACGCCGAATACCAGAACCAAACCGATTGACGCCAGAGCGTAGAATCCGCTTTGGATAATTCCATTTACAATTGTTTGTACAAACAGATCCAATAGGATATTCTCCGGTTATTTTGAGCACCAATAACAAAAGGGGAGAGAATTCATCTGCTTCTCTCCCCTTGTTACTAATTTCAGATGTCAGACTGTTCGAAGCCCAAGATTCTTCATATGCTTGACCAGGACATCCTTGTTTGCAGCAAGCCAGCCTGCGAGATCACCATACTCCTGGATTCTCGCTTTACCGTCCGTTACTACAACCACCGGCCATCGGCCGATCAACACATTGTCGAGGCCCCACAACTGACTGCCCCACCAGTCTCCACCACCGAATACAAACTCCTGCTTGTTATTGGTCATGTGTGCGGTAACATCTTCGGACTCGACACTGCCCGCTGCTTTCGCGTTCTCCAACCAATTCAATAGGATTACTGGATATTCCCAAGCGACCGCCGACCAGTCATTGGGGTGGTCTTTGCGAAATGCCGCATCAAATCCCGCTGGATCAGGGAAGCTGATTCCCGATTCCAACAGCGCCGGGTCGTCGAAATCCGGGAACTGGAAGATCGTACCATTGACGAAGTCAACACTCGTTTTCTGGATAATCTCATGATAGTAATCCAAGGTGCATGAAATTATCTTGCCTGTGAAACCCTGGTGATACAGCTGCTCCATAATCGGTGTGACGTAAAAACTCGTCGCCATACAGAATATGTCCGGGTTCTTCGCTAGAACTGAGCTAACAATCGGAGCAAAGTCGGTGACATCAAACCCGTGCAGGTTTGTATCGACTACTTCGATACCCGCCACTTCAAACGCTGCCTGATAGGTCGCTGTTGATTGAAGACCATATTCCACGTCATTATTGGTGACTATCACCGCAGTCTTGGCATCAGGAAATTCTCTTGCAAGATACTCGACACCCGTGACGTTGTAGAGCGGATGTGACTCACATGTAGCAATCAGATATTCCGAATCCGGTGTGATGTCACTCGGAAGAAGCGTTGTTGTCAGAACCTTCTTTCGAGTCGCCCAAGGGAGAACAGCTGCCACTGTAGCACCACCAAGCATCATCACCATCTTGGCATCATCTTCCAAGACCAGTTTTTTCATGCCTTGAACTGCCTTGTCAGTTTCATAGGCATGGTCGTAGGTCGCAATTTTTAGGTCGTACGTTTCACCGCCTATGGTGACTCCCCCTGCCGCATTGATGTTATTAGCGATGATTTCGCAACCATAATATCCCGGCAGACCCCAAGGTGCGAGATCTCCAGTCATCGGGATATTCATACCGACAGTCAATGTCTTGTTGGCTGAGAACGCACGGCTAGGAATAAATCCAGCTGCTGAAACAGTTGCTGCACCGGCAGCTACCTGCTTCAAGAACTTTCGTCTTGATTCTCGTTGGTGTTGAAAACTCATGTCAAATCCTCCGGCACATGCCAAGTTAATTGCAAGTTCGTTCAGTAATTGCAACTTCGGTTATCAATTCTGATTCCGTGCAACTTTGTTTACTGACAAAACAGCAATGCCATAGTTCAATTTGTCTATGTCGATTAGTTTGATTTTAGTTCAAAATCGAAGTTCAAACAAATTAACTCCTTTGTGCATCTTGCTGAACTTCTGCCCGTCTGAATTTCACCATTCCCCACGAAATCCACGTAATCAGTTTGCATCGTTCTGAGCCGATCAGGATTTTGGTCTCAGCAAAAGTTGTGTGGAGCAATTGACCTAACTAGTACCGGTGCACCACGACCGCCTAAATCAATCTCAATCCGAAATACATTCGCTATAATCGTCAATCAGTCAACTGAGTGACATATAAATTTCAAAACCACAAAATGGAGCAGATAAATGAGTCGAGTTGCAGTTATCGGGGCCGGACCCTGCGGCATTTCACAGTTGCATGCATTCTCTTCCGCTGAGAAAAAAGGCGTAGAAATTCCAGAAATTGTCTGCTATGAGAAACAAAGTGATTGGGGCGGACTGTGGAATTACACCTGGCGCACCGGCACAGACCAGTACGGAGAACCCGTTCATGGCAGCATGTATCGGTATCTATGGTCAAATGGTCCGAAAGAATGTCTGGAATTCGCCGACTACTCGTTTGAGGAGCACTTCAACAGGGCGATACCGTCGTTTCCACCACGGGCTGTACTTACCGATTACATCAAGGGACGCGCTGAAGCGTCTGATATTCGAAAGTATTGCAAATTCAATCATGCTGCACATTGGGTTAGTTACGACGACACCTCCGAAAAATTCTGGGTGACAGCAAGAAATCTAGAAGAAGACTCACTGGTCACAGAGCAATTCGACTATGTGGTGGTAGCTACAGGTCATTTTTCGGTTCCCAACGTACCGCAATTTAAAGGCTTCGAGACATTCAATGGACGTGTCCTTCATGCGCACGATTTCAGAGATGCCCGCGAATTCGAAGGTATGGATATTTTGGTAATCGGGACCAGTTATTCAGCAGAGGATATCGCATCCCAGTGCCACAAATATGGTGCCAAGTCTCTGACGATCAGTCATCGTACCGCGCCCACCGGGTTTCATTGGCCAGATTCGTTTGAGGAGGTACCGTTGCTGACCCGAGTTGAAGGCAAGACCGCACATTTCAAGGACGGCTCAAGCAAGGATATCGATGCCATCATTCTTTGTACAGGATATCTTCACCATTTCCCCTTCATGGATCAACCGCTACGATTGAAAACAACAAATAGAATGTGGACTCCCAATCTCTATCAAGGTGTGGTATGGAACGATAATCCAAAGGTGATGTATCTTGGCATGCAGGATCAATATTACACGTTCAATATGTTTGATGTTCAAGCTTGGTATGTACGGGATGTCATTATGGGACGCATTGAACTGCCATCAAGAGCGGATAGGGACAAAGACGATGCCGCTTGGCTGGAGCGGGAAGCAAACCTGGCGGACTACGAACAGGAAATCTACTTCCAGGCTGACTATATTGAAGTTCTGCTGGATCAAGTCGACTATCCGAAATTTGATGTCCAAGGCATGGGCGACACCTTCATGGACTGGGAGCATCACAAACACGACAACATCATAGGGTATCGTGATAATGGCCATCGATCACTGGTGACTAATAACATGCAACCAGTGCATCATACGATGTGGATCGAAGCGATGGATGACTCGATGGAAAGCTACCTGGGCTGAACTCGTCATACATTATTACGCAAAAAAACAAAAAGCCATGCCCGCGGCAGCTCAGGCATGGCTTTTTATCATAAGGCATCCACTTATCCTCAAATTTGAAGGTCCGTAAGTGCCTGATGCTGAATTCTGAAAATTTTCGCACTTACGGACAGGTTTACGAACTATTCCCCTACTCCTTTCACAATAGCGATTTACAGATTAACTTATCTGCTTGATGCTACACAAGGATTGCGTAGCCTGGGCTAATTCCAGACGCCCGCTGTCCTGATGTAGCAATTATGCCTTGCTGACTTCTCACTTGCCATTATCTCGAATCAATGCCCTACTTGTGAATCGTTCGACTGAACAAGCAATGCTCTGTCGTTGATCAGCTGTAATTTGAATACACTCGGGGATTAAGACACTAGTCGGCGAAAACCTCGGTAAGGCGACCTCTAGCAGTTCGTATATTTCGCATTCGACGAGCAATACTCAAGAATTACATGAAATCAGGTGCTTTTAATGCTCAAAATCAACGAATGATTGATTTGAACAAGATTATACCTTGTATATTGAACTTTATTTATACATAATGCAAGGTATGATTAACAGATGGATAATAGGTAATCTTTTGAAGTCTATCGACTTAGAACCGGTGGTAGTACTTCTAGGCGCCCGTCAAGTGGGGAAAACCACGCTCGCTAGGATGATATCGGCAGAAGATTCGAAATCGATATATGTCGATCTGGAAAACCCACAAGAACTGCAAATACTGAATCTGGACATTTCCGGGTATTTGAAGAGTCATACTGACAAACTGATCATACTTGATGAAATTCAAAACCTTCCGGACATATTCAAGGTAATGCGGGGATTGATTGACGAAAATCGTATTCAGGGTCGAAATTCACATCAATTTTTGCTGCTGGTTTCCGCATCTATGGATATTATGCGTCAAACTTCACAAAGCCTTGCGGGCCGTATCAGTTACTTGGGAATGAGTGGGTTGAATGTACTTGAGATAAATTTGAACAATGGAGATGCTGAACTCAAAAAACTTTGGCTGAGAGGAGGGTTTCCAAATGTATTTCTTTCTGAATCTGATGAAGTTGCCAGTAATCGTTTGGAGAACTTGATCCGGACTTACGTGGAGCGAGACATGCCCCAAAATGGCTTCAACGTACCTGCACAAAGATTGCGCACTTTTTGGACAATGCTGGCACACTTACAGGGAGAACCGGTTAATTCAAGTGATATGGCAACCAATATTGAATCACAGCGGGCAACTGTGAAATTCTACCTGGATATTCTTACCAGCTTGCTACTGGTAAGAAAGCTGCAACCTTGGCATGCGAATGTCAAAAAACGCTTGGTGAAGGCTTCGCGATACTATATTCGAGACAGTGGAATTTTGCATAGACTTCTAGGAATCCAAAATTTCGACCAATTGCGAACAAATCCTAAACTTGGGAAATCGTGGGAAGGGTTTGTGATTGAAAATATTCATTCGGTATTGCCAGTAGGGGTGCAAACCTACTATTACAGAACCTCCGTCGGAGCGGAAATTGATCTGGTGGTTCAAACTTCATCCTCAGAAATATGGGCAATTGATATCAAGTTCGGAACTACGCCCAAACTGAGCAAACATTTCAGTCGAACATGTGACGATGTAGGAGCAACAAGAAAACTTGTCGTATACGGGGGCGAAAAGGAGTTTTCAATACGCGATGATATTCACTTCGTTCCATTGCCTCGAATAATGGAAATGGTTCAGTCAATTTAGCTTATATGTTCTGCTTGGGGAATTTTTCAGCTCTTTGCAGCCAAACCCGCAGAGTTTCGCACACCACTTGGCGAAAGGTGCCGCAACCCAGCGTTTAAGCGAGTCTTCAGTCTGGACTCAATTGTCCAACGGTTAAGCTGTTGAGAGAATACCTAAACGGTGACAGATCTTTTCTAAACTGGCGTTAGAATCGCGAGTCCGTTTTGGTCTATATCCACCGCGACTCAGGTTGTATCTTTCGCGCCGAATAAATATACGTACCCGAAAGTGCGTTGGAGTCAGTCCTCGGATGGCGATTTTACCTTGCCGTACTCCGCATTGAGTTCTACCATCGGATGTTCTTCCGAACACTGAAACTTGACCAGCAGTTCACGCGCAACCATATCCCGGTCCTGCTGACCTTCTGGTAGATCATGGTCACTCGGCACCTGAACCCAACCGTTTATATTTCGGTCAAATACAGCCGGTTTGCCCTCTTCATATCCCAAGTGAACATCTTCAAGCCAGTTCAGATCATCCCAACCCATAAACTCCATGTACTCCCTTAGAAACGGAGTGAGTCTAGAATAATCCGGAACCAGATTCACGTCATATCGATAACCGATATGTTGGCCGATTTCCTGTTCTCGTTCCGCAGTCGAATCTTTCAGCTTGTCACTTATATTGGTTACTTTATCCATGTTCGAATCCTCAATAGCGCGTCATATCTGGTCGTCCAACCGTATGCTGAGTCCCGGCAAGCGGGACCATAGCCATGGCAGAAGCTTCCATCGTCAGCGCAGCAAGATCTTCCGGTTCCAGAGAGTGCACATCTGTCTTACCACAGGCGCGAGCCATCATCTGGCACTCTATGGCAAGCGTATGCAGAAAGTTGTAAACTCGTTCTGCCGCATCGTCTGGATTCAATCGTTGCCGTAGCACCGGGTCTTGGGTGGCAACTCCGACGGGACACCGCCCTGTATGACAGTGGTAGCAGTAGCCAGCTTCGACGCCGATCTCGTTTTCATAATCTGCTTCAGGGATATCCTTGTTGCAGTTCAGAGCCATCAACGACGCATGTCCGATCGCGACTGCATCTGCACCCAAAGCCAACGCCTTGGCCAAATCGCCACCATTTCGAATTCCGCCGGCATAAATCAGAGAAATCTCACCTGTCTTACCGACATCATCCAAGGCTTTGCGAGCTTGTCGAATCGCCGCGATTCCGGGTACTCCCGTTTCTTCCGTCGCCAGATGCGGGCCGGCACCAGTCGAACCCTCCATGCCATCAATATAGATCATGTCAGGGTCGGTTTTCGCTGCCATTCGGACATCGTCATACACGCGTGCCGCACCCAGCTTCAACTGAATCGGAATCTGCCAGTCAGTCGCTTCGCGAATTTCCTCTATTTTCAGCGCAAGGTCGTCAGGTCCCAACCAGTCGGGATGACGAGCCGGGGAACGCTGATCGATTCCGGCTGGCAATGATCGCATTTCTGCAACCTGATCAGTCACCTTCTGACCCATCAGGTGACCGCCTAGCCCAACCTTGCACCCCTGTCCGATGAAAAATTCAACTGCATCGGCCAAACGTAAATGATGTGGGTTGAATCCATAGCGTGATTGAATACATTGATAAAACCACTTGCTGGAATAGCGGCGCTCATCAGGGATCATTCCACCCTCCCCGGAACATGTCGCTGTTCCGGCCATGGTGGCTCCCCGTGCCAAGGCGGTTTTAGCCTCGTAGGAAAGCGCGCCGAAACTCATGCCGGTAATGTATACAGGAATGTCCAGTATCAACGGTCGCTTTGCGCGTGGACCGAGTACAGTCTTGGTAACGCAACGTTCGCGATAACCTTCAATTACAAATCTCGTCAGTGTACCTGGTAGAAATGTCAATTCGTCGAAAGTCGGGATTTTCTTGAAGAGAGAAAACCCACGCATTCGATACCTGCCCAGCTCCGACTTGATATGAATGTCATCGATAGTTTCCGGTGAGAATATTGAACTGCGTCCAAGGCTACTGGTGTTCCTTGACGGTGTTGGCGGCAGCGGTGGTGACGTTTTAGGTTTCGGTTCCATCAGTTCATTCCGTTAAAGTACAAGTTTTTTCTCTGTGGGTTCCAAACTATCGTAGTTCCACAACTGTTTGCCCGATTCAATTTTTCGCATGTTCGCAGCTCCGTTCGGTGCCTCCAATCCGTACATGGCGAGCTTACGCTCAATCCAGGTACATTCGAGGTCCGTCATTTCAGCATCGACTGCATCGACCCCAAGACCCTCGATTTCCCCACCGACGTAAATGAGCCCGTCATACATGGAATCACCCAGGTTCGGACCAGCATCGCCGAGCACGATCATGCGCCCTCGCTGCATCATGAATCCGCTGAACGCGCCTGTCCGTCCACCGACGATGATTGTGCCGCCTTTCATGTCAATTCCCGTTCGAGAGCCTACATCTCCCTTGCAGACCAGATCGCCTCCTCGAATGGCAGCACCGAATGTCGAACCGGCATTTTTTTCAATGACAATCGTGCCTGACATCATATTCTCCGCACACGACCACCCGACGCGTCCTGCAATGCGGATGTTGGGACCATCACTCAAACCACAGCCGAAATATCCGAGACTACCCTCGAAATTCAGATTGAGACGATTCAGAATGCCCACACCCAAAGAATGCTTCGCACCCGGGTTTAATACAGTTATTGCCCCATAGCCCTCTCTCATCAGTTCCGCAATTCTGGAATTGACTTCTCGAGCGGTACGGTTTTCTGCATCAATTTCAGCGCACTTATCGAAATCTACTTCAATTGCGTACGGTGACGCGAGCCGATCAGACTCAACTGCCGAGAAAAAAATCTTTTGAGTTCGACCAGCAAGTTTCTCTTGATGCATCGAACCCGGGGTATTCAACTCCGCCATACTCGAACCTCTCCCTCATAGGGGTCGATTGTGTCAATTTCGTGGGGAAACACGCTTCGAATAGCAACTTCTTCAGAAGCCAACGCAACAAAGTCATCTGATTCGTAAAGTACCATCGGTTTTGCTGCCATGTAATCTTTCGCCATACCAAGTTCGTTTTGCGATGCCACAACGTAAGTGAACACACCATCCAGCTCAGATAATGACCGATGCATGGATTCTTCCAGATCCTCACCGCGGTCCATTGCATCAGCCAGATAGACAGCAATCAGTTCTGAATCACAATTTGACATGAATCTGTGTCCCTTTCTCTCAAGCGCCCGCCGAGAATTCCAGTAGTTGGTCAACTGTCCGTTATGGACTACGGAGACGTCAAGGAAAGGATAGGCCCAATACGGATGCGCCGAGCGGATGTCCACATCTGATTCGGTTGCCATGCGAGTATGCCCGATCGCGTGGGTACCTCGAAAACTCTCAAGACCATATTGGCTGCCCACAGTTTGCGCATCTCCAAGATCCTTGACGAGTTCGAGAGCCTTGCCGATGGACAGAATTTCCACACCTTCGATATCCTCAAGATAGTTGGCCAAACGTTTCATGTCACCATCGAAATTGAATCGACAACGGAACGCATATTCTGTCGCCTCCTCTTCCAAACTGACTTTCGCACCACTTTCGGACAGACGCGCGTGAACCGCTTCGTGACGCTCCTTTATCTGACTAAAAATTCTGAATCCACTAGCCAGTTCAGCACCTTCAGCCACCTTGTAGCGCATAACATACTCGGTGGCATCCACATCCTGTGTTGAACCATATACTGCAAGTCCGGTAGAATCCGGCCCCCGATGCTTCAGAGCCTGAAGCATCAAAAGCAACTCACCGCCTATGTCAGACTGCTTTCCTCTATGTATCAATCCTGCAATTCCACACACAGCATATCTCCTATGGCAAGCAGTCCAGATAAGTTTCCATATCCCAATCAGTTACAGTGGCCATGAACTTCGCCCACTCGTCTTCCTTGTAGTGCAAGAAAACTTTACCCATCTCGTCAGGAAGCGCCTCCATCAGAAACTCATCCTTTTTCAAGCCTTCAATCGCCTCTCCCAGCGACATTGGGAGCTTTGTGACTTCCTTGCCGGCTTCCATCGCCTCGTAGATGTTTCGATTCTCAGGCTTGCCGGGATCAAGTTGATTGGTTATTCCGTCGTCAAACGCCTTGAGCAACCCGGCACACAGCAGATATGGATTGACCATCGAATCCACAGCTCGAAACTCAAATCTTCCCGGAGCCGATATTCTCAATGCCGTGGTTCTGTTCTGGTAGCCCCAGTCTTTATAGACTGGCGCCCAGAATCCAGTATCCCACAATCGACGATAGGAATTCACTGTCGAACATCCCAGCGCAGTCAGTCCATCAAGATGCTTCATGACACCTGCAACCGCATACAGGCCAATTTCACCGGGTAATTGCGGGTCATCTGTATCCGGCATGAATTTGTTGTCACCACCTTTACGATAACTGTAAACATCATCCAAACCATTCAAAGTGCTGTTACCCAGATTGTTAACCTCATCTTCACCACCGGTCCATAGCGACATGTTGGTGTGGCAACCACTCGCCGAAACACCCATGAACGGTTTTGTCATGAAACAGGCGATCAGATTATTCTCTCTTGCAACCTGTGCGCAAATCTGCCTGTAGGTTGACAGCCGATCACAGGTTCTGAGCACGTCATCAAACGTGAAGTTCAACTCAAGCTGACCGGGCGCATCTTCGTGGTCCCCCTGAATCATATCCAGTCCCATAAATCGTGAGTATTCGATAGCCTGCATGAAAACTGGACGCAAACTCTCGAACTGGTCAATGTGATAGCAATAGGGTTTTGAGAATCCACCATCAGGCTTGCCATCCTCGCCGCGGTTCAGCCACATCATCTCCGGCTCCATACCGTGACGCATATGCAACCCGCCATGCTTGGCTTTGAATTCTTCGTGGATGATGCGCAAATTGCCGCGACAGTCGGAAGTCAGATGTGCTCCAGGATCAACTCGCTCTTCTCTGTTTCGGAAACAGGTACAGAACACACGTGCGACACGTTTGTCCCAAGGTAACTGGCAGAAGGTCTCAGGATCCGGAATTCCGACCAGTTCCATAGCTTCCGGGCCGTAACCAATGTAATCTCCATACCGATCGATAAACAGATTCGCGGTAGAACCGTAAACCAACTGAAATCCTCGACTGGCAATCTGTTCCCAGTGGTCTGCAGGCACACCCTTTCCGACAATCCGCCCGGTAACAGAAATGAACTGATAGTAAATGTAATCAACATTCAGTTCGTTAATCTTCTCTCGAACCTGTCTGACCAGATCTTCGCGACCGGGTTGATTGACATGTCGTTCTAAGTCTGTAGAATCCATACGTCCCCTCTATTACTCAATTTGAAAAATAATTTTCTTAATATACATTTAACTCAAACGGACTGATTATATCTATTTGGCCGCAACAAGGAATCACCAAAACGCAAACTTCATGTTTTAGGCAATGCTGCCCTCCAACATCTGAGCCACGGATCGTCAATAGCATCGTGAACTTCGCCACTAAGCAGGACTACGTCGAAAATCACGTACATCAAGACCCTTTAAAAAAGCGAATCGAAAATTCGCCTCCAAACACAAATCAGCAAACCGATTCAATTTTGATAGACCGGAACACCTCGCATCATGTCGTATTTACACCATGCCAGAGTCAATTCAAACTCCACTCTCTTCATATCCAACAACGAACGAAGTTGCTCAGCTTGTGCATCCCCAATATCTGCGGCTTCTTCAAGTTCATAGAGTGTCCGCGCCCTATCCATGTACTGATCTCGATAGTCGGAACGCACCCTTGCCGCTGCAAGGTCAACCTGGATCAAACTTATCACCTTCCAAATTTCCAATACCTGCGTTCTCAATTCATGCTCAACTTCGGCGACTCCCGCTTCAGCGCGTTGAACATCTAACATCGCTTTTTTACGATCATAACTCTTGCGTGAACCGGATACCAATGGCACCTCGAACTGAAGACCTATGGACGCTGAATTACGATTTCCGATTTCCTGATTCCATTCAGTCGCTTCGAGTTTCGCTTTCACAGATGGCTGATAACGTTTCTCAGCAACAGTCAAACCCTGCTGCGCCTGTTCCACCTGCATTTTTGCGACAATCATTTCGTGACTGTGCTCCAGCACCTGTTTCAGCATATCTTCGAAATCCAGAACTTCCCTTTCAACATAAACCGACAAGTCCGGTTGTTGGAGATCACGGGGTACATAGTCTACTGACCCCATCAACATACCGAGTTTACGCCGAGCCACCAGTCGCTCTATCGCCGCCTGTTGGCGTGTATGAAACCTGTCTCGATAGATGGTTTCCAGGGCGAGCACGTCCACCTCGGCATGCGCCTGGTAAAGATCCATTTCTTCTCTGTAGCGATTGAAGCGAAGAAAAGCAAGGGTCATTTTCTCGTTCTTCACACCATAATCAAGATCAGCAAGTAAAACGTCAAAAAAATGTTTCATGATTGAAAGCCGGCGTTGCTGAATGGCGAGATCAACTGCCCGTTTGGCTATTTCGAGACTTGTTGTCGCTTGATCAATCGAGGCGCTCCTGAAACCGAAGTCATAAATCGGGTAACTTACCTCCAGGCGAGCATAGCTATCGTCTTCGGAATTCGATAGACCTTTGGCCACACGGTCTGCTTGTTGCGGAACAATAAGAACGCGGGCATCCAGTCGATTCCCAGATTCGAGTTGCTGATGAGATTCCCGCGCCAACTCATAATCCAGCTCCAGTTGACGATTTGATGGGTGAGTTAGCTGCGCATAGATGAGGGCATCGACCAGATGAAGGGGCTCATCGGGAATCTCAAATGAATTTGCCAATCCCGGCAGCGCAAGCATACAAAATGCTGCAGCCGAAATCAGTTGTCTCCACATGATATCTACAGTATCGGGATGATAAAAAGATCGACGGTACGACCCATCCAAGCTCAATTGGATTTGGATTTCATCCGAGCACGTTTGAATCGGACGAAATTGGTAGACTCATAGTGTCCACCCGTCACATACTCCCCGAGCAACATAAACTCCTCGATATTCTTCGCCGCTCCAGTGTAACGGGCGATTCGACTTCCTTCCAGGTCTAAAAAAAGAAAAACCGGAGTAGCCCGAATCCGATTGTGCTTGAGTGCAAAATCTTTTTCCGAAATTTCCTCGCCGTTGAAATCCACGATTAGGTTGTCCCCCTCGACATTCATCATCAGAATCCGAAAATGTCTCCTGAAGTAATCCTGAACCTCTGACTGATTCAGAATCATATCTTTCATTCTTTCGCACCATGGACAGTCATTGAGCTCAAACATCACCATTATTGAGGTTTGTCCCTCTTCCCTGGCAATTTCAGCCTCTTCCTGAAGGTCTCCAAAACTTTGGTGAAAAAAATACTCTTCAGGGTCGCGAATTTCTGCTTGTAACTCAAATACCGTACCAAGGCCGAGTGCGAATGCGACGACAAAGGTTTGCACGATCTTTAGCATTCTTTCGTCCCCCTGTATCAAGTGGTATTCCATATCCCGACACCAGGATTGTCAGCGCCAATTACGAGTTTCGGCTGATTCACGCGATCAATACTGACGACACCTTGGGCGCGCAAGTAGTCGGCAACCATCTCCCAAATAGGCGGGCCCGGTGAAATTTCGCCAACAGTAGCCCAGCCAGCAACTAGGTAGTTCCGGTTGGCTTCGATCAATTCTCCGTTATCGAGACGCATATCCGAAATTCGATTCCCAAACGAGTTGGCTGGGTTGAGTGTGTATGTCAATCCCTGTACCCTCACCATGTCACCGCCTTGCTGATAGAAAGGATCAGAGTTAAATGAGTTATCTGCAACATCCTCAAATATCAGCTTTAGAGTTTCGCCGGACATTTCACGCACATAAGTTTCGGGGTAAGTCATTGCAGTCTGACTCAGTACATCCTCCATGGTTATCGTTTGACCGGGAATGACGGAAGTTCCCCAACGAAATCCTGGTGAAAGAGCGATTTGAGCACCCCCGTTCCGAAGCAGTGCATCACATATCACCTCGTCAAATGTGCCATTGAAATTTCCGCGGCGAAACAGCAACGATTCCGTCACTGCCAATTCCTCATCAAGCACCGAAGAGAACGCTGCGCGGGACCCGGCAATGAATTCCTGCATCTGCGGGTCGGCTTCAAGATAATTTCCAAACACGGGCAGCAATCGATACTGATAGTCCCTGACACCCTTGTCGGAAAACTTCAGGTCAAGAACACCAACGAATTTTCCATTGGACCCGGCGTTGGTGACCAATGTGGTACCACCGGAATTTCGAACTTCCATCGCCGCTGGCACTGCATCGTGCGTATGCCCTCCGAGCACTGCATCGATACCCGTCACAACTTCACCAAGTTTCAGGTCAACATCCATACCGTTGTGCGACAGCAAAATTACAGCATCCGGCCGTTCGTTCGCTCTAATTTGATCAACCAAATCCTGCAGTTCCTCAGTTCGAATGCCAAATGTCCAGTCCGGTACGTTCCGACTCGGATTGGCGATTGGAGTGTACGGGAACGCCTGTCCGATAACTGCTACCTCATGAGTGCCAAGTGACTTCATGACGTAAGGTTGAAACGCATGACCGGTATCCTCGTCGAAAACCGGTTTCTCATCAAACAGCGCATCCTCAGTCAGAAAAATATTCTGCGCAACAAAATCACCCTCGAATGCCTGAATATTTGTCTGAAATTCCTCCGGTGTATAGGTGAACTCCCAATGACCTGTCGCAATATCTACGCCGAGAATGTTGCTCGCTTCCACCATTTCCATACCGCGTGTCCACAACGCGGTGCCAGTCCCCTGCCAGCTATCCCCTCCGTCAAGTAACAAGGTTCGCTCGGAACCGTAGTCCTGTCGCAACCTGTCAATCAGCGTCTTGAGGTAGGCATATCCACCGACTTTACCGAATTTTTCGGCGAGCTCTGTGAAATTCGAGTAGGCGAATGCGTATGCGCTTGGTGTTGACGGAGGAATCGCGAAATAGTCAAAGAAATGATCGCCTACGATGTGTGGCGGACGGCCGCGTGAATCGCCGATTCCAATGTTGATATGAGGTTCCCGATAGTAGACCGGATTCAGTTGAGCATGAGAATCGGTGATGTGCAGCAGACGGATGTCGCCAAAGGGAGTGAAATCGTATAGATTGGAGCTGTTCGCCGAAATCGAAGGCAAGATACCGCAAGCGCTCGCGGCAACGAGCGCCTGCAAAAATTCACGACGACACATATCCACGATTTATTGCCTCCTCCCCGGACAAATCCCGAGACACGGTCTGAATGGGTGCGATTTGCTGACTTGCGGTATCACCACTCCCTGACAGAAATTTGGAACCGCAAGTGTGTCATCTGACAACCCGACCTTCCCAAAGGCGTTGCTCTCGCTCAGCCTGATTGGCCGCTGCCTCACTTTGGAACTTGGCTTCGGCGACAAGTTTCATCGCTTTTTCCAGATCACCTTCTTCGGCGGCAGCTTGGGCTGATTTCAAAAGTTTCGCTGTATCTCGCCACTCATGAGCCAGTTCACCAGCCTTCTTTCTCAAATCGTTGGCTTCAGTCAACGCCGCATTGAACTGTTCGATACTGATCTGATCGGAGGTCGCAGACGTACCAACTGTCAGTGCAACAGTCGCAACAATCATTAACATTAGTTTCTTCATAATCGTGTCATTCCTCGGATTTAGCGGCGGACACCCGGTCCGTTGAATATCAATCCATTACTCATGTAACTAAGAAAATATTCCAGATTTCGATACTCTTGACCCTGTGGCTTGAATGCCTTCGCCCGCACCTGTTGATTGCAACCACTGAATCGACGGTGCAAGGTGCCGATCGCGCCCCACTTGAGTCGGTAAACTGGCCAATGACTGATATGTCCTAACGACGGACTCAACATTTCGGTTCGAATATAACCACCCGACCCTCCGATGTGACAGTCGGAGCACGAAAAGTTCAGCTGACCCCTTTTGGTGTAGTAAAACTGCTTGCCTTCCTGATAGGCGGCAAGCGCACGTGGATCATCCGGTATTACAACATTGATAGTTTTCCCTCTCGACGTGAATGCCATGTACGCGGATATTGCCGCGATCGGGCCAGACTTGTATTTAAGAGGTTTTTCGCCATTTGATTCGCGACACTGATTGATTGCGAGTTCCATTGTCACAACCTGACCTACCTCAGTATCAAAATACGGGTAGTTCTGACGAACTCCGATACCGCCGTTCTCAAAACAATCCCCGTATGTCTTGCCATTTGCGAATGGCGTCTCAAAGAGGGTCTGTCCTGCCTCAAGGGCTAACTCGTAAGGTGGAAATTCCTCAAGATCAACCCACTGATCGCGGGCGACCGGATCGATCGAGTAAATTCCATTGATGAAATCTTCCTTGGGTGTATCTGGAAACTTGGTCAAGAAATAATTCTCGAATGCCACGCGATCATCTTCGGGAGCTGCCAGCACAAATGGCGACATTCCGGCCATCAGCATAGCGGCCAACAAAGACAGCAAACATCTTTTCATAAAGCTCTCTCCAAAATTCAAAATTGCAGGTACGTCAGCTTACCTGAGACTGCTGTTCACCAGACTCGCCTTTATTGTCCGACCATCGCAAAGTCAACGTATCACCAGCCTGAGGCCCGCTGATCTTGAACGACAAATACGGATTCTTGGAAATCGCCGGGCCCCAATGTGCACGGATCATCTCCTTACCCTGCCATTCGCAGGTAACCACCTCAACATAGTGGGCGGGTATCGGTTTACCGGTCTTTCGGTCTTTACGCTGACCGGTTTCCATGGGATGCTTGATCAGCATCTTGACCTGCACGTTGCCGTCGCTGGTCATTTTTGTTTTTGATTTGATAGTCATGATTCAATACCTCTCTGTATCGGATCAGCCGCCGCAACCGCCGATGGTCACTTTGACTTCCTTGGCACCTCGATAGACTTGTCCGTTCGATCTCACCAGTGCGATGACATCAGATGTCTTACCCATCTTGATCCGTACCGAAACTTCGGGAACAATTCCCGACTCCAAGTCAAACGATGCCACCATCGGCGCAGGATTTTCCGGCACAATGATGGCAATGGACTGCACTTCATTTATATTCGCGGTCACTTTTATGGGGACAACCGCACCGTTTTCAGCAATTTCAGGCCCCTTGACAGTGATGTCGCCACTGTCCTGAACAGCATCCTCTCCGAACAGCGCCTTAAGCGTGCCGTCGACATCTTCGGCATCGAATGCCATCTGAGGCCGAGAAGCGTATGCACGATTGCCAAGCATGTCCCAAGAAGCAGCAAGTGCGACCAAACCGGTTGCCAGCGCGCCCTTGAGCACCTTGCGTCTTTGTATTTCAAGCGTTTTCATCAGAATCCCTCTCTTATAACGTAAAGATATACTCTGTGATTGCGTCAATTTCACTTTCCGACAATATTCCATGAAGCCCGAACGGCGGCATCATCGTATTCGGATTCGCAGCGGTCGGATCATGGATTCGAGCTCTCAGCTTTGCCTTGTCGGGAAACCGTCTCTGCATGAAGATCAATGGAGGACCGTGCGTGCCGGGCATCAGACCGTCCTCAATGATATGACACGAGAGACAGTTACCTTTCTGTCGGTCAAACGACAGTTTCTTGCCTTCCGCAATAATGTCATTCGTCGTGTCAGCATGAACCGGACCAGAACTCAGTGCCGGAATCAATGCAAAAGCAGTGAGTGAAATTAAACTGATTAGAAATCTCTTCATATTGAATAGTCCTGGACTCTTCGTTGTCGAATTAGAGTAAGCACATGCTCCATTTGTATTCACACATGCGTCATTTTCTCAAGCGAAAAGCAAAATATAGCAAAGTTCACGAGTATTTTACAAAATTTTCTACGCACTCGAAATTTCCAACCATATCGATTTGTCGAGTCGGAACACGCATCTGCAATTCCCAACATTGCATTAACGTGACGCATTGGCAACACGTGTATGAATGCCCCAAAGACGCTTGTAATACTTTCTCTGAACGCCTGCTCGGTGTAAACGATTGAAAGCCAAAAAAACTGCAACCTCGGTATAACGATGTGAGAGAACGCGCTTTCGTATCCATAACGCAATTGATACATAAGTTCACTTTATAATTTGGAGTGCGGTTTCATACAGTACATCATTGCCATCCGATGCTCCAAAATAGAACAACCCAAAATTCCATTTCAGATGGCGAAATTGAATTTCAGCAGAAAATTTTGTCTGGAGTCGCCAGAACATTCGCTTTGACGACACCGCAACTGCCACGCCAACTGCAGGCACTGTTTGGAAACGCGTATCTGCTCTGCCGGATCAATGATACGATCGAGGATGATCCCGGACTGTCCGTCGAGCAGAAAGATGATTTCGCACGAAGATTCGTTGCGATCGTTTCAGGAGAAAACGACGAGTCATTCGCAAGTGAGCTATACAACCTGCTGTCCGAATCGATGCTGGACAGTGAGAAAGAATTGATTGCTCAAACCTCAAGAGTCGTCAACATCAAACGCCAGTTCAGTCTGGAACAGCAAACGATACTCGAACGCTGCGTTTCCATCATGTCGAAAGGCATGGTCGAATTTCAACGCAATGCTACAGTTGAAGGACTCGCTGATTTATCCGTTTACAATCGGTACTGCTATAGCGTCGCGGGTATTGTCGGTGAAACTCTGACAGAACTCATGTGTGATTATTCTGATGAAATCCGCGAGAAGCGCGAAGTGCTGCTGCCACTGGGCATGTCATTCGGTCTCGGACTTCAAATGGTCAACATCCTAAAGGATACGTGGGAAGATCGCGCTCGCGGAGTCTGCTGGCTGCCGCGTGATGTATTTCTTGAATCAAGTGTCGATTTGCGGGACTTGGATGCAGGCGACAATCAAACCAAAAAGGGTTTTGCAACCGGCATGTCACAACTCATCGCTTTAACCAATTGGCATCTTCTCAACGCCCAACACTACATCCAGCTGATCCCTTCACGCGAAACCGGCTATCGTCGATATTGTCTTTGGGCTGCCGGCATGGCTATCGCAACACTGCGCAAAATTAATGCGCAACCCGATTTCTGTAGCGGTCAGCAAGTCAAAATTTCTCGCAGCACCGTACGGACGATCATCGTTCTGACCAGCGTCTTTTCTCGTTTTGATGGCATTCTTAATATTATCTTCAATTTTCTCAGGCGAGACTTACCGAGCACCGTACCGGAAGACGGGCTTTCATCGGTTGCCAAATTAAGCCAGTATCAGGATTTGGATTGACGCTTATCCATGGCTTTTTGAATGTCCTACAGTGACCTTGTTTTCAGCGACCAGTCGAATGATCACAACAAATTTAACGCCTCCAACAGTATCTGATCTCGCATTTCAATCCGAGATGCTGCAACAGGTTTCCCAGACTTATGCAATGACCATCCCTCTGTTGCCCGCGCGACTTCAGCATGTAGTCACCAATGGCTATCTTCTGTGCAGAATTGCCGACAGCATTGAAGATGACCGCGACATGGCTCTGGCTGACAAAGAGAAATATCTGAACCAGTTCGCCGCAATCGTCGCTGCTGAACAGCCAGCCGAACCATTTGCGAGCAACCTCGCATCCGCACTCGGATCGGGCATTCCAGAGAATGTACGTAATCTGGTACGGAATTCAGAACAGGTCATACGTATCACCCTGAGTTTCGATTCTCGGCAACGTAAGGCGTTGGAACGTTGTATTCGCATCATGTCAACGGGCATGCTTGAATTCCAACATTACGAAGGCCTCCAAGGCTTGGATGATCTTCCCCAACTTGAGCGCTATTGTTACTTCGTTGCAGGTGTGGTAGGCGAGATGCTTGCGGAACTGTTCTGCGCTTATTCCACTGAAATCGACAGACGCTCCGCTGAGATGCAAGTCTGGTCGGTGTCTTGCGGAAAGGGGGTGCAGATGACAAACATCATCAAGGATATTTGGGATGACCGACGCGAAGGGATGTGCTGGCTACCGAGAGATATGTTCCTGGAATCCGGCTTCGACCTGACCGATCTCAGCGCTGGTCAGGACAATCCCGGATTCTTTGATGGCCTTGCGAAACTGATCGTAGTCGCGAGGCACCACCTGCTGAAAGGTCTGGGATTTGCACTGGCAATACCGAGTTCGGAATACCGAATCCGTCGCCAGATAGTCTCATCACTCGGACTTTCCGCGCTGGCACTCCGAAAAGTCTATTTCAGCGAATCCTTTGTTCGGGGGGAAGAGATCAAACTCTCAAAATCAAGTGTGCGAATCGTAATCGGTTTGCTGAATTTACTGGCACCTTCCGATCTCGCACTGAAGACAATTTTCTATTTTCTCACGCGACCGCTCCCCGATGTTGATTCACCGAAAATTTCCTCCACAATACGGTGATTTAGCAGGATACGTAAATGCTAAATCGCTTTGCATGACAGTGTGCCGAAATTCCTTCGCTTGGGGTGGATTTGGAACTCAGTAACCAGTTTGTCAACACCTCGTTCTAATTTTTTTCAATATTTTGTCGGATTCCAATCAAATTTGAAACATCTTATGCACTAGTCATTCGGAAGTTGAGTGGAGATTCGGGGCACAGCACCAGCATGCAACTTTGACCTTTCGGTCAAACCTGTATAATATAGATAGATGTTCTATTACTAAATTTTCGCGGGAGGTAAGCAACAAAATGCAGGTATTACTAGCACAACCACGTGGATTCTGTGCCGGTGTCGAACGTGCGATCGCCATTGTTGATACCCTTCTCGAAAAAAATAAATCCCCAGTCTATGTGCGGCATGAAATTGTCCACAATCGCAGAGTAGTCGAGAAACTGAAAGCCAAGGGTGTTAAATTTGTCGAAGAGGTGGATCAGATACCGAACGGATCACTTACTGTTTTCAGCGCACACGGTGTCTCCAAACAAGTCAAGGAGAATGCAAAGCAAAGGGATCTAGTGACTGTAGATGCAACTTGTCCACTTGTAACCAAAGTGCACAGCCAAGGGCAGCGGTATGCAGCCAGAGGCTACGAGATAATTCTTATCGGGCATGAATATCATCCTGAAGTCCAGGGAACTATCGGCCAGATTTCCGGGAAAGTCCATCTCATCAGCGATGTCGCCGATGTCGAAAATCTTGAGGTCGCCAATCCGGAACGGGTTGCATTTATCACACAAACTACTTTATCTGTCGACGATACAGCCGAAATCGTTGAGGCCCTCAAGGCTAAGTTTCCAAAGATTGTAGGACCCGACATTGATGACATTTGCTACGCTACGCAGAATCGTCAGAATGCAGTCCGTGCGCTCGCAAAGAAAGTTGATCTGGTGCTTGTTGTCGGTGCAAATAACAGTTCCAATTCAAATCGTCTGTGCGAAGTCAGCCGAGCCAATGGAACACCCGCGTACCTGCTACAGGAAGCTGAGGATTTAAAACTGGAATGGCTGGCGAACAAGAAAGTTGTCGGCATTTCAGCTGGTGCTTCAACTCCGGAAGAACTGGTTGAGGAAGTGATTGCCAAGATCGCTGACTACGAAGATTCTGAAGTTTCTACGATGAATGGTATCGAAGAGAATGTTCACTTCAATTTGCCTAGGATAGGATAGGTAAGAACGCTTCGCAAAGCTAATTTCCTCACACGCAGGTTTGAATCCAACTGGAACTGGCTAGATAACGCAACTCCCGAATGCACATATGCCTGACTCCGAATATGAAGATTCTGGGGTGCTGGAAAATGGTGCGTGGGAAATTACAGGCTGGGGATTTAAAGTCTTTTATCCATAGAAACGAAAGGTTCTGAGAAATCCCAGAACCAATCGCCGACCGGGAACATCTCCCAATCCAGGTTTCTTATTGTAAACCAATAATTTCATTAGTAAACTTTTTCTAAATTCCCGAATTCGAAAATAGAGAATTCGGTGTGCCGAAAAGTGCTGACATTCCCATTCTTTTGACACACTCGCGTTACCTGGCGAGAATGGCTGTCTCACACCTACATTGCGAACATCGTGATCAGGTACTCGCAAGCGAATGCTCGCACAACGCGCAACGCTTAGTCTCTGTCGCAAAAGCTAGATTTCGATTCCACGGCGTATTATTTTCATAAAATGTTCGAACAAATTGAGACGAAGACAGCCATATCTGCAGTATTTGGGGCGGCGGTGATTACAGCATGCTGTTCAAACTGAAACCCCCGCTGAATACCAATTAGCAAACAGTACTGGATCTGTTTACACAGATTATTCTATCTTGCAAAGGAAATATTTGGCGAAATTCTGGAAGATTTATTCAGCGAGAATACCTGTACATTCAACACTTGAAACCAATAATCTCTTCAATTTTGGGTTTGGATTGCGTTGGATTGTATGAAAACGAGGGTACACTATCCACAACTAGCGGGTAACGTGTACGCTCCATCAAAAGTTGTAATTCAACCTGATCCTCAAATTACTGTCCTTTCTTATGGTATGAAAAGCCGTATCCTTTGCATCCGCCCTTTCAATAATAAAAAGTTGCGTTTCCAATGAATATCTGTCAGAAATTCGCCGATTGAACTCGGCCGACAGAGTCGCTGTATCGTACTTTGTATCAGCAACGTAACCGACTACAAACTCGGAGTCTTGAGTGTCATTCAAGGCCCAGCGTAATCCAAGAAACACATCATGCTCCAGATCCTCTGTGGATCTCGACCCTCTTGAATCATAAATCCATTCACCTAGTGCGGTAATGTCGGAATTCGAATCAAATACAGAATAGAATGTGTACTCACCGCCGATCGTATACGCGCTGTAATCCTCTTCTATACCCAATGGTAGTGTTGAGTTGCGCGCACCATTCCGTCGAATCCCTTCAAATTTTAACAACGACGATTCCAGCGTCACCTGCAGGTCCAATCCGACCTGACGTATCTGGCCGTAGTACGGTATTAACGAAGTGGGTGGCTGATTTTGCTGGGGTTGATATAGCCTCAAAAAAGGTTTACGGCTCGTACCCCAAAACCCACTAACACCGAAGTCGACTGGCCCGATACTGTGACTGTATCGCACTGCATAATCAACATGGCGCTTTCCTTCGGAATCTTCATATATTGCCTGGGTATTGTCTACAACCAGCTGGGACCTGAATCGCCCGTTTTCACCCGAATAAGTGC
Source organism: Arenicellales bacterium (assembly GCA_963666625.1). Lineage (GTDB taxonomy): Bacteria > Pseudomonadota > Gammaproteobacteria > Arenicellales > JAJDZL01 > JAJDZL01. The sequence goes on from OY762925.1 coordinate 253,159, forward strand.
GTTTTCTGTGATACGGGAGGACGAAAAATTCTGATATTCCCCAATCAGCTGACCAGGTGAGATGTGCCATCGGCTGACCCAACTTCTCCTTGTCAAACGGATCCTCTGCGAGATCAGACTGATTGATGATATTGACGATATTGGTTGATTCAGTCACACCCCAAAATATCTGATCGATTCCCAGACGCAATTCCCATTCGCCATCACCGGCCTCCCCATACCAAAGAAAATAGGCCTCGCGCAAATCACCGCGGCGGCGACGTGGATCCATGCTGTCATAGCGGTAGAACGGCTTTAGACTGAAACTTGAACCTGATTCGGTTTCAAAATAAACCTCAGGCTCGAGAATAATTCCGTTCGACCTCCGCCGCTGACCTGGATATCCGCCATGCTGCAGATAGGACTGGCTTTCAACTCCGACTCGACCGGAAAACTGAATTTCGACTTCGGAATCGGCAATAGCATTGGAAGCAGTGCCAATACCCAATATAGCCACAATTGCCAGTGGGTACGCGCCGGTGAAAATGCGAATCCACATTACCGCGCTCTTTTCAGTCCTGTCTTGCTGAAATCCCGCTCATTCAATTCAGTTCCGAATTGGTAGTCCGACCAAATCAGAGTGGTGCTTTTTCCTGTAACGTGGTTCACCATATTCATGGTTCCAGCTCTCCAGTATTTATCCAGAAATATCTGGAAATCCTCCACATCCAAAGTTTTGAAATGGACATCCTTTCGATCAAAGTATTCCACTCTCACCACCCGAAGTTCATCTTTGTCCCGCCAAAACAGTTGTCGACGATATCCTGACTTTTTGTCGGTCGGAATTTGCTCAACGATCGTACACATCAACTCACCGCAGGCTTCATCGCGCAGATACCGATAGGTGAATTTCTCGACTTCCTGCTGTGCCATGTCTTCATAAGAAAACTCGCTGCCCATGAATGAACCGGACTTGTTTGAAGAACTGATTCGTTTGACTCTTTTCAAAGCGGGCAGATAGATCCACTGATCGTCTGATTTCACCTTGAAAGAATGAACCAAAAACGCAGTTCCTCTGATATCTTTCGGTTCGTCAAAGACAAACAGGCTTTTGTTTCCATCTGCCTCGACTTCAAGCACTTTCACCCTAAGCTGACGTCGGCTTTCCTGTCCGTGCTTATTGCGCAGAATCATTTCCTGGATGGCGGTATAGTTCCCGAAACCCCTATCCAATTCTCGGCTGTCTTTGGCAATCTGCAACCCGGCGTCTTCAGAAGTCTGTGCTTCCGCAGTGATTGAAAACGTAACGGCATATAGCAAGAGCAGGCTGGTTATTAGTGCAACTCCGAGAAGTCTGACAGTCCTCAAGAATGAATTAGCCATGATTGATTTCCTCACAGTGATTTGAGTTTCGCATTCAATGTTTTGCTACTTCTGAATTCGAATATGCGACTGAAAGTCATTCCGACTGTCAGAATTCGACTAAAAGGACAAACTTAGAACCTCTCCCAACAAAATCAATTGCAACCGATTTCAAATTTTCGAATCAGGGCTATTTGAAACGGGAAAGCGGGCTCAATGCAACAGAGCTTTCTGCGTCAGCACTCAGACAACGTTCCTCATGCCGCATCCAAATAATTTCCTTTCTGACACACAATACACTTCATACTAACCTGATATTATACGATTATGACTTTGATTCATAGACATCGGCAATCTCATGCATGAAGTCAGTCTCAAGAAATTTATCGTCAAGAATGTAAAAATATACAGTGAAATCACAGTTCGTTAGATCAGGTAGTACCCCGTTACTGCAAACCCACGACAATCAATCGAATCCAAATTTAACTCCTGTACACCAATGTAATTCAATGAATCCATGAAAACCATCTCGGTTCTGCAAAATACCGACGCCGAACATCTAGGTCTGATTGAGGACCACCTCGAAGGGCGAAATATTCGATTTCGGTATGTCCGCCCAGCACATGACAGCAATTGGATCAACAATCTGAGCCGCCCGAGTGATGGACTGATTATCCTCGGTGCCGCACCATACGGGACTGTCAGCACTCCAAGACTACCCTTGCTGGAGCAACGAATAAAGATTATCGAGAACTATCTTTCGAAGGAACTGCCCATCCTGGCATTCGGCACCGGTGCACAGCTTCTGGTGCTTGCTTCCGGCGGTACAGTCAAACCGCGAGAGCTGACTCTCGATCTGAATATAGCCCAGAGAGTCGACCGAGACGCGCTGAATGGACACCTCCCAATCGAATATCCAATCGTCACCTATATGCGGGATTTCCCTGTCATTACGGATGATGCCCACGTACTGTCCGTAACCGAGGATGATATGCCCGCTCTATTTCAGATCTCTGACAACTGTCTGGGATTCATCGGTCACCCGGGAATGAAAAGTGCGATGATTGAAGATTCAATGGTTCAGATGCCGGCGTATGATGTCGCGAATTTCGATATATTGCAAAACATACGCAGTCGACAATCCGAAATCGAGGAAACACTTGTCAACATCATGACAGGCGTCATACAAATTACTGGCTGGATGAACTGACAATCCGCACATTGCCGCTATGCTTATAAATTTGAACCGAATTCAGTTGAAATTTCTTCTATCGGTGCGAAAACTTTAAGTTGATTCAGCAGATATTCTGAATGACCCGACTATCGAAAGTACAACATTGAACATGCTGGGGGAAAATGAAAAATCTGTTATATTAGAAAATTCTAATATACTAAAATAAACTACGATTAAAATGCTCAACCAGTATAGTATTCGATTACGATGGCAGATAAATTAGTAATAATGATGGTCAATTCCGACCCTTCAAACGGTGAGGAGATGGGTGCGCCGATCTTTCAGGCGTCAGTCGCCGCTGCAATGGAGTATGAGGTCGAGGTGATCTGCACGGCAACAGCAGGCAAACTCATGAAAAAGGGCGTCGCGGAGACTCTATATGTAAAACCTGGATCGGACAAGTCAGTTTATGACTTCATCAAGGATGCACATGATGCAGGTGTCAAGTTTTTCTGTTGCTCACCGAATCTGGACCTCTTTGACATGACTGTCGATGATCTCATACCGGAATGCGAAGGTATCGTAGGTGGTGCCTATGTCATTGAACGAGTAATGGAAGAAGAAGAAACCAAAGTACTCAGTTACTGATATCGATCGATATGTCCGCCACTGACATCACAATCGGGGATCCGCTGACTGAGCACGATGTCGGTCGCGATAAACTGGAAGAAATCTTTGGTGATATTTGTGAGCATCCACTCTACGATCACGAACTGCACGGTTGCCTGAATTGCGGAATCTGCACCGCCACCTGCCCTTCTGCACACTACTTCGATTATTCCCCCAGAGAAATTGTGCAATTGCTCTGGACTGAGAACCTAGAAGGAATCTATGATGCCATGCAGGAGAAGATCTGGGCTTGCGCACAGTGTTATACCTGTGCAGCTCGCTGTCCATTTGGTAACTCTCCGGGTGGCTTGGTCAGTATTTTGCGGGAAGTTTCAATCAAGCACGGAATGCAGTCGGCCAAAGATGTTCTTCGACCGTTTTCCCGAGTCATGCTTAAACTTATCTCGACCGGTAACCAACTGGCTCCAAATATGATCACACCCGATCACTTTGCTGACTGGGGCCCTAACATCAGCAAAGTCGATGCGCCACTTAAAGTACTGCGCAAAGCAGTTCCCATGCCAACCATGCATACCACCGATACCGCATGGGAAGTCAATCTGAAGACATCTATCGAGCTATACACCATCTGGGAAGAATCCGGCGTTCTGGATCAACTGGAAACAATTGATGAAAATTTATTTGATGTCATTGTAGATATCATGGACGAGAAGCGAGAAGAGTACGAAGATTGGCTGGATGAACAGGATGACGACTGATTTGAGAACATTGGAAACAGAATAGAGGAGATTGGAAATGAGCGTAATGGTTCCATTTGGAAATCAAAACTCTGAACAGAGATTCACCGGACATGGCGCGGAGTGGAATGATTCAAATCTGAATCCACAGCAAGCACAAGCGGCTACGCAGTGGGTTGAAGCCAAGATTGACAAGCGAGCATTGCTCACATCCCGCGAACAGGTTGAAGACGTCCGGGACATCATGTGGCAGCTTGAAAAGGATGGGGAAATTGTGGTACATCGGGTGAATGATGGACACAAGCCGGTGATGACAAAAACACTCTACGGCTGGGATAAGAAAATTCCAACCGACCGTCTCTGGCATCATAAATCCTGTGGACAATGCGGGAATATCCCCGGCTATCCCACATCATTGCTTTGGCTCATGAACGAACTTGGAACAGACTACCTCGACGAAACCGACCAGACATCTTGTACCGCCTGGAACTACCATGGTTCGGGAATTGGAAACGTCGTTTCTTTGGCGGCTGTGTTTCTGAGAAATTTCCATCAGGCATATGTCGCATCTCGTGCGGAGGGGTTGGACTACGCGCATTACTATCCGTTGGTGCACTGTGGGACATCTTTCGGCAACTACAAGGAAATGAGACAGTTTCTGCTTCATTCGGCTGAACTGCGTGAACAGGTCAGGAAAATTCTCGCAAAAATCGGTCGCTTGGTTGATGGCAAAATCCTGATCCCCGAAGAGATCGTGCACTATTCGGAGTGGTTGCATGTGATGAGGCATCAGATCAGCGAACGACAGACTATTGATGCTTCGGAAATTCGTGCCGTTATCCATCCTGCATGTCACGTTTACAAAATGGTCCCGGAAGATGTGATTTATGACGATGACGTGCTTGATGGAAATCGTGTAGCAGTTTCTACAGGACTGGTTCAGGCACTGGGGGCCAATGTCATCGATTATTCCACCTGGTACGACTGCTGCGGATTCGGTTTCCGTCACATCATTTCGGAACGGGAATTTACTCGTTCTTTCGCAATCGACAGAAAAATCAAGGTCGCCGTTGAAGAAGCTCGGGCGGACGTGATGGTGGGGCACGATACCGGGTGTATTACAACGCTTGATAAGAATCAATGGATCGGCAAAGCGGTTGACAAACACTACGAAATGCCAATTCTGGCCGACTGTCAATTGGCGGCCGTGCTCTGTGGCGCTCATCCGTACAAAATAGCTCAACTGCATTGGCATGCCTCAGCTTTTGAACCTTTGCTGGAAAAACTCGGTATTGATTGGGAGTTAGCTAAGAGTCAATTTGAGAATTATCTGGTAGATGTAGAAGCTGGAAATTTCGAGACCCTGTACGATCCCCGACGAGCGATCACTTCCGGTCCCGGATTCGAGGCACGCGCGTGACCGAAAGGACTCTGATTGTCGGCGGCGGGCCTGCTGGTCTTTCCGCCGCTCGATCCTTGGCTGAGATCGGACACCCTGTCACCCTCATCGAAAGAGAAACAATCCTCGGTGGTGCGCCCATTCTTTCGGGCTACGCACGCCTGGTTCCATCAGGCGAGTGGGCCAAGGACGCCATCGGAAGAATGGTAGCGGCTGTCGAAAGCAAGGAGAATGTCGACATCAGAACTTCTACGACAGTAACTCGCCTTGACGGTAATATTGGAGATTTCACAGCACATCTTTCCGACAGTACGGAAATTGAAGCATCATCGGTGGTACTCGCCACCGGATTTACGCATTTTGACTCCGTCAACAAACCTGAATGGGGATTCGGTTCACACCCGGATGTTGTTACAACAACGCAGGTGGAACAGATGATATCTTCCGGTAATGGTGTACGCTGCCCCTCCGATAATCGGAAACCCGATAGAGTGGCGATCCTGTTGTGCGTGGGATCTCGCGACCGTCAGATCGGTCGAGAGTGGTGCTCAAAAATCTGCTGCACTGTTTCAGCCAATCTGGCAATGGAAATCCGAGAAGAACTTCCAGACTGCAGTGTTTATATTTACTACATGGACATCCGAACATTTGGACTCTATGAAGGCCAGTTCTACTGGCGCAGTCAGGAGGAGTTCAAGGTCAAATACATCAAGGCGCGGATCGCAGAAGTCACCTTCGATGGAAACAGGGTCTTACTCAAAGGTGAGGATACCTTGGTTAAACGCCCGATATCCATTCCATTCGATCTGGTTGTACATGCAATCGGGATGGACCCAAACGTCGACAACCCCAAAATTGCAGAGACTTTTGGTGTTGAACTCGAACCTCACGGGCACATCAAGAGACAGCCTTCCTACGATTCGATTGCGGGCACTTCCAAACCTGGTATTTTTGTTGCAGGTGCCGCAATCGGTCCGGAAACAATCGATGACTCCATTGCACAAGGCCAGGCAGCGGCTATGGCTGCGTTGGGTGCACATAACCGTGCCGCGTGAAATGAAGTCGAATCTCTACCGATAGTCATCGGGATTAGCAACTTGCGGGAATCAAACCCTATTCCGACATGATGAACAACACACCGGTACTGCACTTGGATGGCGCTATCTTGCATACCGCATTCGATTCAATGATCGAATGCAGCGAGAAACTCGGCGGTATCGAGATGATGGTTGAAGGTGTCCGCGGGAAATCTCTGTTGTTTCAGAGAACCTTTTCCGGCGACGGAAGCATGATGACCGATACGGAATTTTTTGATGCGTGCGCATTTATGCCTACCGTACGAAGACGCGTTCAGCCCGTACTGAAAGCCAAGGGATTTGAATATCTGCGGGATGCGATAACAGCACTACTCGACAATTTTACTTTGGAAAACGCCGACAGTCGAATTCTGAAATTGAAAGAAGAGCTAGCCTTTGATACGAAAGACCGCTGGATTCAGGACCTCGCAGCAGAAATTCTGCATTACCGAAGTCCGGACATATTCCCGCTTATGGTTCGATGGGTATGGGACTGCCAGTCAAATACCGGTGTTCTACGAGAAATCTGGTTTTCAGAGATGCAGAATATCAAACTCGATATCCCCGATGGAGTTCGAACGCATCTGGAACTAAGACGGGAGTTACATGACTTCCTGGAAAACGCGGGTATATATGCGAATCACCATTTCATCATCGACTTACTGTTTGCTTGGATATACAGTCAGTACATCGGTACACAGGGAGGCAGTTTCCTGAAAACCGAATTCAGTCAATCAGGTACACCTTTCGACTATGCACTGAGAATGTTGGGATTGGATGCTGCCCTGACAGGTAATGGCTTGACACATATGGTTCTAGCGGATGGAACCCGGCATCGACTCTCCGAATTGATCGACGCTTCCACGCACTAATTCTCTGTATTTGATTAAATGCCTATTCATGAGAAATCGCTCATTCGTCCCGAGAATCTTCGTGAGCACGAAAAGCTGGATATCGACGGCATTGATGTATCGGGACCATGGAGTACCTTCATAGAATCTCGTGTCGTCAATGACTACAACGAGAACCTTGAAGACGAAGTCGCCGCATTTCCGGGAGGTTCATTGATCCATCGCTGCTGGCAATGTGGCGCATGTACTAACTCATGCACAGTTAATGCACTCAATCCCGACTTCAACCCTCGCTATTGGATATATCTTGTGCGCTTGGGTATGGAACAGGAACTCATCAGAGACAAGGAAATTATCTGGCAATGTGTTTCGTGCCACAAATGCACACATGTCTGTCCGCGCGACGTTGAACCCGAAGGTGTCATGAAAGCGTTGAGTCATTGGCTTGAGCATAAAGGACATACTCCAAAGTCAAATTCAATGCACTTCGACGAGGAATTCTATTCTCAGGTTCTGCAAACAGGCAAAATTGAGGAAGGACGCGTGATACGTAACTACTTCAAGCGTACGTCCCAACCGCTGATTCAGAATTGGATGATTCGTATGGTAAAAGGTCTAGTCCGAGGGCTGCCTGTCTCACTACTGATCAAAATGGGTATTTCCACCCTGCTTCGCCCAAAAACCAAGAACTGGAAGGCTTCGTCAGAAGCCATCGATGCGTATCTGGATGAACGAATCGGCGAGAGAAATATCGTCATGAATCGAACTGATCAACACTACGAGAAGCATGGATAAGAACGAAAATCTGAGGAATGATCTGCAAAGAGTCGCCTATTATCCTGGCTGCGCCTTGGAAGGTACTGGACATGCGTATAACCGCTCGACCAAGCAGATCGGAAAAAAACTTGGTTTGGATCTTGTCGAGATCAAGGATTGGAACTGTTGTGGAGCGATGGAAGTCAAAAACATTGACCCGGAGATTCAAAACTTTCTGTCAGTGCGCAATATGTCGATTGCCAAACACAAAATGGGACTCGACGTAGTGATGGCACCATGCAACGGCTGCTATCACAATCTTAAGAAAGCCGAGCACGATGTCACCCATCGCGAACAAACCAAGAAAGTTCTCGAGAAGCTGTCTAAGAAATCCAAAGTTCCAGAGTACAAGGCAGGAGATGTTGAAACGATTCATGCGCTTGACTGGATCAAACATGCTATCGGAGAGAAGAATCTCGCGCGCCAAGTAAAAAAATCGCTGGAAGGCTTGAAGATCGCAAACTACTACGGTTGCATGTACACTCGACCGCGTCATATTTTCCCGGAAAAAGATCGGGGCGAAGGTAGTGAATCAACTTCCAACCCCCATTTTATGGATGACCTGCTACGAGCAGCCGGAGCTCAAATTATTGATTTTCCTCTGAAAACAGCATGTTGCGGTGGTGCTCACACTTTATCAGACAGCGACACATCAACACGTCTCGTTTTGAACATTCTGCAAGCGGCTGAAACCTGTGGTGCTGATGTGATTGCGACAGAATGTCCAACCTGTCATACCGGGCTTGAAATGCATCAGATCCGCGCCGAGGAAACTCTGAACATTACCACCAAACCAGTAATGCTATATTTCACTCAACTGCTCGGCCTGGCTCTCGGTCTGTCACCGCGCAAATTGGGAATCCAAGAAAATATTTCGGATTCGCTTGATCTGCTTCGTAAGCGGGGATTGGCATGATGGAATTTTCTGAAATCGAAAATAGCATAAAGTTGGTACGAGACGACCCTAATTCCGTATCGGACCCCGCTGGGAATCTACTGACGCTCGGTGAGCGAATTTTGGAAAACTGGCTTCGAAGTCACGAGCTTGAACCTACATCCGATGAGCACGAGGGCTTTAGATTGCTCGCATTGCATCGACAAGGTGCCATCAACGACCCTTCGTTTCTTGCATGTAGGGAAACTTGCAGGGAACTTGTGTATCAGGTTAACCTATACCGCTTGAAGAATGAAATTTCCCAAGTTAATCTGATGGCAATGGTTGCAATGCATTTGCTCTATTTTGTACGCGGTAAACTGGAAGTTCAGCAACTTGGAGAATTTTGCTGCTCCTCCAAACCGCTTAGACATAAACAGAGTGAGACTACAACGAGGTAATTGATTCATGACTACAGTACGCGGATGCGATTTTCCGGATGAGCTTCTCTACGATGTAGACAACAACATCTGGTATCGCGAAAATGACGACGATACGGTCACCGTTGGAATGACTTCTGTGGCGTCTGCGATGGCAGGCCAAATTGTCGCTATCACACCCAAGCGCGCCGGTCGCAAGGTGCAACCGGGTCGAAGTTGCGCGACTGTTGAATCTGGAAAGTGGGTCGGCCCGGCAAAACTGCTGAGCGGTGGTGAAGTTGTCGAAGTAAACGATGAAATAAGCGCCACTCCTGGGCTTGCCAATTCTGCACCATACGGAGACGGTTGGCTGATGAAAATCCGTGTCGAAGACTGGAACTCAATCAAACCCCAACTGACAGAAGGCGCACAAATTGCCGGTCCCTATGAAGCGAAAATGCAAGCCGACGGCTTTGACGGGTGTAACCCGTGACTGACACACAACATGCTTATGCCCTTTATACTGGTTCGCAAGGAGGTACTATAAATGCCAGATCAGGTACTTGATACAAAAGGATTGAATTGCCCGTTGCCTATACTCAAGGCAAAGAAAGCAATCGCCCAGATGGATATCGGGCAAACCCTGGAAGTTCATTCAACCGATCCGGGTTCGGTGATGGATTTTGAAGCTTTGTGTCGACAAACAGGCCATCAATTACTGAATTCCAGTCAGGATAACGGAGTCTACATCTTCTTGCTTGAAAAAGCCTGAATCCATCGCCTGCTTATCAAACTATTCGCGTCGAATGGCGTATTCGACCGATATCGCATACTAATTGGAGATTGACTCCCCCGCGAATACATAGGAGTTGCCTAGAAATCCCGATACCGGCAATTTCAGATTCACTCAGGCTTCAATTCAAGCAAAAGTCGCGGTCAATTGTGACGCAAGGAATAGTGGACTACTCATCCAGGACTGAGTTCTTGGTCCATTCGGCACAGCGCCTTCAGTTTGCAATTGACACGGCGCTCCTACTAGTTTCGACATTGGTTGTAGATTTCAGCCAAAAATAGATTGTCATATTTGACAATCTATTTTATAATCGTTGATATTATTGCATTGATTAGCTGAGGAACACAGATGCCACGACCTAGTATGAAAGAAGTTCGATCAGAAGAAATTCTGGCGGCTTATGCGAAGTGCATCTCGCGGTATGGTCTTGAAGGTGCAACCCAGGAAAAAATTGCGACAGAAGCTGGTGTCAAACGGTCGATTCTACGGCACTATCTCGGTAATCGTGAACAAATGATCGGAGCATTAATTGACTATGTTGACAAGCAAATCGAAAATGAGCTCGAAATACTGCAGAAAGCACTGCCCGATAATCAACGCGTGATCGCACTTATCGAATTTCTGTTTGACGCCAAGTATGCTACGGATGACAAATCAGCGATGATGATGCAGGCATTGGCTTCGGCGGCATATTCAAATCCGGAAGTGAACTCGAAGATTCTCGACTGGAGTAATCGATTTGTCGAATTCGTGAAGGTTGAGATCGCTCAGGAATATCCGAATATTTCCGATGAACACGCGTTTCGTACCGCGTTCGGCATTGTAGCCCTCTACTTCAACATCGACTCCTTCTCCCAAATATCAATTCCAGATAGTTGGTGGGCTGCCTCTGCTAATGCTGCTCACACACTGATCAGATCAATTGAGAGCGACTAATGGAATTTTTTACTGCTACATTCACAGAAATTCAGATCTACGATTTCAATGTTGAATTGGAATACTGGATGTTCATCGCATCTCTAGGCTTGCTCTTTGTGGAAGTCTTCAAGAGACTGATTACCAAGTCATTGAGTCGAAATATCATCGGTGATGGTGTGACCAATTTCATCACTTATTACGCAGTGGTTGGGATTTACTATGTCGCTCTCAGTTCAGTCTACATCTCAATTTACTATTCGGTTTCGTACTATTTCAGTATTGTTTCTATTCCGACAACGGCTTGGTCAATCGCGCTTTGCATCATGTTGGCCGATCTTGCGTACTATTTCGAACACCGTTTCACACATAGAACCGGAATTGGCTGGTCGACTCACACAGTGCATCACAGCTCTCCTTATTTCAATCTGTCAGTCGCTTATCGATTCGGCCCACTTGATGGAGTATTCCCGGTCTTCTTCCACGTTCCCTTGGTTATAGTTGGCTTTAATCCTGCACTGGTGTTTTTCGCCGAAGCCCTGGTGTTGCTTTATCAGACTCCACTTCACACTGAATTGATCGGTAAATTGCCTAAACCCGTCGAATCAATATTCAATACCCCTTCTCACCATCGGGTGCATCATGGTAAAAACCCGCAATATATCGACAAGAATTACGCTGGAATATTCATCATCTGGGACAAGATGTTCGGCACATTTGAAGAAGAAAGAGAAAAGGTGGATTATGGAATTACCAATGCGATTGAGTCTGTAAACCCATTCATAGTATTTTTCCACGGATTGTCAAGGCTCACTCACCGAGTGGGTAGAGCACAAAGTGTTTCCGAAGTATTCGGCTGCCTGTTTCTACCGCCGGACTGGACACCGAGCCAGAATACCAAACCTTCCGCAACCAGAGAACAGGTTTGACAGACAATAGTCTGTACAAGAATTCATGAGTGGCAATGGACGAAGTCAAGACGCAGCCGCGAAAGCGCAACTTGTCGCTCGACTCCGCGTTGCGTAAAGTAAAGCTAACTCAGAAAGTGATTCTCAGGAACTTCTCCGCCGTAAATGAGCATGCCATCGAAACTCAATACGCTTGAATATCCAGATAATGGCGAAAGTTAGTATCAGATAGAACACACCGGCAGTTATGAAAGATTCAAATGGAACGAAATGTCTTGAATTGACGATTCTCGCTACTCCGAATAGATCAATGATCGTAATTACGCCGGCAAGTGCACTGCCGTGAAGCATGAAAATAACTTCGTTTCCATACGCGGGAAGCGCCCTGCGGAACGAACTCGGCAATACGATCCGTCGCATTACCATCCATTTTGACATTCCGCTGGCACGAGCAGCTTCAATTTCACCAAACGGCGTGGCGATAATCGCGCCTCGCAGAATTTCAGCTGTATAAGCCGCGGTGTTGAGTGCGAACGCAATTAGTGCGCAACTGTATGCTTCCTTGAATATCGGCCAAAATATACTTTCACGTAAGGGTTCGAACTGCCCGGCTCCGTAATAGATGATGTACATCTGCACGATCAAAGGTGTTCCCCGAAAAAAGTAGATGTAAACTTTCGGCAAGAATGTCGCGGCCACACTGTTACTACTAGCCAGCAGGCCAACAGGCACTGCCAACACCAAACCGAGAGCAAGTGCCAAAACGACCAATTGCACCGTGGTGACAAGGCCTTCAAAATAAAGCGGCAGATTGGTAACGATAGCTTCAATATCCATAAAATACTACGCCCTTCGCACGCCTGCGCTATAACGTTTTTCCAGCCAACGCAACCCACCATCAGACACCGCAGTAATAACCAGATATAGAATTGCGACTACAAAATAAAATGTAAACGGCTGCCGCAATGATCCACCGGCCTGCGTAGCACGGAACACCATGTCCTCCAACCCGATCACGGATACCAGAGCCGTTGTTTTCGCCAACACCAGCCAGTTGTTACCGAACCCGGGTATGGCATGTCTGACACACGCGGGAAATGTAATTCTGCGAAACACCTGAAGGGATGTCATACCGTAGGCATACCCCGCTTCTATCTCTCCGCGCGGAACTGCCAGTATCGCACCTCGAAATGTTTCGGCCATGTATGCTCCGAAAATAAAACCGATCGTTGTGACACCCGCCGTAAACTCACTGATCTCGATGTATTCAAGGCCAAGTTTGTCACCAATGACATTGACAAGCAACTGCCCACCGAAAAAGATGATGAACATCAAAACGATATCCGGCACACCTCGGATGAGCGTAGTGTAAGCACCGGCGACAAGTCGCGCAATTTTGTTGGATGATAATTTAGCTGTTGCGCCAAGAAGACCCAGCGCGAGCGCCATGAAAAGAGAAAATACAGCGAGCTGAATAGTCAGCAGCATGCCTTCCAGAATGAACGGATAGAGGTACCCGCCAAGAACGCCGCTCAACGATTCGGTTAGAAATTCATGCACTATAGTTTTGTTTCACGCAAATATTGATTCGCAGACTGTCAGCTGTCAAGCTGACAGTCTGCAAGAAGAATGACAGTTCTGTGTTTACTCGCCGTAAACATCAAATTCAAAGTACTTTGCATTGATTTCCGCGTATTTACCATTGGCTCTGATAGCTGCAATCGCCTTGTTGAATGCTTCCACCAGATCCTCGTCGCCTTTTCGAATTGCTATTCCAGCTCCATCACCAAAATACTCGGGGTTCGAATATCCCGGTCCTACAAATTCCCAATCCTGACCATGTTCAGTATTGAGGAACCCTTCTGCCATGGCGACAGAATCAGCAAGCAATAGATCCACCCGGCCGGAATTCGCATCCAAATAGGCTTCATCCTGAGTTCCATACCGTTTGATGTCAACTGAGTCTCCGAATTCGCCTGTAACAAAATTGTCGTGAATGGTTGCGCGTTGAACACCGACAGTTTTCCCCGCCAAGCCCTCTTTGCTGATTTCAATTCCTGCGCCTTTTCGTTGGGCAAATTTTGCGGGAGTACTGTAGTATTTGTCAGAGAAAGCCACTTTCTTCTTTCGTTCTTCTGTAATTGACATTGATGCAATTATCGCATCGTATTTTCGCGCAAGCAGCGCGGGAATTATGCCGTCCCAATCCTGCTGAACCAGTGTGCATTCGGCACCAATCTCGTCACATAATGCATTGGCGATATCGATGTCGAATCCGATCAACTCGCCTGTTGTTGTTACAGCACTGAACGGAGGATAGGCGCCTTCAACACCGATTCTGATCTTGCTCCAGTCTTTAGCCACAGCGACCGCACCCGACATCGTTATTGCCAATGCGGCGAAAATTGCTAGTGCTTTTCTCATAGTCATACTCTCCTGAACTCTAGTACTAAGTGAATTTTTATTTCAAATTACCTGAAAGAAATTCCTTGAACCGCTCCGATTTCGGATTATTGAACACCTCAGCTGGCAATCCATCCTCCTCAACCCTGCCCTGATGCAGAAACATCACTCGATTAGAAACCTCCCTTGCAAACCCCATTTCATGAGTAACAACCAACATCGTTGTACCGTCTTCAGCCAATCCACGCATTACGCGCAAGACTTCGCCAACCAACTCTGGGTCCAGTGCCGATGTAGGCTCATCAAACAGCATCAAATCCGGATTCATTGCGAGTGCCCTGGCGATTGCCGCTCTTTGTTGCTGCCCGCCAGAAAGGTGCGCCGGATAATAATCCTTGCGATCAAACAAACCGACTCTTTGGAGCACAGATTCAGCGTGCTCACGTGCTTCTTTTTTGGGAACTTTCAGCACATGAACCGGCGCTTCACAGACATTTTCCATGACTGTCATGTGGGACCACAGGTTGAATTGTTGAAAAACCATGGCCAGGCGAGAGCGAATTCGGTCAACCTGCTTTCTGTCGCTCGGAACAATCTGACCGTTACGCAACTGTTTCATTTCGATCAATTCCCCTTTTACGCGGACGGAACCAGAGGTGGGGGTTTCAAGCAAATTTATACAGCGCAGAAATGTACTTTTGCCTGATCCGCTGCTTCCGAGAATGGATATCACATCATGATCATTGGCGGCAAGGGAAATTCCCTTCAATACTTCCACGCTCCCGAAACTCTTGTGGATATTATCAACTTCCAAAGCGTATGGGGAATCAGAGGATTGTGCTGACATTTTTAGTATATATACGATTCAATTGAAATTCATTGTATATCAAAGTATTAACTTGTAAATATTATTTGAACCCTCCATTCTCTTCCGAAATCAATACCACTTTATTTAACGCTCGCACGATCATATG
The DNA here is from genome assembly GCA_963666625.1 of Arenicellales bacterium. GTDB lineage: Bacteria > Pseudomonadota > Gammaproteobacteria > Arenicellales > JAJDZL01 > JAJDZL01. Next base: position 268,469 of record OY762925.1, read on the forward strand.
TCGAATGGTCGATCGCAACTATTGCCAATAGAAATCGGACACCTTGACAGATAGCATAACCAGCAGTCTATTACATCGGTAATCAAAGACCCTTTTGCTTCAGAAAAAACTCACTTCCTATGTAGTCTCTGAAGAAATTTGGAAGAAAAACTCCATCCGAGCAATTCTAAGTTTACAGTGCGCTTTTTCATATTCCTGTAGTATCTTGGAACTAGACTAACGCTACCTCAGCCTTCTTGTCACATCATCCGACACCAACGACGATGAACTCAAACAAATCCCACCGACGGACAGCACACACGATAAATCTTTCTTCCAGATCGCAAGGCGATTGAAACACTACGTAAACCTCGTCAAACCCGCACTCGGTGATAAACGCGCACACCTCTTCGACTGTTTCAGATACAAACTTCGAATCGATTTAATTTATCTGTACACCGACTACGCTTCCATAAATTGTCGTCTGCCCTGATCAGAATACCATCCGAGTCGGCATCACAATGTATTCCCATACAAGGGTTCATACCAACATCTGATGCCTACCCTAACTGATCAAACTCGCTAGCACCACTAACAGCCAAAGTCTAACGCGAGTCTCTCAGCAACGAAATGAAGAATCAATAAAATGAATCTATATGGTTCTGTTGAGAACCACCACACTCCACAACAATCAACCAAACTTTCCGGTAATGTAATCTTCGGTAAGCTGATGCTTGGGATTGGTAAAAACTTGGCTTGTGTCGCCCAGCTCGATCAATTCACCAAGGTTGAAATATGCCGTTCTCTGCGATACCCGAGCAGCCTGCTGCATTGAGTGAGTCACAATTACGATCGAATATTGTGACCTCAGTTCGTCAATCAAGTCCTCGATCTTCGCGGTTGCAATCGGGTCCAGTGCCGAGCACGGCTCATCCATCAGTATAACTTCAGGTTGAACCGCAATTGCTCTGGCAATGCATAACCGTTGCTGCTGTCCACCAGATAACTCGGTTCCTGAATTTAGAATTCTGTCACTTACTTCCGACAGCAATCCTACTCTCTCTAGACACGAATAGACAATTTCATCGGTCTCGGCTCGATTGCTCACCAAGCTGTGGAGTCGCGGACCGTACGCCACATTGTCGTATATCGATTTAGGGAATGGATTCGGCTTTTGAAAAACCATACCCACCCGTGCTCGAAGCTCAACAACATCAAATTCATTACTGTAGATATCATTGCCGTCAAGTTTGATGCTGCCAGTGATTCGACAGCCGTCAATAATGTCATTGATCCGATTCAGGCATCGCAAAAATGTAGATTTACCGCAACCCGAAGGTCCGATAATTGCCAATACTTCATTGGCCCGAATTTCCAAACTGACATTTTTGATTGCATGATTGTCCGAGTAATAAACATCGACATTATCGGCCGTCATGCGATTTTCGATGGAAACATTCTGCGTTTCCTCAAGTTTGACGGTGCTAAATTTTGAAGCGTCGGTGTGAATGGCAATTCTTTCCTTTTCCACGGCTACGTTTGTCTCTGTTTCCATGCCATAATCCTCAATTGTTTTTCACCAAAGCTTCACACTTACCATCTTCTTTCAAACTTACGTCGTAATAAAACAGCTACAACGTTCATTGTGATCAAAAAGCTGAGTAGAATCAATATTGCCCCTGAAGTTTTTTCCAAAAATGCTCGCTCGGGACTGTCTGCCCACAAAAAGATCTGTACCGGAAGAGCTGTCGACGGATCCAACAGGCCGCTTGGAATATCTACAATGAAAGCAACCATACCAATCATCAGCAACGGAGCGGTTTCGCCCAGAGCCTGCGCTAATCCTATTATCGTACCTGTAAGAAATCCCGGCATTGCGAGCGGTACGACTTCCTGAATCACAGTTTGGGTTTTTGATGCTCCCAGAGCAAGCGCTCCTTCGCGAATGGATGGAGGAATAGCCCTTAATGCTGCTCGACCAGCTATGATGATTGTCGGAATTGTCATAAGGCTTAATACCAGCCCTCCCACAAGCGGTACTGATCTCGGCAATCCGAAGAAGTTGATAAATACCCCCAAGCCCAGCAGTCCAAAAACGACAGAGGGTACAGCTGCAAGATTGTTGATGTTGATTTCGATAATATCTGTGAATCTATTACGAGGTGCAAATTCTTCCAGATAAACTGCACCGGCCGCACCGACCGGAAAAGAAATTAACAAAGTAACCAAAATCATCAGTAAAGACCCTGTCAGTGCACCTCGTAAACCTGCAAGCTCGGGTTCCCTGGAATCACCGGCAGTCAAGAACGTCTTGTTAAATCGGCTTTCGATAAAGTTGCGATCAACCATCTGGTCAAACCAATTGATCTGATTCATCGACAATCGAGACTTGGTCTCGCTTCCGATGTTCCGTCCGATGTCATGCTTGTATAGCATATCGAATTCATCATCCACCGGTAACCACAGTGTTTTTGTCGTGCCAACAAGTGAAGGGTCATCTGTAACCAATCGTTGCAGGATGAAGCTGGCTCCAATGCTAACGATTCTCGTGAGTTCCCGTTTCTCCTTGCGCTTGGTTACTTCTGGAAACTGTTTGTACATCGCCTGTTTGACAAGTTTGCCGTAGTTCGATCCTTGTAGATCGTTTACATCGATAGTATCCGGGTCGAAATAGATTTCCATTTTGGCTTGAGTCTGCCAAAAAGAATTCATTCCATTGATAGCGATGCTAGCAAACAGTGATACAACAAATATCAGACCCAGTATCACCGCGCCAAGCCCATAGTATTTGAAACGCACTTCCGCAGCGTTTCTTTTTTTCAGGCGCTTTCTGAAGTGCGGGCTCTCCCACACCACCTTTGATTGCTTATTTTGAATACTACTCATATTGCTCACTATACTTTCTAACGATATACAGCGCCGTGATGTTTAACAGCAACGTTGCGACGAATAATGTCAGTCCAAGTGCAAACGCCGCGAGCGTTTTCGCACTGTCAAACTCTTGGTCTCCTACTAGAAGTGTAACGATCTGCACTGTCACTGTTGTGACCGATTCCAAAGGATTCGCAGTCAGTTTGGCTGCCAAACCTGCAGCCATCAAAACGATCATCGTTTCTCCGATCGCTCTGGAAACGGCGAGCAGAAGCGATCCGACAATTCCCGGCAATGCCGCCGGCAATACGACTTTCTTTATGGTCTCCGACTTCGTTGCACCGCAAGCCAAAGAAGCTTCCCGAATGGAATGCGGTAAAGCAGTAATTACGTCGTCGGTAAGAGACGATACAAACGGAATGATCATAATGCCCATGACAACACCTGCTGCCAGAGCACTCTCTTGCGCAATGTCCAATCCCAGCACAAAACCGAACTCTCGTAGCAGGGGGGCAACTACAAGTATTGCAAAAAACCCATACACTACAGTCGGGACACCTGCCAGAATCTCCAGTGCTGGTTTTGCAAAAGAACGGATTTTCGTCGATGCATATTCGGCCAAGTAGATCGCTGACAGCAAACCTACCGGTACGGCAACACTCATCGCCACCCCGGCAACTAGAAGCGTACCTGAAAACAACGGTACGCTTCCAAACAAACCTGACGAACCGACCTGATCCTCGCGAATCGCAATCTGAGGACTCCACTCAAGTCCAAAGAGAAAATCACGCACGGGCACTTTCTGAAAAAATAAGATCGCCTCAAATAAAACAGACAAAACTATTCCAACCGTAGTGAGAATCGCAATCAATGAACTGACAAGAAGCAACAATTTTATGATTGACTCAGCGATCACACGTGCGCGCATTTTGGCGGAAATCAAAAGAACAAATACAAAACTGATTATCGCGCCTAGTACGAGTATCGATGCGTTGCGCAAAGTTTCGCTTTCATCTACCAAATGTTGGTAACGATCTGCGGCAGCCGTCAAGACTTGTGCATTCTCTGTCGTCAAAAGCCGGCCGGTTTGAGCGTAGATTTGAATCTGACTGACCAACCAATCCTTATCGGCTTGATCAGCAAATTGCATGTCGGCGAAGAATTCAGATAACACCATACGCAAAATGATGTTTTCGTCCACGCTGACCCACAGACCAAGTACTGATAATGCTGGGATGGCAAACAATGCGGCAGCGACAACGCCGTAATACCTTGGTGCGGAATGCAGATTTTTTATTCCTCCAATTCCTTCGGCGATTCTCAATGAACGTTTTTTCGCAATCGCATAAAACAGCGAAGACGTTACTAGCAGGATGATTGTCAATGTCCAAGCGTTCATGTGCTCATCATCTTTTCGCTACACAAATCAAATGAATCAAGTATTTCATTTTTAAACCGGTATCGTTACGTCTTCTTTATGCAAATTCATCTGAAGCATGAAACTGATGAATTGACTGATTTTCGCAGCCGTGTGAACCGCATGTACCAGCCCGATGCATCACGAATTTTCATCAACCGTAGTTCAGCTAAACAGTGGTTGAACTCTAAATCCAAATTTTCCGATTAATTCAATTAGAAGCGAGTTTGACGGTCCTCAGTTCCATCGCGGCCGCCTTAAACTCAAATCGTTCGGCTTCTGGCATAGGAATCATTCCTTTATCCACCAGATAACCGTCATCGCCCCAAGCACGATCGCTGGTAAATTCTGCTACATATTCCTTGATTCCAGGAATCAGGTTGATATGCGCAGATTTAACATAGAAGTAAAGGGGACGAGAGATGACATAGGAGCCATCTGCAATATTTTCGAACTCAGGTGCAGCGCCATCAACGAGCGAGCCTTGAACCTGATCTGAATTCTGATCAAGGAAACTGAATCCGAAAACACCAAGCGAATCTTTGTCTGCTTTCAATTTCTGAACGATCAGATTGTCATTTTCACCCGCTTCCACCCAAGCACCGTCTTCACGCACTCCGTGACAAACAGACTTGTAATGTTTCTTGTCTGTTTTTTTGATCGCCTTTATCCATTCGAATGTCTTGCAGCCACCCTCAAGAGCAAGCTCGGCGAATGCATCACGAGTACCTGAAGTCGGCGGCGGTCCAAGGACACGGATTGCAACGTCAGACAGTTCGGAATTTACATCCATCCAGGTGTTGTAGGGGTTTGGGACGAGTGTCTCAGAACCATCTGGCGAAGGCACATCTTTCGCAAGCGCGAGAAAAATTTCTCGACGCGTCAAACTGAATGGTTCGGATTCAATCGAATTCGCGATGACGATACCGTCATAACCGAATTTGATTTCTACGATGCCTGTAATACCATTCTGTGCACAGCGGTCTATTTCAGATTGCTTGATTCGCCTTGAAGAATTCGTGATATCAGGATGCTTGACCCCGATACCCGCACAAAACAGTTTCAGACCACCGCCGGACCCTGTCGACTCAATGATTGGAGTTGGAAACTGTGTACCGGTTCCAAAACGTTCGGCAACGACTGTTGCAAATGGATAAACCGTAGAAGATCCAACGATACTGATGTAGTCTCTTTCGTCAGCCTGAACGGCGAACGGAAAGGACACTAGCATTAAAGCTAGAGCAGTCAGGAAACCCCTGAGATTTGATGCCAAATGGACCATTTCAATCTCCTAAAGAAGAAAATGTCGACCTGTTAGGCCATCAAAAAAGGGTTCAGAAACTATGACAGTTTCGCTCGTTAATTTACTGATTAATTCGTGTTTGTCAAATTTAAATTTCTTATCGATTTGATTCTCCATTATTCATGGTAGTTTGTGCTCAACAACCCACATAAATCAGTCAAGAATTCGAAAAGAAAGCTCCGTCGAAAAACTGTAAATCCCTATTACACAACAGGATTCAGAAGTTTTGACGCTATGAAACTTATCTAGATCAACAATGCTGTCAATATTGGATCCCACCTACATAACGATCCTGAACATCATTGCAATCTTTTCTTCGATATAAACTCGTACGACCTAAGTATCGGATAATGTACAATTTATTAATTACTGGTAAACTTATAGCGCAGACGAAAGCCACGCCACTAACCCAAACCATCGTTGCGAATTCCAAGGTTTGGCTACATACACAAACCATTTCAAGGTTAGTGAACCAAGCAAAGTTAACGTCGAATCGTTTATTTCAGAAAGATGATATCGGGTCACTATTCAGCGAAGTACGATGTAGAGCTCTTGCGACTAAGCGAAAGAACCCTTGAGATGGGGCATCTGATTGAAAAACAGTTGCGACGCGCAATACGGTCGCTAGTTCATGGCGACCAGTTGCTGGCAGGTGAAATTACAGAAACTGAGACAATCATCAACAATCTTGAAGTCGAGATTGACAGGGAATGCGTGGAAATTCTCGCACGGCGACAACCGATTGCAAGCGATCTTAGATTCATCATCATGATAATCAAGACTGTAAACGATATGGAACGCATGGGAGACGAAGTACACCGGGTGTTCAATATGGGTAGCAGAGTTATTTCTGCCGGGGGAGATTCCCCGAATAATGATGACATAGAAGAGCTAGCTTCACGGGTGCATAAATTACTGGTTCAAACATTACGCGTGTTTGAGCAGGAAGATGATGTTGGAGCACTCACCCTTATCAGAAAAGATAAGAAAGTTGACAAAAAATTCGGGACAACATTAAAGCGAATCAAGAAGTCGATGATGACCGAATCTGATTCGGTACCCGACGCAATAGAAATTCTATGGGCGATTCGTTCCCTTGAAAGAGTCGGTGATCGGCTCTGTAACATATGCGAACACGTTATCTTTTATGTCAAGGGTGAAGATATCAGACATCTCGATATTGACGAAGTTCAAGCTCAAGAATAATCATTCGGGTGTACCAGCCAACAATATCCAGTCTCCAACTGTTTCGACCAGCAAATCTTCATAATCTTCAAAGAAATGATCTGGGCCGGACAGCTGAATTTGTCTTGATTTGGAGTTTCCCGCCGCCAGAATCGCAGCTTTTCTTCTTTCAGCTGCTTTGATTACCGCCGGGTAGTCCTGATCACCGAATATATCCAATATCGGAACCGGTATCGAAGACAATGGAAATTCCTCAAGCATAGGTTGCCCATAGTCTGTGGCACCCATGCCGATTCCAACATAGGCATCAAAAGGTATATCACCAATCTGTTTTATCCACCCCATAGTCATATGTACCGAACAACTATGCGCAACAATCGCTATCCATTGGTAATTATTGTCTTTCAGGAAATTGATTCCAGCTTCTATACGTGGGAATGATTCGTCTAGAATCTCAAGGTATTCATAATATTTGGCATCTTTTGCGAGAACTGGCATCTGAAGTGACAATGTTGTCATTCCCAAGTCGCCAAGTCCCTCTCGTAGCGGGCCCGTCACTTGCGGCCAGTCCGGATGAAAGCCTCTACCGTGAAGTAAGAGTATCCCACCATTGAAGTCTGAATTATCCGGTTCAGTTAAAAAAGACAGAAAATCTCTTTCCCCATCGTTCAGATAGAGAACTTCACCATCGAATAGACCAGCAATTGCCTCTTGTGCCAGTCTTTCCTCGCGTTCATAGTCGGGTTGCAGGTCCGCGTTTGCGAGAGCAATCAAAACAAACGATAGCACTGCAACCAAGATTGATATTCGGAATGTTCTTGCCAACTTAATCTCCTGCAATCACCGATGTCTCTTTATGTCGTCAGCTAAGTATTCCTCGTTGTGATTGAGACGCTCAATGCGCACCGACCTGCTCTCCAATAACTTTGAAATAAAATCCATGCATACTGAAGCGAATAATTTTGCTCGCTCTGAATCATCGAAACAATACTCTCCGTCTATGCAACCTGTCTGCCTAAAATTCTGGGACAGCAACGTACCCGCTTCAAGATTTGATTGCAACAGACTCTGAGTTTCTGACAATGATGGCTGATGGCGTATTTCCTCAACCAGATTGTGACGCACAACTACTCGGTAAATCATCAAAATTCAGACAGTCAAAATCGACCCGCCTGGAGGTGCGTGACCCATACAGTTTCCGAAACAGTAGGGAGCATTATCCGATTGCTTGCAACCACACATGTAAAACTCGCCTGAAATCGGTGCAACAAATTTGATCGGTTTAAAGTTCGTTCCCCGATGATTGCCGTCACACCACGGTTGAGAGTCGCTTAAACCACAGCTACACCACGCGTACAAAACACCGCATTCGACATTGACAACATAGGGTGCTTTTTGCGGGCAGACAGGCAAATCCGTTTCATTCATCCAACTGTTCCAAGTCAAATAACGGAAACTCGTACACTCCGTCACCGTTGCGTTTCACGCCAACTGCCACGCCGTTATCCAATATGTACCACTTCTCAACATCCATGTCGTCGCCCGGCCAAGGGGCAAACAATTCATCGTGGGATGAGCATGGCGCTCCGGTCGAAAGTTTGATTTTCAGGACTTGGGTATCCCTGAGCGTGTAGGCAACGGAATTGCGATACGATTCGTCGTCTCCCAGCTGTGGCAGTACGTCCCTTAACGCTGGCACAGATGTCTCACTCTACTCATTTTGGATATCAACAGCTCTGAATCCACCGAAACCGTCCTCGACGATTCGATAGACAACCCTCTGATCCATATGGAGTTCACCGAGACCTGCTGATTCGACAGCACTTTTGTGAATGAACACTTTGCGTCCACTCTCGTCGTCTGTAATGTATCCACCGAAAGGATTTCTCAACGCATTGTAGACTGCGACCGAACCGGCAGCTGGACCAGGTTTGAGACCTTTTGTCTGCTTCTTATCCATCACCTGGTCTCCGGAAACTGCGAGATGGTGTAGATCCTCACCTGTGAACATGGACCAAATCTGGACCGCATAGCTGTAAGCATCTCCTTCGGTCGTATCAATGCTCATATTCGGATTGACTTCAACCGCATCCGGATATAGTTGTGTTCGTAAATTCTCATCGTCGATATCACGCTGTGATACACCTTCGCCGATCTGACGCGTCCGGCCACCGCCTTCTTCCCGACGATGTACCCATCGCTCGTTTCTCACTTCCTCACTTGAGGTCATGTGAACAAAAAAGACATCTTCATCTTTATTGAGAACCGCGTCAATGAATCGGCTTTCCAATATCAGTACAGGGTCTGGCCACGAAAGCATAGACCGCGTATTCTCGTCATGCTGATTGTGAAAAGTCGCATCGACTTCGTTACCGCTCGGTAGTTTCTTCAAGAGTGCCTGAGTCGTTACGGCTTCGCCTCGACTTGCGAGTTTGTAGCCTGTCAGACGAGATATTGCCCGAGCAACATCCGACTTTAGACAGCATGTTTTTCCGTAAATTGCAATGATTTTGCTCATCTGTCAATCCATCTCAAATTCTGATTTTAACTTACCTCCGGAGCGCGTCACCAGCCCTCCGATTGAATGCATTCGCTTGCTGGACAGTATTTTTTTCTGCGAAGTGATCATCCTTCCTATTGGAGTCGCACACGAGTGTATCAGTCTGAACGCCGGCACATAGACGATGAAAGCCAGCGATCCGAAAACGTGAAAATACCACATCGGTGTATAGATACCAACCAGCAAATGCGCATTTTCACCCATAATCGACATCAGTGCAAATCCGACAAATGAATAACCACTGCCATCAAACGTACCATCGGTCGCGAACCGTGCTGCCTCAACCACAAACCCACTCAATATAACAAAGAAAAGAAAGACAACCGATGGTGTATCGGCGAACTTCTGCTCTTCTGTTCCGCTGGCCTTGACGCGCCAAATGAACGACATTACACAGCCCGCCAATACCATGAATCCAAAGAAATCAAAGGCAAAGTCAAATGCCAATCGCACCGGATGACCCGAAATTTCCCAAATATCGGTCAATCCAAATGCAGGTATACCCTCGCGAACGAAGACAGCGATGATCTCGACCCCAAACAGCAAAGCAAATCCCCAGTAAATCAGAGTATGTTTGAGCCAGCGAAATCCACTGACTGAATGTAGGCTTGCATGAAGGACTACATCCATCAGAAATGTCTTCCGTGCACGTTCCGGTTCCAACTGCTCTCTGGTAATGTGTTGTCGATAACGAGTCCAACTCGGACGGTTTTTCTGAACAAGGATGTGATACATTCCGATATCAAACAGAACCAGTGTCGTCAATGCCAAAGGCCCGAACAGCATCCACCTTAGTTCAATGTTGCCAGCCAACCCTTCCGCGACGTAATATCCGGAAAGATCGAAAACTGCAATCACATATAGCCAACCGCCTGCCCAGAACAACCACCGGAGGGCTCCTGTCAAAGACTCTGTGGAGAATTTACGTGTGAATATGAGCAATGCCGTTGCGACGGTTCCAGCAATGATTAGGCATACCGAAACCAGCAACAGACCATATCCGGAACCAACTCCGAACTGACCGGACAACTTCAGTGTGAATATCACTATTCCTGCAACCAGTGGCAGAAACATGCGCCTTCTTCGACGCCGGAGTTCACGGGCAGCTTTATCCATCTATCAGATCAAATCCATAAGCTGGACCCGGTACCGATGACAACTGAATGCCAAGTCGACTCAGCCTGCTAAAGCCGCTTTCGCTGCCTGCTCCGCTGTACGCTGTGCATCCATTGCAAGCATAGCGGCGTGCAAAGCAGGATCTCCGCCCTTGATATCCTGATATTCTTGAACACAGGCTTTAGCCTTTTCAACCGCAACCAAAGCATCGACCCCATAAGCGTCCGCACCGATCTTGTCGCACCAAGCCTGGCTGATTGGAGCCCCGCCGACAAACACTTTTACATCAGAGCGAAGCCCTTCGCTTGAGATCTGCTTGATGGTTTCCCACTGCATATTCATTGTTGTTGTGAGAAGCGCAGAAAATCCAACAATCTGAGGGTTGTGCTCGCGAATCGCAGCGATGAAGTCTTCTGGTGGAACTGTGACGCCGAGATCAATCACGGTAAATCCAGCTGCCTCAAGCATCATCGCGACAATCTTCTTACCGATGTCGTGCAGGTCGCCTTGAACAGTGCCAACCACGACAGTTCCGATGTCTTCTGATTTCTCAGCAATGATCAGCGGCTTGAGAATTCCAAGCGCAGCGTGCATGCATTTTGCTGACATCATTACTTCGGGAAGAAAATATTCATCCATCTTGAATCGACGCCCGACCTCCGCAATGCCAGTCGCCATCGGACCGGCAACCAGAGTTCTCGGAGAAACATCTGAGTCCAGCGCCGGATGAATCAGGTCAGGTGTATCTTCATGCTCCCCGTCAATGATGTTCCACTCAATTTCATGGAACAATTCCTTGATCTCCAGCGGCGCGTCCGACCATCTGTCCGTTTCCAGTGAATCTTCATAATCGTATTGAAGATCTTCAAGATCCCATTCTTTTTCAGTCTCGATAAACAGAGCCATATCAATAATCTACGAATCAAATAAAAAAAAGTACTTACGCGGCTTTGCGGTCAGGACGTCGTCGACGCTTGCGTTCGCCGGACCATGGCTCATAACCCTCGCCGGTATCCGCACCCGGCGGCGGATCGGTTGGCAATGGATATACACCATAGTTCCGTGCTTCGTCAATCATCGCCAGCACGTTCTGAGTGGGTACATCATGTTCCAGCCGATGCGACGAACTAAGTAGAAAACCGCCGCCGTGGCCCATCTCCCAAATTCTCTGTCTTACTTCGTTGCGAACATCCTCGACACTTCCCCACGGCAGAGTTTCCTGCACATCAATTCCACCATAAAAGAACATTTCCTTACCGAGCTGTCTCTTTTTGGCCGCTGGATTGGAGTGACGCGCTACTTTCGGTGGCAGACTGTCATAGCCATCAACACCCGACTCGATCAATCCGCGCATGAATGGTTCCGGAATCGCTCCGCAACTGTGAAACTGGATCTTACCCAATGGATTTTTCTTCAGGTAGTAATCCTTGATTTCTCGAAACGCTCGAATATAGTGAGGCTTGACCTGACGGTCGAACATCCGGAGCGAGAGAAATGCAGTCTTCTCACTGGCCAGATCTTCCGGACTCATCCGCATCCAGTCAAGGTACTCGCCACATTCGTCGATAATCGCCTTGTTGAAATCAATTTCTATATCGGTCAGACGTGTCAGCATAGCTTCCAGGAAATCCGGAGATTCGATAAAGTCCGAAAAAATTTTCGCATAGCCGACCATATATTTCGCCTGTTCGAAAATTCCGCCGCGACCTCCCTGACCCATCAATGCAAATGGCGTCTCCTCATGAATGAATTTGCAGTATTCCCGCAGTGTCATACCAGGAATGGGTGCATCCTCCAGACACGAATCATCCCATGGGTCCGGCCAGGGAAACTCGTCAAGAATCCTCAACCCCTCCTCAAGCGGTGCGCTGGTTGCATGAAAGAGCGGATATCCGATCATTTCATAGTAGCCACCCTGCTCATGTGGAGTCCATTTGCGAATGACACCCCATTCATCTACATTGATGTCCACATCCGGTGGTGGAATTCCCATATCGAAAGGAATCTCGTCGAAAGCAATTTCTCGGAAGCCCGGCGATCCACCAGGTGTTCCTATCGAAATTCGCATGAAATCGACTTCCAATTCATATGCCAGGTCGAGTTCAAAACTAACGTCAGTTGTCCAAGTGGTTGAACCGGTCCGGTAATCTTTCGGATCAGCCTTGTAGTCCATTCCGATCCCTTTACGCAGGTTCTGGTATCCCTCGATCGTACCCCACAACCCGACTGGAACCAAATCAGGCTCACGCAGATGCAAGGCATCAATCACCCGTTTTCTTTGCGGGGGGATTGCCTTACCGATTATTTCAGCCATGGAATATCACCTCCTTAGTTTCGATTTTATACCCAGATTTGCAATTATCAGGCTCCTGGTCCGAATCTTGCCGCAGCATCCGTCACCATTCCCGGAAATCCCTGTGCAGCGAGACGCTTTGCTGCAGTCGCACGATTTTCGGTTGCCAGTTTTGTCATCGGTCCGGAAGATATGGCATTAGTCGGGCAGATTTCCTCACAGGCACGCGGCATATCCAGTGGTCTCTCTCGACCTGGTGTCTGACAGAAATTGCATTTTTCCATTTTGCCAGCGGTTGCACTCAACTGAGGAGCATTGAACGGGCAGGCAAACGTACAGAACCCGCATCCAATACACGTATTCTGATCAACCGTCACTATGCCATTTTCAGCACTCTTTGAAATTGCGCCTACCGGGCATGCGTTCTGGCAAGGGGCATCGCCACAGTGCATGCATGCCATCGAAACATTCATTGCCGTGACATTTGGAAATACCCCTGATTCGATCTTGACGACTTCTCGCCAGCGCGGACCGACATCAATCTCGTTCCATGACTTGCACGCTATCTCACAAGCGTGACACTTCACACATCTGTTGTGATCAAAATAAAATCCGTGTTGCATTCTGATATCCTCCCGTTCTAAGCCGCCCGAATGCGAACTTTGCACTCGTTATAGCAGTTCGCTCCGGTTATCGGGTTCGTATGAGTGTCCATCAGATTGTTTGAATGGGCTCCATGACCTTTGGCAGTCGATCCCATCGCCCAATGCCCGAATCCGTGACCATGTCGAACACTGACACAGCCCGGCACAAGTCCCTCAACAACTTTCGCTTTGATTTCAATCTTGTCTTTCGGTGACTCAAGTATGACCAAGGTGTCGTCCTGGATTCCATAAAGTGCGGCATCCTTGCTATTGATCTCCACCCAATTTTCTCCACATACTTCCATCAGATACGGATTATTCTGAGTTACGATATTGCAATGCATGCTCAGTTTTGAATGGGTTAGCTGCAGCGGAAACTCTTCATCCGGAATTACAGTACGTTCCGTATACTCGGGATATCCATTGAACCCGGCATCCTCGTAGGCACTGGAATGGATCTCAATTTTTCCAGATGGAGTTGGAAGTCCCTCTGGAACCCGGTTGTAACGAATTTCTCCTGCCCAAAATCCCTTGCTCTTCAACTCATCCAGGGACATCGGTACATTCGACATCATCACTTCGCCCCAGTCTTCCCAGGCTTCGTATGAAAAATACTCTCCCCAACCCATCTTTCCGGCGATGCCTTTGACAATATCGTATGGTGCCTGAGATTCTCCGACGGGCGAGACGACTGGCTGACACAAGACGACCTGTGGACCCAACCACATACCCTGACGAATTTCAGCCTGCTCGTAGAATGAGGTTTCAGGCAGGACAATATCACACTCCAAAGCAGTTTCACTCATATACAGTTCGCACGCAACTGCGAGCTCCAGATGCTTGAACATCTCAAGAACTCGGTCGCGGTTCGGATCGCTCATCACCGGGTTGGTTGCATGAACAAACAAACCTTTCACCGGATACGGATTGCCATCTATGACCGCATCAGGCAACTTTGAATTGGGAAGATCCGGAGCCAAGGGATATCCCATCTCTGCATGCAACGGTCCTTTGGAAGGCGCGGTTTTGGCTTCATCCGGTATGACCACCGGCAATCCCAAAGGCGCCCAATCCTTAAGATGCAGATTTCCTGGCTTATCGACTTCACCGCAAATAGCGTTCAAGACATAACATGCCCTTCCAGCGTCCGCACCGTTTGTGTAGTAGCCCGAACCCTTAAATATTGCCGACATTGCCGGTTTAGTCGTCGCAAACTCTCTCGCCAAGCGTTCGATTGTCTCCTTGCTGATTCCACAGATCGGTTCTGCCCATTCTGCGGTATATCCCTTGTTTTGAAGGTGATCTCGAAATCCATCGAATCCGTTGCAGTAGTTGTTGGTGAAATCCTGGTCGTACAGTCGATTACTGACAATGCTGTGACACATTGCCAGAGCCAGTGCACCATCTGTCCCGGGATTGACCGGAATCCACTCATCGGCCTTTTGGGCAGTTTCGGTGAAATTCGGATCAACCACCACCAGTTTGCACCCACTTTTCTTGGCGTCAATCAACGCTCGACTTTCCCACAGCCCTTGATTGGCACCCAGATTATTCATACCCCAGAGCATGACATACTTCGAATTGGCGAAATCGTGCATAGGAAATACATGTCCGAACAATGTCAGACATGCTGATCTTCGATCCTGTTCGCATCCTGATGTATGCGCATACAGATTCGGTGACCCATACAATTCGCCCAACAGATGCCGGTAAAACTGGGTGTTGGGGTCATGATGGCAAGTCAATGCAACCGCTTCCGGACCATATCGGTCAGCGATCGAGCGAAGCTTGTCTGCAATAAAGGAATAAGCTTCATCCCAAGAGATTCTCTGGAACTTTCCGGGTTCTCCCTTGGGGTTGGTCCGAAGCATCGGATACTTCAGACGATCAGGGTCTCGGGTCACATACCAGCTGGCCATACCCTTGGCGCATCTCGAGCCAATGTTGTTTGGCGATTCGGGATTACCTTTGTGATAGACAATTTTCCCGTCGCGTACGAACACTTCGGTCGGACATTGCCAAGGACAGGTGTAACAGAAGCTTTTGATTACTTCCGCGCCTTTTATCGCAGCAAGGCGTGAGCCCAAGTCACTCATAGTACTCATAAAACGCTATCTCTCCTCTCGCACTCGTGACTGTCAAGCTCAATCTATTGGATTGAAATTATTTGCTGTTGTTTTGGAAATTTTATAAATTCTACTGTATGTTATTCAACAAAGTAAAATCAATATATCACAAATATATTGTTTGGCCCGACTGCGTGTGAAACACTTCCGCTGCCAGCCTATTCATTGAATGAGCATGTCAACCTTTCATATTTCTGCAGAACATTTGGCTGGAGCGATTCGAATGCTTCACCAAATTCGCGCTGTATCGGTTCCCATTCTGACCGATGATTTCCGACAGGAACTTCTTGAAGAGGCTCAGAGCTACCCGCTACGCTACATCAACAATTCAATGGGAACCGGTGAGAATGAAGTCAAGCAAGAGATGTATTTGCAAAATCAACTATATATGAGCGGTGCTTTTGGCGAACTCGTGAGCCACTTTCAGACACTGTTCAATGACTGCATCTCAGGAATTGAATCTTTTGACGCCGAAGTTATCTTCAATGACTGGATCATACAAAAATATGTGCCTGGTTGTATTGGCATCACACCACATCGAGACCGAACTGATTATCGACATTTGATCTGTTTGTTTGTACTCTCAGGATACGGGCGATTTCACATCAGCAAAGACAGAATTAAAAACGACTCTATGGAAATTGTTAATTTGCCCGGTGATGTAATTCTGATGCCAGGCCCGGGATTTAAAGGAATGTACCATAGACCTTTCCACTACCTTGAAGATATCACGACAGATCGTTGGATATTTGGTTTGCGTCATGACGAGACAAAACTGAACGATGATCGTGACATTTCTGATTAGCCGAGACTTGATCGCAAATCAGTGATCAGGTCTTCCGCATCCTCAAGTCCGATTGATAATCGAATCAGGCCATCAGTTATTCCAGCTCGTTCTCGGTCTTCCGGTTTGATTCTCGCGTGCGTCGTTGATGCTGAGTGGCTAACTATGCTTTTGGCATCACCCAGATTTCCCGAAATCGAGAAAATTTGCAAGGAGTCGATTACTTTCCAAGCAGCAGGTTGGCCACCCGCGACCTCAAATGACAGGATTGCACCGAAGTCACTTTGTTGTTTTTTTGCCAGTTCATGACCAGGATGACTCCTGAGTCCCGGATAGTGTACCCTCGTTACATTTGGATGATCATTCAGCCAGTTAGCGACTTTCGACGCGTTGGAACAAGACTCGGACATTCTAATTGCAAGAGTTTCCAGTCCCTTGAGAAATATCCAAGCGTTAAAGGGGCTCATACATGGTCCCGCGGTACGTAAAAATCCAACAATCCCATTTGCAATATCGGGATGGTTAGTGACTACAGCACCCCCAACACCCCTGCCCTGACCATCGATAAATTTGGTAGCGGAGTGCACGACGACATCGGCACCCAGTTCCAATGGTTGTTGCAATACGGGGGTGCATGCGGCATTGTCGACCACCAGAATGCAGTCGTCCTTTTCGCGTGAGAGAATTGCCAATTCGGCTATATCGACAATTTCACAAAGTGGATTTGAGGGGGACTCCACGAATATCAACTTGGTGTTTTCGCGCAACTTCCCTCGCCAATCTCGAACATCGGCCGGTGAGATGAATGTCGTTTCGATATCAAACCTGCTGAGAATATTGCAAAAAAGATTTGTCGTTGAGCCAAACAAGCCGCGCCCAGCAAGAATGTGATCACCCGCTTTCAGAACAGTCATACATACCGCGAGGATGGCAGCCATTCCAGATGCGGTTCCGCTACAGAATTCGGCATTCTCCAATATCGCCAATCGATTCTCAAACGCACGAGTGGTTGGATTGGTGAACCTGGAGTAGATGTTACCCGGTTCAGTCTCGGCAAACCGACTGGCGGCTTGAGCTGAGTCCTGGAATACAAAACTTGATGTCGCGAAGATCGGATCGTTATGCTCGTTCTCTTCGGTTCTGGACTGGCCTGCCCTGACTGCTTTTGTTTTAAACCCTTTACCGTCCATTGCAATTACCTCGTTTGGCGCTTGAAAGGGAACCGAAGGGATAGCAAGAAGTATCGCTTTAGCCCTGAACTTATACGCGCCGGCAAGCTGATCATCAAATTAACGCGATGAACCTTTAGAGTCCTGCTGACTGAGCATGACTCAAATTCAACGATTCGGTGCGACATTCATTTAATTTTTTCGCACCAACTCGGTTCGGTCCAGGTTCCTTAGACCGCACATACAGCTACTGCTGAGTAAGAGGTATTTTACCTAACCTGACAAAGCCAGAACCAAATAAATTTGATGCAATCAGGGGGAGTCCAAATATTTTACATTTTGCACAGCTTTTCATCATTATTCCGTCGGAATAACAATGAAAAAACCAGCATGCAACTACTCATCCGTTCTGATTCAAAGACGAGTATTTGGAATTGTTGATAGATGTGATTCCTGTTCCAAGTTCGACTGGTCGAGCATCTCCATCACACTAGGGTTCAGGCGGATTTGTACACGAACTTCAGAGGGGTTCGCATTTCATAGCGAGTTGTATTTACCTGTTTTTACCAAGTCCAGAATAGCTTCACCCTTCTAGCCGACTTTCATCAGAGTCGAAGCGAAAAAAGGATTCTTTGCAGATGTCAGTCCCGTGCCGTTTGCAAACTGCAAAACTTCCGCCTTTGGTTAACTCACAATCGCCCGCACGCAATCAACCTTCATTCAGCCTGCGCTTCAGGTCCGCAACCGATTCAACGGAAATCCCGGTGTAATTCACAACATCCTGATCATCGACACCCGCACGAATCATGTTCCCGGCAATCTCCGACTGTTTTTTAGCTTCACCTTCACGGAATCCTTCCTGGAAGGCTTTCCGGAAAGCTTCCTGAAAAACTTCCTGATAAGCCTCCTGATAAGCCTCCTGAAAACCTCTGTCCCGCTGTGCCTGTTCCAATGTCATCAGAGTTGCCACAATCCTGTACTACTCGTTAGGAATTTGCCTGTTATATCAATGCAGGAATAACTTCACACTTCTAACTGACTTTTATCAGGACTCGAAGTGAAATAGGATTCTTTGCAGACTTCAGCACCGTACCGTTTGCATATTGCAAAACATTCACCTTCGGTCAGCGCACAATTGCCCGCACGCAATCAGCCTCCATTCAGCCTGCTCTTCAGGTCCGCAACCGACTCAACGGAAATCCCGGTGTAATTCACAACATCCTGATCATCGACACCCGCACGAATCATGTTCCCGGCAATCTCCGACTGTTTTTTGGCTTCGCCTTCCTCCAAGCCTTTTTCCAAGCCCTCCTGCAAGCCCTCCTGCCGACCTCTGTCCCGCTGTGCCTGTTCCAGTGTCATCAGTGTCGCCATAATCCTGTCCTCCTCGCTAGGAATCACCCGTGCTTCGATTTCAATGAACCGCTCCCAATTATATTCGGATTTCATCGACATGATGTATTCCATCACCGGGCCCATCACATTGATGCGCGAAATACGCCCGTGTCCCGGATCAATACCCATCACATGCTCGACATCGGATTCTTTCAAATTCCAAATTCGCGCCAAGATGTAAATTAACGGCTCTATCCGCAGTCCACGTACATCCTGCTGAACCGATTGGTCGCGCAAGTTCAACAATCGACATTTGAACCGGATCCGCAATGCATGATCATTGATCATCTGCACCACCGCGTCCGGAGTACCTAAGCCCGTGTCGTCATGTTCCAACGGGTGCGTGAAGTTCAGCTTCCTGCCATGATACAGCACCGCCGGAAACAACCATTCGTCGGGGTATTGTTCACGCACTCGCAAAGTTCAAATTCCTTTGGCCATCCGAACTTATCCACTCATACGCGATCTGAACAGGAATCAGCACCAAGACATGCCGATAGAAAAATTCTTTCGACAGTAGTTCACCCTTTAGACTACGGTGTGTGCGAATCCGTAGTTCATTCAGTAGACTACGGTGTGCGTGAACCCGCAGTTCACGCGGTAGACCACGGAATTAAATGGTATATAGTAGCAATAATGGTATTAATTCAAATAGATATGATTAAAACTACGACAATGATGATAGGACACATCAAGAATTTCCCAGTTCATGAGGTGAAAAAACCAGTTCACGTAAACCCTCATTACACTCAGTAACAACCAACATCGGGAGTCGAGAATAGTACCCAATCAGTTTCAGTTTCCGCTAGCTGAAAATTTAAATTCGAAAGGCATGATGAATTCAGCCAAATGTGACACTAAAAAATATCGGCACCAATGTCGGAGTAGAGTCTGAACCGAATCGTGAAATTCTTAAAACAGTCTGGCGGGGCTCGATACAGAATCTCACCTACAATAGCGAGTTGGTCAAGGTTAATCCAATAAATAAAAGTCGAATGTTCCACAAGTGCCAATACATCGACAGGGACAATCGCAGGACGCAGTCAGAATTCAAATGAGTTTCATACAGACATTCGGACAATGAGTATATAAATTCCGCGTTGAATATTTCAGCACTAGGGATTCAGAAGCGAATGGATGTAGGAGAGGTGTTTACGTCAGCAACCTCAGTGATCCGTCAAGAGCATACGACGACATTGCTTGAGTCTATTTTTCCGAATTTTCCCATAGTTGACAGATGATTCTGCCTACGAATATTAAATCGTGTGTGAAATTTGGTGAAAGCTCAGTTTGGCCATTCCACAAATTGTCAGAGGACGGAGAATGTATATGGAACTACTGGGCAATGTATAAGTGTTGTGTCAAAGCCGGTGGAATTCTTCTCAGCCATTTTGATTTTTGATTTCGGTTTTCTGTTAAATATTTGTGAAATCTGAAATCGATCACCTGTACAATTGGGATTGAGATTTTAACCTGAGTTCATAAAGTCGGCCCAAAGGAATACATTGATGCATGCGGTAGCGTTTGACACATTGGAAGCTGCGAAACGTCTTCGCGCTGCGGGATTTGACGAAACGCAATCTGATGCTTTGGTCGGGGCCTTTGCGAGCAACATGCTGCAGGGTTTGGCGAGCAAGGATGATCTGACGCATCTTGAGGAATCGATCCGCAAGGACATGTTGCACATGGAAGAGCGACTGGATGCTAGGCTGGCTCAGCAGGATGCCAGAATGGCTCAATTGGAAGAGCGCATGAATGTCAAGCTGGCTAAACTAGAAGAGCGCATGAATGTCAAATTTGGTCGAATCGAGGATAATTTGGGCTACAGGTTGACGGTGCGGATGGCTGGAACCATCATAGTGGTCTTTGGCGGATTGCGTCTTTTAGAGCATTTCTTCTTTCTGAGTTAGCATCTGGCTGAATACTGTTTTGGTGCATAGCCGGTCAACATCAGACAAACGCATGCAGGCAGAGGACCGGTGCCATAGATGGTTCGGATCAGCCATTTTTGCCACCGGGCACACCTTTAGTTCTCATCCAATCGACGGGGACGAGGAGAAATTTCGGGAAGTTACCGTGCAAAAAGCTCACAACCCTCAGACTGAACCGGACGGCTCGGTCGTCAATAGTGTGTGAATTCCCGCCTGTCAGAATCGGCAAGTCTGGTTTTCAGCGATCCTCATTGGCTTGAAACCAATCAATTTGTCGACTGTTTGTGACTGCCTGTCCGCCCAATCAGGATGGGTAAACAGGTACCTTGTTCGTTAATATTCGATTTTTGCTTCGCTTTTCACTCTAGCCATCTGTGAAGTTAATCTTATGATCTCATTGAAACCACCGAATAATGCGCTATCAAATTGCAACAAATTCAGCACCAAGTCGACAACACGTCGATCAAGGTTTCTAGCCAATTGCTCCGTTGTAATCTTAGTCAGTCAACTATACTGATGCACTTCAATTTACGTTAGGCGTTAACCAGTTGAGATTGGACATCACCACATGTCTGAATTAAGCGTATTTTTTCAAGTTGTACTGGTGGACATTTTGTTCGCTGGAGACAACGCTATCGCGGTTGGGCTGGTTGCAGCGGGATTGCCTAAAGAACAACGGGCAAGAGTAATCGCTGTTGGAGTTGGTTTGGCTGTCCTGTTGCGAATCCTATTCGCCGCAGTCACCGTTCAACTACTAAAGATTCCTGGGTTGTTGGTAATCGGTGGCCTACTTCTACTATGGGTTTGTTGGCGGCTATATGTTGATATGAATCGTCACAACGTTACAGATACTTCGACAAAGCTAGATGGTCCAACCAAATCACTCAGCTTCAAACAAGCACTCTTTCAGATTCTTGCGGCTGATGTATCCATGTCATTGGATAACGTTTTAGCAGTCGCTGGAATTGCCAGAGATCATCTGGTAATACTAATTTTTGGTCTTGTACTCTCGGTCGTACTCATGCTTGTTGCGGCAACATATATCGCTAATTTGCTCCAAAAGTATCGATGGCTCGCGTATGTGGGGATTATTATCATATTGATTGTCGCAATCACTATGCTCTGGGAAGGTTCACAAGACATTTTCAGCTTTTTCACTATCTAAAATTGCTTCTAATAATCTATACTATTCGGGATTAGGAGTAAGACTGCATAGGTGTCTGTTATGAATGAAAATGAATCATATGTTCAGTTTGTTGACGTACAAAAGAGTTATGATGGCGAAACACTGGTCGTCAAGAACTTGAATCTTTCCGTAGCGCAGGGGGAGTTTGTTACATTATTAGGTCCTTCGGGTTCCGGTAAAACGACATGCCTGATGATGCTTGCCGGGTTTGAAACTGCAACGCATGGTGAGATTATTCTTGATGGAAATCCAATTAATCACGTATCTCCTCATAAACGCGACATCGGGATGGTTTTCCAGAATTATGCCCTCTTCCCACATATGACGGTGAGTGAGAACTTAGCTTTTCCGCTTCGTGTCAGAAAATTGGCCGCGTCAGAAATTGACGACCGTGTCAACAAAGCTCTGAATATGGTTCAATTGGGTGAGTTTGGCGCAAGACTACCGGGACAGCTTTCCGGTGGTCAGCAACAAAGAGTTGCGGTGGCGCGGGCACTAGTCTTCGAGCCGAAATTGGTTTTGATGGACGAACCGTTGGGTGCACTTGATAAACAACTTCGTGAGCAGATGCAATACGAAATTAAGCATATTCACGAGAATTTGGACGTTACGGTCATTTACGTCACTCACGATCAAGGTGAAGCATTAACCATGTCGAATCGAATTGCAGTTTTCAATGATGGAATAATTCAGCAATTGGCTCCACCTGATGATCTCTATGAAGAACCGGAAAATGCGTTTGTCGCTCAGTTCATCGGCGAAAACAACGTTCTCTTTGGAACTGTGAAACAAATTTCCAACGGTATATGCGATGTTGAGGTTTCTGACGGAAACACAGTTCAGGCAAAGGTTGTTAATATTGAAGGTAAAAACTCACGTACTACGCTATCTTTAAGACCAGAGCGGGTTACTGTCCAACCAGAACCGGGAACGTGTGCAAATGTCGTCCCAGCCAAGGTTGAAGAAGTGATTTACCTGGGTGATCATGTGCGGACTCGCGTCAGTCTTTGCGGTCAGAGTGACTTCGTTGTCAAAATTCCTAATTCACACGGTCACGTAAACTTGGAATATGGCCAAGAAATCTCAATTGGGTGGCAATCTGAAGATTGTCGTGCACTTGACGCAGTCCAACCCTCAACTGCGTGAAAGTGCAAGTTCGGTGGCACAATTTGTCACTCCCACGTCGGGCAATTGATCTAGGTATTTTCTAAAGCCCTCTCCGGCTGAACTTGGTGAAGAACTGACCAACAGGAAATTTCAAGTTATTTCCTGCGCTAGATTAGTTGTAAACCGCGGATCTACAACGCTGCGAATTATCTCTTTCACGAGACTAGGAACTATGGGTCGACTCCTTTCCTACGTGTTTCTTCAGTGCCTTACCAAGTAAATCTACGCCTCGACAGATTTCATTTTCACTGATCGTCAAAGCGGGCAACAGCCGAATGACATTGGATCCTGATTGGAGAATCAGAAGTCCTTCCTCCAAGCAGCTTTGCACGACTTTAGCAGCGATATCTCCATATTGTTTGTGAATTTGCATACCAATCATCAATCCCTTACCGCGAATTTCCTCAAAAAACCTTATACGTTCATTCAATTGAGTCAACTGAGCTAGCAGATACTCACCTTTGGTTCTGATCTCCGACAGAAAATTTGTACTGCTTAGTTTTCTGAATACGACATTGGCCACGGCACAACATACGGGATTCCCCCCAAAAGTTGATCCATGACTCCCGAGACTTAACGTGTTTCGGAGCTTGCTACCGAGTAAAGTCGCCCCGATTGGAAGCCCACCTCCAAGCGCCTTGGCAATAGTAACAATATCAGGCACAACATGTTGTGCCCACTCATAGGCAAAGAGTTTTCCCGTTCGTCCCATACCACATTGAATTTCATCCAATATCAGCAACGACTCATTCTCGTCACATAGTTTTCGAACTTGAACTAAAAATTCCTCAGAAAACGGACGAATTCCTCCTTCGCCCTGGATCGGTTCAAGTAAAACTGCACATACATCTTCCTTAAACGCTTTCTTGAAACTATCTAAATCATTGAAAGGACAATATCTAAACCCACCGGGTAATGGACCGAATCCCTCATGATATTTTGGTTGAGCGGTCGCTGTAACGGACCCGATTGTTCGACCGTGAAATGAACCGTCAAAAGTGACAATAACTCGCTTGTCTAAAGCATAATTCTCGTATGCATGCTTGCGCGCTACCTTTATTGCCGCTTCATTGGCTTCTGCGCCTGAATTGCAGAAGAAAATCTTTTCTGCAAATGTCCTGTCGATTATCTCAGAGGCGAGCCGAACGGGCGGCTCGGTGAAATAAATGTTGCTGGTATGCCAGATTCGCGATGCCTGTTCATTCAATGCTTCGACAATTTCAGGATGTCGATGACCTAGACAATTGACACCGATACCTGAGCCCAGATCAAGGTATTCGTTTCCATCCAAATCTTGGAGATAACTGCCGACTCCAGAATGAAATACGATGTCTCGAGGTTTGTAATTCGGCGTGTACGACTTATGCCCGAGTTCAACGATAGTCGCCTGATTCGATTCATTCAATCCCATGATGACTTCCCAATTAGCACCGATTCCAGTATTTGCTCGTAGACCTGTGAAAGCAAATCTAAATCTGACGTTTCGACACACTCATTGACTTGGTGGATTGTCGAATTCAAAGGTCCTAACTCAATTACTTGGGCGCCTGTACTGGCGACAAATCGTCCGTCAGATGTTCCACCATCCGTGGATAACTTTGGATTGCGATTCAATATCTGGCTCACGGCATCGGTAACTAAATTGGCAAAGTATGTTTCGCTTGTATAGTAAGAATCGGCTGAATGATCCCAGATTGTCTCATAGTCCAAATTCAAACTTTTACAAAGAGATTCCACATCGTCAATTAGGGTCGTAAATTTGGTAGCTGGAGAATATCGAAAATTCATCGACAGTTCCAATCGACCTGGAATCACATTTCCGGCACCAACTCCAGCTTTAATATTGGAGATTTGCAAAGTAGTATTTGGAAAATTTAGCCCTCCATCCCGCCAAGTCATTTCAGCAAGCTGGTCAATCAATTTACCTGTACGGTGAATGGGATTGTCTGCGAGATGGGGATAAGCGACATGCCCTTGCTTACCCTTGACAACAATATCGCAACAAAGAGAGCCACGACGTCCGACTTTGATTGTGTCTCCCAATACTGAAACCGATGTGGGCTCTCCAACAAGACAATAGTCTATCGTCTCAGACCTCGCGCGTAGTTTCTCTAGAACACGGCGAGTTCCGTCTACTGCAATTCCCTCTTCGTCACTTGTAATTAAAAAAGACATCGATCCAGTAAACGATTTGTTGCGGGAATGAAATCTTTGACAAGCAGTCACCATAGCAGCAATACTACCTTTCATGTCTGCTGCACCACGACCGTAAAGTACACCATCGGATTCCGTCGCAGAAAACGGGGGGAAAATCCACTCAGACTCATCGCCCGTTGGAACAACATCGGTATGTCCGACGAACACCAAATTAGGGGACTCGTCACCTAATCTCGCCCATAGATTAGATACCGATCCAAAGTCCATTCGCTCAACTCGATATCCCGTACTCTCCAAGAGGTTGGCTAGGATAGCCTGACAGCCGGCATCATCTGGAGTAACCGACGGTCGTTGAATCAGTTCTTTAGCAAGTGCAGTCGTGGTAACTTCGTAACTCAAGGAAATGATCTGAAACTCATGGTGGATGCAAAGATATTCGGCCATTATAGTAGTGGCAACGAGAGGATAATATAGTTGAATGTACCGTTCAATGTACTGTCGGTTTCAGCGTCGAATAGGTCGACTATTGAGTTTATCAGTTTGTAGTTGTCAAGCATTACATCCAAGGGAAATATGATGAAATCGCGAGTAATACACATCAATCATCGAACAGCTACTACTCAGTGATCAGCTTGATGGGTAAATAATGGAATCAGCGGCATAAGTTTGTAGTAGTTCCAATAAAATTCAATTTTCTAGTTATAGCGGAATTAGTGTTCAGTTAAGTTGGAATAACTTTTCAGAAACAAAACTAATCTCAATCCGAACAATCAGCTTGAAACAGCCTGATTCGGTTGGATTACCTCGCCGCCTTGTCCGACCACATGAAAGCCGAACCTTTCGGCCTGACGGATGAGGTTTCTGACCTTCCGGTTCTGCCGTTTCTGATTGGCCTCGTGCAACGGCTTCTCGCTGTATTCACTTTTGTTGACCACCAGGGAATAGAGGATCCGGGCCAGCTGATGGGCGGTGGCCTTGATCGCCCGGGGCGGGTCCATCCTCAGGCAGCGACTGCGGTGTGCGTCGCCGAGCAGACTTGAATTTCGGCGCAGTGTCATCGCCGACATGCGAAGCGCCTGGCCGGTGACCTGGGTGCCGCGCGATTTGCCGCCGGACAGCCGCTTGCCGCCACTGATGTTGGTGCCCGGGGCAAGCCCCAGCCACTGCCCGAAGTGGCGCACGGTCGGAAACATCGAGAAGTCCGGACCGACTTCCGACAACAGCGTGAGCACCGTCTCGAAGCCGACCCCGGGCACTTTCATCAGATTGGTCCCGAACATCTCACCCATCAGCCCATTCATCTCGGACTTCCAATGCCGTCCGCCGGCCTTGGGCAGCCGCCGCAACTCATCGTCACCGTCGTCCGGTTGCTGCGGATATGCGCTCAACCGCCTGACCAGCTGCGCAATGCGCTCCTCGAGCTGCACGATCTGCCGCTCGTGATGATGATAGGTGTCAAGCGCCTGCTCCAGCGCGAACAGATGCTCCTCGCGCCAGTTGCCCTGCAACGCCGCCGCAATCGTCCCCTCGTCCGCCTTGACACGACCGTCGCGCAACCCCGCCAGCCGACGACCGTCGCGCTCGCCGCCGACAATCGCCGCAATGATCGCCATGCCGGTCTTGCCGGCAATGTCACTGAGTACCGTGTCCAACTTCAGATTCATCTGCTGCAGCGCCTTTTGCATGTGCTGCACACCGCGCGCTCGGTCCGCCACCGCCCGACGCCGGTTGCGCACATGGCTGCGAAGCTCGCAGATGCGGTCCGGGGGCCGGTGCGAACGCTTGAGCATGCCAAGACTCATCAGCTGCTGTATCCACTGACAGTCCAGCACATCGCTCTTGCGACGGTCCGGACGTGCCAGACCCGCCGGGTTCACCAGCCACACGTCGAATCCGGCACCATCGAGCACCTCGTAGACCGCAATCCAATACACCCCGGTCGACTCCAGCGCCACCTGCTCGATGCCGTGCTCCGACAGCCATGACGCCATCGACTCCAGATCGCCGGTGAATCCGCCGAACATCCTCACCTCCTGTTCCCCGTGCCCGTCCGCCGGCAATGCCACCGCATGCTCGTCCTTGGCAATGTCAATGCCCGCACAGTGCGGATACACCACCGATGCAATATTCTTCGTCCGTCTTTTCATGCTACAATCCCTTCCGGTTACAGTCAACAACATATCGGGTGCGCCGGAGGCTCCGCCATTGCTTGTAAAACACTCTTTTCAGCGGGGTCGCCGCCTGCAGGCGGCGCCACCAATGAGGGGCCAAACGGGCGGAGCGGACCAAACTAAAATTCGGATTCCGAGTCACCATGGAATATACGGCCTTGCTCCGGCGCCTCGCCGTCAGGATACTCCAGATCAACCTTCGCATTCCAACTTCCTCGGATCCTGTTTCTTCAATGATGGTGTCCCCGCCGCGCGGGGTTGAGGGCTAAATAGTAAAATCTCGTTTTCAAATGTATTCGTACAAACAGCTACGTCTTGAAACCACAGTCATTGCTGTGTTCTGGAGAACTTGTCACAAATAAAGCCGAAAAGAGTATCAATTACAATGACTCAGCGAGGTAAAGCAATAGAAATTCTCAGACGAATACGGCAGATAAGCGGTAGTCGCGGTATGGCTCTGATGTGTCGTGGGGAAAGTCAGTGGTTTGAGGAGGTGAGCTCCCGAATATGGAGAGACCATAGAGCAGCCAGAATCTCACCAATCGAAGAAGCCAACCTAAACTTTGATGAGATTGAAGAGAAAATTGCAGATGAGGTGCGGAAGTTCACAGAAATGCCTGACAGGCTTACAAAAGATGTTATAGACGAGCTTGAAGTTGCGGGTGGAAAAACAAACCAGATTAATTTCACCTATGATGTAGGGGTGGCGACGTGGTTTGCCTGCCGAGAGCCGACCGATGAGGATGGCAGGGTGATCATGGTTAAGAAGAACGCCGTGACGAGTCGCTTCGCTAATCGGGACTTCGCGCCAAGGCAGATGCCGGTGCTTGTGTCGGACAAGGAAGGTAAGATTCCGCAGGACGCAATATTCGCGATAGAACGAATTCCTGCAGTGCTAAAACAAGAGCTCCTAGCAGTGCTTGCCAAGGAAAGCGGACTTTGGACGGAGACAATATTCAGCGGTACTAACCAAACTACGATGGGTTACGTGAGGCTTCAGGGGGACACAAGTAAAATCACTAAGGAAGTCATCTCTCTAATGGAGCAAGAACGGCGAATGATGATAGGTCTTCGTGAAGCGGTCAAACACATTGCAGTAAACACGATAGAAGGGGGTGCAATTAAAGTTCCACAAAGGAGAAAGAAAACACACAACGAGTCTAATATGGTGGTAGCCATCAGGGCGATGGACGGAATTCAGCAGAGCGACTTGGTTGGATTGACGGGAAACCTCTGGATGGACAACGGAAATCTTTACTCGTTGCGAGTTAACGATAAGGGGAGTCAAGTGGCAGCAAGGGTCGGTCGCGCCGAAATGGGCAGCAAGGGACTGGTTCATCTTCGGGTATCAGGGCTGAGGACCGACAGAACATGGGAAGTAACGGTAGGAGACATCACAGAAATCGAGCTGATAAGCTGGGATGTTCAGAGTCGATGCAAGGTTTCCTTAGAGATTTATTAGTGAAATGAGGCGATATTGATACTGATTAGAATCTATCAAAATTTCCAATTGAATCTTTCCCGCTATTGAGTGGTTCGATGATCAGCCAGAATTGTTGTTCAAATCACCCTACTCAATTCTTTGACCTGCCTTAGTATCTTTTCAGATCGTTTTAGTGCTAGCCATTTTCTCGGCAAAAAAACAATTGACAACATGTATCCAGACGCATCTGTGGTGGAATTTGGCGGAACTGGTACACTGGAGGATGTTGTACTGAGTTCAAAAACATTGTTTTCCTATCTCTCTTTGCCTTTGGCGTGGTTTCTGCTCGTAAGTTCGGTCAGCTCAAGTGCTGTCAGTTCACTTGCTCACGGGTGGGGTAGTATCAATCAGAGCAGGCAGGTCGCTACGTCCGTAGGATTGCAAAATCTGCAAAAATTCAGAATTGTTGCAAAATAGCCGTTTCACCAATATTTTAATTTTTTAATGCAGGATGCAATTATGAAAAAAGTATCAAAGATAGCCAAAGAATATGGCGAGGAGAGAGATTTGGCAGATCAGAGCCGAATCAATTATGAGTTTATCGCTAAACTGTTTGAAAAGGAGATGAAAATCAAACAAATTGGTCAAGTGACTGGAGAGAGTCTCGTGGCGTGGCGCGAAATGCTAAAGGAAAGAGGTACCAGTCCCAGCACTTGGAACAGCTATTTGAGGCATATAGGAATACTCCTGAGATATGCAGTAGTAAAAGGATATATCAAAGAACCGAAAGACTATATCGTACCCTTTGCTCAAGTTCCATTTGAGAGACCGAAAACAGTGTCATTGGATAACATTAGGAAAGTTGTCAAATATCTCGAATGCGCGGATTGTCCATTCAAACCAAACTGGTTTTGGTCGTTGCTTGTGCGAGTACTCTTCTATACCGGAATGCGGCGCACGCAAGTTTGTGGTCTCATGTGGCGCGATATAGAGTTTGATCATGAGATCATCGAACTCAGAGCAGAATACAGCAAGACAAATCGGTCTTGGCAAATCCCCTTACCGGACCCGGTGGTTAACGATCTGATGTATGTGAAGGCGCGTACACTGGAATTGATAGGGGAAAATCAAAATACCGAAGATCGGTTTGTGTTTGATATTGGTTTGTTCAACCCACGCTACAAATGCGAGGGAAAACTTCAACCAATTACGGTGTCGAACTTTTTCAAAAGAGTGGGCTACGCGACCGGGGTTGATATTTCCGCACACCGTTTACGCCATACCATGGCGACAGAGCTTGCCGCTGAAGGCAAATACAAGGAGCTGCAGCAGTTGCTTGGACACACGAACATGCGTACGACCATGAAGTATATACATCCGGAAGTTTCGCGGATAAAGGTACTGGTGGACACGCTGAGCAGTACCGAAATCTAAGTGTCTCGGTCATCTGAGTAGTGCTTGAGTTCGAGATTCTTGCCAAGTGCCGCGCGGGTGGCGACAGAGTGCCTGGCAAGTAATCTCGAACAAGCAGTGCTGTTGTCAAGTCATGCGCCGAATGCACTACCACATTCTCTGTAGCAGATCTCTTGCCTCCTTACCTACTGCAGTGGTGTAGATCGCAGTTGTTGTGATGCTGGAATGCCCCAGCACAGCAGCTATGGTCGGTAGTGGCACGCCTACCTTGACAGCGGCAATGCCAAAACCATGACGAAAACCCTTGGGACTCGCTTGTGTACCAGTGACATTCGCCACCCCCATCAAACCGGTAATTTTTCGATATGCGGTAGAACGTGAAAAATTCCATAGCCGGGCAACCCGGGTGCGTGCGCCCACTTGCTGTTTTCTTAACTGGTGAGTCAATTCCAGTTCTCTTGCAAATTCACTTGGGATAGGCACTTCACGCCAGATTTCCGAGCGTCGTTTAAGACTTTGGATATTGACCAATGAGCGGTAGAGATCAACGTCACACACTGTGACTGCGAGTGCCTCGGAAATTCTGCATCCTGTGTAGGCGAGCATCAAGGCGAAAGTTTGCACCTCAGGATATTCCGTCCGACGAGCCGTCTGAAGAAATTACTGGCGTTCGGCAACGGTGAGATATTTTCGCCCCTTACTGTCGACCAGTGTCAACTTGTTGTCAAAAGGCAATTGTCACAAGTCTCGCGGTTTGTACATTTCATAGACAGTACTGTTGCATCGATTCTGATTGCAGCTTCGGTTGATACCGGGAATTCCTGCAATTGGAGCATCTGTAGGCGTTTTGCGGCGACCCGATTGCAACAGAATTTTTATTCTGTGTCAGGTATGCTGAAATTCGCACGTAGGTCCATCGATGAACTTTACTGAATAAAGACAGGATGATGTCATTTGACCCTAGACAACCCCCTGCGTTCCCAAATATTCGTAATTATCTTCACGACCGGTTTTCGAATTTCTGTAATGTCGCATTGTGTGTTTTCTCAATTAATCACTAATGCAAAGTAAACCAGCCACATACCTAAGTATGAAGTACAGTTTTCGGTATCTTATTGTTGATAGAATCACCAATTCCGATAATTGCAGAACGATGAATTGCCAAACTGGAAAACCCATAACTGATTCCATCCAATAATTCTTCCCTCAGAATTTTCAATTGTTATAATTTATGTTGTTTAATTTTCTTGACATGCCATCGCCATTCGTTTAGTGTAAATTTCGATTAAACATGATGGAGCAAGACAGTTGCTAAATCTTGATGTTTCCCCCATTGATGGAATCAAGAATTAAGGTGCGAATACTCAAAAAAAACGGTATTGTGGAGTAATAATTTGTACAATTTAATTGACCCTAAATTGTACTATTTCTGTAACATATTGATGTAAAAGAAGAAAAATTTTGACGATTCAAGTCGTATCTTCTCACAATCTATTCATATTCCCCAGCCAAAATCGCCATTTTTTTCAATTCCGCGCAACCTTTCTTTCGCTGGAATTGCTTTTCTCGGCGCACCATCCAATTTGATCTCAGACTACAATTAACCGGAGCATTCGGTACTGAAATACAGTTAATTCCGTCGATATATAATTGTCGGCTTGCAACTACCCGATCACCAATTTTCGTGAATAAGAAACCGGAGAAATTATGCGATTAGTACTACTACGACACGCGATCGCAGAAGATCGGTATGTTTTCCATATGAGTAGCAATGGAGCACCGGATTCCCAACGTCCGCTGACACAGGATGGCATCAATAGGATGAAACAGTCGGCCGCTGGTTTATACAAACTCCTTGACGAAGATGTACAGCGAGTCGTATCCAGTCCATATGTCCGCGCCAAGCAGACTGCCGAACTTTTTTTGGCCGCGATTCCTCAGATCAAACGACCCGAACTTGAGATATCTGACCTTCTGACACCAGGATGTAGTTTTCATACGCTGCAGGGTTGGCTCAATAGTGAGACCGGAACCATAGTTCTGGTCGGACACGAACCTGACATGAGCTGGCTGATGCAGCAGTTCACCTGCAGTCACACTCAAAGTGTGAAATTCGGAAAGGCCGGCGCATGCATGATCTCATTTGACGGTAATCCTGCCAACTCTTTTGGAACTCTGCGCTGGTTTATGAGCCCAGCATCTTTACGTAAACTGGCTACCGCGTGAGCGAAACTGTGATTTCCAGTCTCAGCGCGACCGATCCAGAGTCTGTCGCGGCTGTCGATCTCGGATCAAACAGTTTTCATCTCGTTATAGCGAGATTGGAAAAGGAAAGACTCATTGTCGTCGATCGAATCAAGGAAATTGTTCGACTTGGAGGTGGTTTGGACGAAAACTCAAACCTGACCGCCGACGCTCAAACCCGCGCCTTGAACTGTCTCGGACAATTCGGCCAAAGGCTTCGCGACATCCCATCATCTAACATTCGCGCAGTTGGTACAAATACATTTCGTAAAGCACGTAATATTGTCGATTTCCTGCCAAAGGCTGAGAAGGCGCTCGGGCATTCAATCGATGTTATTACAGGTCGAGAAGAAGCTCGACTGATATATGAGTCAGTCTGTTATGGATTGTCAGAAAGCAAAAGTAATCGTCTGGTCATTGACATTGGGGGTGGAAGTACCGAAGTCATAGTTGGATCAGGGTATGATCCTCATCTGGCAGACAGCCTGTACATAGGTTGCGTAAGCCTTTCCGTCGCTCGATTTCCCGACAATCGAATCTGCGAGAAAGGAATGCTTCGGGCTGAACTGGACGCACAACTTGAAATTAGAGCGATTCATCGACAATTCCGAGATCACGGATGGGACAAGGTGCTAGGTTGCTCTGGCACCATTAACGCTGTGAGCGAAGCACTGCGCTATTTGCAATGGAGCGACGGCACAATTGACATCGACTCGCTACACAGACTTCGAGAGAAAGTTCTCCGTTTCAAACATACTTCCGAGCTGGTGAGACTCGGCTTTGAACCGACTCGTTGCGAAGTACTGCCCGGTGGTTTAGCCATACTCTGTGCGCTGTTTGAATGGTTGGAAATTGAGCTCATGCAGATTTCGGAATTTGCCTTGCGCGAAGGAGTGATGTACGACTTGCTCGGACGATTACGAAACGATGATGCCCGACAACGAACCGTGAGATCGCTCGCAATGCATTGGTCCATCGACGAAGTGCATGCAATGCGAGTACGGGAACTCGCACTCGATATGTATGACCAAATCGAAGGCGATTGGTTTTTTAACTCTACCGAAGCGAGGAGTTTACTCGGCTGGGCGGCAACACTACACGAAATTGGATTGTCGATTGCGCATGCCAAATATCATCAGCATGGCGCCTACCTTCTGCAATTCTCAGACATGGCTGGTTTCTCCAAGCCGGAACAGGCGGCACTCGCAATATTAGTCGGTAGTCATCGCCGTAATTTTCCAGTGGAGTTCTCCGCAACAGCAACACATTTACGAGTCAAAACATTGAAAAGACTGTGTATCATCCTGAGGCTGGCTGTACTCCTTCATCGACCACGAACCGACCGCACCGACCTGTCAGTGCGATGCTCGGCGAAAAAGAAAAATATTCATCTGGTTTTTCCGAATGACTGGTTGAATCAGCACCCATTGACCAAAGCCGATTTGAGTCGTGAGAAGCAGTACCTGCATCAGGCAGGATTCAAGCTTCAGGTATCCATGCCCTAATGACAATTTCCGCGTTCTCTCTACTAACACTCCAATTTGGTATCGACTATCGACTGGCAACTAATACCTTACCGGAAAAATTTGAATTTCAATTCTCCATTCTTAAATGGTCCGGTATATTTATTTAATTGACTATCCAACAGTCGTATTCTTCTTTGCTCAACTTAATTCAATATACGCTGAAAAATGAAAATTCTTTTAACCGGAGCCGCAGGTTTTATTGGATTTTCGACATCCATGGCCCTTCTGAAACGTGGTGATGAAGTTGTTGGTCTAGATAACTTAAACGACTACTATAACGTTCGACTGAAGCACGCCCGGCTGACGCAACTCGAAAAATTTGGCAATTTTAATTTTGAAAAGGCAGATATCAGCAATTACGAACATACGGAGAGCATATTTCGGACGCAAGGACCCTTTCCCAAAGTGATCCACTTGGCCGCCAATGCTGGAGTTCGTTATTCCCAGCAGTTTCCTCTGCAAGTAATCAACAGCAACATTGTCGGGCACGCTAATATTCTTCAATTGTGTCGCCGAATCGATAATTTCGAACATCTGGTTTTCGCGAGTTCAAGCAGTATCTACTCTCAGAACGACAAATTACCGTTTTCAGTTGATCATCGCGTAGATCGTCCGGTTTCAATCTATGCCGCTACGAAGGCTGCTGACGAGTTGATCAGTCATGTATATGCCGATAACTTCGACCTGCCGCAGTCCGCTCTTCGATACTTTACCGTATACGGACCATGGGGTCGACCCGACATGTCGTACTATCTGTTCTCGAATGCTATGATGAATTCCACGCCTATCAGACTGTTCAATTTTGGAGACATGCGTCGTGACTTCACCTACATCGACGACATTGTTTCAGGCACAGTGGCAGCATTGGACAATCCACCACCCCAGAATTCACAGTCCACACCTATTCGGGCGTTCAACCTTGGTGCAGGTAACTCCGAAGCCCTGGAAAAAATGGTCTCCCTTCTAGAGCAAAACCTTGGTGTAGAGGCGGAAAGGATTTACGAAGCCGGACCACGGGGAGAAATGCTGGAAACTTTTGCGGACATCGAATTCACCACGAATCACCTCGGATACTCACCTTCTGTTTCGCTTGAAGAAGGGATAGAAAAGTTTGTTGATTGGTATCGGGAATATCACAGTTGATTCTTTCACGAATTCAACTGAATTTGTACTCAAGTGCGTCGTGGCTTTGAATTGAAAGAGTTTCGACTGGGTTCGAACTGCTGAATAGTTCTGCCATCTGAAACATAGCAGCTGGCTCAATGTGGCTGAGGTAGAGATCGGTGTGATTGTGAACCAGTGTCTGAATTGCAAAATTAATTTAATTTAGACCATGGCGGAATAGGTCACTGTATAGCATGCGGATCGCGACCGAATGGATGCCACAGTGGACTTGCAATTCTCAACCTTGGATGCGCGCATCAGGTTGAAAAGGTTTTACCCTAACAAAGGCAACCAGAGTTTCCGAAATGATGGAGAGCCAAACGCGTTTGGTCAGTTCTTGGTGGGTGCCAATGGGCTCAGGTCAATCGCGTGCTGTCAATGGGGATAGTCCAAGTTCCTTGAGGAACGCACTGTACTTCGTTGTTGATGCCTGAATTTGTCTATCGATTTCGACCAGTTCCTTGTGTGTGGCTGACAGGTCGACCGAAACTTCTAGCTTGGCAGTGCTGACGTAGAGGGAGATGTTCAAATCGTAGTCGTTAGCTTCAATCTCGTTCATCTCCACGCGCCGAGCGTATCGCTCGATGTTTGCCGGGCGTTGCTTGTAGGTTTCGATGATCTTTTCAATATGCTCATCGGACAAGTAGTTTTGCCGCTTGCCCTTTTCGAAATTCTCGGATGCGTTGATGAACAGTACATCATCGGGCTTCTTGCACTTCTTCAGGACGAGGATGCAGACAGGGATGCCAGTTGAGTAGAAAAGTGACGCTGGCAGGCCGATTACGGTGTCGATATTCCCGTCGTCGAGCAGTTTGCGTCGGATTTTCGCCTCGGTGCTGCCCCGGAACAGCACACCGTGCGGTAGGATGATGGCCATCACACCGTCGT
This sequence comes from Arenicellales bacterium, assembly GCA_963666625.1. Lineage (GTDB taxonomy): Bacteria > Pseudomonadota > Gammaproteobacteria > Arenicellales > JAJDZL01 > JAJDZL01. Next base: position 304,581 of record OY762925.1, read on the forward strand.
CTTTAAGGTAGTGGAAACCGTGTAGCAAGAATGCGAAGTCCGCTGCCGACTTTGGCGCCAACCCATAATTCTTGAAGCGAACGTCTTCGCCCAAGGCCTCGTTCGGCTCCCAGCGGTAGCTGAATGGCGGGTTAGCAACCACGGCATCGAAGTATGGTTTTTTCGCGGGGTTTGTCTCACGGAGTATTTGCCACTCGTTCGTCAGCGTGTCACCGTGGTAGATGTCGAACTCCGTGTCCTTCATCCCGTGCAACAGCATATTCATGCGCGCCAAGTTGTAGGTGGTGATGTTCTTCTCTTGTCCGTGGATTTTTCCGATTCCGTGCAACCCCATTCGATTGCGTACATTGAGCAGCAGCGAGCCCGAGCCGCAGGCGAAGTCCAACACGCTGGCGAGATACTTTCGCTCGCCGGTCTTCGGCTCCTGGCTATCGAGTGTGACAATGGCAGAAAGAATGTTCGAGATCCGCTGCGGGGTGTAAAACTCGCCAGCCTTTTTGCCCGAGCCCGCGGCGAACTGGCCGATCAGATACTCGTAGGCGTCACCCAAGGTGTCGCTGTCGGTCGAGAACTCCGCAAGGCCCTCTGCAATCTTAGTGATAATCGTGCAAAGTTTCGCGTTCCGATCCATGTAGGTTTTACCAAGCTTTTCGGAGCTGAGGTTGATTTCCGAGAACAATCCGGAGAATGTGCTTTGGAACGATTCAGTCTCGATGTACTTGAATCCGGCCTGGAGGACGCTGAGCAGCCCGTTATCCTGGGTGCGGGCCAGATGGGTGATACCCGTCCACAGATGCTCGGGGCGAATGACGTAATGTGCCTTGAGTCGCATCTGCTTCTCGAACGCAATTACATCGTCGGGGTTCTGCTCGTACCAGATAGAAAGGGAGGATCGTCCGCCATTGCCGATTACATTCGAGTTGGGGTAGTCACGTCCGAGTTCCTTCTTCGCGGCTTGCTCGTAGTTGTCCGAGAGGTAACGAAGGAATAGGAACGCGAGCATGTAGTCGCGAAAGTCGTCCGCGTTCATCGCTCCTCGTAATTGGTTGGCGATGTCCCAGAGAGTCTTACCGAGTTGTTTCTGATCTTGGTTGGTCATCAATTGGCTCACTGTGGGTGGCTTCCGGGTCGAGCTCGGGAAGCGCAAACGGAAAACGACTAAGAACATCATTGAGAATTCTGCCAAATAGTTCTTTATTGTCATCGACCATCTCAACTGGCTCGTAGATGGCATACTTCCCATGGCTCAGTAGATTTAGTGCGCGGTTATAGAGAGCCTCGTCCTGCAATCCTTCAAGACAGACTCTGAGATCTTCGTGGCCGAGAAAACTGGCTGTCTTTTCCAAAATGCTGCGTAGAGCGTTGAAATGGTAGGTATATAGGGTCCCGGCTTGCACTCGCTTGCGAAGCTCAACTAACGTTGCCACATGGTGAAAGTAAGGTGTATCTTCGGTCGCACGTATCGAGTATACATCTTCGGAATCCAATCGGTGCAAAAAGTAACGCTTACTCTTAATCTTCTCTTGGTCTTCCCTCGCCCTGCGAAGTTCGTTGCACATGACATTGAAGAACAAAGCGTGGTGCGAGGAAAGGACTGTCTTAATCGGCTTGTGTTCCCTGGTATAGCCATTGCGGGTAGCGGCTCTGCGTATCAGTTCTGAAAGATCACAAGCAATAGCGATGGCGTTGTTGTCATCCAAAGACGAGATTGGGTCATCGATGTATATGTGCTTGACCCACTGATACGACTGATGACCATCGATAACACGCTCGCAAATCGCCATGAATATACACAAGAAAAATATGTTTTCCTCCCCTCGGGAAATCTTGATTGCGTCGTAATCACCTTTGCGAAAGGTAATCACCCACTTGCTATAGTCGATGTCAAACTCGAAGTCGGTGTAGCGTGACAGGTAGCCTGCTATAGTTTCATCCAATGCGAGTTCGGTGAGTCCCTTGAGGAATGAGGAAGTATGATTGATTTTTAGGTGTCGGTCTGTGTCGCCATCGAGGTCGTTGTGCCAAACAAAGAGATCCTCAGTAAAGGCATTGAAGTAGAGTGTGTCTGGCTTCCCATTTCCTTTTGTCTTTCCTTGATTCTTGAACTCCATCGACAAACGCGTCTTTCCCGTTCGGTTATATGCGTATAGCAAGACACAGTCGAAATTGTTGACATCGTCTCGGAGCCTTTGCGCGAGTTTCGTCAGATTTTGATACTGAAATATCTTCGGTTCGCTACTCATTACCCATAGATCTCATGCAACGGGAAAGAGCTGTTGCATCAGCCCTTGCTTGTGCTGACGTAAAACTTCGAGCTTCCGGCTCTCCGCCGCGATCAGGTCGTCCAGCGAACCCAGACAGTCGGCGATCTTTTGCTGCTCGGCTTCGCCCGGTAGAGGAATCTCTAAATGTTGATATTGGGATATGAAATATCGCTTATGTTGCGTCGAGTCGAACCGAATTCTGGACATTAACTCATACACAAGTCTTAGTTCGTCATCACCGCGGGATGTCAATATCTTGATTGCCGATGATTTAACCTTAAACGGAAAGTCGACGTACTTCGCGTCTGTGGTGAAATCATCAAAAATGATGACGGGCACATTGTGGTAGATGCCCTCGGTCTCTTTGGTATGTCCAAGGATGAAACTCTTATTCGCTGTCAAAACTGGCGTACCCGTGTTTTGGTAGCTGGTGTGCCTAACGATGTATTTGCCCGGTTGCTCGTAGTCGAGTATATCGCCGAGTCGCATGGACTGCCACCCAGGCAGGTTTTCAAACTCCGGAAACCGTAGCTTCGGTACGGTTTCACCTGGCTGGGGAAAGAGCTGTTGCATCAGCCCTTGCTTGTGCTGACGTAAAACTTCGAGCTTCCGGCTCTCCGCCGCGATCAGGTCGTCCAGCGAACCCAGACAGTCGGCGATCTTTTGCTGCTCGGCTTCGCCCGGTAGAGGAATCTCTAAATGTTGATATTGGGATATGAAATATCGCTTATGTTGCGTCGAGTCGAACCGAATTCTGGACATTAACTCATACACAAGTCTTAGTTCGTCATCACCGCGGGATGTCAATATCTTGATTGCCGATGATTTAACCTTAAACGGAAAGTCGACGTACTTCGCGTCTGTGGTGAAATCATCAAAAATGATGACGGGCACATTGTGGTAGATGCCCTCGGTCTCTTTGGTATGTCCAAGGATGAAACTCTTATTCGCTGTCAAAACTGGCGTACCCGTGTTTTGGTAGCTGGTGTGCCTAACGATGTATTTGCCCGGTTGCTCGTAGTCGAGTATATCGCCGAGTCGCATGGACTGCCACCCAGGCAGGTTTTCAAACTCCGGAAACCGTAGCTTCGGCAAAAAGTTAGATGGCTTTTCAACGGTCATCATACGCCTCATTATTCATAGGCGTTGAGGCCGGAAATATCCCGACCATGCGCCCGCTTATTCAGAAGCGGAACGAGATCGACCATTAGTGCCAGTTCCCGCTCGCGGCGTTCACGCCAACCCAGTTCAAGCGGCGCCATCAAGTCGGTAAGCCGTTCGCCATCGAAGATCATGCGTTGCAGGATAGTATTAACGAAGTCCACGAGCGACCCTGTCGTCAGTCCATGGTTCCGAGCAAGGTCTTCAATCTCTTTCGCCTGCCTATCACTTCTGAATTGTTTGTAGCCAGCGCGAATCTCGGCCTCGTCGAGGCCTTCGCCCTCTTTGAGAGAGCGGACATACTCGGTAATCTCCTCACGTACGCCGAGGAACTTAGCGTCGGATTCGATCAAACCGATGAGTTGCTCCCGGCTGATCTCGATCCTTTGGGGGTCCTGCCTGGAATATCTGGCGATCAGCGTCATAATGTAGTCGTAGTCGATGACGGCGGATGCAAAGAGCACAAACTCAAATTCGATCTGTTCGATTTCGGGATCGAATTGCTTGCTCTTTTTCCCGGGTGTGTTACGCAGGTATTTGAGCTGTTGCGCGGTTTCTAGGTAAACGCCGCGGAATGCGCGGAGATCGTCTTTTGGGAGGGCTAATTCAATCTGCTCCCGTTGTTCGTCGGTAAGGTCGGTGTACTGGTCAAGTTGTGTCTTGAGCCGTTGGACTTCCTTGAATCGGTTGATGAACTGACAGCGCGCGGCATCGCCCATGAGATTGTTCACCTGGTCGGGTTTAGCTGCGAGGCCCTGCGATTGCATGAACTTGTCCAGTTCGGCAACGGCGTGATTAAAATTGTCGATGACAATGGGTGCCTTGTCGACCAGCCAGATCTCTTTCGCCTGGTCGTCCTGCTCACCGGAGAACAATGTGATGGCGGCATCGACGCTTTCCTGTTGCTGACGGAAGTCCAGAATGTGACCGTAGGGCTTGGTCGCGTTTAGGACGCGGTTAGTGCGTGAGAACGCCTGAATCAGACCGTGGTGCCTGAGGTTTTTGTCGACATATAAGGTGTTGAGGTAATTGGCGTCGAAACCGGTGAGAAGCATGTCTACAACAATGGTGATGTCGATCTTTTCCCGGCCCTTGTTTGGCAGGTCATGGTTGGCGAACCTCTGATCCTTGATGCGTTTCTGGATGTCCTGGTAATAGAGATCGAAATTGTTGACGTCGTGGTTGGTGCTATATCGCTCGTTATAGTCCTTGATAATGGTCTTGAGCGCCGCCTTCTTGCTTTCCGGGTCATTCCGGTTATCCTCTTTTTCCTGTAGCAAGTCTTCCTGAATTTGCTGAACATCCTTATTGCCATCCGAGGGCGGCGAGAATACAGCGGCGATCTTAAGAGGCACAAACTCGGAGTCGGCAGCCTGTCGCTCAGCCTGGAGCAAGGTAAAAATCTCGAAATACTCGATGGCATCATTGATCGAAGCGGTCGCAAATAGTGCATTGAAAAGCCGGCCTCCGCTCGCAGCGTCATGTTTGTCGAGAATGGCCTCGGCAACCGCCTGTTTGGTCAGGGTTTGGCCGGGTTTGGGAGCAGGAACGTCTTTTGGCTTGTAGTAATCGACGTGGAAGCGGAGGACATTACGATCCTCAATTGCGTGGGTGATAGTGTAGGCGTGGAGTTCTTTCTGAAACAGGTCCTTGGTGGTTCGCAGGGTAGCCGTTTCCCCTTCGATCTGTCTGACGGTCGCATTGTCTTCGAAGATTGGTGTGCCAGTAAAACCAAAAAGCTGGGAATTCGGGAAGAACTCCTTGATTGCCTGGTGATTCTCGCCGAATTGTGATCGATGGCACTCGTCAAAGATGAAGATCATTCGCTTGTCGCGGAGGTGCTCAAGCCGCTGCTTGAAGGTTGACCTGCCTTTGGATTTGACCTTGAGATTGTGCTTACTGTTCTCGTCGAGGGCAAGCCCGAGCTTCTGGATGGTCGTCACGATAACCTTGTCGGCGTAGTCGTCGGAAAGAAGGCGGTGGACTAATGTGGCGGTATTGGTGTTTTCCTCGACACAGTTCTCTTGGAACCGGTTGAACTCCTCGCGGGTCTGGCGGTCGAGATCCTTACGGTCAACAACGAAAAGACACTTGTGGATGCTTTCATTGGTTTTAAGGAGTGTGGAGGCTTTGAAGGAGGTGAGTGTCTTGCCGGAACCTGTCGTGTGCCATATATAGCCGTTTCCGCAGTCCTGATCGATGCAATCAACGATGGCCTTGACCGCGTAGATCTGGTACGGGCGCATCATCAGGAGTTTTTGCTCGCTCGCAATGAGTACCATGTATTTACTGATCATGTGACCGAGTGTACACTTGGCGAGGAACTTGTCTGCGAAGTCTTCGAGGTAGATGATCTTGGTGTTATCCTCTGTCGCGAACTGGTAGATCGGAAGAAACTGCTGTTCCGCGTCGAAGGCGAAATGTTGCGCGTTGTTGTTGGTGAAATACAAAGTGTCGGTGCGATTGCTGACAATGAAGAGCTGGACGAAGCAGAGCAACGTCTTGGCGTACCCGTTGCCGGGGTCGTTCTTGTACTCGACGATCTGCTCCATCGCCCGACGGGGGCTGATCCCGAGCGTCTTGAGTTCGATCTGAACCGCGGGTACACCGTTTATGAGAAGAATTACATCGTAGCGGTGATGGCTATAGTCTGTATTGACGCGGAGTTGATTGACAACTTCAAAAGTGTTTTTGCACCAGTCCTTGATGTTGACGAGGGTGAAATTGAGCGGTGTGCCGTCATCGCGGGTGAATGCCTCGCGGTTCCGGAGGGAACGCGCGGCCTCATACACGTCGGGCGTTACGATCTCGTTGAGGAGCCGCTTGAACTCTCTGTCAGTAAGCGTGACGCGGTTGAGCGCTTCAAACTTATCCCTGAAGTTTACTTCGAGAGCGACTCTATCACGGATGTCAGGGCGGTATTCATACTTGAGATCCCGTAGCTTGGCAATCAGGGCTTCCTCAAGATCGCGTTCGCTTGTATAAATATTCAGCATTTTGTCATTCTCGACTGGCCTTTGTCACTGCTCAGCTCATCCTAACCCGCCTTCAGATTCGGTATTCTCTGGTTGCCGCAGACGATCTACATTGATCCGCAGTTAGAATTTTACAAAATGAAAAAGCCTTGTCGAAAAACAACTATTTCTGCCTACCACCTATTGGGTGAACATCGACATAGCTCAAAGAAGGAACAAGGCTTATCGAAATTCTACCATACAACACCGTAGCAAATTCATAATTTCAATACCCTCATTACGCAACAATTGCTTGACGTTCTCCTTGCTTTCGCCGCACTTCGATGAGACCCACTCACAGTAGCTTTGAAAGCTACATCATCGCTGTGCTAAAAATTCTCAATCGTCCGGTCATAGCCGATGCTGTTCAGTGTGCCCTTGAAATTCAACCGACCATAACAATCGATCACTCGGGCAATCTTATCCTAGTGATGTTCGAAATATTCGTTTGTTTCGAATTCAGAAAATTACGGCTTCGACATCAGTTCGCTCCTCAATACGGTAACTATCGCTTCTCTGAAATCAAAGTATCATACGTCTAACTGGATATCTATAATCTGTTAGGCTTTGGCTTCACCAAGTAAAGGAAATTAGAAATTTGTATCTAATGAGTAAGTCAAGTTTGTAACCCGTAAATTTTGACTTCAATCCTTGGAAATTAATCTCGCATTAAGTAGTAGCGAGTTCGTAGGCTAAGGTAAAACGCAGTCGGAATTTTCGAACACTCAAATGAATACCATAGGACAATGTCTGGTGGCGAAGAAATTGAGATATGAGGATCAATTAAGGTGAACAAACCTGTAGTTTTTGTATTAGTATTTTTCTCTGTTATCTCCATGGTAAACGCATTTGCTGACGAGGCTGAGCGTGAGGTGTTGAAAATCTATGGTAGAGCATACCCTGAATATTCGATATACCATCACTCTATTCAGGTCGTCAAACAGACTGCCTCTCCGGTGACGATATCGGTAGCACATGCAACATATATACCAAAGTTAACGGGCGATGTTGTCCGGTCAAGAGAGAATGCCATAAATAAGATAGATTGGTGGAATTACAAGGATGAAGGTATATTGATTACACTGGATGCTAACAGTGAAACTGCTGTAGCAGTTCAATATGGTGTTCATGTGTTCAATTCTTTCAACGAATATTTGGGTGGGTTTGAAGCTACTGAGATGGATATCCCTCGAACTGGTATGAAGTGGCTCTATCGGAATAGTGACATATTCACATTCAAAGGATACGGTTATGTGTTTGTATTTGTAGCAAAAGCACGTTTAGAGGACGGCTCAATTTGGACTTACGATCCTGAAGAAGTAAATGCTCAGATTGGCCCGAAAGTGAAACGATTTAAACTGGAAGAGGAATAATACTGCATTTGAGGAGTGAGAAATGAAGCGTGAAATAATCGAACACTATAAACCCCTTTAACAGATACCAAATATCAACCCAGAGAGATTGGCTCATATCACAATGCAAAGACTGCTGAAGTAAGAATGGCGGTTGACGAAGAAAGTGAGCGTAAAATCATCAAAGAGGAATTGAGGATATGTTTCGGAAAGTGGTACTTGTAGACACATAAGAATCCTTACAACGCGGAATTTCCGATGAAATCGTTAATGTCAGCGTGCCGGGTAATACCCTTAGAACGACTCATCTTCCAGTGACGGCACATCTTTTGCACCCTTTACTGTTTTGACATTTCGCCTCCTCTTTATTCTCTACTATTAAAGTCCATTCAGTCTGTTGACAATACTCCATTGAAATATTCAAGCAAAGTAATTCCATTACCCACTGTCATATTTACCTACAGTGTAATTCGTAAGCTATTCTCATTAATTTCTGTGAATTTTGTACTCATTACCTTCCCTAAAATTTGCGATGCCATTCAGACTCCTCCAGGGAATTAGGCTACCACCGTTATACCTCTTCATCGTGTCGCCGCCATAAACAACGGTGAAATCAATGTTCTGTGACAACTCACTAAAGTGATTCGTTTTTCGCTTGATACCTTCGAGCAAGGTTACAGATGGAGTGGTAGATGACTTGGCTTCTGTAAGAAATATTCTTTCTGGATCCGGAATTACGATGTCAACCTCCACTCCATTATGGTCGCGATAAAAATACATTCCTTGTAATTCGTTCAAATTGGCGCGATGCTTCATGAGTTCTGAAACAACCCAAGTTTCAAAAATTTGTCCACGTTGCGGGTGCAATAAAATCTGGCTAGGTTCGCGAATTCCAAGCAACCAACACATCAATCCAGTGTCATAAAAATAGAGTTTAGGCATTTTTACCAGACGCTTGCGTAAATTGGCATGAAATGGAGCTAGTCTAAATACGATGAAACTCGCTTCCAGAATACTGAGCCAGCTTTTTAGGGTAGGTTGCGTCATACCGCAATCGTTTGCGAGGGATGAATAGTTCAGAAGTGTACCGCTGCGCCCTGCACAGAGCCTGAGAAAGTTTTGGAATGCTATAAGGTTCCCAACGTTAATCAGTGAGCGCACGTTCCGTTCGATATAGGTGTTGACGTATGACGACAACCATTGGCTTGGTTCTTGATTTTCATCAAAAATTCTCGGATAACTGCCCGTATAGAGTGCCTCCTCGAGATTTTCAGGATAGTTCTTGAACCGAGTGACTTCTTCCCAGTTTAAAGGTAACAGATGGTGAACAGATGTTCGACCAGCTAACGATTGGCTCACCGTTTCAGATAACGCTAGATTCTCCGAACCTGTTAGGACCCAATTTCCTGGGATCGGATTCTCATCAACAATCGTCTGTATGTAGGACACCAAATCTGGAACGTACTGCACCTCGTCAATTATGGCTCCATCTTGGAATTGCTTCAGGAATGAGCGAGGGTCTCGGATGGCGAATTCCCTTTCATCAGGAGCTTCCAACGTGATATACGCGTAGGATTTGAAAAGAGACTTGACTAGCGTCGTCTTGCCGCTTTGTCTAGGACCAGTCACTGTCAAGACAGGAAACCGGGATGCCGAACTCAACAGACTGTATTGTAAATTTCTTTCAATTATCACAATGATTCAGAACACGTCAGCCTTAATATCAGGTCTTTTGATTTACAATCTTCGCCGAGTTAGTTCTGCCGAAAAATTCAATCTTGTTATCACTTTTGGTCGGTGATTTCAGGCAATGGCAGTCCATTAACACTCGAGAACAATGAGATATCTCACACTGGTGCTAAGTATCCGTATGCGGAGTTATATTGCTATATGCTTAACCGTTCGCTTCCTTATTCAACTTTTTGTTTAACGCAATTCACGTCAGTTACCGAATATTCGACTCTTTCCACTGAATTTTGGAATTTGTACGAAATTATACTCAAATAAATAAGGTATATCAAAGTATGATTTTCATTTACCATATAAAATAATCTCTGAGCGAATCAGAACTTTGGTGTTTTTTCCAATTTGGAGATGTGGAAGGAGAGTATCGTAAAGGAGCGTCACGCATTACAGAATTTATGCAGGCACAAAATCTTGTCGAAATGACTGCGATTAGTTCTTTAGACAAAATTCGGGAGACGGAAACTATGGAGGCAATTGACGTACAAGTACCTGATGAATCATACAATTCTAAGGTCGAAATGAAACTTTATACAAACTTCCAGAAGATTTGTATGTTCTCGCGTTCATTTGACAATTCCATCTACGTACATTTTCAAATTGTATGTCTTGGAAGGATTTCGCCATGGTATTTGATGTAATTACGGCAACTGTCGGAAGTCTTATTTCAACCTCATTTTCCCGATAAAAGCATGAAACAAATTTGGTCATATTTCAAATTCAAATTGACCATTGAAAGGTGTAGACTGTTTCGCATGACTTTTTCATTAGTGCTGAGCTTGGTACTCCTTGCTCCGGTTGTATACTCAGATTCGCTCACTCAGGAGGAACTTTGGACTGATACATTGCATCTTGTTCGCGATCACTATCCAAGTGTTCGTCAAATGTCAACCGACGATCTCGCACAGTTGCTCGAAAGGCAACCTGAAATCGCAATACTTGATACGCGAGAACCGCAGGAGTTCGAAGTCAGTCATATCAATGGAGCAGTTCTCACGCAGAACGCAGCTGACGCAATTGAACTGCTTGAAGATCGGGAACGGGATGATCTCGTAGTCGTGTATTGTTCGGTCGGTTACAGATCCTCGCATATCGCTGCCATTCTAAGTCGGCGAGGCTACTCCAATGTATTTAATCTTGAGGGGTCTATCTTCAAGTGGGCCAATGAAAATCGACCCATCTACCGCGGTGATGACAGAGCATCAAAAGTCCATCCTTACGATGAGAACTGGGGGCGTTTGCTCAAACCGAAATTTTTACCCTGATACAGGGTTTTGTCCAAATCATTGACGGACTTTTTGTACTGTCTGGTACGACAACATGATAATTTTACCTATATAGACGACACTGTTTTGGAAAAATGGCAGCATTGGACAGTTCGTCTTCCCAGGTTTTGTAGTCCACGCCTATTCAAGCGTTTAAACTTTGTGCCGGAAGCACCAGACACCCCAGTTATCCACTCTCTTCCCCTCGAAAAATGGATAGAAAAACTCGTTGATTGGTAACGACAATATTGATATCGATAGTTTCGCCATGGAACTGGAATGCCAAATCAATAGCGTAGCTGAAGATATCTTCAATTTCCGTTTACCCATTGATTTTGCAGAATTCAACTTGTTGGAAAGTGTTAAAATAATTGAGATAAATTCAACGCAAAATTCTAATGGCGGGACATAGTAAATGGGCAAATATCCGGTTTCGGAAAGCCGCCCAGGATAGTCGTCGCGGGAAACTATTCTCGAAACTCATCAGAGAGATCACAGTTGCCACTCGAACCGGCAATCCCGACCCAGATAGCAATCCTCGACTGCGCTCGGCAATCGACAAGGCATTGGCTGCAAACATGGGTCGAGATGTCATCAACCGCGCGGTCCAAAGAGGATCCGGTGAATCAGGCGGTGATGGATATCAGGATGTCATATACGAAGGCTATGGCCCTGGCGGAGTGGCCATGCTGATTGAATGCTCGACAGACAATCGCAACCGTACAGTCAGCGAAGTTCGCCACGCACTTACCAAATATGGTGGAAACCTAGGAACAGAAGGCTCGGTATCCTACCTATTCAACCGTGTTGGCTTGATTCAGTTCCTAAATGGTAGCGACGAGGAACAGATCATGGATGTGGCAGTATCTGCCGGTGCAGACGATATTGATGTTTTGGATGATGGATCAATCATGGTGGCTACACCAGTAGAAAATTTCGTCGATGTTGTCAAAGCGTTGGATGATGCCGATATTTCATACGAGGAGGCAAACATCGAACAACGCGCTTCGGTATCGCAGGAAATCGACGAGGACATGATGGAGCGAGTGCTTATGCTGATCAATGCGATTGAAGATCTTGATGATGTTCAGGATGTCTATACCAATGCTGAATTTTTCTCCCAATCGGACCTATGAAGATTTTAGGAATTGATCCGGGTTCAAGAACAACGGGATACGGTGTTATTGAATCCTCTACTGGAAAGGTCAGATACATCGCTAGTGGGTGCATTAAAACAGTCTCAGGTTCTCTACCTGAGCGATTGGCTGAAATCTACCACGGAATTTCCAACGTAATCAGCCTCCACAACCCTGACATAGCGGTAGTGGAACAAGTCTTCGTTTCGGTCAATCCGGGATCAGCTCTCAAGCTGGGACATGCGCGTGGAAGTGCGATTTGTGCCTGTGCGGCGAATGGCATCAAGGTTTACGAGTACTCCGCCCGAGAGATTAAGAAGACCATCACAGGCAATGGTGCAGCCACAAAGGAACAGATCCAATACATGGTACAGATGTTGCTGACACTGAGAGAACAGCCGGACGAAGATGCCGCAGATGCCTTGGCCGGAGCCCTCACTCATTTCCAATTCATGCCCTTGCTTGAACCCAAGACGAGAGAAGTTCGTCGGGCAGTTGCAAATTAAGATTTATTTTGATGGAATAATTCGGTGATCGGTTATCTCCGCGGCATGATTCGTCAAATTGAGGTTACTTCCATCCTTTTGGATGTGAGTGGTGTCGGTTATGAGGTTAATATGCCTTTGTCCGCAATACAGGAGTTGCCAAAAGAAGGCGAGCCCTTGGAAATATACACTCATACGCATGTCCGCGAGGACACTCAGGCACTGTATGGATTCAGTCAGATCAATGACCGGAACATGTTCAGAACCCTAATAACAGTCTCTAAAGTTGGTCCACGGATTGCGCTGGCAATTCTTAGTGACCTTAAAGTATCCGAACTCATCGCTTGTGTTGAGTTAAACGACACTAGACCACTCGAGAAGGTTTCGGGTATCGGTGCGAAAACCGCAGAAAAGCTGTTGCTTGAATTGCGCGACAAAGTCAAACAGTTTCCACTCGATAGCACCGATGACAGTGGGACTGAAATCGCGGTCGGCGGTACAGTTCGAGAGGCAACAGAAGCGCTTGTCGAGCTTGGATTTTCGAACAAGGAGGCAAGGCAGGCGGTACTTGCTGTACGTGATTCAGCTGATACCGTCACAACTGAACAGTTAATTCGAGACGCACTTACTTCACTCAGCACGATTTCTCAATGAATGATGTGATCCGTACCGTCACGCCCGTTCAGCTTGACGATTCCGAGATGGACTTTGAGCGTAGCCTTCGTCCGCGAAGGCTCGACGAATTTATTGGACAGGTAAAAACTCGGAAACAGCTGTCCATTTTCATTAAAGCCGCGACTCAACGTTCTGAGGCACTTGATCACGTGCTTATATTCGGTCCTCCCGGACTGGGCAAGACTACGCTGGCATATATCATCGCTAACGAGCTGCAGGTTGATGTCGTACAGACTTCAGGGCCGGTTCTTGAACGTCAAGGTGATGTTGCCGCACTGCTGACTCGACTGCAGAAAGGCTCAGTGCTTTTTGTGGATGAGATACATCGACTGAACCCAGTCGTGGAAGAGGTACTGTATCCGGCAATGGAAGACTATCGGATAGACATCATGATTGGTCAGGGACCAGCCGCCAAATCCATTCAATTGGAACTACAACCATTCACTCTGGTCGGTGCGACTACAAGAACAGGATTGCTGACTTCACCATTGCGCGACCGTTTTGGAATCGTTCAGCGACTGGACTACTATAGGATGGATGACATTGGAAAAGTCATTGAACGCTCAGCGCGAATCCTTCAAATCGAGGCAGACCAGAATGGAATCGCCTCAATTGCCGAACGATCCCGCGGAACTCCGAGAATTGCAAACAGACTATTGAGAAGAGTGAGGGATTTCGCCGAAGTCGAAGGAAGTGGGCTAATTGATCGAGTGACTGCGGATGAAGCACTGGATATGTTGGAAGTGGATAATTCTGGGTTGGATGTGCTTGATCGCAAATACCTGCAGGTGTTGATTGAACATTTTCAGGGCGGCCCAACCGGTGTGGAGACTCTTTCCGCCGCAATCAGCGAAGAGCGAGGTACCATCGAAGACACTATCGAACCTTATCTGCTTCAGCAAGGATTCATTCAACGTACATCGCGCGGAAGAACCGCCACACCAAAAGCCAGAATTCACATCGGAGGGTCCAAGCGACAGGATTCACTACTGTAAATGTATAGAAATCCTATAATACACTTGGCAGTATCTGGGTAGGAACACCCTAATTGAATGTCTTACGCAGATTTTATTTCGAAATTCCGCGTCTATTACGAGGATACGGACGCTGCCGGGGTTGTTTATCATGCGAACTACCTCAAGTTCATGGAAAGAGCCAGAACTGAGTGGCTTGCAAGTCTTGGATGCCAACCTCAACAGCCGGCGGATCGGTGGGGAGTCATTTTTGCAGTTCGTTCGGTTACCTTGGAATTCGTTAAACCCGCCCAGTTGGGAAATATCTTGGAGGTATCTGTCACGCCCGATAGAATTCGTGGCGCGAGCATGGACATCCTTCAGAAAGTAGTAAATGATCAACAAACGCTCGTTTGTGGCAAATTTCGAATTGCTTGCATAGATGCTGTGCGACTTAGCGCTTGCAGAATACCAAAAGACCTGGTGCATAGGATAAAAAATTAATGGAAAATTCTATTGAACTGCTACCGACAGGAACCACACTTTCCTTCATTGACCTGATCACTAATGCAAGTTTGCTAGTGCAGATTGTTATGGCAGTTTTAGTGCTCGCCTCACTGGTTTCCTGGTCGATGATCTTCTATAAATGGTTCACACTCAAGTACTGGACACAGGCGGCAGACGATTTCGAGGGTAACTTCTGGTCAGTTGGTGATCTGAGTTCACTCTACTATGAGTGGGACGAACGAAGTAAAGACTCGGGCTCCATTGCCGAAGTATTCATGGAAGGTTACCGAGAGTTGAGCCGACTCCTGACGCGAAGTAATATTGATCGATCCGAAATCGTTGATGGAGTTCAACGCTCGATGCGCGTTGCGTTAAACAGAGCTGAAGACAAAGTCAATTCGAACCTCTCGTTTCTCGCTACCGTAGGGTCCACCAGCCCCTATATTGGCCTCTTCGGCACTGTCTGGGGGATCATGAACTCCTTCCGAGCTCTTGGAACTATGCAAACCACGACGATAGCGGCAGTTGCTCCAGGCATCGCCGAAGCGCTGATTGCAACCGCGATGGGGCTGTTCGCTGCGATTCCTGCTGTTATCGCATACAATCGATTTTCTCATGAAGCAGACCGACTGCTTTCTCGATACGAAACGTTCACCGACGAATTCTTAAGTATCGTCAATCGACAATATGCAATCAAATGAGTGAATCCATGAAATCACGGCAACGACAAAACCGATATAAGCAGATGAACGAAATCAATGTTGTTCCCTACATTGATGTGATGCTTGTGTTGCTGGTGATTTTCATGGTCACCGCTCCTTTGCTCACAGAAGGTGTAAAGGTCGAACTTCCCCAAGCAACAGCAAAACCAATCGAATCGGAAGACAGTATCCCGTTCGTTGTTCACGTCAATGTCGACGGCGAATACTATGTCAACCAAGATAGTGAAGCTCCTGTCACTCTACAAGAGTTGAGTGTGAAGGCCGCTGCAGTGCGAAGATCCAATTCCGAGACTTCGTTTCTCGTACGCGGAGATGCAAATGTTAATTTTGATGCAGTTGTACAGGCGATGGTAGCATTACAGACCGCCGGTGTTGACGACGTGGGGTTGGTGACCAAGAATCCGAAACAAAACTGAATAAAGTGCCTAGTCGTACACACAAGTCATTCGGATTTAAGTCGGTATTACTGGCTGTATCCGTTCACGCCGCCATCGTGTTTGCCGTCGGCGTCAATATTATTTTCGAAAATGTCCTAGATTCGGGTTCCACTTCCACTTCGGTTCAGCCGATTCAAGCCCGCGCCGTCACAGAAGAAGCGATCAATGCAGAACTTGAGTCGATTCGACAAAAGGAGGAGCGGGAGAGACTCAGGATTCTTGATCAGAATAAACAGCTCGAAAAAGCGCGCCGAGAACAACAGGAAGCCGAGCAACAGCTTGCAATGATTGAATCTCGTCGCGAAGTCGAGGAAAAACGAATACAGGAGGCGGAGCAAACGCGTCAGGCACGGGAAGATGAACTACGAGAGCTGGAAAATGCGAAAAAACAGCAACAGGAAGACTTAGCTGCAATTGAAAAAGAACAGTCTATCATGCAATCTGAACTCCGGAAACTGGAACACGAAAAGCTAGAACGAAAAAAAGCGGCTGAAGAGCTGCGGATACAAGAATTGGCGAACAAACAGAAGCAGGCTGAAGAACTGGAAAGTCTTGAAAAAGAGAAAGCCAAACTTAAGCAGGAACTCGAACAGTTGGAAATAGCAAAACAAAAACGTCAGCAGGCTGATATATTGCGCCAAGAAGAAAAACGTAAAGAAGAGGAAAGAAAAAAGGCAGCCGCCAAACTGGAAAAAGAAAAGAAAGAAAAGGAGAGGTTGGCTGCTATCGAAAAGAAAAAACGACAGGAACATGAAGCGCAGGAAAAAAAACGAAAAGCAGAACAAGCTAGACTTGCCGAATTAGCGAAGGCACAAGAGGCCGAAAGAAGGAAGGAAGAAGAAATGCGACAGCAACAAATCGCAGAAAAACAACGCGAGAAAAAGGCAATTTCAGAATTCAATAAATATATTCCAGCAATTCGGAGCAAGGTGGAAGATAAATGGACGGTACTTGAAGTCCCTCGCAAACTGAAAACAACAGTGTTGGTAAAAATCGATACTTCGGGTGAGGTAACGTCGGCGACAGTAACAAACTCCAGTGGATCAGAAGAATTTGACCGTTCAGTTACAATTGCTATTCGTAAGGCATCACCTCTACCTATACCATCAAACCCGGAATTCTATAACTATATAAAAGAGTTCCAATTTTCGTTTTCTAATCCCTCGAGTTAGTCATGCAGAGCGTTGCATACAAGTTTCTAGTAATATTTTTTTTGTTAGGATGCGCTCATGCGAATTCGGTCGAAACAATTGAGAACGAACAAGAATCTGAACATCGAATTCCCATCGCTATTGTGCCATTTGGAACATCACATGAAATCGTACAGAATATGGGCTTAGACAAATTAGTACAAAGCAACCTGATTGGTAGCGGACGGTTTTATGTCAAGAATCTTAAATTTACTCCGGATAACCCACTAAAATTTAAGAACATCAATTTTACGGAGTGGCGGTTGATTGATGTGGACTATATTATCGTCGGGTCGGTAGAATTGGTTGAATACGAACACTATCGAATAGAAACTGAACTCATTGACATAGTTCAAGAAAAGCAGATAGTTGGCACCCAATTTCTTGTTACTGGCAACAACATATATGACACGATGCATATCTTCACCGATGCTGTACTCGAAGTATTGGACGGTAAGGAAGATTCAATAAATTCTCGGAACGTTAACAAAATTGCATCGGATTCTTCAATTGAAGAAAAGGCTAAGCTCGCAGCTAATCGTGCACTTGAACAAGCTAAACTAGCCGAGTTAGCAAAGACCCAAGAGGCTGAAAGAAAAAAACAGGAAAAAATGCGGCTGCGACGTATCGCCGAAGAGCAACGTAGAAACAAAGCAATTTCAGAGTTCAGTAAATATATTCCAGCAATAAGAAACAAGGTGGAAGCAAAATGGACTGTACTCGAAGTTCCCTATAGACTGAAAACGACTGTACTTGTCAAAATCGATATTTCAGGCGAGGTAAAGTCAGCGAATGTAACCAACTCCAGTGGATCAGAAGAATTTGACCGTTCGGTCGTATTAGCAATTTTAAAAGCCTCTCCTCTCCCAGTTCCTTTAAACCCGGAATTCTATAACTATATAAAAGAGTTCCAATTTTCGTTTTCCAACCCATCAAGTTAGTCATGCAGAGTACTGTAAGAAATTTACTGTTTATGATTTTTCTGCTATCCGTTGCCACTTACGCCAATGCTGTCGTGACGATTGAGATTGACCAAGGAGTCAAACGCGGAATTCCTATTGCCATTGTTCCGTTTGACGTCTCACCAGACATTGAGACAAGCCTAGACTTAGACGAAGTCATCCGAAGTGATCTTTTAAGGGGTGGGAAATTTGACGTAAAAGACCCCAACGACCATTTGAACAACCCAACAAACATCAAAGATATCAGGTTTAGCAACTGGCAACTAATCGAGGCGGACTACCTACTTCTCGGATCTGTGGCACCACTTGACGATGGACGCTATCGCATTGAATCCAGACTCTTCGACGTTTTCGAGGAAAAGCAGATTTCTGGCAATCAGTTTCTCGCTCGTCCTGACAAAGTTCGTAGCGTAATGCACCAGATAGCCAACGCTGTGTATGAAAGTGTGACTGGAAGCAAAAGTTCGTTTGACACAAAGATCGCTTACACAATCACCTCATTTTCTACAGAAAACGAAACCGAGCACAAACTAGTCATTGCGGACTACGATGGTCACAATCCCAAGGTATTGTTGAAAACAAGTAATCCTGTTCTTTCCCCAAGTTGGTCCCCGGATTCGCAAAAAATCGCCTACTCGGTTTTGGGAAAACATCAATCCAAGATTTGGGTGCAAGAAGTATCTACGGGTGATAGATATATTGTTGCAGAATTCGAAGGACAAAATCGGGCACCAAATTGGTCTCCTGATGGAAGCATGCTGGCATTTGCGAATTCGCGAGGAGGAAATTCAGATATATTTGTACTCACCCTTGCAACTGGACAATTGAATCAACTGACGACACATCGTCAAATTGACACGGAACCGGCTTGGTCGCCAGACGGCAGCTATATTGTCTTCACCTCAAATCGCGGAAAGAAAGCGCAAATCTACAGAGTTCTCGCACAGCAAAGTCAGCAAATTGAACGTATAACTCTAGACGGAGAATCCAACACCCGTGCAAACTACTCTCCATCAGGTGATCAACTAATTCTGATCACTGATCAAGGTGATGGCAGTCAGGTTGGTATATATGATTTTGATGAGAACACCATCAAGGTAGTGTCGTCCACTTCAATCGACGATTGCGCAATATTTTCTCCGAATGGAGATATGCTGATGTATGTAGTTGAGGGACAAAACAGGCATATCAGAATACTTTCACCAGACGGGCGAGTTCAGACACGGGTGAAAACGATAGAAGGGGCAGTCAAGCAAGTTTCTTGGAGTAAGAAATCTTGAACCGAAATATTCTAATAATTTGGAGTTGAATCATAAATGAAACGAAGTTTATATTTCATAGGTATCGCAATTTTTTCAATTTCCTTGCTCACAGGTTGTGCAAAAAATGCGGAAACAGTCGATATTACCACCACAGACTCTCCTAGCTCATCTGATGGCGATTCAGGAGACGAGGTCACAGGTGTAACGGACACCGACGAAACAATTCAATTCAATATCGACGATGGCACATCTGGTACCGATGACGCCCAATCCGGGACTGAAGAAATCGATCCATTGAGTGTGCGTACCGTTTATTTTGAATACGATGAGGCGATTGTCAGTAAACAAGCACAGTCAATCATTCGTGCTCACGCGGATGTGCTTATTAACAACCCGGACGCCACCTTACATATCGCGGGACATGCTGACGAGCGAGGAACCCGGGAGTACAACCTCGCACTAGGTGACCAGCGTGCTGAGGCTGTTAGTAACTATTTCCAAGAAAATGGAATCGACTCCTCGAGAATTTCAGTGACTTCTTACGGTGAGGAGAGTCCGGCCGTCATGGGTTCGAACGAATCAGCATGGAGTAAGAATAGGAGAGCTGAATTCGACTACTAAGCAAATGAAGAAACAATCTGGAATATCGACAGAATATCCAGATATACGTGTTGGGGTGGAATGATTTTGAATCTAGCTTCAAACCAACGTAAGACCAGCCAGACTTGTCAGGACACATCGGAATTTCACATTGTTTTATCTTGTCCTAGAATTGCGCAAGATGAATTGGAACTGGATTTTGATTGGAAATCGCCAGAATTAATCGCAGGGATAGTCGCGATTTCCAGTGGCATCGACCTGGATCGGAATTCGATCTCATCGGTGAACACCTGCAAGACACGTTGGCAACCCTACGTGGCGTGTATTCAACAAGTAACGAATTAAATTAGAGATAACCAATTGTCAGCAATCATTGATCGATTATTTTCAGTTTATATGCCTCGAAAGTGATCGCGGTAGTGCTATGCCAATCCCCTGAGCGCGCGGAATAGTATTCTAGGCGATTCGCTCGATTAACTCCTTCACTTACTCTTGGTGAAACTGACCGAATGCCTATACCAACTCTTTCCACTGCTATCAGAAATACTGCGGGTTCTACTCGCTTACCATTCTCTTGTCACGGAATTTGACGTAATACCTCAGGAAATGTTTGTCTTCTTTTTACATTACTGCGATAAGTGCTGAATTTGATCAGTTTCATACCCAATATCGGGATTTTCTGCTAGACACAACTTAGAGCAAGCAAACCTTTTATCCTGTCTGCCCAGTTATCTTTGACATAGTCGATGACATTATTGTCCAGTATTGCCCAAGTCCAAAGAATCCCATAACTTTTGCGACATTTTCTGTGCCTTAGCAATATCGCTGGAAGTCATGGAATTTGCAATATTCTGCTTCATATCTTTAGAATCGGTATCCCCTTTGGCAGCAGCAATACTGAACCAAACATAGGCTTGCACGTAATTCTTTGAAACTCCGTCACCAACAAAAAACTTAAATCCCAAATTTCTCTGCGCCAAGGTATATCCCTGTTGGGCGGCCTTTAAATACCAGCGCACAGCCTCGGCATCGTTCTCGGGAACGCCTTCGCCGTTGGCATACATTACTCCCAAATTATTTTGTGCATTGGCATCTCCCTGGTCGGCGGCCTTAAGGTACCAGCGCACGGCCTCAATGTCATTCTCGGGAACGCCTTCACCGTTGGCATACATCCATCCCAGACCAGTCTGTGCATTGACATCTCCCTGTTCGGCAGCCTTAAGGTACCATCGCACGGCCTCGGAGTCATTCTTGGGTACGCCTTCGCCGTTGGCATACATCCATCCCAGACTAGTCTGTGCATCAGCATTTCCCTGTTCAGCGGCCTTAAGGAACCACTGAATGGCTTCGGTGTCATTCTCGGGAACACCTTCGCCGTTGGCATACATCCATCCCAGTCTTACCTGTGCCGGAGCAAATCCATCCTCGGCAAGAGATTTCGTAATCTGAAAAGAGTCGAAAGAGTCTGTCGCCTGCACTGATAATGTAAACAGTAAAAGGAGTGACGGAAACAGTCTAATCATTTTCAAACCATATGAAAACGAGAGAATGTAATGACAAGTAGTAACAAAGGGAAACATAGTCTACAGTCGCCTTAATCAGACTCATTGGCAACCGGTACTATCACAATCTGCGATTGGAACAGAACATTGAGTTATCAATGAACAATTGCAGTCTAATGTGAGGCACCTAATGAACAGTACCGCCATTGAGACCGCCAATTCAATCGAATTCGCTTTTCGCTTGTTAGTGCAAAGTTCTTTCAATGATGGCATCACCGCCTGCAACTCTGGGGATTTTCAAAAACATTGTCACCAAAGATTGTAGAATCCCACAGCCTTAGCTTATTGCTACTAATATAATCCATAGTATTCCACCATAAGCCTATTCCTTGTTTTGGACAGCGAGTTACATCGGTCAAGGTAGTACTGGAAACCTGCTCCAGAATATAATCGCCAAGATTTAGAACGTCAAACAAATTAACTCCTAGAGTTTTTTCTCCCCGAGTACTATCTGCCACCAAGTATCAAAATACTCAGTTTACAAGTAATTTCTCGGCAACATTGAGCATGTGAAGATGTTCAAAGTTTCAATTTTCCGACAATTTCATGGTGGTCGTGTGTATGATTAATTCTATGCGGGCATAAAATTGACACCAAATTGATTGGGTTTCGGAGATAAGTCGCGGCTTAGCACAACCGTATCAAATCATATTCTTTCCATGAAACTATTAACTCTGCGCAATTCACTGATTATATTTTTTGTTTTCAGCGTTTCTGAAATACTTGCTGGAACATTCAAGATAGACGGTATGTTCGAGGGGTGTCGAATTGGAAAGTTTTATCCGTTGCAAAATCGTGGGATATTAGAATGCAGAGAAAATTTCGACGCAATTCAGTTTGAACCAATAGTCGAATCCGATGGCCAAGAGGTCATGACGATTGGAGGTGAACACATTGATGCATTTTTGCACGATGGCGCGGTAATTCAAACCAACATTGATGATGTATTCGACGGTTGTGATATTGGTAAGAAAATAATTTTGGCTAATCAAATGGTTTTTGTTTGCTCAGAAAACAGATACAAGTACACGTTCCAACCCAATGTCGCAATATTCTTGTTTGTAAGCCGTACACCTCAAATCTTTATTGGCAATGAAAAATTTGCAGGAGAACTTTACTATAGCTCGAATTATGTCAACACTATACCGAACAATAAAAATCAATCGCGTGAATATTTGGATAACCTCGAAAAATGCCTGACCGGCGACTATCCAAGTCTATGCGACCACAGCATGCTTAACGCAGACGAGGCCGAGCGTGTCAGAAAAGCCGAATACCGCAGCAACCTCGAAAAATGCCTGACCGGCGACTATCCAAGTCTATGCGACCACAGCATGCTTAACGCAGACGAGGCCGAGCGTGTCAGAAAAGCCGAATACCGCAGCAACCTCGAAAAATGCCTGACCGGCGACTATCCAAGTCTATGCGACCACAGCATGCTTAACGCAGACGAGGCCGAGCGTGTCAGAAAAGCCGAATACCGCAGCAACCTCGAAAAATGCCTGACCGGCGACTATCCAAGTCTATGTGACCACAGCATGCTTAACGCAGACGAGGCCGAGCGTGTCAGAAAAGCCGAATACCGCAGCAACCTCGAAAAATGCCTGACCGGCGACTATCCAAGTCTATGTGACCACAGCATGCTTAACGCAGACGAGGCCGAGCGTGTCAGAAAAGCCGAATACCGCAGCAACCTCGAAAAATGCCTGACCGGCGACTATCCAAGTCTATGTGACCACAGCATGCTTAACGCAGACGAGGCCGAGCGTGTCAGAAAAGCCGAATACCGCAGCAACCTCGAAAAATGCCTGACCGGCGACTATCCAAGTCTATGTGACTATAGTATGCTTACTCCTGCTGACGCTAAGCGAGCTAAGCGAATATCAAACCAATGAGGTGTCATGGTTGGATTGTCGATATATTCCGAATGATAAGATTGTAGATTTCAATATCTAACCGAGACATACATTAATACGTAATTTCTACATCAGTTAAAGTTCCCAAATCCAATCAGCGCGTGCACGACACAACCGATTGATTGTCGCAGCGGCTCTTTTGTAGCCTAGGAGTGAGTACTCTATTCGCGTGACCTGATTGTCGGGTGTTCTTCCGGAAATAACTAATTTCGTTCCTTTAACAAAACCTTCTATTGCGGTATCACTCACATACTTTAACGAGTCTAGTGGTTGTAGGGAAAAGTAATCGCTGCTCCAGTCGGTAGGTATATCCCCGTAGCCGAGAATTTCCGCTCTAACCGATCCGTTTTTATACAATTCATATCCTCTCTCAGGATACGTATAGTCAACCCATATATATATCTCTTCTTTGTTTCTCTCCACCCGAATTGCGAAATAGGGTTTTATCGAACGCCATCCTGAACTCGGATCGAATCGTTTTGCGACGGTAACCAATGTACATATATCACCGTCACGATAGACATGAAAATCTGTATATGAAGACACTAAACTTCCAAATTGTGAGAGATCAGGGTCAATTGTTGAGGAGTGAACAGCAATTGAAATAGCATAAAGGCTGACCAACGATGCACTGCTATTTCGTAAAATCCTAAGATAGTAACTTCCTAGCGATAGTGTCATTTCCAGTTCTGTTGTTCCTAAATAATTGATTGCTCTCGCTAATATATTGCCTTGAATATCTTCAACGTACAAATCAGGACTCTCGGGATAGAGAAAATTTTCAACTTCTATTCGTACAGTTTGGGATGCACCTTGAATTTCGAACCGATAGTAACTCGTAGTTTCTTCAAGCCATACCACATCATTGATGCCATCATGGTCCAATATTCCCCAATCTTTACGATATGAACGGCTTGGAGTGTTCGTGTTGGGCGAGAAGACATTGGTTGGTAATTTTTCTGTTGTATGCAGTAATCTGAATTGCGAAATATCGCGCGTAGACTTAAGCCGAACCTCAGCAAAATACACTCCTGATTCCACCGGTTTCGAGAAAAATTCAGGAGATGTGCCTTTTCGTACATGCGAAGATGCAAGAACTGTTTTGTCTGATTTCAAAATTCTTAAGTCTATGTCCGCCGAAAGATCCGTCAACTCAACCTTGAGAATCTTTGGTTCATTGATTTGAATCGGTAAATACAGAGATGGTAGTGATCGGTCAAGATTACCTTCGTAGTGTACATTTTCAGCGCTATACGATCTCGGTGAAGTGTCGGGAGATTTTGTGAATATCTTGTTGTATGGTTCTTTTACTGAAACATCTAGGCTGTACGTCGTCGTAGCGTTGGCCGAAGCTGAAATCTGAACAAACCCGCGCAGTCCATATTTTGAGTTAACGTTCATAACTACTTTCCCGGTGGCTGGATCAGATTTAACCCGCCGTACTACATTGAGTTTCTCGTCCACGAAAGTCAGCTCCACCGGTGCGGAAGTACTGTCAACCTTCAACTCAATGCCACCAACACGTGAATCATCTCGGACAGGATAAGTATCAACTGTATCTCCACTTCCGACATACCCGAAGTACCTTAAAGGGCGGCTCAATGATTGAGCGTTTTTCAATTCAGCTGGATCGAGTCTTCGAATTCCCGTGTCAGGAATCAAACTACGACTTAGGCTTATGCGATATCGTTTTTCCGCTATCAGTCGATTCGCCGGTGTCAGCTTAATCCAATAATCGCCTGGCAACAAAGCGGCAGATTTTCGGGCACTCGTACCAGATTTTCCCTGAGAAACAATTTCCTGAGATTCGTTAGTTACTTCATACAAAACTGAGGTGTCCGATATCACCGTTACGGTAATCGTCGAATAACTCCTCAAAGATACTTTGAAATAATCGATCGTATCGTCGCTAGATAATTCCTCACTAGCTGAAATTTCGCTATTAGCAATCGTACCTAAATCGCGCGCGTCTGACGGCGTGGCACCTGCAATGTCCCCTGCTTCACCAGGCGGCTCATAATTCTCAACAAAATCTTGGACCAAACTGGTGTCACCCAAACGCTGCGCAGCACCAATCACCGGATAACCGATGACGGTCCGAATGCCTGTTAGAGGGAAATACTGAATCACAAAAGAGTTCGTTGATTCGTCCAAGCGAAATGCCTGTAGCTCAACCCGCCTAGAAACGCGAAGCTCTTTCGGTGCTAAACGAAAGTGTCCGCCACGAGCTACATATGCCCCAACAGCACCAAACCCGTTTTCAGCTGTAAACGGGTTCAACATGAGTTCCTGAGCATTGCCAAGCATGTCGTAGATTCCGAATAGAGGCTCGCGCGAACCGATCGGTAAAGGACGAGGCGGATCTGAACCCACGTGAGCGTGATGCTTAATGGTTTTTCCAGGTTTTGTTCTGGGCAAGTCTGTTTGAAATTCTGTTTTGCTCATTCTACCTGCCGCAAACTCCTGGCCGCCACGCGCTACGAATTCCCATTCATGCTCAGCCGGCAAACGTACGAAACCAGGTACATCCTTGTTTGGACCTAAGTCAGATAGTTTGCGTCTACAGTCGTTTCTGGAGATGCAGTAAAGGTTATAGGTATCTAAAAATTCAATGTAATCACGATAACTGAGAAATGTCAGGGGTTCAGATAGAAAATCGTAAACTTCCCGCGTCAAAACTCCTTTACATCGCCCAGATAGGAATTCCGAGAGAACATTTCGCGCAATTGGATCACGGGATCTTTCCGCTAAAGTCTTTGCACCAACATCCAGCACACCATTTCCCATCACTGCAACATATTGAGCTTTCGAAATCTCGTATTTGCCAAATAGAAATCGAGCTTCACCGCCTCGACTGATTGATGACCCGACGCGCACTTCAAGATTGGTCTCAAATAATCTAGACGTAGTGCTACCCATTACGTAAGTTGACTTCTCATCCCCGTACAATCCCTGAGTACCGAGTGGAATGGGAGCAAATACAAGTGCCATACCCAATGGCATAGGTAAATTGAAATCACTCGGAGATGGATGTGGGTTGTACCACCGCTCAATGGATTTATCTGATAGCTTGATTGATTGACAGGATTGATCAGCAACAGATTGCGTGAACCACAGTGAAAGTAACGCCAGCACAACCAATTGAATCTGATTCAATCTATTGAAGCTGAATGTGATCATGTGAATGTGTTTAGTCTGAGCGTAACGCTTCCGCAGGGTCGATGCGCGTCGCGGCGCGGGACGCAGCTAATGATGCAATACACGCTCCTGCGATTACAAACACACCTGCAAATAGGTAATGTGTAAGATACAGTTTTGAAAGCTGACCGTCAAAGTTCAATTCCACGGCAATGAACCGATTCAAAATGTAGGAAATCAACAGGTAACAGCAAATAGAAAGAGCGAAACCTAGACTTGAAATGATGACTGCCTGCGTTATCGGAATTCGAAATATCAGGCGCTTAGTCATGCCGATCAAACGCATTGTGGCATAGTCCACTTTTTTGCGCTGTACGTTAGCGAAAAAGCTTGAAGTCAAAATGGAATATCCACCTACAAGCGCAACAGCACTGACAACCAGCACGAGAATGTTCAAACTGCGTTCCAGCCGCTGCAGTTTGAGAATCTGACTGGATTTCGCTCTGACCTTGATATCTTCAGACTCAAATTTTGCGACGAGTTCCGGAATGATGTCGATATTAGTAGCAATTATGCGAAATCCACGAAACCCTGATGACTGTTCGACAATATTATTGTTTGAACTGTCGAAGCTCAGCTTGACTTGACGACCGCGTTCAATCATAGCCATCAATACACCGCTAACCATCGCTGAATCCCCATGGATAAATCCAGATGGACTCATCGTTAACTCTAGACGATCCGTTGACTCCTGAGGTGCGTATTCAGCAACTAGCTTGACTTTATCCGGTTGTCCCGCTTCCAGATACGCGCTTCTGAGCGATTCTGGTAAAACAATTCGATCATTCAATCGAAACGAATTTCCTCGGCTTCTAGCACCCTCGACCTCTCCTTGAATTTCGTCAATTTGTAGCGATTCTGGCAGTCCAAATACCGTTACACTCTGACCAAGTATTTGCATACTCCGCGGTGGATGGATGCCAAATGCAAAAGCTTCTGAATTACTGAGCACTGCGTTCGCCTCGGTCACATCTCGTCTAGAGTAAGTTGTGTTGCCAGGTGTCAACATCCAGTATTCACTTACCGCTATAGTGGTGTCAGTAAGCTCAGATACTCCGAGCAATGCAATTAAATCACCTTTACTGATTTGTTCAGATTTGGAAGCGCCTACACGAATCGCCAATGTTGATTTGACTAATTCACCTAGCGGTTTAGGTGCTGCCGCGACGATGAACGAGTAGGACTGCTGTGGGTCGGATTTCATTCCCTTCCAGCCTCGTTCGGGAACCGCAACTCCAGCTCGATAGCTCTCAATCTGCCTTTCCAACTCCGGTAATCCAAGAATGGTTGGAGTCGGTAACGCATCTGAAGGTATTATTCCGTTCACTACGACATCTAGCTTTTCGCGCTTTCGCTGGTCATTCTCGATCCGAGTAATCGTGATTATGAAACCGTCACCTATCGTTATGCCAGCGGACTGGGCAAAATTCTCAGTAATCACGACACCATCACCGCTTGGTGGCTCCCCTTCCAGACGATGCAGTAACGGATCGTCAGCGGTACTGGGTAACAGTCGAACCTCGTCTCGATAGCTGCCATCAGAATGTACAACTCTAACTGCCACCTCCCGCGGATTCATCATTACAGTAGGAATTGCAAACGCGACACCTTGCCAAGTTCTGATTTGTTCGAAAAGAGTTTCACTTCTCAGGTCGGCGGACCCAGGGCGTACTTCTCGAAACGTAGGGTCATTTATGAAATTCTGTCGGAGCCGGTCAATGAATCCAACTTTTACTGATGCCAAAAGCAATATAGGCGTTAAAACTGCGATTACAGAAAGCACCAAACACAACGACAAGAGAAACTCGTGAGCTAAATCGTTTGCTGCGACATGCAGAACAACGTTTTTCTCATTGTCAATAACTTTTTTGTGAAGGATTTTGTTCAACAATTGTATATAGCGCACTCAGATACGCTCTACATAAATTTCTGACCTAATGTGATTTTCCCCAATGAGCTCCGGACGGAGTGTACATACTCTATCCGAAAACTTCTCAATCAGCTCGGTATCGTGGGACACCATCAATACTGTCGATCCGTGGTGGGCAGCGAGAGACTTCAATTCTTCAACGATAGAGTCCGCCATATTTTCATCTACCGAAGCAGTGGGTTCATCGGCTAATACAATAGCCGGTGAAAGGCAAAGTGCTCTGAGAATGCTGACTCTCTGTCTCTGTCCACCCGACAGGGCTGATGGATACTTGTCGAGGTGCTCTTCAATTTCAAATCGGCGAGTCATTTCCTCTAGCTCCCCCGCCTTCGCAGCTCGTCCAGACAAACGTAAGGGCAGTTCCAGATTCCTGCGAACAGTCAAAAACGAAAATAATCCACCTGACTGCAATATGTACCCGAAACTCTGGAGTCTCAATCGAGAAATTGCATAATCATTCGACGACGCAATCAATTTGGCGATATCAACACGCCCGCTAGACGATAAAAACTCAAATGTTTCTACAAAAGTAGGGGCGGAAACCATTGCAAGCATATCGAGCAATGTGCTCTTTCCGCTACCGCTTTTGCCCACTAATCCGTAAAAGCAACCAGCTTCAAGCGAAAATTCAGAAATCAATAACTCGAATCTATAAGCATTTGAGACAAATGCCTTCGACATATTACGCACATCTAGAATCGTCACAACTGATCACTGATTGTCAGCTCATGGGAGATTCGCGATATCTAGCATGTAAATGCGATCATCCACGTTGGCTTGCTCATTCAACAGAACCCAGCCATCAGGACGGTTCAACGCCTCATCGTAAAAGTCAGTCAGTGAACTTAGTCGAGTTTCAAATCGACTTCGATCATCTGCTGAGGAATTTGTAAATTCTTCCAGCGTTAGAGTCAATACCTCACTCTTGTACGGTAAATATGAAATCCATTGGGGCACCATTTCACTTTTGGCGATAGCTTCCGTATTCTCGATACCAAGATCATATGACGACGCGGTCGCACCGCTTTGCACCTGACCAAATACAAATGTAGAACTTGCAGTTCCCGTATTCAGCACTTCCGTCAGCCCCTGTAGCAGATCTTTCAGTTCCTCCATGTCTTTGCGTCCCAGCATGACTTTGATGTCGAATGCCTTTTTTGAGTAATCCGTAGGATCCCGATCGAGTGCCCAGGCAACGATATTTGACGGAGGCTGGGCATCACTACCGAGGTAGTCTACAAATGCTGCACGAACTGCACTTAGTATCGCCTGTCCTGTTGTATCCGATGGGCTAGTGCTGTCTGACATAATTGCCTGAAAGTTTCCATTTGAAATGAATCCTCTGACGCTTTCAATAACATCGCGCAGACTTCTTTCAAGCGATGTTTGCGATCCTGAAGCAACCGCGAAAGCAATGCTCGATTCGGGGTCGCCTGCCGACATGGCTTCAAATTGTGCTCTCGCAATGTCGTAATCAGGAGAACCTTCTGCACCAACATACACCGACGCTATATGTACATTATTGTGGTCGGCCATTTCGCGAATAGATTTTTCATCTAAACCTGTTGTGTTTTTCTCATGCCCAATCGGATGACTTGAAGCATCTCCGATTAAAATGATGAGTCTGGCGGCATCCTGCGACCAGTTCGAGTTAATCGCATCATTTAGACCCGCAAAAACCTCCTCGGGGAAATCTGCGCTGCTAACTTGGCTTTCGACAATGGTTGGGCGCCCGCCAGTCTCACTTCCATCATTCAGCAACTCAGCAAATTCTACTGGATCCAACAATTCTGGAGTGAAATTACGAGAAACGAATTCGATACCCGGTGATAGTTCCACGACATCTCGGTAGCCTACAAACCCAAAACGCAGACGAGACTCTTCAGAAGAAAAGTCTTCACTGAGAAGCTGAGCACTTTCCCGGATGGCAGTTCTGACGGCATCGATATAAGGTCCCATTGAAGCTGTCATGTCAACTACGAAAATCGCATCCATTCCGAGTTGAGACGAAAACCCACCGCTCTGCTCGGTTATACACCCTCCCGAATCTTCATCACGTAAGTCACAGGCTGTTGTTTGCTCGGACCGGGATTGGTTTGTCAAAGCAGCGAGTTGAACTGCACGCAGATCACCATCTCCGCGTAAACTGGAATAATCGGTGTGGTCCAGAATAGGCATCAAGTAGAAAGTTTGGTCAATATCGATCCAACTGTTGACTTCACGAGATACAACACCATTGGGTATATCTGCCGATAGAACCCGCTCATAAAACATGTCGGGACTTGCTACACCGGAATCAAATTCCTCCAGCGTATCGTCTAAAGATTGATAACTGTCAAACATCACAACTGGTCGCCGTTCCGATGGGCCAGGATTTGTGAATGCCAATGCGAGTGCCTGCCGCCATGGGACTACGTCTTCTGCTCGCATCCAACCTTCAGGTGCTTCATATGAAGCACCAACATGAAACCACCCTGTCGCATTGAAGTTGTCGTCATACGAAACATCGTCCATTTGAAACACATAAAACACCTCGAACGATGGCACGTTCGATCTAATTTGAGCACCAGTTTCGTCTTTGTCGAAATAAACATTTGACTGCGGTTTCACAATCACACGAAGAGGCAATTTTGTCGTTTCAACAATACACAAGCTCTGAGAATCATCAAAACAGTCGACATCTGGCAAATTGGCTTGTGCAGAAATGAGGTGTAAGGCTGACGCAATGCCTAGCAAAAATGCTAGAGTTAATTTGCAGCTACGTTCGAATTCTAGAAATTTCATCTTCGATTACCTTTCCGATTTTCAGTTCTATTCAATTGGGCAGTTTTCAGCCGCGATCAACTGGAGTGCGGATACAATCCCCAATCTGAGATTATAAACACGGTTTGCATCAACTTCTTCCGCCTTGTTTTTGCTGACGGTCGTACCAAATTTTCCGGATTCTATCTCACGGTAGCAGAACTCTTTCTTTGGCACACACCAGTAGTGTGTGGGGTCAACGCTATTTTCCACTACATGCCGCGTATTGGGATCTCCTGATTTGCCATAGTAATGATTGGCCGCATAAATTTTAGACCTAACTAATTTAAATTTATCTTGAAGCACACCATGCTGTTCTTCTAGTAATCTTCCTACAGAAACAATAAAAAAATTACCATTTTCAGCGCAGTCAGATTTTTCAAGTACAAGTATTGGCTCCGTAATTTTGACATCCTTGAGTTGAAATTGACTTACCCACGGATACAGACCTAATGACTCTTTCACATTGACGCTATTTTCAACATTGTTGTGAACATCTGTACGGCTGTCGCCTTTCTCCCCATTTAGTTGAATATACGTCTCTGAGACTGAAACAAGTATGTATGATTTTGATGAGATTGCTGGCAGCAGAAGTCTAATTTTTAGTGGTATGGACTTCATTTCGCAACTAATGGAATCGATTAGTCGCGTCCTATAATCGATCCCCATTATTTGATTCTTCAAGTACTCAGGAATTAGATCAACCTCAATACTGCCGACAAATTTGAAATCTCGATGGCTGCGTTTATACTTTATTGTTCCTCGATTCACTGTTTCCGGAAATCTAGAGGAGATGCGGAAGTGATGAATTTTTAAACTTTCAATTGAATTAGTATTCTTATTCTGTAAATGTTTTAGGCCGTAAAAATACCAAAATGAATTCAACCTATGGTAATTGCATTCAAGAGGCACTTCGTTCAATACATACAGACGCTCTTGAATAGGTAGATCCTCGGCCGCGTGTAGCGGTCCATGTGACGCCATCCAAATGGTTAAAAAAGTAAATATGATACGTTGGTGTCCAGCTTTACCTAAAAAATGAGTTTTTTTTACAATCCGAATGAAGACTTGCAATTTTTTTCGGACTTCTATCGCGAGAAAGAGGTAATACGCTGTCATCAAATTGGGAACATGCCGTAATTTACAAATCGAAAATGATCAATTGAAAATTTCGGAATCCGAGTTACTATTCTTTCTAAACTACCCTTTATTCCTTGATCAGAATTGGGCTATAGCAAATTTTTTTGGAGGGCATTATACGACAGGAAATAAACAATATATCCGACTTAACAAGTGAGTCCCGAAAACACGCATTCAGGTAAAAGGCTCATAAGAATTCTAACCAATCGGAGCGATGACAACAAGCGAATAGTTGAATCCGTGCCAGGTTAGGCTAGTGCTGATTCTCCTTAGGTTGCCGATGGAATATGAAAATCCAAGCACTATTCCGATCAAGCGGTAATTACCGGTTTGCTACGCTGCTACTTAACCAGTTGAGCGTATTGTTCCTTATGCTCAAAAGCTATCCGGGTAGGACAAGCAGCAAAGACGATTAGGTATATATTCAGCGCGTGACAGTGCCAAGAGACTGCCTAACTCGGTTCTTTTTCATTGCGGTCTACCCAGTTCGAAACCAGTTTAACGCAAACCAAAATTCCAGCGCCAGCAAGTGCAGGTAATACGACAGGCCCCGCAAACGCCTGTTGTAATACTTCAATCATTGTTATTCCTCGCAACCCAAAAGGTATATCGCTGGACCGGTTAAGCACAATACCACAGTCGCAACGATCTCACCAGTTTCTATTCCGTGAAAAACTCCACCCCCAAAAAGTACAATTCCCATTTGGCGTAGGCCAACGTTAATGTGTTTCCTTTTCTTGAGTAGGTTCACATCTAAAAGTATAACCGAAATTGCGAATCAAATATAGATAACAAGTCTTAGCCAGTCTTAGAGTCTTAGCGGACTAACCCGACTAAACCGAGTTCGGGCTGTTTCATATTCTGACGGCTCCTGCGCCGCTTCTTCAAACTCATCTCCAAACATCTGTTTCCATAGAATTAATTCAAATCGACAAGGTTAGTCGGGGGATAATTCAATCAGATTTCATCGGGCCAGTTAGGTCATACACCAGTAGACAGTTATTCCCGTCCTGACATTTTAGGAGCGTCGCGATGAAATTCCATTATATCAATTGGTTACAACAAGCGAGTCGGTTGGACTGGAAGAAACTATTGGAATTTTACCACTGAACTCGGTAATCTCGGCTTACTGCCAACGGTATGCCCGGGGCTCTACGACATTACCGGGCGGATAGTTCGACTCTACCAGCGATGGACATTGACAATCAGTGTAGGTTACTCCATCATTCTCAACGGAGCACATTCTCGCATTCGAAATTGACCACTGTAAACTGTCTGTTCCTTTCGCCTTCCGCGAACTGTCAGGTTTCTTCTAAAATTTTTCCGAAGCTTTAGGAGAGAGGCGCATTTCTTCTTCCTGCTACCTAGGTGTCGAAACGCGTCAAATCACGCTGAGCTGACTGAACAAATGACAGCCAAATCAGGTCCTACCGGTTTCCGGCACCGTACGCCAACTCATGTGTCAAAAAAGCTGAATTTTCAAATTTTTTTAGCACACCGGAATCTCAATTTTCGGATTCAGAAAATTATTTGCGATGGTTTGTTACAATTCTTTATATTATTGTGTCGTCTGCTTTAGACATTAACAAATTCAGACAATTTCATGACTGACATTCAATCAAATAGAGCGAAATATACACTCGCTGTTTTAGTATTGATCATTCTAGCTTCAGGATGCGAACCAGTAGAAACTTCGTCCGCGACTCCTGTAACGAATGTCACCATCAGCGATGCTCCGGCGAATCAGCCAGAAATTACAGTCTCTCCGCAGATGGTTGCGCAAGTTCAGCAACTGAATCAAGAAATCGGTGTATTGACGGATCGCGTGGAAGTTCTGGAGTACGAATTGAACGAAGCAAGAAAACGACAAAAGCAACTATACGACGACCTTGATTTGAGACTACGAAAATTTGAGCGACTTCAATCTCGTTCCGAATCAGGAGCCAATGTCCAAAAACCGGAACCCGACTCACAAGCTGAGCCGACTCAATCGGAGGACACAACGTCACCAGAGACTACCGTTGAAGCAATAGAGGAACCTGCAGCACCATCAATTTCAACCGAAATTACTTCTCAACCGGTACTTACAGACATTGATCTTCAAGCAATGCGGGACACGTATGATGATGCGTTTCGTACACTTAAAACTGGAGATTTCGACGAAGCGAAAATCAAATTTCGGGAATTTATTGACAGTTACCCCTCTAGCGATCTTGTAGACGACGCTTGGTATTGGATCGCTGAATCAAATTACATAACTAAAGAATTTGAACAAGCGATCAAACTCTACCAGTACGTTGCCAGAGAATATCCGGACTATCAGAGAGCACACGAAGCCCTACTGAAGATTGGCTATATTTATTACGAGTTGGAAAATTACGAGGAAGCACAATTGTATCTCAATGAGATACTAGACAAATTTCCAGCCAGTCGCTCCGCATTTTCCGCTCAGCGTCGCCTAAACAAGATGAAGCGGGACGGAAATATCCAATAACCTCTTCTAAAAACTGATACAACCTCTAGGTCTGTCCAAGACCGATATATCGCTGCTGAAGTTTATCGTCTGAAGCCAGTTGTTCGGAATTGCCTTGCCACACAACATGGCCCTTCTCAATTATGTAGTGCCGATCACCAATCCTCAACAACGATTCGAGATTTTTATCGATCAAAAGTATGGACTGCTTGTTATCTTTGAGCTTTACGATACTGCTCCAAATCTGATTCCGCAATAGTGGTGATAGACCCTCTGTCGCTTCATCAAGCAGTAGTAATTTTGGATTGGTCATCAATGCCCTGCCGATTGACAGCATCTGCTGCTCACCACCGGATATTCGATTGCCGGCGATAGTTGCTCGCGTTTCCAATGCAGGAAACAACGCAAATATTTTTTCGATATTCCATGGGTCAGTTAGCTCGTTTTTGTTGTTCGCTGTAGCAATCAAATTCTCAATCACATTCAAGTTCGGGAAGATTCGTCTGCCCTCAGGTGCAAGCGCCAATCCAGCCTGCGCTATTCTGAAAGCAGGCCAGTTGGTGATCTCTTGGTCCTGAAAGAAAATCACGCCATTACGAGTTTCATTCAGTCCCATGATGGTACGTATTGTTGTCGTTTTTCCCATCCCGTTTCTACCAAGCAATGTCACTATCTCGCCGGCATTGACTTCGATACTCATTTCAAAGAGCACCTGAGTAGGTCCATAGTAGGAGTCAATTTCCCGTACTGAAAGCATTGCTAGTCATCATGTCCGAGATAAGCCATTCGAACAAATTCATCGTTACGTACGTTATCAGGCGTATCACTCTTTATGAGGCGGCCATAAACCATTACTGAAATTCGGTCCGCAAGAGCAAATACAGCATCCATATCATGCTCTATCAGCAAAATTGTGTATTTGCGTTTTAGACTCATTAAGAATTCTAGAATTTTTGCAGAATCCGCCCTCCCCATTCCTGCCAATGGCTCATCGAGCACCAGCAATTTGGGCTTCGTAGCCAATGCGATCGCAATTTCCAAATGCCGTTGTTCTCCATATGCGAGATTTCCCGCGATGGTCGTAGAATGATTTTGCAATCCAACCGACTGAAGTACATCAACAGCTTTATCTTGAATGCCTGTTTCAGACGATACTCGTTTCCAAAATCGAAAACTGTGCCCATGATGGGCCTGAATTGCAAGTGCGACATTTTCCTGACATGTAAAATCCTTCAGAATCGACGTTACCTGAAATGATCGGGCGAGACCCATTAGCGACCGAGATGGAGCACTGACATCATTGATCTGCTTCCCATCGAATTCTATCTTGCCTGAATCGGATTTAAGGATCCCCGTAATGAGTGAAATCAGTGTTGTCTTACCAGCACCGTTCGGGCCAATCAGCGCATGAAGCTCACCGGAAATGATGTCAAGATCAACATTATCAGCAGCTTTTACTCCACCAAAATTCTTGCTGAGTTTTTGGGTAACCAGCAGATTATCAGCCACTTCCCGAACCTCGCTTAGTTAACAATCCGTCTATTCCGCGTGGCGACAATAAAACTACAAGAATCAGAAATGGACCGAATATGATGTGCCAATGCTCAGTGAATCGAGCAAGAATTTCGGATATCAACCAGAACACCATCGCTCCTGTCAGCGGGCCCAGGATGCTCGCCATTCCGCCCAACACAACCATGAAAATAAGTTCTCCTGAGCGAGTCCAGTGCATTACGTCCGGGCTGACAAATTTCTCAACATTGGCACTCAGCACACCAGCAAGCGTACACATCAAACCGGCTATCATGAAGCACACCAATCTATATCGGAAAGTGGAATGTCCAATTACTTCCATTCGAAGTTCATTGGATTTGGCACCTCGGATGACATATCCAAACCTCGAATGAATCAAGCGAGAGGTTAGGTACAGACACCCGACCATCACAAAAAATATCAGGTAATAGCGATGAAAAGGGTTATCGAGATTGATGACGTTGGTTCCGAATTCGCTTCTAACGTAGATTATTAAGCCGTCGTCACTACCGTACTCTTCAATGCTGATTGACAGGTAGTAGATCATCTGTGTAAGTGCCATTGTAATCATGATGAAATACACGCCGCGCGTACGCAAGCTGATTCCTCCAAACACGAATGAAACAATCGTTGCAACTCCCAACGCAATTGGAACTTGAACAAATATGTTATTGATATCGTAGTAGGAACAAATTCCTACCGCGTACGCACCGATTCCCAAGTACAGCGCGTGACCGAAGCTGATCAGCCCCCCATAACCGAGAATAAGATTCAGACTGATCGCCGCTATTGCCCAGATCATCAGACGGGCAAAGAGATTCATATAGTAGGGTTCATCAATTATTGTTGCAACAATCGGTACCAACATGCAAGTCCCGATAACGAAGATGCCAGCCACACCCCGCCTGGTGAACAAAACGCTCCGATCAAACATTGTTCAACAACATTAATTTGGCTGTTTGCCGAACAAACCTGTCGGCTTGAAAAACAGAATTCCTGCCATGAATATGTATATCAGCATCGATGATATTGCTGGCGCGGCGGCTTCAGCCGCGTTGATCGGAATGAAAATTGCCAATATGACATCCAGAAATGAACGTCCCAGCGAATCGATCAATCCGGTAATCAGTGCCGCAATAAAACTACCGCGAATCGAGCCGATTCCGCCGATTACGATAACTACAAACGCGACGATTATGATCTGTTCACCCATACCCGAGTTAGCGCCTAAGATCGGTGCCATCAGTACTCCAGCCAAGGCACTGAGGGCGGTTCCAAGTCCAAACACTAAAGTGAATAAGAGGCGAATGTTGGTCCCGAGTGCGTAAACCATTTCCCTATCGGAAGCACCCGCTCGTATCAACATGCCAAGGCGGGTTCTGGTCACAAGTAACCACATACCAATCGCGAGCAGGAATCCTGCACCAATTATCATCAGACGATAAAGTGAATATTCGATACCAAACAGCAACGGTACAGTTGAGGAAAGATACTCAGGAAATGGAACAGTCAGTCCGTCCAGTGGCCAGATGATCTGTACGAGTTCATTGAAAAATAGAATCAGTCCAAATGTTGCCAATACCTGATCCAAATGATGGCGTTGATACAATGTTCTCAGAGTCGTGATTTCGGTAAGAATTCCAATTCCTGCAACTATTGGAACTGCAAGAACAAGCGCGAGAATAAACGATCCTGTCCAGAGAAATATAGTCGCTCCGAAGAATGCGCCGAGCATATACATAGACCCATGTGCAAGATTGACAAGATCCATGATGCCAAAGGTCAGAGTCAAACCTGCGGCGAGTAAAAACAGCAGAACACCAAACTGAACGCCATTCAGGATTTGTTCAATCAGTAGTGCCCACTCCAACTTTATTTACCTGAATAGCTTCAATCATTGATGGAATTCGGTCTGTGGTTTCTCAAATGAATTCGAGGTCTTTCAGACCTTATAGAAACTGCAAGGCTTGATATTCAAGCCTTGCAGTTGTAGTTACCTGTTTTGTGCAGATGTAAGCAGACCAACGTTTGTAGAAGTACCAACAATACTCCGGACTGGAACACCCTAAGGAAACTTACATATTACACTCGCTTGCGTAAACGTCCTGGTGCATAGTCAGAACTTTTTCTCGGACCGAGGTCGTCCATACACCATCTTCGTCTGCCACCACTTCTCGGCTATAGAAATTCTGGATCGGGAAATGATTCGGACCAATCGAAAATTCGCCTCTGACTGAATCATAGTCAGCTTTCTCTAATGCAGCTCTCAATCCGTCGACATTACTCATGTCTCCGCCAACCGCTTCGACGGCACTCTTGATATACATGACCGCATCATAGCTTTGAGCAGCGTAAAAACTCGGATACTTACCGTACTTCGCTTTGAAGCCATCGACGAATTTCTTATTGGCGGCATTATCGAGATCGGGTGCCCAAAATTGCGTCATTGTGGTTCCAACGACGCCGTTCATACCAGCATCCTGAAATCTCGGCAAACTGATTGAGTCAATTGTAAATACAGAATAAAGATCGATCTTCCCGGCGAGCCCCGATTGTTCATACTGCTTGATGAACGCCGGGCCATGCTTGCCCGGGTAGAAGATAAACACTGCATCTGGATTTGCAGCCTTGACCTTCGAAAGCTCTGATGACCAGTCAATTTGATCCGGCCACTTTGTCATGTCAGTACCAACAACTTCACCCTTGAATGTTCGATTGACGCCAGCCACCATATTCTTTCCTGCGGCATATAGCGGCGCGATAACATACAGGGAATTTACGCCACGTTGATTCAATACCTCACCCATTGCCATAGGCGTCTGGTCATTCTGCCATGAAATGTTGAAAAAGTTTTTATGGCATCCCTTGCCTGCAAGCTGTGACGGACCTGCATTGGCACTGATCAGAATCTTTCCCGCATCCAGTACTGTGGTTGCTGAAGCAAGCAACACATGAGACCAGATATAGCCAAACACGATATCCACCTTGTCCTGGGATACCAACCGTTCCGTTGCCTGCTTCCCTTTCTGAGGATTGAATTCATCATCGCCGTAGACGACTTCGACATCAACCGGGCCCATCTTGTTGTCAATGTGCTCCAGTGCCAATTCGACCGCGTCTCTCATATCGTTACCTATAACGGCAGCTGGGGTGCTGAGTGTCGTCACGAATCCCAGTTTTACCGCTGCTGAATACGCATTAGGAGCGATCAGAAAAATGCTGACTGTAATCGCAAAAAGTATTTTTTTCATATTGTCTATCCTAAAAATTTTAGAGTCTAACGTTCGTTCAATATTGTTCCTAAATGTGATTCCTTAAACTTGTGCCACCCGCCTGCAGATAGACTTGTTCCCGAACCACTCGAACAGCGTCCAAATCCATATTATTCTACTATTATTGCTTTTCCGCAAATAATCTCATTGCAAGACGTTGATCGATATTAGGAGGTATATGCCGCATGCCTCTCAAGCGCCCAATCTACATGCTCTCTTACCAGTAATGAAGTGTGGTCTTTTCTTTTTCGTAATGAATTGATAACTTCAGGTGTTGACTTCGCGTTACCGAGTGCGACGGCAATATTTCTGAGCCACAGTTCGTAGCCGACGCGGCGTATAGCAGATCCCTGCGTTTTCTGTAAAAATTCCTCTTCCGTCCAATTGAATACGGTACACAATGATGTCGAGTCCAGTCGATTTCGTACTTCAAATCCAGGCTCGTCTGAATCGCTCGAAAATCGATTCCAGGGACACACTACTTGGCAATCATCACATCCAAATATTCTATTACCAATCTGAGATCTGAGTTCCGGCGGAATTGATCCCTTGTATTCTATGGTCAGATAGGAAACGCACCGTCGGGCATCAACAACATATGGTTCAACGATCGCGTCCGTCGGGCACGCGGAAATACACGACGTACATGAACCGCAGTGGTCTACTTCCGGGGAGTCTACAGGCAGCGGTAAATCGGTGTAGAGTTCCCCCAGAAAAAACCATGATCCAGCACGTCGATTGAGCAAATTAGAATGCTTGCCGATCCAACCAAGTCCGGCCTTCTGTGCAATCGGTTTTTCCATGACAGGCGCACTGTCCACGAACGCCCTATAGCTGAACTGCCCGATATGATCCTGAATCTGACGGGCTAGCTTTTCGAGCCGTTTACGTATCAGTTTATGGTAGTCACGTCCTGTCGCATATCGAGAGACAAATGCCATAACCG
Source organism: Arenicellales bacterium (assembly GCA_963666625.1). GTDB lineage: Bacteria > Pseudomonadota > Gammaproteobacteria > Arenicellales > JAJDZL01 > JAJDZL01. The sequence continues at coordinate 345,081 of OY762925.1, forward strand.
AATCATCCAAGATTTCGCCGATCGCTTTGGAACGCGGCGGAAAATAATCCATTCGAACCGAGATAATTCGAATAGTTCCGCCAATCAGCTCTCCCGGTCTGGTTCTTCTTGATCCATGCCGCACCATGTAATTCAGTTCACCATGCATTCCTTGATTCAGCCAGTCATTAAGGTGATTCTCGGCCTGAAACAGGTCAGTGTCTGTTATCCCTACCTGTTGAAAACCGAGTTCCTGACCCCAACCCTTGATTCTGGTAGCCAGTTCATAAAGATCAGAGTTGGTTAGTGACATTTTTGGCTAACAAATCCCATCGATTCCGATCTGTAAGTTAAGAGTTTTACGAATTGAAACCAGACTTCCTGCTTCCCCGTAATAAGGTTAGCTACGCGTCATTAACCGTATCAAAACCAATCTCTTCAAGGATTTCATTGTAGTGTTCGTTGAGCAATGGCGGACGTCTACGTATAGGTAGATTTCGATCAGAAACCATCACCGGATGAGCGAATGTCTTGGTCGATCGTGCATTAGGAAGTTCCAGCGGTTGAATCCATCCCTGATCCAGTACCTGAGGGTCCTGCAAAACTTCACCGTAGTTGTTGATTGGTGCAGATGGCACACCAGCATCCTTGAAGCGCTTGTACCATGTATCGGCAGATTCCGATGAGAATTGCTCCTCAAGAATTTCCGTCAAAGCAGCTTGGTTTTTTGCTCTTTCGGCCGTGGTCGTGAATCTAGAATCATCAACCAAGTCGGATCTGTCAATCACACTGCAGACAATTTCATAGAGTTTCTGATTACCTGCCGCTATAACAAAGTAACCGTCTGACGCTTTGAATGCCTGATATGGAGCATTTCGGGGATGGCGCGAACCCAACCGTTTGGGGTTGTTTCCGGTTCCAAAATACTCACTCACCTGCAGTGGAGCGATACCCAGACTACAACCAAGCATTGAAGCATCGATATGAACTCCCTTCCCCGTAGAACGCCGCTCGAATAACGCTGAGGTTATATGGAAAGCAGCATATAGTCCGGTCGCAAAATCACTCAGTGGAACCCCGCACTTGACCGGTGGTTCACCTTCTTCGCCGGTGACACTCATGATCCCGGATATACCCTGCATGGTTACATCAAACGCACCTTCCTGTGATCGCGGACCGGTTTGACCGAATGCCGAGATGGAGCAGTAAATCAAAGAGGGGTTCAATTCTGCAATTGACGAATATCCAAGCCCAAGCCGGTCCATGACACCGGGCCTGTTGTTCTCCAATAACACATCTGCCTGAGCGACGAGTTGCAAAGCAATTTCCAAGTGCTCTTTTGATTTCAGATTCAGCACAATGGAGCGTTTGTTTCGATTTACCGATGAGAAATTTTCGCTGAATCCATCTGTAATCGGAGGCCATTGCCGCATTGCATCGCCAGACGGTGGTTCGATCTTGACGACATCAGCTCCCATGTCACCCAGCAACATTCCACAAAAGGGACCAGCCGCGATTTGACAGAATTCTAAAACTCTGATTCCAGAAAGGGCAAGTTCAACTCCATTGTCAGAGTAGGCGCTGCTTTTGGACGAAGAAGACATTTTTCGAGATTCGATCAATTCAATCTAAAGAAGCCGCAATTATGGGACAGAAAGCAGAAATTTCGAGAAGCCGCACAAATATTTCCTTTGATACTTCAAGCGAAACTGTAACTGCAACCAATGACTTCGCGACTTCTCTCCAGCACCATGTATCACCGCATCACCTATCGCTGAATATTATATAGTCGCTGTATAATCCTCGAAAATTCAGTTTTCCGCATTCAGAATTACACAATCAATTTGTCCGACGAACAAGCGGACGAACATTCCTGACAGATTCCACCAGCCAACAGGGTGCAGCCATGGCAAGAGTACGAAATATTGAGATTGATGAAGTCTCAACTGATTTGAAACCAGTCTATTCTAGATTTGTTGATGACTACGGTCCATTTCTCAACCAAGTCAGAGTCTTTGCTCATCGTCCTCCGGCTCTCAGACACATCATGGGCATGTTGCTTGAATTTGCCGATGAAACAGTGCTACCGAAACGATACCTTGAAATAGCACTGGTAGTTGTTTCTAAATTGAATGAATGCGATTATTGCGTTGTCCATCACACTCCAAAACTAATGAGTGAAGGTTTTTCAGAGGATACCGCCATAAGGATTCTGGAGCCTGACTGTCCCGGGCTTGATGAAGTTGAGCGACTCGTCAGAGATTACTCGGTAACCGTAACTCGTCACGCCAATAGAGTAACAGATTCGATGCATGCCAAACTTCGAGAACACTTCAGCGAGGCGCAAATCGTCGAATTGACATTGCGTATCGCTCTTTGTGGATTCTTCAACCGATTCAATGATGCGCTAGGCATAGATACCGAAGAAGATGCAATCGAGTTGATGGAAGCCTACGGATAACGGATTTACCGCATTCTACACCCGCCTGAAATTCCGATTTTCCCGATATGTCAGCACTTAAAAAGTTCAAGGTTCAGGTCGATTCAATCAAGTCTGAAACAGAAGACATTTTCAGTTACGTTCTGGTAAACCCAGATGGCGACGATTTACCTGAATTCGCACCTGGAGCACACATCGATTTGCATCTGGACAATGGACTTATTCGTCAGTATTCACTTTGCGGACCTACATGGGAACGACAATCCTACCTGATCGGGGTGTTGCTGGAGCATCCGGGTACAGGAGGTTCCCAATATATTCATAACAATGTAAAGGTGGGAGATACTTTGGAAATCTCCGAACCCAAGCATCTGTTCAAGTTGAATCCGAACGCCCAGAGACATCTGATGATTGCTGGGGGAATCGGTGTGGCACCGATTCTAGCCATGGCCTATTCACTGGAACAAACTAACGCGGACTATGTCTTTCATTACTGCACGAGATCCACCGATCAGACTGCGTTTATGGACGAAGTTACAGGATTGGTGAAACAAGGTGGTCTTCATCTACACTTTGACGGCGGCAATCCGAAAAACGGATTAGACATTAAAGCAACACTCCGGGAATATTCAGAAGGTACACATCTTTATTACTGCGGGCCTGTGGGCATGATGAATGCCATTGCCGATGCATGCAGTCACTGGCCGAAAGGCACTGTGCATTACGAACTTTTCTCGACCGAGGGAATCACGTCGACCAAGACCGAAACAATCGGTGAGGATGACGAATTTCAGATCAGAATCTCAAGTACCGACGCAGTGTATTCGGTACCTTCGTATAAAACCATCGTCGATGTTCTTAGAGAGAACGGCTTTGACATCGACACTTCATGTGAAGATGGATTCTGCGGTACCTGTCTGACGCGTTTTCTGGAAGGCGAACCTGACCATAGAGATGAGATTCTCGACGACGAAGATCACGAAGAATTTGTACTGATTTGCTGTTCCAGATCGCTTACACCAGAGCTCGTGCTCGATCTTTAGTGATTTCGACGAGTTCAATTAGGTGCTTTTTCTTCATACATTGTCCAGCACGCCGAATCAGCGAGTATTGATCGCGGTCGCACGTTCCTCGGAATCGACTTCTCGCCTCAATTACAATCCTCAGAATGTGATGTACTCGTAACTATAATGCTACGACGACCAAATCGATAGCAAGTGGAGGAAAACAAAAATGAGTAAAGCCAGAACTCCCGACGAAACTCGTCAAGTCACCGTTGACGGATTCAAGGTAGTTACCTACAGTTACGGCGAAGGAGATGATGTTCTTTTCCTGCTGAATGGAGGGCCGGGACTTCCTTGCGACTATCTCAGGGACCCCCATATCCACCTCGCGGACGAAGGCTATAGAATTGTAGCGTTTGACCAGTTGGGTTGTGGTAACTCAGATCGACCTGATGATCCCGCACTGTGGGATATCAGTCGCTACGTTGAGGAGGTGGAGACAGTGCGAGATGCCTTGGGGTTGAATAATGTGCACTTGCTTGGCCAGTCGTGGGGCGGTTGGCTGAGTATTGAATACGCACTGACCTATCCCGGGGAAATTCGGTCTCTGATCCTTGCAAATACCTGCGGCGATCTACCACATCTGACCACCGAACTGAATCGGATGCGTAACGCACTCGGAAGCGAAACTGTCGCGATGATGCTTCATCATGAGTCATTGGGGAGTTTCGACCATCCTGAATATCAGGCCGCGATCACCGTCCTGAACTACAGACACGTATGTAGGCTGAAAGAGTGGCCCGATTCACTTCTCGCTTCGGTAACAGACTGGAATATGGGGCCCTACGGTACCATGCAAGGGCCAAATGAATTTCTTTACATTGGAAACCTCAAAGACTGGAATAGGATATCCGACATGCATAAGCTCAAGATGCCTGCATTGATCGTTACAGGCACTCACGATGAAATAGGTCCGGCTTGTGCCATTCGGATGGACAACGCTTTGCCAAATTCTCAAGTGGTCGTTCTCCCAAACAGTTCACACGTTCCATTCTACGAGGAGCCGGACGCTTATTTCACCGCACTCAAGGAATTTTTGAGTCGGCACTGAGTCTAATTCTACCTATCAATTACACAGAGTGAGCTATGGCCAACTGGATGAGAGCAGCGGTTAGCTACGGCTTCGGAAAACCTCTCGTAATTGATGAGATTGTTATAGACGATCCCAGGGAGAATGAAGTCAAAATCAAAGTGACTGCATGCGCAGTCTGTCACAGTGACATTATGTACATGGATGGAGCCTGGGGTGGGAGACTACCGACAGTCTATGGTCATGAGGCAGCGGGGACCGTCGAAGCCTGCGGCACTGGAGTCACGAAAGTGAAGCCGGGTGACAAGGTGATTGTTTCCCTGGTGCGTCATTGTGGCAGTTGTTTTTTTTGCGAACACCATCAGCACAGCCTCTGCGAACACCAATTTCAGACCGATGAACCGAGAAGATTGCAGGCAAGCAATGGAATGGATATTCACAGAGGATTGAGAACAGGTTGTTTTGCAGAATATGCGGTCGTTCATCAGTCCCAAGTCGTCGCAATTCCAAACGATATGGACTATGCAAGCGCATCGTTGCTGGCTTGCGGGGTCATTACCGGATTTGGCGCAGTCGTAAACATCGCATCTGTCGAACCAGGTGCTCATGTCGTAGTGATTGGTGCAGGAGGCGTCGGAATCAATTGTATTCAGGCTGCTCGCATTGTGTCCGCATCGTCCATAACAGCGATTGACATCAACTCGGACCGGCTCACAACAGCCACGCATTTCGGGGCCACCAATACTGTTAATTCCAGTGAATCAGATCCGGCTGAATCCATCCGAGAGCTCACAAGCAATCGTGGCGCAGACTACGTGTTCGTTTCAACAGGCCACCCAGAGGCGATGTCTGGTGTTTTTCGTTTCCTACGACGTGGCGGCACACTCGTGCTGGTTGGAATGCCTCCGGACGGCTCCGAGTTTTCAATGGAAACGGTCGAATTCATTGATGCAAATCAATCCATTCTCGGTTGCAAGATGGGTAACCCTGATCTCGACTCTGACATCTCCAAACTGATCGGATTATACGGTTCGGGCGATTTGGAATTGGATGCTCTGGTTACAGGGAGATTTTCACTCGAAAATATCAACGATGCGATTGAGTCGACCCGTCGAGGAGTCGGAATCCGCAATGTAGTGATGATTTGACTAATTTGTCGCTGCAGCAAACTTGGATTCTTCGTCGACGACATCCGACAATTGATCCGCAATCTTGCTGATTTGATCAAAGTCATAGCCTTCAACCAGAATCCGTATTACCGGTTCGGTACCCGACGCGCGTAGCATAATTCGTCCTTGCGTGCTTAGTTCGTTCTTGGCTAAATCAACTGCTTCCAAAGTCTTGGGCCAAGTACTCGCATCAATCCCATTGATAGGGGAACTTCGATTTTGAAGATAAACATTCCTAGTCACCTTGGGTACGAGTTTTAGTTCCTTCGCAAGTTCTTTCAACGACTTACCTGACTCGATTACTTCCGTAAGTACCTCCATGGCGGCAATTAATCCATCCCCAGGGATTCCTGCTTCACCGTTTAGTATGTGACCACATTCTTCACCGCCCAGATTCCAATTCAACTCTCCCAAACGCTCTGATATGAATCTGTCTCCAACCTCGACGCACTCAAACGGAATTTCATTGGCTTCCAAAGTATCCCGTAGACCCATGTTACTTATATGGGTACCAACCACGCCTCCGCGCAGTAGTCCCTTTCGCTTCCTCGCAATAGCAATAATGAACAGAATCTGATCACCATTGATCAGATTGCCTGCAGCATCAACCATTACAACCCGGTCACCATCGCCGTCCAGTGCAAATCCAATATCGGCATGATGCTCCAGTGTAAGTTTCTGAATATTTTCGGGACTGGTGGAGCCGCAATTTAGATTGATGTTGAACCCACTCGGAGTGTCAGCCACAGATACGACATCGGCACCGAGTTGAGACAGCAACATCGGACCAATCTTGTAACTTGCTCCATTTGCACAATCGATAACGATTCGTAAACCATCCAATCGACCAGGCGCGTTGGTGGAAAGGTAGCGGACATATTGTTCCACCGGATCATCGATTCTACGGGCTTTACCGAGATTATGGGTCTCAACCACTCGGATCAAACTGTCCATTCTAGCCTCGATTTTTCGTTCGATTGAAGCAGAGATTTTCAATCCGTTGGACTGGAATACCTTGATTCCGTTATCTTGGACGGGATTGTGTGATGCGCTGATCACAACACCGGCATTGGCTCGGGTAACGCGGCTGAAATAGGAGACTGCAGGTGTGGAGACTGGACCCAACAACGTTATATCGATACCCGCAGACAACAAACCGCTCGTAAGTGCTGATTCGAGAACGTAACCTGACACCCGGGTATCCTTACCAACGACGACTTCACAACGGTCGTCGGATTGTTCCTGCAGTACGGACCCGAGCGCCCAACCGAACTTCAATACAGTCTGAGGTGTGATCGGTTCACTACCGAACTTGCCGCGAACACCATCAGTACCGAAGAGTCTCATTGATCTCTCCAACTGGAATCACAATACCAGCTTAACAATTGAGGCTCGTCAATTGTCATGGGTTGAGACAAATTGAAATTTACGAAGCTTCTCCGCTTGCCGGGCGGTCCATTTGAGGCTTGACCGTCGGCTTCCTTCGTTTGCCGTTCGTATTGTCGTCGGTTGAAGATGAGGAATCGTCCGCTTCAGATGTAGGTGGCTGCGGAGTGTTCCCTGCCATAATGTCATCAATCTGATCAGACTCCAAGGTTTCCCACTCCATCAGGGCGTTCGCCATCACCTTGATCTTCTCCTTATTGGACTCGATGATCGATCTGGCGCGCGTATACTGCTCATCAATGATGCGGGTTACTTCCTGATCAACCTGTTCAGCAACCGCATCGCTGAGATTCTGGTGTGTGGTGACGTCACGACCGAGAAAAACCTCAGATTGATTATCACCATAAACCCGCGTTCCCAACGAATCGCTCATACCCCAACGAGACACCATTTTCTGAGCCAGATCGGTCGCCTGCTCAAAATCATTGGAGGCGCCGGTAGTCATCTGATCCATGAATATTTCCTCGGCGATCCGGCCACCCATCAGTACAGCGATTCTTGCGAGCAGATATTCTCGATTGTGACTGTATCGATCTTCTTCCGGCAGTTGCATGGTGACACCGAGCGCTCTACCCCGCGGTATGATGGTAACCTTGTGAACGGGATCAGTATGTTCGAGCACCTTGGCAACAACTGTATGCCCCGATTCGTGATATGCGGTGTTCCAGCGCTCTTCCTCGGGCATGACGATTGAACGTCGTTCAGTTCCCATCAGCACCTTGTCCTTTGCCATTTCAAACTGTTCCATAGTTACAGTTTTCAGATTGGCTCTAGCCGCGAACAACGCAGCCTCATTGACAAGATTTGCAAGATCAGCACCTGAAAAGCCGGGCGTTCCTCTTGCGATGATGCTGGAATCGACATCTTTTCCGACACGCACCTTTTTCATGTGCACATTCAATATTTGTTCACGCCCGCGAATATCGGGCAGTGGAACATGAACTTGTCTGTCAAAACGACCTGGTCTTAGCAGTGCCGGGTCAAGCACATCAGGTCGGTTGGTGGCCGCGATAACGATAACGCCTTCGCTGCCTTCAAAACCATCCATCTCGACCAGCAGTTGATTCAGGGTTTGTTCACGTTCATCGTGACCGCCACCCAGCCCGGCTCCACGCTGGCGACCAACAGCGTCGATTTCATCAATGAATATGATGCACGGCGCATTCTTCTTACCCTGCTCAAACATATCGCGCACACGCGATGCACCGACTCCGACAAACATCTCAACAAAATCCGATCCTGATATCGAAAAGAAAGGCACCTTCGCCTCACCGGCAATCGCCTTCGCCAGCAATGTCTTACCCGTTCCCGGACTTCCGGTCATCAGAACACCTCTGGGGATTCGCCCGCCGAGATTGGTAAACTTGGTAGGTGAACTCAGGAACTCCACAAGTTCGCCAACTTCTTCCTTGGCTTCCTCGACTCCCGCGACATCCTCAAACGTAACGCGGTTCTTATCCTCAGTCAGCATGCGCGCTCGACTCTTACCGAAACTTAGCGCACCTCTACCGCCACCCCCTTGCATCTGGCGCATGAAGAAAATCCATAGTCCGATCAGCAAGAGTAACGGGAACCAACTGATGAACAACTGCATCAGCAATGAAGGGGATTCCTCTTTTTGAGCGACTATCGTCACACCGGCCGAAACGAGATCATCGACAAGTTTGGGGTCATCCGGCGAGTACGTCACAAAAGGGCCACCGTTTGTGAATGTGCCCATAATCGTCCGACCATCTATGACGACTTTGCTCACCCGGCCGTTCTTGACGTCAGTGAGGAATGTAGAATATTCCAACTCCTTGCGGGATGTCTCCTCAGTCGGAGTGAAATTCTTGAAAATCGCCATCAGCACCATTGCAATGACGACCCATAAAATAAGATTTTTCGTTAGATTACCCAAGTCTTTTCTCTTGCTTACGCTAATATCGTGATTTATTCAAATCTGTCGACAAGATAGTGGGGACAACGCCGTGATTTTACAAGTCTCAAATTGACCTTTTACCAATCTGGACTTTAAATTTTAACAAATTTCAAGCCTTGCCAATGAATGTTGTTTCAAGAACTTGTGATATTCTGTTTATGCGAAAATCTGAGAGATATTGTTCTGGCATTGGCAGAAATAGAAATCATTGTCTTAACGCCTTTTCAGTCAACAACATGCCAATAAATATAGTGAAATTATGAAAAATGAAGGATATTCAACTGATTCTCCAGTCATCCATGATGATGGGATTGTCTATCTACTAATTAATGAGGCAATGCCTGGCTTGGTAAAGATAGGTAAAACTACCAGAGAAGATCCGTCACCGCGTATAAACGAGCTTTATAGATGATATGGAAACCTCCCACCCTCGCTTTAAAATAATGAACTGTAATCAACATACGAGAGGTGAGAGGTTCACATGGATACATACGATAACACAACGATCGGGTTGGATTTGGCAAAGAACGTGTTTTACTGCACCGAGCTGAACCGCAACATGCGGGTGGTGAATCAGACCGGACTGAGACGCAGCCAGGTATTGGAGTGGTTTTCCGCACTGGATGCGTCGAAGGTTCGGTGTGTGGCGATGGAGGCGTGCGGCGGCGCGCATTTCTGGGGCCGCAAGCTTGAGGAGCTGGGTCTGCCGGTGAAGCTTTTACCGCCGAAGTGGGTGAGGGCCTATGTGGTGAACAACAAGACCGATGCCAACGATTCGGTGGCGATCGCCGAGGCCTCGCTGCGGCCGCGGGTACATGCGGTGCCGGTGAAGTCGGTGGCGCAGCAGGATCTGACGACATTGCACGGACTTCGCGAGCAGGCGATCGGCACCCGCACGCAGTGCTGCAACACGATCCGCTCACACCTGGCGGAACGGGGGCTGGTGACCGGGCGCTCAAGATCGAAGCTGGATGATCTGGTGCGGCGGGTGCTGGGTGATGATCCGACGCTTCAGGCGGGGCTGGATCTGAGTCAGGTCAGTGCCGAGTTCCGGCACATGCTGGCGCATGAGGCTGAGCAGCTGGGCAATGTCTGCGAAAAGGTGGAGTTCTACACTTCCCGGATCAAGGCATTGGGTTCACAGATGGATGAGGTGAGGCGGTTGCAGACAGTACCGGGCATCGGTCCGATTGTGGCGAGCGCACTGGTGTCGGTGTCCGGTGAGGGTGGTGACTTCGGATGCGGGCGCGACTTCGCCGCCTGGCTGGGGCTGGTGCCCCGCCAGCACAGCAGCGGCGGACAGGAGAGGTCCGGCGGCATCTCCAAGTGCGGTGACCGCTACGTTCGCACGATGCTGATCCACGGCGCCCGCTCGGTGTGTTTTGCGGCCGCACGTAATCCGGACAGTGACGATCCGCTTCACCGAAAGGCCAGACGTGTTGCCAGGCGCAGCAACCACAACAAGGCGGTGGTGGCGGTGGCCAACCAGATGGCCCGCATCAGCTGGGTGATATTGGCCAAGGGGGTTGAATACGATCCCCGGAGAATCACGGCGTAGAGATGATCAACAGAATGAACATATGGCCGTACCGGTCCCGGTGACCGGCACGGCGGAAGATGATAAGGTTACAGGTCGGGGAGATTGCATTGGTGAGACTGTGAACTGATGACACAAAGGGCGATGCCTGCGCAGGAAGAGCCTGGACTGTGCTACGGCGGCATGCAAGCCGATTTATAGATAAGGAGCCTGTGCGCGAAAATCATCATGGCTCGGGGACCGGTTGATGTGTCCCCCAATGAAAGAAGCCGGATATAAGACCGCAACCCATTTTGTTCATCGATTGGCAAACTCAAACTTGCAATCGGGGAGGTTTCCATATAAGCACGGGTGTACCGGTGCCGTTCGAATGCACGTTGGCTATTCGAGTCAAAGATCCATCGAAGGTTGAACAGGAACTTCATAAAGCGTTTAAGTCGGATCGAATAAATCCAAAGCGTGAGTTCTTTCAAATCGATCCTGAACAGCCTGCCGCTGTATTGAGGTTATTGATAAATATGGGAGCTGAAGACGTGACTCCCAAAGTCAACGAAGAAAATAAAAATATTCCGGAAAACGAACGTAACGCTTCTGAGAGGTTGCGTAGTCGTCGCCCCAACCTAAATTTCGACGAAATGGGAATTAGTGTTGGCAGTGTTCTAAATTCAGTCAGTGGAGGCGAAACTGTTATAGTGGTTGCCGATCGCAGAGTCGAATTTGAGGGTGAAGAAATGTCACTCACCCAAGCAACGAAAAAAGTTCGAAATATCAGCTATGACGTCCATCCATCACGCCACTGGACATATGAAGGACGTAGCCTGCAATATTTTTACAATCAAACATATCCGTTAGACGACCAATGAGAAAAATGGACAAAAGTTCGCTGAAATTTTGTAATTTGCTTTCAACAATTCGTATTCGTTTGGCGAGGCACTGATGAATTAGCGATTAGTCAGATATCAGTATTGTTATTAAAACCATAAACCAGAATCTCATCTAGATGTTATTGAATCCTCGCCCCTGGAATTCGAATAGGTTGAACAAACATCAACCGACTAGAGATGGGAGGAAGTAATTCAAGATCGTTATTGAGCTGTTGCACTTGGTTACAGTCGTAAACGACGAAAACAACTATCGAACGAGACATTCAGAATCTTGCGGATTTCTGATCATTGACGCGGTGCTGGAACGAATCCCGGCGAAAGCTGTACAGTGCTTCCGGGTCGATCGCGACATCAATTACGACCGGACGATCACGACCGATCGCATTGCGCACAGCGTCGCCGATATCCTCAACCCTATCGATCCGTAGTCCCACTGCTCCATAAAGTTCCGCAATTTTATCGAACGGCGGACTGCTTACGTCGGCACCGATAAATCGCCCATCAAAAAAATCGCGTTGGTAAGCTTTTTCAGCGCCCCAGCATTGATTGTTCATAACGATAGTAATCGTATTGATGCCGTTATCAACCGCTGTACTCAGTTCGGACAGTGTCATACCGAATCCCCCGTCTCCCATCAGACTGACGACCGTACGATCCGGCATTGCGAGCTTGACTCCAAGACCGCAGGCAAACGAAAATCCGACCAGACCGAAATCCAAAGGTGTGAACAAGGAACGAGGCACCCAATAGCTCATAGCATCTGTTGCCTGAAGACACAGCGTGCCTGCATCCAGTGTAAACGCGGTATCTTTCGGTAATGTATCACGCAACACCTTGAAAAGAGCGCTCGCTTGGATTGGATTTGCATCCACCACAGCGTCTGCATCCCGTTTTTCAAGATAAGCTCTCCTCTCCATTCGGGATGTATCCGTCCATTTGTCCGCCAATCTCAGCAGTTTCCGATTCTTCAGACATTCAGTCAGCTGAGTCGCTGTCGTACACGCATCTGCCCAGATACCGAGCGATACAGGAAAATATCGTCCAATCGCAGAGGCTTCCAGCTCTACCTGGATAATCTTCGCCAGACGGTTGATGTTGTCATAGGAATAGAATGTCGAATTGAACCCCAACCTTGTCCCGAGTGCCAATATCACATCTGCTTCCCGTACCAGTCTGGAAGCGACCGGATTACCTCGGGGACCCATCTGACCGAAGTTCAAGGGATGACCAAACGGAACTGCATCGCCGTGTCCGGGCGAAGTCACAATCGGAGCATTGAGTAATTCTGCTAAAAGCGTAGTCTGTCCGTATTCACCGGAGTTCTTTATTCCACCTCCTGCAACAATGACCGGTTTCTTAGCTTCGGCAAGGAGTTCTGCGGCTTTTACGATCTGCTCGTCAGATGCGGCAACCACACTTTCGGAACGATAATGTTCCGGTAGTTGAAAACTATTGAAATCTGCCGATTTCGCAAGTATATCGCGGGGAATATTAACCTGAACCGGCCCACGTCGCGGCGTCATCGACACACGAAATGCCTCTCGCATCATTTCCGCTACGCGGGATGTTTGAGTGACGGTCCATGTCTTTTTTGTGATCGGAGTGAACAGTGACTGCTGATCGACTTCCTGAAACGCATCTCGATAAATATGTTCGCTTGATAAAGCGCCTGCAATCGAAATCACAGGGGAGTACGCGGCCTTGGCTTGCGCCAGTCCGGTTACGAGATTGGTTGCACCCGGTCCGTTCTGCCCCGCTACGATCACTCCAGGTTTTCCTGACGCTCGGGCGTATCCGTCCGCTATGTGTACACCTGTTCTTTCATCGTGTACACCAATGAAATTGATTTCCGACGCGTCATACAGTGCATCGAACAATTCCATCGCAGCTGAACCGATCAATCCGAACACATATTCGACGGTTTCAGCGCGAAGACATTCGATCGCGGCCTGCCCTCCTGTCAATCGTGCCACAGGTTGTTCTCCACAGTACAACTTGCTGGTGCCAGTAAATTCACGTCAATTCAGGCAATCGGTGAGAAAGTCTTCTATCGGACCAAGAAACTCTGCTGAATTTTCCAATAATCCGAGATGCTGTAGTTTGGGAACGATTTCAACTCGGGAATCGACTATCTCCGAGGCAATTCCATATGACATTGACGGTGTACTGCCAGAATCGTTTTCGCATGTGACCACCAGTGTAGGGAATGCTAGTGGAGGTTGTGGTCGAATTAATTCCGTTACACCTTTGGCTAAAACCACTCTAGACTGGAAATAGACTGTCGGATCGTTGCGACTAATCCAGCCTCTGACTTCACTTATTACATCTGGTCTCTTGGACCGAAATTCCGGTGTAAACCAACGTGCAATCGATTCATCCAATGTCCCATGAGGTCCTTTCTCAGCCGTGTCATTGACCCGCTTTTCAATTATTTGCTGCTCTTCAGGATCCCGCTCGTGTGGAGAATTCAGGATGACCAACGCACTGACACGGTGCGGATAGTCCATTGCAAATCGCCGGTTGATCATACCGCCGAGAGAGAATCCAATGACAACACATTTGTCGATTTGAAGTTCATGCAGCAAATCATTCAATTGTTTGGAAAGTAGACTGAGTGAAATTTTCGACGGCTCGCACCTACTCTCCCCATGACCGTGCAGATCATATGTCAATACGTGGTAGCGGCGAGACAACTCCGATACGTAGTCCTGCCACATTTGACGATTCACGCCCAGTCCGTGGATCAGAACAACTGTGGGATTGCCTGGATTTCCAGCTAGATCATACACGGTACCGTTTGTCAATTCAGGCATATAGTCTCTCCCTCTCAGTTCAGATGAACTCAGGAATCACCTCATTACAGAACAGTTCGAGCGATCGTTTCTGAAGATTGTGCTCCAATCCCATACTCGCAAAATAAACAAACTCGTCCACCCCGGCGTCTTCATACATTTTCAGCTTGCGGATAATTTTTTCAGGACTTCCAAGCATGAGATTCTGTTTGAGCATGGACGGGTGGAATTGTTCTTTCTCCGAGAGCTCTTCCAGCGGTATCTGCTTAGGGAATCCATTTCTGACATCGCCAAGATTCAAAAACAGGTTTTGAAACATACCCATACTTTTTTGAATTGCGGCTATTGCCGCGTCGCGATGTCTGGTGTTGTCGTATACCGAAGTATGCCGCATTATGGCAAAAACAGGACGATGTTCGCCATTTGATTTGGCCATAGCCTCTATCAGTCGTGTTTTATACAGTTCAACCTCAGAAAATGGTCGGGTAAGCGGCCACGAAATGATGTTGCAGCCGTTTTCCACCGCATAGTCAAATGTGATCGGCGCTCTGGCAGCCACCCATATGGGTGGGTGAGGAGCCTGAACCGGCTTGGGAACCGAAGTTGAAGTCGGAAACGACCAGAATTCGCCCTTGTGCTCGTAGTCGCCCTGCCACAATTTTTTCAGCACCGGCAGCATTTCGTGAACATATCGATACGCATCGGACTGTTTCAGACCCGGATGCATTCGATCAAACTCTCGCTGATAGGCTCCAGAGCCTATTCCGAACTCCAAACGACCGCTACTGATCAGATCAACCAGAGCTGCTTCGCTTGCAAGATTGATTGGATGCCAGTATGCGGCAACCGCAACTGCGCTGCCAAGACGAATATCGTTGGTATGAGCTGCCCACCAAGTCAAAATTTGAAAAGGATTTGGAGCAATGGTCAGTTCCAGTGCGTGATGCTCAGCGGCCCAAACGATGTTGAAGCCGCCGCGATCCGCAATCTGCACCATTTCCAGTGTGTGCTGTACGACAGACGACATGTCTACGCTGTCGTCCATCCGCTCCATGTTGATAGCCAGTTGAAATTTCACTTTATCTGTCTTCCAAAAGATTCACCGAGTACCGAATTCACGTATCACTCCGCAAACTATTCAAAGTGGTGTAATTGGGTTGTATGAAAACGCTAAATATACACTCACAGAAGCCATAAACTTTGTTTGCTTGACAAATTCCTGAACAGCAGTGCCGTTTTCCACATGCTGATGTTCACAGCGAGTATTGACTTGCGATCATATAGGACTCCTGGCTCCGGGAACGGGAAGCCTTGGGCTTGAAAACAGAACAGGTTTCAAATCTAGACTCACAATCTCTTTTCAGGATGTCGGAGTCCTGGTCCTGAAAAAATTTAAATACCAGCGTCCCACCAATTCCAAGTGCCAGACCGCACACGTCGAAGATTGCTTCATATAGATCAGAAAAGTTCCTCGAATCCACACTTGAAATTCCAGTCAGATTAGGTGCCATATCAGAAAGAATCAGGTCGGTTTTCTGATTTCCAATCGTCAGTGACAGGTCCTTTCTGGATTGTTGTTCGATGATATTGGATCGAATGAAGTGAACTTGATCCAAAGGTTTGAATTCAAGGATATCCACCGCGTATACCTTTCCACCCGCGCCAATGCGCGAGACCGCGTACTGGCACCACCCTCCCGGTGAAGCTCCCAAGTCAAGCACTGTCTGATTCACACTGAACAGGTTGAATCTATGGTCTATCTCCTGGAGCTTGAAATACGAACGGGACCTTACACCCAAACGTACGGCCTCGCGCACAAATCCGTCGGAATCTTGCATATTTCGCCAGTTGGACGATCGCGTTGAACGGCGCACAGACCTTGCCAAGAAACAAATCCTATTGTTGATTTAAGTTGGATAGCGAGAACGTCAATTTCATGAACAATCAACGGCTAGCTCAACTGGCCAGCGAAAAGAGTACCGAATCCGTCAATCACACATTCACCATCCATCAATTCGATAGCATTCCACATTGTCACACCATTCGCTGTGAATACTGGAATCCCTGCGGTGCTTTCAAATTGTTCTATAGCGAACAGCGATGGCATCGCGGTATCCGGTATCAGCAGTACCTCAGCGTCAGAATGCATGGCCTCGGGTATGTTTTCGATAATGAACTCGGGTGTAAACAATGCTGCATCCCATCCGGCAGGCGCACCCAGCCACTTCATTGAAAGCACCTCGATGCCATATTCGTTGAGAAAAGAGACGAAAGCCTGCGAAGCTGGTTCAGGATAGGTCGAAAGAACGCTGACCTTTCTGTATCCGCACCGTTGCAAGGCTTCAATGAATGCCAGCGAAGTACTTCCAGCGGGTACACCAAGAGTTTCCTTCAGAATTTCTACCTGCTGCTTTGCATGGTGGCTCCCCATGACGAAACTGCCACTGGTGCAAGGCCAATACACACAATCCATATTAAGCGTCTCCAATCTTCGAGCCGCTTCTACCAGCCAGTCCAGCTGAGCCGTACGCTCCAACGCCTCAATATCATGGTCATTATCTCCGGTACCACCGACGCGCGTGCAACTGACATAGAGTCTGACGTGATCAGCGGCATGTTCCAGAAATCCATAGAAATCTTGTTCAGCACCTCCCCCAGGCCAGACGAATCCAAGTCTTAAACTTTTGTCATTCATTCGAAATACTCCTCATGGCGTGTCGTGCATGTTCCAATGTCTGCTGGATATCATCATCACTGTGAGCGGTTGACAGAAACCAGGTTCCACGGGCTGTGACCCGTGAGCCAGCCGACTGAAGTCTGGCGTAAAATCGATTTTTTAGACCTTGATCCAAACTTGCAAATTCGCGGTAGTTCTTGATCATCCCAGGTGCTGTAAACAACGGGTGAAAGACTGTTCCTAAACCCTGAACTGTCAAAGCCTGTCTACAGTCGAATGCAATCTTTCGCAATCCATCCATCAGGCTCTCACCAAGCGAGGTCATATGTTGATACGCCGCACCTCCATTTGACTCCAATTCACCGATTGTCGCCAATCCAGCAGCTACTGCGACGACATTCGCATTATAGGTGCCACCGTGCATCACTGAAGCAGTATGCAACAGATCCATAATCGACTTCTTGCCCGCCAATGCCGCGAGCGGGAAGCCCGCTGCCAAGGCCTTAGCAAATATCGCCATATCGGGGGTGACACCCAACAATCCCTGTGCACCGGAAAGTCCAACGCGAAACCCTGTTATCACTTCATCGAAAATCAGCACAGTACCGCAGTCAGATGTGATTTCCCGCACCCCTTCCAAGTAACCGGGCAATGGCAACATGGCTCCAGTATTGCAATTGATCGGCTCCATCACGACAGCGGCAATTTCGTGACTTTGATGTCGCATGATCTCGGCAAAAAGGTCCAGATTATTCCACGGTAAGGTCACAATATCTTCAAGTGCTCGAATGGACTGGCCCGGTGTCTGCGCTACACTGATCGGATTTGACTCTTCACCAACTCGATCAAGCGGTGGATTTACACTGACGAAAATATTGTCGGTCCAGCCGTGGTAATGTCCTTCGAATTTGATAATCTTCGCCCGACCCGTATATGCCCGCGCGAGTCTGACGGCAGCTTGAATCGTTTCGGTCCCGCTTGAGGCAAAGCGAATTCGTTCGGCGCAGGGCACAAGGTCACATATCTTCTTCGCCAGATTGGCTTCCAGTTCCGTTTGTCCGGCGAACAGCTGCCCCATCGACAGTGTTGAAGTAACTTGATCCAGTACTGCTTTTGGTGCATGACCAAGTATGATCGGTCCATTCGCCAGCGCATAATCGATATACACATTACCATCCGCGTCGGTAATTCTTGAACCGTCTCCTTTGGTGTAGTACAGCGGAACCGGGCTCTCACCGTAACCTCCGTATCGAAAATTGCTGCTGACACCCCCAGATAGATAGCGAGCACCAAATTCAAACAGTTGCTGTGATCGCTCGAACTTCATGATCACCCCTCAATTCTGACCAATTCAACCGGCAAGGAACTCAACACCACTGCTCCATCGTCCGTCACGACAAAAGTCTGACTCAATCCGACTCCCATCTGGCCATTGATGCGAAGAGTCATCGGAATGTGAAATACCATCCCCGCCTCAAGCGGTCGGTGATTGTTAACAACTATAGCGAATCCAGACTCCTCTCCCCATGTCGGCGGAAAGCCAATTCCTACTGGATATCCATATACTTCGTGGAAGAGGATTCTGTCTCGGATCGGCGCTATCTTGTCTTTTGCGATCGATGCGACTTCAGATGCCAGCACACCGGGTCGTACCGCGTCGAGCATGGCAGCCACTGTTTCCTGTTCCAACGCTTCAAATTCCGCAACTTCGCTGGGCACCTTACCGAGAACAGCGGTTCGCATGAGTGGCGAGTGATACCAATGCAGACTCGGTGAACATTCTATGAATACCGTTTCGCCGGGTGAAATTTTGTGACCGTTGTTGCTGTTGTGTGGCATACCAGCCCGATAACCCGCGGAAACAATCGGGTAGACAGAAAAACCAAGGCTATCGGCGCGGATGAGTTCGTCGGCTACTCGCGCGGCAATCTGTGAATCCGATACTCCGTTGCGAATTTCAGCAAACCCGGCAGTTATTGCCCGATCGGTGACGACTGCCGCGGTTTGCATGATCTCAAGCTCCGCTTCGGACTTGATGTTGCGAACCATGTCCACAAGACCCGAACAATTCACGACCTTGTCGGCTCCCAATGAATCTTTGAGCGCATCATGAATTTTGGGGACAAGGTAGCGAGTCTGAGCTTCAATTCCGATTACACCCTCATTCAGTCCGCGATTTCGTATCGCCCGAACGGTAGCCTCGATCGGATCAGCGTGAGTATTGTAAAGATCAAGGTCGGTCGCCACTGCCGTTGCTTCGAATCGACCCCGTTCAAATTGCCACAGCACCATGAACGGTGATCCGTCAGTCGGTATCACCAGACACTGATAATCCCACAAATTCAGCGTATGATGTCCGCAAAGGTACAGAATGTTGGGGGCAGAATGCAATACAAGAGTATCTATACCCTGTATTGACATCTGACTGCGCACCTTCTGACGACGCTGCTTAAATTCCTGCTCGGAAAAAACCTTTTCTCGGGGAATACTCATATTGGCTCCATTCGTTATCAGAGGGTATAGGTCGCATCAGGGTCCAGAGGAAATAACGGACGATTTCTGGCTCTATAGGTCAATCGTCCGGTTCGTGCAGGACATGCACCAGGCGAGTCCACCGCAACCACATCCTGAGCAATCTCGCCATATGCCGCTTTCCATGCAATCGCTGACTTAACCACAATAATATCCTGTTGTGCCGGCTCGATTCCGACACATCGCAATTGCTCTGTGTCAAATGGCATGGTACGCAGTGATGTCAGTACAATCTGAACGTTACCCGCTTCGACGACAGCGGTTCGTCCCATCTGAGTCACATACCCTGTCATGTAAGACCCCTTGTGTACGTATTCGCCATCGGAAATGGTCCGCACAAAGACTTCAATTTCCAAGGTAGACCCATGCTTATCGTCGGTTTTACCACCGATAGAGGCGGCAAAGCGATTTCCGATACCTGCTTTTTCTGCCGCCCGAACCGCTTCCGGATCGGCGATTACCACGACCGAACGGCTTTTGGACGAATTGAGTAACTCCTCCAATACTCCGGTCGCGTCGCCGGCGGCACCCCCACCAACATTGTCTGCAGATTCGACGATCACAACAGGATGAACGCTGGCATTGTCCGCGTGTCGCACACCCTGCTCGACCGAGACAATCTGCGACAAAAAGCGCTTCCTGGCATCCCAAATCTTACGCGAGAGAATGTCAGCTGCTGAATTTACCGCATCAACAGAATCTCCATATACAATTACGGAAGCACCAAGATACGATACATCACAGTAGGGGAAACCCATAGCTATTGAACCACACCTAATTTCAGGCTGCGATTCGATACCGCTCAATTCAGACATGATATTTCGAATTGGTTCACTGTCTGTCTGCTGATCTAGCGGCAATGTCAACAGAGGAATTTTCCTGAATGCGCAATTTGGCACGACACCTGTTTCGACAATAGACATCATGATTCTAGCGGCTTCCCTACCGCGCTCCGCCATGTCCGTATGCGGAAAAGTATCGTAACCGATCAAAACCGATGCATCGCGAACCATCCGCTCGCTTATGTTGGCGTGATAGTCGAATGTTGCGACGATCGGGATACTGGCACCGACTTTCCGCCTGACGCCTTCCAAGATGCTAGCGTCGAGATCTTCCATGCCTTCGGCAACAGCTGCGCCATGCAGTGACAGAATCACCCCATCTACCGGCTTTACAGCTTCGATTCGATGGAACAATTCACTGCACAGACAAACTGCCACTGAACTGTCAATTGTTCCTGACGGAACCGCCGCCGCGAATATAGTCGGAACAATTGAAATTCCAGATACGGACAGTTCGGAGATAACTCCGCCAAGTTCAGTGTTTGTATCTTGATAGCGATGAACAAGTTGCTCATCACGCACCAACTGATAGTGAGCGAAATCGTCGTAGGTTGTCTTAGCGCTGGAAAACGTGTTGGTTTCGTGCCAGATGCCGCCGATGGCGATTTTCAGATTCCTGTGATTACCCATCGTTCGAATAGTTGAGGTCGCGTCATTCCATTCCGATATGCGAGCAGTTATATTCTAATCTTTCGGTCAGTATCTTTATATCAATAAGATTAAAGTGCACATTCTAAAGTCTGTGCTTGCGGCAATATTCGCAGATTTGATACTTTGGTCGGCGGTAACCCAGTAATCCAACAACTACTTCAAACAGGTTATACTTGTAAGCGACTATCATTGAGGGTACTGGTATGGCCAGAAACGATTCAAACCAAAAATTGATTCACGTGACACGCGACAGCGCACCCCACATTCCCGGTCGACGTGAATTTTTCACTTATCGCGATCTTCGGGCAAAAGAAGGCAGTGAAGGAAAAATGCACGCACAAACCATGGTAGCGATCAAGGGTATGACAGAGCCAACCGGATGGCACTATCATGAGTGTGAGTCGCAGTTTCTGTATATTCTTGGCGGATGGATTGACATGGAATTTGAAACTGGTGAGAAAATTCGCCTCACGGAAGGCGACTCGGTGTACATTCCTGGTGGTATGAGGCACAACGAGACAGCAACTTCGGACGATATGGAATTGCTGGAAGTTTCCATACCCTCAGTCATGGGGACCGTGCCGTGCGCAGTCCCAGAAGGAATGGCAGAAGCCGATTAAGCGGTATCCAAAACCCTGATCTTGCAGCAAATATTATTCAGGTGCTTTCCATGAACAACAAATTGAAATTCGTACGCGTCGGTATGCGCCGAAACGGTGCCGCCGTGAAACTGAAACTTCGCTGGGACAACTCACCCAATACCTGTCAGGTGATCTGTGACGCGCTACCTTTCGAGGGCGACATGTGGCATGCCAAGTATGCCAATCACGAGATATACACTCTGCTGCCGGTGGAGGAAATATTCGGTAAGGATCCACCGAAAGAATGGCTTTGTATGTTTCCGGCGCCTGGTGATCTCATGTATATATTTCATCCTGACGGACTTCTCCCTCCCGACGTGTGGACCCCCGACAGTTCTCATCGAATAGTGGATATCGCTCTGTTCTATGACCGAGGAAACAATCTCTATGGTCCCAGCGGCGGCAATACCGGCAATATCTTTGCGACAGCAACCGACATAGATGAACTCGAAGCATTTGCCGAGCAATGCCTGCGCGTTTGGAAGACTGGTTTTGAGGGAGAAATTATGTATGTAGAAGCAGCTGAATAATCAGCCAGATCAAATCGTCAAGCTGGTCGCTTCAGTGGCTTAAGTCCTTTCAGGATATTCCTGGTAATCTCCAAGGTCTTTTCGATATCGTCCTGCGTATGGGCAAATGAAATGCTGCCCTGTTTGGTTTCGACAGGAAAATGAAAAATGCCGTTGAAAATGAGCATTTTTCTGTAACGAGTGTCAAATCTCGAATTATGATTGAGTGCTATGTCTTTCCATGAGACCGGTGCGTGGTCCATGAAATAGACTACAAATGCAGAACCCTGCCGTACGACAGTCGCCGGGTAATCCTTTTCTGAAAACACATCGTTGAGACCTTGTTCCATCAACGCACCGAGTCGATCAAGATGTCCGTAAATCTCATCTCCGCGGTCCCGAAGTTTCTCTATGGAAGCGATGGCCGCAGCAACCACGAACGGATGAGCGTTGTAAGTCCCAGCGAGTAATACGCGCCGGGCCGGATCAGGGTGGTCCACGTACGACATGATGTTTGATTTACCGCCCACTACACCCATAGGATACCCATTCGCAACCGCTTTACCAAACACGCTCAGATCAGGACACACTCCGCAAATTGACTGATAGCCCCCCAGTGCATGCCGAAATCCGGTCTTGACTTCATCGAAAATCAACAACGTATCATAAGTGTCGCACAAACTGCGCACAGCTTCCAAATAACCGGGCTGTGGTTTGACAATTCCGATATTTTGCAGAATCGGTTCCAAAACAACTGCCGCGACATTCTGCGATTTCAGAACATTTTCGACCGCTTCGATATCATTGAATTCCACAACATGGGAATATTCGCCGGCATTCGAGCCCATGCCTGCGGAAATTGGTCTCAACTCGTGCTCCGTGCCGGGCTCGTGGTCGCGCACAGCTTCTTTCGAGTCCATCAGATTGAAAGCAACACTGTCCATCCAGCCGTTATAGCCGCCTTGCATGAACAGAATGTCATCACATTGGGTAAATGATCGTGCAATACGAATCGCATTGGCCACGGCTTCCGTACCGCTGCTGGTTAACTGAACTTGATCAAGATAGGGAATGGATTCTACGAGCAGATCAGCAATCTGCACCTCCCAAGGAGTCATGCCTGCGCCAATCAGCGAATCTCCCCGCTTTATTGCCTCCATTACTGCCCTATCGACGTCCGGGTCACCGTGCCCGAGAAGATAAGGCGCGAAAGCGGCGTGATAATCAATATATTTCCGATTGGAGTGGTCCCATAGATAGGCACCACTCGCACGCACAAACATCCGCATGGGATCGATTTTCCGGTTCAGCGACATAACACCACCGGCGATCGATTCGATCTGTCTTTGCGAACTTTCAAAGTCCAGCATTACGATCTTCTCCTATCCCGATCAAATTCATTTGCACATCAAACCTGATGCATTCAATAGATTACTCTTGAGTGATCATCTCATACCACTGGTCCTTGAGGCCCTGTTGCTCAATTGTCTCCAGCCATACATTGATGAAATTGACAAAGTGATATTCACCGGGCAATACGGCATAGGCATAGCCTTGCGGATTCAGCGGAGCATCATCAATGATCCTCAGGTTCATCCCCGGATTCTGCTTTATGAAGTTTCTCAATGAAGAACTGTCGGTCAGCACCGCATCGGCGCGTTTGGTGGCAACTTCGAGAAAGTATGTTGATAACTTATCACTGACCAGGGCTTTGACTTCGGCTTTTTTGAAAAAACGCAGAGCGAATGCCTCATCTGCAGTTCCTGAACCAACTGCAATGACCATACCTTCCTTATCCAGGTCTGCATGGGATTGTGCATCGGAATCCATATGCACTGCTGTCCCTTGGGTCTCGTATCCGGATGGATTTGAGAACAGAACACGCATCGCCCGTTCGGCAGTACGAAACATGGGCGACATGACAATGTCACATTTATTGGTTTCCAGACTGGGAATCAAAGTTCCCCACTGGGAATCCACTGTCTTGTATTCAACACCCATTATGCCGGCCAAATGCTTGGCAGCCTCGATGTCTGTTCCAACCCAGTTGCCGGTTTTCGGATCCTTGGCGCCCCAAGGCAGAGCTTCAGCATGGCAAACCATCAACTCTCCGCGCTCCTTGATTACTTGAATGCGATCATCTGCGGAATAGGCAGACCCCAGGCCGAGACAGAGCATTCCGACACTCGACACCAATGCAATTATCAGTCGTTTCATCACTACCTCCTATGATCCAACTCAACTTCTATATCAAATTCATACTGTCAGTTTCGAAAATTCAAAACTGTAGCCGGTACAAACCACGTAGTAATGTGGCGATCTGCACCAGTGAATTCGATTCAGTTTTCATTATTCGTCAACTATTCTACCACATAAACCAGCCCTTCCAACCCACCCAAATTTGCGCAGTGAACTTTACCTTGCTTTGCGTAAATATCGATTTCAGAGTATCTTTGAGAGGAACTGATTCAAGTCTGAATTGTTGACGCTTTGAAAGAATTCCTGAGTCTCCGCGTCTACTGTGATGCGCCCACCTGCCACATAGAGCATTCGATCCGAAACTTCCTTCGCGAATCCCATTTCATGAGTAACGATGAGCATGGTCATCCCTGACTCCGCGAGTTCGCGTATCACGTCCAGCACTTCAGCAACCATCTCCGGGTCCAGCGCTGATGTCGGCTCATCGAAAAGCATCGCCTTCGGCTGCATCGCCAGGGCACGAGCAATTGCCACTCGCTGC
Organism: Arenicellales bacterium; assembly: GCA_963666625.1. Classification (GTDB taxonomy): domain Bacteria; phylum Pseudomonadota; class Gammaproteobacteria; order Arenicellales; family JAJDZL01; genus JAJDZL01. The sequence continues at coordinate 369,935 of OY762925.1, forward strand.
TGCTGCCCACCCGACAGGTGATTCGGGTACTTTTCGATCTGCTCCGCGATACCTACCCGCCGCAATAATTTTTCGGCTAATTCATTGGCGTCCTCAGTGGACATTTTTCGCGACATCCGCGGCGCAAACGTGACGTTTTCCCGTATCGACATGTGCTCGAACAGATTGAACTGTTGAAACACCATCCCGACTTCGCGACGAATGTCCTCAACATCCTTTCTGCTACCTGGCAACGTGATCTGATCGATCTGAATCTCGCCACTGTCGATCGGTTCAAGCGCATTCAGTACACGTAAAAATGTTGACTTGCCTCCGCCTGAAGGCCCAACAATACAGACGATCTCTCCCTGTTCGATATCGATCGAAATGTCATCCAGCGCCTTGAAACTCCCGAAGTACTTGGAGACACCACGGCAATGGATGAAAGCGTTTTCGGTTGATCGGACCGCGCTCATCAGATTCAGTGACCGGTCCGCTTCAGCAGTTTCTTTTCCGATCTTCGAGCCCATACGCTGAAGGGGAAAATCAACACGAAATACAGAACGGCGATAGCGGAAAGAAATTCAAAATAACTGAGTGTTTTGGCACCGAGGATACTGGCAACGTACGCCATCTCAGCCACTGCGATGGCCGACAGCAGACTGGTTGCTTTCAACAGTTCGGTCAGAAAATTGACAAACGCCGGCATCATCCGGCGGATCGCCGGCGGTATGATGATTTTGCGCCAGATATGCACTTGCGGAATCGCGAGCGCGTGTGCGGCGTCGACCTGGCCTCTGGGTACCGCGAGAACACCAGCTCGAAAAATTTCTGCGAGATATGCACCGCTGAAAAGCGACAGCGCGATTACCCCACATGCCTCACTTGATATTCGCACCGACAGCAATAAAGGTAAACAGGAATATACCCAGAAAATCAATACAACCTCGGGAATCGTACGGAAAAAATCAATGAACGCGATGGACAGACGATAGGCACCACCTTGCCCGCTTAACTTGCCGAGGCAAGCGATCATTCCCAGCACGATCCCGATGACCAATGAAATCGCGGAAATTACAATCGTGACACCGAACGCATGCAGCAAATCCGGACCGTAACGGATCAGTTGATCCCATTCGAATCTCATCAGCGTTCCCTTTTCTGGAGAAGATATTCGACACGCAGGGTTCCCTTGCTCATCAAATATCCGACAACAAAATATATCACCGCGATTGAACTGAAAAGTTCGACCGGTTTGAATGTGACATTACTGATTCTATTCGTCACGGTCATCAATTCACTCACGTGAAGTATTGACAGAATCGCGGTACCTTTGAAGAAACTGATGGTCAGATTGACCAGGGGTGGAATCATGGTACGAAGCGCCGGTGGAAGTATTACCCGTGTCCAACGAATTCTCGCAGGCAGAGCCAAAGAGTATGCCGCTTCCCATTGACCTTTCGGTACCGATTCAATTCCGGCGCGGACTATTTCCGTGAAGTAGGCGCTGGCCTGCAAAGTAATCCCAATGACTCCGCTTTCCAGTGCCGTAGTGTTGATGCCTGTAACAATTGGCAGTGCGAAGTGAATCCAGATCAGCTGAACCAGAAGCGGTGTGTTTCGCCAAATCTCGACAAACGCGGTCACTATCCAGCGAAGAGGGGCAAATCCAGACTGACTCGCAATTGCAAGAATTGTACCGGCGAACAAACCCAATACAGCCGCACATGCGGTAAGTGCCAAAGTCAGACTCAAGCCTTTCAGTAATACCACCCGATATTCCCAAACCACGGAGAAATCCAATGACAGAAGGAGATTCCAATTGAGAAAGTAGGCGGTGATACCAATCACGGCAAGCAATACAACTGGAAACCAGGCCCTGGAGGCAAGCTGATTCACTGATACCACCCGAGTCAAAAGCAACTCAGTAATCGTCTAAAATAAATTGACGTGGTGATTTCACCACATCGTGTCCGACAATAATACCTGTCATTGAAATCGAATTTCTGAAAATCGGCTAACAAAACTATTTTACGTGTTTCGATTCGATGCTCCGTCAATTGTGCTTCGAAACGAGTGCGCACTATGAAAGTAACTGAGTTCAGAACTGTTTTCAAAATCGACTCTGACAGGTGATGTATCGCTATGTGTGTCATCATATTCGCTCTTAGGCAAAATACACGGTATCCCTTCATAGTCGCCGCCAATCGGGATGAGTACTACAACCGACCGACCATTGTTGCGGACTATTGGTCAGATCTGCCCGAGATTATCGCTGGCCGAGACAGACAGGCAGGCGGAACCTGGTTGGGCCTGAGCCGGAGCGGACGGTTCGCTGCGATTACCAATCACTACGAACCCGGTCGCCACAATCCCAGACTCCAAAGTCGGGGAGAACTGGTGACCAGTTTCCTTGTGACCGACGAGTCTATGGATGAATACTCCCGTCAGCTTGATCACAGCCAAGAAAACTACAACGGCTATGGATTAATCTTCGGCAGTTTTTCCCACTTGCGATATCAGACTAACAGGGACAGTCAAATCGTAGATATCACAGAAGGTGTGCATGGATTGAGCAATCATCTTTTGAACACACCCTGGCCAAGGGTGGAGGAAGGCAAGCGTAAACTTCTGGAAATCGCTCGACTGGAAGATCAACTTCAGGCTGATCAGCTTTTCGATATCCTCCTGGAAAGCGACGCATCCAGTGCGGATCATTCGGAAGAATTCACTTCAGGCATTCTGCAGTCAATTGATCCGGCTCAGATGCCCATTTTCATCCGTCTGAAAGATTACGGTACCCGAAGCTCATCCATCGTACTCGTTGATTGTGATGGAACGGTGACGTTTGAAGAAAGAACATTCGCCCCTTCTACAAGAAAAATCCTGGCTCAACGTCAATTTGAATATAAGATTCAATGACGGCCTTTCCATACGCATTCAACCATGTAACCGATTAACTTTCAGGACTCTGTCGACCCGACGCAGTCGGGCTAGAGTCTTTTTCAGGTCCTCAGCGCTTCCCACTTCCAAGCTCAGGTAAATCTTGCCCAGTTCCTGATTTTTGATGCGAACAGCGTTTACACTGAGCAGATCCAATCCAAGTTGCGTAATTGCAGTGGTTATGTCCTGCAACAGTTCAGGGTGCCCTTCAGCAACCATTTCGATATCAATCGGACGCTTGGAAAATTTATCGACCTCCCAGTTTACGGCCACCAATCGCTCAGGATGAATCTCAAGCATTCGCTTTAGATTCCCACAATCCGGTCGATGAATCGTAATGCCGCGCGAGACAGTCACATAGCCGACTACGTCATCACCGGGCAAGGGCCCGCAACATGAGGCATAACGTGTCAGAAGCTCCCCGACACCGAGTACGGACAACGGCAAAGTCATTGTTTCCTGTTTACGCCGAGGTTTGGGGTCCACTGCGACAGATTCAACCTCTTCGGATAATTTGGGAATCAGGCTGGTAACGGCATGAGCAGGCTTCAACTCCTTCATCCCAATCGCAGTCAGCAAATCCTGACTGTGTCTGAATCCATTTTCACCTGCAAGTTTTTCAAGGTTGACTTTGGTTAGTCCGTGACGGTTGAACTCTTTCTCAAGCAATAACTTTCCCTGCGTCTGATATCGACCGTACTCTTCCAGCTTGAACCACCGCCGAATTCGGCTCTGCGCTCTGGACGTTACTGTAAATCCTTCGTTTGAACTCAGCCAGTCGCGGCTCGGTCCGCCCGATTTAACAGTACGGATCTCGACCCAGTCGCTATTTCGCAGTACATAGGTCAACGGTACGATTCGTCCGTTAACCAACGCTCCCCGACAACGATGCCCGACCTCCGTATGAACGGCATAGGCAAAATCGATCGGGGTCGATCCAAGGGGAAGCTCAATTACATTGCCTGCTGGTGTAAATGCGAATATAGTCTCAGCCGAATTGTCGACTGACATCGAGTCATCGTCCATCAAACCAAATGTTTCCTCTTTCCACTCGAGAATCTGTCGCAACAATCTGACTTTTCCGTCCTGATATCCGCTGGATTTAGCATTTTCTTTGTACTTCCAGTGGGCAGCAACTCCGAATTCACAGTCATTGTGCATTTCAACTGTTCGTATCTGCACTTCCACTATCTTTGAATCGGGGCCGTTTACCGCAGTATGCAAGGATCGATATCCGTTAGGTTTCGGCATGGCAATATAGTCATCGAATTCACCTTCAACCGCCGCCCATGATGCGTGCACCGCACCCAGGGCCGAATAGCAGGAAGCGATGTCTGGTACGAGAATTCGAACCGCGCGCACGTCAAACAAACGTTCGAGATTCAGCCCCTTATTCTGTAGCTTATTCCAGATTCCATAAAGGTGTTTTGCTCGTCCATTTACTGTAGCGCTGATATTCGAACGATCCATCAGTGCCTTTAACTCAGCGACAAACCTAACAATATATTTTTCGCGCTCGACCCGACGCTCATCCACCTGTCTTGCAATACGGTCAAATTCTGGGCGATTGAGGTACTTGAATGACAGGTCTTCGAGTTCCCACTTCAATCTCCAAATTCCAAGCTTGTTCGCCAAAGGCGTATAGACCGAAAGCATCTGCTCCGCCATCGCTGATTTCTCAATCACGGATAAGCTCTTGGCGTCTCTCATCTTCACCAAGAGTTCAGCAAGATGTATCACGACGACCCGAGGATCATCGACCATGGCGACCAGGATCCTGCTCAAATCTATTTTTTGCGATGACGAGCTGAATTTTAGGTCACCACGTTCGACAGCTAGTGAAATACTGTCCAGTTGCAAGGCACTTTCATACAACTGACGTATGGATGCGCCAAATCGTTTCCCAATTCGCTCTGTATTGGGCTCCTCAGTCGAGCGTACACCCCTCAGTACCGCGACGACAGCCATTTCCCAATCCGCTTCTGCCTCCGCCAGCAATGCGACCACATCAATCGGAACGCGGCCTGAATCAGGCATGTCCACTCCAAGTTTTTCAATCACCTCCATGATTACATCGTGGCTGATATCGGTTTTCGCCAGATGCCATCGCTTCTGTGTTTCAAATTCTTGTGCCAATGTCTCAATCATCTCATATCAATGTTTTCCATATATTCAATGTCATGCATAACTACATCGGCAACAAACGCTCAATACCATCAATTCGAATGCAGCCTGACGACAGATGTTGCTGCTCACAAACAGCAATGATATTTCGGTTCCCGTGAATTTGTTGTCGATAAATCACGACATACAGACTGCAGATGGAAAGATCACTGTATGAAGTGTCAGTGTGAACTTCAACAGATTATGAGGGTGGTAAAAATTTGTTCAGTCTGAAACATCCTATTATTTCAACAGATAACAAAGTTACATACAAACTTTTGAACAAAAATTGTCAATAATTTGCCGATTGAAATCCACCACGAAATATTCGATTCAATCTCCCTGACCTACGCCGTTGAATCCCAATTCGTCCGGTAATCAGTCATTGCATTCAATCCACTAGCAAGTTAACAGAATCAATCGAGAACGACTTTAAAATTTCTCAACCTGTGCACTTGACAAATTTCCAATTGAAACTATATTAGAAAACATTCCATTCCAAATTGACAAAAATATTTTGAATATTTAAAATCTTTTTTTCGGTTTTTAACAAAAAAAGGGAAATAATTGCAATGATTTCAGATTTACCGTTTCTGCTGGAACCTTCTCAACTTGAAGAGATTCTCGGTCAGACTGATCTTCTCATAATTGATGTCGGTGATACCGATGCTTATGAGAAAGAAAGAATTCCAAGTTCCGTGCATGTTGATTATCTAGATATTGTGTCGGGTGCAATTCCAGCCAGCGGTACATTACCACCTGTTGAGAACTTGCAAGATGTATTTTCCCGAATCGGTTTGACACGCGACAAGCACGTCGTTGCCTATGATTCAGAAGGTAACGGTCGGGCTTCACGACTGCTTTGGACACTGGACGTTCTGGCACATCCACGTACCTCGCTGCTAAATGGCGGTTTTACAGCTTGGAAAAATGAGGGATACCCGGTGGAAACCTCCCCACCACCCAATATCGATCAAAGCAACTACCCGGTCCGTGTCAATGGCAAGGCACAGGCCGATAAGAGCTATATTCTCTCCAATCTCGAAAACTCTGACATTAGTCTACTTGATGCCAGATCACAAATGGAGTACGAAGGATTCGACGTCAGAGCGATGCGAGGCGGCCACATTCCGGGAGCCCGAAACATCAACTGGCTCGATACGATCGATACGACCCGAAACAACCGCTTCAAGCCCGCTGACGAACTTCTTCAGATGTTACATCAGCACGGAATTACGCCTGACAAGGAAATCATCACCTATTGCCAGACCCACCATCGGTCATCACACAGTTACGCCATGTTGAAATCCTTGGGCTACGATCGAATTCGCGGTTACGCCGGTTCATGGTCTGAATGGGGCAATTCCGCTGAGACCCCAATTGAATGATTTGTTGCGTCAGCATGTATTTGCCGGAATGATGACGGGAATCATCGAACCCTGCTACGGGGTAACGAACAACCAGTAGTCGATGACGTGATGATCATCCATGTTGACATGGATGCTTTCTACGCGTCCGTCGAGCAACGCGACCAGCCTGAGCTCGCTGGAAAGCCCATTGTAGTCGGCGGTACAGCACAACAGCGAGGCGTTGTTGCAGCAGCCAGTTATGAAGCCAGAAAATTTGGCATTCACAGTGCTATGCCCTCGAGTCAGGCGATTCGACTGTGTCCGGAAGCGATATTCATTCCAATGCGAATGGGTTACTACAGAGAAATTTCCGACCAAATACAGGAAATTTTTCTTCGCTATACACCGCTGGTCGAACCTCTTTCTTTGGATGAGGCATTTTTGGATGTAACAGACAGCACCAGACTGTTCGGCAGTGCTGCCGAAATTGGAAAGCTGATCAAGCGTGACATTCTGTATGAGCTTAAGCTTACCGCTTCAATCGGTATCGCTTCAAATAAATTTCTGGCAAAGGTCGCCAGTGATATTGAAAAACCTGACGGATTTGTTCGCATACCGGAACCGAGTCAGGATTTTCTTGATAAATTGCCTGTAACCCGACTTTGGGGTATCGGCAATGTTGCTTCAGATAAACTCTCTAAAATTGGAATCCACTCCATTGCGGATTTTCGATTGACTGAGCAAAAAGTTCTTGAAAAAACACTTGGCCATCGGTCTCGGCAGTTAATCCGGCTTGCTAATGGGATAGATGACAGAAAAGTCGTACCGGAAAATGAAGCAAAGTCTATTTCACGCGAAACAACATTTGTCACCGATATACAGGACATCGTCACGCTGGAGTCATCACTGATGCATCTGACTGAGGATGTCACCGCTCGCCTCCGACGCAAGAACATGTTTGTCCGCACCGTAGGGATCAAGCTGAGATTCGCAAATTTCCATACAATCACCCGTGACAAGACTCACGCGGAACCAACCAATATCACTCAACCTATTTGGAAGTCTGCACAAAATTTGTTGTACAGCGCGATTGGCGGTACGAACTTTAGGGTTCGTCTGATTGGTGTTCATCTGCATTCCCTTGTATCGAGCTATGAACAGAACAAATCACTATTTGACCAAACCGAACTGCGTCGGCAAAGCCAAGTTGATTCGGTTGTGGATTCCATCAATGATCGATTTGGTAAGTCGACAGTGCACCGAGGAATTGCCAGTGATTCCTCAAACAATTAGAATTCTGACTTGGAAGGATGGGTAAAAGTTCAATCACAAAGGACACTTGGTTGGAATCCAATTTCAGATTGGACGATAGCAGGAGACCAGCCAATCCTGGAAAAAATTTTGCAGTGGAAAGATATTTTCACTATAAAGAAATTTGAAGAGTCGGTTCTTTCAGGCTTCACGAACTGGAACCATTATTCTGAACCAGTTATAGATTCCCGCTGATGTCGCTAGATTGATCAATAATTGTTGTAATGAATACCAAACAAACACCGAAGAAAAAATCCAATTCGAACGAAGAACACGCGGTCGAACCAAAGGAAGCAGTCAATGAACCAATCGGGACTTCACCGTCGGAAGATAATTCTTCCGGAGACAATGCTCAGTCCAACAACCAAGAAGCTTCCTCAGGCAGTACTGTCGAAGCAATTACATCATCAAATGCTACCGACTCAGCGGACGACAATGCGTCAGTCACTTCCGATCAGCAGCCCAACAGCGAACCTGACTCGGACCAATCAGATTTGCCTGTCAACTCAGAAAAAGCCTCGGTTACAGAAGAGCCAACAATCTCCCAGTCGGCGGCGGACTCAGATACGAAAGATGAACGCAAATCAGCCAACGCTGAAGATCTCCTTGGAGAAATCGAAAAACTCTGCGACGGTCTGAAAAGGGCACTCGAAGAAGGTCAACTGCGAGAATGCATTTCGCTATACGAAAAAGCTCAGGCGAAAATCAAGATTTTAGCCGACTTGAAGTACGATTCGAAAAAACTCAAGAAAACAAACACAAGAATAAACAGCATTTACACACAAGTACGAGAATTAAAGGATTGGCGGCACTGGGGGATACAGCAATCGCGTCTTGACCTGATCACCAAGCTGGAGAAACTCGCAGACTACAAAGGTGACCCCCTGCACCTGAACAGCCAGCTCAAGGAACTACGTGCGATTTGGAATAGCTGGATTCAGGCCGGTGATTTTCCAAACCGAGTAATGAGGGAAAAATTTTCCAACGCTTATGAAGAGGCTTTCAAGCCCTGCAAGGCTTACTTCAAGCAACAAAAAAAGCAACGTAAAGCCAACAAGAAAATACGAAAGCAGATTTGCCTGGAGCTTGGAGATTTCTTCGAATCAGTAGACTGGAATAAACCTGACTGGTCAGCGGTCACCGGCACCATACACAGTACTCGAAAACAGTGGAAGAAGGCTGTTCCACTAAACAAGAAAGACTGGAACACAACCAATGCGAAACTGGATGATATCATCGGGAAGTTTGAACCACACCTTGAACGTGAAAGAAAAAGAGGGGTTTCGTTCCGTCTTCAGTTGATCGAGAAGGCCGAATCGCTCGACTCGGAACCTGTCAAGGTCGCTACGGACACAGTGAAACAGCTCCAGCAGGATTGGAAAACTGTCTATGTTCGAGACAAGAAGAAAAAGGAAAAAATACTTTGGGAAAAATTTCGCATTGCATGTGACCGGCAATTCCAGCGTCGAGCCGAAATTCGAAAGTCATTCGAGGAAAAACTGCGGGAATCTACGAAAGTAAAAAAAACGTTACTCAGCGAAATACGGAGAATCAACAAACTTCCAATTGATCAGATCAAAAGTAACGCCTCAGCGGCTTCAGAAATTCAAAAAAAATGGGCTGATGCAAGTACAGCTGGCAGGAAGTCGCGAAACTCACTGGATAGCGAATTCAAGCTCGAGGTTTCAAAATTTCGAAAAGCCATGCGTGAAGTAAACAAGCTTGAAGTTGAAGCGGTACTTTCGGTGCTGGAGTCCAAAGCAAATTTGTGTGATGAAATCGAACTGCACGCAGTCCAAGGGAGAAACAAGTCGGACATACACCAATATCGCAGCCGGTGGGATAGTATCGTAGACCGATGTGGCGAATTTGAAGAGGCGATTCAAAATCGGTTTGAATCAGCCTGTGCCATGTTTGTAGACAGCGACACCAGCAGTTCAAATCAATGGCAACAAAATCTTGAAGCCAAACAGGAAATTTGTCTAAAACTTGAAATTCTTTCAAAAATAGACTCGCCACCGGAATTTGCCCGTGATCGTATGCAAACCAATATTTCTCGCTTGAAATCGGCGATGGTGGACCAGAGCGCCGCCACCGACCCTGAAATCGAAACTCGAGACCTGCTGGTCAATTACTGGCTGACGGGTGCTGTTCCAGAGCAAGCACACGAATCACTAAACAATAGATTCAATAGAATCCGCGAGGAGCTGTCGAAAGGTTCCTGATTATGTGACGTGGAGCCGCTCTGAATTCTGATAGTATCATGAGCACGATTTCACCGGAACACCTGATCCAGAGTGTCGCTGACGGTCTGCAGTTCATTTCCTATTACCACTCTCAGGATTTCGTTGAGGCGATGGTCGCGGCGTACGAACGTGAAATGTCACCGGCAGCAAAGGATGCCATTGCCCAAATATTGATCAATTCGAAAATGGCGGCTGAAGGACACCGACCGATCTGCCAGGATACCGGTATCGTGGTGGTATTTGCAAAAATTGGCATGGGTGTTCGCTGGAACACGAATCGGTCGTTGCAGGATATGATTGATGAGGGTGTGCGCCGCGCTTACCTCAATCCCGAAAATCCTCTGCGAGCATCCGTTGTCAGCCCGCCTTGGGGAATGCGAAAAAATACCCGGGATAATACCCCCGCTGTCGTCCACACCGAGATGGTTCAAGGTGACAAGGTCGATGTCACTCTCGCAGCCAAAGGTGGCGGTTCCGAAAACAAGGCAAAATTGACCATTCTGAATCCCGGTCAGAATCTAGTCGACTGGATCTTGAAAACCCTGCCTGAACTCGGCGCCGGTTGGTGTCCGCCAGGTATCCTCGGAGTTGGAATCGGGGGTTCACCAGAAAAATCCGCAGTTCTGGCGAAAGAATCATTGATGGACCCAATCGATATCCAAGAAATTTTGCAACGCGGCGCAAAAACACCAACTGAGCAACTACGCCTGAAACTATATGAGGAGATCAACAAGCTCGGTATTGGCGCCCAAGGACTTGGTGGTGTGACTACCGTTCTTGATGTGAAAGTCAAGGAGTTTCCGACTCATGCGGCTTCACTGCCGGTCAGTATCATTCCGAATTGCGCTGCCACTCGACACGTTCACTTCACTCTAGATGGTAGCGGTCCTGCAGAATACAGTCAACCACCTATGGATATCTGGCCTGAGATAGTACAGGATCATTCGAATTCCCGAAAGGTTAGTCTGGACGAACTGAGTAGAGATGAGATTCGAAAGTGGAAAATTGGTGAATCTCTGCTCATTTCAGGGAAAATTCTGACTGGAAGAGATGCAGCGCATAAACGAATGGTCGAAATTTTTGACCGGGGAGAGAAGTTACCGGAGGGCGTAGACCTGGAAAATCGATTCATCTATTACGTCGGCCCTGTTGATGCTGTAGGTAACGAAGCTGTTGGACCGGCAGGTCCGACTACCGCCACTCGCATGGATATGTACACCGACCGCGTCATCGAGGAAACCGGATTACTGGGAATGATTGGAAAGGCAGAACGCGGACCCGAGGGAATCAATGCGATAAAACGCCACGGTGCTGTCTATCTGATTGCGGTGGGCGGAGCGGCATTCCTGGTTTCGAAAGCGATCCGTGCTGCCCGTGTTGTTGCCTTTGAAGATCTCGGTATGGAGGCAGTTTATGAGTTTGAGGTGGTGGACATGCCGGTTACTGTCGCAGTCGACAGCGAAGGGAATTCTGTCCACTCTGTCGGACCTCAGAAATGGCGAAAGATCATTTCTGATTTGCCTGTTGCCGTAGCATGAGCAGTATTCGCAGGTCACGAATTTTTCTGCTGTGGTAGAAGATCTACAATTGCGTCCGCACAAATTTCTTTACGCCAACCATTAAACACCCGTCCATCGCGCTTGCCACGAACTATGGCTCGAGCCTCTTTGCTGGTACAAATTAGGTTTGATGGTATCTGATGCTGGTCCGCTGAATCTCTTGCAACCTGCATGATCAGTTTGACTAAATTCTTCTCGTCTCGCGTGAGGTCGGCTCGGTTTGTCCAAATCGGTCCAGACTTCGGGCCCGGCGAAGAACGTAAAATCTTCAAGATCTCTGTCAACCATTTAGATGATTTGAATTTCTTCAAGCCGATGACTTTCGACGTCTGAACTTCATTCTTTGGTTGTAGTCGAATTAATTTCAAAATATTCTCATCCGATAATACCCATTGTTTCGGCAAATCTAATTTCCGAGCTCGATTTTCTCTCCACAGTAACAAGTCACGTACTCTATGCTGATCTGCGACGCTTAGTTCTGCTGCTCGATGGAAAGATCGATAGATATCAAAATCGGCCAATCCTCTTCTATAACTCATCAGCAGTCGTTCGCACTCTTCTTCCAACCAAGAATCGCGCGATAACAGGTTCAGTTTCAGACTCAAGTGTTGCTTCACAGGAATCAGGTAACGAACATCGTCCAATGCATATTGAATCTGTTTTCCGGATAGAGGACGTTTAGTCCAGTTTGATCTGGTCATATCTTTGTCCAATTTGATTCCGATTAATTCGTGAACGACATCCTTGTAGGAAACTTGTCCGTAACCGCACAGTGAGGCGGCAATCTGTGTGTCGAACATTCGATTAGGGATCGCGTTCATGTCTCGAAAAACCTCTAGATCTTGCGACGCTGAATGCATCACAATTGTTTTCGAAGTGGAACTTAACAGATTTCTGAGTGCCGATATGTCGCCACATTGGGGCACGTCAACGCAGAATACTATTTCCCTGCTCGCCAGTTGTACCAATTCCAGCTGCGGTCGATATGTTCTTACTCTTGTGAATTCGGTATCGATAGCAATCTCGTGCTCAGAACCGACTCTCTCACACCATTGTTGAAGAATTCGGCTGTCTTCGATTGGTTTTTCGATCAATTCCATGATGTTTCAGTTTATATACCGTCCGACTATGACAAGCTAGAGGAAGTATTAGACAGTATTGGAAGCAAGTGAACAATCTCCATTTTCAAGGTCTGCGAATCTCTTCAATTCGTTCATCGCATATAATTCATTGTTGCTATCGCTATGAAATGACAGAATCAATTTTCAGGATTCAGATTAATCTGGCGGGGTTCTTAGTACCTTTGACTTACCCACCACAATCCGTATGAAATTTTATGTACAGCCTGAACCGGTTTGACCATGCAATCGTTGAATAATTCCGTTCTCATTATCTCGAAGATGCTTCTGTTCGCCGAGAAGCCGCAGAATCTTCCCGCGTCGTATGGCCTTGTCGCTTTCTATGCCGTCGCTCTTCTGCTTGCTACTTCTTTTTTGAGTACAGCAGGAAAGTACTATGAGATTTTTCAAATCGCAGCCGTACAAATAGCCATAGAAGCAGGGATTGTCTGGGTTATCCTTCGCTTGTCGGGACGTGTAGCGCGGTGGAAACAGACAATTACTGCGCTCTTTGGAACGGACTGCTTGATTCACGCGTTGATGCATTTGCCGGTTGCATTTGTATGGTCAAGTTTCAGAACCGATCCTGAAGGGCGTTTCTGGGTCTTTTTAACAGCCATATCTTTTGGAATCTGGAGTCTGGCGGTATCCGTACTGATTCTCAAGGAGTCTTTGGAAGTATCGGGAATCAAAGCTTTTTTTATCAGTTTCGGACTCGCCATTCTCACTTCGCTCATAGTCATATTTATCTTCGGAGCTGAATCATTTCAGGCCAGAGCGTGATGACACATCTACATATCGTAGGAATCTGCGGTACCTTCATGGGGAATCTCGCACTGCTTGCTCGAGAACTGGGGTACCGAGTGTCGGGATCGGATTTGAATGCGTATCCTCCAATGAGTGAGCTGTTGTCGAAACAGAACATTGAAGTCGCAACAGGATACCACCCCGATAACTTGAAAGATCGCCCGGATTTGGTAGTAGTCGGTAACACTATCAGTCGGACGAACCCTGAAGTTGATAGGATGCTAAACCTTGGTATCGAATACACCTCCGGACCCCAATGGCTTTATGAAAACATACTTCGCAACAAAAAAGTCATTGTTGTGGCCGGTACTCATGGAAAGACAACAACAACCAGCATGGTCGCATGGATGTTGGAGTATGCTGGATTCAATCCAGGTTATTTGATCGGTGGAGTGTCCCGAAATTTAGATGCTGCTGCGAAAATAGGGTCGGGCGAGTGGTTTATTGTCGAAGGAGATGAATACGACACTGCATACTTCGACAAACGTTCAAAATTCAATCACTACAGACCCAACCGTGCGGTTCTATTGAATCTTGAATTCGACCACGCGGATATATTCAACTCAATAGATGACATCAGACAGCAGTTCCAAAACTTCATACAATTGTTGCCTTCCTCAGGTAGTCTTATAGCAAACCTGGATGAAGAATACCTGCAGCACACTGTTGCCGACAGTGCCGTTACGCCTCTCGTTCAATTCAGTATTTCCGGTAATCGAGATGCAGACTGGTACGCAGATTCTCAGACCGACGACTACCGAAATCTAATGATTCATTCGAGGCTGCACGGGACGGTCGAATTAAGCTGGAATGTTCCGGGCCGGCATAACGCTGCAAACGCTCTGGCGGCGATTGCAACCGTCTGTGGAGTCGGTGTTGGTGTGAACGTCGCAATCGATGCGCTCAAGGAATTCAAACCAGTCAAACGGAGATTGGAATTTCTGGGCAATCTGAACGGGGTTCAGATATTCGACGACTTCGCTCATCACCCCACGGCAATTCGTGCAAGCATTGATGCAGTTTCAAATTCAACCTCACCCAAGCGATTGATTGCGGTTTTTGAACCTCGATCCAATTCCATGCGCATGGGCGTTCACGGTGTAAAACTTTTTGAAGCTTTTGAGGTCGCTGATAAAGTATTTATGTACCGCCCACCAAATGTAAGCTGGGAAGTCAGTGATTCCGCAACGAATTTCGTTGTTCACAACTCGGTCAACACATTGCTTGACAACCTGGTACAAGAGGTACGAGAGGGTGATTCCGTCTTGATCATGAGTAATGGCGGGTTCGACAATCTTCAGAAACGGCTTGTGGCCGCACTAGGCACGAATTAATCGTTTCTTAATGGATGCAAACAAACTATCTCAGAAAATATCTGGACTGTTTGCGTACAATTTTGCGATGGTTCACCAGATCACACGCGGGATTTTCGCCATCGACTCAAATACTGGTGTTTTATCCTTAAAGCACCGACTTTGCAACTTAGGCAGGATGAATTGACCATGAAACACCCAAGATTACGAAAAAGTCTCCTCGGCATTGCCCTCTATGGCCTTGTAATGTTGTTCGTCGCAACTCCGTTGCAGGCTCAGAACTACATTGAGGGAGAAGATTTTGTCACTATAGCCGCAGATGCGAAAATCAGATCCGATGGCAGGGTCGATGTCATGGAATTTTTCTGGTTCGGCTGCCCTTCCTGTTTCCGATTCGAACCAGTACTGCTCCAATGGAACATTCCAAATGAAATCAAATTTTCCAATGTTCCAGCCGCTATGGTTGACAGCTGGATGTTCCATGCCCACGCATATTACGCAATGGACCTGCTAAAGTTGAAAGAAGCGTTGATGCAAAAATTCTATGATGAACTTCATATCAAACGAAGGAGGATCAACAATGCTGATTCATTTCAGAAGTGGGCAAGCGAGCAGGAAGGAGTGGATGTGCCCAAATTGATGCAAGCTCTTCATTCGTTCGCAACCAAATCAAAGGTCGCGCAAGCGGAAGCACTTGCAAAGAAATATGGGGTGAGCTCTGTTCCCACTCTGGTCGTCGGGCATAAATACAGAACGTCACCTGCTATGGCAGGATCTGATTTGCGAGCCCTTGAAATTGTGGAATACCTGGTCGGGCGTATCCTGGCGGAAGAAGGCGCGTAATTGACTTAATGGGTGATGACTGACATCTGTACTCATTGTTTCAGTGCAGTAACTTCAATTTCCACTTTCATTCTGGGGTCGGCGAGATCCGCGCTATACATAGTGGATGCTGGACGAACATTGCCAAAATACTCTTTCAGCACAGGCCAACACAACTGGAAGTCTTTACGGTCCGGAAAGATATAGGTCACACGTACCACATCTTCAAATCCACTTTGTGCTTCTGCCAACACTTTCCCTATGTTCTCTAATGTCTGGCGACATTGCTCAACCACATTTTCGGATATTTCCATCTTGTCATAGTTGAACCCTGTTGTGCCCGCAACAAAAACCCAAGGATCAGAAACTACTGCCCGAGAGTATCCGACTTTCTCTTCAAACATCGAGCCGGACGAAATCAGTCGGCGCATACTCGGCTCATTACTCACAATCCACCTCCCGAATCCAATTGATCCGCCATCGATAGCCTTCTTCGGTTATCGTCAAGTTACGATACTTGCAATTCATCCAGCTGAGTCTGCGCCTTGATTATTTCCAATTCATCGTGGTCCGGCAAGAACGGATAGTCTCGAAAGTCTTCACCGGGTCGATAAGAACCATAGGGACGATTGCACGCCATCACACCTTTACGGTCAGGACAGCCGTTGGTCATAAAAGCGGCTCCATTTTCGAGCGAAAGTCGCGCCGTGCCCTGTAGATGGTTGATCCGGACTAATTCTCCGGCAGTGTTAAACTCCAGTGCTTTTTGTTCCAAGTCATGCTCCTCAATCAAGTTCTTGACAAATTGTATTCGACGCCACCTTTTCAACGACGCTCTCGGAACATCCTGCATTTCAGTTCCAGGTTCAGGGTTAAACGAAAATAGATATCCCGCAATCTGCTCCTCTTTTAACTGATAGATCATATCGAACATCTCCTTGTCGGTTTCACCGAGACCGACAATAAGATGACAGTTGACTTTCATGGGACCATAGATTTGACGGGCAGCGCGTACAATTTCCCAGTGTTGATCCCACCGGTGCGGACCTCTCGCGAGTCTTCCCCGAGTTCGCAAAAACAGGTCTTCCGTTACCGCGTCCAATCCCACACCGATAATGTCTACACCCGAATCCTTAATTCGGTAAAGATCGTCCTCCGAGAGAAGTGTTGCTGTAACCAGTGCAGATATTGGTACCTTCGGTGAAGCACTGTGTACTCTAAAGGCCATGTTGATCAGGTCGTCTGTAGCCCGATGATCTTGGACCTGTGCGATACATACTCTACCCACCGTATCTCGCACCTCTTTCTCAGCGATCTTCTCGGCAACGAGATCAGTTTCATAAAGCGGCCAGTCAACCCGAATGAAACTGTTGTCTTCGGCAAGGCCGGGACGTTCGCGAGCCAGTCCACAATATGAGCAGTTGGCTGCGCATCCCTGAGGATAGTTCTGCAACAGATTGATGCAATTGCAGCTACAGCCATTGATCCTGCCAGGTGCCAATCCAAGCTCAATGGCGGCTGCTACGCTGATTCGAACGTAGTCAGGACTGATTTGAAAGTGCTGATCTTGTAGTTTTGTAGGTATTCCTGTTGTCGCCATGAATCTTGACCCGTTTCTCCATAATCTGTTTAGTTCACCAATTGACACCGCAACAGGCGTTGACGAATTTCGGCGTCAATCCGCGATGTCTAGCGTATTCCACTATTCCCTCTGCAGGATAGGCGATTCCGTTCAACCCTGAATCAATGGCTGCCCGGTCTATAAGCACTTTGGCATTTCCCAGTGGACGAGCACATCCCAACATGATTGGGCTTTTGGGCAGTCGGCCTCTAGCCTGACCAAAAAATCGGGAGATTTCCGTCAGTGAAGGCGGTTGAATCGTTGCCATCGGCGTTCCCGATAGCGGCATTAGAATAACCAGTACCAGAAGTTTGAACTCATGTCGACAGATCATTTCAAGTGCATATTCTTCACCGAGCATCCGCCCGAAATGCAATCCCATAACTATGTGCGGAACACAAGGTATACGGTGGCGTTCAAGCCGCTCGAGTACTGCATCATATTCCCCGACGTCTGTGTCGAGATGATAAACTTCGCGAATTGTCTTTTTATGCCCGATCACATCGATCATCGCACCGTCGATATCAGCGTCAGCCAATCCTGAACATGTCTCCTCGTCCGGTAATCCGGGATGGACGCGGATTGTCATTCCCAGTTCGTGACGAATTCGTACCATATCAGCGATATGTTTTTTTAACGGTACCCTGCCCTTCCGATCACTGCCTCCGGAAATCAGAACGCCACGTGCGCCTTGATCATGCAATTTTGAACAAAGTTCATACAGCGACTGATTCACAGACGGTAAGTCGTGCATACCTTTCAGTACCCCAGTTTTACAGTGCTCACAGTTCAAGGAGCAGGCTTCGCCGGTGACGCTGACAGCTACAAATTCAGACGCATCGTGACTATCGTATTCGGTTGTTCGATATTTCTTAAGGCCAGGAGCGTGAAAAACGATTCGATCTCCGAAGTGATGCTTTCGTAGCTTGAGATTCACCGATTCCACGTGATTCTCGGAAATCCGATCGTCAAAAAAAGTTACTGCTTGACTCACTGTATCGTCCCGCTACGCGCAAAGCACGAGTTCGGCGTAAAATCGACAGAATCGATTTCAGTTTTACCAATCGCTCCCAACACCGCATCCGAGATGTCCGTCGCTGAAATTGGGTCCCAGAATTGCCTGTTCTTCATATGTGATCGCTCGATGGTTCTGCTCAATGCGTCCGCATCAGTAATATGCCACCTTAGACTACTCTCAAGATCAGAAATCGCACTTTCCGAAGCGATGAAGTCTCCGTTGAAAAATACTGATTTTAGGGTTCTTTTCGCCACTATCGCCCTGACATCCAACATTCCGCCACCTGTCCTGAGCTTATAGTGCCCCACCCGGTCCTTTATTCGAGATGCAGTCTGGTATATCCACTGTCGACTGCGATACTGATTTATAAGAAGCTGATTTGCCAGTAACTGTTCCTCCGGATATAAGTGTCCACTGAGAAAGCGAATAGAAAACTCCTTTTCGTATCCGAGTTTAACCGCCTTCATTAAGTCCGATATGGACAGGTTAGAACTGACTTCGCGACGGAGAGTCGCAATTCGTTCTGAAACGGCACTCAGTGCGCTGTCGGATGTATTTTCAAAAGCAGTTTTGAGCACAGTCAACATAAACTGAATATCGAGATCAAGCAATAGCGAAGCGTGAAACAGAATTCCACCTCCTTGTGCTTGATATAGACCCAATCCCGCAATTTTCCGGCCCGAAACGACTAGATCATTTTTACCTCGGAATTCAGCATCGATATCAAATCCGCGGAGTGCTCTCACGATACCCTTTGCGCAATCCTGCATTAGTGAAGTTGATTTTCTCCCTACAAGATTGCTATCCGGTGGAATCACCAATGCGATGCCCAGTTGGTCAGGTCCCATAATGATCGAACCTCCTCCGGTTGGACGACGATTGACAGGTACGCAAAGTTCTTTGATTCTGTCAAGATTAACTTCATCATGGATATGCTGAAACCGACCAACCAGCACGCACGGCTGATAGGTGTAAAGCCTCAAAGTAATCGAAGCAGCTTCGGAACTGCTACGAGTCAATGCGTCATCGACTGACAATCCATATTGATCGTCAACCGAGTTGTCTATCAGTAGTCGGGCTTTCACCAATTCAACTTAAACTGACGGAGAATTGCGCAAATCTTCGGGAAGTACATCAAAGAAGCTGGCGGAATCGAGTAATCTGGATTTATCTTCGTCCCAGGATGCCGGGGCAATAGAAAACAGCCAACCGTTGCGATAAGGGTCTCCACTGGCGTTACGCGGGTCATCCAGTAGGTCTTCATTTCGATGGACTATGGTACCGCTGACCGGACTGACAATCTCACCAGTCATTTTCGCAGCCTCCATCGAACCTACCGATTCACCGCGTTTGACAACAGTTCCCGGGCTCGAAATCGTAAGATAGGACAACTCTCCCAGAGACTCGATAGTCGGATGCCCAATACCAACCAGTAAATTTCCACTCTCCAAATCGTCCTTCACCCAGAGATACGATGACTCGTCATATAGTCGATCTGCCGGCAACCAAGATGAAAATTCAGACATGCTCTATCACCCTTTCATTCAAATCGGGTCGAGCCGCCTTTTTGAACTCGGTAATAATCGAACATCCACCAATGTGGTCAAGAGTACATCGGAAACACTTGCATCGTCATAAACCAAACTGTAATACTGGTACTTCAGGGTTGCGGTACAGCTGTAGATTATCGCGGCCAATGTGATAAATGAACCTAGCGCCAATGTTGAAATACCACTGATACCCTGACCAATCGTGCAGCCAAGGGCCAAAACACCCCCGATCCCCATCAACACTCCGCCAACAGCATTTGCAACAAAGTCTCCAAGTGACGCGAACCATGAAATATGAAATTGCTTGCTAACCAACGAATGAGCAAGTGAACCTAGAGCAAGCCCTGCAGCTGCCAGCATACCGACAGTGAGAAGGGTTGAAAGACTACCTGGTTCCAGGATCAAACTGATATACTCCCCTAGCGGATTTACAAATGTAAACGACTGCATTCCGACTCCAACCGGCGGATTGTCAGCCCACTCAGCGGCTTCTGCCCATTCCAATCCGAGTGGACCGGATGTAAGATACCATCCAACAGTAACGGAACCGCCGATAATTAAGCCTGCACCAATATTCAGCAAGTTGCTTCGAATACCATTTGTCTTTACTATAAAGATAAATACCGCGATTGCGACAGCCATTGCCATCAACATGTGTACCACAGACTTATCAAGTGCTGGAATAACAGTCGATATGATAGAGCCGATGTCTTGAGCAGGAATTCCGATTGACGACAGATCGAAAGAAAGCGGATGCATCCAGCTGTAGAATGCAATCTCAAAGAACACGGTTTTCGTCATAAAGTAAGCAAATATCGCCGCGAAAATCAACGTAATCAGCGATTTGATATTCCCACCACCAAGCCTAACGAGATTTCTGCTGACACATCCACCTGCCAGTGTCATCCCGATACCGAACATCAATCCACCGACAAGATAACGAAGCCAAGCAAAAGTAGGAGATCGGTATGGCGGTCTTTGCTGGTTTAGTTCGAACAAAGAAACTGCTTCAAGCAACGAAACGACCACCATGGCAAAGGCAATTGCCAATAACCAAGCTCCCATTCTTCCTCGGTCATTCATATTCACCCAGTCCGAAACTGCACCCATCGTACAGAAATTGGTCCGACTTATGGTTATTCCTAAAATGACTGAGGTCAGAAAAAAACCAACCAGCACCGGGATTCCAATCAGGGCATCCAAAATATCTTTCCGTTGTCCGTCAGCATCAGCGTGAAATATGAAAAAAATTATACATTCCGAATCACAAAATAACTGAACATTCAGATTTCAGGATATACAACTGTTACTTGGGAAGGCTTCGGTTGGTTCCGACTTATTCACGATCATTGCATTGATCCATAACCAGCAACTGTTCTATAGACAGCCAAATTTGCTCAGGATTGAACCTTTCCCCCAATGTCTATTAATATTCGTTCGAAAATTCCAGTCCTCAATCACAGCTGTGTACTGCAAAATTGAAGAATATTGAATTATGCAGTTTCCTACTTGGAAATCTTCAATTTGGTATGACGCGCCAGCACATCGAAGTCCCTGTCGCAGTGAAGTATCGGAATGTCGGCACGAATCGCGACAGCGGCAATCAAGCAGTCAATCAGCTTCCGTACTGTTGCACCTCGGCTTCGGCATTGGCGGAATAACATCGCTGCCAGATCGTAATGAGTTGAGTCAGTAGGTAGCAAAGTTGCCATTGCGAGCAACCGTCGGAGTGAGTTCAAGTGCTGTTCAGTGCACGCGCCTGCCAACACTTCCATTCTAATCGCGTCGCAGATCATGAAATCATCGTCCAGAGCGACACTCACGCGCTCACAAACAGTTGAGTCGGTATTGCGAAGAAACTCGACCCAAGCCGAAGTATCAATAAGAATCACGGTATTCGTTTGGATCTCATTTCGTCCAGATCACCTTCCCATCCAGAGCCGCGGAGACTTCGAGCCTGTTCAACTGTCAGCGGTTCACCTGCCACAGAGCGTAAGGCAAAATTTACCGCTTCTCGCTTCGACTTCAATTGGAAGCGACGCATGATTTCAGCGCAAGCTTTGTCGTCGATATCGATGTTCGTTCTACTCATACACCTATAATACACCAATTATCATTCTGGACGTTGATTTTTCGTCTGTTTGAATGACCTGCCTGCCGCTTGCATTCAATCCCCATATCCTGCTGTCAGGCAAAATGTGGTGGAAGTGTAGAGTCATCCAAACATAATTCATCCCCGAATCAGTCATTCCAAGCAACTGCCCGCCCAATGATAAAGATGAGTTGCAGATACCTTCAATTGTGAGCAACCTACTTTACTATAATGCCAAAAACCACGCGATGGCATGACTATTGTTACTCTACAATTTTTCAATTGTCTGAATCGACAGTTTCCCGTTTGAATGAAAGGTGCAAGAGGTGAATTACCGCAATGATGACTGATGCCCAGTTCGTAAAATCGTTTTCGAAAATGATCATCGCCTTGATCGTATTGACCCTGGTTCTGATCGCACTTGGCGTTGTGATCGGAGGTTCGATTGACGACAAACTCCAAGCCCAGACTGAAGAATATACGCAACAAATCATCGCACAGAGAACTCAACCGATCGGTGATTTGAATGTAGGTGAAATTGCAGAAGAAGTGGCAACCGTAGCGATGACAACATCGACGAACATTCAAGCCTCCGCGACGATTTCCGGTGAGAGTGAAGCTTCGGTAGCGCATCCCGGGAAAGATGTTTACAGCAAATTCTGTTACGTCTGCCACGATGTTGGTTTGACCGGGTCGCCAAAGCCCGGTGATGTGGAAAACTGGGGCCCGCGAATCGAAAAAGGTATTGCTGTCCTATATGACAGTGCAATCAACGGTTTTCAGGGACAACGAGGCATTATGCCACCCAAAGGCGGCGTTTCGATGTTGAGCGACGAAGAAGTCCAAGCCGCCGTCGACTATCTGGTTGGACTTGTACAGTAAGTTCTGCCGAATATAACGTAACCCAGAGTTCGCGTAATTTATCTCAGAATCATTGAGGCGGAGTGCCGCTTGGTGCTTCCGCCTCAAGTTTTTCGATTCGAGACTCAAGGATTTTGATCCGCTCTCGTGAACGTCTCAACACAGTTTCCTGAACCTCAATTTCCGACCGGGTAACGAAATCCATATTTTCCAGAGCGGAACGAACCGAACCAGTAACGTTTTTCTTGAGATCTGCTGACAAATCCACAGGTAGAAACGATGTTACTGCGGCCAAAATGCTCTCAATTGGAAGTGGTTTGTCCATTCAATTTTTTCAATTTCTCAGTATAGGGTTATACTTCGATTCGTAAATCGATTCTCGTTCAACTGACAATAACGATTCAATGCTTTGTCCAGACTCAACAAATGATTGAGTCAATTGTGCGAACGTCAATAAACTCATAAATCAAACGTTCGCCACGACGGTTGTTTTATTTGGCGGCCTGCCTTCCGTTCCAATACGGTCAAAGCGCATGAAATCCGTCGACCCATCAACGACATCCGTCCAGAAATTCAACTGCCGGCGCAGAATGCCTGAAGGACAGCCAGCCCCGAGAAGCGTCATCCGTCGATTCTTGCAAATGCAGTGACATGAGGTGGAAGCACCAATGGTCTTTTTGTCGTACGCACCTCTTCCCACAGCCTGTCCGCAAGTGTATCGACATCGACCTCTTCGGCTGTTGCGATTCCAAATTCTACGATCAGAGGCAGCATGCTTCTGAAGCTGGCAGCCAGGTACTGATATCCGGGCCAGCCTTCAGGGCCTCCCATAGGGGCTTCGTAGTCAAAATATGGTATTGGCAAACCAGCATCCGAGAACACCCTGAACAGGTCAAAACCCATGCTGATGTTTGAACCTGATCGTTCCATAGTTCCAAGTCCCCATTCAACCATACTGTTAAGCAACGGTGTATCTGGATGCGTCATCGAACGATAAGGTGTCAGTTCAACTTCCTGAAACGCAACGACACCACCCGGCTTGAGATGGGTAACGAGTTTCCGGACCAATTCTGCCGGTTGAGGTGAGTACATCAGTACCAGACGGCCGACAACCATATCAAAATCGTCCTGCACGTCAATCTCAGCGGCGTCACCAGCGATAAATTCCACATGGGAATATCCGAGAGCTTCCGCTCGGTTTCTCGCGGTTTCCAGAATATTGGGATTCATGTCAACACCAATCACGTGACCGGAGGGGCCGACAATTTCTCCGGCGGTCAGAGCGACATCACCAGCTCCGCTACCGATGTCCAATACTTTCATGCCTTCGCTCAATCCGGTCTGGTGTAGTAAACGTCGTGTCACTCGATCGTACAATTGTGATTGCTCAATCAAACGTTGAGTCTCCTCTTCGCTTCGTCCCATCGTGTATCTACGTTCGTCAGTCATTTACCTGCCTCCTTGTGATAACGTGATTTGGTGAAATAGCATTATAGAAGTGGATGATTTTCCTAGCAATTCCAGAACCGTGAATTTACTTGACAGGCTACAGATACTTAACCGAGTCAAAAGGAGCGCTATCATTAGCTTGACGAGACCTGGTTTCTGCACGACACCACCATCTCCAACGCTTCTCGATTCGACCAAGACCACACCAATTCTTGAGCTGTCCGAAAATCAGCCCAACGATATTCGATGTGCTCGTTTTGCTGCAGTTCAACTGGTTTTATTCCTGGAAGTAGAACCGAAAATACATGCTCCCGGTTGAACTGAACACCCTCCTCATAACGGTGTTGAATTGTTTGAGGTATCTTGAACTTGAAAGTTCGTTTCCAGTCGCGCAGCTCCCTGGGCTTAGCCACGATACCGGTTTCTTCACGTAGTTCCCGAATCGCCGTCTGTAACTTGGACTCACCCTCCCACATCATACTGCCGGTTACCGACTGCCAGAAACTTTGGGGTGGTGTCCTTTTCAGAAGCAGTGTCTTGTCGTCAGTCGTGTGTATCACAACCAGCACCGATTCGGGTCGACGAAAATATCTTTCCGAATCGGATTTCATTCACTCTTGATGTGGAGTCAGCTATCAGGAATGGAGGCCTGATTCATTATCGCTGCTGTAGGTTTAATCCGGAGTTCGAGTTCGTCAAGCTGGCCTGTTGAAATCTCATTTGGAGCTTTGGTTAGTGGGCAATAGGCTCTCTGTGTCTTCGGAAAAGCGATTACCTCTCGAATAGAATCCTCACCTGACAATAGTGCTGCAATTCGGTCAATGCCGAAAGCGATTCCTCCATGCGGTGGTGCACCACACCTCAAGGCATTCAGAAGAAAACCAAATTTAGCATCAATTTCTTCCGCAGAAAGCCCAAGCAGGCTGAAAATCCTGTTCTGGGTTTCCATGCTGTGATTTCTGATTGATCCTCCACCAATTTCAACTCCGTTCAAGACCAGATCGTATGCTCTCGAAAGAACCGACTCCGGAGATTCGTCTAAATCTGTGACGTGACTTTCCTTCGGTGCGGTAAATGGATGATGCAGAGATTGCCATCTCTTTTCAGTTTCATCGTATTCAACAAGCGGAAAATCGATTACCCACAAAGGTCGCCAGCCCGATTCGACCTGATTCAGATCTTCTGCAATTTTGACCCGCAGTGCACCCAGAGATGCGTTGACGATTGAAGCGTGATCTGCTCCGAAAAAGATCATATCGCCGCTCCGGCTGGATGTTTCGGCAATAATTTTATCGACAGCCTCATCGGACAGAAACTTGAGAATCGGTGATTGCAACCCATCCCTTCCGCTTTTGGTCTCATTTACCTTGATGTATGCCAATCCTTTCGCACCCCAGTCGGCGACAAACTTTGTATAGTCATCAATCTGCTGTCGCGTCAGTGAACTTCCAGAAGGTACGCGTAAAGCCGCTACCCTTCCACCCCCCATATTTGCCGCACGACGGAATACCTGGAATTCCTCACTTTTCATTGCATCAGTCAAGTCGCTGATTTCAAAAGGAATACGAAGGTCAGGCCGGTCTGTACCGAATCGACGTAGTGCTTCCGAATAGGACATTACCGGAAATATTTCGGGTAGTTCTATATTGATTGCGTCTTTAAACACTTTTCGGAACAGTTTTTCCATCAACTGTATGATGTCTTGTTCCGTGATGAATGCCATTTCTACGTCCAACTGGGTAAATTCAAGCTGACGATCAGCCCTGAGATCCTCATCGCGAAAGCATCGTGCGATTTGGTAGTAACGCTCAAAACCAGCAATGACCAGCATTTGCTTGAACATCTGTGGTGATTGTGGAAGAGCGTAAAACGAGCCGGTGTGAACTCGACTGGGAACCAGATAATCACGGGCGCCTTCGGGTGTTGAGCGCGTTAGTATCGGTGTTTCGATTTCGGTAAATGAACACTCGTTGAGAAATGAACGTATCGTCAGAATCAGTACGTGGCGCAATCGGATATTGTGCTGCATTCGTTCGCGTCGTAGGTCCAGATAACGGTATTGAAGTCTGAGCGCTTCATTGACATCACCTTCATCAAGTTGGAAAGGCAGGTTGACCGCTCTATTCAGCAACTTCAAGGTGTCGCAGACCACTTCAATCGTACCGGTTGGTATTCCAAGATTCTCAGTGCCCTCCGGACGCTCTTGTACCACCCCTTCGATCTGCAAAACGTATTCATTTCTGACTGACTCAGCCAGTACGAAGTAGTCTCCGTGTTCAGGATTGACTACGACCTGCATGATTCCGCTGGAATCCCGTAGATCAATGAAAATTACGCCGCCATGATCACGCCGGCTATTTACCCATCCGCATAGCCGGACGCGTTCACCGATTATGGACTCAGTTATAGATGCACAATGATGCGTGCGCATCGAATCACTCAATTTAACACCTTGTCAGGTAGTGGTTTCGGAGGCTTTGGAAGTCTTGCTGGATTCAGAGGATTTCTTACTTGGGTCTTTCTTGTCAGAGTCACCACTTTCGGTAGTTTTGGAGTTTTCCGATTCGGGTTTCTTCGACTTGTCCTCATCAGATTTCTTAGTCTTGAAATCTGTCTCGTACCAGCCCGTTCCTTTCAGATGAAATGCTGCCGCCGACAATTTCCTACGCAACGTATCTTCGTTACATGCCGGGCACTTGGTTAGCCGGGGCTCCTTGATTCTCTGAATGATCTCGAGTTCGTAACTACAAACTCCGCAGACATATTCGTATGTTGGCATGACAGACTGTTTCTACTTTGCTCGGTTGAATTTATATTCGACAAGCTTGTATCACTCGCCGGAAACCGCCATGTTGCTGATTAAAATTGAACCGGTCCGAATATGGCGACGTAAATCTACATCGTTTCCAACATCTACTATCGCGCGAAACATTTCTCGTAGGTTTCCGGCGATGGTCAATTCCTCAACTGGATATTGCATCTCACCGTTTTCCACCCAAAACCCTCGGGCACCCTGCGAGTAGTTGCCAGTTACAGTATTCACACCGAATCCCATCAGATCGGTTACCAGCAGACCGGTATCCATCAGTTTCAGCATCCCCGCGAAATCGCGCTCTCCGCAATCGATAGTAAGGTTGCGCACACCGCCAGCATTGGCGGTGCTTTCCATGCCGAGTTTTCTCGCAGAATAAGTGTCAAGCACATAGCCCTCAAGCACACCATCCGAAACAATGTCTCGAGCGATTGTCGCTACACCTTCAGCATCCGCGTAAGCACTCCCCAGAGTTCGTTTAAGATGTGGCTGTTCGTGAATTCTTGTTCCTTCGGGAAAAATTTGCTCACCGATACTGTCGAGTAGAAAACTCGCTTTACGGTAGAGAGCACTACCGCTGATTCCACCAACCAGGCAACGCAACAGACTGGAGGCGATCGGTGCTTCAAACAGAACCGGAATATCGCGAGTATTGATTCGCCGGGAATCGAGCCTGCGCAAAGTACGTTTCGCAGTCATCAGGCCAATTGATTGTGCACTGTCCAACTGATTCGGGTCGCAACCTCTGCTGTACCAGTAGTCTTGCTGCATCCCTGATTCAGATTTTCCGACCACACAGCAGCTTACGACATATGATGTCGTTTTTTCCTCATGAAGAAACCCGTCGCTGTTGCCGAACGCAGCTGTCGATTCCAAGGTTTCGACGGTCGCGCCTTCAGAATTGATGATTCTGGCATCCGCCGAAAGCGCAGCGGATTCGCACTCTTGCGCGATCTCCAGGGCTTTTTCTCGGTCTATATCCGAAGGATGGCAAAGGTCAAGGTCTGAAAATTCGCGAGCCAAACGATCTTTAGGCGCCAAACCATTGCAGGGGTCTTCCGAAGTAAACCCAGCGATCGACTTCGCCGCCCGAACAGCGCCTGCGATTGCCTCGTCGCTGAAATCCGAAGTGGTGGAACTCCCTTTCTTGTGTCCCATGAAAACTGTAACGCGCAGACTTCCTCCATTGTGGTGTTCAATCGTTTCCAGTTCTCCCATCCGAACCGTCAATTCATATCCATTACCCCGTCCAACATGAGCACAGGCGCCATCAACCCCGAGCTTCGATGCATAATCAATGGCTTGTGCGACATACTTGGAGACGCTACCACTATTTTCTGCGGATACCAGACCGTTACCGTTACCAGACATTTCCGTTACCTAAATCTCAACACCGCCAACGGTCAGTGAATCTATTCTTATGGTTGGCTGCCCAACTCCCACCGGTACACTCTGTCCGTTTTTCCCACAAGTACCTGTGCCGGAATCCAGCTCCAGATTGTTTCCAACCATCGTAATCCGGTTCAGGACATCCGGCCCATTACCGATGAGAGTCACACCTTTAACCGGTCGTGTCACCTTTCCCTTTTCGATCATATACGCTTCGGTTGCCGAGAATACAAACTCGCCGGACGTAATGTCCACCTGACCACCGGAAAAACTGACCGCATATAGACCTTTATCGACCGAACTGATAATTTCGTCGTGAGTCGATTCGCCTGGCAGCATATAGGTATTTGTCATCCTGGGCATAGGCTGATGTCTAAACGATTCTCTACGACCATTACCAGTGGGCGACTGATTCATCAATCTGGCGTTGGTTAAATCCTGCATATAGCCTTTGAGAACTCCATTTTCAATCAAGACAGTGTTCATCGACGGCGTACCTTCGTCATCAATTGTCAGTGACCCCCTCCGATTGTTAATTGTTCCATCGTCTACAACTGTGCAAAGCTCGGAAGCAACTTTTTCTCCAACCCTCCCTGAATAGGCAGACGTCCCCTTTCGGTTGAAATCCCCCTCCAATCCATGTCCGACTGCCTCATGCAGAATAATGCCGGGCCAACCTGGACCGAGAACCACATCCATCGTTCCAGCCGGTGCATTAGTCGATTCCAGATTGACCAACGCCTGTCTGACTGCTTCGCGGGCATACTCTAAAGCGACGTCATCATTGGTGAGAAAATCGTACGTCTCGCGTGAACCTCCACTGAAACTGCCCTGTTCCCGACGTCCGTTGCTTTCGGCAACTACATTGACCGTCAAACGTATCAGCGGACGAACATCCGCGCAAATTTCTCCGTCCGCTCGCACGACCATCATCATCTCATGCGACCCGGCCAAATTGACGATCACCTGCTTGACTCGCGGGTCATTCCTTCTCGCCTCTTGCTCGACACGCTCCAGCAATGACACCTTTTCCGAGTCGGAAATACTGGCAAGCGGATCATGAGGTTTGTATAGAACTGGCGCATTGACTGACCGGCGCTCTGTGGCAACGATCCGACCTGAGCCTATACCATGCGCGATTCCGCGAACGGAATCGGCCGCCTGAGTTAGAGTCGGGAACCTCAGATCGTCTGAAAATGCAAATCCTGACTTATCGCCACTGACAGCTCTCAGTCCGACACCTTTATCGACGTTGTAACTGCCGGACTTCACAATGCCTTCTTCAAGCACCCAACTTTCGTGTCGCGTGTATTGGAAGTAAAGATCAGCATGATCAATGTGCCGGCCGGTCATTTTGCCGAGCAGCGTATCCAATTCTTTGTCGCCCACCTCGACAGGGTTCAGCAAAGTGGTGCGGGCCTGCTCGATGTAATTTTCCATATCCAACAAACTCTATAGGTTATCTATTCAGAACAATATATTAACAAAATCAATTGATTAGATACGATGATATCGAATTTGAACCGATCGGGGATATTCCAAAGGAAAACCACCACATCAGATGCGTGGAGTTCAGCCTCAATACGCTAATGAGCCGCTCTCGGATTATAACAACTCATGACAGGCAAATCCCAGCAATCATCCACCTCCTCTACCGTACTGCTGGCGGTTACATCCAGCCAAGTTCAGATTAGCTATTGACTCGGTGGCATTGGCCACTATGTCTCCGCCTTGGAAAACATTTGTCGAATCTCCCTGACACGATCAGCTACTAAATCAGCCGTAACTACAGCATTATCCTGGGCTTGATTTACAAGAACGTCGCCCCACGGGTCTATAATCATGGTGTGCCCGTAAGTCGTTCGTCCGCCTGGATGTTTCCCCCATTGTGCCGGAGCAACCACATAAGCACGATTCTCAATAGCCCGTGCACGCAACAGGATCTCCCAGTGTCTGCGACCCGTCGTATATGCAAAAGCCGAAGGAACCGCGAACCAGACCGCACCTTTTTGAGTCAGGGTCTCATAAATTGCTGGAAATCTCAGATCGTAACATACAGTGAGACCGGCAATACCAGCCGGTGTATCCTGAGCGACTATCTCACTGCCAGCGACGGTATAACTGGACTCTGAATAACGCTCCCCATCCGATAACACAATGTCAAACAGGTTGATTTTGTCGTATCGGGTAATGAACTCACCACGATCATCGAATAACCACGAGGTATTTCGAACCTTGTTGGAATTTTCGCACTGCGAGAAAATACCGGCAGCCAAAATCCAGATTTTCTGGCGATTCGCCAAATCTGCCAGAAATGTCCAGATCACCCCGCCCCCGGACGCATACTCGGCTGCAGTCAATCTCTGCTGGTGATTTTTCGCCATAAGCGCAAAGCATTCCGGCAAGATCGCAATTACAGCAGACTGGCGTCTTGCCTCGACGACAAGTTCTTCCGTCAGTCTGAGATTCTGCTCAATATCATCACCAGAATTCATCTGAATTGCTGCAACACTCGGCATCACGATGCTCTTTTTGATGCCACAATCAGAACCATTGTCTCGTCTATCCCAGAACCGGGTTCAAGCACAATGTATTTCGACTCTATCCCCAAACTGATCAGCATAGCGCGCAGGTCTAGCGCCCATTCATTACCTGCATCACCACCGGGATAACGAATGATCAACTGGGCATGCTCAGATTCGAGAAGTCTCGATACCGCTCTTCGGATATGCGGAATTTGAAGCACAACATCAGCTGAAGCGTCATCGGGCCACTCATATCTTGGTATCAGTACCTCAAATTCGTCTTGAGCATAGACAATTGGCACGACAAACAAAGCAACCAACAGAAACAATATTCCTAGCTTTCTCATCATTGAGTATCACTCTAACTGGCAGGCGCCAATATCTGGGTCTTGACCACCTTTACTTCCGGTTCATCCCATGGCCCCTTAATTTCGTACTTAAGCGTAAAAAGTTCGACATCCATTTCTTCAAGCAATTCTTGTGCAAGGTAGGTAAACAAGCCCTGAATAGGATTGATGAGCGTGGCAATCGTCGTGAGCGATTTTCCGACATTCGATCGCGCGCCAGCGACTAATTTGTGTTGTTTGTTTATCCAATCTGTTGAACCCTGAAGCACAATCTCGACCGATGGGCTGTTCAATCGAACTCCATCAACCACGATAATTCCATTGACAACCGTTATTTTTCCCGCGAGACTTTGGTATGCGATGCCACCTTTCAAAACATCAGTCACGTCAACGGAGATTTTTTGAAGCAGGGTGTCATAATTCAATACACCCACTACCGTTGTGGATGGATTGTTAGCGGCGTCGATCATGGTACCGTCCTCGGCAACGAATCCGATTTCACCAGATGTCAAACTTGGGCTCCACTTGGTAAGTGCATCGTTCCAGAACAGAAATCCTGAAAGATTGATGGCTCCGCTGTCGAACCTACCCGGATATCCAAGTTGATCCATAGATGCACCGAAGTCCGCTGAACTGAATTCGAAGTCGATTCGCGAAGACTGATCGTAATTCCAGTCTCCGGAAGCTTCGATAGTCAGTGAAGGTGTCTGAAACTTTGCCGACTCGATTCGCCAGCTGTCGTTGGTGGCTTTCGCCTGAATGATACTCTCTCCGAGATGGTATTGACCGTAGCGCATGTCTGAACAGGAAAAATCCAAGTTTGGTACGTTACGTGGATCAACCGATCGCTCCAACGGCTCACTTTGCGCTTCCGGAATATGACATTTTGACAGATCAACTACCAAATGAGGATACTCTCCTTCCTGCAGGAAGTCGGTGTTCCTGAATTCGGCTTTTCCAACAACTTCATCGGAATCAATCCCAACCTTCCAAAACTTCTCCTTCTTTTCCACAGTCACACTGACATTATTGAGTCGACGTTCACGAGCCAGTACCGCCGAATCCACCTGTGCTCTGAAAGCATGGATATTATCAATCTTCAGTTTGGACTGAGACTCATTATCCTTGAACAGATACGACCACTCGTCATAGTTCAGTTCGGGCAACGACAAGGCAACATGTACGCCTGGCGCTTTCGTATCGATGCTATCGACGTTACCGACTGCCAATGATCCCGAGTGAATGTTCCAGGTTCGGTTGACTAAAGTGGCATTCAAGGTTCCACTAACGATCGACGCCAAATCAAAAACGAATTCACGCTCAGTTCCGTTGGTTGTTTTGATGTCGGCACGCAGCGGCACAGGCAATCCCGATACTTTCCTCATTGGAAATGGGAGCGAAGATTCAAGACCAGCCAACGAGGACGAGAATGCGATGGTGTTCTCGTTCGGTGCAAACCTGAAATCGGCGTGCCATTCAAACGACCCCGACAGTTTAGACCCAAGAACAGAACCGATAATCGGCCTGAGTTCATCCGCTGCAGAAATTCCGTTCGCAATGCCTTGGACAACATAGTTACCCTTAGTTCCTGATCCGTTGAATTGGGTCTCGAATTCGCCTCCGAGCGCGCTGGCTTTTAGCTCTCCCGATGTAATCCCAATTCGATCAAATTTCACCTTGCCTTGAATCTGCGACACTTCGGGACCATATTCGGTAACTACGGAAATATCACCTGGCAAGGCTAGGCCATCGATCAGATACTCCTTTCCTCTTCTTAGCGGAACAGCCACAGATAGTGAAATGCTTCCGGTTCCGGACCCACTTGTAATTCCCTTTGTCTTACCCGGTAACACAGTTCCATCCGGACCAAAAAGATCAAATACTACCGGCATTGGTACATCCATGCCAGCCGATAAGTGCAAAATGGGATCAGGCATTGTGAAGTCGTCGACAAAACCGGTCAAGCTGTCAATTTCCTCCCCGTATATCACACCATGTGATCCTGTCACTTCCAACCGTTTACCGCGAACTTTGAAAGTTCCGCTCCCGTCTGTCAGCTCAGGCCATTTCTTTCCATATACGAAATCAAAATTCTGGAAATCACCATCAATATTCAACTGGTTGAGTTCTTTGTGCATTATTGCACCCATAGGATCCCCATCAAATTTACCTGTTACCCGTCTCACCCATAGGGAATTGAGCCGCTCTGACATGTGTTTGTAGAATTTGGGTGGGAAAAGAGTCGGATATTTCTCCAGCATTACCTTTCCATCCAAATCGACAAGTTCGAACTCGGTATTGATCCTGTTAGCGGTTTTTTCGGCTACCCAACTCCCCTTGACGTTCATCGAGGTTTCTTTAGAGTCCGGAATATTTCCGTCGAGTTCCGGATCGCGCAGTTGTACATTCCAATTAACCGACTCAAAAACACCATCAACCAATTCTCCATTTATATTCGCGTCCACAACAGCGTTCAGGTTTGCCGGATTGACCTTTCTTTTGCCAGCCCCTGATACCGCCCAAACAGCGGCCAGCCATGCCGCGTCCAGTGACTGAACATCAATCTGGAACCTCGATACAGTCGAATCGTCTGCTGGTTCAGTCAAGTCTAGCCTGTACGAGATTTTCGATTGATTATGCAATTCAGAATCAACTGTCCCAACCATCGAGACCCCTCGGTCTGTGTGTCTGGTCTCGAACGAGAATTGGCCAAGCGCGGTCACGTCAACTTCTTGTGAGTCCAACAAGATACCAAACGTACCGTCATTGACATCAATCGTTCGGATATTGGTTTGCAGTGCGAGCATGCTCAATGAATCGAGCGAAATCGCACTTGATCCGCGTGATTTTTCTCGATCCGGGTCACTCTCAATCAACAGTGACGCATCTATTTTAGGCTTGGCAATTCCAATTTGATCGATTTGCACACCATCGCTGGTCAGCATCGGACTGGCCAATCGTACCTGAATCGTTTCAGCCGTCAGTGAAACCAGACCGTTTTCCAGTTCATGAGTTGCCAACAAACCATGAATCTCGAAAGCTGGTAACGAATCTCGAAACGTCAGATCAACTTTATCGAAGGAAAACCTGCCCTCAGAGCGACTGGCAGCTTCGGACAGAAGCCAGGGCGTGAAAGTGTTGATATTGGTGATAGCAAAAATTGCAAACAAGACAATCAACGAAACGACGCTGCTCGCGAGCGCGATCATTCGCAGAAAAATTTCGAATATTCTATGGAGAAAACGGGTAAGTAGAGTCATGGATGTTTTCATGCACGCGAGAGTCTTTTCTGTCTAATTCTGAACAGTTGGTATTGTATGCTCATTCAGATGCAATACTCACCATCCCACGATCGCGTAATGGGAAATTCCTTCTGAAGACTTCTGTTCGCATTATCTTTATTAGGTACAGGTATGCCAACATTCTTCAGAAGTCGTATTGTCGGAGCAACGGGTAATCCAATTACGCCGCTGTAGGAACCATCCAGTTGAGAGATGAACTGTCCCGCCTGACCCTGAATGGCATATGCACCAGCCCGATTCTCGTACTCACTGTCCTGCAAGTATTGAGTCAACTGATGTTGCGTCAAATCCATGAAGTGTACCATCGTCGTATCACACAGACAATGTGATTCTGAACCGTGACTTACCGCAACGGCTGAATGAACTTCATGTACACGGCCCGACAATTTCTGTAGCATTCCCAGTGCCTCTTCCCTGTGATGAGGTTTGCCCAATATGCAATTATCAATCGCAACACAGGTGTCTGCTCCAAGCACGACGGTATTGTTAGTACTGTCGCGCAACAAGGACAATCCCTTTCGCGCTTTATCCATCGCGAGTCGAGATACGTATTCACGAGCTGTCTCGCCTCTGACCGCCGACTCGTCAATTTGCGGATAGATGATCGAAAACTCGAATCCAAGCGCTTTCAAGATCCGACGTCGCTGTGGCGAACTTGATGCCAGAGACAGTGCGCAACTCACAGTTGCGGTCTCATTTGAGTATACAGTCTGAGCGTACTAGACAGTCATTCCGAAATTGTGCCGAGCTTCTCACCATATGGAGTCTTTAGTGTGTGTTTCCATAGACGTTCCAGATTATAGAATTCGCGAGTTTCGGCAATCATGATGTGCACCAACACTTCGCCATAATCCAACAGAACCCACTGTGCGTACTGCTCACCTTCGATTCCGATTGGTTTGTATCCGGATTCTCGCAACTCCTCTACGACAGTATTCATGATCGACTTGACATGGCGATTTGAAGAACCGGTAACGATTACCATGTGATCGGAAATGTCGGTCATTTCCTGAACATCAAGCACACTGATATTCAGTCCCTTCGCGTTCCCTATCGCTTCCATGATCGCCTCAAGTATGTGGTTGGAATTCAAAACTATGATGTACCTCCCAAATTGTTGTATAGATTGTGTTGTTTGATGTATGCATAGACACTATCGGGCAACACGCCCGAGCAATCATCCCCCCTGGATATCCTATTTCTCAATTCAGTCGCAGAGACATCAACCCGATCGACGGCAACATGAAGTATGAACCCGGATAATTTGCTGTGAAGTTTCCGAGGGCTGACTTCAAGCGATTGAAACCACCAGTCCGGTAGTTGATATGGAAATTCAGTACCCGGGCGACTCATTACTACGATGTGCGCAAGTTTCAAAACTTCTGCCCACCAGTGCCAGCGATGAATTTGCAAGAACGCGTCAATTCCCAGAATCAGACAAAGTGGACGCATTACGAATTCACTTCGTAACGAGCGCAGAGTGGTAACCATATAAGACGTACCAGCCCTCTGGATCTCCCGGTCGTCCGCAATTAATTCGGTGTAACCGTCTAGTGCCAGTACCGTCATGTTCCATCTGTGTAACGCGGAAGTCTGAGGCTGACTTCGATGTCCGGGACGAGAATTCGGAATGTACCGGATTTCCGGAATTCCGGTAAACTCGCGAATGTCAAGCACTGGTTTGATATGACCATAATGAATAGGATCAAAGGTGCCACCGAATACGCCGATAGGTTTCATCTGCGCGACACATTGTCATCGGTTCCGACTCGGACGACAGCCTGACTACACAGGTCGCTGAAGTTATGGTCAAAGGTCAAGATCTATTCTCTGATTGTGCCGTCTCCATATACGACAAATTTCTGCATGGTAAGTCCTTCAAGCCCTACCGGTCCGCGAGCGTGAAGTTTGTTGGTGCTGATACCGATCTCGGCACCAAGTCCATACTCAAACCCATCAGCAAAACGTGTTGAGGCATTGACCATGACCGAACTCGAATCCACCTCTCTGAGAAACCGCTCTGCATGACTGATGTTTTCCGTCACAATTGAGTCCGTGTGTTCAGAACCATATTGTCTGATATGCTCAATTGCCTGATCCAAGCCTCTGACAACCCGGATTGCAAGTATCGGTGCCAGATATTCTTCGTACCAATCACTTTCCTGCGCTGCCAGCATTTCAGGAAACATGCGACGACTCGTCTCACACCCCCGAAGCTCAACACCCTTTTCGATCAGAATTGGAATCACCTGCGATAACACATTCTCTGCGACGCGTTCGGAAACCAGAAGTGTTTCAATCGCATTGCAGACACCATAACGATGAGTTTTAGCGTTTATCACGATCGGAACCGCTTTGTCCATGTCTGCCTCATCGTCAACATAGACATGGCACACGCCGTCGAGATGTTTGATCACCGGGATTCTGGATTGAGACGCAATCCTCTCAATCAAACCCTTGCCTCCTCGTGGAACAATGACATCGATGAATTGCTCCAATACCACCATTTCATCGATTGCACTTCTGTCAATCGTATCGATGTACTGAATCGCACCAGCGTTGAGTCCGCTTGATTCCAGTCCGGAATGCAGGCACGAGACGATTGCCCGATTGGAGTTGAATGCTTCGGACCCTCCCCGGAGTACTACCGCGTTACCCGATTTGAGGCACAGTGCACCCGCGTCTGCTGTCACATTCGGACGCGATTCGTAGATGATACCGATCACACCGAGCGGCACACGCATGCGTCCTACTCGAATGCCCGATGGACGTTGGACAATTCCAGAAATCTCGCCGACCGGATCCGGCAAATCCGCCGTTTGCCTCAACCCATCTACCATCACTGAGATTCTGGAATCAGAAAGTTCCAGACGATCCAGCATTGCATCGTTAAGGTTTTTTTCGCGGCCAAGCCGAAGATCAATCTGATTTGCTTTCTGTATACTGGCTTTGCTGGATTCTATAGATTTCGCGGCTGCCATCAGCGCGTGATTGCGTTGATCGGTCGATGAGCGAGCGAGATCATAAGACGCTGTTCGTGCTGCCGATGCCAACTGAGTTACATGCGCACCGACATCAAATTCCTGTTGTACTTGAGTGTTCAACTTAATATTTTCTGGTTGGTGGTTGGCAAGAGTCGGAAATTGTTCACGGGAAATATTAAATTCGTACAAGTCGAAAAATTATCGATTCGTGTTGAATCTGTATCTTGAATGAAAATTCAGAACGTGTCACTATCAATGTCGTCACGATCGCTGATCAATTACTGATGATTTTATTGTACGCAACAATCAAGTCTAGTCAATGTTGAACTGACATCAACCGACATTCGCAAAATTCGCATGCGAAGTTCGATTCGTCTGCGACCGACACATGCCGAGAATGATTCTCTCGAATTCGTACCAGATACTACCTCCTATCGGTGGGTCATCCCGACCCTTCAGAATACGGTCAGCCCGCGCCAACTGACGCAATAACCTGGTGCTCCCCACTACACCGAGTCTTCCAGCCGCATCTGAAATCAGCTTTTCACGGGATCTCCAAATTCGAAATTCCTTGAATATCTGTGCTACAGGTAGCCGCCTGTCAGATGCAACCGCAATCTTGTAGACAATCCTTGCTTCCCGACCCATCGTCAGCAATACCACCACCGGTTCCGTTCCCTCAGTTCTCAATATATGTAACAGGCGAATAGCTCGTGCGGAATCACCCGCCAGGCAGGCATCGATCAAAGCGAATACATTAAACCTTGCCTGGTCGACTACCATCCGTTCAAATGATTCGAGTGTCAGTCGATTTCCGTCATGACCGAGTTTGAGTTTCTGCATCTCATTTGCGGCAGCCAGCATATTGCCTTCGAAATAGTAGGCAAATCGGCTGACTACCTCGCGTTCGTAAGTGATCTTATTTCGGTCAAGAAACCCTCTGATCCACTCCTGAAACTGTCTGAAATTCAACTCTGGATTATCAACTGCGACTGCGTCCTGGTGTAATTGCTTGAACCATTTTGAATTACGCGTGGCGGCATCTATTGCGCCACCGATAACCAGTACCGTAGTATCGGAATTTTGATTTTGCAAACAGGCTGTCAGAGCTGCCGCACCTTGCTGACCTGGACGCCCACTGGAAGGGAGTCTCAACTCGATTAGTTTTCTGGAGGCGAAGAGCGATTGCTCGGTCAGATAATCATTCAGCATCTGCCAGTTAAAATCCACACCGGCACTCATCACGATACGTTCTGCGTACCCCTGCTCCTTAGCGTGTTCTCGAATTGCACTACAACATCGCTCGACTAAAAAAAGCTCTCGGCCATAGACAAAATATCGGGGTTCAACTTTCTCCCTGAGGCGCTGTACGAGTGCGATTCTATCCAGTTGCATCGGACTCCGGTTGACTCCTCTATTCGCCTTGTATCAGTGCCACCAGTCGATCAGCCAGTAACTCCGCTGACTGCTGACGCGTTCGCTCCAATGCATCCCAGGTTGCAGCGTCGCGAGCGACCTCCTGCTCTCCAATTCTTGAATAATCCTTTGATATGGCAATCGTCTGAGACGCGACGATTACATCCTGACCGTTTTTCATCAATCGAAAACTGATTGAGTAGTTGAGGGTTCGGATATCCAATCCCAGGGTATCCTCAATCAGCTCGAAATCGTTTTCGTTATATTGTTCGTCGAAAATATCGACATGATAATCACCATCCTGCACGACAAGGTTGAATTCACGCCTGACCAGGGCTTCGGCTAATTTCACGCGAAACTCGGAAACAGAAGTCCGAATCGATATTGAATAGTCATAGTTAACCGACATTGCAGCTTGAGTACCGTCCGAACCGCGCAAGTGATATCCACATCCAGCCAACATCAACACCGCAAGTGCTGATATTGAAATTTGAGCAGTCCGTTTCATACGAAGTCTCATATGATCACATTGACCATCTTCTCGGGAATGATGATGATTTTTCGAACCGGCTTTCCGGCGACATGTCTTTGAACACCGGCATTCTCAAGCGCAATCGTCGAGATCTGTTCGTCAGATGCGTCGACATCAATTTCAATCTGACCACGCAGCCGTCCGTTCACCTGAACCGGCATTGTTATAACCGACTGCACCAAAGCCGAACTGTCAACAACCGGCCATGGTGCGTCAATCAACGGTTCGGAGATCCCGAGTCGAGTCCACAATTCATGACAGATGTGCGGCGTGATGGGTGACAACACGCGCAGCAATATGAAAATCGCTTCGGCTACCGCATGCAGCCGTTGGGTTGACTCCGATACCGTGTTGTCCGAATCGAATGCTGAAACAGCGTTCACAATTTCCATACACGCAGCGATCGCAGTGTTGTACTGATGCCGATTGAAATCATGACTGATTCGCTGCAGTAACTGATGGGTGCGCAACCTCAATTCTCTGACTGCCTCTTCTTCGACTTCGTATGCCCAATCAAAATTGTCAAGTCTGCTGCGACCATCCGGTTTGCAGACTGTTATGATGGGTTCCTGAAACTTCGTGACGAGGGTCCAAAGACGATTCAAGAAACGATAAGCACCTCCCAATGCCTCATCATTCCATTCCAAAGTCTGATGCGGGGGTGAAGCGAAGAGTATGAAAAGCCGTACGCTGTCAGCACCGAATCTGTCGATCATCTGTTGCGGGTCAACTACATTAC
Organism: Arenicellales bacterium; assembly: GCA_963666625.1. Taxonomy (GTDB): domain Bacteria; phylum Pseudomonadota; class Gammaproteobacteria; order Arenicellales; family JAJDZL01; genus JAJDZL01. Next base: position 410,182 of record OY762925.1, read on the forward strand.
CGACGGATTTCGACATCTTTGATCCATCTTTCAGAACCATGCCTTGTGTCAGCAAATTGGTAAAGGGTTCGTCGGAATCGATTAGACCCAAATCGCGCATCATTTTGTGATACATCCGTGCGTAAAGAAGATGCAATACCGCATGTTCGATACCGCCGATGTAGTGATCAACCGGTAGCCAGTAGTTTGCGCGTTGATCAACCTTGGACTCTACTCCCGGACTACAGAATCTGGCAAAATACCACGAAGATTCGACAAACGTATCAAAAGTATCCGTCTCGCGCCGACCCGGCAGATTTGTTCCCGGCACTTCGGCATCCAAAAAAGCGGGGTCATCTCTGATGGGGGATTGCACTCCTTTGAACTCGACATCCTCCGGCAAAACCACCGGAAGATCCTCGTCCAGTACCGGATGAGGTGTGCCGTCAGCATCATAAATTACCGGAACAGGACATCCCCAATACCGCTGTCTGGATACTCCCCAATCGCGCAGACGATAGTTGATCTTGCGTTCACCATTGGCATGTTGCGTCAGATAGTCAGCTGTCGAATCGAAGCAATTCTCGAAGTCAAGACCATCAAACTGTCCGGAGTTGCACGATTCAGTCCCTACTTTTTCCACATAGGCACTTTTGCCAAGATCCACATCACCACCCGCCGGTCGTACGACTTTACGAATTTCCAAATCGTACTTACGCGCGAACTCCCAATCCCGTTGATCGTGTCCCGGCACCGCCATGATGGCACCTGTTCCATAGGTAATCAGTACAAAGTTGGCAATGAAAATCGGGATTCTTTCCCCACTGACCGGATGAATGGCGCAAACCGGCAGGCGCAGTCCGATTTTTTCCATGGTCTCCATAGCAGCTTCCGATGTATTGTATTTTTTACACGTTTCGATGAACTGCGCAATTTCCGAATCCAGATTCGCGTAGTGTTGTGCCAACGGATATTCCGGCGCAATTGCAGTGTAAGTGATTCCCATGATGGTATCGGGCCTAGTGGTAAACACCCGCATCGGTGGATGCCCATTCTCAACCTCGATATCGAATTCGACACCTTCCGAGCGGCCGATCCAATTTCTCTGCATGGTCTTGACCGATTCCGGCCAACCCGGCATGTTGTCCAGTTCATCCAGCAATTCATCGGCATAAGCGGTGATTCGAATAAACCACTGCGGGATCTCCCTTCTTTCGACCAACGCACCGGATCGCCATCCTCGCCCAGTGCTGTCAACCTGTTCGTTCGCGAGTACGGTCTGCTCCACGGGGTCCCAATTTACAACTGCCATCTTACGATAGGCTAGATTCTTTTCGATCAATCGTGTGAAGAACCACTGTTCCCAGCGATAGTATTCGGGTTTGCAGGTTGCAAGCTCACGTGACCAGTCATAAGCGAACCCAAGTCGCCTCAGCTGACGTTTCATATCAGCGATGTTTTCATTTGTCCACTTGGCAGCGGGTACACCCTTGGCGATTGCGGCATTTTCCGCAGGAAGCCCAAACGCATCCCAACCCATGGGCTGGAGTACATTCTTACCGAGCATCCTTTGATATCGGCTCATCGCATCACCGATGGAATAATTCCGTACGTGGCCCATGTGCAATGCACCGGATGGATACGGGAACATACTGAGGCAGTAGAATTTCTCCCGGTCGGGATCTTCTGTCACTTTGAAACTCTGATTGTCAGTCCAAAACTTCTGAGCCGAAGTTTCGACCTGTTCAGGGATATATTCGTCAGTCATGATGGGCAACCATTTTATCAGCATTGATAAGGATGAACGCTAGTGTATGGTAGACCATTCAGTCTCACCATTTCGGATTACGAATACTCAACAAAACCACTCACTATGATGGAATTGTCACCTGTCGGAACCATCGCAGTTCGAAGTACGCTCGGGAGCTGTACCTTTGACAAAAGGAATCCTACGTCCAGTGCTACACCCGACTCCCGTTCGAAGCCCCGTATAGGGATCGATGTCGACAAATTCAATCGAATGACTCGTTCCCAATTCCAAAGGCTGTAAATTCAGTTGTCTCATCATTGATGACCAGACAACAAGCGCACCGTTTGATCCGGAAAGTCCAGTCGGACGATTGTCATCATGACCTACCCAGACTACCCCAAGCATATTTCCCGAAATTCCAACGAACCAGCTATCTCGATAATCGTCGGTGGTACCGGTTTTACCAGCCAGAGCCATCGAAACCGGAAAGGTGTTCAACAGCCGTCTTCCCGTACCATTGGAAACTGCTTCCTGCATGGCAAATAGTACAAGGTACGCATGTTCGGCAGGTACCACAGATTGAGCGCGGAGTTTGGTTTGAACCGACTTTTCTCCTGAATTGTCCGCGATCGCCGATAGGACCCGAAGCCCCGTCAGATAACCATGATTGGCCAATGCCTGATACATCTGAACCACCTGCATGGGCGAAAGTTCCACTGTCCCGAGCAACATCGATGGGTAGATCGGACCCTTTACCTCTATGCCTAATCGGCGCAAATTTCTGGCAACCGAATCGACACCGATTTCGGTGCCGACGCGAGCCGTGGGTACATTTCGTGATTTTACCAGCGCTTCGAGAATGGTTATGTCACCTGAGAATTCCTTATCGTAGTTCTGTGGCGACCATAATTTCCCATCTTCGGTCTTGTAGGAAAACTGTTTGTCTGAAACCAGACTACCCAGCGTCCACTTGGTATCTTCCATGAACGCACTGAGATAGACGACAGGTTTGATGAGTGAGCCAATTGGCCGGTACGCATCGAGTGCACGGTTGAAAGTTCCCGCATATGCCGTTCTACCACCGACTACCGCAAGCACTTCACCGTCGTCTGGACGAATGACTACAATTGCCCCCTGAAGTGTGCCAGCCGGAATTCCGCGTCGCTTCTCGATTGCGGTAAGTTCGGCAGCAAGCGATTTTTCGGCCGCACGCTGCACTTCGATGTCCATGGTTGTAAATACTGAAAAGTCACCTTCGGTCAGTCCTTCTGCTGAGATCTTATCGGACAGTTGCCGAAGCACAACATCGGAAAATGATGTGAACTCCCTCCGAATTCGTCTTTGTGAAGACGCCAGATCAAGCGGTGCATTGATGTACTTTCGGAAAGTATCCTGTGAAATCAATCCGTCATTGCTCATGACATTGAGAACCAAGTCACGTCGTTTCTGCGCTCGTTCCGGATTGCGCAATGGATTGTAGGCGCTGGGTCCTTTGATCATCCCGACAAGCTGGGCTATTTCGGCTGCGTTCAGTTCAGTCAACGGGCGTCCAAACAGAAATTGACTTCCCAGCCCAAATCCATGAATCGCACGTTTTCCGTCCTGCCCCAGAAAAACTTCATTGCAGTAGGCTTCCAGGATCTGATGCTTTTCAAGTCTGAATTCGACCACCAGAGCCATTGCGATTTCAAGTATTTTCCGCTGGTATGTTCGCTCATCCCTGCCGTAGATATTCTTGATCAGCTGCTGCGTCAAAGTGCTTCCGCCCTGAACGATTCTTCCCGCAGTCAGATTTGTCCAAGCCGCGCGCAGGATCGCCAGAAAATCAACCCCATGATGCCGGGTGAAATTTCTATCCTCTACAGCAACCAGCGTCGCGAGCAATAACTTCGGTATGTCTTCCAATTTTTGTAAAGATCGATCTTCATGCTGCAACTGCGAAAGACTTCCGATCAAGACTGGTTTCAGCCTGATCAGCGATATGTCAGAACCGGTTTTACGATCGATTATCCGAGCAACCTTGTCACGGTTGATCTGTATTCGCGCAGCAATTGGTCTTCGGGGACCGTCCCAGTATTGAAACTCTCTGGAAACCAGATCAATGAGGTCGCGGTTTCTGCTGAATTCACCCGGTAAATTCGGACGAGAAACCTTTCTGTAACCCAGACTCAGCAATCGCCTTTGAAGTCGGTCGGCAGATATTGGAAAGCCTGGATAAATTTCCGTGGAACGACTGTAGATATGAACTGGAATGTCCCATAGCTGGCGGTCGAACCGTTCTCGAACCTGATGATCAATCCATAAAAATCCGGCGATCGCGCCGACGACAGCGAAACAAATCAACCATGCAGCAAATCTGATCAGCAGACTTCTGATCAGCCCTTTGGAACGACGTTTTTTCTTTCTCAAGTCGGTAGTGAAAAATCAGCTGACGGCGAGAGTAATGCCGTCCATCGCATCAGTCCGCTACAAGCTGTTCAGAACAGCTCCAGCAGATCTCGAAATTGACCGGATTCAACTGGCCACACTCCGGGCAGGCAGATTCACTGTCCACGAATTGCACCAGCTGACACGATTTTACGACCGCCAGTGCATGGTCTTCGTCATGGTCATTCTCCACCCAGACTTCCGGCCATGTATGGGTAAATGGCAGCTCTCCGACAGCACCGTTGGAAAATTCATTGAACACATGCGCCGGGATTCCGCTTTCTCGAATCCGATTGCAGACAAGATGGGCGTCCGCGAGATTTTCGGCAATATAGACTCTGATCAAGACTGGTATTCTGAGTATTTCAGGGCACTGCCCCGAACCTGTTCGACGGGATATTTATCGGTATTGATCTGAATTTTCCTGTCGGTCGCCTTCAGCAGATCAATCTCCAACCGGTCACAAATTCGAATCAGGTAGTTCATCACATCAGCGACTTCCTCCTCCACTCGCTGCCTTTGATCGGGATCAAGATTCAGGCTCTGCTCTTCGGTTAGCCATTGGAAAATCTCAACCAGCTCCGAGGCTTCCACCACCAATGCCATCGCTAGATTTTTTGGAGAATGGAACTGCTCCCAATCTCTTTCGTCCACGAATCTGCGAATTTGCCGAACCAGATCATCGAATTCGACAACCTTATTCAAGTTTGCCGACGAAACAGTCAACTTTCCAGATACGGGTATAGGTGTTCGCGAGACATTGCAATACTGTTGTCCGTTCCGCGCGCAAACGCAATCTGAAACAACTGTAGTGCTCCGACGAGAAACGCTGCGATTGAACCGCTAAGATAAAGCCGCCAGGCGCGAACGAACCTGTCATCAAACATTTTGGTAATCTTTTCTTCATTTCTGTCGAATCTCTCCAGCCAATGCCTCAATGTTTTTGCGTAGTGCAACCGCAGGTTTTCGATATCAAGCACCGAGAAGTTATACGGTTCGACTATATCCATCATTTCGCGGATAGTCGGAGGGTAAGCGCCGGGAAATATACGTTTCTCAATCCATGCGCTCATCAGTTCCGGCACGTTTCTACCGATCGAATGCACCAATGCACGACCATTTTCAGCCAAGCAACGATCAACCACTGCACCAAGTTCCTGATAGTTCTGTCTGCCGACATGCTCCAGCATTCCGACCGAAACAAACACATCAAATGAACCTTCGATATTGCGGTAATCATCCTCGATATACTCCACTCTGTCATCAAGTCCGTCCAATCGAGCCTGTTCGGTAGCGTAAACAATTTGCTCGTGCGAGATATTATAGGACTTCACTTTGACGCCGTAGGTCTTCGCCATATACCTTGCAAGTCCACCCCAACCACAACCCGCTTCGACCACAGTCTGGCCCGGTTTGAGCATCAATTTACGACAGACGTGCTCCATTTTTGCAACCTGCGCCTGCTCCAGCGTCATGGATTCGATAGGGTAGTACGCGCAGGTGTACTGCATGGCCTCTCGATCAAGCCATAGGGAATAAAATTCGTTTCCGAGGTCATAATGGTGATGAATGTTTGTCTTTGAACCGGCCAGCGTGTTCTTTCTGGGTTTCTTCTTTGGTAACAAATCATACACTTGAAGCACACCTTTCGAACCCTTGACAGCCTGTCTCTTTGCCCGATATACCTCACAGAGAAATTCAACCAATTCTCCTTCGATCTCAATCTGGCCTTCACTGAAACCATCGCCGAATCCGATTTCTCCTTGGGTCATCAGTCGTCTGTACGCAGAGCGAGAATTGAATCTCATGGTCGCGATGGGGTCCTGATTCGGGATGGATATCTTTTCACCATCCCACAGTCGAATTTCAATACGCGGATTGCCTGAATACTCAAGCAATTTTTTGACCAATGAACGATCAAGTGCTGTCGGCGCAGAAGAAGTTTCGTCAGTCTTCAGTTGATTTGAATCCAGTGCAAGCGGAGTTGTACGATTTTTTGTATTCATCAGAACTATTCAAATTTCAAACAAATAAAAATTTCTGGATGGGCGAGTTTACCGTAAGATGTCACCCGTCAATCGAACAGGGACATCTGGCATCCGCCAACAACTGTTTTGCGAAACTGTGCAACATCCAGTTCAACCGGAGGCAAGTCCAAACCGAATTTTCTTACCGCAATCATGAACCGTTTCTGGATCATTTCGGCGATCGGTCCGGTACCGCGCATCCTCTCAAAAAAGTCAGACCTGTTTGTCCTGCCTCCCCGAACTTGTCGAATCAGACTCATCACGCGAGCTTCACGCTCCGGATAGTATTCCTTCAACCATTCCCGAAACAAATCAGCCACTTCAAGTGGCAAGCGAATCATCGTCCACTCGGCGCGACGTGCGCCAGCCTTTGCACTTGATTCAAGAATCGCCTCGATCTCGTGGTCGTTCAGCCCGGGTATAACCGGAGCAACGAATATTGTAATCGGAATTTGATGCAGGCTAAGCTGAGAAACCGCTTTCATGCGACTGTGGGGCGCGCTCGCACGCGGTTCCATTCTTCGTGTCAGACTCGCATCAAGTGAAGTAACCGAAATATTCACACTAACCAGATTCAACTGAGCCAATTCTGCGAGTACATCCATATCTCGCACGATAGACGCTGATTTTGTCGTAATCTGCAACGGATGGTGATATTCGAGAAGCACCTCAAGAATCTGTCGGGTCAGGCGGAGATTTTTCTCAATGGGTTGATAAGGATCTGTATTGGCCCCAAGTGCTATCGGCTTGCATTGATACGTGCGAGATGTAATTTCTTCTTTCAGTTTCTCAGCTACATCAAATTTGGCAAACAATTTAGTTTCAAAATCCAATCCTGCCGAGTAACCAAGGTACGTGTGACTGGGCCTCGCATAGCAATACGAACATCCGTGCTCACACCCGCGGTACATGTTGATGGACTGGTCGAAAGGCAGATCGGGTGACTGATTTCGCGCAATGACAGAGCGAGCAGTATCGCTTTCTATAGTGGTTCTCAAGGCCGGCAGCTCTTCGTGATACCAGCCGTCGTCGAACTCTTCGTGGTCCCAACTCTCGAATCTACCAGTCCGATTTGATATCGCACCCCGACCTTTCGGTATTGATTTGGGAATCATAAAGTCAGTTTGCCAGCGTTAAGTTGATTCCTCGATTGGATCATTGGCCCTGGGCCATGATATCAAAATGGCCTGAACAAGCGTTGCCAGCGGAATTGCGAAAAACACGCCCCAGATGCCCCAAATTCCACCAAATACGAGTACCGCAACGACAATCGCAACCGGATGAAGATCGACCACTTCGGAGAACAGCAGCGGAACCAATATGTAGCCGTCCAAAAACTGGATGACCAGATAGGCAATTACCAAATAGGCAAACTCAGGTGACATTCCCCACTGGACCGCGGCGACCACCACCACCGGGATCGTTACTACTGCCGCACCGATGAATGGAATCAGAACTGACAACCCGACAACAACGCTGAGCAGCGCGGCGAACTGTAGTCCGAACAGTGAGAAGACAACGAAAGTCACCCCGCCGACGATCAAGATTTCCCAAAATTTGCCTCGTATGTAATTCGACATCTGTCGGTCCAGGCTCTCCCAGACCGTCTGGGTCAGTCCATGATCCTTTTCCGGGAAGAAACGGCTAAACCATTGGGTTAGTTTGTCCTTATCCTTGAGAAAGAAGAAAACCAGGATGGGCACGAGTATCAGATAAATTATTATGGTTATAACGCCGACAACAGAGGAAGCCGACCAAGTGACTACGATCTGCTGTCCTTGTCTGGTCACGAATTCGGTTGTAGCCTGGAAAAAGATCTCAATCTGATTGGCCGAAATTATTCCAGGGTACCTGTCAGGCAATTGCAGCAATGTATCTCTAGCCTCGGCTACCCAGGCAGGTACCTGTGCCACCAGCTGCAGTGCCTGTTGAATGACTAGCGGTAGGATACCGAACAGCAACGCGACGATAAGGACAAGGAACAGACACAACAAAAGTAAAACCGCAGTCAGACGCGGAAGTTTTACCGCCTCGCATAGCTTCACACCACCTTCAAGGATGTACGCGATTACGGCACTGGCAATAACAGGAGCGATCATTTTTCCAGCATAAATGATCAACGAGAATCCCACGATCAGAAAAACCGAAAGAATTATGATCTGGGGGTTACTTAATTGGCGCTTGAACCAATCGACAACAATCTGCACGAGTCTAACGTGTTGAAATAATTATATTCGAGAGCGGTAACGAAATCGCAATGAGTCTGATCATCGCCGATTCACCGGATGATCCCGACATGTGAAGTTTCTAATGGATACAACAAATTATTTTCCTGACTTTGGGCAATTTTAATTGAGCATGGGATTTGAAGTTGGAGAATTTTCAGCACCATTTGGAACAGCCGCTATTACAGATAGATTTTTCAATGAATCTTACATCAATAAAGAATAGACACATATAAGTGTGTGAAGCAATCCGTTACTGGATCGCTTCGCACTCTAAATTCAGATTGTTCGATCGCTCATTGTTCGTGAATGAAACCTTGGAACCGCTTTCATCACCTGTCAAATTTAATTCTTGATGACAGGCGCGTCCAATCATGTTTCTTGTCAATATTTCAGATTTTGACAAGTCTCACCGATCACCGGTTCTTGCGTATCATATTACCTTGGAAGCAATGACTCAAGACGGCAAATTCGCGATGTTTCCACAGGTGTTGCTCTTAGGCTCACGCGCACCGACAAGTCACTATCCGACTTGACAGAAAGAGGTGAGAAAACATTCAGTGTGAGATGAAAACGCGCCCTGAATGACCGAACCGGAATACCGAATGGACAACCGGCATTCAGATTACTGTTTACTCCGCGTTCAGATAGAGGTGACCCGATGTTAGATAAGGTTACTCGCGTTCAAGTTGAGTTTACTCGGTAGGCTGGTCGAAAAAGGTGATCGGCGCGATTTGAGCGAGGTGAAGGAGTGGTCGAAAGGTCATCTGCGTTTCTAGACGCTAACCCATCAAAAACAGCGACAATCACTTATTTGAGATTGTCAGTCATAACCGCGTCCTGCCTCACTTCAGTCGTCGGTAGAGAAAGTAACGGCTCGAACGGCTAAGCCTGTTCATCACCGTACTACTACGAAAGAACTAATCGTTCTCTTATCCTGCTCGCTGTGTGATTAACCTCTGCGATTGTTGCCAATCGCCTATTTCTGATTGTCAATTGTCGGCTGAACACCGACAACCGCTATTCGCTTTGACTTTATCGGAATCCGTTGGCGGATTCCGCTATCTGCACAACCAAAGGGATTTGATTGTTCCGTAAGTTATCCGCTTGGGCGGATGATCGCATTAGGTGCGATCTGCGCAAGTCTGCACGACTTGCTTTTGTGCGCTCGTTACCTCGCTTGGTCGTCCTCAAAGATGATTCTACTTCTCACAATACAACAGCACGCAGACCGCACCGAAGAACGTACCGGCAAACACCGCAAAATAGATTACCTTTCCTCATTGCTTGATGTGCAAATATGGAATCTCTTGGCTGTACTCAAAATGGTTTACATGTCGGCGGAACTCAATAGACATCGGACATTTCAGATCACGCGAATTACATTTATAAAAATCCATCACTTTCCAGAAGAGCACCCTATCGTGAGCAGTAGCATAATCAATACAGTATTCCCATTTTACCGTTGTTCCTTTCAAAAAAAGAATTCGACTTTTTCAGTCTCATTCACTCCAATTCTGGGTACACTCTAATAAGTATCATTTACCGTTTCATTCTCAACTGAAAATGTTACGCAACTGGACAACACCGCCTGAAACCCTCTCTCCTTAAACTCCTCCAATTCCTCCTTCGTCTGCGAAACCGCCACATTTGAACCGATAATCATAACCATCGCAACAGCGATCATCATTAGTTTTTTCAATGCAGACTTTCTCATAATTTTTCCTCCGTGTACTAATTGCGCATCCGAACTATCCTTTAATCCGAAGTTCTTCCCTCTTACTGTCGCCTCTCAGCTGAGCGAGGGAACCTCGGTTTAATCTGGTTATTGAATGGAACTATATCTGTACCCCCCGTGTCAAGTCTGAGGGAAATGCGCTGTAGCAATTTTTTTGCCTGATCCGCAAACTTCGAACCGCGCGGAGCGTCCGATTTCCCCGACCGCAGTGATTTTCCGGTCCCGATGCGATTTTTACCCGTTTTTCGACTCCGATACCGGTTTCAGGACGCGTCGAACCCTCGTAGCGTCGCGGCGATCAACAGGAACAGATTTCAGTCGGATGTCTACCCGGGACCGGGCAACGCCAGTGCGATCACCATGGCAAGCGATGCCTTGCCCCTCATCCTTATCAGCCCCCGCACATAGTAGTGGTCGAAGCAGAAGCCCTGCCCGATGCGCGAGAAGAACCGCTCGGCCGCCGTGCGCTTGGCATAGCTTCGCTTCCACCTGTAAGTGCTACGCGGTGTCGGCGTGAAGATCCGGCCATTGCTGTCGGGTCGGATTGATCCTCACGGTGCGACCGTACAGGTGTGCCTTGGAGCCGCCGTTCTCAAGACACTGAGTCATGCCCTTGCATTCAGAGTCTCCGGCTCTTGCCGGACACCGATACTTCAAGGTACCGCGGTCTTTCTCATGGCCCATGAAGCACATCGGCTGTTCCTCGCGGCTTTTCGGGTATCGGCAGAACACAGTACCATCCTCAGCATACAGGATGTTGTCGACTGCCTTGCCGTCGTTGAGCATTCGCAGGATTGTCTTCTGTGGATCGTAGTCGCCGTCGTTCTTCTCCTCGCGCCACAGATTACGGTTGTCGATCACCGGATCGATCCCGGAACCGTTGGCACGTCTGGCTTTCCGACATCGCAAATCCCTATATAAGGTGAAGGAACCGGACGGTGTTTGACAGTGGCTTTATTCAGGCGCTGAGGCGGGTGCGGTTGCTGTCATAAACGGTTAACCCGGTAAATGAACCCATCGATTCATTCGTGCAGGTGGCAATTTGTCACGCCGTGGCAACTGACTGGCGATTGAAGTTTCATGTTGGAAAGTATCCGGTGCGCGGTTGATAGCCAATCGTCGGGCAGCTTCCGGCGGTGTCAAGCATGTTAGATGATCGACAGAGTCAGCGCCTCAATGAATAAAATCCATGTTGCCAATTGGGTAAAGAACAAATATTTGCATGGCAGTTTGGGTTAAGTTTATCATCAGGTAAGATCACTGAGCGATTCTGAAGCCCGTTAATTGGCCGCAACCATACCCGGGCCGCTCATCCAGATCTGATTGGTGGATTCTTGCATTTTCGCAAGTCGAGCGCCTACACTCCCATTCTTTCATCATATAGGAGATTCAATGCCAGATTCCGATCATTCAGGCGCGTCCGGGAAAAAGCCTGCCCAAATTCACGACGGATTCTTCAAGGATGTCTTCCGGGTGGCCGAGTATGTCATCACCCTGATTCGTGCAGGCGCACCGGCGGATCTGTTTGAGATCATTGATTGGTCGACGCTGAGTTTCGAGCCGCAGCTGATTCAGGCAAGCCGACAGAATGAGAAGATCGCCGATCTGGTGTTTTCGGTTGCGCTTAAGGACAGTGGCAGTGCGGCTAGGATCGTCCTGCTGTTTGAGCACAAGAGTTATAGGGACAGTGAGCTGGTGAGGCAGATAGCCCGCAATCAGTTTCTGATGTATCTTCAGGATCAGTTCAAGTCGCTGATCGTGCCGATCGTGGTGCGTCAGGTTGCGGCTCCGCAACGCGAACCGGTGAGGTTCAGCAATCTTTTTTCCAAACTTCCGCGAAAGCATCTTCGGGCTCTATGCAGATATTGTGTCAGCTTTGAGTGTCTGCTGATTGACGTGAACGAGATGGACCGCAAGGGCTTGGCGGAAAAAACCAACATTGATGTGGTAATTCGGGCGATGTCCAAGGTGCGCGACTTCGAGGTGGGCGATCTTCAGGATCTGCTGGAGCGGATCAGGTATGTTCCGGCCGATGACCGGAAACGGATGTTCGATTTGGTGTTTGGGTATGTTTGCGATTACAATGCACATATCACAGCGGACGAAATACTGAATTTGAAAACCAAAACCTCGGAGGAGCGGCAAATGGTTCTTTCAGCAATCGATACCTTTCGTGGGGAAGGTCGGGCAGAGGGTCTGCAAGAAGGCCGTCGAGAAATCGCGGCCAGTTTGCTGCAAAAGGGCATGGTACCGGAGGAGGTGGTTGAGGTGACCAATCTCAGTTCGGAACAGGTCGAAACGATTCAGAAAAAGATCAACGGCGTTCCATAGCCGGATGTCGGCAATATATGACACCGGGTTTTGCCGGGGTTAGATGTGGACTGTAAAACACCCCACCGACACAATAGTCATGCGCAAGCAGAATCGTTGTTCGAGTTTCAGTGCTCGCGTCCCGGAATATCTTCAATCACCTCAAGTACGCAATCCAGTGCTCTTTTAGTATTCTGTGGCTCACCGGCAATGAATACTCTCCCCGACACGCCGAACATCTGACAGTCGACTAGAACATTCTCTGGTACCGCCTTCTCCGCCTCATTCGCAGCGGCCGCAGCGAAAAGTGCTGGTGCCGTCTCAAGGAGCAGCAATGACTCTCCCGGAAGAATCATTGATGCATCCCGCTGACGATTGATGATTACCGAATGCTGATCACCGATCTCAGTAACGAGGTCGGAATAGAGCACCCGCGGCTTCAAACGGTCCTCGGCTTTCAGTCCGAAACCGTTCAGGACTGCCTCACCTGCCCTTTCCAGCTCATCCAGATCAGTGCTGTGCAGTTCAAGAATCCCGAATTGACGCTCCACATACAGAATTCCAGGTTCTACTCTTGATACCGATTTCAAGGCAAGATCAATGACACGATGAATAGCCAGTGCCGGGGATATCTCAATGATCAGAGAATGCATCCCCTGCAACGGCACATAGCCTCTTGCCCTGAGCGCAGTCGCCATATAAGCGGCAAACTGCGTCTGAAGGTCCTCAATCTGCAGATAAACGCGAAGGTCAGCCATAGTTACACATCCCTCCGGTCAGAGCAGGAACGAGATTATGGTCCCATCGCGATTCAAGCAACCGACCTGCATTCATCGCAAAGTACGGTTACTTGCCAGCTTCGACATCAAACTTTTTGACGACTTCCGCGTGAGGTCGTGGGATCACGTGAACGGAAATGACTTCACCAACTGATCCAGCCGCTTCGGAACCAGCTTCCGTTGCCGCCTTTACCGCGCCGACATCGCCTCTGACCAGCACCGAAACCAATCCAGCACCGATCTGCTCCCGAGTCACAATATCTACGTTTGCCGCCTTCACCATAGCATCGGCTGCAGTGAATGCCGCAACATAGCCGCGAGTCTCAATAAATCCAATTGCGTTTGACATGATTTTCTCCTTAATACATTGAAAATTAAACTAATTACTGTCGCCTGACTTTTCGTCAACTATTCCGATCACCAGTGCATCAATTACAGCATCCCCGGACTTGAACCACCCCTTTGCAACGGAGCCTTGAGTGACAAGCACCTGCTCGCCGGCACCCGCACCAAGTGGATCATAGGCCAGAATTCTTTCAGGTGTACCGCTATTGTCGTCAAGATCAACTTCAAGCAGCGCCCCGTTTGGCAACTCATTCAATCGTCGAGTCGCCCATATTTTTCCGATTACAGTTCCTACTTTCATTGCTATTGCCTCACAATTTCAAGTCCGACATTCCGTGCCCGATCTTTGGCCAGTGGAGTCAGAACAACCTTACTGCTGATCACAATCCGTTTGTTTGTCTTGGCAAGTGCGAGAATCTTCGATTCTGTCAGAACACCAGTCTCAAGCTGCCCATCAGCGACCTCGCGACGGGCTGAACCTTTTTGGCGATCAGGTGCCCGCACGGCTGGTGCAGGTGGTGAACGTTCACTTTTCTGACTATTCAGTTCAAAGTTCAATCGGTCGGATAGAATCATCGCCTCAACGTTCTTATCAGCCACACATCTGACCAAGTCCCGGATGAACTCGCCAAGTTTACGATTGTTCTCAATATTTACTTTGATCGGAGTCTTGCAATTATTTCCAATCGACTCCAAGATCTGTGTCATCAATGCACACTTCGTCACAACTTTTCTGTCACTACGCTCCGAACCGCCTACCGGTAACGCCTCAAGCAAAGCTTCCCGCACGGCTTGACGTATCTGCTCTTCAGAAAAGTTTCGTTCGTCCATCGTCGTTACATCCTTGCTTCCAAAGCTTCTTCAGCGGCTCGCGCAGCGGCGCGTACATCACTCTCTGGCCCACTCAGATAGACTCGGCCGGTCGCCCCGATCATGCGATAGTCGACAACTTTGACATCTGACGCCTTTTCAGCCTCGTTCGTTGCGACAATGGCATATGAAGCCGGTTGCATCTCAAGTACGAAAAGCGATTCTCCAGGTAAAACCATGGTCCCCAGCTTGTTTCGATTGATCAGAAATGCATGATAGTCATCCACGCGCTTGATGATGGTTGAAGCCAATATCTCAGGTGGCATCGCATCCGCTGCTGTCGCGTTGAGCGTCTCCAGCACCGCCTCACCTCCTGCAACTACATCGGCTGTCGAGTCGGAATGAAACTCAAGATATCCAAACTGGCGCTCGACTATCAATATTCCCGGTTTGACATTGACACACTTCAATGCGATGTCTGTGATACCCTCAATATGAAGGCCCGGAACCACCTCGATGACCATCGCAGCCATATCCGTTTTCGGCAAATATCCGCGAATCCAGCTGCCCAGATAACACATGGTCTTCGGTTGAAGCTGATCGATGAAGATATAAGATCTAAGGTCAGCCATCAGTGACGCGACTCGCTTACCAGCTGAAGAGAGCGAATCTCTTCAAGTATGATTTTGTGAATTGCTGCACGCAGATCTGATTCAGCAACCATTTCACCACCCAACGTGTTCAATGACGAATCGGATGGCGAGAATCCATCTGCAAATGAATAGTCAATTGGGCTGTCCGATGTTCGACGCGGGAATGTCGTCGGCAGCCGCAAATCGCCAAAATCATCCATGTTGACTGTCTGTTCCTTGTTGAACGCGACTTTCGACCATTGGACCAAGTGTTCGGGACCGACATTGTCTCCGACTGAACTTCTTCCAAAAAATCCCGTTCCGACTGTCATGGTCGGCGCGAGATTGGTATTGAATCCTGACGCACCTGTGCTGCAAGGCGCATTGACCGGTGTCCTGAGAACATTCAGTTCCGCACCAAATCTCAGAATCATCTTAGGGTCGTTACTGTGAATCGCAGCGGAATGACCGCTACCCATTCTGCGAATCATCGCACCGCAGGCGTTCATTGCCGCATCCTGACTCGAAACTACGTAATATCCGAGTACCGGGCAGAGTTTCTCCCGACTGAGCACATAGTCGTCCCCGATGCGTTCCAATGGAGTCACCAGCACCCGAGTATTGGCAGGAACCCGAATACGAGCTCGCTCCGCGATCGAATCAGCAGGCTTGCCGATTACTGAAATGTCGAATGACCCTTCAGGAAAAAGCACCTCAGCCAGTCGGTCACGTTCGTCTTCGTTACAGATGTAGCACCCATTTTTCTGTAAAGCGATTGTTAGTGCATCACTTATCGTGTGATCGGCGATAACTGCCGATTCGTTGGTACACAGTACACTGTTGTCAAACGCTTTACTGTCCGCAATGCATTTCGCGGCATGCTCTACGTCCGCTGTTTCATCAACGTAGACAGGACAGTTACCAGGACCAACACCCAAGGCAGGATTTCCGGAACTGTATGCCGCCCGCACCATCGGCGTACCGCCTGTAGCGAGAATGACATCGATACTTTCCGAACTCATGATCGATTGAATGACTTCAAGCGTCGGATTCTCGATGACCTGTACCAATCCATCAGGCGCACCTTCCTTTTCAATGGTCTCCGCTAATTTGATCGCTGCATCCGTGCAACATTCGCGAGCCGCAGGGTGTGGACTGATCACAATAGAATTTCTTGTCATCAATGCCAGAATTACCTTGAAGAACACTGAGCATACCGGATTGGTCGACGGTGTCAGTGCGAATATGACGCCCGCTGGTCGGGGAATTTCGACAATATTTCTTTCGCTGTCAATTCGATGGGTTATGAAATCCGATTCCTTATAGTATTCGTAGATGCCCTCGCTGCACATTCGATTCTTGATTTCCTTGTGATCAGCGTTGCCGAAGCCGGTTTCGGCGACTGCCCAATCTGCGTATTCACGTGCGGTATCGGCCCCTAGATCGGCCGCCGCCTTGGTGATCCGCATCACTTCATCTCGCCGATAGTCAGCAAAGACATTCCCAGCCCATCGGGCGCGGTCAATCACCCGGTTGGCCTGAAAAATCGGTGTCGGTGTTGAATGTACAGCCATCAAGTAATTTCCGTTTACTTCGCGCAGTATTTCGCGTTGTAGGGAAAATTCTATTCTGCGTCAAATGCGATAGGCTTGACAGTACAACCCGAATAATTGACTTTTCGACGTAAAACGAACTTCCCTAACGCCAACAATTCGACGAGAAATCCCGTCGGTTCACGACCAAATACCTGACGCTATCGGGAATCTCGCGGCCAAAGGGTGATAGGAAAATAAATTTGGAACTACTCAATCTTTCGACGAGATATCGAGGTGGTTTTCCGTGAACTGGCGCTCGGATCAGGACTTCACCGGAGAATCGGAATTATTGTCTGCAACAGCAGCTGGATCCATCGATAATGAGCGCGATACGTTGATGCACTACTCGGAACTTCGTCCGAGCAAATGCACCTCGCTGATTGCGACAGACAGGGTGGCAAAATCAACTTTGCTGATCGATTTCATGTCCGCGATTATGCTCGCCAGCATCCGACATCCATTGTTGTTTGCATCCATCCATTCTGAAACAGCAACCTTGGGGTCACTTTTCTGAGCACTTTGCACGACGTCACTGACAATTGAATATTGATGGGAGTGAACGTCATCCGCAAGCCTTGATTTGGCTAGATTATGCCAACGATTTTCGACCGGGAGCTGTGCAATTTTCTGCCGAATCCAAATCAGTTCCAGCCGGGCGCCGATATCAAAGTAGACTGCGGCGACGAATGCAGCTGATTTCTTGGATGCCTTGATAATTTCAACGATGTCCAACGCTGTCGACAGCGCAATCAATTCGACAATTCGTCTTGCTACCGCCTTCGGTACCTTATTGTCTGTCAATTCCTTGATCTGCTTGTTCATCGCGGCAACGTAATGCTTGGTCAACGACTTCGACAGGCTCTTGGTCAGTTTAGAGACGTCAGATTTAAAGTATTCGACTGTCTCTTCGATATTCATTGGGTATCCACGATGACGCAGCAACCACAGTGCGGAGCGTTCGAGAAGTCCGCTGGCATAGGAAAGCATGGTAATCTGTGCATGTGCAGGAACTTTGTTGTCAAGATCTTCAATCGTCTGCCATATGTCTCTCATGTCAAATACCTCCCGCGCAACACAGAAGGCTCTGGCGACATCGTCATATCCGGCACTCGTAAACTGTCTCATTCGAAACACGAATGTCGGTCCGACGCGATTAACGAGATTGTTGGTGATTGACGTCGCGATAATTTCACGTTTGAGACGATGATCGTGCATCTGATCACTGAACTTTTCAGACAGTCGTTGGGGGAAATATGCGTATAACTCCTGAACCAGATAAGGATCTTCGGGCATGTCCGAATCCAACAGATGCTGATACAGCGTCATTTTTGAGTAGTCCAGTAGAATGGAGAGTTCCGGATAGGTAAGCCCTATACCTTCATTCTGTCTGCGCCTGATCTCATCCCGGTCGGGCAGAAATTCCAATGCGGGATCCAAATCCCCGAACGACTCGAGTTCTCGGATATACTGCCAATGCTCCCTGATCAGGCTACTTGATTCAGCATTTATCGCGCTGAGTGCCTGACTCTGCTGGTAGTTATCGGTAAGAACGAGTTCCGCAACCTCATCAGTCATGTCGCTTAAAATCTTTTCGCGCTGCTTTCCGGTCATATCACCGTTGCTGACAATCTGATTGAGCAGGATTTTGATATTGACCTCGTGATCGGAGCAATCCACGCCACCTGAATTGTCGATAAAGTCAGTAAAACAACGTCCGCCGCTAAGGCAAAACTCAACACGCCCCAGCTGCGTCATTCCCAAATTCCCACCTTCACCCACAACTTTGCAACCCAACTCACTACCATTGACGCGAATCGCATCATTCGAACGATTTTCAGTATCCGCATGGGTTTCGGTAGTTGCCTTGACGTAAGTTCCTATACCACCGTTCCAAAGTAGGTCGACGGGTGCCTTCAGCATTGCGTTAAGCAGTTCGTTAGGCGTGAGTTGCCTTTGTTTAATGCGCAATGCCTGTTGTGCCTGTGGGCTGAGTTTGATCGCTTTCGCGGTTCGGTCGTAGACTGCACCACCTTCGGAAATCAGTTCTTTGTTGTAGTCTTTCCAGGTCAGGCCCGGTGTTTCAAACAATCGTTTTCGCTCCCTGAAACTGATCGCCGCATCCGGATTCGGATCAACAAAAATCTCAATGTGATTGAACGCGCCTAACAATCTGATGTGTTCCGACAATAACATACCATTGCCGAACACATCGCCGCCCATGTCCCCAATTCCTATTACAGTGAATTCCGTTGTCTGAGTATTCATTCCCAATTCGCGGAAGTGACGCTTTACGGACTCCCAGCCGCCACGGGCGGTGATGCCCATTCCCTTGTGGTCGTAACCGACTGAACCGCCGGATGCAAAGGCATCCCCCAGCCAGAATTCATATTCCTGTGACAATGCGTTGGCAATGTCGGAAAATGTTGCAGTGCCTTTGTCTGCTGCGACTACCAAATAAGGGTCATCGTCATCGTAACGAAGCACATTGGCAGGCGGGTCTATCTCTCCCGCTAGGATATTGTCGGTGATATCCAGCATTCCCCGAATGAAGTTCCTATAGCACTCGATCGCATGTTCCTGCAAAGTCATACCGGGAGGAGGCGGCTGTTTGACTACAAAACCTCCTTTCGATCCGACGGGTACGATCACCGCGTTCTTCACCATCTGTGCCTTGACCAATCCCAGCACCTCCGTTCTGAAGTCCTCGCGCCTGTCTGACCATCTCAATCCTCCCCGGGCTACCTTACCGCCTCGAAGATGAACAGCTTCAATTTGCGGTGAGTAGACAAAAATCTCGAACATTGGTCGCGGGTCTGGCATCTTGTCGATTCTGGCACAGTCAAATTTGAACGACAGGTATCCCAAGCGATTGCCCGAGTCATCCGTGCAGTAATGATTTGTTCGAAGGGTACTGGTAATCACGTTCAGATATCCCCTCAGTATCACATCCTCATCAAGACTGACAACTTTGTCCAGATGTGCATACAGCCTATCGAGCAGTTCTGACTTCTGCCTTTCCGTCGCCGAACTGTCGGGAGCGAACAGCAACTCGAAATATTCGATCAAATCAGATGTCATATCGACATGTCGAATCAGAGTTCCCGTAATGTAAGATTCGCTGAACGTACTGCCGATCTGCTTCAGATATTTACTGTAAGCGCGAAGAACAACCACTTGCCACCAATCTAGATTTGCCGCCAGAACCAGTTGATTGAAGCTGTCATTTTCGACTTTTCCGCGCCAGATGCTCTTGAATGCATCCTCGAAACTCTCGCGATGCTCATCCGCCACAAGTTCCTTTCCTTTTGCTTCCACAAGGGTGTAGTCATGAAGCCACAGGTATCCCCCGTCAGCCAGTTTTATTTCGTATGGCTTCTCCTCGATCACTCGCAATCCCATGTTCTCCAGCACGGGCAGACTGTCAGATGGTGAAATCTGCGCTCGGTAACTGTAGATTCTTAGGCGAATCCTATTCTTGTCCGGTTCGTTCAAAGGCTGGTAGAACGATACGGCCATATCGCTCTCCTCACTCAAACCAGCGAATTTTGCCAAGTCTGCGGCGGCCACCCATGGTGAATGGTCTTCCTGATAACTCGCACTGAATGATTCTTCGTACTGTTTGTAGTAACGAAGTCCCAGATTCTCACCGTAGCGCTTTATTGCTGCCTGATAAAGCGAATCGTTCCAGGTGATAGCCGCATCTTCCGCCAACTGCTGAATCTCAGGCAGTGCTCGATTAGGGACTGAATGTTTTTCGACACGTATCGTATAAGTGATCCTGGCCAGAACTGATCCGGAAAACGTCGAAAGGAACTCTGAGGAAATACCATTGAGAGAATCCATCAGGATATCGTTGATCTTGACTCTCAATGCCCGGTTGAACAACTCGTGGGGTGTGTAGACAATAGCCGAGTAGAATCGACCATACTGCTCACGACGAAGCAACACCTTGACTCGCAGATGTTCCTGTAACTCAAGCGTATCCGCGACATCCTCGAACAGTTCCTCCTTGGTAACCTGAAACATCATGTCTCTCGGATAGTTCTCCATGATATTGGTCAGGACTCGAATGCTATGCGTAGTCGAAGAGAATCTGCTTCGCCGTAGAACATACTTCATCTTGTCGCGCAGAACCGGAATCAGTTCTGCACTACCGTTGTATACAGTGGAACCGAATAATCCGACGAATATCCGCAATCCCGTACATTCACCGTCTGCGGAGAAATTTGGAAACGCGATCAGGTCCATATAGCTCGTCCGGTGAATTGGAGATTGTGCATCTGCTTTGGTAATCAGCAAAGATGGTTCACGAATCTTGGAAGCCAATTCATCGATCGGGAAAATTTTCTCTATACTGTCAATTGAACTCAACCATCCCAAAACCGATTTATTGTCCAGTTTGACACTCCCATCTTCGCCGGACAACAGCTCACAATACCCGAGAAACGTGAAATTGCCTTTGTTCAGCCATTCGCTGAATTCCGGATAATCATTTAAGTTTGAATCGTTCTGCTGCTTCTCAACATTTCGGATATTTTCTGCGGTATCAGTAGCGCGTTCGCGCATCGCTGACCAATCTTCAACCGCCAACTCAATGCTTTCAAATGTATTTGTCAATAGAGAACGGAGTTTCTCAAACTCTTTTGTATCTGCAGGCTTGTCAAATTCGAAATGCAGATACGATTCAAAGACCCCTTTCAATCCACTTGCAGTAAGCGGCGAAGAGATACTTTGAAGCGTTCCGTATTTGTCACGTTTCGCGAAAAACACTGGATGAACAGACAAGTGCTTTCGCAACCCCAATTGACTCAACACGTTAGATATCGAGTCGACCAGAAAAGGTCGGTCTATCGTAACCACTTCAAGAACGGCGTATTCCGAGCGCCATCCATCGCGCTCCACATCCGGAATATAAATTCGAATATTCGGTTCTTCCCCTTTACGTTTCTTTCCGAGATTCATATGTGCGAGAGCCGCACCTTTCAAATCAAAGAGATCTCTATTGCTCAGGTCGTCGTAGGGCACTCCGTAGTAATAGTGATTGATAAAATCAGAAAAGTAGGGTATGTCACCGGTAGCAGCACCAACTTCATCGTTCGTCATTCGCTTGATGAGCGCCTCGGTCTGCTTGGAATGCAAAATTGACATGAAGACAATCTCCCGAAGTGTGAAATCCGTATCTTCAACTACTATACAGCATAACCAGAACTGTAAGAAAAAATCACGCGTATTCAAGCCGGCGAACATTGTTGCTTATACTGTTGGGCACCTCTATTAACCTTGAATATTGAGAGTCCCTGAGTGTCCGATGCTGATCTTTGAAAATTTCCATGCTTCCGAACCGCATTTTCCGAAAATTTCCCGCTCCGAAGGCGATTTCCCGCAATATCCGGCCTGAAAACCCCCTGATCCGAGCCTCATCGCCCTGAATTCCGACCATTCGGACACAGCTTCCCCTACGCCGCCGACAACGACGGCTGCAGATAGCTCAGCCGCCTCATGTTGTAGCAAAGGTTGCGCAACCCGATCCAGGTCCGCGCCCTCGTCTTCCCGATACAGCGCATGTACCGCTCCGGCATCTCATTGGTCATCGAACCGAACACATGCTCCACCCGGCAACGCACTTTCGAATACACCCGATTGACCTCATCCTGACGGTCGCTCAACGCCTTCGCACGCGTCGCCTTGTGGTTGATGCGGGGCTTGTAACCGCGCTTCCGCAACTTCCTCAACGCATCCTCCGAACGGTAGGCACTGTCGGCCCATACCTGACAATCGCCCGTGGGCCGTTCCGGCAACAGCTCAACGAACACCTGCGAGTCGTGCGTGCTCGCCGCCGTCACCTCCCATTCGTCAATGAACTTCGTCTCCCGGTCCGCCGAGATATGGTTCTTGTAGCCATAGTGGTTCTGATTGCGCTTTTTTGTCCAGCGCGCATCGGTGTCCTTCTGGCACAGCCTGTTCGGATTGTCCTGCCAGGACTCCGGCACCTCGCCGGACTTCACCGTCCGGTTGTCCTCGCGGCTGTTGCGCTGACGCGGCACCTCGACAATCGACGAGTCCACAATCTGGCCGCTGGTGAGCTCGTAGCCATGCGAGCGCAGCTGCGCCTTGAAAAGTTCGAACAGCTCGTCAATCCGGCCCGACCGGCTCAGCAGGTCGCGGTACTTCCACAGGGTCTTCTGATCCGGCACCTGGTCATCGCTCTGAAGTCCCGCAAACTGCTTGAAGGTGCGCCGGTCCAGCAGCATGAACTGCAGGTTGTGGTCACTCAGCGAGTGCATCACACCCAGCAGGATCGAGCGGAACATCACCAGCGGGTCCCAGGCCGGCCGCCCCGGACCGCCATGGGAGACACCGAAAATCTCCTCAAGCACCGGTACAAACACCTCCCAGTCCACCAGCGCCCTGATACGCGCCAGACCATCAAATTCCTCCAGCGCCCGCTGCTGCATCTCGCGCTCGAACAGATGCCGTCTCTCCATCTCAAATACCCTGCAATTAATCCGTAAAATGAATGACTTACCAATGAATCCACATTATCTCATATCGAACCGGAAATCGCGAATCCGAGTCGCCTTCACTCTCCCCGTCTCAGGCTGTATCATTAATGTCGAATAAATAGACGTGCCCTGTTGATAGATCTGAAAATTCATTGCACTTTATTGGTGAGAAACAGTCCAAACCGCTTACCTTTCGATAGGAAAGAAATTTGTAATTGATAAATAGTTCTTGTAATTTGAACCAATAATGCTTGAAAATATGTGGTTAGTTCTCAAATCAGTCTAACCCTGATCGGTCGTGAGCCTTACATCAATGCAGCATTTTCAGAAGACCGGAGTGCTGCAACCATTAGATAACGACGCTGATCCAGTACCCCACGTACTGGCACCGGCGGCTACCGGAGTTGACGGATTCATCAACCGGTATGGTGGCGATGTTGATCAGATATTCGGTGAAGCCGGTGTTGATCCGGAATGTATCGGCAATCCGACAATCGGCATGTATCTGAAATCATTCTGCAATTTGTTTGAATGCGCTTCGACAAATACACAGCACGACAATTTCGGTCTGTGGTTCGGCAATCAATTTCAGCCGAATGATCTCGGTCTTTGGGGATACGCCGCCATCTCCTCTCCAACCTTGGGCACCGCACTAGACAATCTGATTGACCTTTTCAGATTTCATCAGCAATGCTCAATGATGCGACTCACCACAACCAATAAAAAATTCATACAACTTGAATATCAGGTCCGCGATCCTCAGATTCTGCAACGCAGACAGGATGCTGAACTCTCACTCGGAATGTTTCTAAACGTAATCCGAGAGTGTATGGGAAGTAACTGGCAACCGGAAGAGGTGTATTTCGAGCATCCAAAACCAGAAAATTCCCGAGAACATGAAAATGCCTTCAATGCACCGGTTTTTTTCAGTCAGCGGGTGAACGCTATCGTTATTTCACCGGAAATTCTCGACAGGCGAATGCCAAACTGCGACCTCAAGCTCATGTCTTTGACTCGTGTCTGCCTTGAATCCCTGCATACCGAAACTCCTTTTTCGCAGAATCTCACAGACCGAATTCGCAATATCATTCGGATCAAGCTGGCAGAGGGTTATCCTTCTTTGGAATCTGTGGCTGAAAGTATTTACATGAGTCCTAGTGCGATCCAGCGCAACCTCGCCTGGGAGGGGCTTTCCTACACCGAACTGGTAGAAGAAACCCGAAAAAATCTCGCTGAGATGTATTTCAAGCAGCGAAACTTGTCACTATCTGAAATTGCCTATCTTCTTGGCTATTCTGAGTTAAGCGCGTTCAGTCGGGCGTTTCGTCGATGGACAGGCTATTCTCCGCGCGAATTTCGCGGTAAGAGTGTTGGAAACTGATTTCCTTTCGCAACTCGCTGATCTTCAACTATCAAGACCTCCCTATACTGATTTCTGATAGTAAGGAGGACTGTTTTTTAATATTCGTACTGTTTCGCTTGAGCACGTAACAGTTCGGGTGAAAATTCCCGAATCAAACAGATACAAAGCCGGTCGTGAAGTCGGCCAACTTACCGCCGACCGCGCATTTTTCGATAGAAATTCAGTATTACAAAGGAAAGTATCACGATCCCGGCAGCACCACCTATCGTCAGTGAGCCCAGAGTTGGCACCATCGGTGTGTATCCGGAAACCATTTTGGAATATAGCCATTCCGGAATCGTCTGATCGGCGCCCGTGGTAAACAAGGAAAGCGGAAAATTACCCCAAGAAAGCAGAAATGCGAAAATTGCACCAGACACTATACCCGGTGACAAGATCGGTAAAGTGATCTCCCGAAGAACCTGAAATCGAGAAGCGCCCAGATCATAAGCTGCCTCCTCCCAAACCGGATCGAAACTGTAAACCTGAATTGACATGATCAGGGTGACAATAGGCAAAATCCAGATCAAGTGTGAAAAAACTGCTGTCTGCCAGCTCGTAGTGACGCCCAGCGAGGAAAACCATAGCAACAACGCGAGTCCGAGTACAGCTTGAGGGAAAAAGATCGGTAGAAGTATCAGACGTTGATAGAGCTTTCGACCCTTCCAGTCATAGCGCGCAAAGGCAAGTGCGCCAAAAAACGCCATGACTACGGAAATCACAGTAACCAGTGTCGCAATGCTGAAAGAAGTCCAAAATAGATCGCGTACCGACAACGATTCGAAAGCTTTCTCATACCATCGTGTATCCCACATTTTCACCGGGAACTGGAAATAGCGCTGCTTGGTAAACGAAGCCATGACGACCGATAACATCGGAAGATAGAGAAAAGTCAGAATGGCGCCAGTCCAAACAATGATCAGTGTACGAATGACTTTTCCCTGACGACTGGATTGCATTTGCTAACGACGCCCCACCACTCGGTCGAGATCAATCTTTCGAAACAGAAAGTAAATTATGATCAACGAGATTGCGATCAAGATGACAGAGAGCACCGATCCTTTCGGCCAGTTTTGCGCAAACGTAAACGCAGATTCAATGTCGTCGGCAATCATCACAATTGCCTGCCCACCCAAGATTTTTGACTCTGCCAATGATCCCAGGGAAAGAATGAACACCAACAAACTGCCAATCAGGATTCCCGGCATGGAAAGTGGTAACTCTACTTCGCGAAAGATCTGTATCCGTGATGCACCGAGATCACGAGCGGCTTCTTTCAGTGATTCCGGCACCATCGAAATTCCGATTACGAGCGGAAAAAGCATGAAAGGGAGATAAACGTACACCAGTCCGAGTACGATCGCGGGGACCGTATACAGCATACCGGACAACGACAGCCCGAATAGATATTGCAGGCTCCCGTCTATGATCCCATTTTTCAGCAATAGCAGCACCCACCCGAACAGTCGAATGTTTTCTGAGATGAGCAGCGGTAAAGCAATCAGAATGGTAATCAGTGTCGCCCATTTACCGAAAATTTTCGCCATACCATATGCGACTGGATAGGTGATCAGGAGCAGCAGAAATACCGTTGTGACCGCCAAAGCCAATGACCAACCAAACGAAATATAGTAACTCTGTGTGACAACCGACAGATAATTCTCAATTGTCGGCGTCTGATCCAGAGTGAATGTTTTCGGCGGCATGAAGCTGTATAGCAACACAAGCACCAGTGGTCCGGCGAATCCGATGAGAAGAAAGAATCCGACTGGAAGTGCGGTGAGAAATCCAGGCTGCCGCACCCACCTAGCAATGATGTTCATTTCTGACTTGGGAATCCGTTATCGATCGACAAGTATTGAATCTTCTGGTCGCCAGCCGATGACAACCGAATCACCGGCGTTACCGGAAAAAGGATCATCCTGCAATCTCTCGATCAACCAGTGATTTTCACCATCAGCGCTTCGCACTTGATATTGAATACGCGAACCCAAAGCATAATCGTTAAACAAGATCCCCTCAATTCGGTTCGGCATGGATTCCGCTGATCGCCCGATTTTCATTACCTCGGGACGTATGATCAGAAATCCAGAATCGATTTCCCGAGCCTGCGGGTCCAGATCAAACTCGCCACCTGTTGTGGCATCCCTGACCCTCGATTGACCACTTCGTTCAACAGCAATCGTGTTGACCTCCCCCATGAACTGGGCCACGAACTTATTCTTGGGGCGATTGTAAATGTCATCAGGGCTCCCAATCTGAATCAGCTTCCCTTCATTGAGAATTCCAATTCGATCACTCATGACCATCGCCTCCTCAAGGGAATGTGTGATGTAGACAAATGTCTTACCGGTTTCCCGATGTATGTCTTTGAGCTCCTTTTCCAGCGTTTTTCGCAACCTGAAGTCCAACGCCGAAAGTGGTTCGTCGAAAAACAGTATCTCCGGATCAAAAGCTAACGCCCTGGCGAGCGCAATTCTCTGCCGTTCACCTCCCGAGCACTGGTTGATATTCTTGTCGTAGAATTCAGCAGGAAGCCGGAGCAGTTCCAACAACTCCAAGGCTCTGTTCTGTCGCGTCTGTGGATCAACGCCAGCTATTTTCATCGCGAACTCAACATTCTGCCCTACCGTTTTATGGGGAAACAAAGCAAGATTCTGAAAGACCATGCATGTCGGCCGCTTATTCGCGGGCAGATCGTTGATCGTATTGCCTCTGAGAGATATTTCGCCACTGGTGGGGCTTTCCATCCCCACCAGTATGCGAATCAGAGTTGTCTTACCACTCCCGGATGGTCCAACCAGAGTAAAAAACTCGCCTTCTGATATTTGGAGATTTACATCATCCAAAGCTGTGAAGTCACCGAACCGTTTTGTCATTGCGCGCAACGCAAGAAAAACCGACGGACTCCCATTCATCTGAGATTAACTCCAGAAGACTTACCGAAAGTGAATTGAAGCAGATCGGTCAGACTATGATCAACCTTCCCGCTCGCGCTTGGCCGCGGAGTAATGCTCATACATTTCCGCATAGTCGGGGTTGATGTCGTAGTCTTGCGACCGCGCCATTTCCTCCTCCAGCGAATCCCATTGGATTGCATCCAACTCATCCGAATCGAATGCTCCAAGCACCGCATCATCACCCATCTGGGTGACCGGATTGTAGGTGCCCTCCGCAAATGCCACATTCTTACTGACATCAGGACGTTGGATATACGCCAGGAATTCCTCGGCAAGCGGAGAGACCTGCGGGTTGTTTACCACCGATGTCAGCTCAATCCAGACTATTCCACCTTTTCCATCCATAGGACCGGAATTCGGCGTAATTCCCCGAACGTTGCTGTGTCCATCGTAGCGTGCCGGCGAAGCCGTATAGGTTCCTCCAGTAAAGTAGGCGTCAATCTCCCCGTTGATCAAAGCAAGATTCATGGCGACCAAGTCATCAGTCAGAATTTTTGCGCCGTTGAACACTTTTCTTGCCGCATCACTGAATGCCGAAATTTCTTCCGGTGTATGCTCCTTGAAAGGATGAACATCAGCAGCCACGCACATATGGTAAATGTTCCAGTTGTCATAGGTCAGGACACCATAGCGATCATTCATTGCAGAGTCGAAAAACAGTTTGAATCCCTCATCCTCAGCTGTCGCTCTCGAAATCTTGTCTGTGTTCACCACAAAGTTGAACGGACCGAACCGCTGGGTAACGCCGAGCAGATGCTCACCAGTCTTGTCCATCGCCCATGGATAGGGTGGATGAAACGCCGGCATCATTTTTTCGAAAAACGGCTCGAAGCGGTCTCGTGGCAAGTCTAGAATCAACTCCTCGGGCCACATCATTTCCCGAGCCCAAGGATTATTGACGTTGATTAGGTCCCAAATCTTGGTCTCGCCCGCTCTGAGCTTGTTCACGGCATCCGGATCAGAAGTCAGTCCTTCGGCCCGAACTGTCGCATCAAATTCCCGTCGAAACGGGTCTAGAACATCGTCAGAGTTGTATCCCTCCCAGCAATAGATGTTCAATTCCTTCTCTCTGGCTGCTCGCGCGAGACTCGGCAAGGTACCGAACGCATAAGCCGCGGCAAAAGCACCGGTTGATTTCAGAAAGTTACGTCGAGATGTTTGTATAGCCATAACGTGATCCTCCAATTAATTCTCAAATTTGATTACTGAACTAAGACGTTAATTCAATAAGAACCCATACAATACTATATTTAGTTCTTTGTGACTGTCAAATCACGAACTCTAATAAGACTGATTGGCTCACTACACAGATAGTCTATGTGGTTTCGGAATTGGCAGCTTGACAGTTGATAACAAATTTATGACAACTCGTCGTGTCCGTCGCGAATTTTCGACAGAACCGGAAGTGCCTGACCGCCACCATCAGTTGATGATCATTGACTAACCCACGCAGAAAGAATATCAGCTTCCGTAGGTATTTCGATACTTGATTGTGGCGGCTGCTCTTAACTGATCGACCCACTTGGCAGCTTCGCTTCGCAATTTGAGAGTGCGCAGCCTGTCTCGTACAACACTTCTTTTGCTGACCTCCCTTGAGCCTATTCTCGACCCTCGCAGTTGAAGGATATAGACACTGTTACCCAAAACCTGCACCGGCGAGATGTCCCCGGATTGCATCACCTGCAATGGTTCAAAATATTCAAATGGTAGATTGTCTTCGGAAATCCATCCCATATCACCGCCATCCAGTCGGGTAGTATCGTCATTTGAATACAATTTCGCCATCGAACCGAAGTCGGCACCGTCAATGATTGTTCGGCGTAAATCTTCAAGTTGCTCGGCGATCACTGCTGACCCGGCTTCGTTACCCGCATGCAGGACAATTCTCGCAAGATGAAATTCCCTGATCTGCGGTAAATTGACCTGGCCTGTCTCACTGTGGTCGTTCACCAACGCGAACACAAGCCTGTCACCGGTTTTAATCGGCCCAGCGGTTTCACCCACACCGATTTCTGATATCTCCGCCAGAATTTCGGGTGCGATGTCGTTTACCTCAATCCATCCAAGATTTCCCGATTCAACTCCCTCTACCTGCATAGCGGCGTCCGCAATCTGCTGGAAATTCGTTCCCGTCTGAATCGCAAAGCTGATCTCGTTGGCAAGCTTGCGAAAGTTCCCTCTGGCGGCGAAACTCATTTGATTGCTATCCGGGATTACGATTACAGATAGGTTGTACTGTTCGCCGCTTTCAAATTCCGACTGATTGGCATTCAGGTAACGATCGATTTCGTTTTCCCTGACCTGAACCCTGCGAATGAGAACCCGCTGTGTCAATCTGTCGTCGAGTAGGCTCTCCTCTATGCTGGCTCTTATGTCTTCCTCTGTCAATCCTTGACTTTTGAAATGTGACAGAAAATCATCCAGAGAGATATTGTTTTGACTGCTCAACTCTTCCAATCGGGAGTCGATTTCTACGCCCGTTACATTTATGTCCAGATATATTGCTTCCAGACGTTTCAGCAGTTGTGATATCTCTGTCTCGATAGCTTGAACCCGGGCGACTTCATCGGCCAATTCTGTGCCGCCCAACCGCCTCGCGTCAAAATTCATCAGCCTGATCCGCCTTTCGACATCCGTCTCGGTAATTGGTGTTCCATTGACTGTGACCACGATTCGGTCGAGTGCGTCGGTTTGAGCCGAAACTGACGAAACAACAATCGACAGCACCAAGACAATGCCGGCTGACAAATGCTTTAACCAAGCCATTCTCATTCTTTCTATCAACGAATACCTCCCGCAATTACATGTGCTAAATTTTTCAACGCGTCCCTGATCACCGCGCTTGAGTGGAATTCCACCAACCAGTTTGCACTACTTGTCGTCATTAATTGATACCAAAGTTATCAATTCTGATGAGCAACTTGAATGAGTAGTCAAGTTTCACATTATTGACCAGTTCCCGAGTCATCCTCAACCCGATGTTTAGGCAGCACGAAAAATAATCCAGTTGCCATTGTGCTGTTTTCAATTTATGATCTCTCACAGATTCAATCAATAGAAATCTCGACCGCCATCCGGATTTGAGCGGCACATCAAGAAGCGCTCCAATCTGCTCGTCATCTTCTCTCTTGTAGCGATACACTGTACTCAACCTTGCGTCTTCACGTAAATTCCGAGTAAGTCTAAAGGTAGACTGATTGACTTTTTTGGTGTCGTCATCGTAGAGCATTCCATAGTCAAACTGCCATTGGGGTTCAATGAGATTGGCTCCGAGAAAGATGTCGGATTTGTCCTTTCCAGCTTCCGCTGAGTTTTCTAAACTCGGCATTCGATTGTTTGAATAGAAGATCCGTCCAATTCCGAATTTTCTGATGCTCTGGTAGCCGGGGCGTCCACCGACAGTGAATGATACACCCGCACTCAACTGTTCCAGATCCCTGACTCGGTCTCCTCCAACATAAGGTTTGGACTGAAATAAGTCATCATATACATCGATCGTCCGAATGGTAGTATCAAAAACTGGAATTTTTTCCTGATTATTTCTGGGTGCTGAAACGAACTTCATGCGTGGTTCTATCGTCCATACCCGCTCACCTTCGTCTGTTTGAACCTTTCGATCAAAAAACAGCCTTCCATCGGCTTCAAAATATTTGGAGGAAATTGTGTAACGACCTTCGTCATCTACTCCGATATTGGATTTTTTGCGATATTCGATTGTTTCACCACCGGCTCGAAAACCCAAATTTCCAATGTCCTGTTCAATCAAATATTGGATCGCTGTATCCGTCCGATATCGGGTGGCAGATGGTTTCGATTTGTGATGGAATCGGTCTATATACAATCCTAAATCCAAGTTCAGCGTATCACCAAAAGGAATTACATGATCATAGGTCGCCCAGGGAACTCTATCATGTGTACGCTCTGCTTCCTCAACAGTTGGTTTCGCGATAACGTACTCGTCCGCTCCAAACGACACCTTGAATCGGTCTCCGAATACCCCTGCTTCCACACTCTGCTTGAGATACGTGTCTGCACTACCAAACAACGAAGAAAAATCGCTTGTAAAAGTATTGTCGGAGACCCAGCGGGAATTCACTTTCGAGTACAGGTTGCTGCCGTTGAACCAATTGGACTCCAGATGCGCGGCGTAACGATCTTCCTTGCCTGGATAACGTTTATCTCTGTGCAGGAATTCACTGCGCAATTTTGTGTTTGAGTGCACACCCAGATGACGAAATTCCCCTTCAAGATGAAAGCCTCGTTTAGAAAGAACATTCGCACTTACCGTTGCGTCATAATTCGGTGCCAGATTGTAATAATATGGAATCTTGATGATTGTACCTTGACCACTTTCATAACCTATAACCGGAAACAGGAAACCACTCAATCGCTCACTACCCAAGGGAAACCCAATAAAAGGTGAATAAAACACCGTCTTCCCCAGAATCTTCAGAATCGCACCCTTCGCCCTACCCTGCCTGGTATCGGTGTTCAATTCAACTTCAGCTGCCCTGACGTAAACATCATCAACGCCTTCAGGGCAGTGAGTGGCAGCCGCATCCTCAAGCTGCCAGATTCCATCTTCAAAATATAGATTGCCCGCTTCGCCTCTCGCGGTAATCGTTTGATTGTCCGAATTGGACTCGTCAATCGAATACAGCACGAATTCGACATCACTGCCGGTAATCACTTCGCGGGCTTTGTCAATTACGACACCTTCACCTGAAATCCTCGAGCCAGGCTCCTGAATGGAGGTACGCTCAGTTGTATGGATCAATTTGTTTTTGCGATCGTACAGCACTCGCTCTGAACTGATTGTACGACTGTTGTCGCGTACTGAAACGTTACCGGTGAGTTCCAGGGTTTCAGCGTTCAGCGAAACCGCATCTGCGATGATTTCGAGCTCGGATTCGGAAAGTTCGCGCAGGTCTCCATTCTGGTCGACACCTACAACCGCGAAACATTGCTGAACCTTCTGAGCTTGCACCTCCTGCGACTCGGCCAACCCGGGCAGGCCGAATACCAATATAATCAGACACTGATTAGCCCATCTCATGAAATCAGCGCCACTCAAACCTCTGACTTGCCAGCGCTCCAAATTCTGCACGCACCATAATCGATTCGATCTCAATGCCCGTAAACGACAGTCTGAAACACTTCGGCGACGACGATAGAATCATCGAACTCATCGCTTGGCTTTCAGACGTACTGCAAGGAGACATCAGTTCAATTCAATTTGCATCCGAGGATGCCAGCTTTCGCCGTTACTTCCGTATTGTTCATAATTCTCGCTCTTATATCGTAATGGACGCTCCAGTTGAACATCTGCAGATTGAGATATTCGTCAAAATCGCGAAGAAATTTCTGCAATTCGGAATCAACGTTCCGGAAATATATGAGTGGAACAAACAGAAGGGTTTTGCATTAATTTTTGATTTTGGAAGTACCACTTATCTGGATATTTTAACCCAATCCAATGCTGATGCATTGTACGC
This sequence comes from Arenicellales bacterium, assembly GCA_963666625.1. Classification (GTDB taxonomy): domain Bacteria; phylum Pseudomonadota; class Gammaproteobacteria; order Arenicellales; family JAJDZL01; genus JAJDZL01. The sequence continues at coordinate 443,159 of OY762925.1, forward strand.
AGATGCAATCGATTCACTGATTCGGCTGCAGTTGGCGACATCTTCGGACCCTGACTTCCTGCCGCCGTACGATTCAAAACTACTCAATCAGGAGATGGATCTCTTCAGAGACTGGTATCTTCCGGGTTACAAGAAGATATCGCTGACACATGAAATCTCAGATGTACTTGAGCACTCGTTTGACATTCTCACAAAAAAAGCATTGGAGCAACCCAGAGTCTGGGTGCATCTTGACTATCATTCCCGCAACCTCATGTTTGTAGAAAATCGAAATCCGGGCATCATCGATTTTCAGGATGCAGTTACAGGACCGATCACTTACGATCTCATGTCCTTGCTGCGAGACTGTTACATTGTCTGGCCCGCTGACAAGATACAGCAATGGATTCGCCTCTATCTCAACAAGGCTGAACAAACCGGCGTGTCAATCGATTTCGAACCAGATCAGTTCGTCGAGTGGTTCGACTGGATGGGAATTCAGCGACACATCAAGGTTGCCGGTATATTTTCCCGGCTGTGTTACAGGGATGGCAAGCGAAAGTTTCTTGACGATATTCCAACCGTGATGGCATACTTGGAATCAGTCAGTGGAAAGTACCGGGAACTTGAACCCCTGCACAAGCTGGTTTTGAAATTGCAGAAGTCATAAGCAATGGATGCAATAATTCTGAGTGCTGGACTCGGTGTTCGGATGCGACCTCTGACGAACAGCACCCCAAAAGCATTACTTGACGCTGGTCCACATCGGCTGATCGAGTATCACCTGCTCAACCTCGCTCAAGCCGGAATCGACAACGTAGTGATCAACACTTCCTATCTGCCCGACTTATTTGTAGATGTGCTCGGATATGGAAATGCATATGGTGTCAATATCACCTATTCTCACGAAGGCGATACACCGCTGGAAACCGGTGGTGGAATACTGAAAGCATTGCCGAAAATCCAGTCAGATCCGTTTCTTATTGTAAACGCGGATATCTGGACTGACTTTTCACTGCAAAACATCCGATACCAAGACAATCGGGACGGATGTCTAATTGTAGTGGACAACCCGCAACATCATCCGAACGGGGATTTCATGTTGGTCGATGGTCAACTGAAAATACCCGAGGACAGTGGCAGCGTAAATACCCTGACTTACAGTGGGATTGCAGTGTTGCATAAGTTTATGTTTGAAGATGCGAAAGACGCTATCTTCCCACTGTACCGAATATTCAAGGAATCTATTTTGCGCGGCGGACTCGCAGGACAGTATCACGATGGTAGCTGGTTCGACATCGGTACTCCGGAACGGCTTCAATCACTGCGTCTGATGCTGCAGCCAAGTCAAGAAACCTAATTATTCCGTATTTGATGAATCAAGCAGTTCGAATTCGTACGTCACCTCTGCGGTGGCAGCCAGCATGCGGGTCGCGGAACAATACTTTTCAAGGGACAGATCAATCGCACGCTGCACCTCGTTTTTCTTGATGCCAACGCCTCGCACGCGATATTTCAGATGAATCGCAGTGAACACTTTGGGAATCTCATCCGCGCGTACTGCCTCCATTTCAATTTCCACCAACTGTGGTTCATGTCTTCGCTTCCGTAGAATCTGAACAATGTCGAATGCGGTACACCCGCCCATACCAAGCAGAACCATCTCCATTGGACGCATACCCAGGTTTTTACCACCCTCTTCAGGGGGACCGTCGGTAAAAGTGCTGTGACCGCTTCCAGAAGTGACTTGAAATCTGACACCGTCCACCAGCCTGACTTCACCCTTCATCGCCTCCCTCCAGTCATTGGTGAAAAATTTTGTTCAACCGAGCACCCGGGTCAGGAGCCTTCATCAAGGATTCACCAACCAGATACGCGTTGATCCCTGCTTCCGAAAGCAATCTGACATCTTCTCGCGTATGAATTCCACTTTCCGATATCACAACGCGATTGTCTGGAACACTGCGACATAGATTCAATGATGTTTCGAGTGTTGTTTCGAAGTTGCGCAAGTTTCGGTTGTTGATTCCGATCATTCCATGCGGATAACTCAGCGCCACCTCGAGTTCTTCGTTCGAATGCACCTCGATCAGGACATCCAAACCCAACTCTCTTGCGCCGTCACCAAGATCTATTATCTGCTGTTGATCAAGTGCGGCAACAATCAGCAAGATACAATCCGCTCCCGCAACTCTCGATTCATAGAGTTGATATTCGTCTACAACGAAATCCTTCCGAAGTGCCGGCAGACTGCTTGCAAGTCTGGCATTGGTCAGATCGCCTAAAGCACCTTGAAAGTACTTCTGATCAGTCAGAACAGAAAGACATGCCGCTCCACCTTGCTCATAACTTTTCGCTGCAAATTGAACGTCGTAGTTCTCTCGAATGATACCTTTGCTCGGTGAGGCCTTTTTGCACTCCGCTATCACAGCAGCTGTCTTTTTCTGCAGCCATTGGCGTATTCTCGATTCAAACCCTCTCGGTGGCTCCACCTCGTCAAGCCGACTTGCAAGCTCGGACAACGGTACCGACAATCTTGCGGATTCGATTTCACTCAGTTTGTCCCGGATGATGGATCGCAGAACATCAGGTGCCTGAGACATATCAGAGACTGTTCGTAAGATTTATGAATGACTCAAATCGGTCGCGAACTTTTCCAGACATCAATATTTCCCGTGCAAGCGAAATGCCATCTGCAAGGCTGCCTGTCAAACCCGCAACGTAAATTGCCGCACCCGAATTCAGTTTGACCATATCGGCGGCTGGAGATTCCTCGCCGGAAAATACCGAATTGATCAATGTCAAACTCTCTTCTGGACTTGAAACGGTGATTTCCTGTCTGTCGTGCGAAGCAATGCCGAAAACAGTAGGATCAAGAATGTAGGTTCTGACATCCCCGTCCTTCAGTTCAGCTACCCTGGTTGGAGCATTGCAACTGATCTCGTCCAGACCGTCTTCAGAACTGACAACCATGACATGCTCTGAACCAAGTTTACCCAAAACTTGGGCCAACGGTTCGACCAGGTCTACACTGAATACCCCCATCATCTCGCGAGATACATGTGCCGGATTAGTCATGGGACCCAGTATGTTGAAAATCGTACGCACACCGAGTTCCCGCCGTGCTGCAATTGCGTGTCTCATCGCTGTATGGTGTGCAGGCGCAAGCATGAACCCAAAACCGGTTTGCCTGACACATTCCGCTATCTTTGGGGCTTCAAGGTCGGTTCGAGCACCGGCAATTTCCAGCAGGTCTGCACTGCCGCACTTTCCCGAAGCTGCACGAGCACCATGTTTGGCAACATGCGCACCTGCTGCTGCAGCTACGAACGCCGATGCTGTCGAGACATTGAAAGATGATGAACCGTCACCACCCGTTCCGACCACATCGATCAGATTGGGTGCGGTGATGTCGACACCGGATACAAGTTCTCGCATGACGGTGGCCGCAGCGGTTATTTCTTCGATTGTCTCACCTTTCATGCGCATTCCGATCAAGAACGCGCAAATCATCGAATCGGTTGTCTGGCCGGTCATGATCTGACGCATGACATCCTGCATCTCATCTTCGGTCAGATCTTGTCTTTCAGTTATCTGTTTTAATGCTTCATGGATATTCATTGTTCACTGTCTTGCTGTCAATCAAACACCGGATTCGGTAATGAAATTATTCAGTATGTCGCGACCGCATTTTGTCAGAAACGACTCAGGGTGAAATTGCACACCATAGACATCGAATTCGCGGTGATGTACACCCATGATGATTCCGTCATCAGTCCATGCCGATGTCTCCAGACAATCAGGCAGGCTGTTACTTTGCGCGACCAACGAATGATAACGGGTAGCTGTGAATGGATTTTCCAACCCCTTGAAGAGTCCTTCACCCTTATGGTAGATCTGCGAAACCTTACCGTGCATGACCTGTTCCGCCCGTACGATATCCGCGCCAAAGGCGTGGCAGATACTCTGATGTCCGAGACAGACTCCGAGAATGGGAACCTTACCCGCAAACTCCGATACAGTTTCAACAGAAATACCTGCCTCGTTCGGCGTACAGGGCCCCGGTGATATCACAATGGCATCCGGCTCTTCGCGTTCAATTCCCGCCATGTCAATCTGATCATTGCGGAAAACGCTTGATTGGCGCCCCAATTCGCCTAGATATTGCACGAGATTGTAGGTAAACGAATCGTAGTTGTCGATAATCAGCAGCATGTTGGGTCAATAGCGGTAAATTGAAAATTATACAGTGTGCATAACATGCTTGATTCCAAATGACAGGACGAGATAATCGTCCGTGAAATCGTTATCTCTAGGTATCGGTAAAAGTATCAGTAATCTTCATGGTTATGAAACCATAGATGTGTATTTTCATATTTTAATACAATAACTTATAAAGTATATTTCAGTATCAAACTGTAATATCCAGCCAGTCATATGATAGCAGTAAATAGGGATAAACCCGACAGATCGAAACGGGATATCCAACAGTCGGTGGAAATGTACAACGAATGGTTTCTACGATTCGCGCCCGAAGCCTATCGAAAGACGAGGGCACAGACTACGAAAGATGTTGAAACCATGCTTAGAGCGACTAAAAATTTGACAGATGTAGGCGTCAATTTGATAAAAGCGAATCCATCAGTACTGCCTTCACTTCGAATGTCTACTTGTCCGCCTCTTGCTATGGATCGACTCATTGGACTTGCTGGTATCTCTCGGTCGCTACTCAAGCTGATGGAGAAAGAAAACCGATTGCCGTTACAAATGTCGAGCGAAGAATTGGAACGCAACCTAAAGAAAATTGGCGAACTAGTCGAAAAAATGGCAGATCGGGATATTTTTGTCTGGCTGGAGCGAGAGAACACCCCGTCGGAACAGGAGCTATTTCGAGCTGCAACGATCGTGGCTGATCGCTTGTGCGGTGCCGTCGCCAACCCGATAATTCGAAATGCACAAGAAAAACGACAACTCCACGCGATCGGCGAATGGTTGACCGCTCGAGGGTACGAATATTTGCCAGTAGGAGAAGGTGTGAAGTATGACGAGATGCGACCTGGAACTTATGCATTCAGGTTAAACGTACCAATTGAACAGAAAGGAACCGACAATACTATCAACATCTCCGTCGATGCAGTGATTATGCCGAAAGCAACTAAAGCTGGTGACTTACCGTACCTTATCGAGGCAAAATCAGCCGGAGATTTTACCAACGTAAATAAAAGGCGTAAGGAAGAAGCTACAAAAGTCAATCAGTTGCGAAGAACATATGGAAGCAATGTATGCTACATTCTGGTTTTGTGTGGATATTTCGATAGCGGTTATCTCGGTTATGAGGCAGCAGAAGGTATTGATTGGGTTTGGGAGCACCGTATAAACGATCTCAAGGAATTTGGAATATAGATGATGGAAAAAGCGGTTTCAGAAATTGAGGCGCAACGTCTGGATCTGCAGGAAGCACTAGATGCAAAAAAAGACCTACCTATTCGAAACCGAATGGGACAGTTTGCAACACCAACTGGCTTGGCTCTGGATATTCAACGTTATGCAAAAGCGTTTTTAAGTAATCACCAGATAGTTCGATTTCTCGACCCTGCGATTGGAACAGGGTCATTCTATTCGGCTCTCCTCGAAGTGTTTTCACAATCGCAAATTGGAACTGCTGTAGGATATGAGATTGATCCTCATTACGGCAAACCGGCAGCAAAACTGTGGAACGAGACAGATTTGGATCTTCGTCTCGATGACTTCACACAGGCTAAGTCACCAGATTATGCCGAGAAGTACAACCTGCTCATATGCAATCCACCCTACGTGAGGCATCACCATATACCCACCGACGAAAAACAGCGTCTGAAGCTGCAAGCAAGGGATGCAAGCGGGGTTGAAGTTAACGGACTGGCGGGACTATATTGTTACTTTCTTTGCCTGTGTCACCGTTGGATGGCAGAGGGATGTATCGCAGGTTGGTTAATTCCGAGCGAATTCATGGATGTGAATTACGGCACTTCAGTGAAGCATTACCTGCTCAGCAAAGTAACACTTTTGCATATTCATCGATTTGATCCGAATGATGTTCAATTCAGCGACGCGCTTACGTCATCCGCGGTAGTATGGATTCGCAATGAATCCCCTCGAAACGGGCACAAAGTTAGATTTACCTTTGGTGGGACATTGCAAAACCCAAAGCTGGATCGAATTGTTCCGGTTGAAGTGTTGCGTAGGAGCAGGAAATGGACACAATATCCAATGAATCAAGCCTGTCAAACAGCATACGGTCCTGTTCTCAGCGATTTCTTCGCGATAAAACGCGGCCTAGTTACAGGTAACAACAACTTTTTCATCCTGTCCGAGCACGAAATTAGGCGACGTGAGCTACCAATTGAGGCTTTCAAACCGATATTACCGAGTCCGCGTTATCTGCCCGATGACATAATTACAGATGACCAGAACGGTAATCCGATGCTGGAGCATCGTCTGTTTTTGCTGGACCCTCCATGGCGAGAGAACGAAATCAAGGATCGATATCCAAGTTTATGGGAGTATTTGGAGGAGGGTAAGGCAAAAGGGGTTGCTGACAGCTATATCTGCCGACATAGGACACTATGGTACGCACAGGAGAATCGACCGCCTGCACCGTTTGTATGCACCTATCTTGGTCGAAGCGACAAGAAGAATGGAAGACCGTTTCGTTTCATTTTGAATGATTCTCAGGCGACAGCGGCCAATGTGTACTTGATGTTATACCCTAAGGAACCGATCGATTGCGTCTTGCGAGACAGTCCGGACCAAAAACGGAAGGTCTGGGAACATCTGAACAAAATCAGTCCTCACCTGCTGCTTGGTGAAGGTCGCGTCTACGGAGGGGGATTGCATAAACTTGAACCGAAGGAGTTAGGAAATGTTCCGGTAGAGTCCCTTGCGGAAATCCTACCGAATTTAGCGTGGACACCGCGCGCAGAACAACTTGAACTGTTCAGCGATTCGGCCGCTTAGGTTACGAGCAGATCGTGGATTCTTCGTTCCATGTTCGACAGTCCACCAAAAGCTCGTGAAATCTCAAAAACTATCCGATACAGCACGTAGTGACGTTGAAATATGAACATTATGTATTCATATTTCAACATAGACTACGGGAAACAGTCCATGACTACCCTACACAAACGATTTCTGTGTAACTGAAACCGTTGACGAACAGAATGAACGGCTCAGCAACACATCAAGAAGACATGTTGTGTCATGATCACCCTCTTCCGAATGCGAACCGCATGTGCCGGACTTGTGATCCTCCAACCTCCAAATTCGCATGATGGACGATATTCTTCTTCATCAATTCAACTAAAATCTGAATACGAGTCAATCTATCTAGAAAATCGACATTTCAGAAATCTGAATGACCACCAAAGATAAACTGCACCAGAATTTTCTTTCGGCCGCGTACGAATACGGTGCCTTGCAATTCGGCGAATTCGTACTGAATTCAGGACGAGTAAGTCCGTATTTTCTCAACACCGGGCTCTTTTCGAGTGGGGAAACCCTTTCTGCTTTGAGCCGTTTTTATGCACAGGTGATCACACAAAGAGTTAGTGGCGAATTCATGATCTACGGCCATGCGTATAAAGGAATTCCACTGGCTGCATCGACTGCCATGGAACTGCATCGTAGTTACGGAAATTCGGTTCCGTTCGCATTCAATCGAAAAGAAGCCAAGGATCATGGCGACACCGGCTGGACGGTCGGCGCACCTTTGAGAGGCCAAGTGGTCATCGTCGAAGACGTGATTACATCTGGATTGTCGATTGACCGAGCGGTTGAGATCATCCGTGGACAGGGGGCGGTTCCGAAAGCCGTCGTAATATCACTGGATCGGATGGAACGTTCGGCTGACTGCGATCAGTCTGCGGTGGCAAATGTCAGTCGAAGGTACAATATCGATGTCTACTCGGTTGCAACAGTTTATGATTTAATTGAGTTCGTATCCACAACCGTTGAATTGCGGGAATACATTGCACCGTTGCAGGATTATGTTGGACGGTACGTTGTGAATTAATGTAAAGTTCGCATTTGTTGTAATTTCGATATGTCCGTATACTATCCGAAAAACGCTGTAATACTTGGAGGCGCCGGTTTCGTTGGCCGCAATCTGGCGCGTGAGTTGGCCGAGCGGAATTGGAATGTATCGGTAGTGACGCGTCGGCCTCACCGACATCGGGACCTTCTCGTCATGCCGACGGTAAGACTCATTGAAGTCGAACAGTTGGACTCCGACACAATCCGTTCTCTACTACGAGAAAACGATACGGTGATCAATCTAGTCGGTATTCTGCATGAATCAAGACGACACTCCTTTGAGGCGATTCATACACAACTTCCCAGCAACATCGCTGATATCGGAATTGAGAAAAATATCCGCAGGCTCATCCACATCAGTGCACTTGGCGCTGATGTCAATGCCCCAAGCCGATACCTTCAAAGTAAAGGATTCGGAGAACGTGCATTGTCTGACAGGAAGGATCAGGGATTGCGATTTGACATCATTCGCCCGTCGATAATTTTCGGACCCGATGATTCATTCACCCGGTTGTTCGCTAGATTGCTCAAACTTGCCAAATTCATTTTTTTAGTTATCTCTCCAGATGCCAAAATGCAGCCTGTCTTTGTCGGAGACCTAGTCGAGTGCATCCTACATGCGGTGAACCAGCAACACAGCTCGTGCGATTCCTTTGACGTCGCCGGCCCGGAAGTGTTTACGTTTTATGAACTGATCCGTTCAATTGATGAGCTGTCGGGCGGGCGTCACCGACTGATCCGTCTGAACGATAACCTGTCAAGAATGGTCGCGAATTTCGCTCAGTTCACACCCGGCAAGCTGCTAACACCCGACAACATTCTTTCTCTTCAAGTTCCGAATATCATCCAGACGGAACAACCGGCACCTTACGGTGCGCAATCCAGGAGATTCGAGGACACCGCGGTTTCCTGGCTTAAACCACAAACCCGACGACTGGATGCATACAGAACTCAGGCTGGACGCTGACTAATTCAAACAGCAGATATTGCTATGCCCTCGTCGAGGCCGGTCACTACAATTAAAGAGCTCGATCGCTATCTCGTAGGCGGGGCTGTGCGCGACCAATTGCTCGGAATCACTGAGAATTCGGACAAGGACTGGGTGGTAGTCGGTGCAACGCCAGAAATCATGCTGTCATTGGGGTTTAGGAAAATCGGCTTGGATTTTCCTGTCTTTCTGCATCCAGAATCACACGAAGAATATGCACTCGCCCGAACCGAACGGAAATCCGGACGCGGTTATAAAGGGTTCGTCGTGGATACCTCTTCTGATGTAACACTGGAGCAAGACCTGTATCGAAGAGACCTGACCGTGAATTCGATGGCTATCGCCAGAGATGGTACTTTGATCGATCCTTACGGCGGGAAATCTGACTTGGAAAACGGTCTACTCCGACATGTATCAGAACACTTCGTCGAAGATCCGCTCCGCGTATTGAGAGTTGCCAGATTCGCTGCCCGGTTATATTCAAAAGGGTTTATTGTTGACAGTTCAACATTGGATCTCATGCGAATAATTTCAGAATCAGGAGAGCTATCGGACCTCGCGGCGGAAAGAGTCTGGCAGGAAGTCCAAACAGCACTGGGAGAAAACAATCCTTCCGTATTCTTTAATGTCCTGCACATCTGTGGGGCGCTTGAACACCTATTTCCGGAACTGGAAGAATTGTACGAGAGCAATGAGTCGGCATCTGTGTCAAATGTGTTCGATTCGCTGGACCATGCCGCCGGAATTTCGAAAGATGTCGTTCATCGATTTGCGGTTATCGCCTATCTGATTGGAAAGCAGAAAAGCGATGACAATGCCGCTGAAAGCGACTCGGACAATACCGAAGCTCTCGATGCGATCGGCGTTTTCTGTATAAGACTGAAAGTGCCCGCCAAACTAAGAAAACTATCTGCACAAATTGTCAGCTACTCTGGTCAGGTCAGTCAAATCAGAGAACTCTCCGCAGACAAGATTGTAGATATGATTCGAGGGCTGGATGGGTTACGCAATCATGCACAGTTCGAACTCTTCCTGAAATCTTGCTCAATTGTGTTGAAAACCCAATCAACTTCCGCAACTGAGATTGAGTCAGCGACCGACTTGTTAAGATTTTATCGCGACCAGATAAGTAAAGTGGATGCTGAGGCGCTATCGAAAATTCATTCTTCCGATAACTTGCGGAAACAGGTTCGGCTAGCGCAAATTACAGCAATAGAACAAATCAGGTAGTGCAACACCCAAATTCTATTCAGCGCAAGAGTCGGTCAACGGTGTTGCCATTGCGAAATACCCTTGGCAACGAAATAGATCAACCAAACCGGCAATGAAACGATCAGCGAGTAGGCCGCGACTCCAGCTGGTCCCAACAACCCACCGATGGTAGCAGCCAGAGCGCACAAAGGAGCGAATACCACTACCGTAAAGAACGCAGTCTTCCGATTGTGACGAAACAGTTTTTGAAATGCATACGTAATAGGGACCCCGCATGGCCATGAAACCAAAAGCGTCAGATAGGAAGAGGCATCTCGGGGAAGAACAGACGCGGGGGTTTGGAATTCGAAACTCATTAGTCCAAAACGAATCAAGTAGAGTGCGACAACGGATATCGGAACCCAAATCGAATACAAGAATGTTTTGAGAAAAGCCCGGGGAAATTCCGATGCAAATTTCACGAATCGTTAGTTTTTTTCGATAGGAGGCCGGAATCAAGACACTTCAAATGAAATGCTACCTTCACTTTACTTGCTCATTGCTCTCGGCAGCACCTGAAATTCTATCCAGTTACGAGCTTCCAAATAGCGGAACTCTTCATCAAGAATATCTTCATCGATGCCGAGATTCCATGCGGCATCCTTACGCTTGGGATCTTCATACAGCGCATCCAGTCGATTCGTATATTCCTTGATTTCCGAGGCATCGGCAAAAAATCCCATCCGGATCAAACGCTCCTCTCTGCAGCGTATCAACGCAGCCATTTCTTTTGTGTTGTATTCCGGGTGATACTGAATTGTCCACATGACTCCATTATCGTGCGTAATCTCCAACGCCTGTACATCAGAAATGGAATTTGCAGCCAAAACCTTTGAATTTGGAGGAGGAACAGTTACTTCGTCCTCGTGGCTGGCGAAAACATCAAAAACTTTGTTTTTCCCTTGATACATCGGGTGGCTCAATCCGTCATCAGTCAAACGAATTTTCCGCCCAAATCCCATTTCTCGTCCTTTGGGATTGATATCCACCGTTCCACCAGCGGCAACCGTCCCTACCTGAAGTGCCCAGCAGCTTCCGAAACTTGGTACGCCCTGTCTGAAAAATTCCCGCTGTAGATCGATCTGCGAGCGAACGGCTGGATTGTCTGAGTCCGTAACAGATAAGTTTGATCCGGTCATTGCCGCACCATCGTAAGACTTGAGTTCAACACCTGACGGTACTCTTGAATCAGCATCCGCCGGCGTGACAACATCAACAGTTGCATTCGGTACAAGTGACAGCAGCATTTGCTTGTAGAGATCACTCGCCAACGACATACCGCCTGCAGCCAGCTCGTCACGAGATGACTTCCCGTAACCTTCGACAACCAGAATTTTAAGACGCTCTTTAATCATTTTCCTACCCTTTATGAATTCACCGGGAATCCAACATCTTTAGTATGCCAGGCAAATCCGAATAACTGCGACACACCGCGTCAGCTGTCGTGCCTTGCGCATCAGTGTCGCGTGTCGCGGCAAACAAGATTGCTTTCATCCCCAAAGCATGGGCACCCTTGATGTCATTATGTTCCCGATCACCGATATGTACCATCTGTTTCAAATCAACACCAAGCTGGGTTGATGCGGACTCAAATATCGCGGGATCGGGTTTCGATTTCCCAACCTCATCCGAAAATGCAAATCCGCTGAAATGCCGAAGTAACCCATGCATTTCCAGCCACTTGCGTAAATTTCTGCCCGGCGAGATGATTGCGTCGGATACGACCGCCAGCGGATAAACTTTTGAAATTTGCTCAAGTGCCGCACCCACTCCATCGACCGGGTCTGGCGGAATCTCAATTTCCATATCTTCCAACTCCGCCACCACATCACTGAATTCTCGCGGCGAAAGCGTACGGTCCAATTTTGTCAATATGTGATCAATTCGCTCGCTGACAGTCCAGGTCACGAATTCATCATGCCAAACCCGATTGTATTCGTCATTGACTTCCTCGTACATTTGGCAGACTTCTTCCAAAGAAATTGGATCATTCTGATTCAGAGCATTCCAAACCACGTAGTGACGTTGATCACGCTTTGAACGCAATCCCAGTGCAGCTCGTTTCGGCTCGTCGGAGTCGTCATTGATCACGGTGTCCCACAGGTCAAACGTGATCGCCTTGATACTATGACCCGCCATTACGCTCCACCAAACGAAAATACAACATTCTTACTCAGATATTGAATTCGCGAATATTCAGTCTGCACCAATGCCAGAAATCAGTTCCAAAACTCTGCAGGACGTAAACATCAAAACAGTCTGAACGACAATGGATTGTTGCGGTAAAGTGTCCGATCAAGCTGGTTATGACATCACCTTCTGCCATCGCGTCAATATCGGCCGGGCATCCCTTCTTGAGAAAGTCCCGACGCGACGAACCTGATATCCGGACAATCGTTCGGGCAGAAGAAAGATCAGTCACCGTTGCATCAGTAGAAACAAACAGCTCGCGTAGTGATTTGAGAGTATCGTCAGCCGGACGGAATTCAGATTCAAACAGCCACTCCCCGGGACCGTTCCACATGAGTGTTGAATCATTTCCGATACATGATCGTCTGTCGTTTGGAAGACTCTCCATTCCAAAACCTTTCAGAATCTCACCTGCGACTTCAGGATCGAGCCCGTGAATCTGAAACAGCGTTTCAACCAACCGCTCCTGAAGAGCGACACTGGGTATTGATCTTCCCTCAACCACGGGTTCGCTTTCCTTCTGGATCAACAAATATATGATGAGTAACCTCAACCGGAACAGTCCGACCAGTCAATGGTGATGCTGCATAAAGTTCCTTGCCGTAAATCTGCCGACCGTCCGCAATCAAGGCCAATCCAATCTCCTTATCCATCAACGGACTGTAGCAGGAGGAGGTCACATGTCCTGTCGTTGTCGCAGGCGGTCGAGCATCGCGCTCGGCGACGATCTGAGCTCCCTTGGGAATCGGTCTCCCACTGAACGATATAACGCCAACCAACTGTTTTCGACCGACTGATACCAGAGCATCGCGCTCGGCGAGGCGCTTGCCGACGAAATCCACGTCTTTTTTCATCATACGCTCGAATCCAAGATCAGCTGCCGTCGTGCGGCCATCAAGCTCCGCCGACACGACATGACCTTTCTCAATGCGCATCACCGTCATCGCCTCCATTCCATAAGGTGCGATGTCCCACTCCCGTCCAGCCTCAAGCACCGCCTGCCAGACTTTCTGTGCGGACTTGGACGGAATATGTATTTCGTAACCCAGCTCACCGGAAAAACTCACGCGAAATATTCGTACTGCAACACCGTCAATCCGAGTTGCCAGATACCCCATATACGGCAGGCTGTCGTTACTTGCCTCAGTCTCCCCGATCAACACACCCAGAACATTGCGGCTGTCCGGGCCTGCCAGTGCCATACCCGCCCACTGGTCCGAGATCGAAGTCAGATGCACATGCAATTCGGGCCAGACCGTTTGGGCATAGAATTCCAGATGTTCCAGCACTGGTCCTGCATTGGCAGTTGTAGTCGTCATGTAATACTCATTCTCTGCGACTCGTGTTGTTGTTCCGTCGTCAAATACGAAACCATCCTCACGTAGCATCAAGCCATATCGACACCGCCCTATCGGCAACGATTTCCAACGATTTATATAGACGCGCTCCAGAAACTCAGCTGCATCACGACCCTGAACTTCGATTTTTCCGAGTGTCGAGACATCCACGATACCGACCTTCTCACGAACCTGGCGAGTCTCCCGAATAATCGCATCCCTGACCTGCTCCCCGGTCTTGATATAGAAGAAGGGACGCTTCCACACGCCGGAATTCAGCATTTGCGCGCGATTGCTTTCATGCCATTCGTGTAATGGTGTACGTCGGAGCGGACTGAGATGGGTCCCGAAATCCCCTCCCGCCAGCGCACCCATGCTCACCGGTGTGTATGGAGGGCGAAATGTCGTGTGACCTACCGAAGGAATATCAGTGTGTCTGAGTCGGGCCAGGTTGGCAAGGCCGTTGATATTGCTTGTTCTCCCCTGATCGGTACCCATGCCCAATGTGGTATACCGCTTAAGATGTTCAACCGAGATATAGCCTTCGGAATAAGCCAGTTCAATGTCTTCAACTGTCACATCATTTTGGATATCTACAAAGCGCTTTGCGCCACTGCGGCGGGTTTTAGGCACCTGCCAAAGTAGTTGCATCGGTGTCTCGGGACTGTCATCAACCTTGGGAATCTTGGCTTGCTGTTCAGACTTGTACCCCAAATTCATGCAACTCTTGGAACCGGCATCATAGCCCTGCTGTAAGCATGCACCGAGAGCCATTGAGCCATTCGCACCTCCTGCAACTTCAATCGAATCGCGTTGTTCAGCCGGCACAAAAGCACCGATTTCCTCATCAAATTTCAGTTTGCCTTGAGCATGAGAAAATAGGTGAATGGTCGGAGTCCAGCCCCCGGACACGCACACAAGGTCACACGTCAAGGTCTCCGCCGAACCCATAACCTCACCGTTGTCCTGAAACCGACTCACCTCCACCGACTTCACTCGACGTAACCCCCGCACCCCGGATATTACAAATCCCTGCTTGAGAGGTGTATTGCCAAGATGTCTGAGTGCATTTTCCCCTGGAGAAGCCAACCGACAGTCGATCACCGCTTCAACAGTCACGCCGACACTCTTAAGTGCCGATACCGTCGCGTATGCACTGTCATTGTTGGTAAACACCACAGCTTTCTCACCGCAACGTACGGCGAACCTATGCGCGTAGCCGCGTACCGCTGAGGCTAGCATCACACCTGGTTTGTCATTGCCGCTGAAAGGTATCGACCGCTCGATCGCACCCGTCGCCAGCACAACTTGTTTGGCACGAATTATTCGTAGTCTTTGTCTGTCCCCGCGCCCATCGGGCTCCTGTTGATGATCTGCTATTCTTTCTAGCGCACCGACCAGATTATCGTCATAAAAACCGAATGCGGTTGTCCGGCAGAGCACCTCGACATTCGGCATCAGCTTTAATTTATGAGTTGTGTCGTAAACCCATTCCATTGCCGATTTACCATCAACCGCCTCGTCATCGAAATTCAGTCGACCGCCAGTCTGCCCCGTCTCCTCAACCAGCACCACCTTCGCGCCGGCTCGTCCGGCGCTCAGTGCGGCTGACAGACCGGTGGGTCCGGCACCAACAATCAGAACATCGCAGTACTGATAGAACTTTGAATAGGTATCTGGATCACGCTCGGTTGCAGATCTACCCAAGCCGGCAGCCTTTCGTATGAAACGTTCGTAGAACATCCACTTCGATGCAGGCCACATGAAGGTTTTGTAGTAGAAACCAGATGGAAATATCGGCGCGGCGAAATTGATCACTGCACCGAAATCCAGATTCACCGACGGCCAGCAGTGTTGCGAGAATGCTTCCAAACCATCGAAAACCTCGACTTCTGTCGCTCGAACATTCGGTTCCGAGCGCGGCCCACTGCGCAACTGAACCATGGAACTTGGCTCCTCTACCCCCATTCCAAAAATTCCGCGGGGCCGATGGTACTTGAAACTGCGGCCTACAATCCTCACCCCGTTAGCCAGCAGCGCAGACGCAAGTGTATCTCCGTCGTATGCCGAGTAGGTTTTGCCGTCGAACCTGAATGTAATCGGATGTTCACGATCAATGGTTCCGCCAACCGGATGGCGATGAGAATTCATAACCAAGACCTGCTACTCCTTCGACTGATCAGAACTCGCGGATTCGCTGTCAAGGATTTCATGTGTCCAAGTATTCCGACGCACCTTGAACCATCTCCTGCAACCCGAAGTATGGTGCCACCACTCGGTGTGATCACCACGCGGATTGTCCCGAGTGTAGACGTAGTCGTACCACTTTTCCGCCGAGTCCTCCGCAACTGGACGTTCAACATTCGCATCTCCACGGTAAGTGAACTCAGTCTGCGCTCGATCTCCGCAATGAGGGCAAGGAATCAACAGCATTAGCCAAGTCCCCCGGAACTAATGAGAGTTAGGGAAAGCGCCGCTACCTTTCTCATCAAGGAGCGCACCGGAAGAGAACCGCTCAAGCGAGAACGGTTCATTAAGCGAGTGTGGTTGATCATGCGCGATGGTGTGGGCGAAACACCAGCCAGAACCGGGTGTCGCCTTGAAGCCGCCGTAGCACCATCCTGAATTCAGATACAACCCGTCAACCGGCGTCTTGCCGATGATCGGGCTGCCATCCATGGACATATCCATCACGCCGCCCCAGGTTCTCATCATTCGGACTCGACTCAAACATGGAAACAGTGTCAGCACCGACTGCACCACATACTCGATTCTGGGCAAATTACCGCGCTGTGCGTAGGAATTGTAAAGATCCAGGTCACCGCCAAAGAGCACTTCTCCCTTGTCAGTCTGGTTGATGTAAACATGCGATGCACCCGATGTCACCACGGTATCGATAATCGGCTTCAGAGGTTCGGTGACAATGGCTTGCAGAACATGTGATTCGATAGGGAGCCTCAATCCTGCCATTGCTGCCAGACGGCCCGAGTTGCCCGCTACTGCTAATCCAACCTTGCCAGTTCGAATCTCACCGCGACTGGTCTCGACCGCAGTCACTTTGTTGCCACTCGTTCTGATTCCAGTCACTTCGCAATTCTGGATGATGTCGACTCCATGCGCATCCGCGCATCGGGCGAATCCCCAGGCAACAGCATCATGGCGTGCTGTACCACCACGTTTCTGAAGCAAACCGCCGAAAATTGGATATCGGGTATTCTGTGAGCAATCAAGATATGGCACACTGCGTCGCACCTGGTCCGGCATCAACAGTTCGGCATCAATTCCATTGAATCTCATTGCATTGCCACGGATTGAAAATGATTCCATCTCCGAATCGCTGTGTGCCAGATTCAGCACTCCGCGCTGGCTGAACATGACGTTGTAATTGAGCTGTTGTGAAAGGCTCTCCCACAGTTTGAGCGAATGCTCATAGAATTTGGCATTTCCATCCAACAGGTAGTTTGACCGCACGATGGTGGTGTTGCGTCCCGTATTGCCACCGCCCAGCCAACCCTTTTCCAAGACTGCGATGTTCTTGATCCCGTGCATTTCAGCCAGATAGTATGCAGTTGCCAGACCATGTCCGCCTGCACCAATGATGACGACGTCGTAGGAACCTTTAGGTTCCGGGTCGCGCCAGGCACGTGGCCATTTCTGATGCCGAGAAAGAGCATTTCTCGCCAGAGACAGCCCGGAATATTGTTTTTTTGAAAAAATCTTCAACATATCGCTATCCGTATCTCTGCATCAAGGCTTCAATGACGGAGACGTTGGGTGCCAGCATATCAAATCCCCCTAGCCGCGAAAGCGGCACCCATCGTAAATTCTGCCGCTCGCGTGCAATTGGAGTTCCTTCATAGCTTTCGACCAATCGAAAATATAGCAAAACATTTCGGTCCGGATAATCATACTCGAATGTCATGAATTGAACGGTATGGCCGACAGAAATTCCAATCTCTTCCCACAACTCTCTGCGCAGTGCCTCATCGGCAGATTCAAATGATTCGATCTTTCCACCTGGAAACTCCCATTTCCCCTCATATGCATCCCGTGTCGTTCTCTGTCCAATCAGAATTTTATTTTCGGAATCGAATATCAGCCCGACCGCTACCGCGATCCGCTCAGGTTCTATACTCTGCATTGATTCTTACGTACTCGGCACTCAAGTCGCATGTCCACACGGTTGCAGCATTGTACTTTTCCTTGTTTAATCCAAGATCAATTAATATCGAAATTTCCTCGTTTTTCATGATTTCGGACGCTTTGTCTTCGCAATAATCGGGGCTGACGCTTCCATCCCTAATAACTTCGACTTCTCCTATGCAGATGCGAACAGCAGACATTTCTAGATGCTCTGTACCAGCGCGGCCGATCGCCGCATAAATTCTTCCCCAGTTTGGGTCGCTGGCATGAATCGCCGTCTTTACCAAGGGCGAGTTGGCAACAGTTTTCGCTACTTTCTCACCGTCCGCGAGGCTCGCTGCGCCTGTGACTTCAATGGTCACAAACTTGGTTGCACCTTCACCATCCCTGACGATCGCCTGTGCCAGCTCTACCGCGACGTCGCCAAGCACGCTTCGAAATCTGTCGTTTATCTGTTCCGAAGTGTCCTGCGAAATCCGAACACCCGAAGTACCCGTCGCGATCAGCACGCACGAATCGTTAGTCGAAGTGTCGCCGTCCACAGTGATGCGATTGAAACTATTCTGAGCGACGGATTTCAGTTCACTTTCGAGATAATCAAGCGGAACTTCCGCATCTGTCGCAATAAATGCCAGCATAGTTGCCATGTCCGGCTGGATCATACCCGATCCTTTGGCGATCCCGGTGATAGTGACCTGGCCCGACTCTCCCAAATCGATCACACGTGAGACTGCCTTTGGAATAGTATCGGTCGTCATAATCGCCCGGGCAGCAGCCAACCAGCTGTCCTCACTCATTGCCTGTACGCATGCTCCGACTGACTGTTCGAACTTCTGTAGGGGCAATCTTTCGCCGATCACGCCGGTAGAAAAAGGAATGACTGAGTCGATGGAGATGCCAAGTTCGTCGGCTACTTTTTGACAGATTTGAAAGCAATCGTCGATTCCGGCCTGACCCACGCCAGCGTTGGCATTTCCACTGTTGACTACCATGGCGCGTACTTTACCGCGCTGACCCGCACTTTTCAGGTGCAAGTGGTCTAATGCCACTTCGACCGGGGCTGCGCGTGCTTTATTGGTGGTGAACACTCCGGCAATGGTGGAATCGCTAGAAATCTCAAATACGGCAAGATCCTCACCTGAAGACTTTCGAATCCCCGCGTCGACAGCGCCGATTCGAATGCCTGCAACAGGTTGTATGTTTCTGGGCTGCGCCAGACCTACGCTCATCGATCAGGCTGCCTTTCCACAACAAACCTTGTATTTCTTTCCGGAACCGCAAGGACAGGGCTCGTTCCGTCCCACTTTGCGTCCTTCCCGAATCACCTGCTTGACAACGGGTCTTCTCGTCGCCACCGCCGTACCTGTTTCCGGCGCGGCCTCTGCGCCATTACCTGCATAAGTATCGGATTCCGGGTGAAAATATTGCATTTTCTGAGGGGGAGGCGCTTTGCGAACGCCGATGGTTTCAGCCGTGTCAGATGCTGCGATCCGAACACGCGACAGCATACGCACGACTTCGTGACGCACATTCTGAAGCATGTCAGAGAACATTTCAAATGCTTCGCGCTTGTATTCCTGCTTGGGGTTTTTCTGGGCGTAGCCACGTAGATGAATGCCCTGACGAAGGAAATCCATGTTGGCCAGATGATCTTTCCATGCACTGTCCAGCACCATGAGCATCACAGCTTTTTCGACAGCTTTCATCTCGTTCTCGCCGACTTCCTCAATTCGTTGCTGATATCGCTCGTGAACAGCTTCGTTGACGCGCATCAACAAGCTGTCCTGGGTCAGATTGGAGTCATTGTCCAACCACTCAGCAATCGGCAGTTTAAGGTCGAACGCATGGTCGATTTCGCGGGACAGTCGATCGATTTCCCAGTATTCATCGGCGGTTTCCTTTGGAATACAGGAATCTACGACAAACTGCACGAATTCACCTTGTATCAGGTCGATCGCATCACGGATGTCTTCTGAATCCATAAGAGCATTTCTTTGGTCGTACACAACCTTGCGCTGCTCGTTGGCGACATCGTCAAATTCAAGAAGTTGCTTGCGGATGTCGAAGTTCCTGCCTTCGACTTTACGCTGCGCATTTTCGATGGCCTTGCTCACCCAGCTGTGCTCGATCGCCTCGCCATCTTCCATTCCCAATTTACCCATCAGACCCGCAACTTTATCAGAGGCAAAAATTCTGAGAAGGTTGTCTTCCAAAGAAAGGTAAAACCTGCTTGATCCCGGATCACCCTGACGTCCGGATCGTCCTCTGAGCTGGTTGTCCACTCTTCTGGATTCGTGTCTTTCGGTGCTCAGCACATGCAGACCGCCCGAGTTGACCACCGCATCGTGACGATTCTGCCAATCCTGTTTGATCGACTCAAGATCACTTCCGTTGGAATGTGCGTCGGCGAGTTCCATTTCCAGATTTCCACCGAGAACAATATCGGTTCCTCGTCCCGCCATATTGGTGGCGATCGTCACTGCACCGGGACTTCCCGCCTGTGCGATGATGCGTGCCTCTCTCTCATGTTGCTTGGCATTGAGCACCTCATGTGGAATACTGCTTTTATTGAGCAATCCCGAAAGATACTCGGAAGTCTCGATGGAAGCGGTTCCAACCAGCACCGGCTGACCGCGATCACGACAAGTTTGGATACCCTCAACAATTGCGGTGTATTTCTCTCGGGAAGTGCGATATACGAGGTCTGGATTGTCATCTCGGATCATCTCCATGTGTGTTGGAATCACCACCACTTCCAGTCCATAAATCTGCTGAAATTCCTCGGCTTCCGTATCAGCCGTACCCGTCATGCCGGCAAGCCGGTCGTAAAGACGGAAATAGTTCTGGAATGTAATCGACGCAAGTGTCTGATTCTCGCGTTGCACCGTTACTCCCTCTTTGGCTTCGACCGCCTGATGGAGCCCATCTGACCATCGACGTCCCGGCTGCATTCTTCCGGTAAATTCATCGACGATTACAATCTGGCCTTCATGCACAATGTAATCAACATCCTTCTGGAACAATCGATTCGCCCGCAACGCCGCGTGCAGATGATGTACCAACGCCACATTTGAGAAGTCATAGAGCGTACTGCCTTCCGTCAGCAATCCTGCTGAAATCAGCAATTTTTCTGCGTGTTCGTGTCCTTCGTCGGTCAGATAGACCTGTCGGGACTTCTCATCCACATGAAAGTCGCCGGGACCATCTTCTTCCATCTGCTGCTTGAGTTTCGGAACGATCCTGTTCATATGAGCGTAGAGTGCCGTACTGTCTTCCGCCGCACCGGATATGATCAGCGGTGTTCTGGCTTCATCAATCAGAATCGAATCAACTTCGTCAACAATGGCATATGTAAGTTTCCCCTGAACACGATGGTTGGCCAAGAAAGCCATGTTGTCTCGCAGGTAGTCGAATCCCAATTCGTTGTTTGTACCGTAGACGACGTCACAAGCGTAGGCAGCCTGCTTTTCGTCCGCAGTCATGTTGGGGCCGATAACACCAACCGAAATGCCAAGAAATGAATAGATTGCACCCATCCACTGCGCATCCCGACGTGCCAGATAGTCGTTGACAGTAACGATATGAACCGAATGTCCAGCGAGCGCGTTGAGATAAACAGGAAGTGTTGCGACTAGCGTCTTGCCCTCACCAGTACGCATTTCGGCGATTTTACCCAGATGCAGTACCATGCCACCGACCAGCTGTACATCAAAGTGTCGCATGTTCAGTGTCCGCTTGGACACTTCGCGTACCACTGCAAATGCTGTAGGCAGGATGTCGTCGATCAATTGGCCGATGTCAAGAAGATCTTTCAGTTTCGGTGTATGCGCGGCAAGCTCCTCATCCGACATTGCCTGCATTGTCGGCTCAAGTCTATTGATTTCCTTGACAGATTTGGAAAATTGCTTGAGTAGTCTTTCATTGCGACTACCAAAAACCTTCGACAGCGTCTTCGAGATCATCTATGTATGTTTTCTAGTTGTTAATAACGACGGGGGCGCAAACGGCAACGTAACTGCATCCAAGCTGAAATCTATAAGGCAAACAGATATTTTAGAGAATTTCAGCGTCTGGAATAAAGCTGGTTGACTTACGACAGGTATCTCGCGACTCGTACAGTACCGACCGGAATGTCGGAGCATGCTTGAAGAACGACTGTTCGTCAAAACGAATTATATGTTTAACCATCAGAGGTGGTTTACCAAAGTACCAATACCTTGTACTCCATGCGACTTGAAGTCTCTCGTTCATAAAATTGGCCACTACCTGAGCAATTCATATGGAAGTATCATATTTTCACTGTGACAAATCAGTTCCTGACCTGTAAATTACCTTGAATCGATCCAACGACTCAGATTTCCTGAACACGAATCAGTTGAATATCCTGCCCTTCTTGTGAACGAATCCGCTGAAAACTCGCCGATTGTAGCCATCAAAGACGTCTCCAAATCTTTTTCGGAAGGTGACAATCGTCGATCTGTGCTCTCAAATATCAATGCTCGATTCAAACGAGGCGGTTTTCACGCGGTCATCGGCCGAAGTGGTTCCGGCAAGTCAACCCTTCTGAATCTTATCGCGGGAATCGACCTGCCGGACCGCGGAACAATTCAAATTAATGACTCTGCCATCAATGAAGTCAGTGAAAACGAAAGAACCCTGCTTCGGAGAAATATGATGGGGTTCATATTTCAATTTTTCAACCTTATCCCTTCCCTTACCGTACAGGAGAATGTGCAATTGCCCCTTGACCTGGTGGGCATGGACAGCCAGCAAGATCGAGTTATGAATATTCTGGAGTTGGTTGGACTGAGTGATCGCAGAAATGACTATCCGGAGATGCTGTCCGGCGGGGAGAGGCAGAGGGTCGCAGTAGCCAGAGCGGTGGTACACGAGCCTGAACTGCTGCTTGCCGACGAACCAACCGGTAATCTGGACTACAACAGCGCTTATCAAGTTCTCGACGCATTGCAGGATGTCGCTCATCAGCGAACAGTAATTCTGGTTACACACAGCAGGGAGATTGCGAGTCAAGCGGACGAAATCTGGCCGCTTCGATACGGATCTTTTGACGTTTCCGAATCGGAGTCATGAAATTCATAGTTCTTTCATGGTTTCGCGAGATTCTTCGTCGTCCAGCACTGACTTTACTATCCATAGTCGGAGTTGCTCTCGGCGTTGCCACAGTTGTTGCAGTCGATATAGCCAATGACAGTGCAAAAAGAAGTTTTCTCGCAGCCAACGAAACAATATCAGGCTCTACCACTCACAGATTAACCGGACGAATAACAGATGAACTGTATCGACACCTGCGGGTTGATCTTGGTCTTGATGTCACACCTGTAGTTGAGGGTTTGATCGAATCGGATCGATCAGACGCGAAACGACTTCGACTATATGGTGTTGATCTGTTGGCAGAGATCAACGTTAGCTCAAACTATGCGTGGCGTAAAGTCAGTATTGAGAATGCCACGACCATGCTCAGTAATCCGTTCACTGTATTGACGACAACGGAAACAGCTGAATCGCTTCACTGGTCAGTCGGAGAAGAGATTCCAGTTTCTTCCGCTGATGGTGATTTCGGACTTACATTGGTTGGCTTGCTGGAACCGGCAAATCCATTACAGGCGCAATCGCTTCGATCTCTTCTGCTTACAGATATTGCAACCGCCCAGGCCGTACTCGGTAAGCGGGGTTACCTCTCCACAATTCACGCCACATTCGATGAGTCCGTTCAGATCAGCTCAATCGAGGCAGTACTGCCAGACAACATCTACATCGAAGTCCAGTCCGAACAAAGCGATTCGCAAGTTGCCCTGACACGAGCTTTTCAAATCAACCTCACTGCGTTGGGATTGCTGGCATTCTTGGTTGCAATGTTTCTCATCTACAACACAACTTCTTTCACGGTCACTCGGCGTCAGCGACATATCGGATTGATTCGGGTTCTAGGCGCGTTGCAGCGAGATATCGTACTCTGCGCGCTGCTTGAAGTCCTGATCATAGGTGTAATCGCGACTGCGATTGGGCTTCTTGTCGGCATCCAGCTCTCTACATTTCTGCTGGAGCTCGTTGAGCAATCCATCACCACCCTCTATTTCCCGATCTTGGCAGATATTACCGTGCTGTCGTTCATCACCATTGCCAAGGTAATCATACTGGGTATCGTCGCAACGACGCTGTTGGCTCTTCCGGTTATCCGAAGAATATCATCCACGCCTCCTTCGGTCGCAGTCGGGCGTTCGCAAGTCGAATTTCAGTCGAAAGTTTCCGGTTCCAAAATTCTCGTTGTCGGATGCGGACTTGCTGCTCTAGGTGCACTGGTCCTATGGGGAAATCAACACAGTATCGTACTTGGATTCGTTGGAATCTTCCTCATCGTTATCGGTTACCTGCGACTTGTTCCTTTGATGACCGATGGATTGAAGCGATTGCTACACCCCGTCGTCAAGCGAAGTTTTGGTGTACAGGGCCTGATGGCGATCAGGGCATTTTCATCGCGGCCGGGACAGACATCCATAACGATTGCAGTTTTGTGTCTTGCTCTATCAGCAACGATCGGAGTTGACATCATGGTCAGCAGTTTTCGTCTGACTGTGGATCAATGGCTGACGAGCCGTCTCAGGGGTGACATCTATATCACCACATCGTCACAATCCGACACCGGTCTGGTGCCCGCGGATATCGCGATGCTTCAAAGTCTTGATGACATAGCATCATTTGGAGTTGCGAAGTGGGCCGAAATCCCAGCTATTTCGGGTAAAACAACTGTATTCGCGGTTGATTATGGGGAGAATGCATTCCGCGGATTTCAATTCAAGGCAAAAGCCAATGTTGACCTCTGGCATGAATTCAGAGCAGGTGCTGTTATCGTGAGCGAGCCATACGCTTATCGCAACGGTGTTCAAATCGGAGATACCGTGGACCTGCTCATTGGGAAAAGCCCAATTCAGTTCCCCATTGTCGGGGTGTTCTACGACTACAGTTCCGATCAGGGAATTGTTGCCATCCATCGCGATACGTACGTCAGACATTCCAATGATCACACCATTTCGTCCGTTGCCATATATGCAACTCCTCAATCAGACCTGGCAAAACTTGCGGATTCTATTGAACAGCTTGTACAGACATCGCGTGCACGAGTCTGGCGAAATCAGGAGCTTCATGATGCCTCGATGCAAATTTTCGATCAAACTTTCGCTATTACCTACGTCTTGCGAACCCTCGCGATCATTGTTGCTTTTGTTGCTGTCCTGTCCGCGTTGGCGACATTACAGATAGAGAGGGAAAGAGAACTTGTTGTACTGAGAACCATTGGATTTACAGTGCTTCGGAATTGGTCTATCTCAAGTTTTGAAACAGGTGTCATGGGATTTCTTGCAGGTATTCTTTCGCTTCCTGCCGGCATTCTGATGGCATGGCTTCTGATCTGGATCATTGAGCAGCGTTCATTTGGTTGGACAATGAAAATGCAACTGGAGCCGCTGATTTTGGTCGAGGCCGTCGGGCTGTCGGTTATCGCAGCATTGATTGCGGGAGCCATTGCTACGTGGCGGCAGGTTCGGAAGGTTCCGGCTATGGCGCTACAGGGGATAGATTGAAGTAGTGGTATCAACTCGCTCTTTAATTTTAGTTGTGGTGTGTACGCTATCGATCGCTACAGCGACGTGGCTTGTTTTCAATCAAGACGTACCAGAACTGCAATCGAACGACTTGTCGATATCCGAAGACATTCTACAAGTGGAGAATCATAATTTTGCCTTGGTCAAGCAACCACGTGAATTCTATTTTCCCGATGACCATGGCCCACATTTGGAATTCCGCACGGAATGGTGGTATTTCACGGGTAATGTTATTTCATCGGAGGGCGAGCATTACGGATACCAGTTTACGATTTTTCGCCAAGCCAATGGAGAGTCGACTAATATGACCGGCTCAGACTGGGAGTCAAACCAGTTGTATATGGCGCATATGGCGCTGACAGATGCCGAAAATAACAATTTTTACTCCGATGAAATATTCGCCAGAGGTGCAGCAGGGTTAGCACAGGTTGTCGCCACACCGTTTTCGGCGCATGTCGATCACTGGTCGGTAACAGGAAATTTGATTTCTGACTGTACGGGTTGTTTGGATTTGAACATAAGAGCAGAGGGAGATGGTTTTGCGATTGATCTGGATCTGAAGAGTATCAAACCTGTTGTCTATCAGGGAGACCGAGGATTCAGCCAAAAGGGAAATGCACCTGGAAACGCATCGCACTATTATTCGCTCACCCGTATGGAAACACAGGGGAAAATCTCAGTAGGCGGGAGGGTTGAAGTTGTGAACGGACTGAGCTGGATGGACCACGAATGGTCAACTTCGGCACTGGACGACCAACTGGTTGGGTGGGATTGGGTTTCGATTCAGTTCGACGATGGGAGAGAACTCATGTACTATCAGTTGCGAACTGAGGACGGAAAATCTTTTGAAACCAGTGAGGGAACGCTGATTGATGAAATTGGCGGTACGGATAGGTTGAAAAGGGAAGATGTTGAATTCAATCCAACGAGAAACTGGACAAACTCAGGCACGAGTGTCAGTTATCCAGTCGCATGGACGTTGAAAATCCCAGACAAAAGCATTTCTTTGGAGATCGAACCGGTGATCGACGCCCAGGAGCATAACAATGTTTTTCGCTACTGGGAAGGTGCGGTCAATGTTGACGGTATGGAAGGAACCAAACGCATTGCCGGTTCCGGATATCTTGAATTGGTCGGTTACAAATAGTCAGAGTCAAGTGTATCGGAGATGCAAATGTACGAAACTCCGAAATCTGGCTCTTCAAAATTCCACGGCGTTTCGCGGCCAGCTGTTTGATCGCGCAAACCGCCAAACACCTCATCGGGATTAAGCCTTAGCTCTGCAAGATTGTAAATATCCATGAATTCCCTATAGGCATCACCGAAACTCCGCGTAACTCGGTTCAACTGATCAAGTTTACGGCAGTTCACCAGCTCGCACTTGCGAGTGAGTTTCACTTCCTGACCGTTCTCCACATCCCGAACTGAGGATGGGATGTTTTGCCTCACCTCCTTGATCGTATGTTTGCTGATCGATTCCGCGACAATCCGTTTATTCGCAATTTGTACCATTCATCACAAGCATTTACAGCACTGACTTATCGACATTCATTGGAATTGATTCGATAAAATCAGGAGCAATAATTTAACTGTAATACAGCGACTACTGCAAAAATCGGTACATACAGCAGTCCAACAACCAGTCTCAGATACTCATCCACCGATTGGTTCGTTCAACTCGATCTTATAGCCGTTGGGGTCTTTGATGAATGCAATTACTCGGGTACCACCCTTCATCGGGCCGGGTTCGCGCACAAATTCAACACCCTGTGACTTGAGGTAATCCGCAGTTGCATAGACATCCGATACCTTGAGTGCCAGATGCCCCCAAGCATTGCCCATATCGTACGGTTCTTCCTGATCCCAGTTGTAGGTCATCTCGATAGTTGTTCCCTCATCCTCGCCTTGATATCCGATAAAGGTGTTGGTGAACCGACCTTCCGGATATTCGTTTTGGCGCAGGATTTTCATACCAAGGATACGGGTGTAAAAGTCCAATGTTTTTTCTTGGTCGAACACGCGAATCATCGTGTGATCGAGTCGAAAGTCAGGTTTTAGCTCACTCATGAATTACCTCCTTTGTCAGTCTCTGCGAGAGCAGGTCGAATTGATTGGACTACAAGTTCCTGAAATTTACGAACACTGTTTTCCCAGTGCGGCGAAAGCACCCCACCGATGCTGGCGACTGGAGATTGTCGTCCCTGCTGCACACGCTCACACATCTCATGATCTTCTAAGTGTACCTTGTACCAGAGATCTTCCAGTTGCTTAATTTGATTATCACTATACTGCGAATCCCTGTGAATGTAAATTACCCGATTCTGTCGGGTGCCTGAAACATTGAGCGGCGTATTCATATGCACCCCGAGTTGATCAGGTTGATACGTACCCAGTATAAAATTCGGGAAAAGCGTCAAATAATGTGATGTTACGCCCAAAGTACCCTCTCGCACTCTGGTCAAATCCTTTTCAGCTGATTCAAACGCACTTCCAAGACAGTGTCCGTCGACCACAGTATAGTGACCCGTCAGTGGCTGATCAGTAGTATCTTTGTGTACAAATTGGACATGATACGGTTCGATGAAATTTTCCATCAATGTTTTCCAGTTACAGTCGACGACGCCCATATCTACCGTCGTTACTGGCTCGAACTCAGTGACATCAGTCTCCCCCAACTGTCGTTTTATCGGAGCCAGAAAGTCATCAAATGGTAACGGACTTGAAGCCAGATTGACAAAAATCCAATCGTACCAAACCTCGCAGTTGACTGACAACAGACCGTTTTCTTCATAACGAAAATCATCGGGTAACTCGCGGGTACGACCACCGAAATAAGGTGCACTCTTGAGTGCTCCACAAAGATCATAGCTCCAGTGGTGATAAGGGCATCGAATCTGCCTGCCGGTATTGCCATCACAGTCAATCAGCTTCGTGCTCCGGTGTCGGCAGGCATTGTGGTAAGCGGAAATATTCCCATCTTCGGCACGTAGCAGGAATAGTGGAAGTCCCGCAACCTCGATGGGTCGAACGTCACCCACCTTCTTCATACTGTGTGCATAGCCCACGAAAACCCAACTCTGAGCGAATATTCGGGTTTGTTCGAGGCGAAACAATTGCTCTTCTGTGTATGCTACACCAGGCAGGCCGTGGAGCGTAGTCCCTCTCCTTTCGAAATTTTCCAGCAAATTAGCGTCGAAGTTCATTGCATACCTCTCCGGATTGAAATCAAATCGACAATAATTTCATTATTCGTAACGAATTTTGTTAATAAATTTCGTTATCCGCAATATTTTATGTAGTATATTCACTATTCAACAAATAATAAATATTATTTTAATGAAATCACAATGATTAAACCAGAGTCCTCGTTACCTGCAAACCAGAAACAGAACGGTATTGCAGCGATTGACGACAACCTCAATCGTGAGATCGTCAAAATGCTGCAAAATGACGGTCGCCGCCCTTACAGAGAAATCGCAATGGCACTGGGTGTATCAGAGGGTACTGTGCGTAATCGGGTGCAGTCGATGAAAAATGCCGGGGCTCTTCGGATCGTTGCTTTGGTTGACCCGACCGAAGTCCGCTATCAGGCAGACGCAATCATCGGTGTAAAAGTCGCCTCCAACCACTCAGTTGATCAGGTTGCAGAACGACTCGGAGAATCGCCCGATGTTGTCTACATTCTTTGGGTAACCGGACGTTACGATCTATTGATCGAAATTGTTACCAACAATTTACGAAAATTTCACGATTTCCTGGAAACGGAGATTCATCTCCAACCCGACATCGCATCAAGTGAAGTCATGTCGGGACTTAAGAATTTCAAGAACCAGTTCCTGCTCAAGTATGACTGGAGTTGAAAATTAGCAAACCAACTAGCGCCTATGCAAGGAGAATAGCCAATGAACCCTTATATTGAAAACTTTGCTGATGCTCTGCCTTCGGACGAGCGTATCGCCGAGGTACGTAAACAACTCGAGGCCGAGGGAGTCAAATATGTTCTGTCAAGCTGGATTGATCTGTTCGGAATTCCGAAAACCAAGCCAGTACCGATCAGTGATTTTGAATTATTGTGCAAAGGCAAGGGTCCACAGTTTGCGGTGCATTCCATCTCGTACGTACCGGAACTGACGCCAGCTGATTCCGACCAGATCATGGTGCCCGATCTTGATGCGGTTTACGTGTGTCCTTGGGACAAGAGCATGGCCATCATATTCGCTGATTTGTTCTGGGAAGACAAACCATACGACCATTGCCCGCGTCAGGCCCTGAAACGTGCAGTTCGGGATGCCGCACAGGCAGGCTATTTTGGTATGGCAGGCATCGAACCGGAGTTCATCGCGATGCGTTACGACGACGATGGCAATCCGGTCAAGGCAGTCGACAACGACCCTCTGAATGGTCTGCGACCGCGACGACAGGCATTTGGCTACGATGTCGAATACTCACTCGACTCCATGTTTTTCTTCAAGGACATGATCGACATTCTCGAAGACCTCGGCTGGAATCTGCATGACGTAGTGGCTGAAGGCGCTTATTCGCAGTTCGAACTTGATTTTCACTACACCAATCCTCTGGAAATGGCAGACCGGCTGGTGTTTCTGCGGATACTGCTCAAGGAAGTCGCAAAGAAACACGGAATGTTCATCACTTTTATGCCTAAACCAACCACTGGTGATTGGCGTTCAGGAGCACATATCAATTTCTCAATGCGGTCGCTGGACACTCCGGAAGAAAACCTTTTCGGCTCGGACCAATCCGGTTGGACTGACGAAGCGCGTCACGCGGTTGGTGGTTTGATGGCGCATGCGGAAGCACTTACCGCGATTACCTGCCCGACCGTGAATTCCTACAACGGGCTGGTACCTCGAGTCGGTGGGTTTGAAGGCGGTACAGTCACCTGGGCACCGACCAACATCACCTATGGTCACAACAACCGCTCAGCCCAGTTCCGCCTGCCTCAAAGCCGCTACTGTATCGAAAACCGTGCTGCCGACATGTGCATGAATATCTATCTCGGTCTTGCGATGACACTGAAAGCGGCAGTGAAAGGTGTCGTCAACAGGATAGATCCTGGACCAGCAACCGATCGCGACCTGTACCAGATGACTGAAGCCGAATTTGAGGAAGCCGGAATCCGCCGTCTCCCCCGAAATCTCAGTGCTGCCACCGAGGCGCTTGGCAGAGATGAACTCGCGCTGGAAGTCATGGGCGAAGGAATGCGGAAGTCCTATATCGCCTACAAGGTTGATGAGTGGGAACGATACCATCAGACAGTTACCGATTGGGAAGTTGAGGAGTACCTGCGACTGTACTGACCGGAGAACGGAAATTTAGTCTTTTCACCCGGGTTGATCCGACATGAATGAGCAGAGCTTGAGCAGAACGCAGACAGCGACACCAAAGGCCATCAGTCGCGAGTCTCGACTCTTCGAATTCAATCGATCCATTTCTCTCGCCAGCACATTACGCTTGGGATTTTCCGCGTGGTTCATCTTTTTCGGAATTTGGGAACTGGCAGTCTTGTTGAAATTGACCAACGCCGTGCTGCTGCCGGGTCCGTTCACGGTTCTTGCGAGTTTTATCGAGTTGTTTACTGTCAAGAACTACATTCACGATGTAGGTATGAGCCTTTTCCGCATCGTGGTCAGTTTTGCACTGGCTTGCCTGCTTGCGGTCCCGCTGGGCATCATGATGGGTACGTTTCGCAGGGTCGAGGCGTTCTTCAACCCGTTGGTATCAGCGTTCCGCTACCTTCCGGCACCTTCATTCATCCCTTTGTTGCTGATGTGGATCGGTGCCGGTGAAGGACAGAAGTTGGCGTTGTTGTTTCTTGGCGTGGTGTGGTTTCTGATTACACTTATCATGGACTATGCCAAATCTGTTCCCGCTGATTTTGTAAATTCTGCTCTGACCCTGGGAGGCAATCGCAGGCAGGTGCTGTTGACTGTGGTCGTACCGGCAATGTTGCCCGACATTCTGACCGCTATGCGCCAAATGCTCGCGGTAAGCTGGACATACCTGGTGATAGCCGAAATTATCGCTGCGGATACCGGTATAGGTGCAATGATGATGCGCGCCAAGCGTTTCGTGCACATCGACGAGGTCATGGCCGGCATTATAACGATCGGCTTGCTCGGATTGTTATTCGACATATTACTGCGTCGTCTGCGACGCATGCTGTTCCCCTATCTCGATAATGATTAGCGCGATGTCAGAATCAACTCCTGCAACTTCGTCTCGTTTGACACCGATGCAACACAAATTTACCTGCTAAATCTTATGACACACTTTGAAATTGGAGGTGCTTAAATTGAAGACCAAGAAATTAGTCATTACCTTTGTGCTGGCGTGCGCCAGCTTGCTAACTTTTGTCCTGCCTGCCAATGCAGCCGAAGAGGTCAAGATTTCCGGCTTTACCTGGCCAGGTTACGGATTTTGGTTCATTGCCAGGGACAAAAACCTTGCTCCGAATCTAGATATCCAATACCAGACTATCGAAGACCCTTACGAAAGTTATAACCTCGTTACTGCTGACAAGATGGACGTGGTTTCAAGTACTGTCGAATTTTCTCCGATCGCGGCGGAACGCAACATGCCACTTAAATTGGTTGCATTTGCCAACCTGTCCTATGGAACTGACAAGATTGTGGTCGCGCCCGGAATCGACGGTCCGGCAGACCTAAAAGGTAAGAAGGTTGCCGTGGTCGAAGGTGGCTTGGCGCAAATATACGTTGCCATGTGGTTGGAACGAAACGGGTTTCCGTTTGATTCGGTCCAATATTCCAATATTATCGCCGATGACGCATTTGCTGCCATGATTGGAGGTGATGTTGCCGCATCCGAGTTCTGGGAACCTTACGGCAGCAATGTGCTCAAGTCACTTGAAGGTTCCAAGGTGTTGTCTCAATCGCGAGAAGATTATTGGACTTCCCAAGCGGTCATTGCAGACGGGCTCTATATGAACGCCAAATTTATCGAAGAACGCCACGATGTCGCATTGGACACTATGCGCGCACTTTACGATGCAATTGCCTGGTGGAAACAAAATCCAACAGAAGGCAATGAAATCATCGCCAAAGGAATGAAGATGAGCATCGCGGACGTTGAACTGGTAATTGGTAAGGATGGAACCGGACTTGACGGGGGGCTCTATATTTACGACTTTCTCGAAGCTGCACGTTTTTGTGGTTCAGCTCCCGGTGACCCGCCGTTCAATCAAACCAACGGTCAGATGAGTGCTCACTATGAGCTAATGTCTGACTGGTGGCTTAAGTTTGGCTTTCTTGAGAGCCGTAATCCTGTCGAGAAAGGTGTAAACTGCAACCTGCTCAAGGAACTCTACGATTCCGGTTACAGAGGCTAGGAAACCTTGCTGCGCGGGGTAAATGATAACTCCGCGCAGCATTCTTATCATTGACTGCCATGAGTACCGGATTCGCCAAACAGCCGCGCAATGGCAATCTGGTATTGGAGCACGTCTCCAAGGAGTACCCGCTCAAGGGTGAAGAGACTGTTCTGGCGGTCAGCGACGTTTCTATGGAGGTTTTCGACAACGAGGTTTGTGTCTTGCTGGGTCCGTCCGGCTGTGGCAAGACGACGGTCCTGCATATGATGGCCGGGCTTGTCGACCCGACTGCGGGACTCCTCAGTTTCAACGGCAAGGAGATTGTCGGCCCCAGTCGAGAACGCGGCATGGTCTTCCAGAGCTACACTTCGTTTCCATGGTTGACTGTCGAAGAAAATGTGGAATATGGATTGCGTCTGAACAAGGTTAACGCTGAAGAACGCCGAGAACGGGTTGATTTTTTTGTCAACAAAGTCAAACTGGCGCGGTTTCGTAAGGCTTATCCGAAACAACTGTCAGGTGGCATGAAGCAACGCGTCGCGATCGCGAGAATGCTGGCCAACTCGCCTGAAATCTCACTGATGGATGAACCTTTCGGCGCACTGGATGCGGAGACGCGCTGGCATATGCAGGAATTGATACTGGATATCATTGATGAATCACAGATGACAGTCGTACTGGTAACCCACGATATTTCAGAGGCATTGTTTCTCGCTGACCGTATCGTATTCCTGTCAAGACACCCCGGGCGGATCCGTGAGATACTAACAATGGAGTTCAAGCAGGGACGCCGGATTCCCAGCAAGGAAGAACTGATCGAAACACCGGGTTATCACGAAATCGAACGCAAAATACTGCACATGATGCGGGAGGAAGCCAGCGATGTGGAACAATAGGAACAGTATTTTTCGACCAGATCAAAATGATTTGAGGGACTCATGAAAACCGTGGATTACGAAAGATTTTCTCTCGGCGATTTCGAACTTCAGTCCGGTTCAGTTTTACCGGATGCGATACTCGCTTACAAAACTTACGGAAAACTAAACAATAGCAAAGACAACGTAATACTGCTGCCCACCTTTTACACTGGCACTCATGCGCGTAACGAGGGTTTCTTTGGACCTGGTCGGGCAATTGATCCGGCAAGTCATTTCGTGGTTTCCGTGAACATGTTTGGCAATGGAATTTCCTCTTCTCCGAGTAACACTCCATCACCATTCAACGCGGCGAATTTTCCGCAAGTGACGTTGTACGACAATGTGCGTGCACAACACCGACTGCTCACCGAAGAGTTGGGTGTAAGCAGGGTCGCCCTGGTTTCAGGCTGGTCGATGGCCGGATGCCAGGCTTTTCAGTGGGGTGCGCAGTATCCCGAATTTGTCGATGCAATACTACCGTTCTGCGGATCAGCGAAAACTTCGGAACACAACATCGTGTTCCTGGAAGGGGTTAAGTCGGCGCTCACTGCGGACGCGGTCTATGATGAAGGCAACTACACCACGCCGCCTGTCAAAGGGCTTAAGGCGTTCGGCCGGGTTTATGCAGGCTGGGCATTCTCACAGACCTTTTACCGAAACCAAATGTATCGACTCAAGGGTTTTTCGACCGCCGAGGAATTGCTGCGAGACTGGGAGCGTGACCACCTGGACTGGGATGCCAACGATCTGCTTTGCAAACTTGAAACCTGGCAACTTGGCGATATCAGTTCTCAACCCGCTTACGGTGGTAATTTCGTTGCGGCACTGAACGGGATCAAAGCGAAGACAATCGTCATTGCATGCGACAATGATCTTTATTTTCGTCCAGAAGACAATCAAATTGAAATAAAACATATTTCAAACGGACAACTCCGAACATACGAATCTCCGTGGGGGCACTGCGTGGCTTCACCGGGCAACGATCCTGAATTTCACAAATACCTGGATCTGGCGATTCGTGAATTGCTGGGCTAAGCCAGTGCGAGGAGGATATCAGTTTTCGTTCTGATTCTGCAACGACATGGTCAGTACAACCGAAGTAATTTACTGTGTTGTGGGATGCCAGGAGCGGTCCTGCCTCCTACTCGATTGATGTTTGGCAAATTGACATCAGAAACGACTATCATTTTTCTATCAACATATTGCTAAGAGAAGAGCGCCATGTTCAGCAAAGCCGCTCAACCCCAAGTCATGGCTGGCAGTTTCAGGGGGTACGCGCAGTCACAACCGGCTGCGATTGATGAAGAAATTGCGAGAATTGGGCCAGGCACACCTGCCGGCGAATACTACCGTCGATTCTGGCATCCTGTCTATATCACGGAAGAGCTGGGCGAGTTGCCTGAAGCGATCAGGATTCTTGGAGAGGACCTGGTTCTGTTTCGCTACGGAGAGCAACGAGATCAAATCGGATTAGTCCACAAACATTGCCTGCACCGTCGCGCTTCGCTGGAATACGGTAAGTGTGAGGACAATGGAATTCGGTGCTGCTACCACGGCTGGCTCTTCGCGCCGGATGGTGAAATCCTGGAGATGCCAGCTGAAAATTCCAAGACTGCGGACATGCTTCGCAAAAATACCCGGCTTGGTGCCTATCCAGTCATCGAATACCGCGGATTGATATTCGCCTATATGGGTCCACCTGAAAAGCAACCTGATTTTCCGGTATATGACGCATGCATCTACGAGGGCATGACCAGTGCAGTATACAAGGCTCCGTACAGGTGCAATTGGATTCAGATACTGGACGCAATCTTGGACCCGACTCACACGACTTTCCTGCACAGTCGAAACAGCCATCCCCAGTTCTCAGAAGGCATGAAGGCTGATGGCGTGCTGAAATTCTACGAGCGTCACGAAAACCACTTCCTTGGCTCCGCGACCCGTCGCGTTGGTGATAATGTGTGGGTACGGGTCAATGAACTGATTCTCCCCAACTTCACTCAGGCCGGTTCAGCTTTCGCTGTGGATGGCACACAGCAGTGCTATTTCGGCCGCTCCTGTTTCACTCGGTGGGTTGTACCGGTGGATGACGAGAATTCAGTTGTCTACGCGTGGGCCAATTTCGGCCATCGCTGGGATCCGCATCAATATAACACCAAGGAAGGCCACGAGATGATTGAGCAAGGCGAGGTAATTGATCGCAGTCTTCAGGAAAGAAAGCGCTTTCCGGCGGATTCAGAGGCGGTTGAGGGCATGGGCGGCATATCGACTCACAAGGGTGAGAACCTTATGCCGACGGACCGTGGTATCACTCTTTACCGCAGGCGAGTGCGGAAAAATGTTCGCGATCTGGCTAACAAGATAGAACCGCCCCAACCAACCAGATCGGCCGGAAGTTTCGTCAAAACCTATGGACAAGACACCGTCTTGACCCTGCCGCCCGGGAGTGATGAGGATGATCAGGCGTATCTGGGCCGCATCGGTGCGGCAGTGATGGAATTACAGTTCGCCGTGGAGGACTGGAATGAAGAGAACCGCGACGATGAAATAGTTGGGCGTCTGAAGGAACTTGAAACCCATGGCGTTGACTGAACGGAGTCGACCCAGTTGAAGGTGCATGTCAAGAACAACCGTTGGCGACCGGGTTCCTTTCCCAACACTCCCGAGGGTGAGGCAGTCTTCACCATATCGCGTGAGCGAATCGATGCCGCGATTGCGGATTTTCCGGATCTTGTCGGTAAGGTTGAATTCTTTATCGACTGGGAAACCGACAACTTTACATCCTCCATGGTCGACACGGATATCTTGCTGACATGGGATTTACCGACTGCGACTTTGACCAGTGTTGCCCCCCGCCTACGCTGGATTCACTGTATTGGCGCCGGTGTCGAGCATCTGCTGCCATTGACCTGGCTACCGGAACAGGTGACTTTGACCAATAACAAGGGTGTGCATGCGGCCAAAGCTGGCGAATTCGGCCTGATGGCCGTTTTGATGCTGCATTCACACATTCCCGAGGTGGTTTTCAATCAACGGAACGCGGTTTACGATTCGCTCTACTCATCACCAATCGCCGGCAAGACACTGGTGGTTTTGGGAACAGGTACTCTTGGCGGTTCAGCGGCTCGCAAGGTCGGCCAACTGGGGGTACAGGTGATCGGTGTAAACCGTTCCGGCAACCCGGTGGAAGGATGTGACCGAGTGGTGACGACCGCCCAGCTTGACGATGTGCTGCCCGATGCCGACTACATGCTGATCGCGACACCTGATACACCTCAGACCCGCGGCCTCATGTCGCGTGAGCGACTCAACCTGATGAAGACCACCGCCGGAATAATCAATATCGGACGTGAGACAGTTATGGATTATGATGCGCTTTGTGACAAACTCGATGAAGGCACACTCGGCGCGGCTATACTCGATGTGTTTGATCCCGAGCCAATCGAACCCGATTCGCGACTCTGGAACACCAAGAACCTGATTATCACACCGCACATTTCCGCTGATGACGGGGATTCCTATGTACCGATGACGCTAGGACTGTTTTTCCGCAACCTTCGACTTTTCCTGTCGGGTAAGCCATTGCAGAATCCGGTACGTCCTGAACAGGGCTACTGATGTGTTTATGACACACCGTTTTGGTTGAAATGCCTACATTTCGACTGGGAGATGATTTGCCCATAGCCTCAGCCCCCGTGCGACACCTCTAAAGCGCGATTCAGGTACTGTTACATGATTATTACTACTCAGGCTTGCTTGCGGGTTCAAACACCAACCGTGGTACAACAACTTCCCACGAGTCGCATTTCATCGAGCTGCGATATTCCAGCTGTGATAGTTCCGTGCTCCACTTAACAATGGCATAAACCTCCGCCGATATGCAACGCATCCCATTTGGCGGCTTGAATATCTGCGCGAGACGTCCCACGGCCTCTCCTTTGCGGTTATGCAAATTCCAAATACCGCTATTCTTGTCGATCCGCACCTCTAACGGATCACCCGGCGACAACTCAGAGATTGTCCTGTGAATACGATGTTGAGACTCGCGACGACCGGCGAAGCCCAGATTCACTTCATTTAGACTTGGCTGGACATATTGCCTGTGCAAGGCAGGGATCGCATCAGGCAGGTCTGTCATGGTTCTCCGAAATACAGAAGAATTGCCACGTAACTCGCGTAGAAACGGGTTGCCGTCATTGAATTCAGCGAGGGCAAGGGTCTTCTTTGCGCGCGTCATGGCAACGTAGTACAAACGGCGCGAAGCATCCACATCCTCGTCTTTCCTGACACGGTTCCAGCTTCCGTCCAACACAACTACATGATCGAATTCAAGACCTTTTGCCCGATGTGCAGTCAGCAAAAGTAAACCGTGTTGACGACGGCGGATCTCCTGACCCCATTCAGCAAGCCATTCAACAAATTGTGTTACTGGTATTTCAGCACCACACGTTTCCAGATCAAATTCGTCTATGCTTTGCTGGATCAACTGATACCATCGATTTGATGGTTGTTTCCGCATCCAATCTCGCATCAATTCAGCGGTAAGGATTTTTGACTTTTGTCCGTGCGCCCATTCGATAAATTGCTGGGTTTCCCGAAGACGAAAAAACCTGGGGATTTGTTCGTCGCCCATTTGCACGGGAATTTTGTGGGCTTCGCATACCGCGCGAACCGGATGCAAGTATGACCATTCCCTGGATATAACTGCGCATCTCGACCAGTTGGCAGAATTTAGCTTCTTAAGTCGTTGCAGTTCCGAAACTACCGTCTGTGCCTGTCGGGTCGGACTGTTTCTGACGGGAAGAATTTGCACTCGGCCTCTTGATACCGGATCAAGCTGCTGAAACTCACCACCATGAGCATCCCTTCTGCGTACTCGGTCAATCTGAATCGGGTAGTCCACTTTCATTCGATCTTTCGATGAGGCGATAACAGCATTAGACGCTTCAATAATATTGAACGTGGAACGGTAATTTGCAATCAAATACGCTGCTTTGGATTTGTAGTCAGACTCGAATCGTCGAATGAATTCCACCGATGCGCCTTTGAAGGCGTAGATGTTTTGATCATCATCGCCAACGGCGAACAATGTGAGCTTGCGGGAGTCTTCCCCAAGTGTCCGTCCGGCCAATGCAGATATCAATTCATATTCGTCCGACCCTATATCCTGATACTCATCGACCAGAATCCAGCGAAATCCCGCCAGCAAGCGCTCCCGTTGTTCATCTGCTTCTGCCTTGGTCGGCATATCCTTGCCGCGGAGTAGTTTGACCGCGTCACGGAGCACCTCTTGGAACCTGTTGTCGTCCGAATTCCCTTCCATGCTGTCAAAAGTAACACCTACAAGACGCATGGCAAGCGCGTGGCAGGTGAGTATGGTCACACCGATCGAATCTTCACCTATCAGGTCCCGAAGCCTGCGACGAATTTCGACAGCTGCATGCCGGTTGTACACCAGGGCCAAAATACCACGGGGATTTTCTCTTCTCGCCCGGACCAGATACGCGATACGATGGACAAGAACGCGCGTCTTGCCGGATCCGGGACCTGCAAGCACAAGTACGTTAGTCTGCTCTCGAGCGTCAGCTACGATTCTCTGCTGGACAGGATTCTTCAGAATCTCGACTATGGATCGCCAAGATTCCGGTGTTGTTTCTCGGCCAATCTCTACTTCTCGACCCGAAAACCAACGGGCGAAAAATTCGTCCGACTTCATTTCGAAGTATTCCTGGGCTAACCGGTTTGCATTGGCTATCTTTTCCAGACCTTGTTTTGCAAATTCCACCATGACGTGAATTTGAAAAACTTTACCTTTGTAGTAGTCGGCAAGCGGTTTGAAGTCTGCGTTGGAAAATCCACGTCTTCGTTGCTGTTGTTCCAACCGGACCAGCATGGCAGGACGGAAAATAACCAGCCCTTTATTGAGAATGATCACCTCTTGTTCGTGAAGCCACAAAAGTGCGCGATCCAGAAGTTTCTCAGGTCGCTTCACATTTGGCATCAAATCAATATCCGATCTGATCACTTCCAGTAACTCACCGATTGTGGTCTCTGCAAGTAACCCAATGCCCCGACTTCCTGAAGGCAACTTTTTCAGTAAATGCGCTAGCAGACATCCAGCCGCATCCCTTCTCTTTCTTGCAATTTGGTCCAGCATTTCCCATTCGCGACGCAATGTCACATGCACAGTTTCCGCATCGCGGTTACGTAGTGTTATGCTACCCGATGCACCATCGTCTTCGCCCCGTCCGTCGTAAGCGATGCTACGGATGATTCGCAGTATTCTGGCCGGTAGCGGATCGACCAATCCTCTGTTTCTAAGTTCTTGGGACGCTGCCCGCAAATGAAATATCGATGATTCACCGACCCCCATATCGGGTGCTGTCTCGCGCATGTGGGCTATCAGTTCACTTTCCAACTGACTCGCCTCCTGCAAACGATTTTTTGAGGAATGCTCTACTCCGTCATGGACATAAGCGGTCAGCACCGTATCGTTACTGGCAATCCCGAACTGCTCAAGTGTATACAGGGCATTGCGAACACCTTCAGCACTCAGACCTGTCACCGCTACCAGTTCATCGGTAGTAATCCCCTCGTCGGCATCGGCATTGATCAGTTCCGTCGCAATCAGCAGCAGCTGATTGCGATAGGCTTCGTTGATTTTGGAGCGATCAAGCCGCTTCTTTGCCTCTTCAATCTGGTTTACCCGAAGAGATGAGGGAAATACATTGACTACATTTTCTTCCCTGGTCAGCAAATCAGACTTTTCGAGCCAGGTGATGGCGGTTCGCACTCGATTGTCATCTGTCGCAGAATCGCGTTCGAATGCCTGATCCTCGTCTTCAACGAGTATTTCGCCTGAGGTCGCTATCACTTCGCCCCTTGAACGTTTTTTCCGGTCCAGATTACGCAACGCTCTCAGTACCGCTGCTATCTCGACACGACTGAGCCGCGATCTTGCCGACATTCCGAACTGACGCTCAACATCTTTTGAGTCATAGAGAAGTATGCATTTTGCAATTTCCCCGTCGCGTCCAGCGCGTCCAGCTTCCTGGAAGTAGTTTTCCAAGGAACCCGGAATATCAGCATGGATTACCAATCTCACATCCGGCTTGTCGATTCCCATACCGAATGCGTTAGTCGCCACTATCGCACGCGACTCACCTTTGATGAATCTTCGCTGTACATCTTTTTTGATTTCCGGCTGCAAACCGGCGTGAAAGTGATCTGCAATTATGTCTTTGTGTCGAAGATACTCAGCGATTTCCTCGGTGAGTCGACGGGTCGCGCAGTAAACAATCGCCCCTCCCGATTGACCCGGCGGTAGATTGAATTCCAGCAACTCATGGATCAGGTTGAATTTCTCCGTTTCCGAAGTCGGAACTATTTCGTAAACAAGATTCGTACGTTCGCTTCCGCCATTGAAAACTTTCAATTTGATATTGAGCTCATCTTCAAAATACCAGACAATTTCGTCGATCACATTCAGATTGGCTGTAGCGGTAAGACACAAAATTGGTGGCACAGGTTCTTTACCCGTCCTCTCACGGATGTACCGTCCGATGTAGAGATAGTCCGGGCGAAAGTCATGGCCCCATCGAGAAAGGCAGTGTGCTTCATCCAGGACCCAAGCGCCGATTTCCCGCTGATCGAGAACCCGTCGCACGGAACGGGAACGAAGCTGTTCCGGAGCGACCAGTAAAATGCCTGTATCTCCCAACCTCACCTTGTCGAGCGCATCACTTCTTTCAGGCATGGACAACAGTCCGTTGATTGCTACGCAACTGCTGATTCCGCGATTCTCCAGTCCTGTAACCTGATCGGCCATTAGCGCCACGAGCGGTGAGATGACCACCGCCAGCGCTCCTGTCTTGTTGTACCGGGAAAGTGCGGGAATCTGGTAGCACAGAGATTTTCCAGTACCGGTCGGCAGGATTCCGAGCACATGATTTCCTGCCATTGCCTCTACGACAATGGCTTGTTGCATACGACGACCGTCAACGTGGCGCGGCGTGGCGCGAAAATCATCGAAACCGAACCAGCGTTTCAGTTCCTTCTTCGCGTCATGCCGTTCGCGACACCAGCTGCAAGCGGGGTTTGAGCAAGCTTTATCTCTTAGCCGTCGAACCAGCAGTCCTGCTTCGGGAAACTGATGACGTACCCAGGGAGGCATTACCGAATTGCCTCCGGCAACCGAAAGCCACGCCAGCGCATAAGCAAGCGACCACCCGTGTCCGCGAGAGTCGAATGTTATTTTCCCTCCTTCGGTCGCGCATGTCTCACCTTTGAGACAATCTCTGATAGCGATTCGGGCATGTTCATCGGAAGGGCGCGGAGATTGACGCAATTCCGCGAAGAATTCATCGAGTGCTTTATCAACGCTCTCAAAATTGGGGGTTGTCAGCCAGTGCCAAGCAACCAGCAGATCGGACGAAACTTTTTTTAATTCCTCATGCTGGGACCGAAAAACTTCCAGTGATAATCCAGCGTCAAGTTCCGGA
Organism: Arenicellales bacterium; assembly: GCA_963666625.1. Taxonomy (GTDB): domain Bacteria; phylum Pseudomonadota; class Gammaproteobacteria; order Arenicellales; family JAJDZL01; genus JAJDZL01. Next base: position 485,502 of record OY762925.1, read on the forward strand.
TTATTTCGCTGCACACGTCGAAGTCCAGCGTCCTTATGGTGCTTGATCAGACCATGGTAAGGATTACGAGGAAACGCCAGCGGATTCAGGCGGAGTGTGTCTATAACTGGCAGCTGTAACAGTCGTAAATCAGGCTTTGCACTTTCAAGATGAGGAAGATCAAATTCTATAATGTTGTGACCTAAAACGAATTCAGCACCATCCGCCAGTCTGTCGAGGGCAGCGTACTCTCTTTTCGTTACTCGACCGGAATGTAGGTAACGTCTGTCCGAATCTGCGCGAATCGCCCCTATGGCGTGTATACGACCGTCATTTTTGCCTACCTCAAGGTCAATCGAAATACATCTGGGACGATACCGATTATTTCGCGTCATGACCACACAACGTTGCCGTTTCCAGTATCAGAGCGGTCCGAAGACAACTACCTGGGTTCCCACTGTTGTTTTTTTGTTCACACAAGTATTTCTCCTTTAGTCGCCGAAATCATAAGCATATGCATTCCTTATGCTTGATATACGATCAAGTCGCACTCACAAAAGTGAAACAGTCTATCGCATCCAGAGTTCAGAAATCGGTACAGCCAAAATTTTACCTTTTGCCAACGAGAAAATATCGCTTCCGCTGTAGAACAGGATACCTGTTTGAAAGTTTTCACCGCATTGGTTGGCGAGTTTGGTCAATCCGGCAGCATCTCGCGAATTCACTGACGTCTTGGTTTTGATTTCAAATCCCCAGACCTTGTTTCCAAGCGTCATGACTAAATCGACCTCAACCTGATCGTTATCTCGATAGTGCCAAAAACGCAGTGTAGGATCGGTCCATCCTGCTTGGGCAATAATCTGTTGAACAACGAATGACTCACATAAATGACCCATGTACATTCGGTTCATTTCCGAGTTGTCCATAGGGAAATCGATCAGTGTCGCGGCGAGCCCGCAATCCACATAATGGATTTTTGGGGACTTGATCAAGCGCTTGGTCGTATTGGAATGCCAGGCAGGAAGTCTGCGCACCAGATACACTCGTTCAAGATAAGCCAGATACTGCTCCACTGTCTTTCGATGAACCGCGAATGAACTCGACAATTCACTGATATTCAACAGACTTCCGGTTCGCCAGGCAAGCAATTCCATCAGCCGAGACAGCAGTCCGGGATTCCTGATTGTGAATGTCTCAGGAACTTCCCTCTCCGCAATATCACGCAGATAGTTCCTTCTCCACTGTCTCCCACGAAGGATATCGCGCTGCAATGGCTCAGCATACCCACCTGAGATAATTGTTTCCTCAAGCATTTGTTCTGATATCACTGTTCGTCGGGATTCGAACTTCGGTTCAACTTTCCCACCCAGCAGATCAAGCAGGAAGCTTCCATTTGACTCGCATTTTTCGGATTCGGTCAGTGGCTGAAGATCGATAATTTCCATTCTACCTGCGAGAGTTTGCGTCAGGCGTGGTATGAGAAGCAAGTTTACCGAACCCGTCAAGATAAACCGTCCTGACTGACGGTTCTGGTCGACAGAGACTCTGATCGGGCCGATCAGTTCTGGGACTTTTTGAACTTCATCAATTGAGACATGGTCGGGCAATCGCTGAATATATTCGTCAGGGTCTTCCGAAGCCATCAAGAACTCACTGTAATTGTCCAGGTCTACATACGGACGTTCTGCAAACATGTGCCTAATCAGTGATGTTTTGCCGCACTGTCTGGCTCCGAGCACACATACGACTGGTGTGTCCATCATCGCATCTCGAATCCTGGATGTCATCAGACGGGGGAAAAACTGATTTTTATTTCGTATAGCGGACTCAGACATAAGGAAAAATATCATCACTGATCGGGAATTCGGGAGAATTGCAACCGAGTTATGATTTTGCTTCTGCTAAAACCATAAATTACTTTCGTGTAATTTTATATTATTATTCTAATTTCTTCTAAAATAGATATTATTTTATTGTTTTATAAAGTTAATTTTGATTCGTATTTATTTACACTAATTAAACGTGCAAATTAACATCGGACTCGTCTATATTGTTCTGGAAAACGCCTTGAGATCTACCAATTCACGGATCTCTATTAAATTCACGGTAGTAAGGGTTATTGAGCAATGTCAGGAAACCACACATAGCAGGCCGTCGGACGTTACCATGATTGCGACATGGTGTGAATCTTCAGTCTTTTCGACTAAATTTCTACTACTGTACTATTTTGCATTTTATCCAATTATCCTTTCCGTTTTATGTAATTTATTATAGTAATATACCAAAAAACATGATATTCTTAATAAATGTTATTTTTCTGTAGTCAGATATAGTGCAATGACTATCCGACCTTCAAAGAGACAGCAACGTTTGGCAGCATTACTACATGCAACATCCGGCACAATCCGTGCATCTGATGCCATGCAAGTTTTTGATGTTGATCGACAACACGCGTCCAGAATACTAGCGGGATGGCATCAACAAGGCGTAATCAGACGCGTCGCGCATGGCTTGTATGTTCCTGTTCAACCAACAGCATTACGGCAAACACAGGTGCTTGATAACCCTTGGGTGTTGGTGCCGGAACTGTACGCACCGGGCTACATCGGTGGTTGGAGCGCACTGGAATACTGGGACCTGACTGAACAGATATTCAGGTCAATTTGCGTGTTAACGCATAAGCGGGTGCACTACGGTGAAACTAATCACCAAGGTGTGAATTTCTATATCAAGTACGTTCCGGAAAAATACTTTTTTGGCACTCATTCGATTTGGCACGAAAATACGAAAGTAAATATTTCAGACCCATATAAAACACTGTTGGACTGTATTAACGACTTGTACTTGGGTGCAGGCTTGCAGCATGTAACAGATTGTTTGAATGAATTCATACGAATTTACAACAAGTCAAGTGACCTCAATACCTTATTGGACTACGCTATTCGAGCTAACAACGGTGCGCTATTCAAGAAATTAGGTTATTTTGCAGAATCTCTTGAGTTTGACTCCTCATTTGTCGATGCCTGTCGGAAGCGTTTAACTTCGGGCTATGCCACACTCGACAAAAGAGCTAATACCAACCGATTGATAACTCGCTGGAATCTCTTCGTACCTGGAGAAAAGACAAAATGATTAGCAGGGAAGAAATAATGGCTGTTGCTGACAAAACAGGTCTATCACCCAATATCGTAGAAAGAGATTATGTTATCGGTTGGTTTTCGTGACCCGAACAAAAGGCCGAGGAACATGTATCGAAACAACCGAGTCGTAATTCACTGATTTGCGCGTGACCGAAAGCGCAAACCTGCTAACCCTGTTTATACGTAGCGATCGAGGATAACGCTTCTCTTTCGATCATCCCTAGTCGAAAACAATTACTGAACGAACGACTTCACCCTGCTTCATGTCTTCAAAAGCCTCGTTGATGTTCTCAAGTGCGATACGTTTTGAAATCATATCATCCAATTTCAATTGTCCACGGAGGTAAAAATCTACGTATCTCGGCATGTCAACGCGGAATCGGTTCGATCCCATATTCGATCCCTGCAGTCGCTTATCGTTGGTCAGCTCAGCACCTTCGATTTCGATCATCTGGCCCTCCGGAACCATTCCGACAATTGTCGCGACGCCAGACTGGCGCAACATTTCAAATGCCTGCTCGCTGGTTCTTTTCTTGCCCAACGCTTCAAAAGAGTACTCAACCCCGCCCGATGACAACTCCCTCACCGTTTCAACCGGGTCACAGACAACACTGTTTATGGTATCGGTCGCACCGAACCGCCGGGCGACCTCAAGTTTCGAGTCCACGACATCAATAGCGATAATCCGCCCTGCACCTGCAATCGCAGCGCCATTGATCGCACTGAGTCCGACTCCACCACATCCGATTACAGCAACAGTTGCACCGATTTCGATGTCCGCAGTGTTGACTACAGCACCGACACCTGTGGTTACCGCACACCCAATTAGCGCGGCCCGATCGAGCGGCATATCTTTTCGGATCTTTACCAGGGCATGTTCGTGTATGAGCATCTGTTCAGCGAATGAAGACAGGTCATAAAACTGGTGGATTATTTCACCGTTTTGCGACAAACGAGGCGGCTCATCGTCTGCTCGTGCAGTTTTCGGGTTAACGCAACTGAACGGCCGGCCGGTTACACAAAACTCACAGTAACCACAGAATACCGAGAGACAGGTTATTACGTGATCACCAGGTTGGACATAGTCCACCTCTGAGCCGACTTTTTCCACGATGCCTGCCGCCTCATGCCCAAGTACAGTCGGTACCGGAGTGGCATAGTAACCGTCAATGTAGTGTAAATCTGAATGACAAACTCCAACGGCCGCAGTACGAATCAACACTTCCCGCGACTTTGGATAGGAGATATCAACCTGTTCGATGGTCAGTGGCTGGTGCGGATTTCGAAATACTGCTGCTTTAATATTGGTCTCTCCTACTTGTAACTCTATGGTTAAGAGTGGATTGAAATTTGTACTTTGAATCCTTCAGCATTTTCATCACATAAATCTAAGTTTGTGAAAACTCACACACCAACGAGACACAGGAATCAAACTATGTTTTCTGTCACTCGATTTTGATAAAGTCGCAAGAGACTCAGATACCGGGAACAAAGATTTGAACTGTTCTCTAAACCGGTAAATTCAATCCATTGTCCCGATTCCCTGTTGCAGGATTTTTGCTGACAATTATTCATGTACCGATCGATACCATTGTGGCATCGATGTCGGAACTGGTCATTTCCCATTCATTGTCCAGATCAGCAATCACCTCCTTCATGAACACTTCCGAAAGTTCCAGCGCTTTTTGATCGTCTTCCAGATGATGGGCAAGCATTGCCAGAGCCAGTTGTTGTGGCGAATTACCAAGATAAGTCCACTCAAACCCAAGTGCAGTGAACTGGCAGATATCGTACCGCTCATCCAGAGGTTCTCCATCCACCGTAACCATGATCCCGTCAATTGTACGGTCGCCCCGGTAAACGTGATTTTTCTCACTGGCGATCATAGGACCCGATTCGACAACCTCAACTCATCGATTTAAAACGAACTAAACCTGCTTGCGATTCTCTACCATCGAGAGAAATTTTTCGTATTCGTCCTGTGGAGTTGCATAACTGTGGTCGTCATCCGGAAATGTCCCTTCCTTGACTTCCTTGACATACTGTCGGATACCTGTCACCGCAACCTCTGTCAATGCAGCAAATCGCTTGGTGAACTTTGGTTTGAAGTCTGTGAATACCCCCAAAAGGTCATAGCAAAGCAGAATCTGCCCATCTGTACCGGCACCAGCACCGATGCCGATTGTCGGAATTTCAAGTTGACTTGATATGACTTCAGCAATTTTTGCCGGAACCGCCTCAAATTCCAACATAAAACATCCTGCGTCCTGTATGGCGAAAGCATCTTCAAGTATCTTCATGGCACTTTCTGCTGTTCTTCCCTGAATGCGAAATCCACCGAACATGGCAACCGTATGGGGTGTCAAGCCGATGTGTGAAGCAGTCGGAATTCCCGCATCAACGAGTGCCTTGAGTATATGTGCCTGACTCTTGCCACCCTGCGGCTTGACAGCATCACAACCCGCAACCTGCATGAACCTGGTGGCATTCAGCAATGCCCGGTCAAGCGTGTTGTAGCTCTGGTATGGCATGCAGCCCAGAACGAAAGTATTCGACGCACCTTTTCGAACTGCCATGGAGTGCATGATCATCATATCCATGGTTGCCGGAATGGTATTGGGATGGCCGTGTGCGATCATCGCCAGACTGTCCCCTACCACCGCGACATCCACACCTGCCATCTCAGCCCACTGTGCCGAGGTGTAGTCGGGAACCGACATGTACACCATTTTCTCGCCGGTATGCTTGGAATCCCGAATCTCGCTGATGGTTCGTTTCGATTGATCGGCGGACACTTGGTTGCACCAGATTCAGATGTAGAAAGTTTTATTTCTTGTTTCCTGTTTCAGGAAACACCCACATCGCGACAACCATGAAAATGGACAACCCGCCGCCGACATATGCCAGTTGCGGATCCCCAATTGCATTTTCGAAGAAGTAGTAGCCGATTCCTGCCGCCAGAGTCAGACCGGATACCATGAGTTTAATGTGGACCGGCACTATGAATCACGCTTCAGAGCCCAAAGGTGTGGATGCCGCCACATCCGGCCTTATCGGCTGTCCTTTCAGGTTCTTTTTCAGGTGCTTGTCACTATAGCCATTGAACAAGTGTCCAAGTAATCCTCGGTCAAGATCGGAAGTTCCGAACATCCAGTCCGCGATCGGGAATGTAAGGTTCATGTTTACTTCCATCATCAACCTGGCGTTATGATGCGCAGTGTGATGGCGTCTGATAGTATTGACCAAAGGCATATTCCGCACGAACCAGTTCTCATCGACATGGCAGCAAAAATGCATGAATTCGTATGTGATATAGATACCAGTAGTCGTACACATGAACAACCACGCGATATTGGTGGTGGCAATCAAGTTCAGAATCAGAGCGCCCGGTATCGAGATGAGAATGAAGATGACTAGTGCATATGGCGGGAAGAACGTCACGCGCCAGTCTTTCTGATCTCGAAAACGCATCTCACTATCTGTGAAAAACTGGTGATGTTGCAAAGTATGGCGCTTGTAGATCGCTTTCAAGCCTGAAAACTTCTGTGGACGATGCATGACCTTTAGATGCAGATACCATTCAAAAATATTACATGCCACCAGAAACACCGGGATTGTTGCCCACTCCCACCACCGCACGTTCTCAAGATGCTGGACATACAGCCAGATCGCTGTCAGTCCAATGGCATATATGATGAAAACGTGAACCGGACCGTTGTACCAACCGGCAATCCGGCTTCTATACAGGCGCCGGTAGTTTCCCTGTTTTTCGGTCATCATAATAGTATCCTCCAAACCGATTTCTGGTGCGAATTCGTGTCTGTTTGCATCTCGCCCAAATTTTATTGATACCGATTTTTTCTCTCCAATATGTTAATAGTCAGGAATTAGATAATCAAGTTCAAAGGAATCCAATCATTCCTCTTCATCGACTCAAGTCATGCACGTGATTGAAATGGCATTACTCTTACTTAAGTGACCATTGCTGTATCAATCCACTGTACTCCAACATTTACTGGCGGATTTCAATTACAAGCAAAATTCCGAATTCGGAGACTTCGAGCTCTGAACTTGCTTGAATCCTGTTGATGGTGGGCTGTTCCGTATTCCAATCAGCACCTATAGGGAAATGCGAAATGTCTACGGATCAATGATTGCAAGACACTATGATATGAAGTTCAATGGACAATCGAATTCAAAAGTTCTTTGAATGCTCCAATCCGTATGTATTCGAGTGAGAGGAAGATTGGTGAGAAAATCTTCTCACCAATCTTCCATTATGTGTGATTTGAATTGATAGACGACAGACTTATGCCGGGGTGAAATAGCGAAGCAGCGGGAGACCGTCCGGTCGAAATGCCGGTGTTACCGAATTTCGATAAATCACAGGTGTCGCTTCGTGCGTGATGAAACGATATGCTCCGCTTTCCTCCATCAAGTCCTGCAGTCTCTGATACATCTCACCTCGCTTCGCTGTATCAGTCTCCGCTTTGGCCATGGATTCAAGACTGTCAAACTCCTCGTTACTGAATCGTTCCCAGTTCCAAATTCCCTTCTGGCTCGTCACAAACCACGCGGTTGCGTAGGAAGGATCAGGTCCCATCGAATAACGGTTCAGAATCAACTGAATATTCTTGTACTGTTCGCCGGCACTATGATCGCCTAATGACCAAAATGCACCGGATTCGTGAAGATTGACTTCAACCTCAATACCCGCTTGAGCACATGTGGCCTGAATGACCTGGGCTGTGGTGACGTTGGCGGCTTTGTTCAGAATATCCAAAGTCACTTTCGCTCCCCCTTCCATACCGGCCATCGCGAGGAATTCCTTCGCCTTCTCGATGTTGGCCTGCGGTGGAACCATGGCTTGTGGACGATGTCCCAATAGTCCCGGGGCAATGATTCCAGTCGCCGCTTCGGCGGCACCGAAATACGAAGCCTCAAGAATGGAAGGTACGTCAATGCAATGCTGAACGGCTTTTCGCAGATTCTCATTCGACATGGATTCATTTTCAACGTTCATTCCAACCCACACATAGTAGAGCGAAGGATACTCCGCTACTGTAGAGTTTTCCGGTGGAGATGCCTTTAGACTCGCAACTGAACTGAGCGCTATCCTGGTATAGTCGAGATCACCGGCTTCAAAGGCGATTTGAGCTGAGTTTTCATCGTCAATCGGAAGAATATGAATTTCGTCGAAAGGCGCACTGCCGCCATACCATTCCGGATTGCGAACCAGTATCGTCTTCTGCTTGGGTTGCCATTCGTGATGACTGTAAGGCCCGGAACCACACGGTGTTGTTGTATCAACTTTTCCGCCTGCTTCTTCCCAGGCGTCCTTACTGATAATGTTTCCGACAATATATGGCATCGCTATTGTCCAGGCAGGAGGATAGGGCTCATTGAATACGATCGTACCCTCATACTTGCCTTCTACGGTCACCTCCTTCAGGGTACCCCAGTCGGGTGTATTGGTAGAAGCGACTTCCGGATCAAGAATACGCTCATACGAATACTTGACATCCTCCGCGGTCATTTCGCCGTAACCGTTTGTAAACATGATTCCCGGCTTCAGCTTGAAAGCGATCCTTGTATCGTCCAGTTGACTGATCGATTCCGCGGCATCCAGTTGCCAGCCCCATTCGCGTCCAGGCTTGTATTGGATCAGTTTGCTGTAAATACTGCTATGAATTTCTTCATCGACAACACCAACTGAGTGAGCGGGGTCCAGACTCCTCATATCAGAGTAAGCACGAACCTTGAGAATCGTCTTATCCTGAGCGTAGACAATCTGACTCATACTGCCAGCAGCGGCAGCAACGCCCAAGGCTCCGGTAGTTTTTAGAAAATCCCTTCTGCTTTGCGAAGTCAGAAGATGACGTTTATTCATAATTTAGTCTCCGTATTCAAGTAGATTTATTTTATTTACGAAATTAGCCCTACGAATTAAACCACATTATCAGAATCAAATTGGTAAAAACCAACTTAAACCAAGTATTGGCATTACCGAATTTCATCCTCTGTTGAGCAAAATTTACGGGGAATCGTAGGACTCCACTGACGAGAAAATATCAGCTTTCCATTTTCCTTCACCTCAAGACAACCCCGTAATCTGAACAACTCTTCAGTTGTAGTCAACTCCGCTTTGCTGCTGTCCGCAACGGTAGTCCATTCGTTCTGGCAGTAATGTAACTGATGTGTAAACGGAATCGCTGTCAAGAATTAACACTATGGTTGGTGAATCGGTCACCTGTGCGATCTCAGGAGCATGATTTTTTCAGACGCCAATTATTTATAGATTGACTTAATCAATGTGCACGCGGAGTGTGCAAAGATAAAAACAGTCCGTCTGACAATAACCAATCAGTATCTAATTTTTGAATTTAAAAGACCGGATAGGTTCCCAATCGTTCCATCTGTTAATTTTCGCGGTGAATTTTGAGGACTTCTTGTCCTTTTTTCGTCAGACGATATCGCTGGTTCCTGTGACGGGGGTTGTCAGGGAATGCCATTTCAATTAAACCAGCCTGAATTGCAGGCAACAAATATGTTTTGCGAAAGTGTTCAACATCTTTTAATCCAAGTGCAATTTGAATGTCCTTTCTAGTCATTTCGCTTGAAATTGCCTGCAACAACTGGACTTCTTTGGTTACCCGATTCGGTTTTTCAAGGATTTCTTGCGGGGTATCCACATTTTCTTCCATGGTTTCTGGGGTTTCTTGCGGGGTTTCTTGCGGGGTTTCTTGCGGGGTATCCACATTTTCTTCCATGGTTTCTGGGGTTTCTTGCGGGGTAGTTTGCTCTCCTGAATATCCTTTAGCCCCCTCCTTAACCGCAGGGTTCGGCCGGAAAGTCGCGGTGAAAAAGCCGTTAACGTCAAATTCAGGTTCGGGGCAACCCTGTGCGCGCGCTTCGTCACGAATACGACGTATGCCAGTGCCAGCCTTCTCAATGAAAGAGATACGATGAAGCAGGTCAGCAATTAACGCGTTGCGGCGAACACTCTTGCTGCCAAGGTCGCTAAGTGCCAGGCCGCGAGGTAAGCCGCCAGGACTAACGACCTCGATACGGTCGGTGTAAATCTCAACGAAGATATTCGCACCTTCAAAGTACCAATCGCGATGCATGACAGAATTCGTAATCGCTTCTCGCAGGGCTTGCATAGGGAATTCAGGTATATTCTCGCGAATCAAACCTTCGATGCGGTAAGCCGTACGAGTATTTCGTTCAATGAAATGAAGTGCACTCTCAACGTCACTCACGATTCCACCATCAAAATCCTTGCGGTCCAAGATGTGAGCCTTGTTGGTTCCTTTTGCCAATAGACAGGTGATATAGGCCTCCGGAAAGAAACGGCGAACATTCTTGGCAAAGAAGAGTACTCCTGCATTGCGGAATAGCAATCCACTCTCCACTCGTTCAGCAACATCAGTGTTAACAAGCACATCTTCAACCTTCGGCTGACCCGTTATCCCAGAAAGATCAAGCCAAGCATCAAACTTCTCGCGGTCGAAGTCTTCTGGATAGTTAAACCGGGGACAAGGTGTCAAATCAAATCGGATAGCACCCTCAAAACGAAAGAATTCACGGATCTCGTCGCGTCTTAGTTTCTGTGTCACAGCACCCTGACGCCAGAAAAAACCATCGCTACATTGCACTGGTTTAGATTCGCTTTCTCTTACATTGACTACAAATACTCTATCAACAAACTCCTCTCGAATCTTTACGGGTGGATCACAGTTACGGGCTATATCTTGAATTTGTGCACGTAGAGTGTTGGAGTCTTGTACACCGATTACTTCACCATCATCGCTCACACCCAAAAGAATCTTTCCCCCAATGGTGTTAGCAAGCGCGACAAGTTCTCGCGAAATAGATGGTGAGAAGTTCTCCTTGAACTCAAGAGTCGTTCCCTCACCCTTCTGGACAAGAATGTTGAGGTCATCAATTTTCATGCAATTTCCCTGGAGCTTTGTCCTATACCCCATCGACACACTCAGCGAATCGATTGAAAAAGTTGATTATCGATATATTCAGTGGTGAGCGCGATTCGACGGATTTTTCTGCTGGATCTCACCTGCATTTTCCCGACTCGTCCGAAAGGTAATGTCCAATTATTTTTTTATTCGACGTGAACCTTTCTTCCACATCTATATTCGGTAGGTGGGACCACCACTATGCTCTTACATTGCCACCAAAAATTCTAATTCAACATATTGATGAAATATTTTCTTATATTATTGTTTCAATTGATATTTCTATAACCAATAATGATCAAATTGAGTTAATCCGTTCTCAAGCCGACTACAATTTCCAAGTTTAATCTATTGTAGCGGGAACAATACCGAATCATCAATCATATCGAACTCTATTTGCATATATAACAGACTCGGAATTGATGTCAACACGCTAGTTACCCGTACTTTCGGGGCACAACCGAATTCCATTCTCTAGAAAAAATTAGATTCCCATTCTCCCTTATCTTAAGAATTCCCCGTAATCTGAATGACTCTTCAGTTGAAGTCAACTCGGCTTTACTACTGACTTCAACGATCCATTCGTTACGGCAGAAATTTAATTGATGCGTAAATTCACTTTTCGCGCTCGTCAAATCGTCTGTTTGGATTGTGTGTAGCGCATCTGTCTCCGTACCGAATTCCAGATTGATTTCCTCAAACTTTATGACTCTCTTCGGTTGCCTCCAGCTGTCCAACCGAGATCGGCCATTTGAATCCACCTCAATTCGCCTTTCAATTACCGGATCCGCCACTATCACGTGATTGTCAGTCAAGGAATGCATTGACTCCGCTTCCGGTAGTTTTCCATCTGTCGCGAATTCCAACGGAAAGATTGGAATACTTAGCAAGCACCTGTCAGGATACAACGTTAATCGAGAGAAATTCGGTGATGGCCAAACCAGCGGCCAGTATGAACCGGATATCGAGATCCTCAAACGATGGTCCGCCTCGAATCGATAGGCTTTGTTCGGAAATTTGATTATGTAGGAATAGGCATCGTTCTCGCTATACTGAAGCGGTGTTTTCAAGTCATCAACTAAAGCAAGGTTCCGAATCGCAAGGCCCACCTGAGCTACTTTACCATCTGGCGCCACGTCGCAAATCCTCACAGCAATCTGGGTGTTTCGCCGATCTCTTGCAATTGACAGATCAAGCTGCACGGAACCCAGCAAAACAATAGGCTCATCGATCGGGTCGGTTTCGAAAACAAGCGATCGTTCACCGTCAATCTGCTGATCCAGAGGCAACCCGCCAACTCGCCCAAAATAGCCGGTATCGCCTGCGGCCATACCCACAGTCGGATCTACCGGAATAACTTCCGACAAGTTCATATCGACAGGATCAGACTGCAAGGACCGATCGACGAAATAATAGGTTTGTGTCTTGTTCTCTGTACACGGCCAATCTTGCAGCGCTGTCCAATAGCCGGAAGATCGGTCAACTCTGTCTTGAGGTTCATCGTAACTGCCGACCCAAACTGTCAGTTTCGGATCTTGCGGAACACCATTCTCAACGCCGTTCAACCAATGGTTCCACCACCTCGTAGCAGCTTTCTGGAATGAAATTCCGGGACCGGGACTAGCCTGGTCCGGATAGTGATGTCCCCAGGGGCCGACAATTCCCCAGCAGTTTGAGATATCTCGATTGAGACAATTGATCACGGTATTGCTATAACGATCGCGCCAACCACCAACCAGTAATACGGGACATTCAAATGGCTTGTCTGCCTGACTCACCGAGCCATGTTGCCAGTAATCATCGAAAATTTGATGCCTAAGCCAGTTTTCGCCCGGAAACCGTGATTTTTCCAGACGTTGCATCCAAATCTCTCTCCAATTTTGGCCAAGATTTTCAGGATCCGGCGGGCTTGCCAGGATAGCCGGCAGAGTCGCCGCCCATTCCACGGTATCTGTCAGTACACAACCACCCATGAAATGGATATCGTCTTCAAACCGATTATCGGTCGCACACACGGCGATGATGGCTTTCAGTCCTTTCGGTTTATCAATCGCAGTCTGCAGGCTACTGGTACCGCCCCAGGAGGTTCCCATCATACCGACTTGCCCATTGCACCAAGGCTGTATCGCAATCCATTCAATCACTTCCTTGGCATCGGATAGTTCGCGAATACCGTACATGTCCTCCATGTAGCCTTCAGAATCTCCTGAACCGCGCATATCGACACGAACCGAAGCAAAGCCATGCTGTGCGAAAAAGACATGATTACGCTCGTCTCGGACTCGAACCATATCTCGTTTACGATAGGGAATGTACTCGAGAATCGCCGCCGCAGGATTATTGTTGACGTGACAAGGAAGCCAGATACGCGCGGAAAGATGGACACCGTCCGACAGCCTTATTGGATTGTGTTCGATACTCGTTACGTTGTATAAATGTTTCTTTTTCACGTCGGTTTTCGGGCGGTTCCACCACTGGAAACTCAGCGAGGTCTCTTTGCTACTATACATTTTGAAGCGAGTTGGCTTGGGAATTGTCATCGTCCTGCTGGCCGTGGCGCTGCTTTTCTGTATGATACATTTGATTCCCGGCGACCCCGCACGAATCGTTTTGGGACCGAGAGCGACACCCGAACTGATCGCCGCCATGTCAGCGCGCCTTGGCTTGGACCTGCCGTTTCCAGTGCAGATCATGCGCTTTTTCACCAACCTGCTGCGCGGTGACCTGGGAATGGATGTCATCACCAATCGTCCTGTTGTCGAAATCGTCATGGGACAACTGCCCTACACTTTGTGGCTAATCATTTGCGCAATCATTTTCGCTGGATTGATCGGAATACCGTTGGGGTGCTACTCCGCTCTGCATCGAAACACCCTGTTTGATCGCATCAGCGGCATCATTTCCGTTTCGTTCATCACAGCTCCATCTTTTGTTGTCGCACTCTATGCACTGCTGATATTCGCTGTAGCACTTCAGTGGTTTCCCTCAGTCGGTGCCGGTGATAAAGGCGATCTGCTGGATCAGGCAATGCATCTCGTACTGCCGGTGTTCTCGATCGGATTGGCGTGGGTAGGCTATCTCGCGAGATTGGTGCGTGCATCAATGCTGGAAGTCATGGAAGAAAGTCATATACGAACAGCTCGCGCTTTCGGGCTGTCTGAAACAAGAGTCATCTACCATTACGCGTTGAAACTGGCGATCCTGCCGACAGTTTCCGTTATCGGTGTCGGTATGGGGTTTTTGCTGTCAGCCGCGCTCCTGACCGAAATTGTCTTCTCTCGTCCCGGTATCGGCAAATTAATCTATGACTCCGTGATCACCCGAAATTATCCGGTGGTGATGGGATCGGTACTGGTCAGCACGATTCTTTTTGTCGTCAGCACCACAATCTCCGATCTGGTCAATGCCTGGCTGGACCCACGAACCCGGTCAAAGTTATGATTGTTGCACTTCGCAGGGTAATCAGGGAGCCGACTGGCCTGTTCGGATTGCTGCTGGTCACACTCATCGTCAGCAGTGCCCTCCTGGCCGGAATCATTGCGCCGTACGATCCGATCGCTCTGAATATACCGGATCGATTGCAACCGCCCTCGGCAACCCATCTGCTGGGCACCGACCAGTTGGGCCGGGATCTTTTCTCCCGAGTGTTGTACGGTGGCCAGGTGGCACTCGGTGTGGCACTGGTAGCGATTGGCATAGCATTGGTTTGTGGCATTGTGCTGGGTATGCTGGCAGGATTCGGTCCGCGCTGGTTGGATAAGGTTATCTTGCTGATATTCGATACGGTCCGGTCGTTCCCAACCGTGATGTTCGCACTCGCGACCGTAGCTCTTGTCGGCCCTTCACTGCAAACTGTAATTGCCGTCATTATCGTAACGACGATTCCAGTCTACGGCCGTGTCGTTCGAACACAGACTCTTTCCATAAAGTCCAACGAGTTCATCAAGGCTGAACAGGTGATGGGGGCGAAGACAACCCGAATTCTCGGGAGGCACGTACTGCCGAACATCGTCGGACCGTTGATGATACTCGCATCTATGGATATTCCGACTGTCATCGCACTGGAAGCAGGCTTGAGTTTTCTAGGAATGGGTGTCAAACCCCCTACCCCGTCCTGGGGCAGCATGCTCAACGACGGTTTCGGGCTGATACGAGTGACACCTTGGCCGATAATCGCCGGCAGCATCCCGCTGATCCTGATTACGCTTGGATTTACTTATCTTGGCGAATCGCTGAGAGACTACATCGATCCCAAATTGAGGAAGAACTTTTGAAACAATCCGTTCTCAGCATCCGAAACCTGTCGGTCGACTATCAGATCGAGGCCGGCCGGCTGCAGGCCCTGCGCCAAATCAACATCGACGTGAAAAAAGGATCGATCGTTGGTGTCGTCGGCGAAAGTGGCTGCGGGAAATCGACACTGATCTCTTCGATTATCCGGTTGCTCCCGCAAAATGCAGTTGTCAGGGACGGAACGGTAGAGTTTGAAGGCTCGAATCTTCTTGATCTCAGCAACGAAGAAATTCGGGCAATGCGTGGAAACCAGATCAGCGTAGTGTTTCAGGACCCGATGACCAGTCTCAACCCGGTGTTATCCATTCAGCAACAGATGATGCATATACAGTACCGCGACCAAACATCCAGGAGCGCAAAACTCAAAAAATCGATTTCCTTGCTGGAAAGTGTCGGGATTGCCGATCCGAGTACTCGTATATCACAGTTTCCGCATGAGTATTCAGGTGGAATGCTGCAGCGAATATCGATCGCGATGGCCCTGCAGGCACAGCCTTCGCTGCTGATTGCCGACGAACCCACAACTGCGCTCGACGCAACATTGGAAGTGCAGATCATTCATCTGCTGAAAGATATTCAAGCCGAAGTCGGATGCTCAATTCTGTTCATTTCGCATCATCTGGGTGTGATTGCCGAACTGTGCGACTCTGTTGTTGTCATGTACGCCGGAGAAGTTGTAGAGCATGGTACAGTCAGGGATGTATTCCATAATCCCGCTCATCCCTACACAAGAAAACTGCTTGAATGCGACCCGGCCGGGATACAAACCAAAACAAGGATATTGCCGGTCATTCCCGGTGAAATCCCGGACCTCGTCAATTTATCCGATGGCTGCATATTTCGTAGTCGCTGCCAATCCGCTTTGCCGGCATGCGAGACAAAGGTACCGCAAAGGCACAATATTGCTTCAAGCCATTCAGCCAAATGCCATCTGCTGACAGCATGACAACCACACTGCGAGTCGAAAACGTACGCGTTCAATTCCGCGTCAAATCCGCCTTACGTTCTTGGTTCGACAAAGACAATGCCACCAGCATCGATGCGGTGCGTGACGCCAGCTTTTCCCTGCAAGAAGGGGAAACTCTGGCTTTGGTGGGCGAAAGTGGTGCAGGAAAATCCACATTGGCATTGGCGGTTACCGGACTTGAACGAATCACGGAGGGTTCGATTCAGTTCCAAGGGCAGGAAATCTCAACGATGGAATCTCGCGAACTCCGGGATTACCGACGCAACATAGGTTACATGTGGCAAAACGCAATCGGATCGTTGAGTCCCAGAATGAATGTACGCTCGCTCATCACGGAACCGGCAAAGATTCACAGTCTGCCAAATGTAGACCGACGTGCACTCAGCAACAAACTTCTGGATCTTGTCGGACTCTCCGAAGAATTTGGAAACCGTTATCCTCATCAGCTAAGCGGCGGGCAAGCGCGGCGGGTCGGGGTTGCGCGGGCACTGGCATTGAACCCTCAACTGATTGTGGCAGATGAGCCTACCGCAGGGTTGGATGTTTCTGTACAGGGAGAAATTCTTAATCTGCTGAACCAATTGCAGGACGAAATGAAAATCAGCATGCTGGTCATTACCCACAACCTGAATGTTGTTCGGCATACGTCCGACAAAATTGCGATTATGTACCTGGGACGAATTGTGGAACAGGGAGACACAGCAGAAATTTTTTCCAAACCACGTCATCCGTACACTCTCGCCTTGCTTTCTGCAAGTCCCAGTCCTGATCCAGACATGCAAGCCGAAAGAATTGAATTGAAGGGTGAAATTCCCAGTCCACTCAATCGTCCTCAAGGATGCGAGTTTCATACAAGATGTCCATTCGTAAAAGATATCTGCACAAAAACTCCGCCGCCATTCAAGGCAGTCAGTGACAGCCAGGCGCTGAGCTGTCATTTCCCCAGGTGAATAACGATCACCATAATTCAAATCAGCAGAAGTCAAATATGAAAATTGATGTGACAGATACCTGGGTCCCGATGTCGGATGGCACCCGGCTCGGAGCTCGAATCTGGATGCCAGTTCGCGACGACTCGCAGACGCTACCCGTAATACTCGAATACATCCCGTATCGTAAGGATGACTTTACCGCACTCAGGGATTCAACAACAATCGCTTGGTTTGCCGAGCAAAGTTACGTGTGCGTACGTGTTGACATGCGCGGCACTGGGAGTTCGGATGGGGTGCTATATGACGAATATACTGAAGTCGAGATCAACGATGGTCTAGAAGTTGTTGATTGGCTTGCAAAACAACCATGGTGCGATGGAAACGTCGGCATGATCGGGATTTCTTGGGGTGGTGTGACGGGATTGCAGCTGGCCAGCCGCAATCCGGAAGCCTTGAAGACTGTCATCGCCGTCGGCGCGACGGAACACCGATACTACGACGACGCTGGATACTACATGGGGTGCATGATTGGTCAAACGATCGGATGGGCCGCAATCATGTTCGGTTACAACACCCGACCACCGGACCCGGCGTTGGTCGACGATCAATGGCGGGAATTGTGGCTGAAGCGTATCCGGTCCGCTCCACACTA
The DNA here is from genome assembly GCA_963666625.1 of Arenicellales bacterium. Taxonomy (GTDB): domain Bacteria; phylum Pseudomonadota; class Gammaproteobacteria; order Arenicellales; family JAJDZL01; genus JAJDZL01. The sequence continues at coordinate 503,441 of OY762925.1, forward strand.
TCTCGTTCGTTGGCTGGAACACCAGCGTGAGGACCGCTATTGGTTACGCGGTTCAGTGGGAATCGACTATTCGGCGGTTAAGATTCCGATTTATGCTGTCAGCGGTCATGCCGATTGCTGGCCGAACACAGTTGGCCGTCTTTTGCAGAACTTGCAGTGTGAGACGCGCGGATTACAAGGCGCATGGTGTCATCGGTATCCACATTTGGGGATTCCAGGTCCGCAGGTAGGATTTCTGCAAGATGCCAAACGGTGGTTCGATCATTGGCTCAAAGGCGAAGAAAACAACATCATGCAAGAGGACGCGTATCACGTCTACATGCAAGACAGTATTCGTCCGAGGAAGTTTTATGATTTTCGACCAGGAAGGTGGGTGAGCGAGCCGGAATGGCCATCTCGTTACGTAAAATCCGAGCGACTTTTTCTCGGGAAGGGAAATTTATCGCAATCTCGCCCGGAAGCATTCGAACTCGAAATCAGCTCACCGCAAACGGTGGGGCTGGAATCGGGTGAATATATGCCGTGGTTCGCGTTCGGTGTCGCTGACGAGTTACCGGGGGATCAGCAAGTGGAAGACAAGGGTTCTCTCTGTTTTGATACTGACGAACTGGAGCAACCCTTGGAAATTCTTGGAAATCCGGAACTCGTCATTGAATTGACCTGCGACAAACCTGTGGTATTGTTGGCGGTTCGTCTATGTGATGTCTGGCCGGATGGTGAAAGTACGCTCATCACACGTGGACTGCTGAATCTTTGCTACAGGGACTCAAAGAGCGAACCGCAAAACCTAGTTCCAGGTGATCGCTATACAGTAAGAATCAGTCTGAATCATACAGGCTATATCGTTCCGACCGGACATAAACTCCGTGTCGCAGTCTCTACAAGTTATTGGCCCATGGCATGGCCCACACCTTACCCGGCAACAGTGGCTATATTCACAGAATATAGCCACTTGAATCTCCCGCTGCGTCAAATCAGGGAACGGGAAGAAAGGTTGACCAGTTTTGAAGATCCGGTTGTTCGTGACGAACTACCCACCACACAGCTTCGAGAGTTTGAGCAAAATCGTACTTTGGTCAAAGACCCTGAAACCCATGAGTATCAACTCAAGATCTATGCTGATAACGGTAAGGTCAGATTTGAGGATAACGCAGTCGAAATGGGTTCGAGATGCTGGCAGACTTACACGATCAAGTCCGATGATCCTCTATCGGCACGTGCAGAATACGACTGGGAGTGGGAATTCGGGCGAGGTGAATCCTGGCGTGTAAGGACGTTAACTCATACGGTACTTTACTCTGACGAGGAGAACTTTTATCTTGAATCGGAGGTAACGGCTTGGGAACATGAGACTCAGGTCTATAACAGAACTGAATCTCAGACGTTTAAAAGGGACCACTACTGAAAATATTTTTGCAACCCATCGAATCTCCTTTACCGTTAGTAGTGTCTACCTGCTACTGTGCTTCAGCCTCTGAATGTGAGGATTCAGATATCTCTTGAAATTAGCCCTGCATTTCAGTATTTTGCTAAAGCGACTTAGCAGTTTCTCTATTGCCATAGTTTTGCCATCGTAATACACTGTCATTGGAGGTAAAAATTTAGACTATCTGCAATGCAAGGCGCTTATATCAATATGAACCGAAAATATTGAGAAAGAGGATGGCCGACTCAGTTATCGAACATGATTCGGAAATCTTGGGAGGGACTCCTGTAATTTCCGGCACCAGAGTTCCAGTTCGCATATTATGGGATCATTTGAAGTCAGATGTCCCTCTAGGCGATTTTTTGGGCAGTTATCCTAACGTCTCTCGAGAACAAGCTGTCGCTGTACTGGAAAGTGCTACGAAAATGCTTCTAGACAATACACGTGAAAGTATGGCTTGATGAATCTGTTTCAAGACAACAGAGGCGGTACTTTCCTGACAACTTTGAGGAATTTACTGTCCAGGAGATAGATTGGTCGGGTGGAGCAAACGGTATTTTCGTCAACTAGCCAGAATTCACAGTTTCAAAGCATTAGTCGCCGTGTACAAAAGCTTCGAATATCAGCAAATTCTAAATCAATTGCGAGTGCCTGAGATGAAGTTAAATTTTTGCAGATAGGATATCGTATTGTTCATTGGATATATTAACCACGTAGACAATCGGATCCAACAAGATAATTACGGCTATGAATAGAAAAATCCTTTCATTTGGCGAAATGTTAGGTGTAAAACCTAATCCGGCGAGAAAGGATAAATTCGGATTCACCCACCTACACTGGGCAACAATCGACAAAAATGTCTCAGCTGTCGAGTATCTACTCAGTAATGGAGCAAATGCTCAAGCAGTGGCTTCAAACATTTTTGGAAGGTTTGATAAGCCGACGCGAACATTCCGAGAGCGAATGAAGAGATTTGAAATCGGGTTCGATTATGCAAATTTTTGGGGAGTACGAGAATTGACACCGCTGCATATAGCCGCTAGTCTTGATTCCGTCGAATGCATGAAGCTTCTGTTTGAGTACGGTGCGCTATTTGATTCATCGGCCTACCCCGATCTGAATCCGGTGCACTGTGCGCTATGCGCGGGTTCTGAAAAAGCCCTGCATGCACTGTTGCGCAATGGATTTGATGTCGATGCAAAGGATAGGGAGTCCCGGTCAATGCTCCACTGGCTCGCCATGTATGAAGCGGACAGTCGGGTTGCCATATTCCTCGGTGGACAATTTTCGAGATTTGGGATGAAACTGCAGGACCCAGCCAGAGCCGCACGCTCAATATTGGAACGAGGCGCTACTATCGGACTACAGGACGAAGGTGGAAATACACCACTACATCTTGCCGCTTCAACAGATATGAAAGACCTCGCAGAAGTATTTCTTGACTGCGGTGCACAAGTCGATGCGCGTAATTTTTCTGGTGCGACACCGTTACATCTGGCGGCATGGTTCAATTCTCTTGAAACTGCGGATCTATTGTTGACACGCGGCGCCAAGGTCAATTCCAAAGATTCAGCGAACAATACACCGCTGCATGTTGCTACGACGGATGACGCGCAGGATACGCATGGTTCAATGATCCCTTATGGGTCGTGTTGCAGCAGACGCGGGAAGAACCTTGTCATTAACCTCCTTGTTGAACGCGGTGCTGAAGTGAGCATCGAAAACGTTGAAGGCCACACGCCACTTACCATCGCGGAGTCGAAGCAAACATCAAACGACACCTTTGAATTGTTGAGTCAGTGGAGGTAATTGCGGGAATTGCCGAGTTGACTATCACCCAAAAACGCCAACTCTACCATGACTATTGAATATTTTCGACTTGGGAAAACCAAGTACGAAAATTTCAAGCAAGCACTGTCGGATAGTCAATTACAAAACACTGATCTGCTCATTGAAGGAGCTTATGCAATTCAAACCGAATTGGATTCAATTCGCAAGAAACGTGGCGATACGCAGGTAGGGTACAAGGTAGGATGCATTTCGGAAACAATTCAAAGCAGCTTGGGCATCTATCAGCCGATATTCGGAAGGCTGTACACATCGGAACGTTGGACTTCAGGCGTAACTCTCCCAATGAGTCAATTCGATGGTTTGGCTGTAGAGGGGGAGCTAGCTGTAAAACTTCGTTGTTCCATTGCCGAACTAAAAAATAAAAATTTCGCCCTAAGTGATGTCATCTATTCGGTATTTCCGGTAATAGAACTCCATCACTACCCATCCGAAAATCCTCTGACTGCAGCCAGCATGATTTCACAAAACGCGATTCATGCAGGTTTTGTACAAAGCGAAATATTGAATGCAACTGAACCGTTTCCAAACAAACTGACGATAAAAATCAATGAAGTTGAAGTTGCCAGTGTCGATGGAGCGGTCAATCAACTAACAGTCTCTGACTCACTTCATTGGTTGTCGATCACACTTGCTACAGAGGAATTCTCAACTCGCTCTGGCCAGACTATTTTGTGCGGTTCAGTAGCACCTCTTTTTCCGGTCAGCAACACTTCGCACATTCAAGTCTATACTGATAGTGGAGCATTTGTAGAATTTACCGCTTCTTTAATCCCAGCATAGAGAAACCTTAATCAATAATACGCCTTACACATACGTGCGGCGAATCTAAACCCCAAAAATTATCGTCAGCCGTCAAAATCGGTCGCAGACGCTATTGTGATCCCTAGTGGCACGATTGAATTGGAATACGAACTCATCGACATACTACTATAGTTAGGTAAACGAGACACTTTAGTAGACACCCAGTTGGTGAAGTTTCAGATTGACGAATTTAAGTTTGCACTCCTCTACCTGAATAACATATTGTTACTGGTTTAGCGGGTCGAATGACACAACTGAACCACAGTTCTCTCAGTACCTGAAATTGGTTCGGTAAGCGTAGCGATCGTATGGGTAAAGAAACCCCAGGAATATCACCAGTCGGTCTTAATCATATCGAAGAGGATTCCATTGACTGGCTTTAACTATCTGAATTATACTGCTACTCATAGAAGGATCCAATATGGTCGCAATACTTACTTACAGATATTGTTTTAAAGTGGACGGAAAGGTTGTGCTTTACGGCATCACCAATGATCTGAATCGCCGCGAACGCGAACATCGCGTCCGGTGGCCGAATGGCCACATTGAACAGGTGGGTGAACCCACCTCGCACGAAGAAGCGTGGTACTGGGAAAAGGAACAGTCCGCGCGGCGTTTGAGTTCCGCTACCTGATGTCATCAGATGAAATTCTAGAGGCGTATACGGACACCGCTCACACCTTACCCCGTAACCATGTCGTTGTTACTGGTGCTGGTTTTACCCATGCATTGGTACCGGGTGCCCCGTTGCTCGTCGATGATTTCAACAATGATGTCCTTGTAAGCAAGGTGCAAGGTCTGCCTAACGCGAGCCGTTTGCTGGACTGGGAACGAATCTCCAACCCGTATAGGTACATCAACATCGAGCGTTTGATGACGCGTCTCGATACTCTGATGCCTTACGATTACGCTGAGATAGCAGACAACACGGCGAACGAGTATGGGTATCTCCTTTCGGAACTGAAGAGATCTTTTCTCGATCGTCTCAATGAAGCCCGAGAAGGACAAATCCATCGCGAGGAACTGGAGCAGTTCGCAGAGTACTGTAAATCCAAGAGTTGTTGTTGCATTACCTTCAACTATGACGACTTCCTTGATGAGGCACTGGAGGGAACTCGCAGTTGGAATCCGGTCTGGGGATACGGGTTCTTCTGCATGCCATCACCTGTTGTCGTCGCCTCTCTTAGCGCACGGATAATGGATTCAGAGCTCCAACTGTTGAAGCTCCACGGATCGATCAACTGGCGAGCAAAGTTGGGGAGTGCGAGCCCGTTTGCAATCGATAGCATTACGTACCATCGCGATTTGTACGACATCGAACCAAACTATTCTCAGGTTAGTGATCACCTAGAACCTGAACCCGTAATGGTCCCGCCTGTTCTGTCGAAGTCCAGCCTAGTTGAACAACCAGTCCTTCGGCTTGTCTGGTCTCGAGCGTTTGCCAGTCTAAAGACAGCCCATGAAACGACATTTATAGGCTATTCGTTTCCCACAACGGATATCGCCGCGCGAACATTGTTTTCCGAAGCACTGAAGGACCTACCCCCAGAGGGTATCAATGTCGTCAATCTGAGCCGAGACGAAACAGAGAAAGTAGCGATGCGGAAACGATACCGATCAGTACTCGGTGATATCCCCGACGAACAGTTCCATTGGGACGGTGCTCTGGAATGGATACGAAACCTGTCGCGTTAGCACCACTGCTGAGAGTTGCCGAGAGCTTCGACCGAGGATGCAAGACGAACGGCAAAAAAACATAGATAACGACTGAAATTTAGCCAATCGGCAATTCATCGCTAGAGCTAACATAATTTTCCTTTCATCTTTTTTTTGAATAAGGACAAGGCATCTAATACACCTGAAATCCTTTACTCCGAAGTTCTGTCGCAAAAACATCAAATGCCTTCTTGGAAACCAACACGATTAATGGGCGAGGTAATCCAGATTGCGCCAAAAGCAGAGCCAGATTTGGAAATGATTTGGCTTTTTTTACATTTGACAGATAAGGGATGTCTCCGATGAGACATTTTGACGCAGTTAAAAGCAAGAATCGTTTCCGTATTGGCATGGTGGGCCGTGCAGGAATCGAACCTGCGACACCCTGATTAAAAGTCAGATGCTCTACCGACTGAGCTAACGGCCCGCACTTCTGGAATTCGTATATACAGCACAAACGGCGGATTTCACACTTGCCGCCGCTATTTTCCTGGTTTCTGAATATGCCTGCTGATTGATCTACAAGACGCAGACTGCAGACATGGCACACGAACTGATTCGTTTTAATGAATTATATCAGACAACCGCTGCTTTGAATTCCGATAGATTGCAACGATTTACAGTCGCCGGATACGGAAAATTGGACAATCAGCGGTTCGTCTTGATCAGCTTTCGTGCCAGAGGGTTCACCTGGACCATATCGCCGCTTGCGATTTGTGATGGAATATCCACTTCGAATCCATGCATCAGGGGCAGGTCTGCGAATGCTGCACCCTGCACCATGATCGGATTTGCACTATTCAGAATTAAAGCCGCAGGTGCCAAGCCGCGAGAAACCATGTCCAATAGCATCCAAGCTGTAGCAACTCCACCTTTTGCGGTATTCAACACCAGAATTTTTCCGACATAGCTTTGTCCATAAAGCCTGTGCGAAGGGCGAGAAAACACACCTCGAATTCGATCCAAATCATATCGGGCACTGAAATCGTCACTGGCAGACAATGCCACCCCAGTTACAGGTTCACCCATTCCTGCCGTGCATTCGAAAATTGTCTCCCTCATTGTCAAAGCACACCGGTCACTGCCGCATCAACACACTGCTGCATCGTCGCCAGCTTAGGCTCATAGCCGTAACCCGAGATAATATTCACCAACTTTGCGGAATTACTGACAAGCACCTTCCAATCATTCAACTGACCGAGTTCCCTCGCATACATTTGATAAAAACACACACCGCTCAGTACAGTTGCACCGCATTGCTCCAACTGCCCTGTTAGACCAAATCGGTCACAAGCCGACTTGATTTCTGGCGAAGTGGCAATGAGAAGTTCAGTTGAAGAGTTAACCCGGCGACCGTTGAGTATTTTGACTATATCCTGCACTTCAAACAAAGATACCTGCGGTGCCGCAAATACGACAACATCGACCTTTACTGACCGATCTGCTTTGGCATACATCTGTTCGATATCTGAGCGAGTGATGCTGACAGGCGATTCCTTTATTTGGTCTGCGAGCTTATCGCTGTATAAGGCTTCCGGGGTTATACCTTCCATGTGAAACAGCGGAACTGACCCATAGCTCGCCATCGCGGCTCCGAAGTGCTTTAACTCATCAGAAGTTGGACTGCGGTCTATTCCTGAAATCCATGGAGTACTCCAGTAAGATCCAACTTCTTTTCCGATTACAGCACCCAACGCACCCCAGTCAGAAAGCGTTCTGGGACGAAGATCTACCTTAAAGTGATGCGTAGCCTTTCGGCACTCATCCAGATGGTATCCATAACGCGGCACCCGTCCCGTCAATGCGGCAGACAGCGCCGCTGGCCCGCCTTCGAAATTGCTACGCGCACCAAATACGCTGTTGGCATAGATAACGGATCCTGTATCACCAAACGCTAGGTGCTCACCAAAAACCGGTGGGGCAACAGTCTGATAGTTGATGCACGTATCAGTCGTCAGTACACCCATAGCCCGCAAGGAATCAATGACTCGTTGTTCACGCATAGCAAACTCTTCAGACTGACCAAATCTCCTGTAATGATTGAAATCGATTCCCCTGGGATCTGTAACTGCAGGAATCGCTACAATTCGGGCTTCCTCACTGCTTCCCGCGAGTTTCTCAACATGTAAGATACCAGCCTCACCCAATGATTCAGTATCACACATGATGTGTGCCTGAGTCACTGGGACAAAATCCTCAGCATCAAAGAACTGTGCAACCTTCAGTTGCTGCTTCATCGCCCATTGGCGAGGGTAGCCATGCTGGCCATCCAGCATTTCCTTTTCATAACTCGTCAACTTGATGTCTGAAGTCATGGCACAAAGTACATTACACTGGAAAGGTCTTTGATCTGCCAAGCTGCCTTTTTAAGAGCAACCGATCAGTCATATTCAATGGGATTCGTCAGAAAGAACTGATCCCGGTACCTACGTAGCTCCTCGATCGATTCCTTGATATCGTCCTTGGCGCGGTGTCGGTTTCGCTTGTTCTGCGTCTGCAACAATTCCGGACGCCAGCGTTTGGCAAGCTCCTTGATCGTACTGACATCCAAATGACGATAGTGGAGATATGCCGAAACCTGTGGCATGTAGCGGTCCAGAAATCGCCGATCTTGGCAAATTGCATTCCCGCACAACGGCGAACGATTTTTCGTCGCATAACGTTTTAAAAATGCAAGAGTCTGCCGTTCTGCCTCCTGTTCGTCTATCGTTGACTCTCGAACAAGACCTATCAGACCGCTCTCACCATGAGTTTTTGTATTCCACTCATCCATGCCATCCAGTCGTTCATCACTTTGGTGGATGACCAGTTCCGGACCTTCCGCAACGATGTTGAGATGGATATCAGTGACAATAGAGGCAATTTCAATGATTCTGTCATTTTGCGGGGAAAGCCCCGTCATCTCAAGATCAATCCAAACCAGATTGGACTTCTTTCGAACTACGGAATCAGCGGTCATCGTCTTGGCTTCACTACATGTCGCGAGGGCGGGAACAATATGTGAGTTTTGTGCCGACACCAAGCTCCCTGGCCTTCTCCACAGCCAAATTACCCAGCATGATATCGCTGATCGCAAACCCCTTATGCCAGAATAGACTGCGTTCATTATCGGATTCCCGACCCTGTTTCAGGCCCGCCGCGATTTCTCCAACATCTGCATACACATGCTCATCGCGCAATTCGCCCTTTTGAACCAGATCAGCGAACTGACCGTAGGGGGAAATCTTGCACTGATTCCAATCATCAACCACAAACTTATCGACCGAAAACGGTAACGTTCTCTCAACCGACAACACGGCACCGTACGCCTGGAGGTGCGCACCCGGTTTCACATCCTTGTCAGCGACCAGAATCTGATGCTCAAGCAAGCGCGATGCGTCAATGATAATATCCGCATCCTTGACTGTATCCTTACAGTTGTCCATCACCTTGATTTCTTTACCGAGTTCAGATGACAAAACATTCGCAAACCGCTCTCTCGATTCAGGTCTTCGGCTGGTTACGCGGATTTCCTCGAAATTGAAAATCTGATCCAGCATACGTACGTTATACCAAGCCGTACCGCGAGCGCCGATATGGCCGAGCACTCGGGAATTCTTGTCAGCAAGATACTTCGCACCGAGTGCGGTGACCGCACCTGTTCGCATCCACGTGTTCAGCGTTCCATCGACGATTGCGAATGGCACACCGGTCTTAGGATCATAGAGGTTAACCAACGCAAACTCTGACGGCAGGTTATGTTGATAATTGTCATGAAAGTCTCCAATGACCTTCACACCGGCAACATTGACCGGTTCCACGTAACCCTTCAGTATGTTGAACAGTTTGTTCGGGAAATCGAGAACAAGGTGGCTTTTCGAAGGCATGATCACTTTCTGTTGACCATGCGCGATCAGCCCGGCTTCAATAGCATCCATAACTTCGGTCAGACTCAAGTTGAGCGATTCGACGTCGTCGTTCGACAGGAATAGCAGTTCCAATTCATTCATATGATTTCTATTCGATTATTGCCAGTTTTGTAGAATTACAGATTTCCCCTATCCTTAAGACAGTAGAAACTTTGGGAACCAGTTCCAGAATCTTTGAAAGTGAATTTATACACCAATCGAAACTGAGTGATTCAAGTGTTGTCGGTCAAAGTCTACTTGATATTTCACTGCAACTCGAACCCAACAGAACTGATCATATGCTGCGCTCCAAGCCCTTTAAAACCGCTTGAATTGTTCTTAAATTTGATGATTGATGTCACGTAAAAGTTTAAAATATTTTCAGTTGCTGATATTTCATTTGGATTGAGAATCTGAACATCACCAGCATGCCTTGGTCGGCTATTTCGGACAGAGCGAATTCCCGCTCTACCCCTTCCCATCCGTCTATTCGAATACAGCTTCCCACTACTTGCGTGATATTCTCATTCAAGTGTTTGATTTCAATGTATTTCCCGTATGGAGTATTACGTGTCTAATGTAATTCACAGAAACCTATCCAATTCGTTGCCAACTGTGTCGCACGGAGAGGGAGTATTTGTCTACGATGTCCAAGAAAATTCCTATCTGGACGCATCAGGTGGAGCTGCGGTTTGCTGCTTGGGACACAGTCATCCCGCGCCGATTGAAGCAATTCACAAACAGATCAATCAGCTCCCTTATATCCACTCAGGATTCTTTACATCTGATGTTACCGAAGAGCTGGCCGAAAAGTTGGCTTCACTCGCACCCGGTAACATCAAGCATACCATGTTCCTGTCAGGCGGGTCGGAAGCCATCGAGTCGGCCTTGAAACTGGCGCGTCAATATTTTGTCGAAAAAGGACAGACGAACCGCAAATACTTCATATCTCGTCGCCAAAGTTTCCACGGAAACACACTGGGAGTCCTCTCCGTCGGCCATAACGAAGCAAGAAAGAAGCCCTATCGACCGCTACTTATGCGTTCGTATGCAATATCTCCTTGCTATCCATATCGAAATATGCGCACCAGTGAGTCAGAACAAGACTACGGTATGAGGATCGCCAATGAATTGGAAGAGAAAATCCTCGAACTCGGACCGGATTCAGTTATCGGCTTCATTGCCGAGACAGTGGGCGGTGCTACTGCTGGTGTACTGCCACCGGTTGAAGGCTATCTGAAGCGGATTCGCCAGATATGCGACAAGTATGGTGTTCTGCTGATCCTCGACGAAGTGATGTGTGGAGCCGGACGAACCGGAACATTTTTCAGTTGCGAGCAGGACAACGTAGTACCTGATATCGTCATACTGGCAAAAGGACTTGGTGCTGGCTATCAACCGATTGCTGCCACATTGTGTAGGTCCGAAGTGTATGACGCTATTCAACAAGGTTCGGGTATGCTGGCCAACGGTTTCACCTATATGGGCCACGCAACAGCCTGTGCGGCAGCACTGGCTGTAATCAAGACAATCAATCGTGAAAATTTGCTTGAAAATGTCACATACCAAGGGAAACTGCTTGTAAAACTTTTGAATGAGCATCTCGGCAATCATCCCAATGTGGGAGACATTCGAGGGCGTGGCCTGTTTATTGGGGTAGAGTTCGTCTCAAACCCTCAAACCAAGGAACCCCTCGACCCGAACCTGCTGTTCCATTCGATATTGAAGAAAACATGCCAGAAAAATGGATTGCTGGTCTATCCCGGAGGCGGTACGATTGACGGTACAAGCGGTGATCATGTGCTACTTGCACCACCCTATATTGTTGACGAATCACATATTGAAATGATTGTTGACAGACTACACAAGTCCATCGAGGATGGACTGAAAACCGTCAGAGCGTCGAGAGTCGCAGCTTAACTACTGTTCAGGCTGGGGTTTGCGAAACGGCTGACTGATCAGTCGATCAAGTCGGATTTCCTGATCATCACGAAATATTGGCAGACCGATCGACATACTTAGATGGCCTTCCTGCGGCTGATCGCGATAGGTCCCGAAAATTCGATCCCACCACGGTAGATTGAAACCGAAATTGCTGTCAGTTTCGGTTCTGATCTCGGAGTGATGGACACGATGCATGTCAGGCGTTACCAGAAAGAGTCTCAGATAACGATCTACCGAGGATGGAATCCTGATATTCCCATGGTTGAACATGGATGTTGCATTTAGCACAATCTCAAACGCGATCACTGCAATCGCGGGTGGGCCTAGTAGAGATATGACTGCAAACTTGATCAACATGGATATTACGATTTCTACAGGATGAAATCGGACACCGGTCGTTACGTCAAAATCGAGGTCAGTGTGATGCATTCGATGGAATCGCCAGAAAAAATCCAACTTGTGAAACCAGACGTGCTGCGTATAGATGGCGAGATCAAGTATCAGAACTGCGAAGACAACCGCGATCCAACTCGGCAACTCCAACAAGTTCAGCAATCCGACTCCTTCAGATTCCAGAGTCAGTGCATAGGCCGCAGCTGTCAATGGAATTATCAGTCGAACAACGATGGTGTTGACCATCGACAACAGAATATGGTTTGTCCATCGCGTCATTCGCGATAATCTCCATGGGCGTTTGGGCTGAATGGTCTCCCATAACGCAATCGTTGCAAGAATCGCGAAAAACACCCCCAATCGCCAATACACTTCCAGTTCCATTCTTTCTTACTCGGATTCCTTTTCCAGTGCTTGACTCATCGTAGAATCTGTTGACGGTTGATGATCGTGGGCAACGAATTTTGAATAAGCTTCGGGGGTGTCGATATCCGTAACTACACCTGGGTCGCCTAACTCGACTTCGGTAACATATTCTTCGTAGTCGCCAATGATGTGTTTCGCTCCTACATCTCCTCGAACTTCCATCATTTCCTGCATATAACGACGATCCCACAGTACCGGATTACCGCGTTTTCCATTGAATGTCGGTACGCAAATCTGTCGCTCAGTTACTGAGTCGAAAGAATCAACCAGTGCATTGATATGCTGACTACGCACGAACGGCATATCTCCGAGACACACCAAAATACCATTCACTTCCTGTGGTAATACCGCAAGTGCGGTTCTAAGTGAAGTACTGAGCCCTTTCGAATATTCGGGATTATTGACGAACGTTACTGAGGTATCTTCCAATTCTTCACGAACCATATCCTGCTGATGTCCAGTTACAACAAATATCTGTGAAACTTTGGAGCCTTCCAGATTCGCGACGACCTGTTGAATTACGGATCGATTCTCAAGCGGAAGGAACAATTTGTTCTCGTTCCCCATCCGTCTAGATTGCCCGGCAGCGAGAACAATTGCCGCAATTTCCCTTTCAGCGTCCTTGCTCTTGGTTGTTGCGGCCGTACGACGTTCAGGGCGGCGAGAAGGCTCAGTGAGAATACCACCAACCCCCATGGACATAATCTCTTCCGCGTCCACGTCCAATCCTGCAGCTAGCCGTTCAAACACAAAATCAAACCCATTGCGCTTTGGTGACCGCACACACCCAGGCAGACCGAGGATACGTGTTCGACCTGATTTTGCCAGCAACAGAAGATTTCCGGGATCCACCGGCATTCCAAAGTGCTCTATCTTTCCTCCCGAGTCAAGTATTGCAGTCGGAATGACATCCCTACGGTCTTGAATCGCAGTCGCACCCAAAATAAGTATCAAATCCAGATTCTCGCCCAGAAGCTCCTGGATCATGTTCGCAACCTGTTCCTCGTGATGGTTGCAAATTTTCTCAGATTCGATACTTGAGCCAACAAACTCGGCTCTTTCGCTAAGCATCTGCAAGCCCTTTTTGAGAAGATTCGGATTGAACCAATTCGTTCGAGTCTGAATCAATCCGATGGTCATTGGCTGAAATGGACTGACTCCGATAGCTGGCATACCGCTGGCTACCGCTGATACACATTGATCAACCAAACGGCGACTGACGGCGAATGGCATCACTTTGACAGACGCCAGCAACTGACCGGAAAATACTCTGCTGAAAGGTTCGAGTGTCGCTACCGTAACTGCTTCGTCAACTGCGTTCAGTTTATCAACTCGTTCAGTACGAAGTCTAAGCAGTCCCCTGTCTTTAGCATACAGATTGCAGCGGCCGGTGACTGCATTTCTGACTTCCACTCCATATCCGGCGAGAACACGTGCAACCGCTTCAGCTGCTGCGTCCTCTCCAACGTCATTCTCCTCTAGTTTCGCCGCATAGACACTCTCATACCCTTCATGAACCAGCACACTAACATCGTGTGAAGATAACAGCCGACCCTTTTTCCACTTTTGGCTCAATACCATGATCGAATGAGCGAGTATCGCACCTTCACAGTCTTTTGCAGGTATTCGACCAAATATCATCGCATGTTTACCTTTCGTAACGTCTGCGTCACTTCGGCGATTATCGCAACTGCAATTTCTGCTGGTGACTGCGCGGATATATCCAAACCTATAGGAGCACGAATCCGCTCAATCTGATCGACGGATATCCCCGCCTCCAGCAACCTGTCACATCGCTCGCGATGGGTTCTTCTGCTGCCGAGCGCACCGATGTAGAAAACGTCTGATTCAAGCGCGGTAATTAATGCCGGTTCATCAAGTTTCGGATCGTGTGTCAGCGTGACGACCGCGCTTCTTGAGTCAAGTCCAAGATTCCTCAGTGCCTGATCGGGCCATTCATTACTCAGATTCACTCCGGGAAATCTTGTTGTCGAAGCAAACGCCCGGCGAGGATCAATCAGTGTGACATCGTAACCGCAAGACTGCCCCATATCGATCAGCGGTTTGGCAATGTGAACCGCACCTACAATCATCAATCTCAACGGAGAGTTGTAAACCTGAATAAATTGGCGGTTACTGTCAATTTCTACAACCCCACTTCGATCACGCCTGAAAGCATCATTCACTGCCAATTCCAGTTGGGTTTTGTCGGTCAGGGCGTGGCGATAAATAAGCACCTGAGTGTTGTCCTCAAGATTTGTAACCAGTGCGACAGCCTGCTTGTCCGTGCCGGCATCAATCACCTTGTAAAGAATCGACGATTTCACAGCAGTTATCTGTCAATCCGCTGTCAAGGGTTCAACATATACCTGAATCTGACCGCCGCAGGCGAGACCTACCTCCCATGCCTGATCATTGCTGACACCATATGCCAGAATCCTGGGCTCGCCGGAATCAATAACGTCCATCGCCTCCTCAATCACTGCTGTTTCGACACACCCGCCTGATACAGACCCTTCGAACAGCCGCTGACCGTTGACCACAAGCTGGCTCCCGACCGGGCGCGGCGATGATCCCCAAGTCGAGATAACAGTGGCGATCGCCACCTGGTGACTGTCCTTCAGCCACTGTGCGGCAACCGAGAGTTCGTTGGAACTGTTCAGTTTTTCATTCATCTATGCGATTGCCTCTCTGGACAGCAAAGACTCCTGCTCAAACAGCCGTCGACGCCAATAAGACCTATTCCGATTCAGCTGGTTATGCGCACTACTGGATTCAGATCCCAGAACCTCGGCCAATTCACTGAGACTGGCAAGGTTGTGTACCGGTAAAAAAGCGTCGACATGCGGCAACATCTTTCGAATTCCACTGACTTTCGGTTGAAACTCATCGTATCTCAATAAAGGGTTCAGCCAGATCAATTTTCTGCATGAACGATGTAGCAGGCCGATTTGTGATTCCAGTCTACCGCTGTCCGAACGATCCAAACCGTCAGTTACGAGCAGTACGACAGCAGAATGAAGAGGCAAGCGACGAATCCAGTTACAGTTGAAGTCTTTGAGGCATTCGCCAATTTTTGTACCACCGTACCAATCCACAACCGAATCTGCAACTTCATCCATCGCACAGTCTACATCCCGAATTCGCAGCTGACGTGTAATATTAGTCAAACGTGTACCGAAAACAAAACAGGCGACTTCTTTGCGGCTCAGCGTCAGCACATGCCCGAAGTGCAGAATCATTCTCGAATATTCACTCATTGATCCTGAAATATCGCACAACAGAATAACAGGGGTCTGCCTTTGCCTTCGTTTGCTCCTGACCAATGTGATCATATCTGCGGCACCTCTCATGCTACTCTTGAGAGTTCTGCGCATATCGAGTTTCTTTCCGGACGCATCAACCAAGTAACGTCTGGTGGAAATCCGGTCAAATGCCATGCGCATTTTCGCAATCGCTTTCTTTGCCTCCTCCATCTCACTTGTTGACATTGAATCAAAGTCGGTCGTCTGTAATCTTTCCCGGGCGGAAAACGTCAGTGACGCCTTAAACTCCAAATCTTCCTCACATTCTGAAATCTTCTCCTCCAATACAGTACCTGGATACAGACTCTCTGTCAGTCTTCGCGCAAGTTCCTTTGACGACTTCTCACTCTGTGGAACCCGCACTTCGGGAAGTAGCGAGGAGATAGAGCGTTCGAATACCCTAGGGTTCTTCCAGAACACATGGAACGCCTGATCGAAGATATGCCGCTGACGCGGATGATTGACGAAAACCGCATGCAACGCCCAATAGAAATCTTCTCGATTCGCGACTCCGACAAGTCGAACCGCTTGAACCGCATCCAGAATTCTTCCGGTACCAACCGGCAAGCCGGATGATCGCAGAATTCGGCCGAAATGTACCAGATTGGCGACAAATTGTCCGCTGCCGACATCCGTTCGGGTGTCGTTCATGGCGTCTCCCTAAGCACCGGCTGCGTAATGAACCGTCTCCAATATACGCATCGCCTGGTGTCCGCGAATCTTCTCAACATCTTCCTGATATTTCAATAGCACACCAAGCGTATCATCGACTACTGCAGGTTTCAAGTTGATCACGTCAATCTGAACCAAAGCATGTGCCCAATCGATCGTTTCCGCCACGCCCGGCACTTTATATAAATCCTCATCGCGCAGTTTCTGTACAAATCCGACGATCTGATGAGCGAGTTCCGAACCTGCCTGCGGTGCTTTGACGGCAAGAATCGCCAGCTCCCGCTCGGAACCAGGATAGTCAACCCAATGATAAAAGCATCGTCTTTTCAACGCATCATGTATCTCGCGAGTGCGGTTGGACGTGATAATCACGACTGGCGGCTCATCTGCTTTCACAGTTCCAATTTCGGGTATAGTCACCTGAAACTCCGATAGCAATTCGAGAAGATACGCCTCAAAAGGTTCATCGGCTCTGTCAATCTCATCGATCAGCAGAACCGGAGCTGTCCCATTGCGACTGTTGAGTGCTTGAAGGAGCGGACGCTCGATCAGAAATTTTTCCGAAAAGATATCCTTTGCAATCTCGTCACGGTCCTGAACGCCCTGTACTTCTGCCAACCGAATTTCGATCATCTGTCTGGAATAATCCCATTCGTACACAGCGGACGAAACATCCAGTCCTTCGTAGCACTGAAGTCTGATAAATGGCCGATTCATTGCATCAGCAAGTACCTTGGCGACCTCGGTTTTACCAACGCCGGCCTCCCCCTCAAGTAGCAGGGGTCGCTTCAGATTGAGCGAAAGGAATACAGAAGTCGCGAGACTTCTATCAGCAATATAGTTACTGGTGGACAGCAATTCGATGGTAGAGGGAATATCAGCAGGTATCTTCATTGTGGAATGAAAATGAAAGTCGGCAAGAGTTTATGGTGTTCGGGCACTCGACCGAAAGATGATCAAGTGCCCGATATCTGATGATTCAAGTCAGCCGCTTGCCTTGTCGACCGCGCGCTTTGTCATCACGGTGATCAGATGGGCACGATACTCTGCACTGGCATGGATATCCTCGTTCAAACCCTCGTCTGAAACCTGAATATCCGCAACACTTGTAGCAGAGAAAACCTGATTCAGTGCCGCTTCCATTTCACTGGCTCTGAAAACGCTCCCGCCAGCACCAGTTACGGCCACCCTGACACCGTCCGAGCCCTGTGCCACAAACACACCGACGATCGCATAGCGCGATGCTGGGTTGGGAAACTTGCAATAGGCAGCTGAAGATGGCGCCTGGAACGATACCGAAGAGACAATCTCCCCGTCATCCAGAGCGGTCTCAAACATTCCGGTGAAGAAGTTATCGGCTGAGATGGACCGGCTGGTTGTATTCACCGTCGCATTCAACCCGACCAACGCCGCCGGATAATCAGCAGCTGGATCGTTATTGGAGATAGACCCGCCGATCGTTCCCTTGTTTCGAACCTGCGGGTCACCGATTCCCCCTGCGAGATCAGCCAGTGCCGGAATCGCATTTTGCACTTCCGATGAGGCAGCAACTTCTGCATGGGTCGTCATTGCGCCAATTGTCACGACACCATCCGCCGACGAGATGCCTTTGAGCTCATCAATGCCCGCGAGATCGACAAGATCGCTGGCAGATGCAAGACGCTGTTTCAACGTGGGCAACAGTGTGTGACCGCCGGCGAGCAAATGCGCGTCGTCGGAATTTCTCAACATTTCCGCCGCTTCATCCAGATTCGACGGGCGTTTGTAATCAAATGCATACATGATCAAACCTCCTGTTAGGATGCTTGCGCATCGCGAATAGCCTGCCACACCCTATGCGGGGTCGCAGGCATGTCAAGATTGGTTACACCGACTTCAGACAGTGCGTTCAGAATGGCATTGATGACCGCGGGTGGCGAGCCAATTGCACCGGCCTCACCGCAACCTTTCACACCCAATGGATTATGCGAGCACTCGGTCACTGTCGTGTCCACAGTAAATGACGGCACATCCGCAGCGCGCGGCATGGTGTAATCCATGTATGAGCCAGACAACAACTGACCGGCATCGTCATAGCTGCAACCTTCCAGCAATGCCTGACCGATTCCCTGTACCAGTCCGCCATGTACCTGTCCCTCGACGATCATCGGATTGATCACCACGCCGAAGTCATCGGTTGCATGAAAGCTTGCGATATACACTGTTCCGGTATCCGGGTCTACCTCTACCTCACATACATAAGTTCCCGCCGGAAACGTGAAATTCTTCGGATCATAAAATGCGGTTTCTTCCAAACCAGGTTCTAGTTCCTCAAGCGGATACTGATGTGGAACATACGCTGCCAAAGCAATCTCGCCGAATGCCTTGGATTTGTCGGTTCCGGGCACAACGAACTGACCGTTCTCAAACTCGATGTCCGCTTCGGAAGTCTCCAGCAGGTGTGCGGCGATCTTCTTGCCTTTCGCGACGATCTTATCAATTGCGTTTACAATTGCAGTTCCGCCGACGGCGATTGATCGCGAACCATAAGTTCCCATGCCAAATGGAATCTTGTCGGTATCGCCATGGACAATATCGATACTATCGAAATCTATCCCGAGTTTTTCCGAAACAACCTGCGCGAAAGTGGTCTCATGTCCCTGACCGTGCGAATGCGACCCTGTCATCACACTGACCGAACCTGTCGGATTGACCCGAACCGTTGCAGCTTCGTAGAGCCCGGCCCGGGCACCGAGTGAGCCGACAACATTGGACGGTGCGATTCCACAAGCCTCGATATACGATGCAATTCCAATACCGCGCAGTTTACCGGCCTGTTTCGATGCCGCCTTGCGGCTGTCAAACCCGGCATAGTCAGCGGCTTCAAGTGCCTTGTCCAGACTGGCTTCGTAGTTGCCTATGTCGTAGATGAGGGCTACCGGCGTCTGATACGGAAACTCATCCGGCTGGATAAAGTTACGCCGCCTGATTTCTGCAGCGTCCATACCCATGTCATCAGCAGCAACCTGAACAATTCTCTCCAGTAGATAAGTCGCTTCCGGACGTCCGGCACCGCGATAGGCGTCAACCGGTACCGTATTGGTAAACACCGCTTTCACCTCGCAGTAGATGACCGGTGTCGAATACTGACCGGCAAGCAAAGTACCGTGAAGATACGTGGGTACGCAAGGCGCAAACGTGGAAAGATAGGCTCCCATGTTTGCAAGCGTACTTTCACGCAGTGCAAGAAATTTGCCATTTTCATCCAACGCAAGCTCGACTGTCGTGACATGATCCCGTCCATGCGCATCGGATTGGAACGATTCGCTTCGGTCTGCAGTCCACTTGACCGGGCGGTTTACCTGACCGGCCGCCCAAGTAACGATGATCTCCTCTGCATAGTGGAAAATCTTCGATCCAAATCCACCGCCGACATCAGGAGCATGGACTCGCAGTTTGTGTTCTGGCAGACCCAGTACGAAAGCACCCATCAGCAGGCGGATCACATGTGGGTTCTGACTGGTAGTATGCAGAGTGAACTGACCGGTCGCATGATCATAATCGCCGATCGCACACCGCGGTTCGATCGCATTCGGAATCAGGCGATTGTTTACCAGGTCCAGTGTGGACACATGGTGCGCATTGGAAAACGCCTCGTCGACAGCTTCCTTGTCACCCAATCCCCAGTCATAGCAGATATTTGTTCCGACATCGTCGTGAACACTCGTCGCCCCGTCGGTTACCGCAACCTGCATATCAACAACTGCATCCAGCACATCGTAATCGACAATGATGCTCTCGGCAGCGTCTCTCGCCTGGGTGCGAGATTCCGCCAGTACGACAGCAACCGGGTCACCCACGTGACGAACCTTGCCTTCCGCAAGCACCGGATGTTTCGGTTCCGCCATTGCCGAACCGTCTTTGCTGTGTACCTGCCATCCGCAAGGAATGCCTCCAACTTCGGCCATATCCTCCGATGTGAAAACAGCAACGACACCTTCGCCTGCTCTCGCAGCGGATGTGTCAATGGACCGAACCGCCGCGTGTGCATGTGGAGAACGTAGAATGTATGCATGAACCTGACCGGCCAAGTTCATGTCATCTGTGTATTTGCCTGCCCCCTGAACGAAACGCAGGTCTTCTTTTCGGCGTACAGAGGCACCGATTCCAGTGTCACCCATGACTACACCTCCCTCATGGCCTCAGCACCGGCCTGAATGGATTTGACAATATTGTGATAACCGGTGCAACGACATAGGTTGCCCTCCAGCCATTCCCGAACCTCCTGCTCGGATGGATTCGAGTTGACATTCACCAGATCAAGTGCGCTCATGATCATACCCGGTGTGCAGAATCCACACTGGAGACCGTGATTTTGGCGAAACGCCTCTTGCATCGGATGAAGTTCTCCATCAATGGCCAGACCTTCGATGGTCGTGACTTCCGCACCGTCTGCCTGCGCGGCAAGCATGGTACAGCTCTTGACAGACTTGCCATTGACGTGCACAACACAAGCGCCGCACTGACTGGTGTCGCAACCAACATGCGTACCGGTTAATCGTTGATCAACGCGCAGAAAGTCTACCAGCAACGTCCGCGGATCAACCTCAGCTGATACGCTGTTGCCGTTGACAATCATTGATACAGTTACACTCATAGAATTTCTCCCCCCGTTTGTTTGGCTGATCAGTGAAAATTGGACAACTTCTTTTTCGCGATATATCCAGTCTTTGTCTGATCGGCTCTTCGTAAAATCAATCGCATTCCAGATTCACTAGTCGGATCACTTCGATAAAATTCGGGCTGACCAACCTTGCGAATCAGGCAATCTTTCGCTGAAATTCAATATACTCGTTTGATGCTTGATTGTCGAGTACCACAAGTGTTGAAAAAAAGCGATCCTGGGAACGATTTCACTCGCTCATACCGGCGACAAATGCATCAAAAAACTCATCGATGATCTTGGTCGACATGCTCCCCATCAATCTCGATCCGATCTGGGCGATTTTCCCGCCAGTCTTGACTTGAGCATCGTAGTAAATCTCGCACCCCTGCTCGACATCCTCAAGTCTGATTTGGGCTTCGGAACTGGCAAATCCAAGAACGCCCGCTTTGGCTGAGCCCGCAATCCGATAGCCTTCTTCATCCACCGCGTCGAATATTTTCATCTGTATTCGGAATTTTGCTTTGATCGCACCAAATTTGAGTGTGACATCACCCTCAAGCTCATCGTCAGAAACCCACTGGAGCGATTCACATCCGGATAGCGACTCGCGAATCAAGTCTGCGTCGTATAACGACCGCCAAACCTTGGCGCGTTCAACGGGTAACACCCGGCTTCCTGATATTTCCATGCCCTTTTCCAAAGTTCAACACTTGATTAAATGTGATCAAGTGTCAGGCTTACCATCAATCAAATGCAATCGGCAACTCGAATATAAAATATTACAGCGCTTCAAACACTCCTGCATATTGTAATTGCCTTGCATCTGTTATGTCACTCAAGACATAGCCTTCAAAGGCGCGGTTAGCAATTACAGCAATACTGTAATCAGCCAAGGTTGCAAAGTAAGTAGAACGAGGACGACGATTGTAACCAGTATAAATGGATAAATTGCCTTGAATACCGCTCCAATTGAAACCTCGGCCATAGCAGAAATAATGAATAGCCCAGCACCGACAGGTGGAGTAAGCAGACCCAGCACTAGATTTAAGCAAATAATGACACCGAAAACGATTGGGTCGATCCCATAGTGCAAGGTCGCAATCGGCAATAAAATCGGCACGATGATGATCATCGCGGCTATTGCATCAATAATCATTCCAACACCGATCAACATCAGGTTGATTGTGAGCAGGAAGACTAAAGGATCAGATGTAAGTTCGGTTAGCCATACAGCAATTGATTGCGGTACTTTTTCGTAAATGATGATCCAGCCGAATACATTTGCTGCCGCAATCAGGAAAATCACGAGAGCGGAATTTAGAGCAGTGCGTTGAAGAATTTCTGGAATGTCTCGAAACTGCAATTCCTTATAAATGTATTTGCCGACTACGAAGGCGGACACGGTAGCCAAAGCGGCGGATTCGGTCGGAGAGGCCAGCCCTAGAAGAATTCCTCCAATTATTACGAGTGGAATCAAAAAAGCCGGCGAACCAGCTACGGTTATTCTGATTGATTCACGAAGAGATGGCCACTTCCCTCGTGGATAATTGTTCCATAGTCCCAGTATTGTGATCATCACGATGAATCCAACTGCAAGTATCAGCCCAGGAACAATACCGGCAATGAACATGTCACCAATTGCAATTTGAGCAATGACACCGTAGATAACAAATACCATGGAAGGCGGAATGATTGGCGAAAGAAGTCCTCCAGCGGCAGTTGTCGCGGCAGCAAATTCTCTTGAATATCCTCGCTCTTCCATTTCTGGAACCATGACTTTGGACATCACTGAAATTTGTGCAGCCGCTGAACCGATGATCGCGGCCATCATCGTATTGGCAACCAGATTTACATAGGCTAAGCCTCCCTTGAACCCCCCAACAAATATCGATGCCATTGAAACCAGCCTTCGAGTCACACCCCCCTTGTTCATCAATTCACCGGTAAGCATAAACAAGGGAATGGCAAGCAGCCCATAATTTTCAAGGCCACTGAATAACTGCTGCGGATAGGATAGGAATAGGACTACGTTTCCAGATAACCATATATATACGAGAGCTGATACGGCGAGAACAAGCGCGATAGGCAGGCCTGCAAACAGCAGTGCAAAAAAAATAATCCAGACCGTCATTGCTGTGATTCGACCTTGGTATTCTGCAATGACTCTAGAATGTTGGCTACACTGTGTACCGAAAGAGTCACTGAAATCATTGGTACGACAAGCCAAATCCAAAATTTTGAAAGACCAAGAGTAGTTGTTGGCTCTTGATAAATGAAATTGAAGGTGGACGATGCAAATTGTTGAGTGTCAAAGTCAAACTTTATCAACGTTGGAAGGTCGTACCAATTCCAGCAAAGAATGACTAATACAACAGAAAATGCAAGTATTACCGCATCAACTAGGTGAGCCAGAAGTTTTTGCAGGCGATTGCCGAGAAATTCAACAAAGAAGGTCGTTGCTATCCCAGATTTTTCCCTCACCATCACCGATGATCCGATCAACACCATCCAGATCATTGTGTAGATGAGTAACTCATCAACCCAAAATAGTGCATTGTTCAATGCTCTCGTCACAACATTTAGCAGAGCTAGTACCGTTATGACGAGAGCCAAGAATGCTATGAATTTCTTTTCAGCGGATTTTAGAAAATTTGAAAGCCTTACGATCAATTCAAATCTGCGTTGAAATAATTAATTCTTTCCTGATTTTACTTGAGAATTAGTTCACTGCGGCCTTGAGCGTATCTAGAGCACCCTGTGATTTAGCAGCCCAGATATCAGTCCAGCCATCAGCGGCTGCGCCGAGAAAGGGCGTATCGTAAATTTTAACATTGGCGTTTGTTTTTTGGACTTCTTCCAAAAATGTTGGCTCCAAATTGATGTATGTGTCAATTACTGAGTCAAGATGCTTGGCCATCAATCGGCCGACCACCTCCTTGTCCGCATCTGACATACCTGTCCAGACTCTCCCTGAAACAAGGCCAATCATCGGGAACATCATATGGTTGGTTACCAACACATCGGTGCTGTGTTCGTGGTATTTCAGTTTCCAGATCAGCTCCAGATCCATATCAATCGCATCCACCTGTCCATTGGCAAGAGCATCATACACTTTTGGTAATGGCATAGGAGTCGCGGCTGCTCCGATGATGTTATAGAAATCTTTGATGGGCTCAAATGGAGTAATCCTCAGTTTCTTGCCAACAAGATCATCAGTTGAATTTACCGCTTCGCGCGATGCAATCTGTCGCATACCAGCCATTGCGTAGCCGATACCGACGACACCGGCTTTGTCTGGAAGCAGTGCAAGCATGTCTTTAGCAGCCTGACTTCTCAGCAAAGCCCCTGCAGCGTCGACACCATCAACAAGATAAGGAGCGTAGAATGCTCCGAATTGAGGAACTCGGTTGGAAATTTCTGCCATTGTGAGAAACGCCATGTCCAAGCCACCAGTCTGCAGCAGCTGCATCATTTGTGCTTCGTTGCCGAGCTGTCGCGAAGGAAATACAGATACCGTATGAGCACCATTTGTCTCCTTTTCAAGTTCTTCGCCGAAGGCGGCGGCGGCCTTGGTCCAAACGTGCGGCGGTGGCGTAATTAGCCCAATACGAAAATCGGTGGCTTGGGCCATGCTACCTCCGCCAATTGTAAATAGCAATGCGACGGTTACCGCAATGCCTCTCGAAAGCTTAAAGTTCATATTTAACCTCCTTGTGAATAGACTAAATCAGTTGATAGAGAAAAATTCTTTCGCATTAAGCCCAAGCAACTGCTTTTTTTGAATTTCATCAAGACCAGAACTTGAGCGAATGAGGGAACCCAACTCCTGTTCACCCAGCGGAAACGGATAATCGGTTCCAAACATAATTCGGTTGCTACCCATGACGTCACGTAACAGTTGTAGTGACCTATGATCAAATACCGCTGAATCTACATAAAAGCGATCAACATACGAAGAAGGTTTGTTCGGGCAGTCTTTGCGAACGATGTCTCTGTATTCCCACGCGTTGTCCACTCGACCGAGTAAAAATGCAAAAGAACCTCCTCCATGAGCAAAGCAAATTTTCAAATTCCTTGGCAGCTTGTCGAAAGCACCAGATAGTATCAGTGCCAGAATGGATAGCTGAGTTTCCGCTGGCATCTCAACCAGCCATTGAAGCATATATCTGTTCTTTCGATCACTTTCAAACATGTCCCACGGATGCACTAAAACAGGGATGTCCTCGTTTGCACAATGAATCAGGAATTCCAACAAATGGGGATGATCGAGATCTTGATCTCCGACATGGTTGCCAATCTGGACACCAACATGACCATCTACCTTCGCTCGACTTACGGTTGCACAAGCCAGCTCCAGATCCTGAAGCGGGACCTGTGCTAAAGGTCTCAGTCTGCTTGAATCATTTGCACAATATTCCAATGTCATATCGTTGATCAGCTGCGCCCAATCGCGGGCGATTCTGGGAGGCCTGGAATATCCAAAAAGTAGTGGCGTGGCACATACTATCTGCATATCGACACCGTTCTGATCCAGATCTTCGATACGGCGCTCAGGACACCAAAGCGAATCTCGTACGGGTCGAAATTCCTTGCTACCGGTCATAATCATGCCATGACCGTTCGATCGGACATCGAGCCATGGACCCTTGTCTGGGTCCAGTAACTTGGATTGATCTTTACTTAGAACCGGGAAGAAGTGAGAATGAATGTCGATAGTAATCGACGAAGAATGGTTGTTTGTCATTTCGACTCCCAGTCAATTCTCCACCCATACGGCAATTCCTTGCCCGGATGAACAGTGCTACAACGTTTGCATGTTCTGGCTTCCATACTTTGATGAAAGTGCTGAAACAGTGGTGGAAGATCTTTGACGATGCTTCGCAACTGCAATTCAATCCTGTGAACTCTATAGTGGCACTCCATGCAGTACCATTCAAACGCGTCCAATTCGCCAACCGCCCGTTTTGGTTCAACAACTAGACCGAGACTGCCTGCAACAGGTCTTTGCGGGGAGTGTGGCACATGAGGTGGCAAGAAAAATACATCACCTTGTCGTATGACGATGTCCTTGTAAGGCTTTCCTTCCTGTTCCATGATTCGCAGAACCATGTCACCTTTCAATTGATAGAAAAATTCCTCAACCGGGTCGTCATGAAAATCTGTTCTCTGATTCGGTCCGCCAACAACAGTGACCATCAGATCTCCATCTTCCCAGATCTGAGCGTTGCCAACTGGCGGTTTGAATTTTTCCTTGTTGTCGTCAAGCCACTGCTGGAAATTAAACGGCTTTAATGAATGCTTTGATGGCATTTGAAATTCTCCTGTTTAGAGCCCATTTTCATTTTTCTTTGTAAGCGATGGCTTTGATTTCGATGAGTAAATGGGGATGGGGCAATTCTCGTACAGCAACTGTTGTACGAGCCGGTCCCGAGTAGTCAAAATACTCACTGTAAACTTCATTGTATGGTTCAAAATCATCCATATTAGTAAGAAAAACGGTCAGTTCTACAACTTCTTGGAGATTCGCGCCAGCAGATTCCAATATCGTGCTGATATTGTCCAGCACTGCTCGGGTTTGACTTTGAATGTCTAGGTATAAATTACCATTCTCATCTACGCTAGCACCGACAAAGGAACCATCTGGCAAGCGGGAACTCGTTCCAGAAATAAATATGAAATTCCCAGCTCTTCGAAAATGAGGGAATGTTCCCCTTGGCTTTGCTAAGTTCTCTACCACTCCTTCATTGCTCTTTCTGTTATTCATATTCATTGGCTGACTGTGAATCCGATCGATCCAATATTCTGAAATTCTGCACTTATTGAGTCACCGGGACAAAGATCTACGGCCGCTGTCGCCGCCCCGACAAGAACAACATCACCTTCATTCAATGGTATGTCAAACATATCGGACAGTTTGAAAGCTTCAACAAGCGAGCGAATTGGATTTCCCAAAATTGCTGAGGTCGAACCCGACTGAACCATTCGACCGTTCGCATTCAAGATAATTCCTAAATTCGATACATCGGTGTGCTTAGGCATCCAATTGCCGACAACGAACCCACTAGATGAGCAGTTGTCTGCGAGGACATCTTCCAATGTGAACTTGAAATTCTTATAACGCGAATCGATGATTTCCAATGCCGGCGCAACTGCGTCGATAAATTTCGTGGCTTCCAGTGGCTTGACAGGACCCCGAGCAGATTTTGACAATCTAAATACAATCTCAGGCTCTACCCTTGGGTGGATGTATCGTTCCATGACAAGTTGGCCACCTTCCTCAATTTTCATCGCGTTTGTCAAACGACCGATGATCATGTCTTCAACGCCCATCTGCGCCATTTTCGCTCGGCTGGTAAATCCCATTTTGACACCTAGCGGTAATTCTCCTCTTTGCAATCTCCTTTTTATTGATAGTCGCTGAATGTCATACGCCTGCCCCTCGTCGAAACACTCTTTCGACGTCAACTGCTCAACAGGTTCAGCCACGAATGCGGCATGGTCGATTACTTTCGCTAAATTATGAATTTTCATGGATTTATGCGACAACCTTTGAGAATCAAGTGAAAGCTGCGTTTCGCATCAGATCAAGTGCAACATCAACGATCAGGTCCTCTTGCCCACCGACCAGGCCACGTTTCCCAACTTCCACTAGTATGTCTCTTGTATCTAAATTGAAACGAGTGCTGGCGTTTTCCGCGTGACGCAGAAAACTTGAGTAAACCCCGGCATAGCCCAAGGTCAGAGTTTCCCGATCAACACGGACAGGACGATCTTGTAATGGACGTACGTGTTCTTCGGCTGCATCCATAAGCTCAAACAGGTCACATCCATGTTCCCATCCAATAAGATCAATTGCCGCAATGAATACTTCCAAAGGTGCATTTCCAGCACCAGCACCCATTCCAGTCAGAGACGCATCAATTCGAACTGCTCCGTTTTCGACTGCAACAATCGAATTGGCTACTCCTAAACTCAGATTATTGTGAGCATGAATTCCACGTTCAGTTTCCGGTTTGAGATGCCGATCAAACGCTTGAAACCGTTCCTTGACATCGTGCATATTGAGCGCGCCACCAGAATCTGTAACGTAAACGCATTCAGCTCCATAGTCCTCCATCATCTTCGCCTGAATTCCTAATTTTTCAGGTGAGATCATATGTGCCATCATCAAAAAGCCAACTGTATCCATTCCTAAATTTCTGGCGCATTCAATGTGCTGCCTTGATACATCGGCTTCGGTACAATGAGTTGCAATCCGAACAGACGTAGCACCGAGCGAATGCGCAAGTTTTAGGTCATCGACTGTGCCGATGCCGGGCAGGAGTAGTGTTGCAACTCGTGCTTTCGAGACATTTTCCGCTACTGCGGCAATCCAATCTTTATCTGTGCAAGCTCCGAACCCATAGTTAAAACTAGAGCCTGCCAATCCATCACCATGAGAAATTTCAATAGAATCGACACCAGCCTGATCCAATGCACTGGCAATTTTGATGCAATCATCCAATCCGTACTGATGACGAATTGCATGCATGCCGTCACGAAGCGTAACATCCGAAATAAACAATTTCGTTTTGGGTTGATATTCACTCATGTTGCGAATGCGCGCTTGTGTTTGACAGCCATTTTTTCAGCAGTAGCCATTGCGGCTGACGTCATAATGTCCAAATTTCCGGCATAAGCTGGCAAAAAGTGCCCCGCGCCTTCCACCTCAAGGAAAACGGAGACTTTAAGCCCGCTAAAGCTCTCGCCAAAATCAGCCGAATAAAGATCATTCACCTCTTCAAACTGTACAAACTGTTTCAATCTGTAACCTGGGACATACTGTTGAATTTCAGCGACGACATCCATCACTGATTTTTCGATATTCGCAGCACCGCCGCCAGTAACTAGACAGTAAATCGTGTTGCGCATGATCAGCGGAGGATTGGCTGGATTGAGAACAATAATCGCTTTGCCTCGTTTGGCACCACCAAGGAGTTCAATTCCACGAGACGTGGTTTGTGTAAATTCGTCAATGTTTGCTCTGGTTCCCGGTCCAGCCGATTCCGACGAAATCGAGGCAACAATCTCGGCATAGGTGACTTGATACACACGATTGACCGCATGCACAATCGGAATCGTTGCCTGACCGCCGCAGGTCACCATGTTGACATTTGCATCGTAAACATGCTGATCAAGATTGACTGTAGGAACAACAAACGGGCCAATCGCCGCTGGAGTCAGATCGACGATCTGTTTTGAGGTGTTTTTCAATCTTGCATGGTGGTCAACGTGCACCTTTGCAGATGTCGCATCAAAAATGATTTCGATATCGTTGAATTGCGGCAAACCCATCAATTCTTCTAAACCGTTACTGCACGCGACGATTCCCAAATCGTCAGCCCTACGCAGTCCTTCGGAATTCGAATCGATTCCAACCAGGGCACCAACCTGCAGTTTTGAAGACATCGTATGAATCTTCACCATCAAGTCGGTTCCGATGTTTCCCGAACCCAGAATTGCGACATTCGATTTGTCCATCAGCCTACCCCGTTTCGAATACAGCTCTGACAGAACCGAGAGTGTTGATTCTGGCCTCGTAAACTTTGCCTGGAGTAGCAGAAACCATTGGGCCTAAAGCGCCACTTAGAATGATGTCACCTTCCTTCACATATGTCCCGACACTAGTCAGCTTTTTCGCTAGCCAAAGTGCGGCATTGACTGGATGTCCTAAACAAGCAGCTCCAACACCTGTGGATATGGGCTCGTTATCGGAGCTCATGGTCATTCCAACTGTACGCAAGTCAAGACTTGTCAGCAATTTCGGATCATTGCCCAAGACGAATAAAGCACTCGAGGCGTTGTCGGCAATTGTGTCGACAATCGTGATTTTCCAATCCTGAATTCGCGAATCGACAATTTCAATGGCTGGAAGAACGTATTCCGTGGCGCTGATCACATCAGCTACCGTTAAGTGTTCTTTGCTCAAGTCCTTTGCCATAACAAAAGCCACCTCAGCTTCGACACGAGGTTGAATTAGCCTGTCAATTTTAATATCCTCACTGTCACAAACTGCCATATCGGCAAAAAGAGTACCAAAATCTGGCTGATTGACAGCCAACTGCTTCTGAACAACTGGACTTGTCAGGCCAATCTTATAGCCACTAATTCGTCGTCCCTGACTTAGCCAGATTTTGGTGTTTTCGGCTTGTACCATGTAAGCGGTATCCGCATCGCCAGCTGAGATCTGTCCTACAACTGGCGGAATAGTCTTTCCCGTCTCATAGGCTTCTCTTATTGAGCCGGCGAGCGCTTTGATTGTTTTTTGATTCAAGTTGGTCATCCTTTAATGCAGATATTCGTCGTTTCGGAATAAAAATCCAACGAATGATAGCCACCTTCCCTACCAATTCCTGATTTTCCCACTCCCCCGAACGGTGTCCGCAGGTCGCGTAAATACCATGTATTGACCCATACAATTCCTACTTGAAGTTTTGCTGACACCCGGTGCGCTCGACCTAAATCTCGTGTCCAGACCACTGCCGCCAGTCCGTAGTCGGAGTCATTGGCCAATTCGACAGCTTCTTCCTCCGTATCAAATGGTATGAGACTGCATATCGGCCCGAAAATTTCTTCCTGCATGCAACGAGAATTCTGTTTTAGCCCCGTTACAACACTGGGTTCAACAAAAAAACCGTCGTCCCGTTCGTCAAAAAATTTTGGAATTCTACCACCGGTTACAAACTCACCGCCTTCCTTAGTAACCAATTGGTAGTAAGACAGCACCTTGTCGCGGTGGCTTTCAGAAATCAAAGGTCCCATTCCTGCATCACCTCCAATTTCCAACTTCGCCGCTTCAACTGCTAACACTTCTACAAATTCGTCGAAAAGTATTCTTTCCACATAGATTCTTTCGGTACCGAGGCAAATCTGACCGCTGTTCATGAATGAGGACTTAAGAGTTCCTTGTATTGCCTCGTCTAAATCTATATCGGCAAAAACGATTGCTGCGTTCTTTCCGCCTAATTCGAAAGAAACATTTGTCACCCCGTCGGCGACCGCTTTCATGATCGTGCTTCCTGTTTTTGACTCTCCAGTGAACGTAACTGCGTCTATATCCGAATTCTTGGACAAAAATTCACCTACGGAATCCGGGCCGAATCCGTGCACAACATTGAATACACCGTCGGGCATACCGACGCTTTGCATGACTTCTGCCAATAATGTCGCGGTTGACGGAGTTTCTTCGGAGGGTTTCACAACAACCGTATTTGCACATGCCAGTGCGGGCGCGAGCTTCCATGTTGTGAGCAGCATCGGAAGATTCCAGGGACAGATGATCGCAACCACACCGACGGGCTTGGTTACGGTAAAGTTCAATGCAGTTTCACCGGTATCAACCTGGGTATGAAAACATGCATCAAACCTTTGTGCCGCAAGGTCAGCAAACATACGAATGTTCGCTGCTCCACGCGGTATGTCCAGAGTTGTTACCTGCTTCCGTGGTTTTCCGGTATCTGCAATTTCTGCATCTGCGAAATCATCAAACCGCTGTTCAATTCCATCGGCGACTTTGTGCAACAGTTGCTGGCGTTCCTTAGCGCTCGTTTGCGCCCAGCCCGCATTGAGTGCTGACCGAGCAGCAGAAACTGCTTTTGAAACCAGTGGTTCGTTCGCTAAACTGATGTCGGCAAAGTGTTTTCCGGTCGTCGGATTGACATTGGGATAGTAATTTCCGGTATCGACAAACTTGCCGTTAACGAAGTTAAGAATTTGTGAGTTTTGGTACACAACTGCCGTAGTAATTTGTTACTACGGTAGATTTTAGAACCAATTTAGATATTAACTGAATAATATGTTTTTATTTGGATAAGCAAAAAACTTATACCAAAAAAATAGAGTATTAATAGAGGACGATTGAGAATCGCTTCAATTGCGTGAAATCTTTGCGGCAACTTCCTTGACATAGCCTACCAGTCTCTCGGCAGAAGGATTCAGCTGTCGCTTTGCTGATATGGAATATCCGACTTCACCAAACTGTCCCAAATCACCAACCGGCAAAATTTTGCACTGTCCTATCGCTTCGTAGTGCCGAGCGACCGATCCTGGCAGGAATGCAATCGCATCCAGAGTTCGAAGCAAACCCATATTCGAACTCAACGATAGAGATTCAATAATACGGGCAGGTGGATCAAGCCCGGCGTTTTCGATTAGCACTTTCACCCTATTACTAACCGGAGACTCAACTACCGGTACGATCCACTGCAACTCAAGAAGATCCTTAAGCTCAACTCGGTGCTTAGAAACCAGGGGATGTTCATGGCTGGCGAGGATTTGCAACGGCTCAGTATATAAGGGGTAGTGAATGACATCAAAGTAGTCTTTTTGATCTGGGATACGGCCCAGAACGATGTCGATTTCCCCGTTTGCCAGAGCGGGCAGCAACAACTCGTTCACTCCTTCTTTTATGGTAACTACAACTCTTGGAAATTCGGATTTCAGTGCAGCAATCGAATCCGGTAAAAGTTGAGCTGAAGCTGTGATCAGAGTGCCAACGATCACGTGACCCTCTTCAGCGTTCTTGATCGAATTCATTTCATCAACCGCATGTCGAAGTTCGGTCAGAATCTGCTTCGTTCTGTTCCCCAGTGCCTCACCAAGAACTGTTGGGGTTACACCACGATTATTTCTCTCGAACAATTTTGTCGCGAAAATTTCTTCCATGTCACGGATTGTTCGAGTGACAGCCGGTTGCGTAATGTTTAGTTTTTCAGCTGCTTTAAGAATGGAATTCTGTTGGAGAACTGCATTGAAGACAACGAGTTGACGAATTTTCAGTCGTTTTTCGAGAAAATTTAGGTTGATGCGCTCTTCCATGAGATTTACGAAAAATTAGTTTCGTTCAAGATAAATGGGTTAGAGGATATTTTCCTGTGTGGACTGTTTTGAAATCCCTATCTCACTCCGCATTTGACGAAATTTCCCCGTAAATTTGTCATAGTAGTTTTCTCAACGAGTGCTCTAGGCAACTCGTGGACAACTGCATAACGGGTGACATGAATTCGGGCAGACGCTTTCAGAATGAAGTCCTTCAATATTTGCTTTGCTTGAACTGATTCGCTCAGGATTATCCATGTCAAATACAACAGTAGGTTTTTTATTGTCAAACTTCACACATCGGCTTCCTTTGCGCCTGCATACCTTAAACGCGATGTTTAAATTTCTTCAGAGTATACATTTTTGCCACTTTCGGTGATGATCACTCGTTTGAATCTTCATGTCAGACTCAAATTCCCGGAAGAGTCCAACCCTCCTATATTCCCTATTCTGGTCCGTACACCTTTCGTTACTTCATTTGTTAAATCTTTGTCAGTGTATCCGAACGCTAAATTATGTGCCTTTACCAATACTTCTGCGCATC
Organism: Arenicellales bacterium; assembly: GCA_963666625.1. Taxonomy (GTDB): domain Bacteria; phylum Pseudomonadota; class Gammaproteobacteria; order Arenicellales; family JAJDZL01; genus JAJDZL01. The sequence goes on from OY762925.1 coordinate 536,907, forward strand.
TGTTCCGTCAATGTGCACCTAAACATATCCTGTTAAAATAGGTTCAATACAGCTTTGAAGGCGTAAATCTGACGTGAACCCATGTGATAAGTTGATTTCATGACAAAGCATACCGACCCGCCAAAAAGTTCCGTCTCCTTGTTCGGAGACTACAGACAAATCAGAAGAAGCGATACACCTGATACTCTTGCGCCTGGAAAACTTCGAATGGTTATAACTTATTTGGAGATGAGAAAACCACCGATCTACGCCCATACATCGCCTCGCGCTGAGAATCTATCCATCATTCGTGCATATGATCCGAACGCTGGCTTCTATCGATATCTATATAACGCGGTTGGGAAAGACTGGCTGTGGTATGAGCGAAATCAGCTCAGCGATGAGGAACTGGAATACATAATTCGCCATCCGAATGTCCGACTGTATGTACTCTATCTGAAAGGAGTACCTGCCGGATATTGTGAACTGGATTTCAGGGTGGATAAAGAAGCGGAAATCGCTTACTTTGGATTGATTTCTGAATATATGGGCCGGGGACTTGGAACCTATTTTCTCAAATGGGCTGTGCAGACAGCGTGGTCTGAAAATCCGGACCGCGTTTGGGTTCATACCTGCAACTTCGATTCGCCCCATGCCCTCGCAACATATCAGAAAGCGGGCTTTTCGGTCTATGGTCAGGAAGAGCAGATCATCAACGACCCGCGGGGCGACCTGAAGACTCAATAGCCGAAATCTGGTGGCGCAGCCTGACTAACCTATCTACACCGTCGATCAGATTAATCACTTTCGACGCTCAAGCGTCATCGGCAGTCCGTCCTTCGGTTGCAGGACAATCTGACCGCGAGGCTCCAAATCGTAATCATCCGATGCCTTCAGCCGCCAGAATTGTGCGACCGATGCCAGAATCAACTGGGCTTCCAGTAAAGAGAATTTGGAGCCTATGCATATCCGCGGCCCGCCGCCGAACGGCAGATAAGAAAACCTGTGCCGACCGGGCTTATTCCCGGAAGCGAAACGCTCCGGAATGAATTTTTCAGGCTCATCCCAATACTTGGGATCGCGGTGCATCAGCCAGATATTGACCTGAATCACAGCATTCTTCGGAATCTTGGTCCCATTAACCTCGTCTTCCGCAATCGCCTGACGACCGATCGAGGGGACTACTGTATACAATCGCATGGTCTCTTGAATCACCTGCAATGTATAGGGTAGATTGACTAGATCGGACAATTCGGGTATCCGCCCATTCAGTACCGAGTCAAGTTCCCGGTGCAGTTTCGCCTCCACTTCAGGGTATCTGTGCAGTACGTAAAATACCCAGGTCAACGTAGTCGCCGTGGTCTCATAGCCAGCGATAAAATACGACCTCACCTCATCCTGCAGCTGAGCGACAGTCATACCTTGACCCGTATGCTCATCTACTGAAGCCATCAACAGTCCAAGCAGATCGGCTTTCCTTTCTCCGCTTCGGCGTCGTTCGACGATGATTTCCCGTGCGACATCATTAAGTAATTTCTTGGCTGAACGCAATCGTATGTTCGATATACGGGGAACCCATTTTGGAACACCCATCAGATCAATCATCTTGATTCGTACTCGGGCAAACTTATGGACAGCTTGGGCGATCTCCAGGGATAGACTATCTTCACTTTGCCTGGAAAACATGGCTCTCATGATGATATTTAAGGTTGCCTCGGACATTTCAGATTGAACATTGATCTTGTGCCCGCCATCAGGGTACGAATCCCACTTTCGCAGCATCCGTTGGGACTCTTCGATCATCAATGGCGCGAATCCCTCGATGGCTTGAATTGCGAACGCCGGTGCAGCAAGACGGCGCTGTTGCCGCCAACGTTCACCCTCACTGGTGAATAACGTGTATTTGCCAAGCGGTGGTTCAAGCAGCAGTCGGGTCAGCAACGATTTGCGATAGTTCTGCGAATTGGTGAGCAGAATATGCTGTACAACATCCGGGTCGGATGTCAGTGTCCAATACGCCAACCAGCTGCGACGAAAAATCAGCTTGTCATGGTTCATCACTCGAAAATACTCGGTAGGATTTTCGGACGAGAGTTGGTAGACTTCCCTGAGAGACAGCTGCCGTGATTCTGTTAGATTTGATTTCATTGGACCCTACAGCAATCCATACAATTAAAAAAAATTCAATACAACCATGGACACTAAATTAGACATAAGAAAACTCGAGCTCAGCACCTATATGGGTCAGGTTCAAGGATTGCGTCTCAGTCCTCTGGAAACTTGGTTTCGATCGCCGCTTTTGGCATACACCTCCGCCTGACTGCAACCGGATAAAGACTCTATGCCCTATTCCGGAACAGCCCCTTCAAGACCCATAACGTAGTAGTTCATATTCAGTAACTCCTCGTCACTGATGACCGCACCTTCGGCGACAATTTCATTACCATTCTGATCCATGACCGGGCCGGCATATGGATTGAGCTGGCCGGACCGGATCGCCTCAACAGTTTCTTCTGCCTTGTCAATAACATCAGCCGGGAGCGACGCTTTATTGAACTCCGATAAAATTACCATTCCATCTGCGATTCCTTCCCATGATTGCTCTGGCGTCCATGTACCATTCAGCACAGCTCGAGTTCTCTTGATATAGTACGGTCCCCAATTGTTCACAATGGCCGTAAGGTGGGCGCTCGGTGCATACCGACTCATGTCGGAAGATTGCCCAAAGGCCAATACACCACGCTCTTCAGAAACCTGTATCGGTGCGGGCGAGGCAGTGTGCTGAGTCACAATATCAGCACCTTTGTCGATCAGGGTCTCGGTAACGGCACGCTCCCGCTGGGGATCGATCCAGGAATTCATCCACACTACCTCAACCTTGGCGTCCGGGTTCACACTGTGGAGTCCTATAGTGAACGCATTGATTCCTCGTAGGACCTGGGGAATCGGATAGCCGGCGACATACCCGATCAGATTTGACTTGGTCATTGCACCCGCGATCTGTCCGGTTACATACCTACCCTCATAGAAACGAGCGGAAAAGGACGAAACATTCACATGATGCTCGTGGTCCAAGCCAGTCAAGTGCTCGAAATAAACATCGGGATACATCTTTGCGACTTCAATTGTCGGCTTCATGTATCCGTGGGAAGTCGTTATGATGAGCTTATGACCTTCTTCAGCGAGCTGCTGTATATAAGGAATCGCACCCTCTCCTTCCGGAACAGATTCGATATATGTTGTCTGAACCCTGTCACCGAACTCTTCCTCGACCGCAAGTCGCGCTTGATTGTGTCCGTAGCTCCAGACATCTTCGTCGACCGGCGCGATAAACACAAAGCCTACTTTGAGCGGTTCGGCTGCAGTGACCGCCCCGCCCGTAGACAGCCCCAACATCAGGGTCATGAGGGCTATTGCCATGGCTCGCATTTCCAGCTCCTGTAACTATTAGTGCATAATGAAAATTCGCTTTCCTACTGACTGACGCTACCCAATCAATTTTACCACCGTCGGCATATCGCTCTTTCATGCATTCCAAATTCTCATGCCAGTTTCGGCTTTCGCCGGTTGCTCAGATTTTCCAAGTTTGGTGATTTGATACAATCAAACAGAAAGTGACAGATTTGGCTGGATATCACGAAGCTGAATTTCTGTTTAGATTCGGACCGATTGGCTTCATTTGTCGTATCGATTCGAAGTTGAGGTCAGGCCCTGTGCTTAAGGAAAGGAGTTATTATGGATAAGCTTTACGACTGGACTACGCCTCTGAATGTTATTTCTGACTGGTTTGAAGGATTCGTAGATTACCTGCCCAATCTGGTCGGCGCCTTTTTGCTGCTTCTTCTGGGATGGTTGGTCGCACGAGTGGTGCGGACAATAGTTGTCAGACTGGTTAAGGGTCTTGATCGGTTTTCCGGAAAGATCAAATTTATTGGAATCGACTCCAACTCAAGACTTGGCGAATCGTCCGCAAATTTCATAGGAAGCATACTTTACTGGTTTACGTTCCTGATTTTTATAACCTCGGCCGCCAGTCTGCTGGGTATGAATATGTTCGCTGGTTGGCTCAGCAAACTGGTTGACTATCTGCCCAACATTCTTTCGGGTGTGCTCATTGTCGGTGCAGGAGTCATATTCAGCAATTTGATCTATCAGGCAGTTCTCGCGACCAATGTCGGGGTAAGCGACTCGCAACGCACGGTAGTCGCCAGAGGGGCGCAAATCCTCGTTCTACTCATGCTGGTTCTAATCGGTGTTAACCAGATCGGGATCGATATCACCGTAATCGTTATTGTGATGTCTGTCGGTATCGGCGCCCTGCTCGGGGGACTGTCCATTGCATTCAGTCTCGGTGCGAGAACGTTGGTCAGCAATCTGATTGGTATACGTTATCTGAATCCTGACTACCGGGTCGGCGAACTGATCCGGGTCGGCGAATACGAAGGAACAGTCTTGGAAATCACTTCTGTCTCAATCGTACTCGATGGTGAGCAAGGCCGTGTCACTATTCCTGCTCGAATCCTATCCGAGCAGCCGAGCATATTGATCAAGCGGGAGAACAGCAATGTCTGAACGCATGCAGTTTGTACAGTATTTCATCGAGTCCAAGAATCATGATGCAGCGCGAGCGATTGAACAATTGCCAGCCGATGTTATGGGAAGTCTCCTTCAGGAATTACCGGATGCCACTGCGCTCACCGCATTGTCCGCAATGCTCCCCTACCACGCATCCATCGGTATTCGAGCTCTCGACCCGTCCACAGCGATAGGCTATCTTACCCGACTCCCTCCAAATAACGCAGCTTCAATTCTCAGATGCATTGACAAGCGGCGACGCGATGAGCTCATTCGCCAACTACCGAAACCCAAGTCTCTGCTCATTACCATGACGATGAATTACTCGCAACAACTCGTAGGTGCTTGGATGAATCCCGACGTTCAGCCGCTGCCTGTGAATGCCACTGTGGTGGATGCCTGCAGTCGAATCGAGTTGCAGAACCAAAATTACAACATTGCATTTACGGTCAACAGCGACCAGACTATCCAAGGTTACGTTTTGGTTGTAGACCTTCTGCAGTATCCCGACGAGAACAGTGTGATCACCCCTTTGATCCGAAAAGGTGTCGGTGCGATATCCGCATCTTCCAGACTGAAACAGGCCATCAACGACAGTCGATGGGCAAGCTTCGAGGTACTGCCAGTTGTCGACCGACAAAACAAACTGATCGGTGCCATCCGCTTCATCGACCTGATAACAGCACTCAACAGCCGAGAAGACACCGAGCGTCAGGATGTCGGTGAAAACGAGTTTCTTGGATTCACCGAGTCCTGCTATGTCGGTATGGCTAATCTTGTTTCCATGACATTAGCCAGCAACAAACAAATCAAGGAGTCAATCTGATCGGAGGACGTAGCGATATGAACGCCAATCAAAATATGGAAACAGCGCTAGACTCGCTGACAGAAAAGTTTTTCAAGGAGGCACCCAGCAGTGCGGCATATAGACTGGAGACCATTACCGTCAAATCGGCTGCGGAAATTTTGGAGCGTATTCCGATCGCGACCGCATCAGCGGTATGGGAGATACTCAATCCCCATTATGGTGCACAAATCATCAATCACCTACCGGTTGAATTCGCCGGCGAGATTCTTACCGGTATCGACCCTGGACGCGCAGCCTCAATTCTCGCGTTGGTGGACCAGCAGACGAAGGATTCCGTACTTTCCATTTTCGATGAACCTACAGCACACAAGATAAGCGAACTGATCGACTATCCACACGACAGTGCCGGTGGCCTTATGGATTCACGCGTGCTGACATTTCGCGGTAACACAACAGTCAATGAGGCAAAGCAAATCATTCGTAATGCCGGACTGCGAACTGCGGTCCACGAACTGAGAATCGTAGACGACCATCGTGTACTAAAATCGCTGGTTGATATAAAGGATTTCGCATTAGCCGAGTCGGCCGCTTCGTTGGACAGTATCGCCAAAGGTATTGAAGCTGTTGTCAGGCCGATGGATACTCGGGACGAGATCATCGAAAAGATGGAAGAGTTTCGACTGGAAGAACTCACAGTGATCGATGACAACGGACATATTCTCGGCGTCATCCGGTATTCCACACTGATGGATACGCTAAAGGAAAGCGTGTCACTCGACATTCAGACCATGGTCGGTGCCAGTAAGGATGAAACTGCCAATTCGAGTATCGGGTTCGCGGTTAGAAAGCGAATGCCTTGGCTTCAGATTAATTTGCTGACAGCTTTTCTGGCTGCCGCGGTGGTGGGCCTATTCGAGGGAACCATCGCAAAATTCACCGCGCTGGCTGTTCTGTTGCCGGTTGTCGCCGGACAGTCGGGTAATGCCGGTGCACAAGCACTGGCCGTCACCATGCGCGGCCTTTCTTTGCGCGAAGTGAAACTTGGAGATTGGCTTAAAATGGCCATCAAGGAAGGCAATGTCGGTCTCTGGAATGGAATTTCTATCGCGATTGTGTGCGGAATAGGAGTCTACGTCTGGAGTGGTACTATCGGATTGGTTCTGGTCATCGTGTCGTCGATGATCATCAGTATGATTCTGGCGGGACTGGCCGGAGCTTTGATTCCCATGGGACTGATGCGGATAGGACAGGACCCGGCGGTAGCCTCTTCAATAGTTTTGACGACTGTTACAGACATCGCAGGATTTTTCTCATTTTTGGGAATTGCGACGCTTTTGGCAGGAATGCTTGTCTGAGTTCTTGATCAATGCTCGTCGACTAACTCCGCAGACCGACACACAACCAAAATTCTGCGATTTCAAGTATTGGGATGAAATATCTGGCCGATACAGGCCGGTGCGTTCAACTTGACGCGAGTCGAATGGCGAGAAATGAGTACCAAAACCAGTATGGTCACCAAATACGGCAGCATTGACAGAATCTGGGCCGGAATCTGAACGCCGATACCTTGGAGATGCAATTGAAAAATGGTGACTGAACCGAAAATGTACGCACCAATGATGACGCGACCCGGTTTCCAAGTCGCGAATACGACGAGTGCAAGGGCGATCCATCCGCGCCCGGCCGTCATATGCTCAACCCACATAGGTGTATACGACAACGAGAGAAAAGCCCCGCCGAGTCCCGCCATTGCCCCGCCAAACATCACGGCCAGAAAGCGAATCCTGACTACCGAATATCCGATTGAATGCGCCGCTTCGTGAGATTCGCCGACGGCTCGAAGCACCAATCCTGGTTTTGTATGATTTAGAAACCAATGCACAGCAAATGCCATTATCACTGACAGATAGATCAGCACATCCTGCGAAAACAGCAACGGCCCCAACAGGGGTAGGTCACTCAGAATGGGTATGCTCAGAGTCGGTATCTTCTCGATCGGCAATCCGATAAATGGAATTCCAATCAATGAACTCAGGCCGATACCGAATAGCGTAAGCGCAAGACCCGATGCAACCTGATTTGCAAGAAATATCAGGGTAAGCAATCCGAACAGCACTGACATCAGAACACCCGCGGCAGCACCGGCGAAAATTCCAAGCAACCAGCTACCTGACGTCAGTGCAACGACAAAAGCACAGACCGCACCGATCAACATCATACCTTCGACACCGAGATTGAGTACGCCAGATTTTTCGGCTACCAGTTCCCCGGTTGCCGCAAGCAATAGAGGCGTAGCGGCACTGACTACAGTCAGCATGATCAGCTCGATAGTGGTAATCGCTTCCATCAGTCAGTCCCGACCCGACTGTAGGTGTGCGACTTGCGCCATTCGACTCGATAATTAATGAGAACATCACTCGCCAGCAAAAAGAAAAGCAACATTCCCTGAAACACCCCAGCTATACCAAGTGGCAACCCCATCTTGATCTGGACAAATTCCCCACCCAGATACGAAAGTGCCAAAACAAGACTGGCAAACAGAATTCCAATCGGATGCAGTCGGCCAAGAAAGGCGACGATAATTGCGGAAAAGCCATAACCCGGTGATATGATCGGCTGTAGCTGACCAATCGGCCCGGCTACTTCGATTATTCCTGCCAAACCAGCCAGACCACCGGCACCGAGCAAGACATACCAAACCATCCGGTTGTAATGAATCCCTGTATATCGTGCGGCATTGGGTGCAAGGCCCGCTACCCGCACCTGGAATCCAGCGACTGTCCTCGAAAACAGTACCCACACTGAAAGCACCACCAATAGTGCGATGATTGTGCCAGCATGCAGTCGTGTACCACTGAGTATCCCGGGAACCAAAGCCGCATCCTGAAAAACTACCGATTCCGGAAAATTGAAACCTCCGGGATCACGCCAAGGTCCATGCACCAGAGTGCTCAGAACCAATACGGCTACATAGACCAATAACAGACTCGTGAGAATCTCATTTGTATTCATCTTTGTTTTCAGAAAAGCAGGTATGGACGCCCAGGCCATACCACCCAGAACACCCAGTACAAGCATTGCGGGCAGTATCAGCATATTGTCTGATTCGGGGAAATAGATGGGTAGCGCACTTCCAACAACCGCCCCGATGGTCAGCTGCCCTTCTGCACCAATATTCCAAACATTTGCTCTGAACCCCATGGACAACCCAACCGCGATCATCGCCAGAGGAGCGGCTTTTATGATCAGCTCGCTGACACCATACAAATCACTGATTGGTGCCAAGAAAAACGTGTAAAGACTGGTCAGCGGTGGGTAGCCAAGAAGTGAAAATACGATACTACCCGCGACCAGGCTCATCACCAAAGCCATAATCGGTGTCAGCCATGTCATTAATCTAGAATGGGTTTGTCTGGCTACCAGTCTAATCAGCATTTTCGACATCCTGATTTATTTCGACTTGCGCCCCACCCATGAGCAAACCGATTGTCTGCGCTGTCAAGTTGGAAACCGAGTAGGATTCGGACAATTGGCCTGAAAACATTACTGAAATTCGATCACATAGTGCCATCAATTCATCCAAGTCCTGTGATATCACAACAACCGCAGCACCGTTTTCTGCAAGATTGAGAAGGGATTGATGTATGGCAGCCTGCGAGCCTGCGTCAATACCCCAAGTGGGCTGCGATGCGATCATGATGGCCGGATACTGAAGAATTTCGCGGCCCATCAGGAATTTTTGCAGATTGCCACCCGAAAGACTGCTTGCATCGACGTGAACACCCGAATGTCGGACATCAAACTCATCACAGATTTTTTGCGAATAGGTACGCGCATTGGAGAAATACATCAGCAGATTCCTGCTCAATTCGTACTTTTTATGGCCGCTCAGAAATACATTTTCAGTCAGTGACATGTTGCCGACGACACCGTGTCCCAACCGTTCCTCCGGAACGCTCGCCATACCCAGGTCGCGTCTGGTCCGCACACCTGCTCGCCCACAGTCCACATCGTTAATGCTCACAACCGATTCCTGATCCGCCAATACCTCACCGGACAGCATTCCCATGAGTTCCGTCTGTCCGTTACCCGCCACACCCGCGATACCAAAAACCTCACCGGCACAAACATCGAAACTGATGTCTTTCAACGAAATATTGCGTTCACTTTCTGCCGCTCGGGAAAGTCTTCGAACCGAAAACACCACTTCACCGGTTTCTTTCGCTTGCGAGGTAGGCGATTTCAGCGATTTGCCAATCATCATCTCGGCGAGTTCCTGGGTGCCGACCTTTGTTGGATCACATCGTGTAACCACCTTGCCCTGACGAAGAATAGTCGCGTGCTGGCAGAGCACGCGGATTTCTTCAAGCTTATGACTGATGTAAAGGACCGCACAGCCCTGATCGGCCAGTCGTTTCAGAACGGCAAATAGCTTGTCGGCTTCCTGCGGAGTCAGAACCGATGTCGGTTCATCCATAATCAGAAGTTTGGGAGACTGAAGCAGGCAACGCACAATCTCAACGCGCTGACGTTCACCGACAGATAGCGAGAACACATCGCGATCGGGGTCTAACTCCAGACCGTAAGTATCCGAAACAGAGCGAATCTCATCAGCAAGTTCCAACCCTTTCTTTCTTGATGTTACAGCCAATTCGATATTCTCTCGAACTGTCATCGCCTCAAACAGCGAAAAATGCTGAAAGACCATGCCGATACCCATCTGACGCGCGTGTGCAGGACTTGAGACCTTTACTGGTTCACCTTGCCAATACATCGTACCGGCGTCTGCCGAGTAGTATCCGTAGATGATTTTGACCAGTGTGCTCTTGCCAGCACCATTCTCTCCGAGCAGTGCGTGGATATCGCCCTCGGCGATTTCAAAATCAATCGAGTCGTTTGCAACCACGCCAGGGAAAGCTTTGGTTATGCCTTGCATTGACAGCAGTGAATCGTTTGTGGGCATAGCTGCGAACTGGTTCAGGTCTCGCCGGGTGGGGGAACGGATTCAGGAGGCGGTAGAGTCCAGATTTCGGGTGGTACCGGTCCGGTCGGACAACTCAACATCCAGAACGCGCTGACGTACCTCAAGCAATCTGGCAGCAGTTGACATCGCGATGACAGCCGGGTGCTTACCTTTTATGGCTCCAATGCCGATGGGACATTCAAGTCTACGGAGCGTAAAAGGGTCTATGCCGTCTGCAACAAATCTCTTCTCAAATCGTCTTCGTTTGGTTTCTGACCCGATCAGTCCCAGCCAACCGAAGTCCCTCTGCCTCAGAATACCGAGGCAGATTTCGTAATCAAGTCCATGACTGTGCGTCATCACCGCGTAGAATGTCCCGGGCTCCTGGCTCATCAAGATTTCTTTGAGGTCTACCTGCCTGAGTATGGCGACATTATCCGGAACTGATTCTGGAAAGATATCGGTTCGCTGATCCAACCAGTCGATTCGGAAAGGCAGATCGCCGAGTATTCGGACCAGTGCCTTGCCGACATGTCCGGCACCAAAGACAACAACTTTCGTTGGTAACTCATCCAATCGGGTGATAAACCATTCGGAAGTACCGTCGCTCACCAGACACGCGTTCGGCACAGCAGTACGGAGGAGATTGTTTGTCGCAGATCGAATCAATTCGGGCACTTGTTCCCAGTCTGATTTGTTGTTCAGAACAACGGGTGAACATTCACCACCGAGTGGACTCACGAGAAACTTGGTCGTCCTGTTGTTTTGGCTGTCAAACTCCTGAGCGCAGTTCGCAATCTCTGCAACTGAGAGTTTTTCAAACAGCAGACGCACAGCGCCGCCGCAACATTGACTCATCTCAATACCCAAACCATACATTTCAGTTTCACATTGGGAACTGACAGAATTTCGCAAGATTTCGCGCGCCTTACGGATTGCAGTGTACTCAAGGTTACCGCCACCAACACTTTCGTACTCATCTGTACTGGTCACTAGCATTCGTGCACCAATTTCCCGTGGGGCAGATCCGATCACTTCGATCACGGTAACTGTCACAAATGGTTCGCCGCACTGGGCGAGTGCAGCGAATTCGCGCGTCCAACTCACTGTGTATTCCTATCTTTTTGGATATCGTTCAATGCCATAAGCACTCGTTCCGGTGTCGCTGGTGCATCGAGTCTCGGCCAGACCTGATAATCTGCAAGACTTGAAATCGCATCACAGATTGCGCTGTAAACTGAAATCGCGAGCATCAGTGGGGGTTCACCCACGGCTTTTGAGCGATAGATTGTATTCTCTTGGTTGCGCCCCCGCTCCCAAATTTGAACATTGAACTCTTCTGGAACATCCCCGATAGTCGGAATTTTATAGGTAGACGGAGCATGAGTTCGAAGATTGCCTGTGTCATCCCACCACAACTCCTCACTGGTGAGCCAGCCAGCACCCTGTACAAAACCACCCTCAATCTGCCCCAGGTCCACAGCAGGATTCAGTGACTTTCCTACATCGTGCAGTATGTCGACCCGACAAAGTCGATACTCACCTGTCAGTCGGTCAACCGCAACTTCGCTCACCGCCGCGCCGGTTCCAAAATAAAAGAATGGACGTCCCTGCATTTTCGACCGGTCCCAGCTGATCTTCGGTGTCCTGTAATGTCCTGTAGCCGAAAGCGGCACCCTCGAAACTTGGGCCAGTTTAACAATTTCCGTGAACGATGCCGAGTTGCGTCCGGCCACAACCCGACCGCGTATGAACTGTACCGCATCAGGCCGGGCATTCCATTCATGCGCTGCCACTTCACACAGGCGTTTCTTGATTTTTCGAGCCGCATCCTGTGCTGCCTTGCCATTGACATCCGAACCGGATGAAGCCGCAGTAGCTGAAGTATTCGGTACCCTGGAAGTGTTGGTTTCGGTTATTTTCACGGTACTGAGTGGAACACTGAATTCCTCGGCGACGACTTGTGCAACTTTGATGAACAGCCCCTGACCCATTTCGGTTCCACCGTGATTCAGATGAATGCTTCCATCGGTATACACATGGACGAGTGCGTGCGCCTGATTGAAATGCGTCGTGGTGAAGGAAATTCCAAATTTGACGGGAGTCAGCGCAATTCCATGACAGATTCTCGGACAACCCCGATTTGCCCGGCGTATTGCAATTCGGCGAGCACGATAGTCAGAACTTTCAACCAGCTCGAACGTCAATGAACGAATCTCGAACCCGGTCATCCGCATTCCGTACGGTGTGATATTGCGGGTCTTTTTCCCGTAATAGTTCAACCGACGTATCTGCAACGCGTCTTTCTTCAGATGGCATGCAATCTCATCGATTATCCGTTCAATGCACAGCATTCCCTGTGGTGCACCAAACCCTCTGAATGCCGTGTTCGAGACCGTATTGGTACGGCAAAGACGCGTTGTCGCAGTGAAATTTTCCAGATAGTAGGCGTTGTCGAGATGCAACAATGCGCGGTCGTTGATGGGTCTTGACAAGTCAGCCGAATAACCGCACCTTGATGCCATGTTGACTTCGAGAGCCTGAATACGTCCCGAATCATCAAATCCCACATCGTAGTCGAACCTGAAGTCGTGTCGCTTGCCGGTAGCCAGCATGTCGACATCGCGATCAAGCCTCATTTTCGCCGGTCTCCCAGTCGAATTGGCTACAACCACTGCGATACAGGCCCACTGCGCAGCCTGGGTTTCCTTACCCCCGAAACCGCCGCCCATTCGACGGACCTCGACCTGAATTGCGTTCAATGGTTTGTCCAGGACTTTTGCAACCAAATCCTGGACCTCGGACGGATGTTGCGTCGACGAATAGATCAGAAAGTCCCCTCCCTCGCGCGGAATCGCCATCGCTGCCTGCCCCTCGAGATAGAAATGATCCTGACCTCCGCATTCAAATATTCCCGTGATTCGATTGGCAGCAAATTCGATCGCCTTTTCCGAATTGCCCTTACGAATCGTGGAGGCAGGAAGTACATAGCTATCACGATCGATTGCATCATTGATGGTCAGTACGGGCTGTTCAAGCTCGTATTCAATACACGCCTGTCGGCACGCATCCCGTGCCTGTTGTTCAGACTCTGCCGCAACTGCAAACAGTACCTGGCCCGCAAAATCCACCCGCGACTGCGCAAAAACAGGATCGTCCCCGATTGTCGGACTGCAGTCATTGATTCCCGGAATCGACTTCGCATCAAACACTCCGACAACACCGGGTGATTGTGAAACTGCTTTAAGGTCGGCGGAAACAATGCGCGCACAGGCGTGTGGACTCAACGCCGCCCAGACGTGAAGCAGATCCCGCGGCTCCGGAATATCGTCCACATAACAGGCCTCACCGGTAACATGGCGAACTGCACTGTCGTGTGGCAGTGGGTGCCTGACAGTTCTTGTCAGTTCCTTATCGGGAACATAATCAAGCATGCTTCACCTGTCGTACGCTGATCTGTTCACCGCTTCGCAACTCTTCTGCGAATCGCTCCAGCAAGCTTGCCGCGACAGCCGATCGGTATCGGGAACTTCCCCTGAAGTCGGTAATTGGTGCGAAATCCAGATCAAGTGCCTTACAAGCTCGTTTGACACCAATCGCTTCCCTATCGTTTCCGATCAACGCTTTTTCACAGTTCCTGGCTCTCAACGGTGTCGCTGCCATACCCCCGTAACAGATTCTGGCCGCCTGCACTCGGTTCCCCTGCATCATCACCGAAAATGCACCACATACTGCAGAGATATCCTGATGGAAACGTTTTGAGATCTTGAAGATCCGAAACACCTGTTCCTCTTGCGGCAACGGGACATCAATCCGTTCTAGAAATTCACCAGGCGCAAGATCCTGCTTACCGTAGTCGATGAAAAAATCTTCGGCAGCAACAGTTCGGGTCTTACGCGCTGAAGTGATGAGAAATCCAGCATCCAGCGCTACCAAAGCCGGCAGACTGTCGCCGATTGGTGAACCGTTGGCCACGTTCCCACCCAGCGTAGCGAGATTCCGAATCTGATCTGATCCGTAGCGAATAAACAGTTCATCAAGGCTGTCATAGTGTTCGGCAAGCACAGCCATTGCATCGGATATCGTAACCGCTGCACCAATCCGAATGTAGCCGTGATCTATGTCGATTCTGGTCAGAGACTCAACAGCGCCTGTATAGACCACTGTCTCAAGGTAACGCCGCTGTTTGGTCACCCAAAGGCCCACATCGGTCGCGCCAGCCACTATTCGGCTTTTGGGATTAAGTTCAAGTATATGTGCCAGATCATCGGTAGTTGTAGGTGCGTAGTATTTCTGCCCATTCGCTTTAATTTCGACAGAAGAGTCAGCGCCAAGCGCCGAAATTTCGCGGACAGTCTCAATCTCCCGACGATCAAATTGATCCTCAGTTGTCGATGTCAAGGCTTTGCGACAAGCCCTGACGATTGGTGCGTATCCGGTGCATCGGCAAAGATTGCCTGCGAGCGCATTGTCTATCGATTGTCTGTCTGTCGGGCATTGATTGTGATACATGGCAAACATAGACATGATGAAACCGGGTGTGCAAAAACCGCACTGTGAGCCATGCTCCTCGACCATTGCCCGTTGAACAGCGTGCAACTCCCCATCAGATGTCTTCAGATGCTCAACGGTAATCAGCTGCTGTCCGTGCAGGAAAGGTACAAACATAATGCATGAATTGACCGCCCGGTATTGCATTCTACCGTTTTCTGCCCGACCCAGTACCACAGTACACGCACCGCAGTCGCCCTCCGCACAACCTTCCTTGGTACCAGTCATATGTTCTGACTTGCGAAGATATTCGAGTACAGTCATGGTCGGGGGAAAATCCGACAAAGTCCGGGGCTGATCCCCCAGAAGAAACCGAACGGAGTTTCCGGACTGCATCAACTTCCCCGGTAGGTTGAATATCCGTAGTTGGACAGTAACAAGGGAACATGATAATGCTGATTCGCATCCGCAATATAGAATCGAATCACAACCTCTTCCAGAAATCCCCGGTCCTGATAATCGGGTTCCTTTGAACGCAGATACTCCCCTGCCTGAAATACGCTTTCATAAACTCCCTCAGTCAGTGCATCAGCTTCCAATAATGGTGAATCCACCCGTCCGTCGTCATTCGTGACGCGGGATGTGAGATGCTCCCTAGTCTCACCGTCCAAGCGATAAAGATCAATGCGAATTCCCTTCCCAGGCATACCGCGCACCAGATCCAATACGTGTGTCGTCAGTTTACCCATTTGGTTCAAATCTCCAACTATTGACTTGATTGTGACTTCCCTGATTGGCTCAACTGTGCGTACCATGCTGCGATCGCCTGGCGTTCCTCCTCGGAAATTTTTGAGACGTTGCCGATCGGCATGGAGCGGGTTGCAACAGCTGACGAGAAGATACGTGCCGCCATTGTTTCAATCTGACTGTCCGAATCCAGCATGACGCCTCCCGGTGCGACGGTGAATCCGGGCTGCACCGGTGTAGCGGAGTGACAGACCGTGCAACGCTCATGAATGATTCCGCGTACGGTATCCATAGTCACAGATTTTAACTCATTCGGATTCAGCGTTGATTTTGGAATCGAAAGAACCACAATCACTACAAACAGCGCTGAAGCGGCCACTGGCAGCCACCATTTCGATCCAGCAAGATGCCGGACATTGAAAAAGTGTCGGACCAGAATTCCAACAACTCCCAGTGCAATCAGTATGAGCCAATTCCAGGAACTGCCAAAAGTCGATGGATAGTGGCTTGCGATCATGATGAATAGAACGGGAAGTGTCAGGTAGTTGTTGTGCCTTGATCGTGTCAACGCGGCTCGCCCAAGTGCTGCATCCCGTTCCGCACCGGTTTTCATGGCGTTGACCAGAGACTTCTGCGACGGTATGATCACAGCCATGACATTCAGCACCATAATGGTTCCGATCGCTGCGCCAACATGAATGTATGCCCCTCGCCCACTGAACAGATGGCACAGAACAAACGCAAGAACTGCAAACCACACGAATGTCAAAGTGGCAAGAAGCTGCTGTCGTTCACGAAGAAATGACCGACACATGCCGTCGTAGACAACCCACGATCCCACCAGCGTCAGCACTCCGATTAGAGTTCCCTGCCATGGTGACAGATCATTCAACGAAGCATCCAGAAGGTATACTCTCGCATCCAGGTAAAAAATCAACACCAGCAACGCGATGCCGGTAAACCATGTGAAGTATGCCTCCCACTTGAACCAGTGCAACTGAGGTGGTAGTTGTGGAGGCGCTACCGCGTATTTCTGGACGTGATAAAACCCGCCACCGTGAATCGCCCAAAGATCACCTTCGATTCCTGTGGCTTCGGCAAGATCGCGCTCGAGACGATTCTCAAGCCAGTTGAAATAGAATGACGCCCCAATCCACGCAATTCCAACAGTCAGATGTGCCCAGCGGAGGGCCAACTCAATCCATCCTGCAATATAACTTCCTGTCATCTATCTCGCTGCCTATCCGAAACAATAACGGCAATCGGTCCTAATTTTAATGTTGAATACTTTCCGTATTTTCATTGTCAGTTGAAAGTGAATGATTTTTCAATACAATGAAAGCCTTCATTACACCACCGCAGAGTGTTCAGATATTGACTATCCGGCTGGCAAATCATCAAAATTAACTACATTCAATATCTTAACACCATCATGTCCAATTTTTTCTCCTTGCTCCACGAACGGATGCAAGCATCGGCCGATCGCGTTTTTCTTGAGTTGGAAGATCAAACTTCGATCACTTACCGCGATGCTGATCGGATTTCCGCTCAAGTCGCCAATAGGCTGGCGGCATCTGGTCTTGAACCCGGTGATCGAATAACTGTACAAGTGGAAAAGTCGGCACATGTCGTTATTTTATATCTTGCATGTCTGAGGTCAGGCCTGGTATTTCACCCTCTGAACACGGCATATACCCTCCATGAGCTCGAACACTTCTTTGAAGATGCGCAACCATCACTTGTTGTTTGTCGCCCCGGTGTTGCCGACGAAGTTCGCCAGCTCGCAAGTCGATTCAGCATAGAACATGTTGAAACGCTTGATGCGGATGGTAGCGGGTCTCTTTGGGAACTGGTATCAAATCAGCATAATGAATTTGAAGTCACAGAACGCTCACCTGACGATACAGCCTTGTTGATTTATACCTCCGGCACGACAGGCAAGCCGAAGGGAGCGATGATCACACACGATAACCTGTCATCCAACATTCTGGCGCTGATGGAGTTCTGGGAGTGGGAGGCGGAAGACGTAATTTTGCACGTGTTGCCTCTCTTTCATGTCCACGGACTGTGTCCAGCGCTTCACTGCCCGATTATGGGAGGATCAAAGATACTGTTTCAAAACAGGTTCTCTGTAAATGAAACTATAAACCTGATTCCCTGTGCAACAGTCCTGATGGCGGTACCAACGGTTTATACTCGACTGCTGTCGGATGACAGACTGACAGGGGAACTGTGTCAAGACATTCGAATCTTCCTGTCCGGTTCAGCACCATTGTTGCCTGAGACAGCCTACGAATTTGAACGTCGTACCGGTCACCGAATCATGGAGCGATATGGAATGTCCGAAGGTCAGATGATCTCATCCAATCCAGTTCGGGGAGAACGGTTGATTGGAACGGTAGGTTTGGCATTCCCGGGTATCAATCTACGTATTTGCGACGAATCAGGCGAGCAACTCGATCAAGGAGAAATCGGAATGCTGGAAATCAAAGGCCCTAATGTGTTCAGTGGTTATTGGCGCAACCCAGCCGCTACTGAAAAGGCTTTTCGAAGTGATGGATATTTCATTACTGGTGATCTCGGAACAATTGACGAAAATGGATATTTATCGATTGTCGGCAGGGAAAGTGACCTGATTATTTCTGCGGGTTACAATATCTATCCCAAGGAAGTGGAAGACCAGCTGAACCAGGTTGCCGGTGTTGTGGATTCTGCCGTGTTCGCGGTACCGCACCCCGATTTGGGTGAGGCAGTATTTGCGACTGTGGTGAAAGAGAAGATCGCGACCGTCACGTCTGATGACATTGTCTCGACGATCAAGGAAAAGCTCTCATCTTTCAAAATTCCGAAAAAAATTGAGTTTGTCGACGAACTACCGAGAAATGCAATGGGCAAAGTAGAAAAGAAACAGCTTCGGATTCGACATCAGTCAGAATTCGATACCTCGTAACTGTCAAAAAAAGCGACCAGTCGACTCAAGTCTTTCTAAAGTTCGGGTGGCAGACGTAACTTGTCAGTTTGATTCGCTATCCAACTTTTCCATCAAGCCTGACACACCGGACAGTGACCAGCCACCGTCAACCGGTATAACTGCACCTGTAATATAGTCAGCCAGTGGCGATGACAGGAACAAGGCAGCTTGGCCGATATCGTCGGTGTTTCCGAGTCGCTTAAGGGGAACAGATTCGGTAACGTCATTTAGAAGTTGGGCTGTAGGAGCCAGTCTTCGCATGCCTTCTGTATCCTGGATTGGACCGGGAACTATGGAATTGACGCGAACGCCTTCACCGCCCCATTCCATTGCCAGGGTTCTGGTCAACATGTCAACACCAGCTTTAGCGGCACACACGTGAGACTGGAGAATCATCGGAATAAATGACTGCGGGGCGGAAATGTTAATCACTGACCCACCCGGTTTTACAAGGTGGGGATAAGCCGCGCGCAGTACGTGGTAACTGCCCAGAAGATCGATATTCATAACCGCCGCAAACCCATTTGAAGACATATCCGTCGCGCGAGCCGGAAAATTTCCAGCAGCACCCGATATCAGAACAGAAATTTCTCCGAATTTCTCATTGAACGTCTCAAATGCTTCCGTCACTTTTGCATAGTCTCTTACATCTGCGCTGAATCCAAGTGCAGAAACTCCGGCCTCCTCCAAATATCCGACTGCATAATCGATTTTCTCCTGCGACCGTCCGATCACACCGACATTCGCGCCGACGTCAGCGAAATTTCTCGCAACACCAAGATTGATACCACTTGTTCCTCCAGCAACAATGACCGTTTTTCCGGAAAAGTCAAAACTGTTTGTATTCATTTGAATTCAGGTTCTCACAAGTAAGATTGTGTGATCAGTCAAGAGACACTGTCATGTCACTTTTGTGATACGACTTGGGCCTCGGATAAGCGACTTCAATCAGCGCTACTTCGGTCGAACGAAGACAGCAATATGTAGATGACAGAAACAACAACGCCCCAAAGTGCTACATTGTTGATTGGATTGTCCAGAAAGACATTGAATGTCGAAAGAATGGCGCAACATACAATGGCAGCAAAACCTAATAGAATGTTCATTTCATCTTCTGGAATGGTGATCAAATCTGTGCTGATTTTAACAGAATCAAGAAAAATTTTGGGCAAGTCCAAATTGATAAAAGTAAAATTGCTGACATTAAAGGTCGGTTAGTTTCTGACCGATATTAGGACGAATTTCGCATACGGGTTATGACGATTCGCCTGTATGTTATTGATTTGATTCCTCGGAAATCGAAATATGGAAATTCTTGATCTTTCGCACGAACAGAGCAAAGAACAGCTTGAATACCGGATCGACAACGGTTTTGCCTGGAAGAACAGTCAGATCGATCCGCAGAGTTGCATCATTTCAGTCAGCAACGATGTCAGGGGCGAAATTCTGAAAGTTGCTGAGGTGATCGACGCGAATCCGCTTCCTACACTACTGAGACGTCCCGAGCAGTTTGAAATCCCCAAAACCTTGGAACTGATGAAGAAAGTTCGAGTAAGGTTGGACAATCCACCCGGTGTTGCAGTTGTCGATAGGATTCCGCTGGATGAGATTTCAATCGAACAAGCCATCGATATCTTCTGGATCATCGGTCAGAAAATTGGACGAAATGTCGCCCAGAAATGGGATGGTACCATGATCTATCACGTCCGTGATACCGGTGCTGAGTACGGATATGGCATACGCGGCTCATACACAAAGGTTGAGCTTCTATTCCACAATGACAATGCGTTTGGCATTGCACTTCCCCACTATGTCGGACTGATGTGTATTCGGCCTTCACTTGAGGGCGGGCTCAGTCGGTTCTGCAGTCTGTACTCGATTCACAATCAAATGCTGAGTAAATATCCCGCCGAGCTCAAGCGCCTTTACCGCCCTGTTCTCTGGGACCGACAGGCGGAACATGCCCAAGGTGAACCGATTGTTGTACGCGCACCGGTATTCCGATTCGAAAACAATCGACTGTGGACACGCGCAAATCCAAGTTTGATCAGGAAAGGCTATGACGTTGCGGGCTGCGATATGGACAGCGAGACTTCAGATGCCGTTGACGCACTCAAGGAAGTATCCGAAGAATCCTCTCTTTGGTTTGAGTTGCCTATCGAACGGGGACATTTACAATACATCAATAACATTGATATTGCGCACTATCGCAGCGAAATCGTAGATGATCCAAACCCTTCCAAAAAGCGACATTTGGTTCGGTCGTGGCATCGCGACTGCGGACTCGTCACCTACGACGGTTGATTAATTTGAAGTGAGACCGCTTTTTGAACACGCGGCAAAATGACCAAACTCAGTATCAATCTGAATAAAATTGCGCTGCTTAGAAACGCACGCGGTATGAATTTTCCGAGAGTGCTGGACTTCGCGGCGCTGTGCGTGGCTAACGGCGCGCACGGTCTGACAGTCCATCCTCGCCCTGATCAGCGTCACGCAACCTATGCGGATGTGACGGATCTTACCGAGTTCTGCAGCCAGTATCCTGAGGTTGAATTCAATATTGAAGGCTACCCTACAGCCGATTTTCTTGAGGTGGTCAAATCAGCCAAACCTGACCAGTGCACACTTGTTCCCGATGCGCCTGATCAGATCACTTCCGACCATGGATGGAATACGGAGGTTGAAAATCACTTTCTGCGTCCGATCATATCGGAACTCAAAGATCACGGCATCCGTACAAGTATTTTTCTCGACCCCGACTTGGATATGATTGAATCCGCCGCGGAGACTGGTGCCGACAGAATTGAGCTCTATACTGAAGAGTATGCCAGAACGTACGATAGTAATGACAACGCTGAAGTAATGGAGCAATATCGACAAACCGCGATTGCCGCGCAGAATGCGGGACTTGGTGTCAACGCGGGTCACGACCTCAATCAGAAGAATCTAGCGAGATTTCTAACCATTCCGGATGTATTGGAGGTGTCCATCGGACATGCGCTAATGGTAGAATCTCTGTTTGACGGCTTCGAACCCACTGTCCGTTCCTATATATCGATCATTCAGTCCTGCAATCGCCGATAAAAGAATCCGCGAGCATGGTCTGCTGCATTCGCCGCGCTGCTACCAAGGGGGTTCGGGTAAACTTACGACTTAAAAGTGATATCGCTTTGTCGTAGTTCTTGTTTGAGACAGTCAATGTGTTGACGAATCTGCTGGTAACCGGTTTCGGCCCTTTCGATACAGTCGAAACGAATACTTCTGAACTTATTGTTCGTGAATTACAGAACTTTCCGTTAGAAAGAGACGGATTTTGTCTGCGAACGCGAATTTTTCCGGTGATTTACGAAACGGCATCGGAAGAGATCACGGAAACGATTCTTAATACCAGTCCTGATATCTTGATCATGATTGGGGTTTCCAAAACTGTGAAAGAGATGCGGCTGGAAAATATTGCGCGAAATCTCGATTGCTCAGAAACTTTTGATAATCAGAATGTTACAAGGAAAAACCTTCGAATCCTTGATGATGGCCCTGATCAATATCGCATATCACTTCCATTGGACGAGTACGCTGCCATACTCAAACAGGCAGGTGTACCTGCATGTGTCTCGAACGATGCAGGAGGATTTCTGTGTAATCACTACTACTACCGTGCTTGCCATCATTTCGCAACAATACCGGCTGATTGCGTCTGCTTATTTGTACATGTTCCACATCTGGCGAATGGTGGACATGCATCCCACCAAAATTCGAAACTGTCAATCTCAGATGCAACAAAAGGAATTCTCTTGCTGGCACAGCATATCAAAGAGAGTATGATTTCCTTTGATACTGCGAGTTGACACAAGCTGACCGCTCCAAGTTCGGATTGAACTCTTTGCTCAATTTATTTGTCCACATTTCCAGGCAATAGTTGACTTGGTACAATTCGAGGGAGATTTACTTGACAGACACTCACCAATTCTCCCTGAATTCCCCGAAACATCCATTAAAAATTCTTATCAAAAAATTGGATCTTCGCCTGACCGATTGTTTTTTTCGCACATATATTTCGTCATCGCATAAACTCAATAACACAGTAGAAAGGGATGAACGTCTCGACATCCGAAACTTCAAGCATTGGGAACGAGTGACTATAGATTGCCTGTCCTTCAAGTGCACTCCGAGCGAGTAGGCCAATCGATTACTCATTTGACATTGAGCCGAACGATAAACTTTATTACTACTGTCGGTGACCTGAGTAAAAGTTCCGTACAGTTACTAGCAAAATCCGCGCACATGCAAATCGACCGCAATAGGCATCACCAATAGGCAGGTGTGAATTGATTAATTTTTGCACAAATTTTTCTCATTTCGGACTAGGGATCGCTCCCATTAGTTGTATGCCTGACCACAGTGATATAATGCGCTGGTAAGCAAAGTACACAATTTTTCTTATGAGGAACTAAAAATTTTGCTACGTCACCAACAATTCGCCAAAATAAATTCACTCATTTTTGGCATTTTCTACTAATTATTTTCGCTTATACGAGCATTTGGAAATAAATTCGCAAGCGCATGGATATACGTGAGCGTCTTTCAAGTGCGCACCTGATCGCATAATCGGCTACAGCACCACCACAATTCTTGTTTCTATGGGACCTAATTGAACGCGGTGGATGTTGTAATTCCATACATACAAAAGCCAAGCGATGATTGCGCCGATAATCGCCAACATACATCTTATGTGTCTGCGAATGTTTAAGGACAGAGCGCGATGAGCGATGTAGTACTATCGGACGATTATCTGGAGTCTCATCGAACGAAACCTAAAAAAGTAAAACGACTCGCAAAACGTTGGATTCAGAAACCTGGTCGGCATAAACAGAAGAATCACATAGTTGAGGCTGAAGATGGACGATATTCAGGACTTTTCTTGTGGGTTGGTGTTGACTAAAGGGCACCTCTATTAACCCTGAATCTTGAGAGTCCCTGAGTGTCCGATGCCGATTCTTGAAAAAATCCAAGCTTCCGCACCGCATTTTCCGAAAAATTCCCGATCTGAAGGCGATTTTCCGCAATATCCGGCCTGAAAACCCCCTGATCCGAGCCTCATCGCCCTGAATTCCGACCATTCGGACACAGCTTCCCCTACGCCGCCGACAACGACGGCTGCAGATAGCTCAGCCGTCTCATGTTGTAGCAAAGGTTGCGCAACCCGATCCAGGTCCGCGCCCTCGTCTTCCCGATACAGCGCATGTACCGCTCCGGCATCTCATTGGTCATCGAACCGAACACATGCTCCACCCGGCAACGCACTTTCGAATACGCCCGGTTCACCCCGTCCTGACGGTCGCTCAAAGCCTTCGCACGCGTCGCCTTGTGGTTGACACGGGGTTTGTAACCCCGCTTCCGCAGCTTCCTCAACGCATCCTCCGAACGGTAGGCACTGTCAGCCCATACCTGACAATCGCCCTCGGGCCGTTCCGGCAACAGCTCAACGAACACCTGCGAGTCGTGCGTGCTCGCCGCCGTCACCTCCCATTCGTCAATGAACTTCGTCTCCCGGTCCGCCGAGATGTGGTTCTTGTAGCCATAGTGGTTCTGGTTGCGCTTTTTCGTCCAGCGCGCATCGGTGTCCTTCTGGCACAGCTTGTTCGGATTGTCCTGCCAGGCCTCCGGCACCTCGCCGGACTTCACCGTCCGGTTGTCCTCGCGGCTGTTGCGCTGACGCGGAACCTCGACAATCGACGAGTCCACAATCTGGCCGCTGGTGAGCTCGTAGCCATGCGAGCGCAGCTGCGCCTTGAAAAGATCGAACAGCTCATCAATCCGACCCGACCGGCTCAGCAGGTCGCGGTACTTCCACAAAGTCTTCTGATCCGGCACCTGGTCATCGCTCTGAAGTCCCGCAAACTGCTTGAAGGTGCGCCGGTCCAGCAGCATGAACTGCAGGTCGCGGTCACTCAGCGAGTGCATCACACCCAGAAGGATCGAACGGAACATCACCAGCGGATCCCAGGCCGGCCGCCCCGGACCGCCATGGCAGACACCGAAAATCTCCTCAAGTGTCGGTACAAACGCCTGCCAGTCCACCAGCGCCCTGATACGCGCCAGACCATCAAATTCCTCCAGCGCCCGCTGCTGCATCTCGCGCTCGAACAGATGTCGTCTCTCCATCTCAAATACCCTGCAATTAATCCACAAAATGAATGACTTACCGATGAATCCATATTATCTCATATCGAACCGGAAATCGCGAATCCGAGTTGCCTTCACTCTCCCCGTCTCAGGCTGTATCATTCATGTCGAATAAATAGACGTGCCCTAAAAGGGGAGGGAAGCCAATAAGCTTGGTTCGATATAACGGGTCGAGTCACGTACATGGTGAGATACGCTACGATTATCATATTCATCAGACTGCTGCAAATGCGGTAGAATCCGGTAGGAAAATTGACAGTCATGCTAACCAAACTGACCGATACAAAACCGTGGAAGGGGCACTAGCTTGTTTGATCGAAGATTGTCAAGTAAGTGGAATTGACGCAAAGCACGATGGGCAGGATTTATTGGATTTATTCGATGGCACTTGATTATTCTCGACTGAAAGATCTACTATGCGACCGACTGTGCACACAAGTTCGCATTCATCGACGTAACGACGGTGTTCTCGTATTGGAATCGCCATTTAGTTTTCCCGATGGAGATCAATATTCCGTCTATCTTTCCGAATCGCCTACAGGTAGTATCAGGCTTAGTGATCGCGGTCACACGATGATGCATATTAGTTATGAACACGACGTAGATGCATTCTACCGTGGCACGCGAGCGGCTCTACGCGAACAGATCGTTCGAGAATACGGTATCGAAGAAAACGACGGTGTGTTTTCTCTAGAGACTTCACCAGATCAGATTGCTTTCGCACTTTTCAAACTTGGCCAAGCGTTAACAAAAATTTACGACCTAACTTTCCTGAGCCGCGAACAGGTGACTTCAACATTTTACGAAGACTTAAAAAATGTGATGTTCACCTTATTGAACGAAGAGAGTATCGATAGAAATTACGTTTCGCCCGAAGTGCCAGACAGCAAATTCTATCCTGTAGATTACCATTTTAGAGGAGGAACAGGGCAACACATTTTCCTCTACGGTGTTCCCGACCGGGACAAAGCTCGACTAACTACTATAACTCTGTATCACTTCCTGCGTAGCAAGCTGAATTTCGAATCAGTAATTGTATTTAATGATCAACGAAACATTCCGTGGCGCGACCTAGCTCGACTCACCAACGTAGCAGGAACAGCTGTAGCTTCGTTGGACGCGGAAGATGACCTCCGTAGAAAAATCGATCGGTTAGCAGCTTGATTTTCCTTTATGGAACAAATCAACTAAACTCGCGAGTTCCTAGTTCTATTTCAAACTTTCCCTAGTCCGAACCGAAGTTGGGCGTTCCCACCTGCGAGCAAGCGCATTATTCATCGAGTTCAGCCAACATCCGCCTCGCTTCTTCATCAAGCAGACGTTCATAAGCATTCCTCGGTGTGACTTCGAGTGCGCGCGTTAGTGTCTCGCGAGCCTGTTCACGGTTCTTTCTCTTGTTCTGTATCAACAGACCTCGGCCATAGTCAAAAAGCACCCCTTTTGACTCCGGGGCTAACTTCAGGGCAGTCTCAAAATGTTTTGCACCGGTCTTCTTGGATGCACCAAGCGTCGCGCGAGCCAGAAATCCGGCTTTGTCGATAGCTTCCCAATGCCAGCTCGCCAGACTCGTATGAGCCTTGGGTAAGTTCGGGTCGAGTGCGATTGCCGCTTCGAACTCGTCGCGGATCCGTTCACCGTAACCCTGGCGCAAGGCTTCCACGGTACTGACAGTCTGAGCATAACGTCCCATCGCCTGTCCCCAGCGCAAGTGAGCCAACCCGCTGTCGAAATCAAGGTTGACCGCCTTCTCCCCCAGTTCCATAGCACGTACGAAAAGTTTCTGCTTAGCCTGATCTTCGGCGACGTAATAGCCATATATCACCAAAGATGCAGTTGCCAAGGTCAATGCCTCGGCGGTATCGAGTGCTTCGGCTATCTCAACTGCTTCAAGAAAGCGACCATCATCGAATGCTACTCGGGCAGATTCAATCGAATCCGCTGAGACATTCACCGATGTAAATAAGACAGCAAAAAACATCCACGCGAGCAACTGAGTTTTACATTCCATTTCCACCCCTCCCCGATAAAATTCCGCTTCTATACAATCGCTACCCGACGCTCAACCTTGCGTTACAGAAGGCTATTGTCGTTCAAATGCCACAACATTCTGTACTTGCTCACCCAATCCATCAACTCCAAGTCTCATTCTGTTCCCGTCTCTCAGATACACTGGAGGTTTGAGACCAAACCCAACTCCAGAAGGAGTTCCTGTAAGCAACAAGTCCCCCGGCATCAGCGTCATATAGCGGCTTACATAACTGACCAGATGCCTCACACTGAATATCATGTCGTCCGTTGATCCGTCCTGGTATCTTTTACCGTCAACTTCCAGCCACAACCCGAGTCTTTGAGGATCGGGTATCTCATCACTGGTCACAAGATATGGACCCACCGGACAGAATGTATCGGCGCTCTTCCCTTTGACCCACTGACCTGTACCTTCAATCTGGAAAGCTCTCTCGGATACATCGTTCGCTATGCAATAACCAGCGACATGGTCAAGTGCATCAGCTTCCTCGACATAACTGGCACGAGTCCCGATTACCGCCGTCAGTTCAACTTCCCAATCTGACTTGACGCTGTCTCTAGGGAGCATTACGTCGTCGTTCGGACCACTAAGTGAAGTGTTTGCCTTCATAAAAATTATTGGCTCCTCGGGAATTGCGAGACCTGCTTCCTGAGCGTGAAGTCGATAGTTGAGCCCGATGCACACCAGTTTACCAATGCTGCTGACAGGTGGGCCAATTCTCTCTGAATCGGACACAATCGGCAAAGCACCTGTATCCAAGGCCGCTAATTTTTTCAGGTTATCAGGTGATAATGTTTCCGGTCCAATATCTGTGATTTGACCGGATAAATCACGCAATTTTCCATCGGAATCCAAAATTGCCGGTTTTTCTTTCCCGTGCTCACCGTAACGCGCCAGTTTCATATCTTTGCAGTCTCCATATATATTGATTGCCAGAATCTTTTTGTTTTGACTATAGTTGATAACCGTCAGTCGTTTCCTATTGTACGAGACATTTGAACTGACTTCGATTTGTATCAGGAAACGATCTATTCACGAATCGCCGATGTGAAATTTATGAATAACCGTGTCTTGGGCTATCAATGTTGGAAGGAACTTGGTGGTAGCCAACCTTAAAATGCAGCAACATATAATCGACTGAAACACCTCATCAATCGAACCGAATTCGGTTTGGGAGAATATGTCAAAAATGAACAAACCACGCGCAAGAGACCTTGGTCTTGATTTCTCGGGTACTACAGGAAAATATAACAGTTTGACAGATGTAGATGGTGTACTGGTAGGACACTGCACTCTGATTCAGGATGATCCGAAGAGTAACCAAAAGCCGATTCGCACCGGTGTGACGGCAATTCTGCCATTCGGATTTGACAATATTCCTCGACCGGTGTGGGCCGGACACTTCAGTTTGAACGGAAACGGTGAGATGACCGGTACACATTGGATAAATGACGGCGGTTATTTTTTTGGCCCTATCTGTATCACGAATACTCACTCTGTCGGCATGGTACATCATGCCGCAACCAAGTGGATGATCAATAAATATTCGAATAACTTCAATGGGAAATACGTATGGGCAATGCCAGTGGTGGCAGAAACTTACGACGGCGTATTGAATGACATAAACGGGCAACATGTTCGTGAAGAACATGTATTTGAGGCATTGAACAATGCAAAATCAAATTCACCGGAAGAAGGCAATGTCGGCGGTGGAACCGGTATGGTTTGCTACGAATTCAAAGGTGGTGTTGGCACGGCTTCCCGAATTGTCGAAGTTGGGGGTTCAATGTATACCGTCGCTGCGCACGTTCAAGCCAATCATGGAATTCGCGACTGGCTCACTGTGTTGGGTGTGCCCGTAGGCAAGGAATTGAGTGAAGACCGTATGCTGGAGCGAGAATCAGGTTCCGTCATCGTTATTCTAGCAACCGATGCACCGTTGTCGTCAATGTATCTTCGCAATTTGGCGCGTCGAGCGACATTGGGTATAGCCAGAAATGGAACTCCTGGTGGGGACAGTTCGGGAGATATGTTTCTCGCATTCAGCACTGCAAATAAACAGAAACTTCCTGAACTCTCGCCAGTACAGCAAAAATTTGAATGTCTGAACGGAGAATGGATGGACCCAATTTATCTTGGAGCGGTCGAAGCCACAGAAGAAGCTGTAATCAACGCCCTCGTCGCGAGTCAATCCATGACAACCGTCGAGCCTCCTGGCAAAACATGCAGAGCAATCAACCATCAGCAACTGTGCGATGTCATGCGAAAATACCGGAGGTTGAGGAACTAGCGACCAAGTGAACAATTTTTACAGAACTTTCGACACAATACATCAGAATACGTGCTTGAAACTAGCGATTCACAAACGAATTTGTATATTTCGGAATTTCGATTAATGATCTCGCGGTAGTGAGAACTGCTATAAAAAGAAAGTTGGCATTTCAGAAACACGAGACAAGCATAATTGCGCTGTTCCCTCGTACAAGTTTCAGTAATTGCGGAATTCACTCGCGAAGGTACTTAAGAGCAAACGGGAGACGGGACTATACAACCCGCCGATAGTTTTGTGGGAGACGACCATGAGTATTTCTATTCATATGGACAAACATCGTATGACAGCTGTGTGGCAGTTGGTTACGCTTGATTCCTGCATTCGAGAGAATTTTCGAGTTCATTGCAAATTCAAGACCAGCCACCTAAGAACTCTGACGCTTACGACGCTGCTCGCTGTTGCAATCAGTATGGTGACGACTTATGCCATCGCCTCACCGCTCACACTCACCTTGGTGCACGTAAACGACTGGGATCAGATGAAAGAGGTAAGAGGCGCCGGCGGCTCCGCCAAGATTGCCACAGCAGTTACCGAAGAGCGTTCCCGTGCGGAAGCCGAAGGCGGTACTGCGTTGATCACATTCGGTGGTGACATGATTTCTCCATCTGTATTCTCGGGAATTGACAAAGGCGCACACATGATTGCTCTCGCCAACACCATCGGAATTGACGTGGCTGTCGTCGGCAATCATGAGTTCGACTTCGGCTCTGAAGTGCTACAGGAACGACTCGCAGAATCCAAAACGATTTGGCTTGCAAGCAACGTTGACTTCAAAGGTGAGAGTTTTCCCGGCGCTCTCAACCGGTGGATGGTTGAACAGGGTGACTACCGAATCGGTTTTATAGGTCTGGTTACATCGGAAACACCGGTAATCTCTTCGCCTGGTTCCGATACAACTTTCAGACCAGTGCTGGAGGCAGGCGCTCTTCATGCACAAGCACTTAAGGACGACGGTGCGGACATCGTCATCGCGCTGACCCATCAAGGACTCAAACACGACCGAGAATTGTTGCGGGAAGTAAAGACAATCGACATCGTACTCGGCGGTCACGACCACCTGCTCCTCGCCCTCCATGACAAGAATCAGGTTGTGATGAAAGCCGGTTCTCAAGGCCGCCATATCGGTATTCTGACTTTGGAGATCGATCGCATCACGAATCGCCACGGTGCGCAGATTGTAGTTTGGACTCCAAGCTTCCGCCTTCGCTCCACCCACGATGTTGAGGGAGACGCCACGCTCGCGGCCATGGTCAGCGCCTACCAGGCCCAGCTCAACGACACCCTCAATGTGCGGATCGGTGAGACTGCGACCGAAATCGATACCCAACGCTCAGCGAATTCAGTCACGGATATCGCATTCGGCAACATGGTTGCCGACAGCATGCGGCTCGCGACCGGAACTGACATTGCCCTCACCAACAGCGGCTCCATACGAGGCGGCACGATGTACCCACCGGGTACCCAGATCACACGAAAGATGATATTGACCGAACTTCCTTTCGACAACACAATCGTGGTACTTCGCCTAACGGGTTCCCAAGTTCGAGAAGCTCTTGAGACTGGTGTCAGTCAGGTAGGGGAACACTCCGGTCCATTCCCTCAAGTCTCCGGATTGGAATTCTCCTTCGACTCAAGTAAGCCCGCAGGTGAACGGGTTGTCAGTGTTTCAGTAGGCGGTGCGTCACTGGAGGACGACAAATCCTACACACTCACCACCAACGAATTTCTGGCAAGAGGAGGTGACAGGTATCATGTATTCACCCAGGGTGAGGTGTTGCTTGATGCCGCTTCCGGTCCCCTACTGACGAATATACTGATTGACTACATCATCGCAGCTGGCACAGTCGCGCCGGTATCAGACGGGCGAATCGCGCCGGTCGATTGATGTGTTTGCACTCCGGATCTGGCGCCACATAATTTCTGGTGTCACAGGCATCTGGATGTCAGTGATGCCAAGCGGTTTCAATGCATCTGTAATCGCGTTCATGACAGCGGCGGGTGCACCCATTGTTCCAATTTCTCCGACACCCTTCACACCCAATGGATTCTCATCGGTTTCAACAGCATTCCAAGATGTCTCAAACTCAGGTACTTCATCGGCTCGTAGTATCGCATAGTCCATGAAGCTGCCGGTCAACAACTGCCCTGTATCAGGTTCGTAAACCACTCTTTCGGAAACCGCATGCCCGATACCCTGTACGATACCCCCATGCACCTGCCCTTCCGCGATCACGGGATTGACTAATTTCCCAGGATCACTCACCGCGATGTAACGTTCGATTGTTACCATTCCGGTTTCCGGGTCGACTTCCACCTCACAGGCATGACAACCGCTGGCGAACATACCGACTTGCGAGAAATGCTCATGTGACCCCGACAGCAAATCACCACGAGCGACTACTTTTTTCGCAATCTCAAATAATCCGACGCGGCGATCCGTACCCGATACAAAAAATCGACCCGCCGCATACTCCACATCTTGTTCTGATACTTCCAAATGCTCGGCGGCATATTCGCGCCCCTTTTCCAGCACTTTCTCTGTCGCGTAGAACATGGCGGCACCACCGAATCTGAGCGAACGTGATGCATGGGTTCCCGACCCCGTTTTGACAATGTCGGTATCACCATCGACAATCTGCACCCGTTCAACCGGGATTTGCAGCTGGCTTGACAGAACCTGCGCGAAAGCAGTTTCGTGACCAGTTCCGATTGATTTCGTACCGAGATAGGCGCACACGAGCTCCCCATCTATCTGAATTTCGGCGAATTCATTTGGTGACCCACCGACACTATCGACAAAAGCAGAAAATCCGATACCTCGATATTTCCCTGCTCCTCGAGAGGATTCATGTCTCTGAAGATATTCGTTCTGGTCGATATGCGCCAATAATTTGCTGAAATTACCGGCAAAATCGCTCGACGAGTATACAGCGCCCGTCGCCGTCGTCCACGGCATGTCCTCAGTCTTGATCAGATTATTGCGTCTGAAACTCAGACGATTGACAGACAGCCTTCTGGCAGCCTCATCAACAGCACGTTCGATCGCGTACGAAACTTCCGCGCGGGCGACGCCTCGAAATGCACCAATCGATGCTGTATTGGAAAATACAGCCTGTAACCGATAATGCACAGCCGGGATCCTGTACACCCCGCAGGCCATCAGGTTCATGTAATTCGCATACAACCACATCGAGCGCGGTTGGATGTATGCACCAACACGCCAGACACTCGAAATCCGAATAGCAGTCATGTCGCCGACCGAATCCACTGCAAGACTGACCTCCATTTTATGGTCGCGCGACTGAACATCAGTGCTGAAACACTCAGCACGGTCGGGCACCCATCTCACCGGATCGCCAGTATTCCGCGCGAGCCAACCAACAACAGCAAATTCAGGGTAAGGCGAAGTGCGCGCACCGAATCCTCCACCTGTATCGAGTGATACAACGCGAACCTCATTCTCCGATACATTCAACATCTCTGCGATTCCGCGCTGATGCCAGTGTGGCGACTGACTGCCACAGTAGATTTCGAACCGATCGCGATCCTTATCGAACCGACCAATGACTGTACGCGGTTCCATGTAGACCGGGGTATGCCTCGGAAATTCCACTTCAACGGTTATGACGTCCGCGGCACGGTCAAAAGCCTCTTCCACCTTGGCACTATCGCCATTTTCGTGATCGGTACAAAGGTTGCTGCCGAGCTCATCCCATACCAACGACGCATCATCCGCCAATGCTTCCGCAACGTCTGTTATTGCCGGTAGTGGTTCATATTCGATTTCAATCTGTTCAGCAGCCGCCTGCGCCTGGATCACACTCTCTGCAGTGACTACTGCAACAGCTTCTCCGACAAACCGTACTTTGTTTCTGGCCAGCGGCCATCTGCGAACATCCGGCAGCTCACTGCCATCCTTGTTCGAAATCGGAAAGTCCGGACTTCGGGTCAGTGGATTGATCGGTTGAAGGCCCGATTTTGCCAGTGTTTCGCCGTTTGCGACAGCTCTTACACCAGGCATCTTGGCCGCAACACTCATATCAACCGACTTGATATTCGCATGGGCGTGTGGACTTCTGACAAAAACTGCGTGGAGTTGTCCGTCAAATTCAATATCGTCCGTAAAGCAACCAGAACCGGTCAGCAAGCGCCGATCCTCAACGCGTAGCAGCGGTTCACCGATCAAACTTTTCATTTCACTGGACTACGTATGTTCACGGTAAAGATGGCGAGTCAATCCGACTCCAATAATTCTTCCACTTTTGCCATCAGAGTTGGGTCCTGTCGTGCGTAGGCGATATTCGCAGCAATGTAACCCGCCTTGCTTCCGCAGTCATACCGCGTACCGTTGAACTTCAACGCATGAACAGGCTGCTCGGAAGCAATTGAATTGATAGCATCAGTCAATTGGATCTCACCGCCATAACCAGCCTTGATTTTTGTGAGATGCGAAAAAATCTGCTTCGACAATACATACCTTCCGATTGCAGCGAGATTGGAAGGCGCTTCCTCCAGTTTTGGTTTTTCCACGACACCGTCGACCTTGTAGACACTGCCAGAAGATTCAATCGGAGTGATGACACCGTAACTACTGATATGGTCGCTGTCTATCTGCTCAACGGCCAATACAGAAGTTTTGACCTCATTGTGTAACTCAACCATCTGCTGCAGGCAAGGCTTGTCCCATAAAACCAGATCATCTGGCAAAAGGACGGTAAAAAAATCTTCATCAATCAAATCCCGCGCACAGAGCACAGCGTGACCCAAACCCAGAGGTTTGTCCTGGATCACATAGAGAATGCTGTCCGCATCCAACGTATTGTCTTGTACCGATCTCAGTTCATTGAGTTTGCCTTTCTGCTCAAGAACTTTCTCCAAATCTGGTTGCTTGGAAAAGTGTTTGGTAACCAGATTGTTCTGTGCTGAAACGACAAAAATGAATCGCTCAATCCCTGCAGATCGCGCCTCTTGTACCGCATACTCAATCAGCGGACGATCCACGACCGGAAGCATTTCCTTTGTGATCGCCTTGGTTGCCGGTAAAAACCTGGTACCAAGTCCCGCAATAGGAAATACTACAGTGCGAACAGATCTTTTCATCAGTCGGGCCGATACCTTAATTGAACGGAGTTGCGGCCGCACGTAATCCGGACAGTGACGATCCGCTTCACCGAAAGGCCAGACGTGTTGCCAGGCGCAGCAACCACAACAAGGCGGTGGTGGCGGTGGCCAACCAGATGGCCCGCATCATCGTATTGAAACGTCATGGTTCCCAATCTATTGATAAAATACCCGTCGATTTTGCTTCACAAACCTAAAGCACAAATTTATAGCATTTGAATTCATCATATGCTTGAATTAAATCTAAGTTGAAAATTCACTGTAGGTATTGGAGTTCTTTAAAGCAACAAATTTATAGCATTTGAATTCATCATATGCTTGAATTATCCAAATTTAACCCGATCTAAGTTGAAAATTCACTGTAGGTATTGGAGTTCTTTCAAATGACGGAAGATCAAGTTAACGATAAGATTTCTTTTCAGGCAGAGGTTCAGCAACTGCTGAACCTAGTTATCCATTCACTGTACTCAGAACGCGAGGTATTTTTACGAGAGCTGATCTCGAATGCCTCCGACGCATGTGGTCGACATAATTTCGAATCTCTCACCGAGTCAGATCTTCGCGAGCAGGAGCAGGACTATTCGATTGAAGTCGAAGTCAACAAGCGACACAAAACCATCAAGATCCGAGACAATGGAATCGGCATGACCAACGATGAGGTGGTTGAAAACATCGGCACCATCGCTCGGTCAGGAACCAAGAAGTTCATGGAAGCGATGTCAGGCGACCAAACTGACGACAGCAACCTCATCGGTCAATTCGGCGTTGGATTTTATTCTGCATTCATGATCGCTGAAAATGTTGAAATCCATACCCGGAAAGCCGGACAACCCAAAGAAAAAGGTGTGAACTGGAAGTCAGACGGAGTTAGCGGCTATTCCATTGAAGACGAAACTATCGAAGATCACGGAACTGAGGTTATCCTCACCCTCCGCAAGGATGCCAAGGAGTTCCTCGACGTTGACAAAATCAGGGGAATCATCAAAAAATACTCTGACCATGTATCCTTACCGATTCGCCTCCGTAACGCGCCCACGGCAAAGAAAGAAGAGGACTGGGAACTTGCAAATTCAGGCTCTGCGCTTTGGACCCGCGCCAGAAAGGACATATCGAATGAGGAATATGACAATTTCTACACGACTCTGTCATACGACCACGAAAAGCCTCTTTTAAGACTGCACAATCGAGTTGAGGGACGACTCGAATATTCGGCGTTACTCTTCATACCATCCCGTGCACCTTATGATCTTTGGGATGTCGACCGACGACGAGGTGTGAAATTGTACGTACGGCGGGTCTTTATCATGGATGACACGGAAAATCTTCTGCCTTCCTATTTTCGGTTTGTGCGCGGGATTATCGATTCTGATGACCTGCCATTGAATGTGTCTCGAGAATTTCTGCAAAAGAACAAGCAGATAGAACGTATACAGTCCGGCATCGTCAAGAGGCTTCTCAACGAACTTAAACGTCTGGCCGGAAAGGATTCCGACAAATATCAGCAATTCTGGGAACAGTTCGGAAAGGTCTTCAAGGAAGGCGTCACCGAAGATGCGGACAACAGGAAAACAATCGCGCAGTTGCTTCGATTCTCAACCACACAGACTGAGGGTTCGGATCAGACCGCCTCTCTGCAGGATTACGTTGATCGAATGAAGGAGAATCAAGATGCGATTTACTACATCACTGCGGATAGCCATGCTTCTGCTGAAGGGTCACCACATCTGGAAATTTTCCAAAAACATGATATCGAAGTTCTGTTGCTGGGAGATCCAATTGATGAATGGGTCGTGATGCACCTCACAGAATTTGCCGACAAACCTTTGAAGTCGATCGCCAAAGGTGATCTGTCGCTGGATTGGCTCGACCAGCACACTGAAAGTGAAGATGAACAAACCAGTCCAGAGGTGGACTCGCTGGTGGAAAGGTTGAAATCAGCGTTGGGTGAACGCGCGTCGGATGTACGAACGACATCCAGACTCACTGATTCACCGGCCTGTCTGGTTGCCAACGAATTTGCACCGAGTCGCAACCTGACTCGGATCCTGAAAGCAACCGGTCAGAATGCTTTCGAGATGTCACCGATATTGGAGATCAACCCCGAGCATCCTCTGATCAAGCATTTGGTTGAAAAAGACAACGATCTGGATGATTGGGCACATGTGTTGTTTGATCAGGCTGCCCTGAGTGAAGGAGCAATACTGGAAAAGCCCTCTGACTATGTCAGACGAGTAAACGCCTTGCTTACGAACTCCATCGGAGACCAGTCTTCAATCATCATTACACCTTGATCCAACGGTGTTGGACTCGGCTGTGAAGTGCGGAATATTCCTATGCTAACCGGATCGCAACAAAATCCGTAACTGTTCCTTTGATATGCCGACAGGAATGAATATTTTCATTCCGATAAAGTAACTTCGCATACTTGAGCGAGGCTTAAATTTGCCTGCGGAACAACTCGCATGCAATTGCGATCGTCAGCAATTGTCGGAATTGCGCGTTTCATTCCGGGAAAAGTCAATTTTTTCGCGATTTGCTGATACTGCCCGATTACTGCCAGACAGTTTGAAGGCACGGGGGAAACATCGGGGACAGGCGGGTATGGAAGAGGTGAAGTGGTATACTTGGTTAACGAACAAGATGGTTTCTACCAATCGATACCGATATAGTTCGTAACCAAATCTGTGAACTTTTTTCACAGATTTGATGGTAGAGGCAACTCTGACGGATAACGGCGAATTGATCGACTTTTGCACCTTGAAAACGGACTAAAAGAATGCATACGGACATGTACAGCAATATTGAAGAATTTGCGATCTACAGCGACGACAAGAATCTTCCTCCGTATTACGCCGGGCGTGACAACATCATTAAGGACATTGAAACAGCCGTCGCAGAAAGCTGGCAAAGATGGACAGATCGGCAGAACCAGCGCCAAGCGACTGCGCGGATCATTTATGGCGCACCTGGTGCCGGAAAGTCGTCGACTTTCGAATATCTGCGGACACAATGGGCGACAACCGGCTATATCTCACGCAAAGAGGACGGGAAAGAGCACCCCGGGCCGGCACCGTTAATGTTCTATATCCCGACTCCGGTATCTTTGAAAATGCCCGAGAGTTTCTGCAGGAGACTTGTGAATAAGATCGCTCGCGACCGTGGCGACGGTATGTTCTCATCTGAGACCGAAATCACACACTCGGCTGGGAGTCTCGGTGTGCCAGGCGCCAAAGTTGAGGGTAAGCGGGTACGTGAGGAACGGCCCGCAGTACCAGTCGCAAGTCTCGAGACAGTAGTCAACGCGATATCAAACGGTGAGTGGGTGCGTCCGGTGGTAATCGGAGTGGACGAGACACAGAACCTGTCCGGCGACGCGAATTCGTTTGCGGCGGATTTTTTTCAGCAGCTGCATAACAATGAATTCGGCGTTCCGTTGACGCTTGTGCTGGGTGGTCTTTCAAGCACGATGATCCGGGCACAACAGCTTGGACTGACGCGGTTGTCCATAAGTTGCATACATCCCCTGGAACAGCTTGCGCCAGGCGAAGTGGATGAACTGAAGCGCGGCTTCTGTGAGCACTTCGGCATTGATCTTGGACAGCGCGAGAGAGAGTTCGACGAGTTAATTGAAAGTGCCGATCGGTGGCCTTCGTATCTGCAAAATGCCCTGAAAGGGTTCGCGAAGGCGTATGTCGCCGCTGGCAAACGCATGGACAAGGTGGATTTCGATTTCGTCAGGCTTTGGGGCCTGGACGCTCGAATGGAGTACTACGGCTATCGATACAGTACTCAGATGGCAGATTCCCGCCGGTTGCTGGCATCGGTGATGCAGGCAGTCACCGGGAAATTGTATCGGGACGATATTGTCAGCATCATTCACGAAAAAGCGCAAGCCACCTCAGAATCGTCTCATTTCGGAGAGCGTCTACCTGACGACATGACAGCGAAGCAATACTACGAGATGCTGCTGCATCAAGGTGCACTTCAAGTGCGACGCGACTATACGGTATATTGTCCGATTCCGAGTTTCCAAAAGTACATGATTGATATTGTGCAGTCATCGGAAACGAAACACCTCGGCGATTCCGAAGGCATCTCGGAATCTATTGCCATAGAGCGGGCACTTCGGCAGAGCCTTTTATATAAGTCGAGGCCGTCTACTCCGGATGCGATAACCACTTGATGCTGTCCCTGAGCCCGTCGCTTGACAGCGGCGGGTTCAATGTGTTGATGCTAATTCCGGATACATACTCGATCCATCCGATTTTGGAGAAAAGCGTGCGTCGGGGTACGCGTATGGATGAGTGGAAATATTGAATATTGTCGAAGAATGAGAAGCGTTCTGATTCCAGAAAAATCACTGATATGAATTTGAGTGACACTTTGGCACTCAAATTCATGTTGACTGACAAACTCATCGAAAACTGTCACTCAAATGAGACTTAACTCTTCTAATTTCAATTCCGAACATCTGGTGCTGGCCAAATCGGTTATCGTACATCACCAATTAATTTTCCAGGTTGATGCCCTCTGGTAATGAATCACTGCATACGCAACTGCTTGATGCTCGGCTGACGCTTATCATTTATGGCGATGTCTAATTCGAAATGACAGGTGTTGTCAAGAATGTGAAGTATCTATTCCACCACAATTTGGTTCCGGGAAAGAAGCAACATCGAAACTGTTCAGACAGTATAATTTTCGAGATTGTCGCGACTCGGTGAATTCATTTTGATTCGCTGAGTTTTAGTGCTTTTAGCGGGGTATGGCGCAGTCTGGCTAGCGCACCTGCTTTGGGAGCAGGGGGTCGGGGGTTCAAATCCCTCTACCCCGACCAGTGTGCATTGAGCGCCTGTAGCTCAACTGGATAGAGCAACGGCCTTCGACAGGAGCCTTTGCAGGAAAATCAACCTGTAAAGTGGAGGGCACTGTATCGGTGGAACCTTAGCGCGTTATGGCGATGGCAATACCGAGGAAACTGTCGCAATTTTCGAGGACAGGATCCGTAGAGACTATACGTGCCCCGCCTGAGATGGTGAAGATATAGTCCAGACCACAAACCGGTTTTGTAGGATGTTCAAGTCCTACTTTCCGGGCAGTGAAAACTGTAGTGGTAAGCTAAGCCGTAGGTTACAGGTTCGAGTCCTGTCAGGCGTGCCAAATTGTGACTTTCGTGACAAAAATATGAGAGAATCATAGTTGTCAGCCATTAAAATTGTCAATTCCGAACCGTGGTGGGCGTAGCTCAGTTGGTAGAGCCCTGGATTGTGGTTCCAGTCGTCGTGGGTTCAAGTCCCATCGTCCACCCCATACCTATTTCCCATCCTTTGGTTGAGTCAAACCGATAGCCATGCACCTGCCCTCACTTGCAGACATGGAAGTCGCAGCGTCGCTGATTTACGATCACATGCAGCCGACGCCGCAATATCGCTGGCCTCTGTTGTGCGAGCGCAGCGGAACGGATGTCTGGGTCAAACATGAAAATACCACACCTATCGGTTCGTTCAAGATCCGCGGTGGAATCAACTACCTCAGCAGCACAACCGCTGATCATGTGATTTCCGCAACACGGGGCAATCACGGTCAGTCGATCGCCTATGCCGCTGGTTTGTTTGGCAAAAAAGCCACTGTCGTTGCACCGAGAGGGAACAGCCTGTCCAAGAATCGAGCGATGCGTTCATTCGGAGCTGAACTCATCGAATACGGTGTGGATTTCAACGAAGCACACGAGTACGCACATCTGCGAGCTACTGAATCGAACCTGCACTTCGTACCTTCGTTCCACGAGAAATTGGTTACAGGCGTTGCATCGTACGCCCTTGAACTGTTCAGAGCAGTTCCGGATCTGGATGCGGTTTACGTGCCGATCGGTCTCGGGTCCGAAATCTGTGCAGTGATTGCCGCCCGCGAGGCTTTGAAACTCAAATCTGAAATAATCGGTGTGGTGGCGGAGAACGCCCCGTCCTACGCACAGTCATTCGAGCAGCGTAAGCCCGTTGCAACTGAATCAGCTGACACTTTCGCCGACGGTGTCGCTGTCAGAATTCCTGACGAGCAGGCATTGGATATCATTCTTGAGTATGTATCCAGAGTCGTAACAGTATCCGAGGTGCAAATCGCAGATGCGGTTCGCAGCTACTTCTCTGATACCCATCATGTGGTTGAAGGCGCCGGTGCCGCGACTTTGGCGGCACTGATCAAAGAAAAGGATCGAATGTCGGGGATGCGAGTCGGTGTCATCGCGTCGGGTGGAAATATCGATTCAGAGCTGTTTCAGGGAATACTGAACTCAACGTTTCCAAAAAGTTCCGACTGATCGGATTTTCGGATTGATTCGGTGATGCCGAAAACACTCTGATGCGGCGCAAATCCCGACAACGAGCGGATCGCAATCCGGACACGGTCTCAAGACTCGGTTGGCGCAGAGTCGTCAACCCCTATCCACCCCTCGATATTCTTTCGGTCGATCAGATTGAGGCAATCCATCTGGCATCACTGGACATTCTACGCGATGCTGGT
This sequence comes from Arenicellales bacterium, assembly GCA_963666625.1. Taxonomy (GTDB): domain Bacteria; phylum Pseudomonadota; class Gammaproteobacteria; order Arenicellales; family JAJDZL01; genus JAJDZL01. The sequence goes on from OY762925.1 coordinate 577,625, forward strand.
GTGAAGTTCTTCAGTTCCAGAGCCCGGAATATATTCCAGTCCATCGGTGCGGAAGTTGATCACACTGAACAGATGGTTCGATTTGATCCAGACCTCGTTACAGACACCATCAAAACCATACCTCCAATCTTCCGGGTCAGCGCACGAAATCCTGACCGGTCGGTCGAATTCGGCGGTCGTAACATCAACTTCGCAACCGTCGGTGGACCATCATTTGTTTCAGACTTGGACCGCGGGCGTCGCGCCGGAACATTGTCGGACCTGCAAGACTTTTTCAAGCTGGTACATCAACTTGAGATATTTCACTCGGGTGGCGCCAGCCCTTTTGAGCCGCTGGAACTGCCGGCCGAGTCAAGACACCTCGACAAGTATTTTGCCGCGATCACACACCACGATCGACTGTGGATGACCAATATGATCGGTGCCTACAGGGCTCGCGACGCACTGGAAATGCTGTCCATAGTTCATGGCATGACGCGGGAACAGCTGACCGAAAATCCCGTGACGATGGGCAACATCAACATCAATTCTCCCCGCCAGGTCGATGAGGCGATGTCGGACGCGATGATTGAATTTGCGTATTGGGGACAGCCGGTGCTGGTCACACCCTTCACACTTCTCGGCGCGATGGCACCAACGACGATGGCTGGCGCGCTGGTTCAGCAAAATGCCGAAGCACTGTCTTGTATGGTGTTGAATCAGGCTGTTCGTCCAAGATCACCACTCATTTACGGAAGCTTTTCAAGCAATGTGGACATGAAGACCGGTTCCCCTGCCTTCGGCACACCGGAGTACGTCAGAACGACACTGGCAAGTGCGCAGCTGGCACGTCGATATTCGGTTCCCTTTCGTTCGAGCGGACCTAATGCGTCCAGCGCTCCGGACGAACAGGCCACCTACGAAACCTGCATGTCTGTATGGGCTGCAGTCCTGGCCCATACAAATCTGTTATTGCACGGCGGGGGTTGGCTTGAAGGAGGTCTGGTCGCGTCGTTTGAGAAATTGATCATTGATGCAGAAATCCTGCAGTTGATGGCACTGTCACTCGAACCGATTACTGTGAACAAGGAAACCTTGGCAGTCGACGCGATTGCCGAAGTACCACCCGGCGGACATTTTTTCGGTTCAGCGCACACTATGGAACGATATGAGGATATCTTCTATACCCCACTGCTTTCGGATTGGCGCAATTTTGAAACATGGCAGGATGACGGGGCAGTGGTTGCGTCCCAACGAGCGAATAAGGTCTGGAAATCACTCCTTAAGGAATACGTTGCGCCGGTGATTGATCAAGGAGTCGTCGAGAATCTGAATGAATTTGTGCAGTGTCGGAAGCAGGAAATTGCCAGCGGTCAGGAAAATGCAGTACTTCAGGATTTGGACTAAATCACCTTCTCAATGGATCTTGGCATGATTGGGATTGAATTTTGAATGACTTGAACCTGATATGTTTTGACCTGTCCTAACCTGTGAGTTTCATTCTGTCTCACTGTACTTATATGGAAACCTCCCCGATTGCAAGTTTGAGTTTGCCAATCGATGAACAAAATGGGTTGCGGTCTTATATCCGGCTTCTTTCATTGGGGGACACATCAACCGGTCCCCGAGCCATGATGATTTTCGCGCACAGGCTCCTTATCTATAAATCGGCTTGCATGCCGCCGTAGCACAGTCCAGGCTCTTCCTGCGCAGGCATCGCCCTTTGTGTCATCAGTTCACAGTCTCACCAATGCAATCTCCCCGACCTGTAACCTTATCATCTTCCGCCGTGCCGGTCACCGGGACCGGTACGGCCATATGTTCATTCTGTTGATCATCTCTACGCCGTGATTCTCCGGGGATCGTATTCAACCCCCTTGGCCAATATCACCCAGCTGATGCGGGCCATCTGGTTGGCCACCGCCACCACCGCCTTGTTGTGGTTGCTGCGCCTGGCAACACGTCTGGCCTTTCGGTGAAGCGGATCGTCACTGTCCGGATTACGTGCGGCCGCAAAACACACCGAGCGGGCGCCGTGGATCAGCATCGTGCGAACGTAGCGGTCACCGCACTTGGAGATGCCGCCGGACCTCTCCTGTCCGCCGCTGCTGTGCTGGCGGGGCACCAGCCCCAGCCAGGCGGCGAAGTCGCGCCCGCATCCGAAGTCACCACCCTCACCGGACACCGACACCAGTGCGCTCGCCACAATCGGACCGATGCCCGGTACTGTCTGCAACCGCCTCACCTCATCCATCTGTGAACCCAATGCCTTGATCCGGGAAGTGTAGAACTCCACCTTTTCGCAGACATTGCCCAGCTGCTCAGCCTCATGCGCCAGCATGTGCCGGAACTCGGCACTGACCTGACTCAGATCCAGCCCCGCCTGAAGCGTCGGATCATCACCCAGCACCCGCCGCACCAGATCATCCAGCTTCGATCTTGAGCGCCCGGTCACCAGCCCCCGTTCCGCCAGGTGTGAGCGGATCGTGTTGCAGCACTGCGTGCGGGTGCCGATCGCCTGCTCGCGAAGTCCGTGCAATGTCGTCAGATCCTGCTGCGCCACCGACTTCACCGGCACCGCATGTACCCGCGGCCGCCGAGGCCTCGGCGATCGCCACCGAATCGTTGGCATCGGTCTTGTTGTTCACCACATAGGCCCTCACCCACTTCGGCGGTAAAAGCTTCACCGGCAGACCCAGCTCCTCAGCTTGCGGCCCCAGAAATGCGCGCCGCCGCACGCCTCCATCGCCACACACCGAACCTTCGACGCATCCAGTGCGGAAAACCACTCCAAACCTGGCTGCGTCTCAGTCCGGTCTGATTCACCACCCGCATGTTGCGGGCTCGGTGCAGTAAAACACGTTCTTTGCCAAATCCAACCCGATCGTTGTGTTATCGTATGTATCCATGTGAACCTCTCACCTCTCGTATGTTGATTACAGTTCATTATTTTAAAGCGAGGGTGGGAGGTTTCCATATCATCTATATCATCGAATCTGAAAGACGGCAGGTGCGGGCCCTGGTCGTGACACTGGGTTGACAAACTGATATGCGTGGGTTGATTACCACATGACCCTGCTGCGTCACGGAAATTCCTCGGTCTACAAACGTGGATCATCGCCGGCCCCCGGCCGGCGAGCCTACATAGATTCAACGAGGGTTTTTCCATAAGGTTGGCACCTGCTGTCGGTTCTCGGTTACTGTTCGGTTGCGGGCGGCAACCTGTTGAGTTCATGGCAGCCGATGTCCCAGATGAACCCGGCCAGCTCGCGGGCGACTGCGCTGACCGCGGTTTTCGAACTCTTGCCCTTGCGGCACATGGCGAGATACTTGCCGCACAGCCGTTTCTGAGCGTCCCAGGCCCGCCTTGCCGCGTATTCGGACGAGTCTTTCGCCTTGCGCTGCAGGTGTCGGGTGTTGCGCGGCGGGTGGCGGTAGCACCAGGCACTTTCGGTGAGGATGCGACGCACCGCAGAGTTGCATAATCTACAGTTATTGGGACGGCGAATCTACACAATTGGGACGGTGAATCTACGGTTATTGGGACGGCGAATCTACACAATTGGGACGCGGTCTGAGCCTTGCCGGCGGCGACACCGGGGTGTTGCGGCGGTGATCTTTTTCGGCACGATATTGAACCGGTCGGCGGTTTGGTTTTCAATCGGGGGTTTTGTTTACAGGGCCTGGATTGCGGGAGGTGCCGACCATGTCCAGAAAGAGGACCGAGATGGGGAAGATTACCGAGATTCTAAGATTGCGTGGCGAGTGTGGCTGGTCGTACCAGCGCATCGGAGCCAGGCTGAACATCAGCAAGACGGCGGCGCATCGGCTGGCGGAGCGGGCGCAGGAGGCCGGCATCGGCTGGCCGTTGCCGGACGGTGTCGACGAGGACGGGCTGGCGCGTGTGGTGTATGGCGATCCACAGTCCGGCTGTGGGTCGCAGATTGATTTCGAGTGGGTGTCGCGCCAGATGGAGCGCAAGGGCGTGACCCTGAAGCTTTTGTGGACGGAGCTTTGCGATCAGGGCTATCCGTATGGCTATGCGTGGTTCTGCCGCTGCTGCCAGCAGTGGGAGAGCCGGACGCGGCGCACCATGCGGATGAGCTGGCGGCTGGGCGAGGCGGTGTTTGTGGACTACGCCGGGGCGACGGTCGGGGTGAGCGGACGCAAGGCGCAGATTTTTGTGGCGGCGCTGGGGGTGTCGCACTACATCCATGCCGAGGCGAGCTGGACGCAGAAGGTCGATGACTGGCTCGCGAGCTGCACCCGGATGTTCGAGCATTTCGGCGGTGCCACGCAGATGGTGGTGCCCGACAACCTGAAGTCGGCGGTGACCCGTCACCGGCGCTATGATCCGGAGCTGAACCCGAACTTCGGGCAGTGGTCGGATCACTACGGCACGGCGATCGTGCCGGCGCGTCCGGCCCGGCCGAGGGACAAGGCGATCGCGGAGAATGCGGTGCAGCAGGTGACGCGGTGGGTCATTGCGCCGCTCCGCGACCGTGAGTTCGGGTCGCTGTCGCAGCTCAACGGCGAGATCCGCCGGTTGCTGGTGAAGCTCAATGCACGACCGTTCTCGGAACGTCCCGGCTCGCGCACCGAGATGTTCGAGACCCGGGAGCGGGCGGCACTGCTGCCGTTGCCGCTGCTGCCGTATCGGCACATCGAGGTGCGTACCGCCACGGTCGGGTTCGACTACCATGTGAGTTTCCTCGGGCACTGGTACTCGGTGCCGCACCAGCATGTGGGCGGCCGGGTGCAGGTTCACAGCGACGGGCATACGGTTCAGGTCTACAGTGACCGTCAGCGCATTGCGATGCATGCCCGAAGTGAGGTGCGCGGCGGGCAGACCACCTGCCTCAGCCACATGCCGGCCAACCATGCGCATCGGGCGAAGTGGACCCCGCAGCGGGTGCGAAGCCATGCGTCGCGGATCGGACCGCACTGTTCGGCGTGGGTCGGTGGGCAGCTCGACGGCGCCCGTCACTTCCACCAGGTCAGCCGAAAGCTGGTGGCGGTTCTGGCACTGGCCTCGAAGTATGGAGAGCAGCGTCTCGACGGCGCCTGCGCCATCGCCGGACGCTACGATCTGTCACGCATGAGCGACCTCCGCCGGATCCTGGACAACGGCGCCGATCTGCAAAGCCGCAACCAGTGCGAGCTGACACTCGAGCTGGCGCAGGATCATGAGAACGTGCGCGGCGCGGCGGCGTTCGAGTGACCGGGAGGTGGACCGATGAGTGACAATATACTGACTGATCTTCGCCGGCTGTCGCTGGGCCCGATGGCCGAGGCGCTGCAGCATCAGATGCAGCAGCCCGGCACCTACGACGATCTTGCGTTCACCGAGCGGCTGTCGCTGCTGGTGGATCACGAGATCCAGTGCCGCCGGCAACGCCGCCAGCAGCGGCTGATCCGGGCCGCCGGGTTCCGGGTGGCGGCGACGCTCAACGATGTGCACTACGGCAACGGACGCAACCTGGAGCGGCGACAGATCGCCGAGCTCGGCCAGTGCGACTGGATCGGGCGCAGCCAGAACCTGCTGGTCACCGGGCCGTGCGGCTGCGGAAAGACCTACCTGGCGTGCGCCATCGGTCACGCCGCCTGCCTGCTCGACCGTACAGTTCGCTATCTGCGGATGCCGGCGCTGCTGCAGCTGTTCGCACAGACGCGCGCCACCGGTGAGTTCCTCAGGGTCATGCAGCGGCTCGGCGCGGTGGAGCTGATCATCATCGACGACTTCGGGCTGCGTCCGCTGGAGGCGGTCGACCGCCACGATCTGCTGGAACTGATGGACCGGCGCTACGGGCGATCTTCGATCGCCATCGTCAGCCAGCTGCCGGTGGCGCAGTGGCACGCCGCCATCGGCGACGCCACCCTGGCCGACGCCATCCTCGACCGGGTGGTGCACAACGCACACCGCATCGAGCTCAGGGGCGAGTCGATGCGGAAACGAAACGCCATGCACACAGCTGACGCAGAACCGAACCCGGCGTCACCACCCGCCCATGACCAAACCTGATGGAAAACTCCACACCGCCGACGTCAGAGTGCTGAAGCACTCGGCGGTGCGGTTTTTCCACAGGTGTTGCTCACAGGCTCGCACAACGACACATTGACACAAGGAGGAAAATACAGTCAAATAGCGACACTGAGAACGCTGAAAGGGATCACCGCCGAAGCAATGAAATGTCGGTTTGTCCCATTTGGTAGATTCCGCGTCCCAATTAAGTAGAATAAGCACAGAGTTGCCGGTCCTGGTGATGGCGCCGGTTCGGCGGCGTCCACCGCTGCTGAACTCGCCGGGCACCAGGCCGAGGAAGGCCATGAACTGTCCGGCACTCGGGAACCGGCGAAGGTCACCGATCTCGGCTGCCACGGTAACCGCGGTGAGAAGATCGACCCCGCGCAATGCGCGCAACGATTGGAGCACCGGATTCCAGGCCCACTGTTCACTCTGGGCGACAATGTCGCGGTCCAGCTCCGCCAGACGCATCTCGTGCTGCTCCAATGTGTCCAGGGCGGTGACCAGTGCGATCTGCTGCGCCGGATGTGTGAACCTGCGGTCGCTCATCCAGGCGCGATGCCCCTGGTTCCACCTGGTCTTCTGCCAGTGATGGCCGTGCCGAAGAAGAAAATGGTTGAGCTGCTGGCGCTGTTTCTTGATGCCCGCCTTCAGATCCGCCCGCAACCGGACCAGATCACGCATCGCCTCCTGCTCGGTGTCCGGCACCCACACCGGTGTCAGATAGCCCAATACCGACAATCTCGCCAGCTCCCTTGCGTCGCGACGATCGGTCTTCACCCGCTCACCCGGCTTTTTCGGAATCAGCGTCGGCGCCACCACCTCGCAGCCCAGCCCCAGATCCCGAAGCTGACGCCAGATCACAAAGCCGCAGGCACCGGCCTCATAGACCAAATGAAGTGTCCCGCCGAACTCCTCCGACAACGCTTCGGTCAGCCGCACCAGCGTATTCGGCCGGTTCGGAATCGTCGCCCGATCCTCGACCTCCATCGCATCGAAATCCGGATCCCGCCAGGCGACCGCCACCGCCACCGTATCCTTGTGCACATCCAGCCCGACATGCACCCGCACCGAACTCTCAGCCGGGACCGCCGTGATGTCTCTGTGATCTGTATAGTCGCTCATACCTGTTCCTCCGGTTGTCAGCTTCGGAAAATACGCATATTTTAAATCTGCGTACCCCGATTATCTGTGGGGAACAGGCCAAAACATAGGGTCTACATTGGTAGAACCAGAAACAAAAACTTAGAGAAATATTATTGGATTTCGCGCAGTTTATTATTTGCAAGTTATTGGTATGCAAAACCCGCTGTCAACATCGTCAATCAAATTAGCCTGACGTTTGTAGGGAAATGTAACTACAATAAAGTAGTTACAATATGAAGGTGCAGAATTGAACTGGATTTGGGACGAGAGCAAAGAAAATCAAAATATACGATCTCACGGAATAAGTTTTGAAACTGCTGCTCGCGTTTTTGAAGATCCTTTAGCTATGACAAAAGTAGATCCATATTTGGATGAGCCACGATGGCGTACGATGGGCATGATTGGGACTGTCATTGTTGTGGTCATTCATACCTTGCCTTTACACGAGGAAAGTGGACAACAATCGGGGCGAGTTATTAGTGCTCGAAAAGCTACCAAACACGAAAGAAAAATCTATGAAAATGAAAGACTTTAAATTGACCGACAAGGAAAATCATGAATTGGATTATCTCTCCCAGTTGGAGGACGATCAAATAAATGTCGAAGATATTCCCGAAATGTTGGATTGGTCGGGTGCCCAACGAGGAGTGTTTTATAAACCGGTGAAGCAACAGATTACACTACGTTTGGATGCTGACATCATTCATTGGTTCAGAGCGCGTATGCGAGGCCGTAGAGGTTATCAAACCGATATTAATCAAGCTCTACGCGATTACATTAGTGAACAAAAGTTAAAATAATTCCAGAACTCACAAACTGTTGTTAACATTCAAGACCGGAAAAGAGTTGCAAGGGTAAATTTTCAACCATAGGTCGGTGAGAATCCTTCACTAACAAACGAACTTAGAAACTTAGAACGAATTCAACAATTTTGATACTACAAGTGTTGATTGTGAACTTTTGAAAGTTTCTATCGGTACTGCTAGTCTGTTACACACCGAATCATCAGACACCGCCGTACTCCTGCACCACCGCGATTACACCCATACAGTCGCCAGGCTTGACCAACCCGGGGAAATGACGGCCTGACAACATACCACTTCGACGGGCATGGTATTCGATCGGAGGTTCTCCGGTTCTGTCCAGTGGCCAGACTCTAGCCACCACATCTCCCTCACTCACTTCATCTCCCAGATCAACTGCGGGCTCCAACAACCCCTCGTTCTCACTAGTGACAAAACAGTCACTATCCGGCATATCGAGATTTATCGTAGACTCGACTACTGGTTCCTCATCAAGAATTCCGCTGTGAATCAGAATGTTTCGAATGCCTTTGTTGGCGACACCCACAGTTCGTGCGGTTGTCGTGCCGCCACCACCAAGCTCAGTGGAAACGAAAACTTTTCCTTGCTCCTCCACTTCAGTGTCGTACATTCCGACATTGCTGATCTCGAGCAGGATCATCGAGTACGGTGCATTGAATGCTCGCATCGCGGCGACGCAGGCAGCCTGTTGTTCCTCATCATCAAGCACATGGGCACAGGCAAAAGGAAGAAATTCCAGAGTCTTGCCGCCAGAATGGACATCCAGCAACAAATCCGCCTCGGGAATCAGGGTCCGACTGAAATAATCAGCAATTTTTTCCGTCACCGTTCCTCTGGGATCGCCCGGAAATACCCGGTTCATGTTCCCATCATCAATCGGGGAATTCCTCCAACCGGCTCGGAATGCAGGGTAGTTGAATGTCGGCACAATGATCACCCGACCACTGATGTCGCTAGGGTCGAGATTCAGTGCCAGATTCTGCAAGGCAACCGGTCCTTCATATTCATCACCATGATTGGCGCCGGTCAGCAGTGCGGTTGGACCGGTTCCATTGCGAATGACACACACAGGTATCATCAACGCCCCCCAAGCCGAATCGTTCCGGCTGTAAGGCAAATTCAGAAAACCATGATGCTTTCCATCCTCGTCAAATGGAATGGTCGGTGTAATTGGATTTGGTTCCATGTCTATTTTTCCTTTCAATCGATTTCAATTAAACCACGTTCAACATCGCAGAGTCTTTCACCACCATTTTTTGTAACGACAAATGGCTCTGACACTGCACATCCGAAGTCGTCCAACCATACGCCCGATTGGAAATGAAAGCACATCCCCTCCTGCAACTCTGTGTTGTCACCCGCCCGAAGACTACATGTTCTCTCACCCCAGTCTGGGGGATAGCCGACACCGATCGAATACCCGACCCTGCTTTCCTTGGACAAGCCATTCTGCCTCAGGACATTCTGCCAGCCTGCTTCGACCTCTTCGCACGTATTTCCAGGACGGGCAAGCGCAAGTCCGACATCAACACCCTCAACGATGATGCTGGCAAGATTCCGAGCCTTCTCAGGTGCTTTTCCGATGTGAACCGTCCGGGTCAACGGTACGTTATAGCGGTAACGAACACCTGCGAGTTCCAGCATGGTCAGCGCGGAGTCCGGTAAAGGTGTGTCGGTCCAAGTCAGGTGAGGTGTACTGGTTTTATCGCCAACCTGAATAAGTGGGCAGAATGATGAATAGTTACCACCGTATCCCTCCACTCCAGCGATTTGAGCACGATAGACTTCTGCAATCACCTCATTTTCCGGAATTCCCGAAGCAATTTTGGCAATTGCGGCGTTCATGACACTGGTGCTGATTTTACCCGCGGTCCGCATAATCTCGACTTCCGTGTCAGATTTGACCAGTCTGGCCCAATTCACCAGATCCTGATTGTTGACAACCTGATTTTCCGAAAAATATCCGCACAATGTCTGATGGCATCGGGCGGTGTAGTAATGCGCATCCATTTCCACACCGATTCGAGAACCACTCCAACCTTTTTGTTGAATAAGTTGTGCGAGTTCATCATAAGGATGACCATCTGGATTCTGAACCAGAATCTCCGAATAAGGGACGATGTTCTGCTTGGGAAGGTCGGTTGTCACTTCAGCAGCTTTGGCGTCTTGGGCGCGGCCGAACCACAATGGTGTGTCTTCATCAAGATGTACCAGAACACATTGGGGGACATAAAAAGACCAGCCATCAAACCCCGTCAGCCAGTACATGTTCGCCGGGTCCTGACAGATAATCATGTCGAAACCGGCATGAATCATCCGTTGCTTGACATCACGCAGGCGTCTCGCATACTCCTGCGGGCTGAAAATTTTTACGAAATCTGTCAAAATTCCACCCCTACGTTTCGATCATGATTCCGATACCGGCCTCTTCCGCACGTCTGTTGGCGTAAGTTGCTATCGCGGTATCCTGCACGCCTGTTCCGGTTAAATCACAAATCGTAATGGCTTCAGCGAACAAGCGGCCTGATACTTTGCCTGAAGCAATTTCACCAAGTTCCGGGTATAGACTTTCAGCATCAGCCACACCTGCGACAATTGCATGGTGCAGTTCACCCAGTTTTTCCGTTTGCGAACGTCGGTCGGGCACATAAAGATCAGCAACCGACAAGCACTTGGGGTCCAGTTCATTCTTGTGCGCCTGATCAGCTCCCATCGATGTGATATGCTGACCCTCGTTCAGCCATTCCCCCATCACCAGCGGTGACGACGAAGGTGTCGTTGTCACGATAATGTCGGCCGAACTGACCGAACTCTGAAGATCCGAAACCGCTCGCACGTTTATTCCAAGTTGCATCGAAAGTTCATCAGCAACTGAGTTAACTTTCTTGGAATCCCGACCCCACATAGTCGCCTCTCGAATCGGTCGCACGAGACACAATGCTTCAAGTTGCAGCCTCGCCTGCTGACCCGCACCGACTATACAGGCACTTGTAGAGTCCTCCCGAGACAGATGTCGCGCTGCGACCGCACCGGCTGCTGCCGTTCGGACATCGGTCAGATAACCGTTATCGAGCAAAACCGCTTGAACCAAACCGGTTCGAACAGAAAACAGGACCATCAATCCTGTAGTACTCGGCAAGCCAAGTTTCGGATTGTCGAAAAATCCGGGAGACATTTTGATCGCAAAGCTATCCAAACCCGGCATATATGCTGTTTTCACATCCACTTCCCCGTTCGACTCTTCAATTGCCATTGACAGTATTGGTGGCATAACTACAGTCCCTTCGGCAAGGGCGACAAATGCGGATTGCACGCACTCAACAGCGTCTATATCAAGCCGGACAACCTGACGTAGCTCAGATTCGGTGACAATCTTAAGATTCGGCATAACTCAATTCCGTCTGTTCCTGATGTTCAAAAATCGAAGTGTAATTGTCGGACCAATCCGGTGGCATCGGCACGATCATATCCTCATGGTGAGCAACTCCCGGCTCCACTCCGCGGATGAGTTCGCGGTAGTGTACGCTCGGATAGGCAGGTGCAGTATACGGAACGGCGTCAGCCGCACTATATGTCAAAACAAATGCTGGCCTTCCTGCACTGCTTTTGTTGATCGATGAACCATGTACGGTACGACTGTGATGAACCGAAAGAAGTCCAGGCGGACCGGTTACTGAAACAACGTTGTCCATATTCACTCTTTTCAAGTCCTCGTCAGAAATTGCTCCAGTCCAATTTCCCTGATCGTCATAATGCGCGAAGATCTCGCCTTTATGACTGCCGGAAATCAGTTGCAACGGTCCCCGCTCCTGGGCTGCACCATCCATCATCAACAGAAATTGAAGTGTGCCGGAGTGCGTATGCGGGTAGAACGCAATATCCTGATGCCAATGGACAGCCGCTCCGCCGTCAGCCCACTTGAAATTCATCATCAACTCACGAAATCTGAGATTCGGTCCCAGAAGATCCGCTGCAATGTCGGCGATAACAGATTCCGAACTCAACTGCCAGAATATCGGATCATACTCATCAAGATAGGCAACACGACGAATGCGAGGCTGCTCGGCAGTATGATCGTGTTCCAGATCCACTCTTCGTGTTGATTTTGTCATGCTTCGAGACAATTCAACAAGGTCATCAACTGCGCTCCGCAATGGACCCAACCACTCCTCCCCAATCGCATCAGGAAGTATCAGATAACCATGTTTGTAGTATGACTCGCGCTGGTCCTGACTGATCGCAGTCGGCGGGATTGCGTTGATCTGTTCAAGTCTCATTCTGCACAACCTCAAATTAACTTGCTACACTTTCATATTATCGGCTGGGAAGTCTTTGCATGAGGCTCCCAAATCCCGAAATCGACTCTTCGTAACCAACTGCACACAACGAATGCCAGAACAGTGCCTGATTGGCGGTTACAACCGGCTTTCCAAGCTTCTGTTCTATCAGTTCAACCACATCAACCGCACGGATTGCGGTACAGGAAATAAACAGAGCATCTGCGTCGTCCCGATCCGCTTCCAGCGCTCCTTCATATATTGTCTGTGGCGTAAGCCTTGCCATATCTTCGTTGCTGGACAGCCGAAAACTGGTAAATGCCGAAATCTCGAATCCGGCACCGATCAGATAATTCGCAATCGTCTCGTTCACTTCATCGATATAGGGTGTCAGAACCGCGATCCTCTGTGCATTGAACACCCGCAGTGCAGAAACCGCGGCAGTGATCGGAGTGACAACTGGGAGTCCGGGCCTGACATCGTGGATACAGCGTGCGACTGTGTCATATCCCATCACGACAGTACCGGAGGTGCAACTGTACGCGGCGGCATCAAGTCGCGAACCGGGAATCAGAGTCGCTGCGGCTTTTGTGAGTTCAGGCTCCATTGCCCGGAGCATCTCCACCGAGCATATATCGTCATTGGGCACCCTTGCGACAAACACCGCGATGTCATCATTGGCACCCATTTTGAGAAAATCACGTTCGGTAGCCAGGTCGTTTGAAAGTGCAAGCAGACCAATTCGAAATTTTCCAGGACCCAGGTCGAACTGGCATTGCGCACGCACCGGCTCGAAGGGCATTTGATCGCTTGATTCGTGGTTGAAGAATGTTTTCATGACAATACCTTTAGCAAATGTATCAGGTGCCGGAAGAGATGACTATGCAGTCAGATGGACGAAATGCCAGTCCGATGCGCTCACCGTACTGTCTGAGCGACTGACCGGTAAATTGCTGACTGACGGTCAGTCGTTCACCGTCCGGAAGTTCCACCAGCGTATGGACGTCAGCTCCGAGATGTGCAACATCCCGAACCACACCTTGCAGTTGGTTGAAGAATTCGGAACTTTGCTGTAAATCTTGGCTATCCTCGGTACGGATACGCTCTGGTCTGATGCAAACATCGTATGTGCCGGCGTCTTGGTCCGGTCGGAGTATGAGAAAGGAAATATCCTTGCCGATGGAAAATTCGACAAGACCGTCGCCAACATCCTTTCCCAGCTTCCCCGAAAACCAGTTTGAACGGCCGATGAATTCCGCTACGAAACGGGATGTCGGATTCTTGTATATGTCCGTGGGCGAACCTTCCTGAACGATTTTTCCTTCGTTCATGACCACCAGTGTATCTCCGAGACTCATCGCTTCTTCCTGATCGTGAGTCACGATGATGGTGGTCGCGTCAACTGCGGACAAAATCTGTTTCAACTCGATCCTGAGTTCCTGGCGCAATTTGGCATCAAGAGCCGAAAGTGGTTCGTCGAGCAACACAACTTCCGGACTGGTGGCCAACGCACGAGCAAGCGCAACCCTTTGTTGTTGTCCGCCAGACAACTGGCCCGGACGACGGTCGGCGAATCCTTCGAGCTTGACCAGTTCAAGCATTTCACCCACCCTGTCATCAAGTGCACCTCGATCAAATTTACGCCTTCTCAGACCATAGGCAATGTTCTGCTGAACGCTCATGTGCGGAAAAAGTGCGTAGTCCTGGAACAAGAGCCCTACATTTCGCTCATACGGCCGCTTGCCCAGCATGCTCTCGCCCGAGATGAGAACATCGCCATGACTCGGGTCCTCGAAACCTGCGATCATGCGGAGAGTGGTTGTCTTACCACATCCTGAAGGGCCTAGCAGTGACAGGATATCACCCTTTTCCAGGCTGAAAGTGACATCGTCCACCGCAGTGAACGCGCCAAACCGCTTGGTTACATTTTTCAGTTCGACAACTGCCATCAATTTACTGTTATGACCTGTAGACTCCGCCACCGATCACCCGCTCAAGCCCGATAATCCAATCCAATACCACAATCAATACGATCGTAAACAACATCAGAATAACCGATGCTGCAGCGATCGTAAGGTCGAAATTCGTGCGCATCATACTGACCATCGCGACAGGCAGTGTATATGTTTCGGGAGACGTTAGAAACAGACTCACCGCGACATCATCCATAGAAAATGCGAATGCGAATACCGCACCCGCAATCATACCGGTGCGCGCGAGTGGGAACGTGACATCCCAGAACGCCTGCCATTCATTCGCACCCAAAGTCATCGCTGCCTCGGTAAGGTTTCTGCGAATTCCCGTCAGCCCGGCGAGTGTCGTTCTCACCGTATAGGGGAATGTAATGATGATATGTCCGGCAAGCAGACGCGGATACCCCTGAAACACACCGATCAATGCGAAAAACAACAGCAGGGCAAATCCGACCACCACTGCCGGTATCACCAATGGTGAAAGAAACACCGTCTCAATCGCCTGCTTTCCGGGAAAGTCATAGCGGTCAATAACAATAGCCGCACTCACGCCAGCGAATGTTGACACCGCAGCCGCGATGACTGCAATGATCAGACTCGTTTTCAACCCGTTCAGGTAATACGTATCTGAGAAGAATCTCTCATACCAGTGAAATGAAAATTCAGTCGGTGGAAATCGACCCAGATAACTGCGCGCATCGAACGACATCAATATCGAGACAATAATCGGCGCGATCAGAAATATCAATGTCACCGCGATGACCAGCAACACAAACCATAGCCCAATATTATCGACTTGACGGTTGAACACGTTCATCTTCAATACTTGACCAAACGTTTGCTGACGACGTAGGTCACCCCGTAAATAATCGCAAGCGACAGCACAAGCATGATGATGGAAATTGCGGAACCACTGGGGTAATTGGAGATCTCACTGAATCGAGAGTAGATCAGATTAGAGACAAACAGTATTTTTCCCTTACCAAGAATCATTGGTACCACAAACGCGGAAAGACACAGCGTAAACGAAATCAGAAAGGCCGACAGCAGCCCTGGTATGCATAACGGAACGGTGACGGACAGATGTGCCATCCATCGGGAAGCACCAAGCGCCTGAGCGGCTTCACTGAGTCGAGGGTTGACATTCTGGATTGTTCCGAGCAATGTGATCGCCGCAATGGGAACAAGATAGTGAAGCAGTCCGAAAATCACGACCAACTCGGTATAGAAACGGCCGTTCATCGACACCCCGAGCAAGCCCGACAGAAATTTGGCGATACCAGTCGGACCGAAAGTAAGCTGAAGGGCATACACCCTGATCAGCGTACTGATAAACATGATGCCGACAAGAAAGCCAATCGCTATCTTGCGCCAGACTGCGTGAAGCCGCCGGGTAATGAAGTAAGCGATCGGAAATCCGAGTATGAGCCCGGTTATGGAAGCGATCAGGCCGATTCGAGCGGTTTCGACGAAATAATACAGATAGTTGGCGTTCAACAGCTCGGCATAGTTGAACAACGTGTAAGGTGCGTCTTTGGCGGCTCCGATACGACCGGGTTCGAAGAGGCGAAAGCTTTCCTCTACGACATTGGCGAGTGGCAGTACCAAAAATGCAAGTATGATGCCGATGCCAGGCACCAACAAGAGGACTGCACCACGATTATTCTTCATCGACACTCTGTGATTTCAGAGGTGTGTCGCTGACATGGCACAACCGCTGCAGACAAATCAAGCGACCTGCAACTGGCTGGCAAGTGACACACGCCTCACCTCAGCATTGAAAACAGAAAATGTTCATAGAGTGCCAGCCGCGGGTGCGCGATCCGGCACTCCATAAACTTCCAATGATACAGACTTGTGACGACTTATAGCAGCGGGACAACGTCGGTTTCGAAACGTTTGTTCCAGCCGTCCAACTCTTTGCCCAAATGATCCCAATCGGGGATTACCGAAAATTTCGCGGCTTCCTCGCCGGAGAACCGCAGGTGCTCGATGCCATGTTCGGCGGTGCCGTTAACAGGAACCTCGCCGACTTCCTGATAGTACAGTTCGCTGTTTTCCTTGTTGATTGTATAGTTGGCTAAATCGAATGCAAGCTCCTTGTTTGTCGAACTGCTCAAAACCACCCATCCGCTGACAAACAGCATTGTCTTGAGCGACTCGTCAGTTTTCGTCAGGTGCTTCAGCTTCGTACCCTTGACACCGCTGAGTGTGCCCTGATCGACAAAAGTAACAGAAGTCTCGCCTGTCTCCAATGAGGTGATCACGTCAGAGGTATTCGCTGAGACACGACCGATATTGCCGGACTTGGCAAGTTCAACTAGGAATTCCCAACCAGGATCCATATTGAATTCATCGCCTCCTCGCGCCTTGGCGAGTGCGACAACCTGAAGGTTGGTGTTCAAAGTTGGGTTTGGCCATAAAATCTGTCCCTTCAGTTCAGGGCTCAGCAGATCGTCAACATGATTGATTTCGATCGGGCAGTTATCCGGCGCGTAGGTGAAGAATACACCGCTAGTGCCGCGAGGAATGTTCTTCCAGTTGCCATCCGCGTCCTTTGAGATAAGGCTCTCTGGAACATCCGCGAGGTTTGGGCAATCATCTAGCGTCACCGTTTCCGCCCAGCCTTCCCGGATCATGGACAGAAAAACCGGACTCCAGTTATCCACCAGGTCATAAGGCGGATTCGGCCATGCCGCTTTAATCTTTGGAAGAATGGATGCCGCACCACCGGAGTGGAGAGTCCAGTTGATATCACTCTTACCCCAATTTGCCGCAATTTTCTTGGTATTGTCGATCCATGGAGGCCCCCAGTCAACGACCGACAACGGCGACGAACCCAATGCGTTTACGAACGGAAAGGACATGGTCGCGGTTGCAACTCCACTTGCTGCTGCCGCCTTGAGTAGTTCACGGCGGGTTAGGTTTGTCTTCATCATATTTTCCTCTTTACCATTAATTCTTCATGCTTACACTCCTGATCACCAGCCGCAAAGCCAATATCTTGGGATCGATCTCGCAACTGATTCCTTGGAGCTTCCACAACTATTTTAAGCTGTATACAAATAGTACTTTATATAATTACAAGTGTCAACGAACAGAAATGAATCCAAATTTCTAAGTTCGAACAACAAAAACAGCGGACATTATTCTTTAAATATTTGCATCGATGAGCAACATCAAAAGTATCGACGGAACATACGATTCAGCGGCGAAATCCCAAGTTCAGCGCGAGAAGTCCTCAGACCGGCGGACCCGAATTTACAAAACAATTCGAGAACGAATTTCTTTGCTGATCTATCCACCGAATTCTGTAATCGGCGAAACCGAGCTTGCGGGTGAATTTAACGTGAGCCGTACGCCAATCAGAAGTGTTCTGCAAAGACTTCACTTCGACGGGCTGGTACAGATTCGAACCGGAGTCGGAACCGTCGTGACCGACGTTGATCTGAAAACAATGAAAGAGGTTTATGACCTCAGAATGTCATTGACTGAACTTTCGGCAGAACTCTCGCCATGTGAGATCACAGAGGAACACATGGTTGCGATGGAATCCTTGCTGGAACGAGCAAAGAATCTATATGGACGGCGCGACAGTATGGGTTACGCGAGGCTCTGCAACGACCTCCATGAGGTGCTGATGTCATTGATCGGCAGCAAACCGTTGCGGGAAATTTCCGATAACCTGTATTACCAGTCGGCAAGAATCTGGGTGACCATGCTGCCGAACCTTGACTGGAATCAGATAATAGCCGACCAGGAATTGGAAACTTCCGAAATGCTTGCCGCGATGCGACGCAATGACCTGCGAGGAATGGTGCAGGTGCGGCGCTTTTACCTGCATTGTGTCCTGACCCGGATCAGTGACTACCTTAAAGGGAAGAAAAGTTCGCCATCGCGTGATGCCCTCGTGATGTCCGGACGCAGGACGCAATCGGGCGGCGACTGAATTATTTGGACCTTCCCGCTCACTCGCAAATCGTCATATGTGGGGGCGGAATCGCCGGCATCAGTGCCGCCTATCACCTGACCCAACTCGGACTGACCGATGTCACTGTCATTGAACGCCACCAGCTGACTTCGGGTACAACATGGCACGCAGCCGGCCTGATTATGCAATTACGTTCATCGCATGCGCTTACCGAACTGGCAAAATACAACGTCGAACTGTATTCCAGACTCGAATCCGAAACCGGCCGATCTCCCGGATTCAAGCAGAACGGCACACTGGGAATCTGTCGAACCCAAGATCGTCTGTATGAAACCAAGAAGGTCGCATCGATCGCCAAATCGTTCGATATCGAAGCACACATAATCAGTCCGGCCGAATCCAAGGAAATTTACCCGGCTGTGGATACCGACAGATTTGTCGGGGCTATATTCATCCCCAAAGATGGACAGACCAATCCTGTGGACACAACCATGGCACTTGCTGCGGGCGCACGCCAAAACGGCGCACGGATCATTGAGCGGTGTAAGGTCGGAAAATTGAGGAGACTTACTTCCGGGGAATTCGAGATCAATACCAGTACCGGAGTCATTCGGTGCGAGACACTGGTACTGGCTTGCGGGTTGTGGACGCGCGAGCTGGCCACCCAGCTTGATGTGAGAGTTCCGCTACATGCCTGCGAGCACAGTTACATTGTGACCGAACCAATTGATGCCGCGAAGCCAGATCTCCCGGTCCTCAGAGACACCGACGGATGCAACTATGTCAAGGAAGACGCGGGTAAGTGGCTCGTCGGTGCGTTTGAGCCGATTGGCAAACCCATTGATTTTGGGGAAATACCAGATGACATTCCTTACATTGAACTGCCGGAAGATCTCAATCAGTTCGAGATTCCGTTCAAGCACGCAATTGAACTCCTACCGGACCTGAACAACGCGGGAATTGCCCGGTTTCTCAACGGACCTGAAAGTTTCACCCCGGATCTGCTGTTCGCGCTGGGTGAGGCACCGAATCTTTCAAACTGTTTCATTTCCGCCGGTTACAATTCCGAGGGAATTGAACTGAATCCGGCAGCCGGTAGAATCCTGGCTGAATGGATCGCCAACGGAAAACCACCAATGGATCTGGGCGAAATCGATATTTCCCGATACCATCCGTTCCAGACAAATTTACGCTACTTGAAGGAGCGCAGTGCAGAGGTCATCGGCCTTCACTATAAGATGAACTGGCCACACAGGCAGAAAACATCTTCACGCAATATCCGCAAGAGTGTTCTTCACGACAGATGGGCGGCACTGAACGCAAGTTTCGGTGAAGCATTGGGATGGGAGCGGCCAATGTGGTTTGCGCCGCGGGACCAGAGCAATAAAAACATCTATTCGCATACACATCCTAACTGGTTTGAATATACCGCTGTCGAATGCAGAGCTGCGAGAGAGCGAGCAATTTTGATCGATCAGAGCTCATTCGGTAAATTTCTGGTTCAGGGGAAAACTGCCTGTAAATTTCTTCAAAGACTATGTGCTTCGGACATCGATGTTCCGCAAGGCAAAATTGTCTATACGCATATGCTGAACAACCGAGGCGGTATCGAAGTGGATGTCACAGTCAATCGTCTGGAAGAGAATCAATTTCTGCTTGTGACTTCAGCAACGTCTCATTCCAGGGACAAGAATTGGATCGATAGAAATTTGACTGATCAAGAGGATGTGATTTTGACGGACGTAACCTCGAATTACGCCGTTCTGTCATTGCAAGGCCCTGCTTCCAGAGCGATTCTGGCAAAAGTAACAACAGCGGATCTTTCTGATCAAGCCTTCGCGTTCTCGACATCGCAAAGAATTGAGCTTGGATATGCGTATGCGATTGCCAATCGACTGACATTTATCGGGGAACTGGGTTGGGAGCTATTTGTCGAAACCGATTTTGCGCAGCATATATGTGATGAAATCATGCGAGCCGGAAAGTCTGAAGGATTACGACCGGCGGGGTATCACACACTTGAACACCTAAGGTGCGAGCAGTCGTATCGGGAGTTTGACCTCGACCTCACACCTGATGACACCCCGTTTGAGGCTGGATTGGGCTACATCGTCGCGTTGGAAAAGAAATCAAACTTCAACGGACGTGATGCACTATTGCAACAAGCGAGTCAAGATCATCTCGACAAGCGTCTGATCTCGTTCAAATTGGAAGACCCGAAACCTGTCCTTTTCGGTGAGGAAATCATTCGACTGAACGACGATATTGTCGGATATGTCTCATCAGGTGCGTACAGTTTCAATCTGGACACCTCCGTGGCTTTGGGTTATGTCCATCACCCAGGTGGCGTCACCGCGGAAACAGTCAACAACGGAAACTGGGAAATTGAGATTGCGTGCCAGTGTTATCCGGCAAGTGCGTCACTGAAGCCTATTCTGGACCCAACCCGCAAACGAATCTTCAACTGATTCAGGGCGATTCAACGAAAGAGTGGCAATTTTTTTTCGCCACAACATGACGAATGATCAGACGAATCCAATTTCGGTAGAGAACCCTGCCATTCTCTATCCACGTGTTTGCTATTGAGGGCAAAATTTCAGACTCCGGAAATTGCGGCAATTCGACCGAACTGTCAAGTGCACTGAGAAGATCATTTCTGTAGCGGGAAAGTCTATCCTTGGCTGTGTCATTCAGATAGTTTAGAGGATATTGCGGGTAATCCGAACGTTCGCCCGCTATGAACCGCACTACTTCGCGGTGGAATTCCTTGAGAAGGCTGACTGCATCATATTCTGGATGCCCCTGCAGGAAAATCCACTTGAACCCGTCGGAACTCACCGCGATATCAAAATCGGCGTCCTGGCTGAATGCGAGAATCTCAATACCTGCACGCTCCAGTTGTGTTGCAGTCATTTCAAATACATGGGACCGCGGCGTATCAAAACCATTCGCCATGCCTGCCACAAGAGGATGGTCCGACCTGATGATGCGATGCGAATATACACCCCACCTTTTGGATGGCTCGCACCGGGTTCTCTGAATCCCGTGAAACAGATCAATCACAGCGTGTGATGCCAGACAGGAACACATGATGGTTGGTACACTTTCGTCGGCCCATAAAATCACTTCCTCAAATCCAGGCCAAAAGTCTTCAGCTCTTAAGTCTGATTCGCCCGGGTTCGCTCCTGTCAGCACCAGACCGTCCAAACACACAGACTGGACATCTGCAAATGATCTGTAAGAACGATCGACGTAATCCCGCGCATCTGCGTTTCGCTTCTGCCCGCTTACCGCAAAGGGATGAATATGAATCAGGCATTCATCGGCACCTGCCGCGAGCAGTCTGAAAAACTGTCGCTCAGTCGCTCGAAACGCACGATCAGGCATCATATTCAGAAATCCAATATGAACTTCAGGTAAATCCAGACTGTCCGCCTGCGCTGGGGAAACTATTTCAAATCCTTCCCCATGGAGTCTGTTCCAGGCATCGAGTTCTCTGTCACGCACGAGCGGCATCAGGGAAATACTCCTTGATCATTCGCTATCTGAATCCAATGCGTCACAAACAAGATCGATGAAATCCTGTTCATCTCGAACATGCTCAATGGTATCGGCGGGAATGGCGTAGCCGTAACGGGACGCGATCGCCTCATACTTGGGTCGTCGGTATTCAACCAGAGCAGGGAAAATCCACTGTACAAACTCGTCCGGGTCAATCTGTTGCTCACTCACAAATCCGTTTGTTTCCATGTATACCCGCAATTTGCTGTCCAGAAAATCGGAATCATAAAATAGCGGCTTCGGATGACTGATCTGTCGCTCGACTATCGCCTCTTCAAGTTGGTTGGTGCTCGACAGATAGATGATCAGGGTATGCTCAGCCAGATGCTCAAACACACGACTGTCATTCAATTCGCAAATACTGCCGCTGGAGTCATTGACAAAATGGTCGTAACCATAGATTGACTTGGCCTTGCCGATAAAATCTCCGACATCCAACATCGATTGCACCTCTGCTTCACAATGCAGCTTCTGACGTTTCTTGAACTCCGTCAGCGCCAGCCCTCCCAAACTCTTATTTCCCAACTTGCCGACATATTTTGATAGGAGTTCCAAATTGTCGAATGTCATCGCGCTGCCAATGTATATCGAGTCACTGCGCAAAAGATCGCGCAGAAAATCAATTTCCATGGCTTTTTCCTTGATATTGTCCAGTATAGGCTCAAGCAGATAGCGGGTTCCAATCCGATAGTCCGCGGAAAAATGAAACCATGAGGTTGACGGAAGTTTGCGCGCCAGATTTGTTTTTCCGACTCCCGACATTCCGATCAGCGTGACGACTTTCCGCTGCAAGTTTCGAAACTCTTTGCTTGATAGTTTCATGGCAATCCGACTCCCGCTTAATTCTCAAACTCCAATATTGAGTAACTCATCTAGTTCATTTCTGGATTGAAGATCGTATAACTCGTCAAATCCCCCGATACCGACTGAATCAATGAAAATTTGCGGAACGGTTCGTCGGCCACCGCTTCGGTTGATCATTTCCGCTTTTCGTTCGGAATCATACATTACATCGTACTCGCTGTATTCAAGCCCTTTGGAATCCAGTAGTCGCTTGGCGGCATGACAATATCCACATAGTGGGTTTGTATAGATTTCAATGTTTGCCATCGCGTCGCTTCAATTCACACCGGTATGTCCAAATCCGCCCGCAGCCCGGGTAGTCGGATCAAACTCGCCGACCTCGGCCAGTTGCGGACGAATAACCGGGACAAATACCATCTGCGCGATCCTGTCGCCCGGCTGAACGGTAAACTCGTCCGACCCCCTATTCCAGCAGGAGATAAACACCTGCCCCTGATAGTCCGAATCGATCAGACCCACCAGATTACCCAAAACAATACCGTGTTTGTGTCCAAGGCCAGACCTCGGCAAAATCACCGCTGCAACCGCGGGATCTCTAATATCGATCGCGATTCCGGAAGGAATCAACTCACAGGCAGACGGCGCAATCAGCAAAGGTGCGTCAATGCATGCCCTCAAATCCAATCCGGCTGCACCTTCGGTCGAGTATTCGGGCAGTGGTATAGACTTCCCAATCCGGTCATCGAGAATTTTGTAGTTTACTCTCTGCATGAAACCGGATGGATATCTGCTCGATCAATTGCGCGGCAATAATTGTTTTCAAGGCTGGACCAAGCGTGACGACTCCGCTGCGGTCTATCAATTCGAGAGTATTTGTGTCGGAACCCAATGCTCCATTCTCTCCACCAACATCATTGGCGGCGATCAGGTCGATACCTTTGGACAGTAATTTTCGCTTCCCTTCAGCAACGAGATTGCCAGTTTCAGCAGCAAATCCGACTGCAAATATACCAGGATTCTGTTTTTTTACCTGTGCCAGAATGTCCGGATTCTTCACAAGTTCCATGTGCAGCGTGTCGTCATTTCGCTTTTTGATTTTCTCAGACGACTCGGTCGTCGGTCGATAATCAGCCACTGCCGCCACAGAGACGAAAATTTCAGCATGACCAATGTGTTCGAGAACAGCCTGCAACATCTCTCTCGCACTCGTCACATGTACCAACCGATAAACATTCACCGGCGCGGGTTGCTTGGCGGGCCCGGATATCAGAGTCACCTGTGCGCCAGCCCTTACCGCCGCTTGTGCGATCGCATATCCCATTTTTCCGGAACTATGGTTGGTGATTCCTCGTACCGGATCAATCGCCTCCCAAGTTGACCCTGCAGTTACAACCACGTTTACACCCGATAGAAAATCGCTGGAGAAATATGACTCTACAAGACTTGTAATCTCGTCGGGCATCAGCATACGTCCCGGTCCGAATTCCCCGCATGCCTGATCGCCGGTACCGGGACCTAAAATAAGAATTCCACGATCTTTCAGAATTCTCACATTGTCCCGGGTCGCCGCATTCTTCCACATCAACTGGTTCATCGCCGGAGCTACAGCGACCTGTGCCTGCGTTGCCAGGCACAACGTTGAGAGCAGATCGTCAGCGACACCATGAGCAAGTCTTGCAATAAAACTTGCAGTTGCAGGTGAAACCAGAATCATATCGGCCCAGCGGGCAAGTTCGATATGACTCATACCGGCTTCTGCGCCTTCATCAAACAGGTCGGTTCTGACCTGATGCCCGCTGACCGCCTGCATCGTCAGCGTGGTGATGAACTGCTGCGCATTCGGTGTCATGACGACCCTGACCTCAGCTCCGTTCTCGCGCAGGCGACGAACGACTTCCGCCGCCCGATAGGCTGCTATGCCACCAGTCACACCCACTAGTATTTTACGGTTTTCGAGTCCCAAGGTATTTCTCCGGATGAATTATTCTCTCATGAAACCAAATGTTCACTTTGAATTTGTTTGCTCAATAGTATAGAATGTGGCGCTTTATCGTCCAAATCTCAATCAACCGTAGTCTAAAACGATGCCAAGAGTCTGTCAGCTTACTGGAAAGAAAACAGCCAGTGGGAACAATGTTTCCAACGCAAAGAACAAGACCAAACGCCAATTCCGTCCCAATCTCCATTATCGTAGATTTTGGGTAGAGAGTGAAAACCGCTGGGTTAAACTGCGGCTGACCCAGAAAGCCATGCGTACCATCGACAAGAATGGGATCGATGTGGTGCTCGCTGAAATGCGCTCGAACGGCGTGAAGGTATAAGCTGAATGCGGGGAAATAGTAATCATGGCTGAAGGCAAACAAGAGAAAAAACAAAAACGTGCGAACATCAAACTTGTTTCGTCCGCGGGAACAGGACACTTCTACACGACTTCCAAAAACAATACCAACGCGCCGGGGAAACTGGAACTCAAGAAGTACGACCCGGTCGCCGGAAAGCATGTCCTTTATAAGGAAAGCAAGTTGAAATAAGCAGATTTGGTTTCGCGGTAGAGGCCAAATCAGCAATCTCCCAATTCCCGGGTTCCCGGGCAGACAATTTGATCGGTTGTGCTCGGATAGTTTAGAATTGCACGAGAATAACACTGTTGATCAAGATACAGTGAAAAATTTGCCTGTAAATTAAACTGAAACTGTTCCTCCCCGAGCAACCCATCAGGATGTGCTGGATGTACCGCCGAATATGGTTGCACAAGTCGTCGACGGCAAGCTGTACACACATCCGAGACCAGCACCGCCTCATGTCCTAGCCCATTCGAGCCTTTTGGGGTTCCTTAATCAAACATTTCAATTCGGCCGCGGCGGTCCCGGCGGGTGGTGGATTCTTGATGAACCTGAACTTCATTTGGGCGCGGACATTGTGGTGCCTGACATCGGGGGATGGCGAAAGGAGCGAATGCCCCGATTACCGGACACAGCTTACTTCACGCTGGCCCCGGACTGGGTCTGCGAAGCGCTTTCTCCATCCACCCGGAAGCTTGATCTCTGTGACAAGCGGGCGGTCTATGCTCGGGAGGGTGTTCGCCATCTATGGTTTGTGGACCCCATCGCCCTTTCGCTCGAAGCATTTGTGTTGCGCGAAACGGAGTGGGTGTTGATTGATACGCTATTTGAGATCGCATCCGTTTCACTTCCGCCATTTAAGGCAGTGAGTTTCAATCTTGGTGAACTGTGGTCGACCCATACCGTTCACAAAGAAATACCGGGCAGGCTTAAAACTGGATCTGAGTTGGAATCTGCTGAAACGACGATGTGATGTTCAGTGGCTCAGGTCACTGTTTGTTTTTAGGTATGTGACTTACGACCCCATTTGACCTGCAACCGAAAATTTTGCGTCGGTTGGTACCAGTATCGAATTCATCGATGTTCATGGCCGGTTCCAATTCGGCTAATCGGTTGACAGTTACCTCAAGCGATGTTGTCGCCTAGACTGCTACCCGCCGGTCTGTGCAACTTTGAGCAATTGCGGCCTATGCCCGTCTCAATACCAATTTTCAACGGATAGCGAAATATCTGCGGTTCACTCCGGTTGACTCCTCAGACACAGACACTGCTTTTGAGTCGCATGGAAAAACGCATCAGTGAGTCTATTCCGGACTGTTCCGCAAGTTGACACCACTCTTCAAGCGAATGACGCAAATTCTCGTAAGATGTCGAAGATTTCATGGCGATGCCCCGCAGTTTTTCCTTCATGACATAGACTTGATGCAGTTTCTTGTTCGACGCAAGAAACTGACGCAACTGCTGCTGGTGCTTTTCACTTAGCTTGCCTTCTTCCGCTGAGAGCAGTCGGCCGGCATTCTTGATCATTTTCTTGGACTCGCCGGTAGCTAGACGAACTTCTTCTTTCAGCACATCCAACACCACCTCTCGTACGTAGTTCGACATGACCTGGAACCGGTTTGCTGAAAAAGCCTTGGCTGTTTCAAAATCACATTGTCTTTTTTCGCTTCGATATTCCAGAACTGGAATTTTGCGATTGATATCAAGCAAACGCAACGCACTGAATACGCGCACATACCACCAGCCAATATCGATTTCCCACTTTCTTGCCGAAAACTGTGCGGAAGACGCGTATGCATGATGGTTGTTGTGAAGCTCCTCGCCACCGATGATGATGCCCCACGGCACAATGTTCCGACTAGCATCCGGCAAATCGAAGTTTCGATAACCGGCAAAATGCCCGATACCATTGATCACACCCGCAGCCCAAAACGGAATCCATAGCATTTGAACGATCCAGATCGCAGGACCCGCAACTACACCGAATAGAACGACATAAAGTGCAAGCAGAATAAAGAGTCCGCTATAGTGATGTTTGCCATAGACGTGAGTTTCCAGCCAGTCGTTCGGAGTGCCTTTGCCATATTTTTCGAGAATTCCCGGTAAACGGGCCGCTCGGCGATACAGAAAGAATCCACCCCATAGAACAGAATTGATGCCGGTTTGCTGGGGGCTGTGTGGATCGTCTTCGGATTCAACTGTAGCGTGATGTTTACGGTGAACCGCCACCCATTCCTTGGTAACGATTCCGGTCGTAAGCCAGAGCCAAAAGCGAAAGAAATGACTGAGAATCGGATGCAGCTCAAGTGCCAAATGCGCCTGACAGCGATGCAGGAAGACAGTGACTGAGACGATGGTAATATGCGTCAGTACCAAAGCGACAATGACGTATCCCCACCAAGGAAGTTGAAATAATGAAAGACTCACTGTTTTAGAGTGTGGTTAAATTATCGTTCGCGATATACGATCCGCCCCTTGGTCAAATCATATGGCGTGAGCTGTACGACTACGCGGTCTCCCCGCAAAATTCGAATGTAGTTCTTGCGCATCTTCCCAGAAATATGGGCTGTGATGATGTGATCATTGTCCAATTTTACCCGAAACGTAGTGTTCGGCAGTGTCTCCAAGACAGAGCCATTCATTTCAATTTGATCTTCTTTCGGCACAATATACGGCTTATTCCCCCTGACCAGGTATTGTTATTCCGGGTGCAATCCAACCCGAATCATCGTGTATTAAAGCACATTTTACCGTTCATCTCTGTCATAAATCGGATGAATACATTCGGCAATTGATTCCCCCACTGCTGTCGAGATTTCGGCTCATCCGAATCCCAGCAGGAAATTCAGGTTAAGTGGAGTTTTGAATCTGTGAGTGTCGAACATTGCACATAGGAAATAAATTCTCCATTTTCACTAAATCTCAAGTAATTCACGTAAACGTGCCAGTGCAACTTTGTGAGAGTGCCTGCTCATCCGACGTATGTTTTGCAGTTTCCACCGTATTGCAGGCAATTGATCGATGCCTCTGTATGGCATTTGATCCCAATCCGGTTCGCCTTTTTTGATTGAAAGTAAGAATCTTCGTTCATTATCGGTAAGAGAGTTTAACGCCCAAGAAAAGAGTTTAGTTCTGGTTGCCTCAAGTTCAGCTATTTGAACCGGTTGCATTGTCATGCCTACGAAATGTTGAAAAAATGTATCACTGATTGCTTTCTTGTTCGGTGCAAGGATTTCCGCAATCGGGCGATTGTGGCTGGCTAAGTAGACAACAAATGCGTGGCGAACTTCGTCTGGAATTGATCCGTCAGATTATAGAAGCATGATATCGAATAGATCACGAGGATGTTGACGGTCGAGTGCAGCGCAAAGCTTACTCCCATACAATTCTGCGGTCGCCAGTCGCTTCACCTGAACAAATTGCTCGTAGTTCTCTTGAGCTGTCGCGCAAAGCTTGCTTTCGACTGGAGCCAACAAGCTTCCACGCACGATACGGTTGACTTCCAGTTTGATCTGTACTTTTACCCAAGCTGACGAACAAGTTGTCTTTATGAGGCCGAACATTCGCCAGCGAGACCATCTGACGAATGTGCTCCCCTATTGTCGCCAATCCAGCACGAATTTCAGAAAGCGCGATGTCACGTTCGTTTACAGGTAGGTACGCTAGATCAATGTCGACAGAGACTCTGGGCATATCCCGATAGAACAAGTTGATCGCAGTTCCTCCTTTGAGGGCGAAATAGGGAACTTCGACAACTGCTGGAAGACAATGAACAAGCAGTTGCACTTGAGATCTGTAGATTGCGGATACCATCGCGTTGCTGATGATCAGATCGTGTCATCTAAGACCAAGTTGTACTTGTGGTACAGTCTTCCGCGAGCATGAATGCTACGTCGGCCAGAGCCGAAATCGACTTTCGACGTTTCGAGATGTGACAGACATGGAAGTTCAAGTTGTTCTATAGCATGCATGAACAGCCGCTTGGTCTTGACTGAGGTGCAATTGTCAAGCAAATGTTGAACGATCTCCGGACGAAGGGTAGTCAAAGATGACATAATCTTTTCAGCTTCCTCATAGGATTGCCGCTTTGGCACAAGGTACATCATTTCGAAGGCAGCCTGTTCCAATGAAGCTGTTGTAATTCCAATACCGTCAACATTTAGGATCGAGGTAAATTCATTGCAGTCTCGGAACACACTGGTTGTAATCAGTGCTACCGGTTGCAACCACTGGTGGGCAATGAACCAGGCAGGAAGTTTCGTTCCGGGTTTACCAAATAGAACTATTGTTCTACCTTGAAGGGCTAGGTAGTGGGCATGCCCGCGCAGTTCCATGGCTGTGACGGCACCGAGGTGTATGTCCAGTCCAAGTTGCGTTTGCATCGCATGAACCCCTTCGACCCAGTCCACACTTGATCCAGCCCGCACATAGGCACCATGACCCAATCGATTCAGCCAACCGGATTGGACGTATTTACTGGCCAATTTATAATCCACACCCTCGCTTTTCAGCCACTTGGCGGTTGCCACGGTGTTGTTTGGCCACTTATGAAACAGCTGATTGATTTTGGAAGCCACTTGATTTACAAAAATCAGTTTGTAAGCAATATCGAAAAATAGTTTATATTTTTTCTATTATATCCTCTAAAAAGAGATAATTTGGCTTCATAATAAACTGAAGAGGCTTTCGATACCTGCATCCAACGCCCGATTCCACATTTCCTTCTCCAATTCGACATCAGCGGGCTTGATTCGATTCCGATATCACCCATCAAATTGACCAATTCCAGACCTGTGAAACGGTTTCCAGATCTTCTAACGCGATTATTTGTCGAATGTTATCCCTCGTAGTCTGATTGGACATAATACAATTTTATCCATTGAATTGATGCCTGCTCATCCGGGACAATTACCCGTCCGACCGGTTCAAATCCAAAATGCTCTGGACAAAAACTTTCCATATCGTTTTCGTAGTGACTTGGTTCGCGGGTCTGTTTTACCTGCCGCGTCTTTTTGTCTATCACGCTCAGGCAACAGACGAAATCAGCCTGGAACGATTCAAGATCATGGAGAGAAAACTTTACTTTGGAATCTCAACTCCCAGTGCTGTACTTGCGCTCGCGACCGGGTTAATGCTTTGGTTGCACTATGGATTTGCTGGCACGTGGCTGGTTTACAAATTGGTGTTGGTGATCGTGCTGGTCTTCTACCACATATGGTGCTGGAAATACCTGTTGGATTTCAAAAACAACCGCAATGTGAGATCTCACGTTTTCTACCGCTGGTTCAACGAGGTACCTGTGGTTTTACTGCTCGCGATTGTCGCGTTGGTCGTACTGAAACCGATGTAGCGACGAGTTGCAATCTCGAGAATTGCTCGGGCTGACCACTCCTAGACCCATGCGATAAAATTTGCTGTGCAGGCCGGGCCATAATCCGCATTAGACGGTCAGACTTGACCAAGCTTCTTGCAAACCGCGGCACCAATGATCGGACCGGACACACTCTGTCGGGCACTGTCAAATTTCTGAACAATCACCGCACAGTTCTGATTTTTATTGAAAGCCCCGATTTCGGCTTCAAATTCGACCGGCCTACCCTGCCACTTTCCGACTGATTTCAGATCACGCACCACGTTGAAGTTTTCAAGTGTCTTTCCCTTGTTCTCCCCGGAAGGCACCTCGGTAACATGTTTCATCTCGTAAATCAAAACCCAGACCTCTGCATCTGAATCATGATCACCCTTCACGCTGATCATCAGGTCACCTGAATCAGATACCACAGCTTTCATGTCGAGAACCAGGTCTGACTCTCGTTCGATATGCTTGTGCGCCTTGCTCATCTTGCTACCGACAAAAGCATGTTTTCCGTTTACGATCATCTGAGGGGTATAGACTCCAGTGCGACCTTTCAGTCGCAGTCGGTTGTAGTCTCTCTGGCGCTTGCTGTATGCGGCGGAAGAATATGGGTCTCGCCATTTTCCGGCTGATCCATATACCAGATTATCCCAGTAGTCGACATGGAATTCGAGACCGAGAATTTCATCATTCTGATCAATGATGTCACCCAGCAATTTTTCGGCCGGCGGACAGGAATAGCAGCTTTGCGATGTAAAAAGCTCAAATACATGCTTTACCTTTGTGTCCGCTGCCAGATTCATAGCACCCAGCATTGCTGTTACGGCTATGCACGCTAAAATCAGTGTCTGGAAAAATACCCTACCAAGAAACATAATATGACCCCATTACCCGATCGATTCTTCAGTTCTAACAATTCTACTTCCAATTTTGTTCAACGTCGTACTTGTTTCTCCCCAAATTCCACCCAATACCGGAAATATCATCCGTCTTTGTGCGAATTCCGGCTGTCGGCTGCACCTGATCGAACCACTGGGGTTTGAGCTGAAGAATTCGAAACTACGCCGCGCCGGTCTGGATTACCGGGAATGGGCTGATGTTCAGGTTCACAGCACCTATTTGGACTTCGCAGACAGCTATGGTAGCGGTCGAAACTTCACTTTCTCAAAATTTCATTCAAAAATCTACACCAGTGTTGAATACGCGCCGAATGACAATCTCATATTCGGTTCAGAGGTATCAGGGTTGCCAGATTCCATAAAATCCAGCGTAGAATCCGAAAGTCGCCTGAAATTGCCGATGTTGCCTGACAACCGGAGCCTCAACCTGTCGAATGCGGTTGCAATCGTAGTCTATGAGGCGTGGAGACAGAATGGATTTGCCATGAAAGTTTAAGGGTCCGTTAGAGACTGGCTCACCATTGACCCGAGTTTTCCATCGACAACCAGGGCTCCTGTGGTGGAAGTGCCGCTCCTTTCTGTAAAAGTTCCACTGAAATGTTGTCGGGCGATCTGACAAACGCCATCCGACCATCGCGCGGCGGGCGGTTGATCGTGACACCCGCATCCATCAATCGACGGCAGATCTGATAGATGTCGTCCACTTCATATGCGAGGTGACCGAAATTTCGACCGCCGGAATATTGTTCCGGGTCCCAGTTGTAAGTGAGTTCCACCTGTGCATCCTCGTCACCTTCGGCGGCGAGAAAAATCAACGTAAATCTGCCGGCGTCATTTTCGCTGCGACGAATCTCCTTAAGCCCCAGATCATCTACGAAAAATTTAAGTGATTCATCAATATCAGTTATTCGCAGCATCGTGTGCAGATACTTCATCACTTTCTCCGATTCAGTTGAAAGAATGTCAGGGATTCGGGAAGTCTTTCCATTCAATCGATGCTTCTGGTCATATAGGCAAAACTACCTGATCTAGTTCGAATCTTTCATCTCTCGAAAACTCGCCTCAAGTCCCTGTCTCGCGGTTGGATACCGTAATTCGATGCAAAATTCCTGAAGCATGCGATTGTTATCGATTTTACGCGATTCTCCCAGATATTGACGCATTGAATTACTGTGGGACTTAAGATCGGATGGACTCGATGATTCGATAACCGCGGGTAACTCGAAGATCTCCGCAACCAGATTCATGTATTCGATCATTTTCAGTGGCTGTCCATCCGACACATTGAAAACCCCCACAGCGTTAGAACTCATCGCGGTGATACAGACAGCCGTCAAGTCATCAACATGAATGCGATTGAGAAATCCACTGCTACTGGCAGGTGGCAAGGTGATTCCTTGTCGGAGTCTGTCGAGTGGAACTCTGCTGGGCCCGTAGATCGCACCCACCCGAAGAATAACCAGTTTGACTGAATTCTTTCTGGCCCAATCTGTCGCCATCAACTCGCTGTCTAACCGGCGCCTGGCACGATCCGTCTGCGGGTTTACAGGTGCGTCTTCATCGATCCAAGCCCCCTGAGCATCACCATAAACACCCGTGGTGCTGATCAGAACAAATTTCCTGGGAACATCCAACGAAATGTTATTCAAGAAATTTCGAATTCGGGTATCTCTGGTCCCTTCAGATGGAGGCGGAACCAGGTAGATCATTGACGCATCGCCCCCTGTCGCCATATCCAGTGGTTGCGGCGTATCAAAGTCGAGACGCAAAGATTCGACGCTTCGAAGCGAAACTCGCGAGTTTACTGTGAGTGCAATTACTCTCCTTTCGTCAGACAATAATTTCGCGGCAATTCGAGTTCCCGTGTACCCACAACCGACAATGACGACTGGCCCGTAGCCGTCGTGAACGATTTCGGTTCCAACCACGATAGTGAACTAATCCCGGCGCAGTCGGTCAGAAGCGGCGACTGGACTCGGATAGCGAAACACAACCAGATATGATGATCCGATAAATGTGAGAACAGTTGCGATGATCAGGAAATTGGCGGCACTATCACCAATAATTCCTGACGTAATAGCCATGAAAACAATGAGTATGGAAAACTCACTGAGCTGACCCAATCGGAAACCGGTTTCCCAGCCGGTTTCACTCTCCTCGCCAAACTTACCGAGAAGAAGTCTGTAGATCGTTGGTTTGATTGCGAGAACCAACGCTGCCAAAACGAACGATGGTACAACGACTTCAACAAACGCGGCGCCATTGAAGTGTGCACCCATCGCAACAAAAAATAGAACCATGAAAAAGTCCCGTAGAGCCTGCAGTCGTTCCGCTATATAGCGCGCTATGGGGGAAGCGGCGACTGCTACGCCTGCTACAAATGCACCTATTTCGTGTGACAATCCGAAGACAACGGCTGCCAGTTCTCCCAGACCCAGACACCAGCCGATGATAACCAGGAAAAGATATTCTCTGATCTGCTCGAATTTGCTGAGTAATTTGCGAATCACAAAGTATTCAAGCAGGAATGCAATAGCTACAAAAATTGGTAAAGTGAGAACCGGAAGAAAACTTTTTAGACCGATTTCGCCGGTTAGCCCGAGCCCTTGAATGACAACCAGTGCGAAGATGGCCAGAAGATCCTGTAAGAGGAGGATTCCAATCACCAACTCGCCGATGTGTCGATGATGCAGCGCGGTCGTGGGCAACAGTTTGATACCCATGATGGTGCTGGAAAATCCAGTTGCGATGCCGGTGATCACTGCTTCGATCGTGGAGAATCCGAATAGGAGACCGACTATAAAACCGGAACCGAAAAATACGACCGAAGAGATCAGGGTGACAGCTGAGACCGACTGGAAAATTTTCAGCAGTTTCTGAGGATATAGATCAATTCCGAGCAGAAACAAAAGGAAAATTATTCCGATGGTTGCGAGGTTCTCCACCTGAGTGAGTTCTGGAATCAGCTTCAAACCACCGGGACCGATGATCGCACCCAGAATAATGTAAACAACAGGTAGGACTTGCCGTGTATAGAGCGCAATAGTGCCCAATATCGCAGCACCCACATAAATCAGGAAAATCGAATCCGCTATCAGTTCCTTTTCCATCACACCTACCCGATACCCGCTCGGACCTGTTCGTTTCATCAGTCAGAGTCGCAGCAGTCGCAACTCTGTCAATGCACGATCACGAATCAGTATTTCTCCATTTAATGTTGCAACCTACACTCGGAACTTGATCCGGTGAAATTTCCTCGCCCGCCAACAGCGCTTCCGACGCGTTTCTCAGGTCTTCACCTGAAACCGGAATCTGATTGCCGGGGCGACTACTGTCGAACTGTCCTCGATAAACCAGTTTCAGACCTGAGTCAAACAGATAAATATCTGGTGTGCAGGCCGCGTCGTAAGCTTTTGCAACCGCTTGAGTCTCATCGTAAAGATAAGGGAAAATGTAGCCGTGCCCGACAGCATCTGTACTCATCTTGTCCGGCCCGTCCTGGGGATGAGTAACAACGTCATTCGCGCTGATTGCGATCACGGAAATTCCCTTACCTTTGTACTCGCGGGCGTAATCGGAAATAGCATCCTTTATGTGGACTACATAAGGACAATGATTGCATATGAACGCAATCACGACTCCGCGTGACTGCTTGAAATCAGTCAACGAAGTAATTTTCAAGGGGAAATTCGGGTTGGTATTCGGCAGTGTGAAATCCGGTGCGCGAGTTCCCAGTTTTAACATGTTCGACGGTGTCTCAACCATAAATATTGGATTGATACGGAATAGTTGACAAGATTGAAATTGACAGCCTTCAAAGCTTCTTGGCGGCACTCAATTCTTTCAAGTGTTGTACTTCAGTTCACCTCAGCAAGTCAAGTTCAGCGTCGATTCGATCACCGCTTTTGATATCTCCCGCGCGTTGGTTTTTCGATTGGATTCACTGTACAGTTCGACTCAGTAGATGTTGCACAGACGGTTCAAAATCTCCTGGCATGACATCGCGAATTCCGCGCTGTCTTTGCTATCGCCACCGGGCTCAACCTTTGATTCTGTATACTTACACAGGGTTGTCGTACGGCAGTCGGAATCGTCGACCGATCGTCGCCGAATCAGACCATCGAATGGCATTCGAAAGTGTTTGATGAGAGTACCGACTTCGAATTCGACTAAAAATCAGCAGATACCGGACACGCGCTGATTACCTAAACGCAGGTGATCAACATCAAATTAACATTGAACGATCGAAAACTTCCGGACAAAATCCAGAGTCAGGTGTAGATGCTTGTTAGATTATGAAAGCGATCAAGATTAGCGTTTTCCTCAGCATATTTTCACTCAGCATTCCTGCATTTTCGGGGAATCTCTCAATCTTCCATGAAACTGCGCCTGAATCAGGGTCCGGAATCATCGACCATACAATGTGGAGCAGTTTGCTGTCGAACTACATAGACGAGCGGAAAGGATTGAACTACTTTAGCTACAGGGATGTAAGCGAAGAGGATTTGGATGTCCTTGACGACTACCTGAAGATGCTGCAGTCTGTTCAGGTGACCAAGCTCGCCTCCGATGAACAGTTTGCGTACTGGATCAATCTCTATAACGCAT
The DNA here is from genome assembly GCA_963666625.1 of Arenicellales bacterium. Taxonomy (GTDB): domain Bacteria; phylum Pseudomonadota; class Gammaproteobacteria; order Arenicellales; family JAJDZL01; genus JAJDZL01. The sequence goes on from OY762925.1 coordinate 613,350, forward strand.
TGACAGTCTGGGTGATTCTCGAACACTATCCGGTCGAAAGCATTCGAGATATTTCCTATGGATTGCTGACTAAAGGACCGTGGAAAGAAAATCTGGCAACCGTTGAGGGAGTTGATCTCAGTCTTGACGATATTGAGCACGGGATACTGCGTCCGGTTTTTCAGGACAGCAGAATTCACTACGCAGTCAATTGCGCATCAATTGGTTGCCCCAACCTACAGTTGACGGCATTTACCTCGAACAACCTTGAAGACCTTCTAGAGCACGCGGCTGAACAGTACATCAACCATCCCAGAGGGGCAAGAATTGAAGATGGGGAATTGATTGTTTCCAGCATCTATGACTGGTATGAAGAGGATTTCGGTGGCAGTGAAGAGGATGTCATTGAACATTTGCTTGATTACGCATCAACAGCACTCGAAGACCAGTTGAGCGAATTTGATGAAATTGATGACTATGAATACGACTGGGCTCTTAACGAATGATGTCATGATCGATGAGCAGCATATTACAGTCATCATTCCCGCATTAAATGAACAGGCAGCTATTGGAAGGGTCATCAATGAAATTCCAAACTATGTAGACCGAATTATTGTTGTTGACAACGATTCTCAGGACGCTACACAAGAAATTTCAGAAAACGCAGGAGCGCGAGTAGTCAGTGAACCGAAAAGAGGGTACGGAAGAGCCTGCCTGACGGGGATAGAGGCAGCGGGAACAACCGATGTAATTGCCTTTATCAATGGCAGCTATAGCGATTATCCAGAAGATCTCGACCGTCTGATCAGGCCTGTTGTTTCTGGAAACTGCGACCTTGCGATAGGTTGTCGACAGGATGATCCGTCGGTTCCGCAGGGCCGATTTACCCACCAGAAATGGGGTACTCAACTGGTTTGCATTACGATTCGGATATTGCACGGTTACAAGTTCGAGGACTTAGGCCCGTTGCGGTGCATATCACGCTCGGTCTTGCTGGAGTTACAGATGCAGGATGAGGATTTTGGATGGACTGTAGAGATGCAGCTTAAAGCGGCGAAATCAGGAAAGACGATTTTGCAAGTACCCGTACAGTATCGAAAAAGGGTTGGCAAGTCGAAAATATCCGGAACTCTGCGAGGTTCGTTGATGGCCGGTTACAAGATGTTCTACTGGGTTTTCAGGCTGTTGTAAATCGTCAATCAGCCCGATTCATTTGGAGTTCACAATTGTGAAACGTCCGGACCGATAGTCAATGATCAGGGCGATGCCGATACAAAGAATCTGCACCAATTGTGCGTATAGTGAAACCTGGTAGTCGTACAAGTTTGATTCTGGTAAATGCAGACCGATGATGTAGGAAAGCACGATGACTACCGATGCCGTCCAAGCCCATACACTTGGCCAGATTACCGCAAAAGGTAGCACCCAAACCAAGTACCAGGCGTTCAGCACCGGGGAGAGTATGAGCATCAAGCCGAATACCCAGTCCATACGCGGTATGTCGGTTGACATTTTCGACTTTTGGTATCGAATAAAGTAAAAGAAGTACCACAAACCAAATAGTGAAACGCTCGCGTATCGGGCGAGTGGATCAGTTAACAAGTCAGCCAGCAAATAAAATACTGGCGCATTGAAAAACCAATTGCTTGCGAAATACTCCAGGACTGCGAGATCCGTATGCTGTTGGTTGACCAAAAACGGCAGATACATCATCAATACAGTTGTAGCAACCAAAATCCAATAGCGAATTCGTTGTCGGAAAAGAAAAAAGGGCAAAGCTGCAAACGCGAAAACTTTCGAACAGCAAGCAACTGCGATCAATATGCAACCCAGAGCTGATCGGCCGGATTTCCGGGCAAGTAGTGCAGCCAACAATAAACAAACACCAATCACATCCGGATGTGCGGTGAATGCGAATTCCTTGATTACTAGCGGACACCAAGCGTAAAGTAGCACAATCCGGGCCGGTGCCAGTTTCCCCAGCATACATATGATGGCGAGGTCAAACAGAACTACGATAAATTGCAGGAGGTCCAGATTGGCCGGAGAGATAATGTGAGACAACACGAATACGTACTGCAAGAACGGTGCATAGATGGTCGCCAAATGGGGATTGTTGACTCCTGTCAGCAATGCATTGCATTCCGCAGTGAGATCGTTGGACAAAAACAGTGATTCCGGAGCTATACCATAGGGTGACCCGTACGTAACAAAAAGGCAGGCATCAAGCAGGTATCGATAGTAGTCGTCTTCCAAAACAGGCTCACCCCATACGCCGATCAACCGGAACACAACAGCCCAAAACAAGACGGTTTTGAAATTCAGATCGAGTTGATTTTTAGTCAGCCAATACCAGTAGAGAAGAACGACTGCTGAAGTAAAACTGAAGCAGCCTAGGAAGGTGTATAGATCAAAACCAGCCGAGTCCCTTGACAGAACTCCTTGGGTAATGTATCCGACCGCAAGTATCATACCAACCGAAGAGGATGAAACAAGATTCAATTTCGTTGGTCTTGTATGTCTGTCCATGGCAATGGTTCTACAGAATGGTTATGTGCGGGTTCGTTCTGTTAATGTTTGAATCGCGTTTGGTCGTATGTAGAAATTTAACCATAATTCGTATGACTAGAAAAAATCGGGTTTAGTTCCCAATTTGAGACTGGTAATGATTTGACAAAATCAAAATGTATTTGTCGTTAAAATACAGACTGGGCTCAATGTCAAACCCTTTGTTTACCTGAGGTAATCCATGGCTATTTCAATCAAACACGCCTTTCGTAGCATCGTCATACTTATACTTTGCTGCTCGTTCGCGAGTTCAGTTGCATTTGCTTCCGGTGATGGCGGAGGTGGTGGCGGAGGCGGTGACCATCAGCCGGCACTTGTCGTTTCAGAGGGAACTTACGAAATGGGAAAGAAAGTGTTCTATGAACATGTCGTATGTGACAGCTGTATTTACGCTGATTTGGAACTTACTCCAGAAAGTGTAAGTGCATCCTGGAAGGCGATCAAAAAGGATTTGCGCAAATCAGGCGAAATCGGATCCAATTTGGGTAAAAAGGAACGAAAATCAGTCAAACTGTTCATGCGTAAAAGATTCAGCTTGTAGTCCAAATCTGGATTCTGTTCCGCCTGAATCTGAATTTTACTTTCACAGAACAAGCAGTTGCATTTTAGACCGAAGTTCCAGCGATATTTTCAGCAACTTTCCGCTTTCCTCCCTTCAAGTCATTGATATGATTCAGTTTGTTTCCCAAGCCGATCGGAAACGGATGTTTTTGTGTAGCCATGTAAGTGTTCAGATGAATATCAATAAAACAATAAAATAAAGCATCCGGTACGGTCTGCATGCTATAATATGTAGCCATGTATATCGACATCGTACCGAACCGCAACTCGCCGCCGGCCATCCTGCTGCGAAAATCCTTCCGCAAAGACGGCCGCGTCTGCAAACGCACCCTCGACAACCTCTCCGACTGGCCGCCGGAGAAAATCCAGCGGCTCAGACAGGTGCTCAGGAACGAACCCCTGGTGCATCCGGATGAGGCCTTCACCATCGAGTCGTCCACGCCGCACGGCCACATCGAACTGATCCTGGAGATGATCCGCCGCCTCGGACTGCCGCGGTTGATTGCGACACGCGACAGTGCCCAGAGAAGACTCATTGTCGCCATGATCGCCCAGCGTATCGTCAGACCGCAGTCGAAACTCGCCACCGTGCGTCAGCTGTCGCAGACCACGCTGGCCGACGAGCTCGGGCTGGGCGACTTCGATGAGAACGCTCTCTACCAGGCCATGGACTGGCTGCATGAGCGCCAGGGCGCCATCGAGGGGCGACTGGTGCGGCGTCATCTGGGTGAGCATGCACCGGTGCTCTACGATGTCTCAAGCAGTTACTACGAGGGCGCCACCTGTCCGCTGATGCGTTTCGGTTACAGCCGCGACGGCAAGCGCGGGCGGCCGATCGTGGTCTACGGCATCCTGGCGGACGGCGACGGGCGGCCGCTGGCGATGCAGGCCTATGCGGGCAACACCGGGGACACCCGGACGGTGGCCGACCAGATCGAGAAGCTGCGGCGGCTGCACGATCTGGAAAACCTGGTGCTGGTCGGCGACCGCGGCATGCTGACGCAGACACAGATCGACATGCTGAGGGATCATCCGGGCATCGGCTGGATCTCGGCGCTCGGCCATGACGCGCTGCGGGCGCTGGTGGACGAGGGCAGTGTGCGGCCGGGTCTGTTCGATCGCTTCGACCTGGCCGAGATCCGATCACCGGGCTATCCCGGTGAGCGGCTGGTGGTGTGCTTCAATCCGTTCCTGCAGGAGCGTCGGGCACAGCAGCGCGGGGAGCTGCTCGACAGCACCGAACAGGCACTGATGAAAATACAGCGCGAGGTTGCGCGGCGCACCCGCAAGCCGCTCACCGAGCAGGAGATCGCCCACAGGGTCGGCCGGGTCGACAACCGTTTCAGGATGGCCAAGCATTTCGAGTATGTGATCCGGGACGGTCACTTCGAGTTCTCGCGCAATACCGGTTCGATCGAACGGGAGCAGGCCCTGGACGGGCTGTATGTCCTGCGTACCAGCCAGGATGCGGATCAGCTTCCGGCATCGGATGTGGTGCGCGGCTACAAGAGCCTGGGCAAGGTCGAGCGGGTCTTCCGCAACCTGAAAAGTGTCGATCTTCAGATCCGCCCGATCCGCCATCGCACCGAGGACCGGGTGCGTGCGCATCTTTTCCTGTGCATGCTTGCCTGCTATGTGCAGTGGCATCTGCTTGAGGCCCTCAGGCCCGTGCTGTATCACGAGGAGCAGCCGGATCCGAGACACAATCCGGTGGCGCCGCCCGAGGCGTCCGCCGCACTGAAACGCAAGAAAGCCACTCACCGGACCGAAGACGGACTGAAAGCGCACAGCTTCGCCACCCTGATCGACGAGCTGGGTACCCGGTGTCGCAATCAGTGTCGGTTCAACCAACTGCCTGACGCGCCGCTCGTGGCGCTGACGAGTGAAGCCTCACCGATCCAGAAGCGTGCCATGGAGCTGGTGAAGGTGTACCCAGTAGCGTAACACCCACTTGACCGATAAGATTTTTATAATCAGTTACATACCGGCCTGATGCTCTGGAACTTCGGTTTAGAAGGTTTGTAGGGAACCGTTGACAAGTGCGAAGCCAGGTCGGAACTTGATCTTTCAGTTCAACCAGCCACCTCGGCAACTGACATTGGAGAATCACAGACAGGGCAAAGTTTGTCCTTGTGTATTCTGACTTCCTGCCATTCCAACCTGCTGGCGTCGTAGAGGAATAGTTTGCCATGCGCGCTGGTACCGACGCCTGCAATAATTTTCAGAACTTCAGTCGCCTGCAACGATCCGATTGTGCCACAAACCGAGCCCAGTACTCCAGTTTCACTGCATCGCTCTACAGGTTCATCTTCCGGAGCATACAAACATCGAAAGCAAGGGCTGTCTTCCAGGTCCGGTCGATAGACAGCAAACTGGCCATCCATTCGAATCGCCGCTCCCGAGACCAAAGGAGTACGGGTCGCTACGCTCGCTTCATTCAACGCAAACCGAATGTCGAAATTATCAGTTGCATCAACTACGACATCCGCCAACTCAACCTGATCATTCAGTTCTGAATTTGACATCTTTCGGTCGATTCCGGTGATCTTGATTTCCGGATTCAACGCAGTCAGAGTCTGCGTTGCAGATACCACTTTCGAGATGCCTACAGATTGACTGGAATGCACAATCTGACGTTGGAGATTTGAAAGATCGACATCGTCGAAATCATTCAAAACAAGATGTCCGATTCCACTGCCTGCAAGATACATCGTAACCGCAGATCCCAAACCACCCAGGCCAACAATGAAAACAGTGGCTTCCATGACTTTCTGCTGACCTTCGATCCCGAATTCGGTCATCATGATCTGCCGGTTGTAGCGCAATAAAATGGAATCGTCCATCGTATCAGTTTATTATGTAGTAAATAATTGATCACTCCTGAGATACTGCATTCTGACCACGATGTCAAAACTGACACATTTCAACGAACAAGGGGATGCGCACATGGTTGATGTGGGCGAAAAGCAACCCACCGCCCGTCGAGCAGTCGCAGAAGGGCAAATCCGCATGTCATTATCCACTCTTGAACAAATCATGTCCAGTTCCAACAAAAAGGGCGACGTTCTAGGAGTGGCGCGCCTCGCGGGGATCATGGCGACAAAAAAGACATCAGAACTCGTACCCCTGTGCCATCCGCTATCCCTGACCCATGTTACCGTCGATCTGGAATGCGATACCGATACATCCAGCGTTTACTGTCGGGCGACGACCGAGACACGCGACCGGACCGGCGTCGAAATGGAGGCACTGACAGCGGTTCAGGTGGCCCTCCTGACCGTTTACGACATGTGTAAAGCGACCGATCGCAGGATGGTCATCGAATCTGTTCAACTGGTTGAGAAATCCGGAGGTCGTTCCGGTCATTGGAAACGGACAGATGTCTGAACCTGTTCTGAATGACAGCTGCATGGCGGATTTTGATGTTGCCTCAACGCCTTATGAGGAAGCACTGTCGTCAATCCTTCGCCGGATTAAACCGGTCGCTGAAACAGAACGACTGGCAATTCGCGACGCGATTCACCGTGTCATCGCTGAAAACATCTACGCCAATCAAAACGTACCGACCGATCGCAACTCGGCGATGGATGGCTATGCCTGCAGATATTCTGATCTTGCAGAAAAGAACGCCGAATCCACTTTAAGCCTGATCGGGACTTCAGCTGCCGGCAGTCCGTTCACTGGCGATGTCGGAGATGTTTGCTGCATCCGAATATTCACCGGTGGTGTCGTGCCCGATGGACTGGATACCGTTGTGATGCAGGAAGATTGCAGTGTCAGCGAAGATGTGGTGACGACGATCAATACGCATCGACCGGGACAGCATATCAGGCAATCCGGTGAGGATATCTGCGCAGGTGAAATCGCACTGACGAAAGGTCAGGCAATCGGAACAGCCGAACTCGGGTTGCTTGCGTCTGTCGGGAGAGCCGAGGTGTCAGTATACCGGAAACCCAAAGTAGCATTCTTTTCGACCGGTGATGAACTGCGTGCGGTGGGTGAGAAGTTGAATCCCGGGGATGTCTATGACAGCAATCGCTACACATTGTACGGAATGATTCAGAGTGCCCACGTTGAACCAATTGATCTTGGTGTCGTTCGCGACGACCTGGAGCAAACAATCGCTGCATTGAAGGCAGGTGCATCAAAAGCAGACGTGGTTGTCACATCGGCAGGTGCATCAGTGGGCGATGCTGATTTCGTCAAACAGGCACTGGAGACTCTCGGAGAGCTCACACTTTGGAAAGTCGCCATGAAACCTGGGCGACCTTTGGCATTTGGTAAAATCGACCAAACCTGGTTTTTTGGTCTTCCAGGAAATCCGGTATCGGTCATGGTCACTTTCGACAAGTTCGTTCGTCCCGCGCTGAATCGACTCAAAGGCGAAAAACCGTCGACTCCGATTCGATTGACCGCGCGAATTTCCAATCCCATCCGTAAACGTCCAGGTAGATTGGAATTTCAACGCGGTATCCTCAGTTTCGATGCCAGCGGAGAACCCGTGGTTGAGTCTACCGGCAATCAAAGTTCAGGTGTTCTGACTTCCATGAGCCGTGCAAACTGCTATATTGTCCTACCGCTGACATCGGGAGACATGGACGCAGGGACAACAGTCACAGTGGAACCGTTTGAGGCACTTTTATGACCTTGCCTGATGACTCATGTCTGATGCTACCAAGTGGGACCAGAAGTATCTGCGACGAGAGCACGGCAACGAGCTAGCGCCGGACCCGTTGCTTATCGAGTACAGCGATTTATTCGACGAAACGCACACTGTCATTGATCTGGCTTGTGGAACCGGGCGCAATGCTGTCTATCTGGCCAAACTCGGCTGTTTTACGGTGGCATTGGACTGCAGTCGGGAAGCACTTCGCCGCTGCCAAGCTTTCGCACTTAAATCTGGCGTTCAGATACATGCTGTTGCGGCCGACCTGAATGAAACTCGCTTGGCAGCCGAATCAACAGATGCAATCGTATGTTTCAACTACCTCAACTTTGCACTGGCTGACAATATGCAGATGGCACTTAGACCAGGTGGCTTACTGATGATGAAGACATTCAACCAGAATTTTTTGAACGTCAACCCGCGCTTCAACCCAGATTACGTTCTGAAGCCGGGCAATCTCGCTACGATCTTCAACAAACTAAGGGTTGTTGCGCTGGACGATGACTATGTTTCAGAATCCAAGAGTTTCATAATTGCCCGAAAACCGTAGAAATCCTCCTAGTTCAGACTGATATCGCCAATACCTGTGGCTGATGTTGTGAGAGCATCTGTATTGTTATTTAGTTCCGTAAATTCTGTCTCCTGCATCCCCCAATCCAGGCAGAATGTAACCATGTGAATTGAGCTGTCGGTCCACTGCACCGGTATATATCTTTACATCCGGGTGGGCGCTATTCAAGGCTTTGACCCCCTCCGGTGCCGCCAGCAGGCAGACAAATACAATCTGTTTCGAGCCATGTTGCTTTAGACGATCAATCGCAGCGGTCGCGGTATTCGCAGTCCCAAGCATGGGGTCGACCACAATGGTCGATCGCTGGTCCAAATCCGATGGAACCTTACAGTAATACTCGATTGCAACCAGAGTCTGGGGGTCTCTGTACAGTCCGATATGTCCCACTCTCACCGCTGGCATAAGACTGAGCATTCCGTCCAACAACCCATTTCCTGCACGAAGAATCGACACAACACATAACTTTCTTCCTGAAAGGAACGGAGCTTTCATTGATTCTAGTGGCGTTTCGATAGTATGTTCTTCAGTTGGCAAGTCACGAGTAACTTCGTATCCAAGCAGCATCGCGATTTCTTTTGTCAGTTGTCGAAATAACGAGGAATGAGTGTTATTTTGACGCATCAGACTCAATTTATGCATAATGAGCGGGTGCTCAACAACTGTAACGTCCATCTGCTTCTCCCAATGGTCAATTACTTGAAGGTTCTCGATTAATTACTATTGTAGCAATGCTATCCGGAAATAGAGACAATAGCAGAATTCAATCATTCCGTGAAAATCTGCTTCGGCGAGTGGAGAGCGAAGCCGGAACAGCGGCGGCAAGTGGCGGTAGCCGCGCGGCAGCCTTCCTCGTAAAGAATGGTGAAATCATTGCCAGGGGCCGCGATCGTACGGTTGAGTTGAATGACCCGGTCGCGGTTGCCGTAGCCGATTGCTTTCGAAACGCAGGTCGCCGCAACGACCAGTCCGAGCTCGAGTTGTACTGCGTTCCAGCCCCGGATATGCTGGCGGCCGGCATTATGCTACAATTCGGAGTCGGCGTCCTTGTTGTTCGAGAAAAGATCAGCGAATCTGCTGTTCTCAAATTCCTTGAATCCAAAAAACTTCCGATTATCAGTCTCTCGCAGGAACGAGGTTCGTCGCAATGACCAAACAAATCCTTGCTCAGTTGAAATCTGCAACTGAAGTGGATCGTAAATTCATGGCGGATGCCTACCAGCAAGCTGAACTTGGCTATAACGAGGGTGGTGTACCGGTAGGCGCAGTTATGGTCAAGAACGGCATTGTAGTATGTGCCGGCCGGAACCGGAGAGTTCAGGAAGATGACCCGGTACTACACGGAGAGACCGATTGTTTGCGCGCAGGTGGTATCCGCAGTGACTACGCAGAGATTGATCTATATACGACTTTGAGCCCCTGCATGATGTGCGTCGGCGCGATTTTGAATTTCGGAATCAAGCGAGTTGTGATCGGAGAATGTGAGAATTTTCCAGGTTTCATGTCGACACTGATCGATCATGGTGTCGAAGTTGTCTTGATGGACGATGAATCCTGCAAAAACTTGATGGCGAAATTTATTAAGGAACGCCCTGAATTGTGGTTCGAGGACATTGGAGACTCTTGAACACTTTGCGCGTACTTGCAGAATTTCCGTCAGACCAGTGGTTCAATTTGTGGGATTGTAAGATTGAATAAATGTGCAGGGTGATTGAAATTTTTAGTGAGAATCCAGTTATCAGACCAGATAGGATTAGACGGGTAACAACGGTTCGCGCAGTTTAGGATTGACATTCGGCCGCGGGGCGTCGATCGAACTTGACAATTCATACCAACCGTCGAACATGTATTGCATGCTGGTGCCATTGCTGAATCCACGATATCCTAAACAATTGTCGCAGTCTGTCGATCAGATTGTCTAGCATCAATTTCATGCCGGTGTTCCACATCAGAATTTGAGCTGTTATACAAGCGCCACATAAACAATGGCTTATGAGCTGTTTTTAGATACAATGCCTTCACATGTCCATGATTTATACTACTATCTGTTCATTTATATTTGTCGTAAATAATAGTATTTATAAATCTGATACATAGTAGTAATTATTCAAGTATATTTTTATGCGATTCACGTGGAAAATCTAAAATATCTTGGTATTTTGTCGTGCATCGATATACATTCAAAAAACTGTTCAAGTGTTCCGGGCCTGCAATTCTACCCGTCATACATGTTTTAGATTTAGTCCAAACGCAACGTAACATAAAGACAGCAATTGAGGAAGGCGCATCAGGCGTATTCCTGATCAATCACGATTTCCACGTGGAACGTTTTCTTCCGATCATTCGATCAACTAGAGAACTTTTTCCATCTCTTTGGCTCGGTGTAAATTTTCTCGCGGTCACGGGAAAAGATGCTTTCCCTATTCTCGGTTCGCTAAAACAAGATGGAATTTCAGTTGACGCCTATTGGGCGGATGATGCGAGAATTGACGAATCGCGCGGCTCAGAGGAACAGTCCGAACCACAGCAAATTCTGGATACTAGAGAAGTCAGTGGTTGGCATGGAATTTACTTCGGTGGCGTAGCATTCAAGAAGCAAAGAGAAGTTGCCCCGCAAGAATTCAGTGCTGCTGCCCGAATCGCAACCGACTTTGTTGATGTTGTAACGACGAGCGGAAAAGCGACCGGCAAACAAACCCCTACAGACAAAGTTGAAGCGTTTCGAGCTGGTTTGGGCGATAACGCTCTATGCATCGCGTCCGGTGCCACACCCGAAAACATCGGTTTGTACCGAGACCACGTTGATGCCATACTCGTCGCCACCGGAATCAACCGTGACGGTGATTTTTACAATATCGATCGGTTAAAACTGCGTCGCTTGTTGGCTAAAGCTCGACCCGTATCTCCCGTCAGTAAGGAAAATCGCAATGCCAGGAACTACATGTCTCTCATGGCTCCTCGTTCGCGCAGCGAAAAGTATGCATGGCTAGATCCGAGTTCCGCATACATAAACGCGCAGTCTTTTTCAACGATATTGGATGACCTGTTGAGACCATTTGAAGATGATGAAATTGATGTCGTCGCAGGGATTGATGCGGCAGGATTTGTACTTGCTGGAGCAATGGCGGTACGGCTCGGCAAGGGTGTGCTGACGTTGCGAAAAGGCGGCAAGACTCCTGTCGACTATGATACTGTTCCGATGATGAACTACTCTGGAAAGACCCAGCATCTGGAAATGCGAAAACCAGCATTCGCCGCGAAAACGCGCGTCCTGTTGGTCGACCAATGGATTGAAACCGGCGGCACCATGAAAGCAGGTACCGAACTCATCGAACGACAAGGTGGAATCGTCGCTGGAATTGCGGTAGTCTGTGTAGAGGAAAACGCTGCCACACGGGAAATGCGAGAAAAATACAAAGTTTCGAGTTGTGTTTTGCCTGGTACGGATTTGCAAGCACTATGCAACAGTCAGACACTGACCAGTTTTAAGGGTTACCAGCCAGTACATTCGTTTCCACAAGCCGATTACAGTGAATAGATAATGAGCTTTACATATAATCGAGTGGACTACCAGCGACAAATTAACTGGCCTGATTTCATTTTTATTACGAACGATATTACAACCTTTTTGAGGAGGCGAACACGTCATGAATAAAATCGATTTGCAGAAAAGAAACTTCCTGAAGACATCGGGTGTTCTGGCCGGTGTGGCGGCCGCACCAATGATCATGACCAGTAGAAAATCGTGGGCTCAGGCGACCGAACTGAACATGCTTGCCTGGTATGGTCATGGTGAGCCGGACATTGTCGAGGAATTTGAAGCGTTGCACAACGTTAAGTTCAAACCCAAATACTATGCAGGGGGTGACAATATGCTAGCGTTGATCGCCCAGTCTCCTCCCGGCACCTACGATGTCATACTGTCTGACGCTGAATTTGTACAACAGCTGAATGCCGCAGGATACATTGAGGAACTTGACGCAAGTGATTACCCGTTTGACGACTTCATTCACGAAGACTTCACTCAGTTTGGTGGACACTGGGCCGATGGGAAACTGTATTCGGTGATGGTGCGATTTGGACATCTCGGGGTATCCTATAACACTACCGCGGTCACTGCAGACGAGGCGATGAGCTACAAGTGTTTCTGGAAACCCGAATTAACCGGTAAAGTCGGCCATTTCGACTGGCATCTTCCGAATCTCGGCATGATGAGCCTGCTTGAAGGGAACAATTCTCCCGGCCCATTTGACATTTCAAATGACGCCTGGGATAAAGTACAGGAAACCACGCTGTCACTCAGACCACAGGTTGGTGGATACTTCGATTATGGCGGTACATTCAACTCAATGAAGAATCAGGAAATGCTTGCCATGTGTGGAATTGGGGACTGGATCACAGGTGTGCTGGAACGCGACGGTGCACCGGTTGCCTCGGTTGTACCTCAAGAAGGTGGAATTCAGTGGACTGAGTCTTATTCAATTGGAATCGGAAGTAAACATACTGATCTCGTCAAGAAATTCATTCAGTATATGTTGAGTCCTGCCGGGCAGGCCCGTTCTGCCCAGATGGCTGCCTATCCTGGTTTCTGCATCACCCATGCAGGTGTCGCTGAGCTCCAAAAAGTCAATATGGCCGAAGCGGTGCGAACCGGGCAGGTATCCGGCGCGGCTAATAATCCGATCACGTTGATCAATGATGGCCGTATTCACTATCGCGACATTCCTCGACAACAGTCTCTTGAGGACTGGAATGACTTCTGGTCAGAGTACAAGAACGCATAAAAATTATTTGACTCGACATTCCGCAACGTCAATTTAGACTAACACTCAGGCAGGGGAACACTACGATCCCCTGCCTGTAAGTTATTATATTTGTATACGTTTTATTGCGGATTTTCCGGTTTCAGTGTATTGTTCCAAGTATGGCAGTTCATTCAGTTCTGCCCCTGCCCCGGCATCACGGGTAATTACCTGAATTTGGTTGAATTCGGTTGATGTTTCAAACTTTTGACAATTGATACATATTTGAACAATCTGAGACAAGATTCAAATGAAAGGTCTAGTTTCCAGATTCAACGGTTTCGAACTTACTTGGCGAATGCCAATGCTGGTTTGGCAGACGCTTTTCTTCATCGGTCCTTTGCTATTCATGGTCGCGATGACATTCTTTTTGGTCAAGAACTACCGCATGACCGAAGCGTTCGAAATGAAAAACTGGATAAAGATGATGACCAGAGGTTTCTTTTGGGATTCGTATTTCCTGACTTTTCAACTGGCATTGATTTCCACGATTACAGCAACCATCATCGCTTTCCCGGCGTCATACTTCCTGTCATACAAGCTTTCCGAGAATGCAAGACGTATGGCCATTTTCTTTCTTATTGTTCCGTTCTTTACAAGCTATCTCGTCAGAACCTTTTCCTGGTACATCATCCTCGCTGAAAAAGGGGTCATCAACGCGCTATTTGGATTGATTGGTCTCGGTCCGTATACCATACTCAATACACCCTTGGCTACGCTGATCGGGTATATGACATTCTGTCTACCGCTGGTAATCATTCTGCAGACATTATCCTTGGCCAATGTCGATAAAAATCTAATTGAAGCTTCTTGGAATTTAGGTTGTGGACGTATGAAAACACTCTTTCGGGTTATTCTTCCTTCCGCAAAAACCGGACTGATCATCGCAGCTGTTTTCTGTTTCATTCTGTCGTACGGAGATTTTGTTGCGCCGTACTATCTGGGTGGCTCAAAGCCGCCGACTCTATCCATCCTGATTGTCGATACAACGAAATCCGGACAGCAGTGGCCACGTGCCGCGGTTGTTGCTGTAATGATGATGATCACCCTGCTGACCGTCGCATTCGCGGCGATCATGTTTGCATATCGCGAAAAGAAATGATTAGAAAAAGTGACAGCTTCAGTAATTTCGCTCTAGGTTTTTATCTGGTAGCAATATTTGTATTTGTATTCACCCCGATCATTACGAGTCTGATATTTTCGTTCAACTCTGACCGTTTCGCGACGATACCTCTTGGTTCGTTCACGTTGAAGTGGTACAAAACCATCTTTCAGGACCCTGACGTCTGGGATGCGGCACTGACCAGCATATCAGTCGCATTGAGTGCTGCGGTCATCGCGACTGTCATCGGCTTTTGCACTGCCTATACAGATTTTCGCTATTCGTTCAGGTTTAAAAAGGCTTATCTGGCACTGGCTCTACTTCCACCGACCATTCCTCTTATCATCATGGCACTTGCGATGCTGGCATGGTTTTCGAAACTTGGGGTTTCCGGTAGCATCTGGGCGATTATTTTCGCTCACTCAGTTCTCTGCGCTCCTTTTTCAATGGCGATCATCCGGCTTCGTCTTCAACAGATGGACAGGGACTTGGAACCGGCAGCCTGGAATCTCGGCGCCAGTGACTGGGAGAGTATGAGAATGGTAGTCATTCCGTTTGCCAAACCGGCAATCATTTCAGCTCTGTGCCTGACAACTGCCGTATCATTCGATGAATTCATCATCGCCTGGTTCGTATCCGGTCTGAACAAGACGATTCCGGTTATCATTCTGGAAATACTTCAGGGCAATGTAGACCCGCAGATCAATGCGATTGGAACTTTTGTTTATCTAACTTCAATGACGCTCGTCGTAGTCGCCCAGGTGTTCTTTTTCATGAAATCCAAACGACAAATTGCCGGATTGAACTAATGGATATGCCACAGATTGAGTTTATAGATGTCGTCAAGAATTTTGGCGAAGTCGTTGCGGTGGATAGAGTCAATCTCTCGGTTGCCGAAGGTGAGTTTCTCAGTATCATGGGATCAAGCGGTTGCGGAAAAACTACACTATTGCGGATGCTGGCTGGTCTTGAAACTCCGACTGAAGGCGAGATTCGTCTCAATGGAGATCGAATCAACGAACTCAAACCATCCGAGAGAGAAACCCCCCTGGTTTGGCAGACTTTGGCACTGTTTCCTTTTCTATCGGTTCGCCAAAATGTTGAATTTGGGTTGAAAACCAGAAAAGTTTCAAAGGAAGATCAAATCAAGCGTACGGACAAGTGGCTAAAGCGAATGGAAATTCATCAGTTCGCAGATCGAAGAATCGATCAGTTGTCAGGCGGCCAGAGGCAAAGGGTAGCTCTCGCCCGTGCATTAGTTACCGAACCTCCCGTGCTGTTGCTTGATGAGCCGCTGAGTGCACTGGACGCGAATTTGGTGGTTCGTATGCAGGGGGTACTCTCACGTTTGCAGAAAGAACTGCGAATAACTTTCATCTATGTCACTCACAGTCAATCCGAAGCGTTTGCCATGGCTGATCGTGTTGTCATCATGAGTGACGGGAAAATTGAACAGATCGACTCGCCACAGGAAGTGTTCAGGCGACCTGCAAATCGATTTGTTGCTGAATTCATAGGTTCGAACAATATTTTCAGTGGTACGGTCACCGCAGTCGATGCAAAAAATGAGATCGTAAAGGTTGAATCTCAAATTGGTGAAATTACCGCTTCCATCCCTGTAAATTGCGAGATCGCTGTTGGCGATTCAAAAGACCTGGTCGTCAGCGCCGACAACATTGAAGCGTCAACTACAGAAACCGGTCAATCTAATGAATACCAAGGTGTTGTCATAAGTGAAGAATTTATTGGAACTGTAATTGGACTCTTGGTCGAAACGCCCGACAAAACTGAAATCAGGGTTCAGAAGCAGCGTAGCGATATGGCCAAAATCAATGTGAGCAGCGGTACTGATCTCTGGATTAGTTGGTCACCGCACGATATCTATATGTTGCCTTGATGTACTTGATTACTTCAAAGATAGACTGCAAATGAACGAACAGCATATACCCAAACACATTACACTGACCTCACATCCCGGTGAGGACACCTCTCCAATGAAAGTATCCTGGGGGGCGGAAAATCCGCAGGAGCGGGGCCCAATTCTTGCTTTTCCGAGTGAATCAACACACAGAAACGCGATCGGCTCACACTCAGGTTCCTACGCAATCTACAGAGCACTTGCGGTTGCGTCCGGAACTCTCGACCCCTTGCATAAACCCGATTTCACGAATACCTCACCTGCGGTAGGTATTGGCCCGTTCCGACAATGGGGTGAAAGTAATCGGATTGTTTCGCTTGATCCGTGGGGGCATATGGTTCGAAATGTCTTTCGGGAGCAAATCGATGATGGAGTTTCCGTTCGACCGACGATCGCGGTTACCCGCGCACGTCTTACGGTGCCGGAACTGGCATACCTTTCCAGTACAGCACGACTTACACCTGATGGCACAATCTTGCTGGAATCTGGCGAGATCAATGTAACCAAAGTGGCAATCGAACCGGTCTGGTATCTACCGGGAATCGCAGATCGATTTGGAGTGGACGAGCACACTTTACGTCGAACGCTTTTCGAACACACCGGCAACATGTTCTCGGAACTCATCACTCGACCTGATCTCAGTGTATTTCTGCCCCCGATCGGTGGTATTACCATCTATATTTTCGGTGAAATCACTGCTATCACGGACTCCAACCGCCAACTGGCGTGTCGAGTTCACGATGAATGCAATGGATCCGATGTGTTCGGATCTGATATATGCACATGCCGACCTTACCTGATTCATGGAATCGTCGATTGCGTTCGCACCAGTCAGAATGGCGGAGCCGGCGTAATCGTATACAACCGAAAAGAAGGAAGAGCGCTTGGCGAGGTAACCAAATTTCTCGTCTACAACGCCCGGAAACGGCAGGAAGGCGGAGATACAGCAGAACGATATTTTGAGCGCACCGAATGTATCGCCGGCGTGCAGGATATGCGCTTTCAGGAACTAATGCCAGATGCTCTGAATTGGCTCGGGGTCGACAGGATTGATCGCTTCTGCTCCATGAGCAATATGAAATATGACTCACTGGTCGCTCAGGATATTGAAATTGCCGAGCGAATCTCACTACCAGATGACATGATCCCCGAAGATGCCCTGGTGGAAATCAATGCAAAGAAGGCCGCAGGTTATTTTTCACCAGACCCGGTTCCAAACTCCGAGCAACTGTCGGACGCGCAAGGCCGAGGCTTGGAAGACTACTAAACCAAGATCACACTTCAGAGCCAATGTTGGACCTGATGTCGGTACAAGCTGTTCGTTCGCGCTGCGCTGACGTAACACGGTTGGTCTACGATGGAAAGAGTCAGTATTTCTACATCGACGACCAATCGCTCGAGAAATGCGCAAGTCTAGTTGCTGACGAATGCCGTGCCAATTACCCTTCTTTGAAAATTCCAGTGCATAGCCGATGGCGGCATTTTCAGATTGACAAAATCAACTTATGGGAGCACTATGTTCGACGTCATCGATTGAATTCGCTAAGTGTAACTGAGAGAGCTAAAACAGCCATTGATCTTGTATTTGTTAGTGTACTGATTGATGCGGGCGTGGATTCACAGTGGCGATTTTCCGACTCAGCCTCTGGAACTGATTTAGACCGGTCAGAGGGTCTCGCAGCCGCCTCAATCAAGTTATTTTTCGAATACCTCGGTTCAAAATCGGATACTGGATTTGAACTTTCCCTCGATCGGCTGTCACAGTTGGGTGAAAGCGAATTCGCAGAGTGTTTTCAGATATCTGGCGATAATCCTCTGACTGGAATGCAAGGGCGCTTGGAAATTCTTCACAATCTCGGCACAGTGTTGCGAAAGTCCACTAAGTTGACTCGTCCCGGCGACCTTATGTCAATCATGGCGATGCACTCACCCGATGGCAAAATCAGCCTCGCGGGGATGTTGCAACTTATTCTGAAAGAATTCAACTCCGTTTGGCCAAATGGTCTTCTTGTCAATGGAATGAATATCGGTGATGCCGGTATTCACTCATTGTTGGATGGAAAAAACGATATCGACAAGGTGGTTCCCTTTCACAAACTCTCTCAGTGGTTATGCTATTCCTTGATTGAACCGCTACAGCAGGCGAATTTTAGAATTATCGATCAAAATGCACTTACGGGGTTGCCCGAATACAGGAACGGAGGACTACTGCTTGATACTGGAGTGATTCTTCCCAAAAATAACGACCTGCTGAAAATGACGCTTGATCTCAGATCAGAAGCGGTTGTCGAATGGCGCGCACTGACAGTCAGTTTGATTGATTCACTGGCGGATCGAGTACGGGCTATTCTCGGTCGCAACAAAGACCAATTATCGCTAGGTGGTATTCTGCAGGGAGGCACTTGGTCAGCTGGGCGCAAGATTGCGGGACAATTTCGCTCAGATCTATCACCACCGTTGAAACTGAAAATCGATGGTACTGTCTTCTAGTTAAAAATAAACTCGTGTACCTATCGATTAATACCAATTGTATGATGGTCGAATGATAAAAACATTGACCTCAGTGGTTTGATTCCTGCCTGGCGTTGTATGCCGCTTTCTGCTCAGCTGTCGCTTCCATCTGGTATTTGTCTTTCCATTCTGAGTACGGCATCCCATAGACGATTTCGCGAGCCTCTTCATAACTGAGTTCGTGTCCACGATCTTCGGCTGCTGCCCGATACCACTTGGAAAGGCAGTTACGACAAAAATTCGCGAGATTCATTAGATCGATATTTTGCACCTCTGTGTGCGAGCGAAAATGCTCAACAAGACGTCGAAATGCAGCAGCTTCAATTTCTGTCCGAGTTCTTTCATTCATTTTCGATTACCTGTCTAGTTTACGACTTCCCTGGGGCCTGGAGTATTGTGCTCCACCCACCGACTCGCGCCGTCTGACAATAGTTCCTTCTTCCAAAACGGTGCTTGTGACTTGAGATATTCAACCAACTTTTCGCATGCTTCAAATGCTTCAGCGCGATGCTTGGACCACACTCCCACCAATACAATCGGGTCACCCGGTGTTATGTTACCGACGCGATGCAATATCAAGACATCCAGAATTTTGTAATCAGTTTGAACCTGCCGTGCCACCTGAGAAAGATGCTCCTCGGTCATTCCGGCATAATGCTCAAGTGTCATTTGAGTAACCGTGTCACCTTCGTTCATGTCGCGCATGGTTCCGACAAATACTGCCGTTGCACCGAAGGATCCGAGCGTCAGCGACGACTCCTGTTTGATCACCTCCTGCCAAGGATCAAAAGCCGACTCCAGCACCTCGATTCGCACTATTACCCTCCTGTTACAGGTGGAAAAAACGCGACCTCGTCGCCTTCCTTGACTGCGGCGTCAAATTCCGAATATTCCCGATTGATCGCTACCATCGCATTTCCGGGAATCGGCATATCGTTTACACAATGCATCCATGCATCTCTCGCGGTGCGGATACCATCGTTTGAAATCAATTCCTCGCGTCGACCAACCCGGTCGGCCAAGCTTGCGAAAAATCGAACTGTGATTGTCATGGTGAATTCGCTCATTCAGGCGGCGGCACTTTCCAATTCGCTAGTATATTCGCCCTTGGATGCGTACGCATTGACCATTGCGCGCCGTAGTGCCTGACTGTGCACTTCCGCTTGTTTACTGTTATCGCCGCTCCACGCCTTCATCGGAGCCTGTTGCAGGGCCCGCCCATAAGAAAACGTCAAAGGCCACGGAAGATCAGCGCTAAGTTGATTCATTCGATTTAGATGCAAAGTCGCATTTTCATCTGTCTGACCGCCTGAGAGAAATGCGATACCAGCCACCTCCGAAGGCACTGTGGCCTGCAGACAATCGATAGTCTGCTCAGCCACCTCGTCGACATTGGCCTGTTCTGGACAATCCTTTCCCGAAACTACCATATTTGGCTTGAGCACCGTACCGCTTGTCACAACACCTTGCTGGTCAATCTGCTCATAAACTACATTCAGAGTTTTCTCCGTTACTGCCCGACAGGTTTCAATGTCATGAGTTCCATCCATCAGGACTTCCGGCTCGACGATCGGCACAACACCCGCTTCCTGACACAGTGCTGCATAACGCGCGAGCGCATGTGCATTGGCCATGATACAGGCGTCTGTCGGCATCCCGTCACCAATCGTAATGACTGCCCGCCATTTGGCAAATCTGGCACCCAACGTAACATATTCATCAAGTCGCTCACGAAGACCGTCCAAACCTTCCGTCACTTTTTCTTCTGGGTGTCCAGCCAAAATTTTGGCACCTTTGTCCACCTTGATTCCCGGAACAATTCCGATTCGATCAAGGTATGAAGCGAACGGAATCTCCCCATTCACCTTCTGACGAATTGTCTCGTCAAACAATATCGCTCCGCTGATGTACTCTGAAATTCCCGGCGCGGTCACCAGCATTTGTCGATAACTGAGACGGCTCTCCTCGGTTGATGCAACTCCGAGTTTCTCGAATCTGGAAGTGCATGTTCCGGTACTTTCATCCATCGCAAGGATGCCTCGTCCCGGGGCGACCATTTCGCGGGCTGTTGCTTCAAGCTTGTCCAATTGCATATCGTATTTTCTCCATTCTCTGCATACGTCGATTCGCTAATGAATTTGATTCAAACTGTAATAATTTTCATTGTATTGGTTCCACCCTTGATTCCGGTGACTTCGCCACGCGTAACGATCAGAATGTCACCCTTTCTGATGATTCCTCGATCCAGAAATTCACTCACTGCCTGATGTTCAATGGGAACATCAGATTCCTCATTCATCTCAAAATCCACTGGATGAACTCCTCTGAACATCGTAACACGCCGCTGGGTTGACGCGTGCGAGGTCAGAGCATAGATGGGAATTCCGGATAATGTCTGCGAAAGCCATTTGGCAGTTGACCCTGATTCGGTTAGAGCAAGTATCGCAGTAATATCGTAGTGCCGGGCTGTATACATGGTTGCCATTCCGACTGCTTCTTCCGTACCGGAAAATTGATCGTCTCCGCGTTCAAGACGGTCTACTGTCCGATCAGTCGACTCGGAACCCCGACATATCCGATTGACCGTAGCCACGACTTTGGCCGGATGTCTGCCGATCGCCGACTCCTGCGAAAGCATGATCGAATCGGTACCGTCCAGTACAGCATTGGCGACATCAAGTACTTCGGCACGAGTCGGAGTGGTACTTGTGACCATTGAAGTCATCATCTGTGTCGCAGTGATGACAAATCGGTTGCGTTTGCGGGCGGCTTTGATCAGACGTTTCTGCACCCCCGGCAATTGGGCATCGCCGATTTCAACCGCAAGATCTCCGCGTGCGATCATCACTCCGTCCGAAGCCTCCACAATCTCATCAAAATTCTCGACTGCTTCGACTCGCTCAATCTTGGAGACAATCCCGCCCTCACAACCGGTA
This sequence comes from Arenicellales bacterium, assembly GCA_963666625.1. Classification (GTDB taxonomy): domain Bacteria; phylum Pseudomonadota; class Gammaproteobacteria; order Arenicellales; family JAJDZL01; genus JAJDZL01. The sequence goes on from OY762925.1 coordinate 634,961, forward strand.
GCCCGCAACAGTTCGCGAGCAAAATTCACGTCGACTGCGTTGCGTACAAATGATACCGCCAAATAGTCAACATCGATCTCGCCGGCCAAGCGAATGTCCTGATGATCCTTGGGGGTAAGTGATTCCGCCGTCAGCCCCCCACCTTGTCGATTGATTCCCTTTGAATCGGACAATTCACCGCCAACCAACACTTCCGTGATGATAACGGGATCGAGAACTTCGGTAACCTTCAGCACGATATTACCGTCATCGACAACAAGAATGTCTCCGAGCTTGACATCGCGCGGAAGATTCTTATACGTGACACCGACGCGCTTTTTGGTCCCGGCATTCTCATCCATATCGGCATCGAGTTTGAACGATTTTCCTTCCTGCAGATTGATTTTTCCGTCCTTGAATCGAGTTATTCGAATTTTCGGTCCCTGCAGGTCGGCCAGTATGCCGATTGGCCTGTTCAGCAAATCAGCGTATTTGCGCACCAAAGCGATTCGCTTTCGGTGATCATCACCTGTCCCATGTGACAGGTTCACCCGAACGACGTTTAATCCCTTCTCAATGATTCGTTGCATTTCCTGGTCCGAATCAGTTGCCGGACCAAGTGTCGCCACAATTTTTGTCTGCCTTAATTCCATTTCCTATCAAGCTACCGCATGTGCGTCCGTGTACTTGTCGGCGTGACGCTCCAAAGCCCGGATTGCGGGCAGTTCACTACCCTGTACATACTCCAGGAAGGCGCCTCCACCTGTTGAGATGTATGAAATCTGATCCATCAGTTCAAATTTTTCCAGAGCTGCCAGCGTATCTCCGCCACCGGCAACGGAATATGCCTCGCTTGCTGTTGCAGCTTCGGCAATACAACGTGTTCCCGAATCGAAAGGTGCAACCTCAAATGCACCGACCGGACCGTTCCACACGATTGTTCCAGACTCGGCAATTATTGACCGATATTTTTCTTGGGTCTTGGTACCGATATCTAAAATCATGTCATCTGTTGAAACATCTTCAATCCGTTTCTCGCGACACTCAATACTTTGTGCAAGTGATGGCGCCACAACCACATCCTGTGGTAAAGGAACTTCGCAACCGGCCGACTCCGCCTCTGTCAGTATTTTTTCCGCGACTCCCAGCAATTCCGGTTCATAAAGTGACTTGCCAACACCAAATCCCCTCACTGCCAGAAATGTGTTTGCGATTCCGCCTCCCACGATCAAATGTTGAGACATGCCTGAAAGTCGTTCCAAAGTCTGCAATTTACCTTGAATTTTCGCGCCGCCTACAATCGATACAAACGGCGATGCCGGTTCTTTCAGCGCCCGGTCAAGCGAATCGATTTCTTGCTGAAAGAGCAGTCCCGCACAGGCGGTTTCGACAAATTCAACAGCCCCTGTCAACGAAGCCTGATTACGGTGTGCGGCACCGAATGCGTCGAACACGAATACATCACCGAGATCGGCGATCCGTCGGCTCAGAGAATGGTCACAGGAGATCTCTCCGTTGAGAAACCTGACATTTTCACAAAGTGCAATCTGTCCTGGCTTTATCGATACTCCATCAATCCAATCCCTCAGGAACTGAACCTCGCGTCCGAGCAGCTCGGAAAGCGTACTTGCGACCGGCTCAAGAGAGTATCGAGGATTGAACACTCCTTCCTCAGGCCGTCCGAAATGCGACAGGATCAGAACCGATGCGTTCTGATCCAGTGCATATCTGACCGTATCCATCGAGGCATGAATTCGTTCCTTTCCGAAAATTTCGCCATCCTGAACTGAAACGTTCAGATCGGATCGAATCAGCACCCGTTTTCTATGGATATCAACCTGCTGAAGTTTCAACATTTTCAGTTTCAGGATGCATTCATGAATGCTGCTGTCGTATCCAGCATCCGATTCGAGAACGCCCATTCGTTATCGTACCAACAACACACCTTGGCGGCTCTCTCGCCAACTACGCGGGTCGTTGATGCCTCAAAAACCGATGACACCGAGGAATGGTTGAAATCTACTGAAACCAGTGGCTTGTCATTGAATGCAAGTATTCCTTCAAGCGAACCCTGAGCTGCTGATCGGACGGAATCGTGAATTGACTCGACACTGACATCTGATTCGGTTTCAACAGTCAGGTCGACCAATGAGACATTGACCGTCGGTACACGTACGGCAAAACCATCCAGTTTACCGTCCAGTTCCGGCAGAACCAGACCAATTGCGGCAGCTGCGCCGGTACTGGTCGGAATCATGGATTGGGTCGCAGACCGGGCACGCCTCAGGTCAGTGTGGAAAACATCAGTCAGCACCTGATCATTTGTGAAAGCATGCACTGTCGTCATCAATCCCGAGCGAATTCCAAATGAATCGTTCAGAACCTTGGCAATGGGGGCAAGACAGTTGGTGGTACAGGATGCGTTCGAGACGACTGTATGGGAGGCATCCAGGACATCATGATTCACACCGTAGACGATTGTTGCATCGACACCTTTCCCGGGTGCGGAAAGCAGAACTTTGGAAGCCCCAGCATCAAGATGTCCCGACGCCTTGTCCTTGCTTGCGAAAAATCCTGTACATTCCAGAACAATGTCGATACCCAACTTGCCCCATGGAAGATTCGCAGGAACTCTTTCCGAAAACGTCCGAATGAGGTTGCCGTCAACCGTAAATCCGTCTTCCACAGCCTCAACCATACCTGCAAATTTACCGTGAACAGTATCGTATTGGAGCAAATGCGCATTGGTCTGCGTATCCGCCAGATCATTGATTGCGACAACAGTCAGATCGCTATGCTTCGGTGATTCATAAAGTGCTCTCATGATGTTGCGACCGATTCGGCCAAATCCATTGATGGCAACTTTTACTGACATGGTTTGATTTTCCTAAATTTGTGAATAGTTGAAACCTGCCCGACGCGACCTATCAGTTGAGCAGTTCCAGTACTGCCTGCTCTACTGCATCGGCGGTCAGGTTAAACAGTTTATATACATCTTTTGCGGGCGCTGATTCACCGAACTGGTCCACGCCAAGTACACGCCCGCGGGATCCTGCGTATTTCGACCAAAGCGCGGTCACTCCCGCTTCGACAATGACACGAGCGGAAACATCCGGTGGCATAACCGAATCTCGGTATTGCTCACTTTGCGCTTCAAATACATCGGTACAGGGCATCGACACTACTCGAATTCGCTTGCCCGCGTCGGACAGTGACCTTGCCGCTTCTACTGCCAATCCCACCTCAGTTCCGGTCGCGATGATCAAAGCTTCTGGAGCACCTTCACAGTCAGTCAGAATATATCCGCCCTTCTCTATCTGATCGATTCCTGTTTGGTCACGCGACTGTTGCAGTGTCCCCTGGCGTGACAGCAACAGGCATGTCGGCCCGTCCTTTCGTTCAATGGCGGCTTTCCATGCAACCAGCGTCTCCTGCGAATCACAGGGGCGCCAAACCGACAGATTCGGCATCAGTCGCAGTGTCGCGGCCTGTTCGACCGCTTGATGCGTCGGTCCATCCTCGCCAAGCCCGATCGAATCATGCGTCAGAACCATGATGGATTGCACTCGCATCAGTGCGGCCATCCGAATCGCGTTGCGAGCGTATTCTGAGAACATCAGAAATGTCGCCCCGTAAGGAATGAATCCTCCGTGCAGTGCAAGTCCGTTGACAATTGCAGTCATGCCGAACTCTCGGACACCAAAATAGATGTAGTTGCCCCGCGGGTTGGAGCTGTCATTTACCGCGGACCCACTCCATAGTGTAAGATTCGATCCTGTCAGGTCGGCCGAACCTCCGATCAGTTCCGGAAGCATGGGGCCGAATGATTCAAGTGCGATTTTCGAAGACTGTCGGGTGGCAACAGCCGAATCGTCGACGCAGACAACCGCGTTCATGCTTTTGGATTCCCACTCCCTGGGTAATTCGCCACTGACCCGACGCATGAATTCACTCGCAAGTTCCGGGTATGCCTCACGATACGAGGCGAATCGCTCATTCCATTGCGATTCAAGCTGAGCACCGCGAGCAGTGCAATCGAAGGCGCTGTAAATCAAATCTGGAACCTCAAACGCAGGATATTCCCACCCGAGTCTCTTTCGGGTGAGCGCAACTTCATCGTCTCCCAGAGGCGCTCCATGTGCTGCAGCCGTTGCCTGTTTGTTCGGCGCTCCCCAGCCGATCAGAGTCTTGCAGCAAATCATACTTGGCTGATCAGTCTGCTGGAGCGCAGTGACGATTGCGTCTTTCACCTGCATCGGGTTGTGACCATCTATGTCGTCGATCACATGCCAGCCATAAGCACGGAACCGGTCAGCTGAATTGTCGGTAAACCAGCCGGAAACCTCTCCATCGATGGAAATGTTGTTGTCGTCATAGACCACGATCAGCTTACCGAGCTTGTGAGTACCGGCAAACGAAGCCGCCTCATGGGAGAGCCCCTCCATCAGACAGCCGTCTCCGACAAATGCATAAGTGTAGTGATCGACAATCTGATGATTTGGCTGATTGAACTGTGCTGCCAGCACTTTCTCGGCCATCGCAAAACCGACTGCGTTGGCAAATCCCTGCGCCAGGGGACCCGTCGTGGTCTCGACTCCGGGTGTCAGTCCGTATTCCGGATGACCGGGTGTTTTTGAATGCAGCTGCCGAAAGTTTCTGATCTCATCCAGTGACAGATCGTATCCGGTGAGATGAAGCAAGGCATAGATGAGCATCGAGCCATGTCCGTTCGACAATACAAATCGGTCACGGTCGCACCATTTCGGATTGGTAGGATTATGTTTGAGCAGATCGCACCATAACACTTCAGCAATGTCCGCCATACCCATCGGCATCCCGGGATGCCCAGATTTTGCAGCCTGCACGGCGTCCATTGCCAACGCACGTATTGCGTTGGCTTTTTCCAGACGTGTTGGAGTTATCGCGAGGTCCACAGCACCGTGCCTGCTGCCCAGTTCACCAATCAACTAAATGAGTTTACGGACGCTCATCCCCGATGGATTGAATTATCAAGCGTCAATGGGAGATTCATTGGACGCTGATTATACATTCTGCCTTGAAATTTGGGTTGCCATGCTCATTGTCTCTTCTAGCGTAACCGCGTGGATTGGAAACAACGCGCGTCGCACCAATCTGATAGTCAACAGATTCGTGAGTATGCCCGTGAATCCACAAACTGGCTTGACTTTGTAGGATCAATTCATCAAGTGACGATGCATAGAATGATGAGAATTCCGGATCGACCCTTTCATATCGAAGAGACTGCAATGACGGCGCGTGGTGAGTGACAACAACGGTCTTCATCCCTGTGCGAACAGGAGCATCGAGTTCCGACTCAAGGTAGCGACGAGATTTGAAGTGAAAATTCTGCGTGTCGTCAGGGCTGAGCACTCGATCTTCAAATTTGATCAGACGATAATCATTCATCATATACTTCCCTAGACTCTTCAATTGCAACTCATCACCGGTACTCCGTAAGTCTGTCCACAACGTAGCGCATATAAATCTTACGTCGTCGATTTCAACTGTTCGATTGTCACAGAAATATATGTTGGAGCCTTCAGTCTCCCGCTTGATCGCCTGGTGCACTTCGGTTACCTCACCCCGATAGTACTCATGGTTACCACACAGGTAAATCACCGGTACATCCGTGAATCTGGTTTTAGCCCATCTTACACCCTGATCGCCTAAGTGGATATCACCCGCCAGTACGACGACATCGTACCCGGAACGAGGAGCATCGTAGTTCGAAAACTCCAAATGCAAATCTGAATAAATCAATATTTTCATTCTGGATGAATGGTTGAATTCAAGTCACTGCGAATCAATTATCTGGAAGGTAGTTACGGAAGACTTGCAGGGCAGTAATTTATCCACTCAATCTATTCACCAAATAGGAATACAAGTCAGCACCTTACAAATCAAGTATATCATCGCACGTTACCGGCTCAACAAATGGAAGTGAACGGGCATGACATTGATGCATCTTGTCTTGACTGGATTCCTAGTATTCCGAATTTTATGTATAAAATTTAAAGCAGGAGGCTGCCTACTGGTTAAGAAATACTACAGTGCCGATAACGCTTTCGTTCGGCAGTATTCACCCAAAATCGCAAAAATATGAGCATTCGATCCGGTTGGTTTGCAACACTGATCATCATCGCTGCTGTTTATGTGCTTCTGGTTGCAGTCGGTGTAGTCGGAAAGGGATTCAATATTGCCTTTGGCGGTCCCGAAGGCCTGGCGGGCATATTTGAATTCGCGACCAATCCCTTCATCGGAATTCTCATCGGAATTCTTGTAACTACAATCTTACAGTCGTCCAGTACCGTCACATCCATCATTGTGGGACTTGTTGCCGGTGGCTTGCCGATCTCAACGGCGATTCCAATGATCATGGGGGCCAATGTCGGCACCACAATCACAAACACCATTGTCAGTTTTGGTCATGTACGGAAACAGGGAGAGTTCAAGAAAGCCTTTGCGGCCGCAACTGTGCATGACTTTTTCAATCTGCTGAGCATCGCGATATTCCTGCCGCTTGAAATGGCATTCGGTTTCCTCGCCAAACTGAGTGCCTACGCGGGCCACTACGTAGAGAACATTGAAACGGCTGTGGATTCACCTGGCAGCAGTTTCGTGAAAGTCGCAGTGAAAGCTGGAACAAAGTTCGTGGAGTCAGTTGCATCCGCACTCCCCGAACTCTGGGCCGGCGTGGTCATGATCCTTCTCGGGATAGTTCTGATATTGCTCTCCATCAAGTTTCTTGGTGATGCTCTGAAGATCGCATTCGTCGGCAAAGCCAGGAAAATCCTGCAGGCAGCCGTCGCCAGAGGTCCTATCACCGGAATCTTCTCAGGAACGGTTGTCACGGTGCTGGTGCAGTCCTCGTCGACCACCACAAGCATTATCGTTCCGCTGGCAGGGAGCGGAGTTATCCAGTTGCGTCACGTCTATCCATTCACCCTGGGGGCAAACATCGGTACAACGATCACAGCCTTATTGGCAGCGATGGCAATTACAGGCCCTACACACGCTGCCGCACACCAGATTGCGATCGCACACTTCCTATACAATCTGATTGGTGTTGTAGTGATCTACAGCATACCGTTCCTGCGAAAAATCCCTCTTGCCGGTGCTGAGTGGATCGCGGAGCTGGGTTCTCAACGTAAGATGCTTGCCGTTGCGTATACGTTAGGGACATTCTTTGGAATCCCGGCTTTGTTTATCGGAGTACGATCCTTTTTCGCGTAAAGCATTCCCCCGAGTCGCTGGATTTCTGAGCGTGAACCAACTACGCTTTCTTGTTCGCTACATGGAGTGATTCGACAGGGATTGAATCACATAACGAACTACCGATACGTATCTCATTGAAGATTGCGATTGAATTCGTCCTGTATAATGTAAAGTTATGTTTAGCCCATCCAATCACACCTCTTTCACATGGCTTGGTTGACAAATCAATTTCTGATCGCTATGCCATCCCTGACGGATTCAATTTTCGACCGCAGTGTTGTTCTAGTTTGCCAACATAACGAAGACGGAGCGCTGGGAATTGTCGTCAACAAGCTGACCGACCTTTATATGAAGGACATATTGACTGAACTTGACCTGAAAGTCGATGATGTTCCAGAAAACGATACCCCAGTCTATTTCGGAGGACCTGTCCAGGTTGAAAGAGGACTGGTCCTGCATGATTCAAGCAACAGCTGGGCGGCAACAATCGCGGTTGGCTCTGAACTCGGATTGACCATGTCGAAAGATGTCCTTGAGGCGATTTCAGAAAAACGCGGACCCTCTTGGTGTATTCCCCTGCTGGGATTCTCAGGCTGGGAAAGCGAGCAACTGGAATCCGAAATGCAGGAGAATCTGTGGCTGACCACTCCGGCTGACAGTTCCATCCTGTTCAATACCCCGATTCACGAACGTTGGCACAAAGCAGCATCGTTGGTCGGGATTGATATTGAATCACTATCGACGGTGGCGGGTCACGCCTGACCTGTCAAGTACGTTAAACTGGATTGTCCGCGTCGTCGAACCGCCCCCAAATTGATAAATCCTAGGAATCTGAATAAAAATCTTGGATTTGTCTGAAGCCACGCTCGAAAAATTGGAAACGGTGCTGGCTTTTGATTATGGCACACGGAGAATCGGTGTTGCCGCAGGTAACCTTCCAATTGGTACCGCTCAAGGAGTTGATGTCGTGATCGTGCGCGACGGAACGCCGGACGTAGAAAAAATCAATGATCTGGTGGACGAGTGGAAGCCTGACTGCTTCGTTGTGGGAGTGCCGTACACCGAGTCGAAAAATGATGCAAGTCTGCTGGACGAAATCAGGGGATTCGTGAAATTACTGGAGCGGCTCTACGCTCGCCCTGTCTATGAAACCAACGAGAGACTTAGTTCCGAAGAGTCGTCAAATCGTATCAATGCCTTGAGCAGACGCGTCAGCAACCAAAAGAAAGCTGACCTCAGGAACATGATCGCAGCAGAAATCATTCTGGAAACATTTCTATCCTCCACAGATGAATTGAAAAGTTCGTCTTGAAACTCTCTGAAACGAGATAGTGCCAATCTCTTGGCATGAGCTCGGCTCATTCTGGAACTTGCTTCTCACCCAAGCGTTAGGTTAATACGTATAATCAACGCGGACGTGTATTTGAACCTATAGTAAATGAACTACACCCACCTTGATCAATTACCTGTCGAAGATATCCTCGAATCAATGGCTGATTCATTGGAAGCATTGCTGAAAGTCGAACCATTGATCGTAGCGATCCAAACCGGCGGAGTGTGGATAGCTGAGCACCTGCACCAAAAACTTCAGATCAGGGAATCACTTGGAGCGCTTGATATTTCGTTCTATCGGGATGATTTCAGTCAGATCGACATGAATCCAAAGGTGCATGAGTCCTATTTACCGGAATCGATTGACGACCGGCATATCATTCTGGTCGACGACATCTTGCATACCGGACGAACAGTGCGCGCAGCACTGAATGAACTATTTGCATGGGGACGGCCTGCGTCGGTCACACTGGCTGTTCTACTGGACAGGGGAAATCGGGAACTGCCTTTAAGTGCGAATGTCGTGGGTCATAGAATGTCACTCAGAAACGATCAGTTCGTTAAAATATCCCCGTCAGGCCAGCTCACATATTCCAACTTGAGTAATCACTGAATTCTTACTCGATGCTTCAGGACGTACAAATTGATTCCGATGGACGACTGAGGCATTTTATTTCGATCCAGGCCCTGCCCCGAGAACTCATCGAGCAAATCCTTGAGCTGGCGGAGTCTTACATCGACTTTCCTACACGCGGTATCAAGAAAGTCCCTCTCCTTCGAGGAAAGACAGTTGTCAATCTATTCTTCGAACCGAGCACCCGAACCAGAACAACATTCGAGATTGCAGCGAAACGCTTGTCTGCCGATGTCATCAATCTGCAGTCCGACAGCATGTCGACTGTAAAGGGGGAAACGATACTCGACACGGTAAAGACCCTGCAGGCGATGCACACCGATACCTTCATTGTCCGACACAAGAACAGCGGTGCAGCCGACCTGATCGCCAGGCACGTACCCCCTCATGTACACATCATCAACGGAGGTGACGGTCGCTATTCCCACCCGACCCAGGCTCTGCTGGATATGCTGACGATCCGCCAGCACAAGCAGTCCATCGACAACCTTACTGTCGCAATCGTCGGCGACATTCTCCATTCCAGGGTTGCCCGCTCGGAAATCACCGCACTGAATGTACTGGGAGCCGGTGAGGTACGTGTCGTAGCACCTAAGACCCTCATTCCAACCGGTATAGAAAAATTGGGTGTGAAGATCTATACCGACATGGAAAAAGGACTCCAGGATGTGGATGTAGTCGTCATGTTGCGACTGCAAATGGAACGTATGGAAGGTCAGCTGGTTCCAAGTCCGCGAGAATATTACCAGTGTTACGGCCTGACCGAGGAGAAACTGAAAATTGCAAAACCGGACGCTATGGTCATGCATCCGGGTCCGATCAATCGTGGTCTTGAAATCGCGTCATCTGTCGCGGATGGCCAACGCTCGGTCATTCTCTCCCAGGTATCCAACGGCATCGCCGTAAGGATGGCGGTGATTTCAATCATCATGGGTAGAGACAGTAAGAAGCCTATATCAGCATCATGAAAGTAACCGCCATACGAAATGGGCGGGTGATTGACCCTGCCAATGGAACCAACTCGGTTGGTGACATATTCGTAAAGAATCGTCGAATTGTCGATCATTCCGAGGTTTCCAAGGTTTCGATCGATCGTGAAATAGATGCATCCGGACTTGTTGTCTGCCCCGGCCTGATCGATATCAACGCGAAGATGGGCGAACGGGGTTCAAGCCAGTCATCGACAATGCAAACCGAGTCCAAAGCCGCCCTATCAGGCGGTATCACTACGGCATGTATTCAACCCGATACCCAGCCGGTAGTCGATACACCTGCGATGGCACATATGATTCGCACGAATACCGAACAGCAGACCGGGCCGAAAATCCTGCCCCTGGGTGCGCTGACCAGAGGACTGGAAGGCGAGACTTTGACAGAGATGGCTGCGCTCAAGGCAGCCGGTTGCGTGGGAGTCAGCAATGCACGATCACCGGTTCGCAATACCCTGTTGATGCGCCGCGCGATGCAATATGCATCGACATTTGACATCACGGTGTTCATTCATTCATTTGATCCATGGCTGACTGGCAACGGCCGCGTGCACGAAGGTGAAATTAGCACACGCCTCGGATTACCCGCGGTCCCGGAGGCAGCTGAAACCGTCGCCGTGGCGAGAGACCTCGCGTTAGTCGATACTACAGGTGTAAGCGCACATTTCAGCCAGGTTTCCTGCGCCAGATCAGTCAGCATGATCGCAGAATCGAAACAGAGAGGGTTGCACGTCAGTGCGGATGTGGCCATTCACAATCTGTTACTCACAGAATTCGATGTAGACGGCTTCAATACGATGTGTCACGTGCAGCCACCGCTACGAAGCGAAGACGACCGCGACGGATTGAGAAAAGGCTTGAAGGACGGAACGATCTCTGTTATCTGCTCGGACCACCGACCCTGTCGAATCGATGACAAACTGGCTCCGTTCGTTCAGACAGCGGCCGGCATATCTGGACTGGAAACCCTGCTGCCACTCACCCTGAAATTGGTTGATGAGGGGATTCTTGATCTCGCAGAGGCGATCGCCTGCCTGACATGCAATCCTGCAAGGACACTGGGAATTGAAGCCGGTTCCCTGACACCATCGTCAATCGCTGACATCTGTATTTTCGATCCGGATCAAACTTGGACAGTTGATCCCGAAAATATGCTCAGTGGAGGCCGCAACACACCATTTGCCGGAATGGAAATGCGAGGCAAGGTAACACACACCTTCGCCAATGGGAAACTCGTCATGGGTTAGACCAGTGGCTCTGTGAAATCGTAAATCCTATCGTCAGCCAGCGTATACAGATCCATCTTTGATATCGGAAACAGAGTGTTGGGGGTGCCGGCAGCAGCCCACACCACTTCGTGCGCAAAGAGATCCCGATCAAAGACAGTCTGGATGGGATTGGCCATGCCAACCGGTGCTACCCCACCGATGACAAAACCCGTTTTCTGACGAACAAAATCAGCATTGGCTTTACCGATTGATTGACCGACAATATCTGCCAGCAAGTCTGTACGCACTCGATTTCCACCACTGGTCACAGCCAGTACCGCCTCACTGTCGCCGGTTGCGAATATCAGTGATTTTGCGATTTGCGCAATTGAACAACCCAGTGTCTCAGCCGCCTGCGCAGAGGTGCGCGTGTCATGCTCGAGATAGGTGATCTCGCACGGAATGCTCTTTTCCGCCAGAGCGGATTTGACACGGATGTTTGCGGGATTCATTTTTCTTGCGTGTTCACATATGGAATGGGGTGTAACCGCTTGTATGGAAATTCAGCGAATATTAGACAACAAATAACTGCGAGTTGCCTCTCTGAGTGCGGATAAAATATAGGCTTCCTGACGTGATTTGCTAAATCATTCTGTGTCAAACCAATCCCAGAAATCTGAAATATCGACAACCATCGGATTTATAGGCGGTGGCAATATGGCCCGCGGCCTGATCGGTGGGCTACTGTCGAATCAGTTTGATCGGTCGTCAATCATCGTCTCTGATCCGATTCTGGAAGCCCGACAGTACGTTTCCGCTCATTTTCAAGTTAAATCAACTGCGGATAACAATGAGGTTATCGAAAAATCGGCAAGTGTGATTCTTGCGGTAAAACCGCAAGTTATGAAACAAGTTCTTCTGGATGCTCAACAAACGCTGCAACAACATCACCCGCTACTGATTTCAGTTGCCGCCGGGATTACGACCATCAGCATAGATTCATGGTCTGGTGGCGGCTGCCCCATCATACGCGTCATGCCCAATATGCCCGCACTGATAAAGGCAGGTGTATCCGCAGTGTATGCGATCGAACACGCATCACCGGAACAAAAACAGCACGCGGAATCGATTCTTTCCGCGGTTGGAAAAACCGTATGGATGGATGAGGAGAGTAAACTGGACGCTGCAACCGCTGTTTCGGGGAGCGGTCCGGCTTATTTCTTCTACCTGATCGAAGCGCTTCAGGCGGGAGCCGAAAAACTTGGGATGAGTACCGAAGACGCAAGGGTTCTAGCAACAGAAACCGCGGTAGGCGCTGCTCTGCTGGCTCAGCAAAGCGACGATTCGCCCGCCATACTCAGAAAAAATATCACCTCGCCCGGTGGTACCACGGAAGCCGCTCTGAAGGTTTTGGAATCGGCGGAGGTTAAAGACACGTTTATTCGAGCTATTGCAGCCGCTCAGAACCGGGCGGTTGAATTGTCAAAACAGGATGACTGACATTCTAGATAAATGCAGATTCCGCTGTCACTTCAATTGATCTACCCGATTTTGCTGATCTACGGATTCATAACGATTCTGCGCGCACTGATGCAGTATCTGGACTCCGACTTCCATAATCCGATATCACAGTTCATTCACCGCGTGACCGCAATTCCAATAAAATTCCTACGAATTTTTGTACCCAGAGTTCAAGGTTCGGACTCTCTGTCACCCCTTGTTCTTGCTTTGCTGGTTTCATTCGCCGAACGCCTGCTGTGGATGCAGTCCAATGGGTATGGAATGGCTATCCCCGCAACTTCGATTCTCACGATCGCAATCGTCATAGAGCGAGCGATCAATATCATGATCATCGTAATTTTGATCCGCGTCGTCATGAGCTGGGTACCTCTCGGAATGCGGAACATAGAAAGATTGGTCTATACCTCTACAGAGCCGCTGATGGCTGTCGCGAGGCGATTTCTTCCAACCTTCGGCGCTTTGGACTTCACCCCTATCCTGATATTGCTGGCACTTGAGCTGATCAGTTGGATCGGTGTCGGATTCATTGAGGTGCTCGGATACCGAATGTTGAACCTATGAAGTATCTGACTGCAGGATTAGCATAGCAATGAGCGCATCGAATGGAGCGACGAAATCTCCAAAATCCCCGAATTCACTTCTGACAAAGCACAACTGGATTGAGTCTGTTAAAGGACTCACCCATCCGCGTGCGGTATGCATGCTGTTTTTGGGATTTTCTGCCGGACTTCCCCTGTTGCTTGTGTTCGGTACCTTGTCTGTCTGGTTGCGAGAAGCAGGGATTGAGCGGGCAACATTGACGTTCCTGAGTTGGGCGGCGCTTGGATACTCCTTCAAGTTCGTCTGGGCACCCATCGTTGACCGTATGCCATTGCCGTACCTGACGCGCAGACTGGGGCGTAGGCGCTCTTGGTTGCTGATTTCTCAAATCGCAGTGTTCGGTAGTCTGTTGTGGACATCATTTTTCGACCCGCAGTCTGACCTGCTTGCATTGACTGTCATCGGTGCGGTCTGCATCGGATTCTCGTCTGCTACCCAGGATATCGTGATTGACGCATATCGAATCGAGTCGGCACCTCCCGACCTACAGGCAATGCTGGCGGCCACGTATATCGTCGGTTATCGGATCGGTATGCTTGTCGCTGGTGCCGGGGCGCTGTGGATCGCGGATTTTATTGGAGGTGGAGACTACAGTTTTCGAGCCTGGTCAACCGTTTACCAGATCATGGCGTGTTTCATGATAGTTGGGCTGATTACGACTTTGGTCAATCCAGAACCGAAGTCTGACGAATCCTCAACTTCCTTTTCCGGCACTTCAGATTACTTGCGCTTCTTCGCTGTGTTCGCACTGGCGGTTTCTGCATTCGTCATTGGGTTCTTGTCTACCGGCGACTTGGTCAAGTCCGTAAGGGCATCTATTGTCGAAAATTGGAGTTTTGTCAACTCCACGACAGCCCGTCTGATACTTGAGTCGATTCGGATGGTGTTCAGCATATCTCTAGCGGCGGTTGTCGCGTGGGTGTTGATACGTATGCGCGTCGTTAATTTCTCCCATATACAGGAAACCTATGTTGCGCCTGTTACAGATTTTTTCGTTCGATACGGACGTCTGGCACTGATCATTCTAGTTCTCGTCGGCACCTATCGAATTTCCGACATTGTGCTGGGAATCATCGCCAATGTGTTTTATCTTGATATGGGATTTACCAAAACCCAGATCGCGAACTATTCGAAATTCTGGGGATTGATGTCATCACTTGCCGGCGGACTGCTTGGAGGCGTCCTTGCTCTGCGTTTCGGTGTTCTCAGAACACTACTGCTAGGTGCAGTCCTGGCACCTGCATCCAATCTGATGTTCATGCTCCTGGCAAGCAATCCTGTCGAGTTAATGCTTCTATTCGTCGTCGTAGTCGACAGTCTGAGTGCGGGTGTCGCGTCAGCCGCGTTTGTATCCTATCTTTCCAGTCTGACCAATGTGCGGTTCACGGCGATGCAATATGCGATTTTCACTTCAATAATGCTGCTGTTCCCTAAACTTGTTGCTGGATATTCCGGTACGATTGTCGATGGTGTCGGTTATGGAACTTTCTTCATCATCACGGCACTGATCGGCTTGCCGGTCATCGGCATCATTCTTCTTGTCGAACGTATGGTCGCTGCAGCTGAATCAGGTGTAACTTCTGCGGCCTAGTTGAGACCGACCATCTATAAGTAATTTCTACCCGATCGGAATGATCGCTTCGATCAGGTGGATTGTTATACGAAAGGCTTGTGCTCCATATCATCAGGGTCTGCTTGCTGATTGAGGCCCAGACTAACCGTTCTATACTGCTAAGTGGACGGAAATTCTCACTGCTGCGGTGTAGTGCATCGAACGCGTTTTGGCAAGATGGATAAAGAACCGTATCATCGTTCGGTTTAAGCATTGAAGATATTTCGATGAGCATCGAAACGATTTCGATTGAATGAAACGTCTCGATTTGTAAAATCCGCTAAACGAATCAGTTCTCAGTTACTCGAACCAATGCCGAATTCCAACAAAGCGGGCGTGCTGTTTGTTTTTATAGCCGCGGTTTCATGGAGCACAGCCGGGTTGTTCACCCGTGTTGTCACTACTGACATTCCGACGACGCTGTTCTGGCGGTCGTTGTTTGGTGGACTCTGTGTGCTCGGAATCGCAATGGCTATACAGAAGTCTGCCAAAATCCGCCCAACGTTTCATTTCACCTTAGGGGAGACAGTCATTGCAGGACTTTCCGCGGCGGGAATGATCTGCTTCATTTCCGCGTTCTTTCACACAACCATCGCAAATGTGGCTTTCGTCTACGGCACCATGCCACTCGTGACCTTTGTGCTCTCCGTAGTCGTTCTGGGAATACGGGCGGATGTCATGTCCATCGGATGCTGTGTGTTGTCAGCAGCCGGGGTAGTCATCATGACATCCGGCAACAGTCTGCCATCGGATTTCCTGGGAATCGGACTGGCTTTCGGGATGACATTTTTCATGGCCTCACTGACAGTCGCTGCGAAATTCTTTCCAGATGCTGACAGTGCGAAGACAACGTATCTTTCCGCTTTCTTGGGGGCATTGGCTACCGCTCCCTTTGCGACTTATGGAAACATCATCCTTGCTGATTATCTGTGGCTGATTCTCTACGGCGTCGTGAATGTGGGCGTGGGCTTCGGAGTGTACCTGATTGGCGTAAAGCGAGTGTCTGCACTAGTCGCAGCCCTTGTCGGACTGAGCGAAATCCCACTGGCCCCAATCTGGGCCTGGCTGCTGTTCAATGAACGGATGAACCTTGCTGTACTTCTCGGTGGATCGGTGATTCTCACTGCCGCGGTGATTTACATTGCGAGTTCCGGCAAGCGGGATAGGACAGGTACGAAATAATTGGATTTGGAAGTTGTTATATATATTGTGTTACCGCCCCACAATGTCTAGGCAGGAGAATAGAAATGGGTATTGCAGAATTTGGACGGGTGATTGGCCACGAAAGTCGAGTGGCCATGCTTCAGGCATTGATGGGAGGCAAAGCCCTATCGGCAAGTGAGCTGGCCTGGTATGCCGGCGTGACCAACCAAACCGCTACCAGCCACCTCAACGAGCTGGTGAAGGCGGATCTGCTGCACAGACGGAAGTGTGGGCGATTCCATTACTATGAAATTAGCGGCGAGTCGGTTGCCTCATTCATCGAACAATTTGCGTCTGGTATTCCGGTGAAGAGCGGTCACGATTACCGGCGGCATGTTAAACCTGAATTGAAAAAAGCTAGGTTCTGCTATGACCACCTAGCGGGAGCGCTAGGAGTGGAAATTTCTCGGATTCTTGTTCAAATGGAGGCTTTGACTCTGAGTCAGGACAGTTACCATCTTCCTGAGAGTGAACATCCAATTTTCCCAACAATCGGTATCGAATTTGGCGAGATTCAAAAAAGTAGGCGCCGACATTGCCCTCGCTGCGTAGATTGGACCGAGGGACTGCCGCATGTTGCGGGCGCAGTCGGCGCGGCGATCGCGCGAAGATTGGTGGAATCTAAATCGATCATCCGATCTCGGGAAGACCGTTCAGTCGCCGTTACAATGTCGGGAAAAAAGTTCCTGATTGACAGGTTGGATTTCAATCCTTCGTTCTTTGCCGACATGCTTGTATGAGCAGGCCTGTAAACCGTTGACCTTTATCGGCAGGTGGTTATCAGCGAATCAACGAGGCTTCGTTTTGGGGCAGCTGTCGAGCGCGTTCCGATCCCGATTCGCTTTACGCGTGTTTAGCGGATTGTACTGTTGAATTTCTGTTTACAGCAAAAATTCTATTCTAAACGACTGAAATCAAAATCTGCGATCACCGGAGCGTGATCGGAAAATTTTACCGCCCTGTAGACTTCCACTGACTCTATAGCGTCTTTTAAACGGTTGGATAAAATGTGATAGTCCAGACGCCATCCAACATTCTTGGCATAGATCACCGCGATTAGACCACCAGGTGTACTGACCGGGGCGCGAATCAATGACCCGAAACGCATCTACAAATCCAGCCGAACCGAAAAGCCAATCCATCCATGATCGCTCCTGTGGTAAAAATCCAGAGTTGTTTCGATTGCCTCTCCAGTTTCGCAGATCAACCGGCTTATGCGCAATATTGATATCGCCACAAATAATGTAGTCCCTGCTGTCGGCTTGATATTTGAGCAAAAGCGGTTGAATACGGTCCAAAATGACTTCCTTGAACGCCTGACGCTCATCCGAACTGGTTCCCGACGGCATGTAAATCGACATGACCGTCAAGTTCTCGAAATCCGCCCGTACACAACGCCCTTCAGAATCGAAATCATCCCATCCCAGACCGATTGAAACGTCAGAAGGGATTTGTTTGGTATAAATTGCAGTACCGCTGTAACCTTTTTTCTCAGCAAAGTGAAAATATCCCTGATAACCCTGCGGATGAAAGAGTTCGTCTGTCAGCTGATCCTTCTGGGCTTTTAGCTCTTGGATGCAGACAATATCGGGAGAACTATCGGACATCCATTCATAGAAGCCCTTTCTTGCCGCTGAGCGAATTCCATTGGCGTTGAAAGTAACAATTTTCATTTGAAAAAAATCTGGAACTTCAATCGTAGAGAATTTGAAGATTGATGAATAAAAACAGTCAGGATAAATCGGAATCTCGTAATTTTAACCAAATGTTACTCGATTGGGACTGCGAGTTGCCCGGTCGAGGACTACCCTGGGCATTCAGCACCGATCCCTACCGTATTTGGATTTCCGAAATCATGTTACAGCAAACACAGGCGAAGACGGTTGTCGACTACTTCAACAGGTTCGTTGACGAGTTTCCTGATGTGGAATCACTGGCAGACGCATCAATAGACAGTGTGATGAGACTTTGGGCTGGACTGGGATATTACACAAGAGCTCGAAATCTACATGCAGCAGCAAAGATTATTAAAGACCAGCATCACGGTAAGTTTCCGCGCAATTTTCAGGATGTACTTGCACTACCAGGTATCGGAAAATCAACAGCTGGTGCGATCTGCGCGCTGGCGTACGGATTGAGGACACCGATTCTGGACGGTAACGCCAAACGTGTTTATGCACGCTTTCACTGTGTGAATGACGATTCCGAATCTGCACGGACTCGCCGCTTGTGGCAAATTGCCGACGAACACACTCCAGCACATCGTGTGCAAAGGTATACACAACTGATAATGGATTTGGGAGCGACAGTATGTACCCCAAAAAATCCAAAGTGTACAATCTGCCCGCTGAGTCGCTCATGCTGTGCGTATCGCAACAATCTAACCGATCAGTTACCGCGACGCAAGAATTCGAGGCATCGTGAGGTCAGGCACGTAACCATGCTGATCATTGCGGATGATACCAACCGGGTTTTGTTACAACGGCGCCCGCCCAAAGGAATCTGGGGAAACTTATGGAGTTTTCCTGAGTTTTCGGGCACTACTCAAGAAATCGAGTCTTGGTGCAATTCTCAATTCAAACTGCAGGTCAAAGCTACTGCTCCATGGAGCAACATTAACCATGACTTTACGCACTTTCGGTTGGTCATCACACCTCAACCTGCGAATCTTGTGAAATTCGAGCCAAATTCAATGAAAGAAAACAACCTGGCATCGTTTGCTATTTCAGAAGCCAAGACGATGGGTATTCCTTCTCCAGTACGCACTTTGCTAATATGTATGGAGAACGACCTGACGCGTGGTAGCCATCAGCGTTCATAGGTAGATTTATCTCCCGATTCGTTGAACACGTTTGGGTTCAATACCGTCTCTCGCGAACAACCTCGTCAGTTGCTATATTCGAAACAGTCAAATGCGTGCTTCTTGATGTGTGACGTTATCGTGATGCTGTAGCCATAGGCGATTCAGTGCGGCAACTGTTGTACGTGCAGAATGCCACAGAACTATGTTTCCAACAATTACTATTCTGTGCCTCGCGAAACGACAGTATTCAGAGGATTGGTATTAGCATCGAATTCTGAGGGTCCCGCGGGATTATTATGTTTTTTTCTTCGCATCACGACCATTCGTTCATGCAGATATTCAATCCGGCTACTGCCGGTTGACGTGAACAGACCAGGCGCGATAGCGTGAATCGCACAGGCGATTGCGCCTGTCAGCATGTGCCCGGCGAATGACATTGCATTTCCCATGTGTTCGAAATATGTTTCGTTCACTTCGTCAAGATGTTGAGACCACCGATTCATTGCATCAGTCCAATTTGAAGTAGTGAATAAAGGAACATAATAACGAAAATAGATTGTAAATACAAACTATTTTTACATAAATATAATAGTATTTTAGAAAACTATTATATATTTATCAGAATTATTAGTAATATATAGTCACTAATTTCAGCATCAGAAAATTGGTTTATTGAAATCGGTGGAGTAAAAGCCTCAAATGCTCTTTAATTTTCACCAGTGAGTTGCTGACGCAATCACCGATAGATACGTTCACGAATTAAAATTTCGATTACACAGGTTGAATCAATGTAAGATTTATTTTCGATGCAAAATACATAGTTAATCGATGAAGAAGATATAAAATAACTGATGTCGGGGAAAGCAAGAAATGACCAGTATTACAATACACAATCTTGACAAAGAGATAACGTCAAAAATCCATGCAAACGCAATGGAGCATGGACACTCAGTGGAAGAGGAAGTGCGTCAAATGTTGAGTTCCGCTCTTGCAAATAGTACTGATACACCAACTCAGAATAGTAGTGTTCAGGGTGGTTCAGAAACTGAGAATTGGATGGATCAAATGGAAGAGCTAGGGGTTTTAGATAGAGCGAAAAACCGAAATAGAGATTTTACGCCGGGTGAGCGCGACACAGGAATGCTTAAAGCGTTTTTTTCTGAGCGACATGGATGAATATCGCTTACATTGACACCTCAGCATTAGTTGCAATTGAGAGCAATGAACCTAGCACAGATGAACTCAACGAATTTCTGAAGCAATTTGAATCAATAATCTCCTCTCATCTACTTGAAGCTGAGTATCGCTCGGTATGTGCTCAGCGAGGACGTAACCCATCAACTCATCTACTTTCCCAAATTGATTGGGTAAATCCGAATCGACGGCTGACGGACGAATTGAACCAAATTCTAGAAGTAAGCTATTTGCGAGGCGCAGATTTGTGGCACGTAGCAGTTGCACTATATTCTAGGAATGCCACAAATGCCGCACCCGGTTTTTCGTTTATCACACTTGACCAGAAACAATTGACTGTGGCGAAAGAAATAGGATTTGATGTTTGGTCATAATTCACCGAATAGAAATATTGTTGACAGAGTTGAAAGTGCGATTTATTGAGAATGGTGAAGAACCAGAGTACGTTGTATTACCTTTCCGGATTTCATTGAAATGACTTCGTTGCTGGAAGACTTTGAAGACCGTTACGCGGTTGATCAAGCATTAATTGACTATGAGGGAGGCACAACTGTTCCAGCTGAAGTAGTAAACTCAATTTTAAACGGTATGTCACCGTTGCGAGCATGGCGAGAAAGTCGAGGTTTTACACTCGATTCTTTGGCAAAGCGTGTCGGCGTGTCCAAAAGTTATCTTTCCCAAATCGAAAATAACCGGAAGTCTGGCTCGCTCAACCTGTATCGTCAGATTTCGACTGTTCTGAATATCGCACTTGACGATCTAGTCTCCAGAGGAGAAGGGTCTGTGTAGCTTGAAATTGACGCAATCTAGTTTCCAACAATTTTCACGCGAGTCAGGAATCATTGTTCCGTTGCAACAAAAAAGTACGCACAAATTGCGTGTCAATCTACGGTATCGACCTTCATTCAGTTTCGAGTAGCTGCGAAAACTTCTTTCGCCATCTGATGCACCGTTCAGCATCACGTTCTTCATATTCACTTAAAGCACGCTGCGGGTTCATAGTGAATGCGTCCTCGCTGTCGTGTCCCAATGCCGTTATCCGCATGGTATACCATGCGGTTATCGCACCCGGAGGCGGGGATTCGAATTTCGGAAACTCAGGATCACCGCCTTCCTCTGCCAACCAGACTTCCGCAAGCCGTGGACAAAGAACCATGGCACGCGCTAAACTCACCATGTCAGCAACACCGCTCGCAACTGCATCCACTGCCTGCTTACGTCGTTGAAAGCCCCCGGTCAGCATTAGCGGCACTTTGGTTACCCCTTTGGCGCGTCTGGCGAAATCAAGAAAGTATGGTTCGCCACTCCGAGCACCTTCAGAGCTTGCCTTCGCTCCCGGGAAGTAGGTTCCGCCACTTATGTCAATCAGGTCTACTGATGTTTCATCGAGCAGGCGAACCACCTCCAAAGCGTCAGTTTCTGTCAATCCTCCTTCCAGTCTGTCCGTCGAGTTGATCTTAATTCCGACGGGAAAAGTCGGACCTACGGCACGCCTCACCGAGTTGATCACTTCAAGCACTATTCGGCACCGGGCTTCGACCGAACCACCGTAACCATCGTTCCGGCGGTTGAACAATGGAGACAGGAATTGACTCAGCAAAAAACCGTGTCCGGCGTGAATATGCACGCCACTGAATCCTGCGTTCTTGGCGTACGTCGCGGTTCTTGCATACATGTCAGGTAGTTCCTCGATGTCTGCAGTGGACATGCCTGCACAGCGCAATCCCTTGATGTCCAGAGCAGATGGACCTTTCGGTTGACTGATCGGCAGGTGTGAAAGCGCACCGGCATGACCGAGTTGCGGCCATAGATGTGCGCCTGCAATCACAGAGCGACTGACCAATGACTTGATAGCCTGCCTGTCGGTATGTGTTCCGAACACCAGATTTCCAGGTTTTTCCGGATAGCGGGGGTCACCTTGAACTTCACCGATGATCGACACTGCGGCTCCACCTTCCGCCCATCTTTCGTATAGCCGAATCTGTGCTTCAGTGGGGTCGCCCTCACCGTTACCGAGCGAATCCGACATGGCTGACTTTGCGAGTCGATTTTTCAGGATCGCGCCACAAGGAAGTTCCAGCGAACTGCCAAGTATTTTGTTGGTATCTGAGACTTCACTCTCTAAGGTTCGTCCACACATCTGAGTTCCTCTGAAGTAGATATCTCGAATTTGGCTCAACGTATTTTACTTGGTTCCTGTATTCTACCCATTGCTCGTCCCTACCCTTTATAACTTCGACTGTTCTTTCCCAATCGTGTTCACGAATATGCTCAGGACATTCTCGTCATGGCGGGGAGATATACTACTCGTGATGCGCGGAGGTAAACAGTTCAGTCTGCGTCACTATCCAAGACTGATGTTGGATTCTGCTTCGACTGCGCGTGGAAAACGGGATACAGTATGGGGTTGCGCGGTATACGAATTTCAAATTAAGTCGAGTGTTTCAAAAAGGCACTTGATACAAAAAATGAAGCCTTGGTATTTTGTAATATATCGTATATCGAAGTACGATATAATCTGTATATGATTCGGAGTTTTCGCTGTAAGGACACGGAGCGAGTCGCCAACCATGTTCGGGTACGGCGTTTTATTCATTTCGAGCGAGTCGCTCAGCGTAAGCTCGCACAACTGAATGCCGCCACATCGCTTGATTTTTTGCGCGTACCGCCGGGAAACCGGCTTGAGGCACTACGCGGGGATCGCGAGGGTTCATACAGTATTCGAATCAATAGTCAATGGAGGCTTTGTTTTCGATTTGTCGAAGGAGAAGCCTACGATGTGGAAATAGTTGAATATCACCGATAACAATTTGGAGGAAACGACGTGAATAAACTGCAGCCTGTCCATCCAGGCGAGATTCTGAAGCACGATTTCATGGAACCGCTCGGCCTGTCTGCTACGGCATTGGCTAAAGCTCTTGGAGTGACACCAGCGCGTATCAACGAAATCGTCCGCGGTCATCGGGGAATTACAGCGGGAACTGCGTTGCGTTTGGCGCAATATTTCGGCACCGACGCAAGGAGCTGGGTTAACCTTCAGGTCCAGTATGAGCTTGAGATTGCCGCGCGTAAGGATGCTGACGCCCTGAGCACCATCAGTCCGCGTGAAGTCGCCTAAAGCAAATGCAAATTTAAAGTGGAAATCAAAACAGTCAGCAAATTGCTATGATAGTAACCATGATCGAATTTCAGAATGAATCGATTGATTTTTTTGACTACTGATTGTTTTTTGTAACGGAATAAATTACGTCGCCTGTATCGGGTAGATCAAAACGGAAGATGAGGAACTGACACCCGAAGCAAGCGAGACCCCTTAGACAAAACGGAGCTTGCCCTTCGGTAGCACGTTATCGAAGATCACAGAAACCTGAAGGTCCACAATCCAAGGAAACGAGCGTTGGTACAGACGTGGTACGAGGCGCAGGACGGGTTGAACAGTACCGGTGCCGATTCAAAACTACAGGGAGTCGAGCCCATACCAGATGAGTGACACATTTATTATCAATCTGGAGTGGCTGGCATCAATCGCGCTGGTTATAATTTCCCAGACTATCAACCCTTTTAATTGTTATGCCCGAAACAGTCAAATGTACGCTTCTTGGCGAGGAGCTGCCAGCAATGGCAATGCCTCCCCTTCCAGGTGAACTGGGTCAAAAAATCCAAACACAGATTTCGCAGAAAGCCTGGCAATTGTGGTTGGAACATCAAACTATGCTGATCAATGAAAAACGACTCAGCATGGGAAATTCTGATCACCGAAAATATCTTAAGGATCAGATGGAAAAGTATCTTTTCGGCGGCGATTTTGATAAACCTGCAGGTTATGTTCCACCTTCTTGATTCACACAGTATTCTTCAGCGGTTGATGAATGCACTATGTGTAGGTTCTTGAACCAGGACACACTATTGCCATTCCTACAACTTCCATCTATAATTTTGCGCGCTCAATTCATTGTTCAAATGCAATTCTTAGTACTGCATTTTCGCCGTTAACCAAGGGGCAATCCATAACAGTATTCCCAGCCGCGAATTGCCTTTTGATTCTGTATTTGGCCAGGTAGCTCAGTCGGTAGAGCAGGGGACTGAAAATCCCCGTGTCGGCAGTTCGATTCTGTCCCTGGCCACCAAGTTTCCATCGCAGTTGTTTGTTCCATGAACACTTGGATATCAACCTTACATTCATGCGGTACACTGATCACAATCAGAAATTTTATCTTCAGTAAATTACTTCAGCCCAATTTCGATTCTGATCGAAACATTGGAATGTGTTTAACTGCCGTAGAATGAAATATCGGATTGTCTGCTATTTCAAAGACTCAACTGTTTAGTGCAAGTAAATACTCACTTCATCATCAGTTATCGTAGAATGGTATAAAAAAAGTAGTGTCTACTTGATTTGTTTGTCGTAGCCAGTGATTACCGACACGAACTCCTCCTCTGTACGCGCCAAGCGCGAAGGTTTACCCCAATGGAACTATCGACCTGACGTTCCATTACCTGTCTCACCGTTATTTGAATGGCCCATCAGTCTTCTCAAAGTTCTGAATTGGTTTTTGCGAAGCTGGTTCCCGATTTCGGAGAAACTTATAATCGTTGCGACTGCGTATATTTCATGGACTTATTTTCAACCGTCGCTTGATATCGCCAGAAATTTCAGTTTCGACTGGATATCGTCAATGTGGTTGCGGAACTTCGTTCTGATGACGATCGTTGCGGGCGGTCTTCATCTTTATTTTTACGTATTACGCGTTCAAAAAGAAAGTCGAAGATACCATAGCAGAGCATTTGGCAAAGGCCGTCCATTCACTTTTGGGGACCAGGTGTTGGACAACATGTTTTGGACTATTGTGAGTGGTGTAACTATCTGGACCGGCTACGAGGCATTGATAATCTGGGGATTTGCCAACGGATACATTGAAGTCATGCAATGGTCTCAAAATCCGGTTTGGTTTGTTGCAATATTTTTTCTTGTCCCGATTTGGGAGAGTTTCTATTTCTATTTGATTCACCGTTGGCTACATTGGAAACCACTTTATAAATTAGCCCATCATGTCCATCACCGAAATTACAATGTCGGTCCATGGTCTGGACTATCCATGCATCCGATTGAACACTTGCTGTTCCTCGGTTCCGCACTTATTCACTGGATCATTTTGTCTCATCCCATACATCTTCTGTACCACATGCAGTATTTTGCACTGACTGCAGCGACGACTCACACCGGTTACCACTCAATAGTGAAAAATGATCGCAAAATACTATCACTTGGCACTTTTCATCACCAGATGCACCATCGATTCATTCATTGCAACTACGGTGGACGAGAATTTCCATTTGATAGGTTTTTTGGTTCGTTTCACGACGGCACCTCGGAATCCCACGATAGATTAAAGGAAACCATGCGAGAAAAAGCCAGCGAATTACGGCGAACGAGAAATTAATTTACTCAAGATTCCAAATTGCTGGATAGGATATGCTTTGACTGCAAATCTTGGGGCATTCAAACTATTTCTCGTTCATTTCTCCGGCTTCGGAACCAATAAGTGTTGAGTCCCAATAATATGTATTTTCGTCGAATGCCGAATGGTTTAAAAGTAAAATGAACGCCTTGATCAAATTCAAACCAACGAGGAATTTAATATGAAAAAATCTCGGATAAGATCACCTTGGATTTACGCAGTTTTCAGTGCGATTTTGTCTTTGGGTATCAGTTTCTCTGCAACGAGCCAAGTTGTCGACAGCATTCATTTCCTGATTCCTGGTGGTGCTGGCGGCGGTTGGGACGGCACCGCACGCGGTACCGGTGAAGCACTGACGAAATCAGGGTTGGTCGGGAAAGCTAGTTATGAAAATATGTCAGGTGGCGGTGGCGGTAAGGCTATCGGTTTCCTGATCGAAAATGCCGACAGCAATCACGGAACGATGATGGTCAATTCGACTCCGATCGTAATTCGTTCTCTGACGGGCGTTTTCCCTCATAACTTCCGCGACCTCACACTGATCGCTGGAACGATTGGCGATTACGCAGCGATCGTTGTGGCCAAAGACAGCCCGTTGAATTCTATGGGTGATCTGCTCTCTGTCTACAATTCCGATCCACGAGGTACTGCGATCGGTGGTGGATCTGTGCAGGGTGGAATGGACCACTTGGTTGCCGCAATGGTATTTGAAGCCGCCGGAGTGGACTCGACCAACGTCAAGTACGTTGCCTACGATGCTGGCGGAAAGGCAATGGCCGCATTGCTGTCTGGTGAGATCGCCGCACTCAGTACCGGGTTTTCGGAAGCCGTCGCACTTGCGAACGCAGGCGAAGTCAAAATTCTCGGTGTAACATCGGACGCACGAGTTTCTGCTTTCGAAGACGCGCCCACCATGAAAGAACAAGACATCGATACGATGTTTGTCAACTGGCGTGGATTTTTCGGAGCTCCCGGACTGCCGGACGAAACACTGGCAATGTATCAGGATGTTTTGACAAAAATGTACGATACACAGGAATGGGAAGATGTACGCGCCCGCAACGGCTGGGTGAATGTCCATAACTCCGGAGACGATTTTCGTGCATTCTTGGAGAATCAGGAAACGGTCATCGGCGACCTGATGCGAAAACTGGGATTTCTGTGAGTTGGTAATTTCCGTGATCACGCCCGCATGATGCGGGCGTGATCATCCTGTGCGGTAAGTTAACATGGGACTCGACCGCTACATTGCATTAATTTTTCTGGTGATGTGTGCGATTTACGGATACACCGCGTTTTTTACCATGGATCACGGGTTGGCGCCGATCATGCAGCGCAATCCGATCTGGCCGAGCACATTCCCAAAAGTTCTAAGCGTGCTTGGAATTCTGGTAAGTTTGTGGATCGTTCTGGGATTCGAAAGATCCCGCGGCACCGCAAAGATAGAAATCGACTACCGCCGACTTACCGATTACAAATTAGGACAGGCTGTCCTGTTGTTGGGTCTCATGGTCGTCTACGCCCTGATTTTACGACCCGTCGGTTTCCTGATTTCGACCACACTGTTCATTGTGACGGCCGCAGCCATTCTGGGCGAAAGAAAGTGGCTACTGATGTGTTTTATCGCAATCTTGGCGAGTGGAATCGTCTGGTACCTTGTGGACGGCGTATTGGGTGTCTACATGAGACCTTTGCCGAGCATATTCCTCTAAGAAATTCGGACCATGATCGAAGGTATATTACTGGGGCTATCAGCTGCATTTACACCAATCAATCTCCTGATGGTGGTAGGCGGATGCCTGATCGGTACTTTCATAGGAATGCTTCCCGGACTTGGTCCGATGTCAATCATCGCGATCATGATTCCGATTGCGATCACGATCGGGGACCCATCCGCCGCACTGATACTACTGGCCGGTGTCTATTACGGAGCTATCTTCGGCGGTTCAACCTCATCGATTCTGATCAATGCTCCTGGGGTTTCCGCAACCGTCGCGACCAGTTTTGACGGATTCCCGCTCGCGAGTCAGGGAAAGGCGGGAAAAGCACTGACTGTTGCTGCGATTGCATCCTTTGCGGGAGGCACGTTCGGGGCGATATTGCTGATGATTTTCGCACCCGCTTTGGTCACTGTCGCGCTGCTGTTCCACTCGGCTGAATATTTTGCGCTCATGGTAGTCGGACTGTCCGCAATTGCGGCTTTTGCCGGTTCCGGACAAATAGCAAAAGCACTGATGATGGCGTTGCTTGGACTGATTATGGCGACGGTCGGTGAAGGCGTGCTATTCAATCTGCCGCGATTCACGATGGGAATTCAAGACTTGCAAACCGGGTTTGGATTCATCACGCTAGCGATGGCAATGTTTGCTTTACCGGAAGCGATTTTTCTGATCCTAGATCCAACGCGATCGCAAAAGAAAGGGGAAAGCACCGGCGAGATAAGGGGGTTGAGAATATCGAAGCGCGAAGCCAAAACGATTGCCCCTGTCATAGGCCGACAATCGATTCAGGGGTTCTTGATTGGTGTGTTGCCGGGTGCAGGTGCGACGATATCGTCGTTTCTGGGCTATGCAGTTGAGCGAAACATCGCCAGCAAAGAGGAGCAGAAGCAATTTGGCAAGGGCTCGCTAAAGGGGCTTGCAGCACCAGAGTGCGCTAACAATGCGGCTGTTACCGGCTCTTTTGTACCTCTGCTCACTCTAGGTATCCCGGGTTCTGGAACGACTGCAATTCTGCTGGGTGCCTTGATTGCGCTGAATGTCGCGCCCGGTCCCCGATTGATGATCGACAATCCATCCATATTTTGGGCTGTGATCATCTCGATGTACCTCGGCAACGTCATACTGTTAATCCTGAATCTGCCACTCATTCCATATATTGCCAAAGTACTTAGTGTTCCACGCAACTACCTGATACCGTTCATTCTGTTTTTTACCCTGATGGGCGCCTATATCGGCCAGAACAATGCTACTGAACTTCTGATATTGACTGGTATGGGAGTCGTAGCGACAGCACTGCGAATGGCCGGATATCCGCTGGCACCTGTATTAATCGGGTTTATTCTCGGATCAATGCTGGAAGACAACTTTGCGCGTTCCATGCAGCTATATGACGGTCCAGCGTTTATTGTAGAACGACCAATGACGCTTGCATTACTTGCAATTGCTGTAATTCTTATTGTTCTACCAAGTCTGCGGGCGAGACGAGCTGAAAAGGCAGGCAAAGATAACTCTGTCGACTAGATTTTGGCCACTTTATTCAGACAGAAAGCTGCCTAAACTCAGCGGGATTTAAAGTCAATCATATTCAATCGTTGATCAAATGGATTTTTGAATATCAACTAACTCGCCTTGAGAAGCAATCGGTCGCAATCGAACATCAGAAAAACTGCATCGATCAGCAGATTCCATTGGAATGGCGCGGCAGTCAGGTCAATTCCTTGTGCTGTCGTACGTTGAGTGCTTTCCACTCGAGCAAGGGATGATCGCGAATGGCTTCGAGAAGAGTCAGCAGCCGTACTGACTTCATTAGTATCTCGGCTCCGGCAGCCAGAATCTCATGAGAAATCCTCATAGGACATCTCCCCACGAACGTTCAAGCACTTCGTTCGGAACCACGAGGTTCCAATCTGCCACCAGACGACCAGATTTTCGCCCACTACGGTCCAGATAATGTGGTTTTTTCGGACATCGCTTGCGAAGAAGGTTGAGATAACTCTCGTCGACCATAAGAGCGTCTCGCTGTTGGTCAAGAAAGAACCCTACTTTCGCGGCCGTGGTCGCGTTGCCGAGTAATAAAACATATTCCATAACCCGATCGAAATTGAAGAACTCCACTGATTCCAGGGAACGCCATATTTCCTCCCAGCCACCCATTAGATCTGGGCGATGCAGGGCGTCCACCAGTGTCCTTTCCAAACTGGTAACGCGCACTCGCACCCCAGAGCGTTCACGGAACTGTACGTCAAAATTTTCCGTCCCAGAGCGGCGAAGCGCCTCGGGAAACTTGGCACCCCGAAACTCGTTTGAACGGAACCTCAGCGATCCAATAGGCCGAGATGCGGAGTAGACCATTTGATTCCAGACGGAGTAAGCCCGACCGTGTAACTCTAAAGCAGCGTGATGGGAGAGCACCGCGTCCCTAGTCAACTTGGTAGCAACGAGATACGGGTCAACTGGATAGGACTTCGGTTCGGCTCCCCGAGGGACTACAGCATACAATCCTCGTCGTACCCGAAGGACACGGCCGACCCGGGTGTAGTAAGCCAATAGTGCCTCTTGGCCTCTGTCCCCTACCGTGCCGCGCGCCGCAAGATGAGCGGCGAGCTCCTGTCCGGTAAAGACCGGATGCCGGCGGAAAAACTGATCATGTTTCACAACAGATATACTTAACTTCCTATCAAATTTCCTAAAATCTACTATGAGCATTCTGTGCTGTTGTCCAAGAGAACTATGAGCATGGATTTTTGCAGTTTTGACAGAAAACCCATATTTATTTTATGGATTTCGCGTTTGTTTATCAAGTGAGTTTGCGAAGATTTTCGTTTCAGTTCTGTTATCTTGTGAATTTTCAGTCATTGACGACGACCATTCTTTTGTGGGAGCCGCCTGAATTGCTACCCAAATAAATTGAACCAGAGCAATTTGCTAAAATGAACCTTAACTCAAGAAGTAGCTGAAACAGTTAGAGCTTATTGAGCAGTAGCGGTGTCAAATGATGATCTCTGCCATGAAACCATTTTGTTTCAATTTGATATGTGGTCGGTGCCATACTCTTGGACGAACTGACTATGAGCCGAAAAGATATTGAAGGCAAACGATACGATGAAAAATTTGCGAGAAAATGGAGTTGAGACATCTCCGCCCCGAGCGACCTATCAAGATGTGCTGGATACACCACCACATATGGTAGCGGAAGTTGTCGATGGCAAGTTATACACCCACCCGAGACCGGCACCACCCCATGCCTTAGCCCACTCAGTGCTCGTGAGTTTCATCACCCAACTATTTTATGTAGGTAACGGCGGTCCGGGCGGCTGGTGGATTCTTACCGAACCTGAACTTCTCTTGGGTCAGGATATTGTAGTACCTGATATCGGGGGATGGCGAAAGGAGCGAATGCCCCGGTTACCGGATACAGCTTACTTCACACTCGCTCCAGACTGAGTCTGCGAGGTGCTTTCGCCATCCACCCGGAAACTTGACATGGGCGACAAACAGGCGGTCTACACCCGCGAGGGAATTCCCTATCTTTGGTTTGTGGATCCTATCGCCCGCTCGTTGGAGACATTTGCATTGCGCGGCACAGAGTGGGTTTTGATCGACAGGCTGTTCGAGGATGCGTCTGTTTCGTTGCCGCCATTTGAGGCGGTAAGTTTCAATCTCGGTGAACTGTGGTCATCCCATACCTTTCACAAAGACGTGCCAAGCAAACTGAAAATTGAATCTGAGCGTACGGTAGCAGAAGCAACGAAATAAAATTGATCGGCTCAGGTATTTGCTCTTTCTGGTTATTACGAACTCAAGAGTACGAGTATCGATTTCTCACCGCTAAATTACTTTTCCAAGGGGCACTAGTCGACTAGCTCCAAGTTTTAATACTGGGAACTGAAATGGAATTCAATATGTTCAGTTCCATGTGAAGTGACCGAGTAGC
The DNA here is from genome assembly GCA_963666625.1 of Arenicellales bacterium. Classification (GTDB taxonomy): domain Bacteria; phylum Pseudomonadota; class Gammaproteobacteria; order Arenicellales; family JAJDZL01; genus JAJDZL01. The sequence goes on from OY762925.1 coordinate 666,386, forward strand.
CCAACTCCCTTGATCCAATTCTGTCGACTGCAACATAGTGCAGACTGAACAAGACGCTACTTCACAGCAAAGTTGTCAATCAGCGTTCAGCGAACGGAATCAGGAATCAATAAATGGCTTCAGGTTTTCGGACCTGGACGGGTGGCGCAGCTTACGGATTGCTTTCGCCTCAATCTGACGAATTCTTTCTCTGGTCACATCAAACTGCTGCCCTACTTCTTCCAGTGTGTGGTCAGTCGGCATCCCGATTCCAAATCGCATCCGCAGGACTTTCGCCTCTCGGTCGGACAAAGAATTCAAAGCTGCATCGGTCGCCGCGCGCAGTCCGGCTTCGGTTGCCACTTCCAATGGAGCACGTACCGATTTGTCTTCGATAAAGTCACCGACATGCGAATCCTCATCCTCGCCGGTCGGAGATTCCATAGACAGCGGTTCCTTGGGGATCTTGAGCACCTTTCGTACCTTGTCCTCACTCACCTCCATTCTCAGCGCAAGCTCCTCGACGGTCGCCTCGCGACCCTCCTCCTGCCTGATTTCCCGCTGAATTCGAGTCAGCGTACTCAGAGTCTGAGTCATGTGAACCGGAACCCGAATGGTTCGTGACTGGTCAGCGCAAGCACGGGTGATCGCCTGGCGAATCCACCAAGTCGCATAAGTGGAGAATTTGAAACCCCGTTCGTGCTCAAACTTGTCGACGGCTTTCATCAACCCGATATTTCCTTCCTGGATCAGGTCCTGAAAGCCAAGTCCCCGGTTGTTGTATTTCTTCGCAATGGACACCACCAGGCGCAAATTCGCCTCGATCATTTCTTTCTTTGCCCGATTGGCCCGCGTTTCGCCAATTGAAACGTTTCGACGAATTTCCTTGAATTCCTCAATCGGTATTCCCAGACGCATCTCGAATTTTTTCAGACGATTGCGGATCTCTGAAATTTCCTCTCGATAGCTCTCCAACTCCTCTCCCTGTTTTTCGTCGCACAATGCCTTGAGCAATGAAAACAGATTACGATGTGTTATCTGGGTCTGCAGCACATCCATCACTTGCTGTCGTGGAATTCGCACCTTACCGATACAGATCTGTTCGAGCATTTTGCTCTTTTCCTTGAGCTGTTTATCGGTATCGTGAACAACCTGAAACATGTCATCAAGCTGCTTTCGTACGAATTTGAATTCCAAAAAGTGATTGACAAGATAACTCCGGTACTTACTGGCTTTGTTGCTTCGAATGCCGTCGGGTTCAGTTGCAATCGCAATGTGCAGATTCTTGTAATGTGTACGAACTTTCCTTGCCCGCTCTTTCATTTCGAGCAGGTTGTTGAATCCAATTCGCTCATCTTCTTCATCGTCATTGGAAACAATCGGCCTCTTGACGTCGGATACGAATCCCGTAAAGAGTTCCGTAATCCGCATCGATTCGCCTTCGATTCGATCAAACATGTAGATGAGTCTTTCAAAGACAAGCGGACACGTAGACAACGCTTCCTTTGCCTGATGCAGTCCTGATTGAATACGTTTGGCCAGCTCAATTTCCTTGTCTCGAGTCAACAGGTCAATCGCACCCATCTCCCTCATATACATTCGAACCGGATCGGTCGTGCTTCCGAATTCGCTCTTCAATACCTCTTCAGCTTCTTCCGCGACATTCTCCTCATCCATGCTTTCTTCTGCATTGAGAATCAGGCTGTCTGGATCAGGTGGTGCGTCGAGCACCTCGACTTCCATCTCATTGAGCATGTTGACAATGGACTCAACGTGCTCCACGTCACTCAACCTATCCGGAAGGTGGTCATTGATTTCTTCGTAGGTGAGAAATCCCTGTCGCTTACCCTTGATAATGAGGTTTTTCAGTTCTGGCTCTCTGCTATGTTCCATTTGAACTCCGAATCAGGTATATGAATTGATTCACAGATTGATTCTCTCATAGATCGGCGATACGCTTAAACCCGTCATTCATTGCTACCGTAATGAGTGCGGCTACAATCAGATATATGGTCTCGCCATTGAAATAATCAACCGTACCGCCAATAGGTTGCGTGTCTTTTCTGTAAACTAAATAATTATAGACCATATTCTTCAAGCGCGAATTTTCAACGACAATTTAAACTGGTTCTAATAAGCTCCACCAAAGTAAAAATTGTAACGTCACCCATTGCTGTGTTTCTAAACGGCGAGACAGTCGAAAAAGACTTGTACAATAGGCGTTCTCAGAATCAGTAACCCACCTAGCAATCCGATTATCAGATTACCCGGTCAGTTTCGTCGGCCCTATAGAAAAATTCCGATTTAACGTCATGTCAATCAATCTCTCCGATATCAAGACAGCCCGCGAAGTCATTCCGAACGACTGTCAGTTTACGCGGTTGGTTCCGTCAATATCCCTGACAAAAATCACAGATTTCCCCGTTTACCTGAAACTTGAAAATCAACAGCTAATCAGCAGTTTCAAAATTCGCGGCGCAGTTCATGCAGTAAAAAAACTCAGTGACAACCAGAGGAAGAAAGGTGTAATCTGTGTCTCTTCCGGTAATCATGGACGTGGGCTCGCGTACGCTTCAGCACTCGCTGGCGTACGCTGCATTGTATGTATGTCATCACTGGTTCCACGAAACAAGATTGACGCAATCAAGGCACTCGGCGCGGAGGTGCAGATTATCGGCAAATCCCAGGATGAGGCCCAGATCGTGGTAGACGAAATGGTAGTATCCGAAGGTTTTACCTACCTATCTCCGTTTGACCATCCCGATGTCATATCCGGCCAGGGCACGATCGGCCTCGAACTATCCGAACAGGTCGAAGATCTCCAGTCAGTCCTGGTTCCGGTTTCCGGGGGCGGCTTGATCGCTGGTATCGCAATCGCTCTGAAAGCGATCAATCCGAAAATACAAATAATCGGGGTCACCATGGAACACGGTGCGGCAATGTATGAGAGTATTCAGGCTGGTAAACCCATTGAAGTTGAAGAACTACCTTCGCTCGCCGATGCACTGGGCGGAGGAATTGGACTGGACAACGACTTTACATTCGACGCAGTGCAAACACTGGTCGACGAGTTGATACTCGTCAGTGAAAAGGAAATTTCTGAGGCGATCCGTCACGCCTACTGGGAAGATAAACAAATCATCGAAGGTGCCGGCGCAGTCGGAATATCAGCATTGCTTGCACGTAAATTCATTCCAAAGGGCTCGACCGTCGCACTGGTCAGTGGCGGCAATATCGACATGCAGCTCCACCATCGGATCATTTCGGGCGAAGACGTGGATATATCCCATCACTGAACTTGGTCTTTAATTCAACCTTGCCCAGTAAGTTTGGCGGAATCCATTTCGAGTAAAATATGAAATGACTTTTGAACACGGTTTAACATACAAGGTCTAGTTTTCACTACATAATCTGAATAGGTTGTCATACAAGGAGGTTACTGAATTATGACGAAATTTAATTTTCTGAAAAGACTGTCATGCGGGGTCATCGCGGCAGTGTTTGCACTTGCAGGGTCGTACGCCGTTGCGGAGAAATGGGACATGCCGCTGGCTTATTCGGCCACCAACTACCATTCAGTGAACGCAACCAATTTTGCCGCGGCAATCACGCAGGCGACGGGTGGCGAGTTGGAAGTTGTAACGCATCCCAGCGGATCGCTTTACAAGGGTGGCGAGATATTTCGCGCGGTCAGGACCGGTCAGGCTCCGATCGGGGAGCGTCTGATTTCTGCCCTGGGCAACGAACACCCGATCTTTGAAATCGATGCACTGCCATTCCTGGCGACCAGTTTTGAGGCTTCCTGGAAACTGTACCAAGCTTCAAAACCAGTCATGGAAGAAGTGCTTGAAAGCAAAGGATTGAAGTTGCTATACGCTGTACCATGGCCACCCCAAGGACTGTATAACGCCAATCCGGTCAACAGCGCTGCTGATATGAAGGGTGTCAAGTTTCGAGCCTACAACGCAGCAACGTCCAAATTGGCTGAGTTGATGGGTGCGGTTCCCACCAAAATTGAAGCAGCTGAAATTTCTCAAGCCTTCGCTACCGGTGTAGCGGAAAGCATGATTTCTTCCGGTTCTACAGGATATGACCGAAAACTGTGGGAGCATGTCAAGTACTGGTACGATGTCCAGGCCTGGTTGCCCAAGAACATGGTGATCGTCAACCTGGAAGCATGGGGCACGCTTGATGCAGCCACTCAGGGAGTCGTTATCGGTGCAGCTGCCATGGCCGAACAGGCCGGATGGGACAAAGCAGAAGAGCTCGCTAACTGGTACAAAGAGCAGCTGGCAGCAAACGGAATGGAAATTTCCGCTCCCAGTGAAGAGTTGGTAGCTGACTTCAAGGCCATCGGTGAGACCATGACGAGCGATTGGTTCGAAAAAGCCGGTGACGAAGGCAAATCCGTCGTCGATTCCTATAACTCGATGTAACTGACCGGTTCCGGGATATAGACCCCGGTTGCCGATGAGAGAGTTTTTCGTCAGGCTGGACAATGCGCTGGCGCGGCTATATCGCGTCAGCGGTTATGTTGCCGCACTGTGCCTGATCGCTATCGGATTGCTGGTAGCAGCAAACATAGCGACTAGGATGTTGTCGATGTACATCCCAGGCCTGACGGAATACTCCGGCTACGCCATGGCCGCGAGCAGTTTTCTCGCGCTCGCCTACACCTTCCAAAACAAAGGCCACATCAGGGTCGAGCTGATCATCTCCCATCTGAACGAGTCCAAACGCTGGTACGCCGAGTTCTGGTGCCTGGCAGTTGCTACCGTCACAACGGTGTATCTCGCTTTTTTCCTCGTCAAACTGGTTTACCTTTCCTGGAAATTTGAAGAATACAGTGAAGGTGCGGACGCGATTCTTCTATGGAAGCCTCAGGCTTTCGTGATGGTCGGATCAATAATATTGGCAATATGCATCATTCACAATTTCGTCAAGTTTCTGCTTGAACGATTCAGACTGAAGGTGTAGTCATGGAGCAGTTCACGCTGATCGTGGTATTTCTGTTCGTGCTGTTCTTTCTGCTGGGATCCGGCGTGTGGATCGCGATAAGCCTGATCGGCGTTGCAACAGTGGGCATGCTGCTGTTTACCGATCGACCGGTCGGAGACGCCATGGTAACCACAATGTGGGGCGGAGCTTCAAGCTGGACTCTCACCGCTCTGCCGCTATTTATCTGGATGGGTGAAATTCTGTTTCGGACAAAATTGTCTGAAAACCTGTTCAAGGGACTTTCACCGCTGTTGTGGCGACTGCCTGGTGGGCTGTTGCATGTGAATATTGCCGGATGCACGGTTTTTGCGGCGATCTCGGGTTCTTCAGCGGCAACCGTCGCCACCGTCGGGAAAATGTCGATCCCCGAACTCAAGGCTCGGAAGTATCCGGATCGGATGATTATCGGAACCTTGGCAGGGGCAGGTACACTGGGACTGCTGATACCACCGTCTATCACCCTCATCATCTATGGTGTAACGGTCAACGAGTCAATCGCCAAACTATTCATCGCAGGTATTCTGCCCGGCATCATGCTCGCCATGCTGTTCATGGGTTATGTGACAGTCTGGGGAGTGATTACCAAACAGCGTGAGACGGGGCAATCCGCTCTCAAGATCGGCCAGTTCAAAGATGTGCTGCAGTTGATTCCGGTTGTATTGCTGATCACCGGAGTGATGAGTTCGATTTATGTAGGCATTGCCACCGCAACCGAAGCCGCAGTGCTGGGTGTTATCGGCGCACTGATACTTTCTGCACTGCAGGGTTCGCTGAATCGGGAAACATTCATTGCCTCGCTGCTTGGTGCGACACGCATGAGCGCAATGATCGCATTTATTCTGGCGGGCTCGACTTTCCTGTCGCTCACGATGGGGTTTACAGGATTGCCGCGCAGTCTGGCGGAATGGATCGCTGAACTGGCATTGTCTCCCTGGATGCTGATCTTCGCCCTGTTGGTGTTCTATATCGTGCTGGGTTGCTTCCTTGACGGCATTTCGTCAGTGGTACTGACCATGGCGGTCATCGAACCGCTTGCACGAAGTGCCGGATTTGACATGATCTGGTTCGGTATATTTTTGATGATCGCAGTTGAGATGGCACAGATCACACCCCCTGTCGGATTCAACCTGTTTGTTTTGCAGGACATGACCGGTAAAGATATGGCATTCATCGCGCGCGCGGCTGCGCCAATGTTCATGCTGATGATTGTTGCGGTCGGAATATTGCTGATGTTCCCTGAAATCGCAACCTATCTGCCAAACGCCATGTCAAACTGACCTGCCTTCCCGATCGAACGTAGATGCAGTTTCCCGAATCGCATCGACCAAGTCGATCACCGGGCGTGCAAAAGTCTCTCGTAAGGTTTCCTTATACGGTGAAATATTTGTACATTCGATCAGGAAAAGATCGATGTCGGGAGTGGCCTCAACCAATTTGGATGTGCAAAGAAGCACCTCGTCAACTGCCCGATCCGGATCGAATGTCGGCAGGTCACCTCGGATACACTCGAACAACTCGCCGTCTCTCGGTAACCCGCCCAGTACACAGTTGCTGTCCAGATAGTCACGGTAGCATGGCTCACCCAATATCTTGTCATCAAATGTGAGGACGCCGACAATCGCGTCCGTGCCAAACCGTTGGCGAATTTCCGGCATCAGAACAATTGAGGAAGTCAGTACCGGAATGCTCACCGCTGACTGAAGGTCATCCTGCATTGAAATCAGAAAGCCGCAACTTGTCCCGATGACAGTCGCTCCCCTCTCTTCGAGTTTCCTCGCGGCTCGTCGGAATTCTGCCTTCAGCGAACTGTCTAAGGGCGCGGATGATACAACTTCCGGTACAGTCGCGGGCTCGACTACTTCGTAAATGACCCGATCGCTGAACGTCTCCGGATTTCCGATATCTCCCAACAGCCTGGGAAATCTCGTGTTGAGCATGACTACTCCAATCATAGCAGGTCGTATTGCACAAAAAACTTTTAGACAGGACAGCTGATCATCCGAAATGGCAATCCAGTCATTCGGACATCTTGCGACTACATTTATCCGACGATCGGAAATTGGAACGATTGCCGATGGAAATCCCATACCAATAACGAACGATTGAACAAATAACCTAATGTGTCGTATTATTCTATTCAAATTAAAATGAATGAGAACGACTGTTCAAGTCGACACTGTTTCAATTTTTGGGAATTTTGATCATTACGTATGGAGGACTTAAGATGGAATCATATTCGATTTCAAGACGCCGATTCATGCAGGCAGCTGCATTTGCCGGTACCGCCGGGTTGACGGGACTATATCCTGGAATATCTTTTTCTGCAGACGGCAAGAACCTGGTTGTCCGTTTCAATCGGGATGCCGATAGCCTGGACCCAGGTTACTACGTTGGCGGACATCCGAATAACGACATCAACTGGTGCTGTATGCCGGCACTGGCACACTACGGCAACCAGAGCTGGGTTCCATCACCGTTCGTAGAGCGAATTGAACCTGTCGATTCTACCCATATCGAGTTCACTCTGAAGCAGGGCTTGATGTGGTCCAACGGATTCGGAGAACTTACCACCGAGGATGTCGCGTTCAGTTACGCCCGCATGACCGAGAGTGAATGGAAGGGTGACTATTCTGCATTCTCCCACGTCGAGATCAAAGACAAATACAACGGAACGATTGTGCTCAGTCAACCATTCTCTCCGTTCATGAATACTACACTGGCTTCAGGGACCGGAATCATTCTCAGCAAGGCTGCGACCGAGAGTGTAGGCGGTAAATACACCATGGAACCGCCAGCGACTTGCGGACCTTATGTATTTGAATGGACCCAAGGTCAAAATGTAATACTGACCCGAAACCCCGAATGGACCGGTGACGCTCCCCACTTCGATACGATCACCGCTCGTATCGTCGTAGAAGATGAATCCTCCGCTCTGGCATTTGAGGCAGGAGAGCTCGATTGCGCGCAAGTGTCATCCAATGCACTCGCGCGATATCGGAAGGCACTGCCGGAAGGTGCCGCCCTGACAACGGCCGGTGCGCTGCAGTATATGTGGCTGGGTATGAATACCGAACATCCGAAACTTCAGGATATCAGGGTTCGCAAGGCGATCCAAAGGGCTGTCGATCAGGCTGCCATCATCGAAGGCGCTTACGCCGGAACCGCGGAGCCGTCGTTCGGCGTTGTCTGTCCGGGGCTGACTGGCCGCAGAACTGCTGCAAGTTACTCATTCAATCCGCAGGAGTCTCGGGACCTGCTGGCAGACGCGGGCGTCGATGGTCTTGATTTGACGTTGCGAACACTTAACAACCAGGAACGAATACTGGCAGCAACCATCATTCAGGCAAATCTGGCCGACGTCGGCATCAACGTTACGGTTCTCCCGCTGGACGCAGGACCTTTCTGGGAAATGGGACAGGAAAGCAAGGGAGACACCTGGAAAGAACTGGAAATCTGGTTGATGCGCTACGGTTCAGGACCGGATCCATTCGAGCCCATGCAGTGGTTCGTAAGAGATCAGGTCGGTGTATGGAACTGGGAGCGCTGGTCGTCTGATGAGTTCGAGACCCTGTATGCCGAGGGAATCGCAGAAGTCGATCCTGAGGTTCGCACAGAGATCTATCTGCGAATGCAACAGATCATGGAGGACACAGGTGCGTATGTCTGGCTCACACATGAACCGGAAGTGTTCATTCACCGGGCAGACATCAATGCGCAATTCGCGCCATCCGGCGAGATGCAGTTGGCTTATTTCTCCTAACCTCTGACCATTTGGCCGCCGACAGTCTTCTCCGACCGTCGGCGGCTGTCTGTGCCGGGTCCGGCTACATGATCCTCTACATCGTCAAGCGGATTGGACTGTCCGTACTGATCATATTTCTGGCGATACTCACGCTGTTCCTGATGCTGAACTCAATCCCGGGAGATCCGGTGAGTATCGCGTTGGGGCCTCGGGCGACACCTGAAGTACAGGCAGCCTATGCTGCAAAAATGCAGCTCGACAAGCCTGTCGTCACCCGGTTTCTGATTTTCCTGGGCAACGTATTGCAAGGTGATCTCGGAACCGATGTCTTCAACAACAAGAGCGTAACGCTGACACTGCTCGAACAACTCCCCTACACCATCATCCTCGCAGTCGCTTCGCTCGGCTGGGCAATCGCTCTCGGGATTCCACTCGGCTGCATGTCAGCTGTGTATCCGAATACCTGGTTGGACCGTATCACCGGTATCGTCTCAATCGGTACCATTGCCATACCGTCGTTTCTCGTTTCAATTTGGGCAATCCTGATTTTCGCGATTCACCTAAACCTGTTGCCCGTCATCGGTGCCGGTGAAAAGGGCGATGTCGCGGATCAGATCGAACACCTTATCCTACCAGCTTTCGCTGTCGGGCTCGGCTGGGTTGGATATCTGGCGCGCATGGTGCGCGCATCCATGCTGGAAGTGATGGGGGAAAACTACGTCCGCTCGGCATATGCGTTCGGGCTCACGACACGTACGATCATATTTCGCTATGCGTTGAAAGTCGCGATCCTGCCAACAATTACCCTGATCGGAGTCGGATTCGGTGCCTTGCTTTCGGGGACAGTCTTCGCCGAGATAATTTTTGCGAGACCCGGTATCGGCAAGATCATCTACAACATGGTACTGGCACGAAACTTCCCGGTGGTCCAAGGTGCGGTACTGGTAACGGTCGCGCTCTACGTATTTGTCACCCTAATCGCTGATATTGTGGTGTCCCTGCTCGATCCGAGGGTCCGGGAAAATCTCTGATCGAGCAATCCTGACAATGATGAACACCGACCAAAATACAGACCGAAAGAAGTGGGGGCGTCTGAAGCTTTTTGCCCGTGATGGTCAGGGTATTTTGGGATTGATTCTGGTCCTGGCATTTGTGGCGAGTGCCCTGTTTGCTCCAATTCTGGCAACCCATGATCCGGCAAAGATCGACATTCCGGCTCGTCTGAGTGGACCAACCGCAGAACATTGGGCAGGTGCCGATCAACTGGGGCGGGACATCTACTCCCGGGTTCTGTATGGCGGGCGAGTCGCACTGATGGTCGCTGCGATCGGTGTATCGGCGTCATTGCTGATCGGTCTGGCACTGGGTATGATAGCGGGTTATGGACCGCGCTGGCTGGATAACGCTCTTTTGATCTTTTTTGACACCATCCGTTCGTTCCCAACGATTGTACTCGCACTTGCAGCGGTGTCCCTGTTGGGTCCGAGTCTGAATCTGGTCCTGACCATCGTCATAGTCACAAGTATTCCTGGCTACGCGAGGCTCGCGCGCACCAGTACGCTCGCGCTCAAGAACACGGAATTCATACTGGCTGAACGCTCGCTCGGAGCCAATGCGATGACAACCCTGTTCCATCATGTGATGCCGAATGTTATCGGTCCCCTGCTGATTCTTGCCGCGATGGATGTTCCCGTCGTGGTCACAATCGAGGCTGGACTGAGTTTTCTCGGATTGGGTGTGCTGCCACCCACATCAAGCTGGGGCACGATCCTGAATGAAGGTTATCTGGTAATCCGGACCTCGCCGTGGCTGGTCATTGCCGGTGGTGTTCCACTCGTACTGACCACGCTCGGATTCACACTCCTTGGTGAATCACTCAGAGATATTTTCGACCCCAAACTTCGTGGAAACAGATAAATGTCAGAAACCCTGTTGGAAATTGCCGGATTGAATGTGGACTTCAGAACACCGCATGGGTATGTTCATGCTCTGAGGGACATCGATATGAAGGTGTCGAAGGGGAAAATCCTTGGTGTCGTGGGTGAAAGCGGTTCCGGGAAAAGTACGCTGATCTGGACTGTCATGCGTCTGCTAGCGGCCAATGGCATCGTGCAGAGTGGGAAAATCCAGTATAGGGACGGCGATGTATTGCGATATGACTCGGACGGGCTGCGTAAATTTCGCGGAGAGGAAGTGTCGATGGTATTCCAGGACCCGATGACTTCTCAGATACCGGTTCACGACTATCGCACCCAGATGTCAGACATTCTATATCGACGCACCGGTATGTCGCAGAAAGACAAGACACAGGCCGCCATCAGATTGATGAGCAGGGTCGGCATTCCGGACGCGGACCAACGAATCATGCAATACCCCCATCAGTTCAGTGGTGGTATGCGACAGCGTACCGGCATTGCGATGGCCCTGCTGATGGACCCGGTTCTGCTCATCGCCGATGAGCCGACTACAGCACTTGATGTGACGATGGAAGCACAAATCATCCATTTGCTTCGCGAAGCGCGGTCCGAGTTCAATTCCACCATCATGCTGGTATCCCACAATCTCGGGCTCATTGCTGAACTCTGCGATGAGGTTGTTGTCATGTATGCCGGAGAAATCGTTGAGCACGCGGATATCAATGACATCTTCTTCAAATCCAAACATCCATACACCCAGGCACTGCTTGAATGCAATCCTGCGTTGGACCTGATACGCAGTAAATACTTCCCCACAATTGCCGGTGATGTTCCAGACCTGCACTCCCCACCTCAGGGATGTGTATTTTCGCCGCGATGCCCGAAAGCCACCGATCACTGTCATGAGCGAAAACCTGAAGAGCATCTAATCGTCAGCGAGAACTCGGAAGTAACACACAACGTCAGATGTCATCGCTGTGATCCGGAATTCGAGGTCCAAAATCCGATAGCCCGGTCAGTCGACAACGATGGTATCAGTCTGCAGTCAAAATTCGTCAATGGAATACACACTGATACTGGAGGCGCGGATTCGTTGCTGGAAATTGAAAATCTGAACGTTCGATTTCCCGTTATGGGGAGATTGCGTGCTCTGGTCCGAAGGGAAAAGGAACGATTCGTGGATGCGGTACTGAACGTCAATCTCGATGTTCGAGCTGGTGAGACACTTGGACTCGTCGGAGAGAGCGGTTCCGGTAAAACCACCCTGGGAATGTCGGTTCTGGGTCTGAACAAAGTGGACTCGGGTTCGATAAGATTCGAGGGTGAAGAACTGATCGGACTTACACAGAAACAATACAAGCCAATCCGTCGAAATATCTCCATGATGTTTCAGGACCCGGTTGGGTCATTGAGTCCGCGCCGAACTATCGAACAGTTATTGGTGGAGCCGTTCAAGATACATGGTATCGAAACCGAATCCTCTACAGAAAGTGCGCGCCAACTGTGCGAGATGGTCAGCTTGCCGACCAATTTCCTGTCCCGTTATCCCCACGAACTTTCCGGTGGTCAGGCTCGGCGGGTTGGTGTTGCGCGGGCATTGGCGCTGAATCCGGCGCTGATTGTCGCTGACGAACCAACAGCCGGACTGGATGTCTCAGTACAGGGAGAAATATTGAATCTGATGATCGAGATGCAGAAAAACCATCGTCTTGGCTATCTGATTATCAGTCACAACCTGCCTGTCATAAGACAGGTCAGTGATCATCTCGCCATCATGTATCTGGGCCGTATCGTTGAACAGGGCGATTGTGAGCGAGTCTTTGATAATCCTGCACATCCGTACAGCCAAGCGCTGGTCAGCGGAACACCCAATCCTGATCCCACTCGCCGACGCGAGCTGGTATCCATTGAGGGAGAGGTTCCGAGCCTGACGAATCGACCTTCGGGTTGTGAATTTCATCCAAGATGCCAGTACGCCGGCAAAATATGCCGAGAGTCACCACCTGAAGAAACAATCCTATCCGACAGACGTACCGTTCGCTGTCATTTCCCATTGACGACATAACTTTTTGACCATGGAAAACATAGGATAATATCGCGCCGTCACTACATCATTCTTTAATGGAATACATCAGTCAAGGAGACAATCAGTATGAAAATTGCGGCTGCAGGATTTCAGCACGAAACCAATCGCTTCTCCCCAATACCAACAACGTATGGTGACTTTGTAAGAGAGGATGGATGGCCTGGATTGACTGAAGGTGCAGCGGTCTGGGACGTCTTTCTCGAAGCGAACATTCCGATCGGTGGTTTCCTGAAGTTTGCCCAAAACAAACAAATCGAAGCCTATCCCATTCTCTGGGCCAGTGCTGAACCTGCCGGTCTGATTCAGGACGAAGCGTTTGACAAAGTCTCTGTAATGATTCTTGACGGTATCGCAGCAGTGCAACCGATTGACGGAATTTATCTTGATCTGCATGGTGCGATGGTAACCGAAGCCTATGAAGACGGTGAGGGGGAATTCCTTCGAAGACTGAGAGACCGGTTCGGCTACGAAATTCCAGTCGCGGTGAGTCTTGACCTGCATGCAAATATCACCCCGGAAATGATGCACCTGGCGGACGTCATGACGATATTTCGAACCTACCCTCATTTGGACATGGCAGAAACAGGCTATCGTGCAAGTGAACTTCTACACGAGATGATCACGAACGGCCAGCGACCAACCGCGTCTTTCCGAAAACCGCCATTGCTTATACCCTTGCATACTCAATGCACAACCATGGAGCCCTGTCAGTCTCTTTACTCACTGTTACCGGATGAAAACTCGCTGAGTAGCGGTTCAGCAGACATTGCACTGGGATTCCCGGCATCGGACATCGAACAGAATGGGCCGGGAATTGTTGCCTACCACTTTTCTGAGAAGCAATCGAATCAATTGGCAGACAATCTTGATGAAGCATTGATGTCCAAAGAGTCATCGTTGAGCAGTCCTCTTTTGTCCTCACAGGATGCAGTAACTGAAGCTCTGAAAAAGACCGGTGGCGGCAAGCCGATCATCCTGGCGGATGTTCAGGATGTCGCGGGAGCAGGTTCTACAACAGAAACCACGGAACTTCTTGAAGTGCTCGCGCGATCAGGCGTCAACAATGCCGCTTTGGCGGCATTCTGCGATGGAGAAGCAGTCGCTACCGCTCATCAAGTCGGTGTTGGCGGTGAATTCAGTTGCACGTTGGGTGGAAAATTGAGCGGACCTGAACATCCTGGATTCGAAGGGAAATTCCGAGTTGCCGCGCTGAGCGATGGTCGATTCAGATTCACCGGCGAGATGATGGCCGGGCTGACAGCCAACATCGGCCCAACCGCCGCCATTGATCTGATCAGTCATGAATCCGAAATTAGAATTGTTGTAACCACCGAACGCATTCAGCCGGTTGACCAGGCTACGTTGACGCATCTTGGCATCGACCTTACAAAGTTGGATTTGTTGGTACTGAAAAGTGTGGTGCACTTCAGAGCGGATTTCGAACCGATTGCGGACGAGATACTATTGGTTGCAGCACCCGGATTCAGTCCGTGTGTTCTGACAGAGGATAAATTTCCCAGACTGCGGCCTGGTGTACGACTCCTCTAGTGTAGGGTCGCCGCAAAAGCAGTCGATCTCAATCAGACGAATTTGCGTTCAAACTTTTGGCTCCAGGTCTGTTCGTGCGCAAGTTCATCACCTTCCCATGCTTCAAGTTTAGCTGTCAGGTGGAAATGAGTCGGCGTCGACATCAAAACAGTATTGGTACGGGATGACACTTCCCAATCACCGCGGGAATATCTTTCGGTCCAGGTAATGTCACATTTTGCAGAGCAAGGGTCGTCTGGATGAATCGAGAAATACTCTTCATGCGTCGATGCAACTGTCCATCCCTGATAATCGTCGTAAACGATGACTCCCTCGTCGAACCAGTTTCGCAGAGTGAGCTCACCGGTCACAATATTCTCGGTCACCGTAAACTCACTATTCGGTTCAGATAGAACGGTCTTGTTCAGAGCGGTGGCGGCTTCCGGTTCGTCGAACGGAGCGAGATCGCTATCAGAATCCTGCGGCGGTCGAACCGGCATGTTCAGCACGCAGGCAGGCAGAAGCAACGAAAGTTCGGTTTTAACCGGTGACGGCCAGACTATCGGCCAGTAAGCAGTAGTCAGCGACAAGCGGATTTTGCTTCCGGCGGCAAACTTGTGAGCGATCTCGTTCATCTGGACCGAGGCAGTGTAATCTTGGCCTGGAATCAGGTGTTCGGGATTCAGATGACTGTTTCGATGAGTCAGGTTCAGGATGCCGTAGGTGATACGCGCTACGGCTCCATCAGATAGTACTTCGTTCAGGCATACGGCTACCAAGGCATTCTGCTGGTTTGAGTTCAACTTCAGTTCTACAACCGGCGCACCCAGAACCTCAAGTTCCTCACTCAGTTCGAGCGAATCAAAATTCAGACTACCTCCGGCTTCCACCCTCTGATCACCGGACAAGTCCGGCTCAACGCCGTGTGGACACCACACACCGCTTGCTCGACCTACAGTTTCGGGTGATGAGATACGCACCACATCCTCTCCACCAGCCTGTTCGGACAATCCATTCTCGGTTAAGTGGTACAACTTTCCTTCAATATTTTCCGAAGGCCATTGATTTTCGGCAACCCAACGCCCTGGACGGTAATCGTAATGGGTTTGCGGACGGATAGAGTCCTGCATCCAACAACGTAGTTGCGGTTCGTCCATTATTCCGGTTTCCTCTCCCTTTAGCCACTGATCCCACCAGCGCAGACATTCCTGTAGGAACCCGATGGCTGGTCCCGGACCGGCAAAGTGAGGATACTTGTGCGCCCACGGGCCAATCAGTCCCTTGCTTGGTGCTTTCAGATTCGGCAGTAACCGAAAAACTGAATTTGAATATCCGTCAGCCCAACCTCCAACCGCATATACCGCACAGTCGATGTCGTCGTAATTCTGGCACACGGATCCATGCTGATAGAATTCGTCGCGCTGCTGATGCTCCAGCCAGTTTGACAACCACAAACCACTGTCTTTGAGGCGATCATGCCAGATGTCACGCCAGGTTTCGCCGTGAAGCCGGGGATCAGGCGGAGTTGTGTTGATGGAAAACATATAAGTCGACCATGCAATGTTGTCCGACAACATGGCGCCACCCATGAAATGGATATCGTCCGCGTATCGATCATCGGTTGAACAGATGGTGACAATTGCTTTCAAGGCTTCTGGCTTTCGCGCGGCAATCTGAAGTCCGTTGAACCCACCCCATGAAATGCCAATGATCCCGACTGTTCCTGAGCACCATGGTTGGGCAGCGATCCAATCAATAACCTCAAGCGCATCGTCCTGCTCCTGTTTCAGATATTCGCCGAGTAGAACGCCGGTGGAATTTCCAGAACCTCGCATATCGACTCTTACCGAAGCGTAACCATGTCCTGCAAAATAAGGATGAGTCAAGGCATCCCGCTCTGCGGTTCCTTCCTGATATCGATATGGAAGATATTCAAGAATGGCGGGAACCGGCGAGTCTTGTGCGTCTTCTGGCAACCATATCTTGGTCGCCAGTTTTACACCATCCGATAGAGGAATAAATTCGCCTTCGATTACAGTGGTTTTACGCGAAAAGTTGGTGACTGTTTTCATTTTGCTCTTCCAGTTGTTGAGTCATGTTGAATTTAATCAGATTTGTCGCTGCAACTACTACGCTTGTCGCAACGTTTGGGCATTGTCTTCATGTTTTGGAAATTTTAATCGGTGTAGACACGGAAAGTAAGACATTTCCGGGTGTCAGGGTAAACATCTATTCGCAAACAGTGTGCAACATCAACTAAACTGACTGATTCATTGCTGGCGCGAACGCAAGGCGATAACGACTCCGGCTGTTATGATTGCCACGATGCCAACAAATGCCACTGAATCCGGAATCTCACCCCACAGCATCCATCCCCAAAATCCCGCAAATATGAGGAAGCTGTACTCAAAAATTCCGACATAGGTCGGTTCTGCAATCTGATACCCTCTGATCAGTCCCATAATCCCGACAATTGAGCCAATTGCCTGAATAGAAATCCAAAACAGAAACCGAACTGTCGGAACCTCCCACTCTCGCAGAAAAAACGGTGCGGTGTCCACCAGCTCACTGGGTATTTCAAGGAAGTGTAAAAGTACCAGCATCAACAGACTCAACAATCCAATCATGAGAAAGAAACCCATCATGACGACAGTTGTATTCTCTTCTGAACATAGATGGCGCGTCGCGAGCTGTCCGAGAGCGTATAAAATTCCAGCCAACATCGGCAACAAGGTCAAGAATCCGATATTGTCCGGGCTTGGCTTCAACACCAACAGTACGCCGGTAAACCCAAGAGTCACGGCCAAAATACGCCAGACCCCGATTTTCATTCGAAACAGAATTACCGAAAATACAAGCACGAAGATTGGTGAACTGAACAGTGTCGCCCCTGCCTCCGCAATCGGCATCAAAGACAGAGCACCGAAATAGAGCAAAATTGCCCATGCCATCAAAAAGCCTCGAACTGCAACGGCCCAGTATCTTTTTGGTCTCAGATTCTGTTTTCTGATCATGCAGTACAAAGCGATAATACTGCAGCCAACCACGGATCTAAAGACATGAAACTGCCACAATCCGGACTCTTCTTCGATGATGCGGATCAAGTTGTCGACGAATCCGATGACGAACATGCCACCGATGATCATGAGTCCGCCCGCCAGAACGCGAGAAGGCTTTTCGGATACTGCTATACGTGCAGTCATAGTGGAAATTTACCAGATTAAGTCAGAACTTGTTTTGGTGGTTCGACGTAAATGATCGCATAGTCTCTACAACAGGATAAATACAGGAGCAAACCAAATCAGCGGGACGGAGTCAATCATCGCTAATATTGATTGTTGGGTTATCGCGTTGAGTCATTTTGAACGGCTACATTGTCGACCTAAATTTGACGTGCAGCACATTTTATATCGTTTGGGTGTACACGCGTTTTCGGACAGAGCGCAAACGATTGGATAGGAAGTTAGTAATCGCAGACAAATCAACGCCAAATATTTGATTACTATTCGGAAATAAAAAACTTTGACATTTGACAAAAGCGAAGAGTTGACTAATAATGTTGACTAAATCGTATAAATTAATTATTTGCCATGCATACTTATTCTGTACATCAAGCGAAAACTCACTTATCAAAAATTCTGGCGCAACTGAAGATGGACGACGAAGTAATCATCACTTGCTACGGAAAACCAGTCGCACGGGTTATTCCCTATGAAACTCCGAAGATAAAGCGAGAGTTTGGTATTTTGAAAGACCAAATTCAGATTGACGAATCTTTCTTCGACGAACTTCCCGAAGAAGAATTGTCAGCTTGGAATGAATAGATATTGTGCATTTCCTGCTTGATACTCATACTTTTCTTTGGTGGCTTTCAGGCAATCATAAATTGTCACTAAAGGCTCGCGAAGCAATATCTAATCTCGAAAACGAAATCTTCGTCAGTTCAGCTTCGGCTTGGGAAATAGCCACAAAATATCGAGTTGGAAAATTATCCGTTGCCGAGCCTATAGCAAACAACATTCATGGTCACATCTTAAGTCAAGGATTCAAAGAACTGGAAATCACAGTAGATGACGGACAAAAGGCAGGTCTGCTGGTTGGCATTCATCGCGACCCATTTGACAGAATGCTGATTGCTCAGTCTCAAAGCCGTAATCTTACCCTTGTCTCAGATGATTCAAAATTTCGACAATTCGATGTCAAATTGTTTTGGTGACGTTGCCTTGCCGTAAAAAACTCGTCGGAAATAAGTGCATCGTTTTTGTATTAGTCGCATAGGTAACACCGAAGAATAGCCAATATATTCTTGTAAGATCCGTCGAGAGACTATCTGGGTAGTCTGTAGAAGTAGCGATCGAAATAAGCACAAAACTGTTTTGCTGTTCTTACAAACCGATTTGCCCTAGACGGAATCGATCACTCAGACATCTAAATACTTTAAGCGCAAACGATATAGATTAGTCGATATCATGAACCGTTCATTCGAATTCGGACTCAGCCGTCAGAATTTCATACCAACGCGAAACTGAAATGCTGTTTCTCTCGCATCTGCACCGTTGGCCTCGATAGCTGTGTTGAAGTTGATGTCACCGTGTCGCCAGTCAGCACCGAATCCGAATCGGAGCCGGGTATTTGGCGCTTTTGACGAGAGTGGTTCGCCGGATAGGTTCACCTTCGTCAACCCATCAATCGGTACTTCAACACCAATCGAACCGCGCCACGTTACAGCCTGTTCGCTGCCACCGATATACGAGACTGACTTTGCGGTGAGTCCAGCACCGACGAACAATTCATGTCCATCCTTCAGAGAAACATTGGATCTGACTGCATCGATATGCCTGTCCAGCAACATTAGTTTCCCGTCCAGCCATGCCCGCATTGTGTACCAGGTTTCGTCGCGGGATTCAAAGTGCTGGCCCACCTCTGCGCGATAGCCTAGCCCCCAGGCATCGAAGCGACTTCCGAGTGAGCCGTAGTTTGCCGAGTGTACGTAAAATCTATAGCGGTTCGCTGAGATTTGACCTTTCAGGTAGATATCGTCCGTTACTTGCTGAGTTATCCCAGTTACAATTCCGACACCGGTAGCCCCAATTCGCCCTCCCCCGACCGGTGACTCTACCCTCACTTCACCGTGAACCATCCGTCCAGCAACAAACCCGGTGTTGGATTCAACAGTTGAGAAATTAGTGCCAACCGAAACCGAACTCAAATTGGACCGGCATTGTGTGCCGATGTTGCCATCTCGCTTGGCGTTGGATACGAATTTACTGTTCACTCTAAGCCAAAGTTCCGAATTCGGAGATTGCAACCGATTACCCCCCCCCTCCGGCACTACTTCATCCAACCGCAACAAAAATGCCGGCAATACCTCGTATATCGCCGAACGGGCAGCTCGAACCCTGACAAAGTCCTCTGCCGAAAAGTCCCTGTCCAGTGCTCCACTCACCGTTTCCGTCGTCCAATCGTCCGACGTTCTGTCTGTCACTTTCACACCTTCATTGCGAATCGCTACATCCCAAGCTCCGTTCGGTGCCCATGTTCCGGTTACACCGTCGGTTTTATCGTGAATAACGAAGCCGTTGATTGCAATGGTTGTTCCACCACCATCGTTGAGGATCCAGTCATCGCCGATCAAAGAGGATATCCTCTTCCCTTCGGGCACGAAATTAACCAACAGATGAGGTGCAAGATCCGTATCCAGTTTACGGGCCGCGTGGACCGCAATTCCGGAATCGGAACCGACACGACCCCCAATAACTGCTTTTCCGCCACCAACCAGATACACGCCCGCTGCATCACCCGTGCCACCTGTCACCTGCCCGTTAACGACAGCGATCTGTTGCCTGTAACCGTCTGTGCCTTCTGACGCAACTCCCTTTATAGCCATTGTCTGCGAATCGAAATAGCCAACTCTTATACCGTGGCATTCTCACCGATAGCACGAAGTGTCGCTCCGTTATCAATAAAAAACGATATTTTGCTGTTTCCGGAGTCCCTGTGCAGGGCGTAGACCGGTGCAGAATTAGTTCCCTTCGTCTCGACAGCTGTATCGCCCAATACTCTGATGTCGATGTCTCCGGCCTTATTGTGAAAAGCGATAATTCCATGGGCATTGTTGCCATGCGTCGTAATCGGAACGTCTGTCGCTATGATACGTAGATGGTGGTTTGGAGAACTGCTATAACCCAAGTGCCAGCCGTAGATCCCGTAAGAATTCTTAGCTTTGGTTTCGATTGAACCACCCTTGACATCGATAATAGTTCCGCGGGTCTTGCTGGTTGGATTTCCCAAAGTCATCCCCAAAATACTGTGAGAACCCAGTTTGTGTGTGAGAACGTGTAGATCTCGGGCGAGGATTTGCAATTTACCTTCACCTTCATGTCTTCCTAAGACGGCATACGAGCGTTCGTTCTTCACTTCGATAGAACTGTGACGCATGTCAATTTTCAGATCACCCACCCCAGAGTGCGTCCCCTGAATTCCATAAGCGTTAGTACCATCTGTTTTGATTGTACTGCCGCGTAGACGGATATTGAGATTGCCTTGGGTACGATGTATGCCATAGATGGACTTGGCCGCCAAGCCTTGGGTTTCAATTTCGACCCCATTCACCTCAATGTCAACATTACCTTTCTTATCTACACCATAGTGGTCGCTAAAGATACCATGGGCGTACTGCCCATCTGTCTTGATCGAACCGCCGTTCATCCGAATGTCGATACCACCGTTACCTTGGTGGAGTGCATTTACACCTGTGATATTGTCACCACTGGTTTCGATATCAAAATCGTTCAGCCTGATAGTTATACCTTTGTCGGAATCTGCAGATTCTTCACACAAAATTCGATTCCTAGCTCCCGGATTATCGGGAGGAATCGGGCATTCCGCTATTTGGTTGGAACTGGAATCAGCCAGGGCGAAAATTGTCAAAAACGCCAGAATCCGTGCACAGCGACCATGAAACATATGAGGGGGGGGTGAGAGGAACTCGCGCGCTACCCTTGCAGATTTTCCAATTTGCATCGTTCGCAGCATCGTCGAGTCTCCCAGTAAATCCATTTACAAGTTTCGTCTATTTTATTGATTTTAATTGATGATTGTCAAATCTCCAGCAAATAATTACCCGGTAGGATATTGATTTGAAAAGAAAAGTTTGCGTCCAATCGTTTGTATGTCAGTAGTGGCATCTGACCGCTGGCAGTCATGAATTCTCGGACTGTCTGATATGTTTCGATGCCGTCGCGTGGGCGGGATGCTTACATTAGGCTGTCATCAGCGGCGGAAGCACCGCGTTGGACGAATCGCAGTTCTATTGGATGTATTGCCTCAATTCGACCGACTTTTTTTCGATAGGTTTCGTTCTTAGCCAACCACCGAACGCGGTTGTATCAGTGCAAATTCCCCATCGAGGTTCTGTGCTGCCTTGCGCAACTCGTAACTCTTTTGCAGGTTCATCCAAAAATTAGGGGATGTGCCGAACCAACGACCTAGTCGCAATGCTGTATCTACCGTGATGTTGCGCCGACCGCGAACTAGCTCGGAAATTCGGCTTGCAGGCACGCGCAAGTGGCGCGCTAATCCTGCCGCGCTGATGCCAATCAAATCCAATTCTTCTTTGAGTATTTCACCGGGGTGAATCGCTGTCCTGCTCATCGTTGGTTCTCCCAAGTAATTGTCAACAATTTCGGCGTTTTCTAGTTCATCTTTCGACAATTTAAACAGATACGTCTTAGCCTGTTAATGCGTATAACGAATTGCATAACCAATCTGTAATTTATTCTTCTTCAAGTCTGCTCTTGTAGTGCGCAGACCCTGGACCTCTGGGCGCGCGGATTCCACGGAACTCCCAATCTCCACCCATTGCTGTCGATACAACTTCTTCTGTTGTCATCGGTTGGTGCCCGACATCGTCGCGAATTGGAGTCGGTCCTTCCACAATGGTGTTGGTCAGTGCACCGAGACCCTCAACTTCAACAGTGACAACATCACCTGGTTTGACTGGACGACTATTAGCCGGAGTCCCGGAAAGCAAAATGTCGCCCGGCTCCAAAGTGATATTTCTGGCAATGTCAGCGACCAAATAATGCATATCCCATTCCATTTCATTGGTATTGCCGTCCTGTTTCACTTCACCATTGACAATCGTACGAATTTGTTTGTTATGAAAATCCCACCCGGTAACCAGACCCGGACCGACGGGACACAAGGTATCCGATCCTTTCACCCGCAACATCGAACCTGCGTCAGTGTCGCGAAAATCATGTAATCCATAGTCATTCGCGACAGCATAACCCGCAATGTATGCCCCTGCTTCAGCTTGGCTGATATTTCGGCAATGCCGACCGATCACAATTGCAATCTCGCCCTCGTAGTTCAGCCACTCGCATCGCTTCGGTCTGACAACATTCGCCTTATGTCCGCAAAGAGCAGTGATCGGTTTGTGAAAATAAGTCGGTGTCGCCGGGAGCTTCGTCATATATTCGTCGACACGGCTCCTGTAATTCAGATGCACGCAGATTATCTTTCGCGGCTCAACCGGCGCAAGATGAACCGCTTCTTCCACGGATATGACGCGTCCATCTCCTGCGACGAGTCCATCGCCTCGACGCTCGACTACTGTTGGATAACCCGCCAATAGGATTCGACGAAATTCGCTCATGCTTCCTCCATTCTGAGCTTCACTGACTGGCTTGATTCAGTTTCAAATAGCACATTATCATATCAAATCGGATCATGGTCACCTGTGAAATAATCCTACAATAAGCGATTTGTCGACTTAATCAGTCTGTGTAGAGTAATTGTGATGTCCCTGAAAGGTTTCATGTTTCCACGGAGCGCAACCGGGAAAGCCTCACTGGTTCCTGACACGCCTTGGCACTATTCCGGCACGACGCTGACGCTGGAATACCTGACGAATCCTGAAAACGTCGCTGAATTGTTGCCCGATTACCTCGAACCCGCAGATGAAAACCCCGGTGCCGTCGCGGTGATCTGGGCTGACTGGCAGAACTGCAGAGACGATTACAGCGAGATTCTTGATCCGGCTCGCAGCCAATACATGGAGGTGTTTGTTGTGGTCAGATGCAAGTATCAGGGGAAAACCTATTCTCGCTGTGTGTATATTTGGGTTGATTCCGACTATGCGATGGTTCGAGGCCATCACCAAGGCTATCCCAAAAAACTCGCGTCAATTTTCATGTCACGCCCGATTACGGTGGGACAGGCCGGTCCGAGACTTGAAGTGGGTGGGCGGTTTGGAGCGAGTGTCTCCGCCTATGACCACAAACTCATTCATGCGACTTTTGAGATTACTGGTGAATGTGATCATGCGGGATTTGTGAACAGCCATCCTATGCTGCACAACCGTTGGATGCCATCGATCGAGGGCGTCGGTGACGACAGTTTGGATGAGCTGGTTACGATGAGTGCTTATCAGGCGGAAGTCGGGCGTTCTTTTACCGGCGACTTTGAACTTCGACTGTTTGAGTCACCGGTGGAGGAACTGACACGACTGCAGCCTATCGAAAACATTGCCGGTTATTGGCGGGAAATCGCCTTCTCCTGGAAAAGTGGCACCACGTTGCGACGTCGTAACCTTCCCGAAATCGACTGAATCAATCACTTCCTATTTTCGGCTTGTAACGGTAAGCATGACATGACAATCTGGCACCCAAACGATGATGGCTACGCCAATCTATCCGATCACGACGCGTTCTTGAATGGTGTTCCACACAATACCTTTGCCAGGATGCGCCGGGAAGACCCTCTCGCCTGGTGTGATGGCGGGCAGTACAAGGGTTATTGGTCATTGACTCGATACGATGACATTCTGAAACACAATAAGAATCCGTCACTGCTGAGTTCAGCCCGGGGAATTCGTATGGAAGATCAAAGCCATGAAGAATACCTGGCCCGGCGAACTTTTCAGGAAACCGATCCTCCGGAACACACTATCACCCGAAAAATCGTAAACGAGGCATTTTCAAAGAAGGTGATCGATCAATGGGAAAATATCATTCGTAAGCTATGTAACGACATTCTCGAAAACGCATTTTCCTACGATGAATTTGACGCGGCAGTGCGTATCAGCCGTCAGCTGCCGATGCGAATGCTGGGAAGTATTCTCGGATTGCCTCCGCAGGACCTTGACTGGCTGGTCACAAAGGGAGACGAGCTGATCGCCAACACCGATCCTGAATACTCCAAATTTTTACCGGACAAAACCGATACCGATGAGTTTCGATATATGCCATTTCGCTCACCTGCAGGAGCTGAGCTTTTCGGTTATGCCAAGCAACTGATGCAGGAAAAATCCGCGAAAAGTGATAGTGACGGTGTGTTGAGTATGGTGCTTCAACCGAATGAGCAAGGTGAGGTCATCAGTGATACTGAATTTCGAAACTTTTTCTGCCTGTTGGTGGCGGCGGGAAATGACACAACACGCTATACACTTTCCGCTTCCATGCATGCAATGGCGACCAAACCCGAACTTGTGCAAATGTTGCAAAATGCAGATAAAAGGCTGTGGGCTTCTGCGACTGAAGAGTTTATTCGCTGGGCTTCTCCAACCATGCATTTTCGACGTACTGCAACAGAAGATTTCGAATTGCACGGTAATAAAATCAAAGAAGGTGACAAAGTGGTGTATTGGTTTGTTTCCGCCAACCGTGATGAGAACCGGTTTGACAGCCCGTTTGAAGTTGATCTTGAACGTCAGCCAAATCGGCACATGGCATTCGGTCAGGGTGGACCTCATGTCTGTCTTGGTATGTGGCTGGCACGTCTGGAATTGCGCGTCCTGTTGCAGGAACTTGTCAGCCGTATCAAATCCATCGATCTTGTAGACGATATTGAGTATGTGCGCTCGAACTTCGTCGGTGGAATAAAGCGACTGCCTGTCAAGATGACCTTGAACTGATCACGATTTCCAATCAACGCAGAAATACCTGATGAACGATACAAAACTAAGAGTGCTGTTTTGCGATCACCTCAATCTGGCACGAGGAAAATATCTGCCCCTGAATCTTGCTTCGGGAGAATCCAGGTTCTGCCAGGGCGTGTACGCATTGGCCTACGACAAAGAGTTATTACCTGCGCCGTGCTCAACACTGCTGGAGGGATTACCGGATATGATTGTGCGTTA
This sequence comes from Arenicellales bacterium, assembly GCA_963666625.1. Lineage (GTDB taxonomy): Bacteria > Pseudomonadota > Gammaproteobacteria > Arenicellales > JAJDZL01 > JAJDZL01. The sequence continues at coordinate 691,777 of OY762925.1, forward strand.
CGACGCAAGCGAAGCGCGCAAAGGATGGCTGGGCGACGAGAGCGTTGTTATCGCAGATCAGTTTGACAGTTCCGGTAACAGTCTCGCCGTGTGCGGCCGTACTCTATTGAGAAACACGGTCGAGCAATGGCAAAAAATCGGTTACGACGCGAAAGTAGGTATTGAACTCGAAGCCTATGCTTACACTCGTAGCGCGGATGGCAGCTGGGAACCGTATGACACACCCGGCGCGTTCGTCTACGGTACAGGGCCGTTCATCGATCCTTTGGAATTGACAGACAGGATTTATCATCAAGCGGAAGTTTGCGACTTTCCACTTGAAATGATCACGTCCGAATTCGACTCGCCACAGTTTGAATTCACACTCCGGTTTGCCGACGCCCTGACAGCCGCTGATGATATTTTTCTGTTCAGACTGATGGCCCGCGAGATTGCGATCAAAGAGGACGTTTTGTTGACGTTTATGCCGAAACCGATTCCGGAGCTCAGTGGTTCGGGAGTACACATCAATTTCAGTTTGTGGGATGCAATGGGAACCAACGCTATCGGTGATGCGGGTGCCGCGGACAAGCTCTCTGAATTGGGACGATCCTGTGTAGCGGGCTTGATGCATCATCACCGCGGGATGGCCGGAGTGCTTGCTCCTACCGTTAATTCGTATTTGCGCCTGCAGCCTGCGAGCCTATCGGGATATTGGCGAAATTGGGGCGAAGATCATCGAGGTGTGACTATCAGAGTCAGTAGTGAAACAGGTGATCATGCCAGAGTTGAGCACCGCATGGCTGATGGTGCAGTCAATCCATATACAGCAGTCGCAACTGTTCTGCAGGCTGCTCGATTGGGACACGAGAAAGGCTATGAACTGCCACCCGCTGAAACCGCCGACTGTCTGGAAAATCACGACGCAGCTGATGGTGTACCGGACGGTCTGGGTGAGGCACTTGCGGAACTCCAAGCCGACACCGAACTCGTAGAAGCAATCGGTGAAGACTTGGTTGGAAACCTTGTGACGATCAAGGAGTATGAACTGGAAAGTACCGCTGATCTAGATCAGACACAACTACGGGATTACTATATCCATTACGTCTAATGTGAGATATATCCGACTTTGTTCAGTTCTTTGTCTCTTCTATCCAGGTATTGTTCAAGACGCGACAAGTTCTATCTCGTCGTTGAATTTACCATCGACCAATGATGATGCCATATTCTTCATCTCGTTCCGGACCCTGTCCCTGAGCATAGTTGTAGTCCAATCCAACTCGACGCTTGAGCGAGTATTGCCATTCAAAAAGCGCATCCTGCATGCGTCGGGTTACCGAATGGAGAATCGGGTCTTGTCCTAGGTCATTCAGTTCATCCGGGTCCTGTTCAAGATCGAACAGCTGATGCGGGAACCCTTGATAGTAGATGTATTTCCAACGCGAGTCACAAACCATTGTCGCACGACTCTCGTAAGGTTTGATCCCTAAGACATAACGCGCACCCCGGTCCGAATAATCTATTTCGCTGATCGCGTATTCGCGCCAATCCTGAACAGGCACAGATGATCTCAAAAGTGGCAACAGAGAATTACCTTCAACCCGTTCCTGGCAGACTTCACCACCTGCAAACTCGACAAATGTCGGAACAATGTCAACCGCTTCTATTAATTCAGTTCGTACCGAATTTCTCGTAACGTTCGATCTCTGGTCAGGGTCAACAACAATCATGGGGACTTTAACCGAGGGGTCGTGAAACAGGTCCTTCTCTCCCAGCCAGTGGTCGCCCAGATAGTCTCCATGGTCAGCGGTGAAAACGATCATGGTAATGTCGAGCAACTCTCGCTCCTCAAGAAATTCCATCAGTCGTCCGATATGATCATCGACTTGCTTGACCAGTCCCATATAGGCAGGTAAAACGATGTCGCGCATTTTATCGTTGGCATAATTCTGACTGTATTCGGCCTTGAAAAACGCATCAACTACCGGATGCGGGTATTCGCGTTCTGCTTCACCGCGAACAACTCGCTGAATTTGATCCTTGTGAAACATATTGTGATAAGGGGCCGGAGCGATGATCGGCCAATGAGGTTTAATGTAGCTGAGATGTAAGCACCACGGCTGGTTGTTGGATTCTTCGATGAACTGCATTGCCCGTCTGGTGGTAAATGCAGTTTCAGAATGCTCTTCTTCAAGGGCTGCCGGGTAGACTGAGCTCCGGAGTGCCCAACCGGAATGGAAGTTACCGGATTCGTCGATGCCGCTATTTGCCCGGGTTTGCCAGGGATTGGCATCGTCATATCCGACAGAATGCAGATAATTTGAATAGCCGAGATTTTCCGGCAAAATCGGATCGGGATACAAGCCTTCGTGATGTTCGTACGGCTCGAATCCCCCGCTGGCTGCTGTCAGCGCAAGATCTGAATTCGGATCGATCGCATATTTGCGAATTTCGTCTTGGCTCTTGTAGCTATGGGTCTTCCCGACCACGGCAGCGCGATAACCCAACGGTCGAAGGTAATCTCCCAGCATGTACTCACCCAATCGAGTGGCGTCGTCATTGCTGGACACTCCATGCGATGATTGGTAGCGACCGGTGTAAAAGCTGGCTCGCGACGGTGCACATAACGGTGCCTGGCAAAATGCATTGTCAAAACGCACCCCGCGTCTGGCAAGTGCATCAATATTGGGCGTTGCCAAGGTCTGGTGACCGTAGCAGGAAAGATAGTCCTGCCGCAGCTGGTCACACATGATGAACAGTATATTCGGTCGGGAATTCATCAATTCACTTTAACTTACGTCTCAGAAACTGATCGTGTTGAACAAGGCTGAATTCGATCAACAAGTAAGGAGCGAAGTGATTGCCATACGATGTCAGTGAACCGAGCCTTCCAGAATCTGCAGAGTCTGAAGATCACTGTGAAAGTCCAATGCATAGTCACCGCCTTCACGACCGATTCCACTTATCCCGAACCCACCAAAAGGTGCCGATAAATCTCTGACCAGGAAGGAATTCACCCAAACGGTACCGGCTCTTATCGCACGACCTACCCTTTTTGCACGGTTCGCTTCAGATGTATAGACAATTCCGGACAAGCCGTACTCCGTACTATTTGCCAGTGCTATTGCCTGCTCTTCACTGTCGAACGTCTGTATGGTGAGAACGGGGCCGAATACTTCCTTTTGGACAATTTCGGATTCGTTGGAAACAGGTTCAATCAAAGTCGGCTTGTACCACAATTTTCCGGCCTCGAATCTTTCGCCACCAAATATAATCCTGTCACCATTTTCCCTTGCTCTTTCAACGAATCCCTCAACCCTCTCCAAGTGTACGGGATGAATTGCGGCACTCAACGTTGTTTCGACGTCGCGGCTGTCCCCATAAACATGCTGGTTTGTATAGAAAACAAACTGCTCCATAAATTCGGTTCTGACCGAATCCTCCACCAACAATCTTGTTCCCGCCAGGCAAACCTGACCGGAATCCTCAAACTGAGCGGCTGCTTTTTTTGCCGCTGCGTCTATGTCTGCGTCGGCAAAAACGATTAAGGGTCCCTTGCCTCCGAGTTCAGCAGTGAAAGGAACCAGGTTTTTGGCGGCGGCAACACCGATTATGCGACCTGTTTCGGGAGAACCGGTAAATGAGATACGACGAACTCTCGGATCAGAAACCAGCGCGGCACCGACTTCATTACCAAATCCCTGAACTATATTGAATGTACCTTCCGGGAATCCCGCTTCATTGATCAAATCGGCAAGCAAACTCGCCGACAACGGTGACCATTCAGCAGGTTTCAGGATCACAGAATTGCCAGCGGCCAATGCCGGTGCCACCTTCCAGGTGGAGAGCATGAATGGAGCATTCCAAGGCGTAATTACGATAGCCGATCCGGCTGAATGACGTATGATTCGATTGGCTGTCCCTTTTGAACTCCAGTTTCTCTCCTCATGCTCGGCAACCATTTCGGCATAGTTTCGAAAGTTCAACGCACCTCTGGGAACAAGCCTTAGTCTTAGACTTTCGTGAAGCATCGCCATATCAAGACACTCAATTTTGGCAATAGCCACCGCATTCTCATCAATCAGGTCAGCCAGTTTGAAGAGAATGTTATTTCTTTCGGATTGAGCAAGTGCTGACCATTGTCTGTAGCCTTCGACCGCGGCCGAAACCGCGAGCTCGGCAGTTGTGTCGTCGCCTCGCGAAACATCAGCCAACTTCATGTCCCAGTCAAGCGGAGACCGCACCTCGAAACTGCTGTCCGACGCAACTCGTTTGCCGCCGATAAAATGGTGCGGTGACACCGAAACGCCATCAATGCTGATTCTCGCATCGGATTCTTTCATTTACTTTTCTCGCAAGTTATCGGTAAAATCTATCCTTTTGCGAATTATTGTATGATTGTGAACGAGTGCGGTGAGAGATAATTCGCTCGCGCAACGTATCTGTCTTTATCTGATCGGGGAACATTGAAATGGGAGAAGTGGTCGGCGCAGGTTTCGTATCTCACGCGCCAACGATTATGTTTTCCGAAGAATTGCGTCATGCAATCAATGATGGCAAGGAAATCAGCTTGGTACCGGGTCTGCGCCGTTTGCGCACCGAGATACTTGATGAACTCAAGCCGGATGTCATCTTGGTTTTCGATACACACTGGTTCACGACCGTGGAGTTTGTCGTCAGTGCTCACGCAAGACGGAAAGGTCTCTACACCTCTGAAGAATTACCTCGCGGGATGGCGCAAGTTCCCTACGATCTGAAAGGGGACCCGGATTTTTCGAAACTGATATGCGACCATGTCAATTCTGAAGGCGTTCGCTGCCACGCGAGTGAAGACAGTGAATTGCCGATTCACTATCCAACCATAAACGTCGCTCACTATCTTAATGCCGGCGAAGCGTGGATTTCAATCGGTGTCTGCCAGACGGCACAGGACCATAATTTTCTGGCTGTGGGGAAAGGAGTGGCGGCAGCCATCGCCGCTTCCGACCGACGCGTGGTTCTGCTTGCAAGTGGCGGCATGAGTCATCGATTCTGGCCTCTGGATGAACTGGAAAAGCATGAAACTTCAGATCCATGCAATATCATTACACCTGAAGCCCGACACGCGGACGAACAAAGATTGGAATGGTGGTACCAGGGTAACCACAAATCAGTCATCAATCATATGAATGATTACAGAAAACATGCCCCGGAAGGACGATTCGGACACTATCTGATGATGGTCGGCGCGCTTGGTGGAGACTCGTGCCAGGCGAAAGGAAGATTGTTCAGCGATTATGAAAGTGCTACCGGTACGGGTCAGGTTCACGTTTGGTTTGACCGTCCGGAAACGGGATGGCATCCCAACTGATTAAATATAATTTTTTTCTTTTCAAAAGACAGGAGATAAGAGAAGTATGAAGAAGATTCTACAAATTGTGATACTCGGCTTGTTCTTGTTTGTGCCATTCGCACAAGCGGAATATCCGGAAAAGCCGGTCTCGTTTGTTGTTCCATGGCCTCCAGGTGACCTTGAAGATGTGCTCACCCGGATGATCGCTGATGAATTCCAGGCTACCTATGGCGTAGCGGCCGCGGTTGTGAACAAACCCGGTGGCGGCGGCGGCCCTTTCCCTGGCGCAGTTGAGGTTGCCAATGCACCCGCAGATGGATACACGGTTGGGTCATTCATTATCGCAATCCCGACGATCGGACCGAATATCGGCATACCGGAACTGAACCCCAACCCGTTTGAGCCACTGGGAATTTTTCTGACCTATCCATTCGTTATTGTCGCAGGTGAGAATGCACCTTACGAAGACATTCAGGGACTGGCGGATCATGCAAAGAGCAATGAAGTAGCTTTAGGACATTTCGGTGCCCCATTGATCCCAACTCGGGTAACCCTGGCACTGGCGAGAGAATTGGATTTCAGTTTCAGCTCGGACGCGGCTTTTGACATGTTGGATTGTAATACACTGGCCTCCGGGGACGTTGATGTCATGAATACGACATTGCAACTGGTACTGCCTTGTATGGACAAACTCAAGATTCTAGCGTCGGTCGGTAATGATCGAATCGGATTGACTCCGAATGTCCCGACAGTTGGTGAAATCGCACCGAATCTGAATATCGCCCTATGGAATGGCCTGTTTGTACACAAGGATACCCCTCAGGATGCTCGGGACAAGATAATTGCGGTCGCCGAGAAAGTGGTTATGTCAGACGCTGCCCAAAAGATTGCTGACGAAACCGGGGCACTGATCTATTGGCAGGATGTTGAAGCTTCGAATGCCCAAATTGCAAGCGACATTGAAGTTCTCGGTAATCTGAACTAGTATTTCAACCACATTAACTCTTAACACCAGGCGACCAAAGGTGGTTGCCTGGTGTTGGTTGCCCCTTGAAACGGGCACTTCACAGCCGCGTAGATGCCTATTGACCCATTAAAGAGTCGTTCTGAACGAAGTCGTTCGCACGGCGATATATTTTTTGCGGCTTTTTTCCTTGCGGCAACGATATTGCTCCTGTCGCAAATTGGAACAGAAACAAGTTGGGTCAAGGGTACGAAATTCTTCTCACAACCGCGATTCTGGCCCGCTGTCAGTCTGATTGGAATGACAGGTTTTGCCCTGATCTACTTCTTGGGATCGTTCTTTTCCCGTCGGGACAAGGGGGATCTCAAAGAGATTGTCCTATGGGCGAAATCCCTTGAATACGCATTGTGGTTTATGGCCTATGTACTGGTTGTTCCGATCATTGGATACTTTTTTTGCACGTTAATTTTTGTCTACGCGTTGAGTTGGCGTGCCGGTTATCGCGAAAAAAATATTCTCATAATGGCTGGAGTGGTCAGCGTCGTCATTGTTTTCGTTTTCAAAGGATTTCTTTCGGTGAAAATTCCGGGTGCGCAACTTTACGAATATTTTCCGGATTCAATCCGTAACTTCATGATTCTGTACATGTAGGCACCCAAATGGAGTTGTTGTCGTCAGCGATAGAACTTCTGGTTCGTTGGGATGTGTTTCTGGCCCTGTTCGTTGGTTCGGTCGGTGGTGTAGTCATTGGCGCCATTCCCGGAGTCGGACCCGCTGTTGCCATTGCAATCCTGCTTCCGGCCACGTTTGCGATGGAGCCGATTGTCGGCCTGACGATGCTGTTGGGTATCTACGGCTCGTCAATGTACGGCGGTGCAATCCCCGCTATTCTGGTCAACACACCGGGAACGGCGGTCAACGCATTGACCACGTACGATGGTTATCCCATCGCTAAAGGCGGCAACCCCAAGCGTGCACTGTCTTTGGCTTATTCCGCCTCATTTTTCGGTGGAATATTCTCAATCATCTGCCTGATATTTCTTTCCCAGTTATTGGCGGTCATCGCACCGCACTTCGGAAGTCGAGAAATTTTCTTGGCGGCGTTACTCGGAATTGTCCTGGTTGTTTTGGCACACCGCGGGCAAACCTTTGCTGCCGGTATGCTTGCGTGCCTCGGCATCTTCATCAATACAGTCGGTCTCGAACCGATCAAGTACACGCGTCGATATACGTTTGACCAGACCTGGCTCACTTCCGGATTTGATCTGATTGTTGTAGTGCTGGGTCTATTCGCACTCTCCCAGGCTTTCCTATTGCTGGTTCAGAAAGATGAGAAGCCGGAACCGGTAGAGGTTAAAGGCGGACTGTTCGATGGATTGAAGGAACTTCTGGGGTTCAAGCGAGTCGCGACCGTCTCCTCTTCATTTGGAGTGACGATGGGTATGGTGCCGGGTGTCGGCGAGTTCACCGCCCAGTTCTTTTCGTACACCTACGCCCAGAAAACCTCGAAGGAACCAGAGAAGTTCGGTAAAGGTGCCCCCGAGGGCTTGATTGCGTCTGAGGCAGCCAACAATGCCGTGCCGGGTGCGGCGATGATTCCTCTGTTGGCACTGGGAATTCCCGGTGAGGCACTGACGGCGATGATGTTGTCGGTGTTCTATATTCACAATGTGATTCCCGGGCCACAGCTATTTGCCAATCAAATGGATTTTGTCCTGGCACTCTATCTTGCACTGTTTGTACTGAATATCATCGTGCTTTTCTTTCTTGTATTTTCCACCCGAGGTTTGTTGCATGTCGTACGAATTCCCACCCGATTCTTGGGAATTGTGATTTTGACACTTGGATTCGTCGGTGTCTATTCCTTGCGAAATTCCATGACTGACTGTGCGATTGCTGCTGGATTCGGAATATTCGGCCTAATTCTGAAACGCTTGAATCTTCCTGTTGTACCAATTGTTTTGGGAATGGTACTCGGAGGAATCATGGAAATTAAATTGCGCTCAGCAATGGCCAGGGTCAAGACTCCGGTTGATTTTATTGACCGACCCATTGCAGCCATAATTTTTGGCTTGATCGTCCTGGTTGTTGCCCTTCATATCTACACTTACCTGAAGAGCCGAAAAGACGCTGGGAAGAATAGCGAAGCTGACGGGTAATTTAAAGTGTTTGTCCTGGTTCAATACCAGCGCGCGATTCTCGCTTCAAACTTCGTCTAGGAGTTATTCAATAGCACAAAAAATCGAAGTCACCGCGTTGGCTCAGTAATAGGTCCTCTGCAGTGAAATCATTTGCGGTTCCGAGAATTTATTTAGGTTCCGCCCATGTATATCCATTCGGCCACTCGAATTTCTCGAGTATATAGTCTAATTCATTCCCTATTGACATGTCGTCCGCCTCGCGATTCACCTCATGGTACATGATGGCTATGACACTGATTTTACGCATTTGGGCTGACCAATTTGGATCTGCCCTAAATCGGATTTGAACCAGCGGCCTATAGACTGCTCCAGGCATTGAACCGGCTTGCTGTAGCGTGACCATACACGTTGGCGAAATACTGCTATTGCCCTGTCAAAATCATCGGGAAACGCAAACTGCCCGAACTTACGTTCCAAAGCCGCCGCGAAACGAAGACGCGTCAGATCATTGCTAAATCCGGACCGACGTTTCCAAGTTTGTAGAACGTCTTTGTGAACAGACATGATTCGACGTAAATCAGCGACGACCTCTTTATCAGTATTTTCGACATCTGTAAGGTATGGTCGTCTGCCATGTCGAATTTCAGATAAATTCTGCTCGTTTACCTTAATCAAAGGGCAAACCGCCACAAATAATCTTCCACCAGTGCGGCGAACGATATCACAGGTCTGGCTGATTACGATGTGACCCACAATACTATCGTATGTACCTTCTGCCTGAAACGGTCCATTACCTTCTGCAATTCCAGCGTACAAGAAACCCCCGACTTCCAAAGCAAAATCGCCCTGACGCCAGTGCTTTAGTGGCTCATCTATTTCTTTGCCCGGCAATCTCTGATCGGCCAATGAGTGCGTCCTCAACGATACCTGATAGGTAACTTATGAGACATCGGTGCGGGTTCATAAGGAAGAGGCTCAATCAATTCTGTTCCATCTGCATCTGGGTGAATAGCAGTCAATTGTAAATCACCGTAACGAGGTATAGTAGGTGATGCTGCTTGCCTACCGTCTGGTCTTGAAGTTCCATAAGATAGCTGCAATTTAGCCATCTCGTAATTTCCTGTTCGAATCGCTTCAAATGGGCTAATTTCATTCAGTGTATTCTGTTCAATTAAGGCTGCTGAATTAAGTTCTGCCAATCCCCGATCAATAAAGCGCAGTACCCCTAGTGTTCTTGCAATATGTTGTCGGTTTTTGTTTCGAATGTTCGTGCCTTTTACCCAGTTATTCAAGGTACGTCGATCTACATTCAATAGTTTTGCCAAATTTTTCCAATTGAATCCTGTCAAACGACGAATCTCAAAAAGATTTTTGGATGCAGACTCAACATTGACTGATGCAGCACGTTCCTCCGCATGAATTCGATCAACACTACGTTCAACTATGCTGATATGCGATGTGGAGTATATGGGCAATTCCAGCGGTTTCTTCAAGTGCTGAACTACAACGATACTTAGGTTTAAAGCGGATGAGACTGGAGACTCAAAGTCGTTCAATAACAGAGTAAATTTCGGAATCTGAAATTTATTTTGCAAAGTATCGGACGACTCACCTCCCAATTCATAACCGAGTTGTGTTGATGGCCTGATCGGAATACTCGGATAAGCGTTTAAGCTCAAATTTCACCTCCACATTCCTTTAAAAATTCATCACTTACTGCCCAACGGAAAAAGCCGTAGGCACGATGTGCCAATGCCGACACTCGGACTTTAACTCTTTCTGCATCAAAATCTTCAGGTTCAGCAAAGTCCCTATATGAATCTGTATCAAGAAACCAAGATGGTTCTGAAACTGGTGGCAACATTTCTGGTTCATGAGTCTGATTTGCCGGCATATACCCCCATCTTGAAGTCATTGAACCAACGTCAGTATCGCAAGCAATTTCATTAAACGTTCGGCTGAAATTTTCTCGATAGTTTCCCGAATAAGCACCAAGTATTTCTGGTCTCAAATTGCGAGATAAATTCTTCCAGTGTGGGCCATGGAATCGGTCCATAAATCGCACACCGACCCTCAATGTCATGCTAGGCTTGACGGTTTCTGAAAGGGCCTGCAAAATCGAATAAGTCCGCTCAATCAATTCGACACGGTTCCGGTATGCTCTCGTCTCCAGGGAAACAAAGCTCGTAGTAAGAGATAAACGCCATTGTCTATCTTTGTCTGTAAATCGCCAATTTGGTACAAGCCCTTGGCGAATTCTGTCGTTATTCAGTTCCCAATAAGGTTCTTGGTCCAACTTGTGAAAGGGGTAATCTGCCCGAATACATTCTTGGTAGTCGGCGATGAACTCTGTCTTTCCGATTGAAAGTATTTCAGGAAACCTTACTTGAACCAACACGCCCGTAAGCGGGCTTTTCGGCAGGCGAATACTCGCTGGAACTGGTCCGACGAACGGATTTTCAGAAGAAAAAACCATAAATTTGTATCAAATAAATTTAATTTTACCAGACTTACTACGATTTATGGGAAATTAAATGGGAAATTAATGATTTTCATTACGCCGATTTTCGCTTCCGGCCCGTCAGCCAGCTGGGGTGAAATTTCATGGAAAACGCTCCGGAATCAGGCTAAATCCGATCAATTCAGCCGTCTCAGGTGGAAAAGTCTTTTTACCAGTCTTCGAAAATTTGGCTTGAATGACTTTCCGACATCGCAAATCCCTCTCTGACAGCTGCCCAGAACAATCGCAATTTGATCTCACCAACGAACTCTAGTTCTCTCGGGGTCGTAGACCGGCATTTGAACGACTTCTGCTATTGCTGAATATTTCTCATCCAGCTCAAGCTTTGTACCGAGTCCAGAGTAAATACAATCAAGCCTGGCGAGACCAAGAATCTGACCTTCCAGATGGGGCGATGGAATGGCCATCGTAATGTATCCAACTTTAGCTCCGTCCGCCCATAGTGAAACACCGTCGTATTCACCCTCTTCTGACAAGACAACACTGACGACGGTTAATTCCGATTTATCTTTGGCAGATGCCAAGGCCTTTTTACCTTGAAAGCACTCCTTGTCCAGATCAACCGCCCACCCCATTCGACAGTCGTAGGGTGTCATACTATCGTCGTATTCAAACTCAGCCATGATCATGCCCGACTCGATTCGGCACATCATCACTGCAGCTGCTCCGGCGGGTAACAATCCATAGTCTGTTCCTGCCTTGAACAGTGCCTCCCAGAATTCCACCGCATGCTCAACCGGAAGCATGATTTCGTACCCCAGTTCACCGGTAAACCCAATTCTACTGACTTGTACCGACATGCCAGCCATATCAACGTCAGTCAGGAACCGGTAATAAGGCAGAGAATCGTTCGAAATGCTGGTATTGGTCAGCTGTTGGAGAATATGACGGCTTTCGGGTCCCTGTACCGACAACTGTGCCAGTTGATCGCGTCTTTGAGTGATACTGACATTTTCCGGACGGAATTTATCAAGAAATTCTCCTACTTTCGGATTGCCGCCAAACATGCGAACATGATCGGAACTGTGTACAAATACAGTACAGTCATCAACCATGGTACCGTCTTCGTTCACCACCACGCCATAAGCGATTTGCCCGGACTCCATGCGGCTTACATCCCGAGAAAAAACTTTGTCGACAACCTGAATGGCACCCGGACCTTCAATGTCCCATTTAAGCAACATTGAAAACTCCATAGCTGCGGCTTGATTGCGAACCGCGTCATATTCAGCGGATGGATCTCCCCAGGTTACCGGTACTGCATAACCAAAGACATCGATCCATTCGACCACTCCGGCTGGGTAAGCAGCAGCGAATGGTGTTTGCTTGAGTTCCTCATTCATGATGCTTCCTCCGAATTCCTGAGCTATCGAACCAACGTATCCGCATCGAGCCGATAGTCATCTTCGGTCGCATTGAGCAGACGACGCTCCCGTATAAAGGGTTTATGCTCATCCGGATTCGGTGAATCAAATTCTCGCGCCAGACGGGTACCGGAAAATGTGGCCTGCGCAATCATGCCGGGTGTATGTGCATCGCCGATCAAATGGATTGACTTGATGCCCGCCGCTTTCATCGTATCCGGTGATTCCTGCAGACGGTTGTATAGTTCACAATCGGAGATTCTGTGTGTTACCAGCATGATTGAGTCGTATTCAACAACCTTTTCTTTTCCTGACCATAGATGCACGAGCACCGCGTCGCCATTGTCTGCAACAACCGTCAGATGCTGCGCGATCATGGTGCAACCAAGTTCCAGCAACTTTTCGTACATCCTCTGTTCTTCGAGTGTGAATCGCAGGTATGGACCAACCGTCTCGCCGTAAGTGGCATAGGTGACCTTGTGTCCGTTCTCCGCGAGCAGCTGCGCCATCGCAGACCCCATGTAGTATGCGTCATTGTCGATCACCAGCACGTTTTCTCCCATCTGCTTGCCGCCCAATACGTACTGCTCAGGTGTCGCCACTTCCGGCATGTCTGAATCGACCCCCGCAATATGGTCATGCAGTATCGCCGACATACCGCTGCCATCCCAATGCGAACCTGTGGCGAAAATCAAATGTTCCGCTCCACACTGCAGAAGGTCTTCATAGGACAATTTCCGGTTCACCATGATTTGCACATCGGTGCGTGTTTTGATCTGTGTCTCGCGCCAATCAATAACGCGTTTCCAAGATCCGAATCCGGGCAGTTTCGATACCCAATCAACGTGACCGCCAATCTGACCGGAGGCTTCGCAGACATGGACGAGTTCGTAACCCCGTAAGCCCAGAGTCATCGCACATTCCAGACCTGCGGGCCCGGCACCGACCACCATGATGGGCGGTGAGGGATTTGTGGTTGGCACATAGATTTCCGGGTGCCAGTTGCGGCGATACTCTTCGCCGGAGGTTGGATTCTGTGTACACCAGATCGGAGGTCCACCCTTTTCCCAACGGGATACGCAGATATTACAACCGATACATTCGCGTATGTCTTCGTATCGGCCTTCCTCGATTTTTTTCGGTAGAAATGGATCGGCAATGGAGGGACGAGCTGCACCGATAATGTCGCACTGATCGGAATTCACGACCTTGGCCATCAAGTCCGGATCTGTGAATCTACCGACATTGACGATCGGCTTTTTTGAAACTCGTTTGGCGTGTTTGGTGTATTGACTTTGGTGATTGCTTTCGAAAAAACGGGACGACCCTGCATCCTCACCCCAGTTGAGTGTTCCTATGTTGATGTCCCAGTAATCGACCAGGTGGTCCATTACCTCAATGAACCTTGCACCCTCCTCTTCCGCGCGTACCCCAAGTTCCCCATACCCGTAAGGTACTTCAAGCGTATCGATGGGGAAACGCATCCCGATCGCACAGTCATCAATTTTCTCCCGAATCATTTCCATGAGTTCGATTGAGAATCGGCACCTGTTTTCAAAAGAACCCCCATATTCATCCGTTCGCTTGTTGTTGAATGGGTACAGAAAGTAGTTCGGCAGTGTCGCCAGTCCCGCAAAGATCGTCAGCAAGTCAAATCCGGTTTCCCGAGCTTTCAAGGCGCCTTCGACATGGTCCAACTGCATCTGGCGTATTTCCGATTTTGTCATTTCACGTGCGCTGGCCATTCCCTCGAATTCGTGCGGCATTTGAGAAGGTGCCCGCCCCGGCATCCGACTTTCTGCGTTCAGACAAAAACTGCTGCCATGTGTGAGTTCAACACCAGCCAATGCGCCGTGTTTATGTATGCTGTCGCACATGAGCGAGAGATTGCGCATGTCTCCCCGATCAATCAACCGACTGCCAATCCAGGGTGTAATATCACTGTCGAAAGTAAAGAAGCACACTTCAGTAAACACTGCTCCCCATCCGCCTTCTGCTTTCATCTCACGAAAGGCTGCCTGCATACCGGGTCTTTCCGATCCGGCGCCATTACAGTGCGGAACCTGCCAAAATCTGTTTTTCAGTAATTTCGGGCCCAGTTGAATGGGTTCGAAAAGAATGTCATGTCGGGCTTCTCTAGTCATCGTTCTATCTGTTAAAAAATTTGCTTTTGAGTTTTGGTGACATCGTGTCTTGAAAGTGATTTGACTGTGTGCGTATTCTTCGTTATTTGAAAGCTCATGCGAGCATATCCGCACTTTCGGGTTTTAGCGGCCGGTGTCACAAGCTGTTTTCGGTCTTTATTGAATTAAGTTTCACTTCTGTTTGTCAAATTGTATCGGACATTTATACGACAACGGGAACAAGTCTGGGTGTAGCTTTGTTAAGCTCAGAGCAACGAGAATGGTGACAACGACAAGGTGGTTTTTGCCAAAACGGTATCGCGAACTGATCTCACCAGAGTCTTATTAGGCGAAAGCAACAAAACAACTGCAGAAATATGTCTTGATACAAACATGTAAACTGATGTAGTAATTATTTATCCTATTCTTGTATACATATTTTTGATACAACATAGAAATGAACATCGCATCAGCATTGAAATCCCTGCATGCTTTAGACGCCAAAGGGCGGTATGTCTATACGTCGAAAGATCTGGGAAAAGTTTTCTCAAACGACAGCCGTCACGCGTTTCAAGCTGCGCTGAAACGGCTCGTGAAAAACGGAATCTTGCAACGCGTTGCCCGAGGGGTCTACGTTTTTGCCTATTCCAGAAACATTGGTGCAGACACCGTAGAGTTAATTGCCAAGTCGTTGCGACGCGGTCACTACAGCTACGTCAGTTTGGAATCAGCGCTGTCTATATACGGCGCGATCTCCCAAGTCCCAATAGACCGTTTAACTGTTTTGACTACGGGACGTGAAGGGGAATTCAAGACGCCTTTCGGTGTAATTGAGTTCATACATACCAAGCGTTCTGTTTCGGAAATCATCGGAAGTACCGATCATATTGGCCAACCACTAAGAATGGCCAAAAGAAAAACGGCGTTTAGGGATCTCAAAAGAGTAGGACGGAATGTCCATCTGGTTGACGAATCCGAGATTTATGAATAACCGCAAGAACGAATTTGTGCAATTGGTAAATCGTGCTGTCAGCGATTCCAAATTCAGTCATATGCGTAACGCGATTGAAAAGGAATTATTGATTTACAACATCCTGTTCTGCCTAGAACAACATGATCTACTGGATAAAATTGTTTTTCAAGGCGGTACGTTGCTTCGTTTAGGGCATAGTGGTGAACGACTTATCGAAGATCTGGAATTAGTCGCTGGAGAAGAATTCTCTCCGTCAGATTTCAGCCCGATCAAGCTTGTTATCGAAGAGTTCTTTTTCGATAGATTTGGATTAAATGCCGAAGTAATCGAACCAATAATCGCATCCGGGGATTTAGAAAGTCGAGGAATCACAGTAATTCGCTGGCGAGTCGATGTTACGATAAATCCAGAGCGAAGAGAATTACCCAAACAGCGTATAAAAATTGAAGTTGCAAATGTACCCGCGCATACAAAGGAAATCATCTCGGTTCGTACCCACTACGAATTTTTACCAGATGGGTATGACGATGTTTTAATCGCTTCGGAGACATTAAAAGAGGTAATGGCCGATAAACTAATTTCGTTACCTGCCACCACAAGGGAGATTCAATATCGTGATATTTGGGACTTGTATTGGTTAGTTCGACAACGAACGGAAGTTGATACAAAATTAGTAGAACAAAAACTTTCTGACTACCGCTTGTCAGACTATACAGATTCACTGAATAAAGTGATCGAGCGGTTTCCAGACATCGTGAAAGGCTCTGAGTTTCATATTGAAATGCAAAAATTACTACCGAGCGATGTTTTCGACCGTACTCTGCGTAAAGAAAAATTCTGCAATCACCTGTTGTCTTCAGTTCAAGAATTGTTTGAACAAATTCGGAATTCAATGAATTAATTGTGCTGATGTTTGCGTACTGATTTGCTCAAAGTGGCTTGGCCTCAAGCGAAACCGCCGCGATCGTCCAATTGGTTCGTTTGCGTGAAAATTGGTGTCTTGTCCGCAAATAATTGGACGCGAGCTATGTGATGACGCAGTTTTTCCAATTATGGAGGAAGACGATGGGGAAACGATCAGGATCGGCAGCTGTGCAGCGCACCGATGTGGTGCTTCAGTTGCTGCGTCGGGAGGATTCCGGAAAACGTCTGGTGCGCTAGGCTGGAGTCAGTGAGTAGACTCTGTTTCGTTGTCCTCAAGCAACATTTCTACAACTTCTCTTAAGTTTCCTTCTAATTCATCGACCGTCGCGGCTTGGCTATATGCACCTGGAAATCCTGGAATGCTTCCTATATAGAGGTCAGTAATCGGGCAGCGTTCAATTACGGCTGTATAGGTTTTGGTTTTCATTTGAGCTCGAAGTAGGACAGGAATGAATCTCAACGACAATTTTTAGAATTATTGTTCGTTGTACGTTTGTAAAGAGAGAATTGTGTGTGGAGTATTTAACGCGTGGAAAGCCATGCATATACAACATTATCTCCAATCTAAAACCAGTTGCGGGGCACTTTCCACGTTGTGTCCATCAACAATCTACAGGTGATACATTGACAAGTTTGTGTCCGTTTGGAACGTCTCAGGTGGAAGTCGTGCGCGAAAGGGCTGGAGATGTCGCTTAGTGGGTACATTCGCGATGTGTCCGAATCTTGAACCGAGTTCTTTAGAAAATTGCATTTCTTTACTCGTCTTGCTGATAATTTCAACAAATTAAGCGAATTCACAGCGTACTTTCTCGTATACACTCTGTTCATTCCGGTTAAATGGTTGAGATAAACTCCTCTGAATTTACGCATATCTCGAATTTCGCTGGTATAATGTACAAATATTGTGTACATGTAAGTCATCAAGGAGACAGTGGTGAAAACGATTACTGCAACCGAATTCAAAGCTAAATGCCTCTGGGTAATCGGGCAAATGGGAAAGGACCGTGAACCTATGACAATCACAAAACGTGGCCAGCCAGTAGCTATATTATCACCTTTGCCGCAGACGAATGAAACACCGTCAATCGTTGGCGCGATGCAGGGTTCGGTACTAGCTTACAGTGAACCGTTTGAGCCCGTAGCTGATCCGTCCGACTGGACTGCATCCCGTTGATTGTTCTTGATACGCATGCTTTGATTTGGGCTATTTCTGATAAAGCTCATCTTGGTAGAAAGGCGCGGACGAAGATAGAAGAAACGGCTCGGTCGGATCGCGTTGCGGTTTCAGCAATCACACCTTGGGAAATCACCATGCTGGTCGAAAAGGGTAGGCTCCAACTGGGACAAGATGTGCGAGTCTGGATCGAAAATTCGTTAGCTCGTCCAGGAATTTATTTGGCACCTATCGAACCCGCGATTGCAATTGATAGCGTACATCTCCCAGGAGAATTTCATGCAGACCCTGCCGACCGTTTCATTGTCGCAACAGCTCGCTATCATAACGCTCCTCTCTTAACGGCGGATAGTGCCATTCTCTTCTACGCAACACGTGGATATGTTCGGGTGATCGACGCAACGGTATAACTAGATATTCCAAGTTACTCAGTAATTTATAGCGCACTGACTTCGTTCAGTATGTCAATCAACGGCATAACCTCCACACCACGACGCATCGGATATTGGTGCTCTCCTTTGTGAACCAATATTCGTCGTTCAGCATTGATATCGTCAGTTGCGGTGTAGAACCCCCTATCGACTTTAGGCGCACTCGACAGCTTGACATCAATTGCCCAACATTTGCCTGGTGCGAATTCCAGAACCAGATCAATTTCAGCGTCTGCGCTAGTGCGATAAAACAATGGTTCTACCCGACCGGCGGTAGCATTCATAATATTTTCGATAACAAAGCCTTCCCAACTTTTGCCGACTACGGGGTGGGATAGCAAGTCGTCTGTTGTACGAAGATTCAAAAGTGCGTGAAGAATTCCAGTATCACGCACATATGGACGGGCTGACTTGGTGATGCGTTTGCCGGTATTCCAATACCAAGGATGCAACAGACGGACTAGCAACAATTGTTCAAGGATACGAAGATAGCGGACGACGGTATGTCCACTTACCCCCAACGACCGCGCGTATCGTTGTGCATTGAACAATTCACCCTGATCGTAGGCGATCATCCGCCAAAATCGTTCCATAGTTTCAGTTTCGACCTGAATGCGGAATTGTGGGAGCTCCCTTTCCAGATAAGTTCGAATTAACTCATTGCGCCACTGTAGACTCGCATCCCCATCGGTGTTAAGAAGGCTCAAGGGAAATCCGCCTCGCAACCAGAGACTGTCGAGGTCCATCAACTGCTGCTTATCTGAGGATTGATCCTGAAGGTGTACTTCCCCCAACGTCAGAGGTGTCAGTTCTACATAGCAGATGCGACCTGCGAGACTTTCTGAAGACTGCCGCAGCAGATCCATCGATGCTGATCCCAGAAACAGGAATTTGCCTCTATCTGCACCTTTACGGCGACGTTCATCAATTTGTCCTCTGAGAATTCGAAAAATTTCAGGAGTACGATGTATCTCATCCAAGACAATCAGTTCATTGAAGTGATTTGAAAAATATGTCTCGGGATCATCCAACAAGCGACGGTCTGTAGAAATCTCAAGATCCAGATACTTTGGTTCACCACCCCACCCACTGACAATCTGACGTGCAAGCGTTGTCTTGCCGATTTGGCTCGGACCAGTCAGTACCACGCTGTCAAATTGCGTCAGACGATTCAGTACAATTCTATAGGCTTCTCTGGTAAACATCCTTGTATTATTGAAATTCAACTTCGATTATTCAAGGTTATTTCAGAAATTTACTCAAATACCCTCAAATTTCAGGGTAAATAGAGGTGACCTAAATAATTTCGTTTGACCGTTTTAAACGACAATTGTTTGTGTGCCTACATATTCAGAGATCAACTTTGTTTCGCTATCTTCGAGCAACATTTCAATAACTTCTCTCAAGTTCCGCTCTAATTCATCAATCGTCGCGGCTTGGCTGTATGCACCTGGAAATCCTGGAATGCTTCCTATATAGAGGTCAGTATTCGGGCAACGTTCAATTACGGCTGTATAGGTTTTGGTTTTCATTTGAGTTCGAAGTTGGACAGGAATGAATATTAACGACAATTTTTAGAATTATTGTTCATTGTGCGTTTGGATCGTCTCAGGTGGAAGTCGTGCGCGAAAGAGCTGGAGATGTGGCTCGGTGGGTATATTCGCGTTTTGTACAAACGTCTTAAACCGAGTTCTTCAGAAAACTGCTTTACTTTATTCGTCTTGCTGATTTTTTCAACAAAATTAGCGAGCTCACAACGTACTTTCTCGTATAGACTCTGTTCATTCCGGTTAAGTGGTTGGGACAAACTCCTTTGAATTCGCGAACATCTCGTATTTCGCTGATATTATGTGCATGAACGTCATTGAGGAGAAAGTGGTCGATTGCAGTCGCCACTTGATTGGGTTGCTCTACGAGAAGGCATAGGGTGCGGACCCAGCAGTCGGAAAACCTGCAGTTCCTGCACCGACTTTATCGACTAATTCCCGGCGATCGTTAATTGCCGGACTAACGAGTTCTTTTTTGTCTGTCATCATCCTATCTCTTTTTTCAATTGAAAACCGACTCGCCGAATTGGCCGGATAATCACCCGGTGTATATCTGGCCCGGCAACTACAGAGCGATCTGAGGGAATACCATGACCAAATTCAAAGCAACGATCATGACCAGCTCGAATGGCAAGATGGAACAATAGATATCTCCCAACGTAATTTCAGGTGGTGCCATGCTTCACA
The DNA here is from genome assembly GCA_963666625.1 of Arenicellales bacterium. Lineage (GTDB taxonomy): Bacteria > Pseudomonadota > Gammaproteobacteria > Arenicellales > JAJDZL01 > JAJDZL01. The sequence goes on from OY762925.1 coordinate 711,937, forward strand.
CATAAATTTCCCTAATCCGTTATCAGAAATTATGTTTGCAGAGCGAAATATTGCGGTGAACCCGGTCGCTGACAGCTTTCGGCAACTGCTGTCGTACCACATTGCTCAGCCCCAAACGACACAGAATTTCAACCATCGAAAATTTCGGCGCTGGAGGTGACCTGGAGTTTGGTAAATTCGAGTCGATAAGGTAAAATCTTTGCCGACCTTGTACCAACGAGTGTGCTTCCTCTGACTTAGGTTTCCTAGTTGGCTCTAAGTTGGAGATTCGAATTTGCCTGGAGACTGTATTTCGAATTCTGTGAAGGTCTCATTGAACAAGGTTTTTTGTATTACGTCATAAAATTCGGGTCAATGCGTTATAACCTTGACCTCAAAATAAATATAAGTTGATTTTTCTATCAAAGGAGAGATTCACAATGAAATTGTTGAAAAAACGGTTATTGAAGGTGTTACTGCCATCTTTACTTCTTGCACTGTTCTCTGGCCCGTCCTTGGCGGACAGTAGTGAACCAATCAAGATCCCGATCAAGAACTGGTCCAGCCAGGTTGTGATGGCGCATGTGATCGGAGGTATATTTGAGAGCATGGGCAACACCGTGGAATACGTCCCGGTGGATAACCAGGCAAGTTTCGAGGCAGTCCGTACAGGCGATATCACACTCGTGCATGAGGTGTGGCAGTCTACCATGCAGAACGCATTCTACGCTGCCATGGAGAAAGGCGGCCTCATTGATGCGGGAACGCACGCAGCGGCAACGCTGGAGGAAATGGGCGTGCCGAACTGGGTGATCGAAAAAGACCTCTGCCCGGGCTTGCCGAGCTGGGAAGCTTTGAAAGACTGCAGCGCGAATTTTGCGACTCCGGATTCCGGTGGTAAAGGTCGCTGGTTGGAAGGCCCACAAAGCTGGCATGGTGATGTCATGCCGAATCGTCTCAAAGGATTGGGGCTTGATGACACGTGGGTCGTGAAGTTCGCCGGTGCCGCCGATGCACTTTGGGCGGAACTCAAGGCAGCGGAGAAAGAGGGTCGAGGAACGATCATCTTCAATTGGACTCCCAACTTCACCGATGCATCAGGATTCACCTTTATCGAATTCCCGCCGTACTATGACGGATGCCGAATCACCGACGGTGGCGACTTGACTACGACTGGTTGCGGATCTCCGGTAGGTTGGCTGAAAAAAGGCGCCAACTACAGATTCCCGAGATCACACCCGCAGGCCTACACCACATTCACAAAGCTGTCGTTTACCACTCCGCAGATTGGTTCTATGGCCGCGCTTGTTGATGTTGACGGCATGACACATGCCGATGCTGCTGTGAAATGGCTGGCGGACAATGAAGATGTCTGGAAACCTTGGACCGTATCGGTTCTTGGTGAAACCAACTGATTTGGCAGTTCTATCGTAATCTTACCGGACGCTACTGCGAATTACCTCGAATTACCCAGATTCAGCAGTAATTGAAATCTCAGGATCGAGTAGACTTCGAACGCCATTTGGCGTTGATCTGCTCAAAGTGGTGTGCTGGCTGTACAGTATCTTACAGAGGTGGCTGTGGGTGAAGTATTGCTGTTCAGCCGGCGTTACCAATCGGTATAATTTTTGACATCGCCAAGGAGGTGATGGAGGTATATGCAGGATCGCGAGGCTGGGATTTTCCGGTCGCGAAACTTTGCAATCATGGGGTGAAATTGGTGTCAGCATGGAAAGTGACACCCACTCATAAGGATCTGAGAACGTCAAAATTGACTCGATTGCCCTTGCAGAAGCAACCGGTTCCCGGGGAAATCTTACAATCGTAGTAAAGGCTGTGAAACTGAAGATTCAGAAGTGGCAAGATCTGTTCAGCAAGCGGTACCGCAGCACACTCTAAATCACAATGCGTTGCGTGTATATTGATCAAATCACGTAATCAATCCACCCTCTACATCCGAAATACAACTACATAGGTCATGTCTTCTCAAGAACATCCTGCCGGACTAGAGCAAGCCGTTATCAAGTGCGAATCTGTCTACAAGATATTTGGCAATAATGCCAAGAGCATGCTTGAGGAATCTGGAGGCATCATAGACAACAAAAAATTTCTTGATGCCGGTTTGATTGTCGCGGTCAATAATGTCTCGCTTGAAATACAGAAGGGAGAGCTTTTGGTGATCATGGGGCTGTCCGGCTCCGGAAAGTCAACCCTGCTCCGCTGCATATCGAGATTGACCGACACCACCGCCGGCAAGATTTTCGTAGAGGGGCAAGACCTGCTGAATCTGAATCGTAAGCAACTCATTGCACTGCGACGCAGCAAAATGGGCATGGTCTTTCAGAATTTCGGATTGCTGCCTCACAAGACAGTCCTGGAAAATATTGCATTCCCGCTGCAGGTAAAAGGTAAGAATACCCGTGACAGTGTCAAAAGAGCCATGGAAATGGTCCAGCTTGTTGGTCTGGAAGGGCGAGAGAATTATTTCCCCAGGGAATTGTCCGGCGGCCAGCAACAGCGAGTTGGAATCGCCCGGTCACTGGCTGTAGAGCCTGACATCTGGTTTCTGGACGAGCCATTCTCGGCGCTGGATCCTTTGATCCGTAAGGAAATGCAGGATGAGTTCCTGCGCCTGCAGAACGTTTTGAGTAAGACGATCCTGTTCGTCACCCACGATTTCGACGAGGCGCTGCGCCTCGCTGACCGAATAGCCATCATGAAGGACGGCGTGGTTGAGCAACTGGACACGCCGGCCAACATCGTGCTGAACCCGGCCACCGAGTACGTGCGCAAATTCACCGAAGATGTCCCGAGGGAAAAGGTGCTCCGTGTGGAATCGGTGATGGACTCGGTGGACGCTTCGGAAACACTCGGTGATCTGAAAGTTCCGGAAAGCGCGATTGTCGATTCGGTGGCGGAAGACATTCTCTCCCAGGAAATGCCGGTGGCGGTCGTCAATTCCGAAGATAAAGTGGTGGGGACTTTACATTCGTCTCACGTGATCAAGGTGTTGTTCGGAGGAAGATCCGGAAAAAACACACGAAATTGAACGCTGAATAATGACCTACCTGACAAAGTACCCGAAAGTTATTCAGTTCTTCATCCTGTTGGCAGTGTTTTTCCTGCTGTGTCTTTCCATCAGCCCGTCAGAGTCAAACTTTCTGTGGCGCCTGCCACCATTGCTTGCGAAACTGCCTTACATCATCAATGACTCAGTCAGATATCTGATGTTCGACTGGATGCCAGTCGACGTATACGACCCGATTATTGAAGATTATGAAGAAAAGCCACTGTTCAGGGAGATGACAAGATTCATTTCGGGCATTTTTCTTCATGTCATCAATTTTGTGCGTGAACTCTTTCTGGGCGGCAACAAGACCGTCGTGGCATTTACCAGCTGGGATTTTGTCTCGGAGAACCCCTGGGCGCGTTGGCCCGCCCTGCCCTGGACCGTGATAACCGGCTGGGCGATCATTCTCGGCTATAAGTTGCAGGGACTCAGGTTGGCGATACTGGCCGCAGTCTGCACGACATTCATCGCGATTTTCGGGCAGTGGAAGCCATCAATGGAGACCGTATCGTTTGTACTGATTGCCGCACCGGTTGCCGTCGTCCTGGGTCTTGTCTTGGGAATCTTCGCCTACAAGAACCGATTCATCGAGGCGGCCCTGAATCCGTTGCTCAATGTCGCCCAGACCATGCCGCACTACTCCTACCTGGTACCGGTTATTGTGCTTTTTGGTGTCGGTGATCACGCGGCGGCAATCGCGACCATCGTATTCGCCGCACCGCCGATGGTCAGGCTGACGCTGCTGGGATTGAAGAAAGTCCCCGCGGATGTGGTTGATTCCGGCATGATGAGTGGATGTAACGGTTTTCAGCTGATGTTCCGTGTGCTCATTCCCTCTGCCAGGCGCGACATCCTGATCGGTGTCAACCAGGTCGTGATGCAGTGTCTTGCGATGACCGTCATTGCTTCGTTCATCGGCGCTCAGGGACTGGGCTCCAACCTGATGATCGCGCTGAATTCGCTTAGGATCGGTACCGGAATAGAGATCGGCCTATGTATCGTACTGATTGCTGTCCTGCTGGACAAAATGTCCCTGGCCTGGGCAAACAAGCAGACGGATTATTTCGCCGACCTGACATTCTTTCAGCGAAACAAGTATGCATTCGTGGCCCTGATCGTCTTTGTGGTCGGTGTGGTCCTGGCGTACATCGGCAGTTTCATATTCAGAGAAGGTTTCAACTACCTTTACATCGTCCCCCATAACAAGGGGATCACTACCGCACCATTCTGGCAGGAGGTGGTCGATTGGCTGTGGGACACATTCTTCTACACATTGAAGAGTTTCAATGAATTCTTGATCACAGGCATTCTGGAGCCGATGAAAGGCATGTATCTTGCCATGCCCGTCGCCGCCACATTTCTACTGATGATGGGTGTCGGTTACATTCTGGCAGGTCTCCGGTCGGCGTTGATCATCGGTGGATTCCTGCTCTTCATCGCATTGTCGGAATACTGGGACAGGGCCTTGATCACTGCTTACATGGCGTCATTTGCGGTGATTGTATCGGCTGTCCTGGGCATTACAATCGGTTCGCTGTGTGCCCAGAGTTCTGTCGCCAGCAAAGTGATTTTGATGATTTGTGACTTTCTCCAGACCTTTCCCTCGTTTATCTATCTGATTCCGGTCATCATGCTGTTCGGCATCACCGATACATCCGTGATAATCGCCTCCATCGTCTACGCAACCGTTCCGGCCGCACGATATACCGTTGAGGGACTGCGCAGTGTTCCACAGGTTCTGCAGGATGCCGGGTCGATGCTCGGTGTATCGCGCTTGCAGAGATGGGTCTCGATCGAACTGCCGATGGCCTTTCCACATATCATGTTGGGTGTGAATCAGACCGTAATCTTTGCACTGTTCATGGTCATCATCGGGGCATTTATAGGCACCACGGACCTGGGTCAGCTAATTCTGAAAGCCATTTCAGACCCCCAAGGTACCGGTATCGGGCTTACCCTGGGATTGTGTGTGGCCTTCATTGGTCTGGCCGTTGACCAAATCATCCGGACTTGGGCCAATGAGCGCAAAAAGGCGTTGGACCTGAATTGAACCTGCGCTTGTGGACGGGGAGACGGAGCAAGGTGTTCTGAACTGACGCAAGCAGCGACAATTCTCAATTCTCGTCAGTCGATTGCTGACGGAGCAGACCTAGGTGCAGAAACTGAGCCATGAAATTGCCCGATGATCCACCCGACTGGACTGCAACCCGGTGATCGTTCTTGATGCGCATGCTTTGATATTGGCTGTTTCCGATGAAGTCCATCTTGATAGAAAGGCGAGGACCAAGATAGAAGAAACTGCTCAATCGGAACACGTTGCGGTTTCGACAATCACACCTTGGAAAATCACCATGCCGGTCGATAATATTCGGCTCCAACTATGACAAGATGTACGAATCTGAATCGAAAATTCGTCAACTCGTCCGGGAAAATATTTGGCACCTATCGAAACCGCGATTGCAATTGACAGCGTCCGTCTCCCCGGAGAATTTCATGCCGACCCTGTCGCCCGTTTCATTGTCGCAACAGCTCACTACCATGACGCTCCACTCTCAACGGCGGACAGTGCTATTCTCTCCTACGCAACAGGTGGATATGTTCAAGTGATCGACGCAATGACATGGCACAGATTCCAAATTGCCCAGGTGACTGATAAAACAATACGATCGATCAAATTTCTATTCCAATTCGCTTTTTTGATTTTAGGGGCAGGCTAGTCAGTTGATCCAGAGAATTGTCTTGCAGGAAACTCTCGATCGTGGATATAGTAACTTGATCGTAAAACAGTCATGACTAGTTTACGATTACGTTTTAATTTAGTCATGCATAGATATTTACACGATCAATTATTGAAACACTATCAAAGAAACCGTCAGATGATTTTTCTTTCGGGACCGAGGCAAGTTGGCAAGACAACGATGGCCAATACGATTGGTCATATGTTGGAAGGGTCAGATACCTTAGCTCGGATGATCTGCTTGACAGGGAAATGATCCTTAAAGGACCGGAATCAATTGTAAAGACAATCGAACTAATGGAATTTTCGGATAACAAACCTCTTCGTATATTTGATGAGTTACATAAGTATCGGCATTGGCGAGATTTTCTAAAAGGTTTCTTTGACAAGTATGAATCGAAATTGAAATTTTTGGTTACAGGAAGTGCATCCCTTCGAGTATTCTCAAGAGGGGCGACAGTCTGATAGGACGATATTTTCCCGATACACTCCACCCCGTAACAGTTGCCGAGTGCAACGGTATTGACTCAAACGGGCTGATCAATTCACGATCCAGAAGAATCGATGAGGATCAATGGCAGTCTCTTTGGAATTTTGGCGGATTCCCGGAACCCTTTTTCAGTGCAGACAGTACATTCCACAAGCAATGGCTGTCGATACGGTCTGAACAGTTGTTTCGAGATGACCTGCGTGATCTGACGAGAATTCAGGAACTGGGCCAGATTCAGGCATTGGCTCATATCCTCAGCAGTCAGGCGGGACAGTTGACAAGCTATACCACTCTTGCAAAAAGCGTCAGGGTATCAGTCGATACCATCAGGAGATGGGTGTCGACGTTGGAAGCTTTCCACTACTGCTTTCGAGTCAAACCCTGGTTCAACAATGTAGCGAGAGCGCTGCGCAAGGAGCCCAAGTATTATTTGTGGGATTGGTCACAGGTGCGGGATCCCGGCGCAAAGGCGGAAAACCTTGTCGCGAGTTCGTTACTGAAGGCAACAGACTTTTGGACTGAATCCGGGAAAGGAAAGTTTGATCTCCACTATGTCAGGGACAAGCAAAAGCGCGAGGTTGATTTTCTTGTGACGCGGGACCGTACGGCCCTGGTTTCTGGCTGAGGTGAAGAGCAGCAGTAAGGCACCGCTGTCAACGTCACAGCAATATTTCCAGAATCAAACGAATGCGAAGCATGCGCTCCAAGTTGCCATGGATTTAGACTACGTTGAGCGGGACTGCTTTGAATTTGAAAAGCCGGTGATCGTTCCAGCAAAAACGTTTTTGGCTCAGCTCATCTGTAATTTATATACGCCATTTCGATTTCCTTCCGACGGATGCCAGATGACAAATGTCATACCGCGACGTGATTGATACCCTTGTCCGGTGAATAAATGTCAAGAATATTCCAGTGTCCGGTTGTCGGCGTAGGATTGTTGAGCATGGGAACATCAAGAACCGTTGGTTTTGCGCTTTCGATGGCGGCCAGCAATGCCGGCAACAGTTCTTCGGCAGATGAAATACGTACGCCCTCGGCTCCATACGCGTTCGCAATCTGGACATAGTCCGGGCCGTACTTTGGCGCACCGGCAGAACCGGGAAATGTGGTGCCATAGGTTAACCCGTAATGCGCTTTCTGCAATCCCGCAATGGTTCCGTACGCGTTGTTATTCATCACCAACCATACGATACCGAGATTCAACTCGACCGCAGTCGCAAGCATTGCAGGATTCTGGCCAAATCCGCCATCGCCGACCAGGCTTAAGACCACCCGGTCAGGTGCGGCCAGCTTGGCACCAATCGCACCGGGAGGACCAAATCCCATGGTGGCGAATCCACCGGGTGTCAGGATTGAACCCGGGGTCAGAACATCGAATTGCTGGCCCACACCATTCTTGTTCCAGCCGACATCCGTAGTAATGATGGCATTCTCGGGCAACGCCTTTCGCGTATCAGCCAGAATTCGCTCGGGCATCATCGGAAAAGCATCAGACGTTGCCATCTCATAATTTCGCGTTCTGAACGCCAATCGAAATTCGGCTATCTCGGCCTCTTTTTCCGGTCGATTGAAACCTTGGGGGTACATCACTTTTGCAGTTCGATTGAGCATGCCTAACGCGGCCTTTGCGTCAGCGACGACACCGATTTGCGTCGGATAGTTACGGCCGATTTCAGACGGCTCAATATCAATATGGATCACCTTCGACGGGGGAATGTTGAATGTTTGATTTGGGTACCAGCTGGAACAATCCGCCTCTTTGAACCGGGTTCCGATCGCAATTATCAAATCCGCGTTCAGGCAGGTCTGGTTGACCAGTTCGGTACCCCAAAAACCCGTCATGCCAAGCACTAGAGGATGGTTGTCGCGTAGTGCGCCCTTTCCCATCAGTGAGTGTGCGACCGGTAGTCCCATGTGCTCAACAAACTGCTGTAGCTCTTCACAGGCTTTCGCCAGAATTACGCCACCACCCACATAAACGACAGGGTTCTCGGACCTCGCTAGAGTTTCAATGATTTCGCTCGCAGTCTGTTCGTCTAACGACGGTTTTCTAAGCGCGCGCGCGTTGAACTTCACACGGTCGAATGAACTCAATGGAATGACTTCGCTGAAAATATCCATCGGTACATTGACCAATACGGGGCCGGGTTGACCGCTTTCAGCCAGATGGAAAGCTTTTTCGAGAATCTCTGCCATAAGGTGCGCGCTGTCCACCCGCCAGGCGCGCTTTACAAATGGTCGATAGATCTCCCATTGCGCGGCATCAGCGTGAAGGTTGACTTCCTGATGAGGATGTTTCCCATAGTAATGGGTTGGGACATCGCCTGCGATCACCACCATCGGTGTGCAGTCCAGTGCAGCATTGGCGACACCTGTGGCACAATTGACCAGACCGGGTGACAGGTGGCTCAGTACAACCGATGCCTTGCCCTGCACACGTGCATAAGCATCCGCCGCATGCGACGCGATCTGCTCATGCCGGACATTGACAAACTCGATAGGACTGTCAGCCAGGGCAGAAAGAACTGCGATGTTGGTGTGCCCACACAGGCCAAAAATATGTTTGATTTCCCTTCTTTCCAGAAAATCGACGATGTGTTCGGCAACAGTTTTGCCTTGTTTGATGGTATTGTTCATAGCGTCACTTCCCGCCCGTAGAATTCACCAAACAATTCCTCATCAGACGGACGGTCCTCAGGGATCGGATGGCTGACCCAGGTGTAGTTCATCATATGTTTCAGTGTAACGTTCTCATTGGTGATATTCCCACCCCATATACCGCAACCAAGACTCGACGTCATCGGCATGCCATTGGTAAAGCTTCCGGCGTTGGCTTTGGATTGGGGCTGGCGGACCATCATCCGACTGACAGGCGCAACGCGTGCCAATGCGTCAATATGATCGTCATTGTGGCTGTAGATCCCGCAGGAATGTCCCTTTCCCCCCACCGCGTATATCCCGCGCACGGTTTCAAGCGCCTCTTCGAATGTATCGAAATGATAAAGAGCCATCAGGGTCGTCAACTTCTCTTTTGAGAACCTGTGATCCGGTCCGATCTGTCCCTGATTTTCGACCATGAGGAATCTACAGTCTTCAGGGATTGAAAAGCCGGCCGCCTCGGCCAACTTCTGGGGGTGGCAGGCGATCGTGGCGAATGTTCGGTTACCGTTTTTGTCCCACATGGCTTTTTCAAGCAGCTTTTTTTGTTCTTCATCGCACAAATAGCCACCTTCAGATTCCAGCGCCTTGACCATCTGTGGATAGATTGACTTGTGGATGATGACATTACCGTCTGCCGAGCAGCCCGATCCAAAGTCACTGGTCTTCGAGATCCGCGTGTTTGCGGCGGCGATATCGATGTCCGCGGTCTCGTCGATTACGATCGAAGAATTTCCAGCGCCAACGCCGTACGCTGGCTTGCCACTGGAATAAGCCGCCTTGACCATATTGCCGCCACCGGTAGCGAGCGTCAGGTCGCAGACCTCCATCAGGTACCCGGTCAGAGAGATTGACGGTTCGGGAACAGACTGAAACAAATCCTCCGGTGCGCCGACAGCGCGACAGGCGGTACGCATCACCCCGACCATTTCACAAGTCGTTCGGGCCGTGCGCGGATGGGGTGAGAAAATTACCGCATTGCGTGCTTTCGCTGCATAAATGCCGGTTACCGCCGGTGTAAGGGCCGGATTGGTCATCGGAATGAGTGAAGCGACCACGCCTGCCGGTTTGGCGTACCTGACAAGACCGCGCGCCTTGTCGACTTCAACGATCCCGGTGGAAGGCTGCCTCAACGCGTCGCGCAGTACCCCGTATATCTTGAATCGTTTGGCCGGACGGCCTTCACGATCGCCGATACCGCTTTCGTCCACGCCCATCTTGGCAAGACGGGTAAAGGTCTTTTCGTTACCGGCATACCAACCGATACACTGAACCAGTCGATCAAGTTCCTGCTGTTCCCAGTCCTCGACTCCAGCCATTGCTGTGCGGGCGCGGGCGATCAATTGGGCCACGAGTTGGTGTTCATCTGCTGTTTGTACTTGTTCCATCCGGTATCCTCCGGGTGATGTGGTTGATTCAGGTAGCCACACTATTGACTTCGCGGCGTTTTGATCGGGCGGACCCGAAGGTCTGCTTGGCGTGAAACAGGCAGCGGCGAGCGTGCTCCTCATAGCCCAGTTCGGCCACCCTGCTCTGATTGGGAAGTTCAATGGAGTAGTTCATCGGAGGGCATCGTTCGATAATGCCGGTAAAGTCAATCCAACCCTCACCCGGATAAAGGCGTGCATCGCGTGCGAGTTGAATCATGCCCTCCCGGGTATCTGCAATGCCGGGTAAACAATCGGATATCTGAAGGGAATGCAGCCATTCTGGCGGCACGTGAAGCAATTCCCCGATGTCGACGCGGCTTAGGTGCAGGTACAGTGTGTCAACCAGAATGCCACCGTTGGGGCGGTCCGCCGCACGCACAATGTCCAGCACTTCATCCAAAGTTCTAAGGCGCGAAAACGAAGGAAACTCCAAATCCACAGTCAGGCCGAAAGGAGCTGCAAGATCACAGCATTCGGCATAGATATCCAACAGGAAATTCCGATCATCGCGCCGTTTTGTCCATGCCGACACAATCATGTGATTTGCGCCGAGTTCGCCACCAAGTTCCAGAGCGACCTCGAATTCGTGCGGATCGCAATCCTCGGTGATTCGCGCAACCTCGATCTCCAACACCCTCAGGCCAGTTGTCGCAAGTGCCGTCTTCATCGCCTGGGTCTGTGCCTTGTCCAATGGGGATGGCCTGAACTCACCGGGAACATTCATGGTGATAAACCGCGGACTGATTGCATCATAACCGGCGCGGGCAGCAATATAAACCAACTCCGCTGGTGTGCAGTTGATCAACGTAAGATGAGCCAGCGAATAAAGTGGCGTATGAACATCAGTTTGTCGTGCGAAAGACATTTAGTTCAGTGACTAATATATGGTATTAGTTAATATATCATATATTATTAACTATATCATATTATTTTCAAAATTGTGTCAAGCATCTGCAATTGGGATAATTCCAATCGTCATTCAAGGAGAATCAAGTGGATTGCGCATGTCTGCACACGATCCAGGACGCGGCCGGAACACAAAGCCAGCCTTATTGTTTGCTCCCGTTGCTGCCAAATTTCACGGCGATTTCGGCGAAGTGCAACCGCATTCGAAGGATTTGGTCAAGCAGGCGCCGAGCGATGGTCCGGCGTTACAGGAAAGGTTGGATGTGAGTCAGGTCAGTGGCGGGATTCGGATCATGCAGAATTCAACCGAAAGCGGATTCCCTGCCACAACAAATAGCTTTTCGAACACGCAGATGAGATTTGCAAAGCCCAAGTCTATACGGTGACAGACTACTGATTTGTGTAAGTCCGGTGCCATTCAGGCGAGAAAAGCCCTCAATCAAAAACACCCAGTGTGTGTTCAAGCCCAAGTTCAATGTGCGTACGCAAGTATTCGGCCGCCAGATCAACATCCCGACTCAGGGCTGCGTCCAAAATATCGCGATGCTCATCAATAGCCTGTTCACCACGATAGGTCAGCACCAGCATTTGATATCTAAGGTATTTGTCGTATAGAACTGAATGGAGGGACAACAGGTTCTGAGATCCGCATGCTTCAATCAGGGCAAGATGGAAATTCCAATCATAGCGTTTCCAGTCTTCCTTGAGACTCGTATCGCCCGCGTCCACTTTCTTTTCCGTAAGATTGAGTTTGTGATACGCTGAAACCACATTGCCCTCCCAATCGGTGTCACCCTTCTCGACAGAGAGTCGAAGCGCGTGACATTCAATCAATATCCGCAGATTCGCAAGCTCAATCAGATCGTCCCGGGATGTGGGAGTGACAAAGAACCCGCGCTGGTCCTGCGCATCGACAAAACCCTCGCTCGCCAGGCGGCTCAGGGTTTCACGCAAAGTTGATACGCTCGCACCGTAGCGCTCGCGCAACCAGTCCAGTTTCAGGCGGGTAGCTGGGGCAAGTTCACCAAAAATGATATCTCGCTTGATCTGTTGATACGTCGCAGAACCAACGACATTAACTGATTGGGTCATATTGTTGAAAAACTCCGTCAGATAATTCCCGATTTATCATAAAGTAAGAAAAGTATATCTTATTTGTTGCGGGGCAACAATCAATGTCCCGGTTCGATCCATATCTCCGGTTCCGGAGTGAACAATGCTCGAAATTATCATATATATAATTGATAAATAAGAATTTATTCCCTATCAATGGAATATGCAGTATTGCCGATATCCGTCCGGCACCACAATCTTCACTTCAAGGTCGACAGTATGGGCCATACCCAAGAATCACCGCTCAAATTGCTCCAATTGATCGAACCGCGCTACCAGTTTCCAATGCTACAGAATCGAATATGATATGACAATAAACAGATATTTCAAAAAATATCAGATAATTATTACTGTATTTGTTATTATGTCTGATGCCCATATGCGCGAAGTGTTCGGGCGGTCCGCGAAAATTGTATTGAGAGTTGCGGGCTGAGCCATAGGCGCAATTATGCAGTCGGGCTGTGCTCAAGCAATCCGGCGGTACCATCAGCTTCGGGCAACGCGGTTGAATGAAGGCCGGTGATTTACTGCACTTCAAACCTGTTCAGTCGCATGAAAATCTTGACTAAAACAGACAGGTAAATGACCGCGACGTCAAATCGAAATTAGAACGGAAGCAGACAGTGACGGACAAGACCAGCATAGCGGTAATCGGCTACGGATTGATTGGAAAACGACATGTAGAGGTTCTGCGCGGCTCTTGCGAATTTTCGATTGCCGGGATCGTTGAGCCGAATGAAGGTAACCGGGCACAGGCCACCGGACTCGGAGTGCCGCTATTTTCGACTCTGTCGGAGATGTTTTCTCAAATCACACCAGACGGTGCGGTACTGGCAACCCCGACACCACTTCATGTCGAGCAAGGCCTGGCCTGTATTGCAAAGGAATTACCGATCCTCATCGAAAAACCGATCGCTGTAACTTCTGCAAATGCGAGAATTTTGACAGATGCGGCACAATTGGCTGGCGTACCGATACTCGTTGGGCATCATCGGCGGCACAACGGTGTAGTGCAGGCAGCCAAACAGGCATTGAGCAGCGGTGTAATTGGCGAAATTCGCGCCATTCAGGCGAGTTGCTGGTTGTACAAGCCGAATCAATATTTTGAAGTTGCCCCCTGGCGCAAGCTCAAGGGCGCCGGCCCGATTTCAGTGAACCTGGTGCATGATGTCGATTTGTTGCGCTATTTCTGTGGGGAAGTCAGTGCGGTTCAGGCGGTTGCGGTCCCGTCAGTCAGAGGATTTGAAAACGAGGACTTCGCAACTGCGATCCTGACCTTTCAGTCGGGTGCGATCGCTACAATTTCGGTGTCCGACAGCATCGTGGCACCGTGGAGCTGGGAACTGACCGCGCGCGAAAACCCCGTCTATCCGATGACAAACCAAAGCTGTTATCTGATAGGAGGCTCAACTGGTGGATTGTCTTTGCCTGATCTTCGGCTGTGGCGCTATGTTGCGGAACCTGATTGGTGGACACCGATACACGACACTGTCCTGACATATTCTGAGCAAGATCCCCTGGTTGTACAGATGAAGCACTTTTCCAAGGTCATCAAAGGTGAGGAGTCGCCATTGGTATCGGGTGTCGAAGGTATGCGATCACTGGAAGTCGTCGAGGCTGTTGCCGCCGCGGCTGCCACCGGGGCGGAAATTCGCCTGGACTTTTCGCCTGATACCTACCCGGAAATATCCTACGTTGAACCCGATTTCAGAAAAAATCCGTAATATTGATAAATATATGTTATATTCAATATTATCTGTTATATTAAATTATATCGGGAATTTACAGATTTTGGAAGTTTTGTTTATGTCTGAGGAGGATAGCATTATGATAAAACTTACTCGTCGCGCAGCAATTGTCTCTCTGGCAGTGCTTGGACTGACGGCTGGATTTGCAACCAGTACGTTTGCGGACGACAAACTCACTTTTCGTCTGGCAACCTCCGGTTCGGAAACCGATCAGCGTTCGATTGCAATGGCTGAGGTGTTCGCACCGATGGTAGCAAGTTTTGCAGACTACCAGCCGGGCTATAACGGTACGCTGTTTGCCCAGGGTACCGAACTCGAAGCCATCAGTCGCGGAAACCTGGAAATGTCGATTGCATCGGCTCAGGAACTGGCCCAGTTTTTCCCTGAATTCTCAATCTTCGCCACCGGCTACGTCCATCAGGATGCGGCACACCAAGTGCGTGTCTTTAACCATCCGCTGATGGATCCTTTCAAGAAGACGGTCGAAGAAGAATTGGGTGTCAAGCTGTTGTCGGTTATGTATCTTGGTCGTCGCCAGGTCAACCTGCGCCAGGCCAAGGATGAACTGACCGTCTCAACGCCAGCCGATCTCGCCGGTGTGAATCTGAGGATGCCGGGTACTGACGCGTGGCAGTTCCTGGGCAAGGCACTGGGTGCTTCACCGACGCCAATGGCTTTCACTGAGGTCTATACGGCGCTTTCGACCGGAGCGGTTGATGGTCAGGACAACCCGTTGCCCACCGTGGTGGACGCGAAATTCTACGAGGTGACCAAGCAGATCGTATTGACCTCACACCTGGTCGACCTGAACTACATCGCATTTTCAAAAGCAGTTTGGGATGATTTGACAGATGAACAGCAGCTGACTGTTCAGCGAGCTGCGGATGCCGCGGCTGCAGTGGGTCGTTTGCGACAAATTGAGAAAGAAGCAACGCTGGCCTCATTCATTCAGTCTCAGGGTGTAGATATTTACGAACCCGACCTGACCGCTTTCCGTGAGCATGTCCAGGCGCAGTATATCGGCAGCGAATTTGCCGCCAGCTGGCCCGATGGCGTGCTGGAGCAGATCAATGCGCTTGGTAACTGACTCTATCGGATAACAGGCACCGACACCGCCAAGAGAAATTGTCAAGATGAAGCAAATCCTGAAGTATTTTTCAAGCGGTGCCGAATTCATCGCCGCCACAATGTTGGCGGCGATGTTTCTTACCTTTCTGTTACAGATTTTCTCCCGCTATGTATTGCTGACACCGTTCGGCTGGACACTGGAACTGTGTCTGATCCTGTGGGTCTGGATCGTGTTTTTCGGGTGTGCCTTCCTCACCCGTGAAAGGGATCACGTAACATTCGATATTTTTTACCTTGCCTCCCCGCGTCGAGTGCGCCAGGCAATGACATTGATTGCCTGCGCCGCCATCGTAATCGGGATGGCTTGGGCGTTGCCGGCGACGTGGGACTACATCGACTGGATGAAGATCCGCAAGACCACCACGGTGAAAAACCCGTTCACCGGCGCCAAGATCCCAATCCGCACGATTTTCTCGATCTACGCGATTTTCATGGTGGCGGTCATCCTGCGTTATGCCTGGCGCTTTGTTGATGTACTGCGAAATGGACCACCCGATGAGGACCACGAAATTCCGGGCCATGAGCCCGATCCGCCTCATATCAGGCACGGAGATGATGCCACATGAGCATTGAACTTCTGGTCTGTCTGATCACCCTGTTCGGTCTGGCAGGAATCGGTACGCCAATCGGCTATTCCATCATGATCGCCGCGGTCGCCTATCTCGGTCTGGCCGGGCTGGACGTGGCACTCACCGGTGAAAAAATTCTGCAGGGTCTGTACAAGAGTTTCGTCCTGCTCGCGGTGCCTTTGTTCATTACCGCCGCGAACATCATGAATGCGGGAACAATTTCTGACCGACTGCTGAATTTCTGTATTGCAGCTGTCGGACGGTTTCGGGGCGGACTCGGTCATGTCAATGTCATGGCTTCGCTGATATTCTCCGGCATGTCCGGATCCGCGGTAGCGGATGCTGCGGGCATTGGAAAAATCATCATCGAGATGATGTCCAAGGACGGTCGATACACACGCGGCTATGCCGCTGCGATCACTGCGGCGACAGCAACTATCGGGCCGATTATCCCGCCATCCATTCCCATGGTGCTTTACGCATTGGTTTCCAATGCCTCGATCGGTGCGCTTTTTCTCGCGGGAGTTGTCCCCGGCCTGATAATGGGGGTTGTGCTGATGGGAATGAACGCTTGGATTTCCACTCGCCGCGGATTTGCCAAGGAAGAGCCGGTGCCGCTGAAAAATCTGCCCAAAATCACCATCAACGCCTTTCCGGCACTGTTGATGCCGGTCATACTCCTCTACGGAATTTACGGTGGCGTAACCACGCCGACCGAAGCTGCAGGTGTTGCGGCATTCTATGCACTCATTCTGGCCGGTCTGTTCTACCGTGCACTGTCAGTCAAGTCACTTTACCGGATATTTGTGGAAAGCGCACGCTCCTCTGCCGCCGTCGGTGTGGTCATTGGCGGGGCGTTGATCCTGAACTTCATCATCATTTCCGAAAACATACCGGGCATGATGTCTGAAATTCTCACCGAGCTCGATATCCACCCGCTGGTCTTTCTGCTGGCGGTCAATCTACTGGTGCTATTCTTGGGATGTGTGCTGGATGCAACAACCATCATCCTGGTGATTGTCCCCCTCTTCATCCCGACCTGTCAGGCACTTGGCATTGATCTCGTACACTTCGGCGTACTGATTGTGGTCAATTCGATGATCGGTCTCATCACACCACCCTACGGCATATTGCTCTTCGTTATCAATGCGGTCACTGGGATTCCGCTGAAAGAGATCATCGGAGAAATCTGGTCCTTTCTTGCGATATTGATCGGTGCGCTGTTACTGATGATCCTGGTTCCTGACGTTGTGCTATGGCTACCGCGTCTATTCGGGTACCAGGGATGAAATGCGTCTGTCGACCGCTACAACTTCGGTTTCAGGCGACCTATTTGCCAGGCTGGAATCCATAGCCGCTGCGGGTTTCACCGGCATCCAACTCGATGAGTCTGATCTGATCGGATTTGCCGGCTCACCTGAGGACGTAGGCAAACGCGCAGCTTCGCTGGGTCTGGATATCGAAGCCTTTCAAGTTATTCCTGAAGTTGACAGCCTGTCAGAACCAAACAGAAAGAACGTACTCGCACGACTCGAGTATCAGCTTGACCTGATGCAGGCAGTCGGCGCAAAGACACTGGTAGTGGGAATCTCAAGCCATTCAGAAGATACCGGTGACAGCAATTCGATCTGTGAAGACCTGGCTGATTTGGCCACACGAGTCGACAGTCGTAATCAGCGCGCGGCACTGATCGCATTGCCCTGGTCACAACAGATACGGACAGAACTGCAGGCACTTGAGCTGGTTGAGACTGTCAACCATTCCGCGCTTGGCCTGGCTATCAATTCATTCTATTCGCTCGCAGATGGTTCGCAACCAAACCGGTTGCGCAAAATCCCGGGTGAGCGGCTTTTCCACGTCCAGCTGTCGGATGGGCCCGCTTTCGATTTCGATGTTTCAAAACTGAAAGGCCGTTCGGGTGTGCTGCCGGGCCAGGGTGACCTTTCGTTGGTGGGATTTGTGAGAATGATTGCCCGTTCGGGTTATAACGGAGGCTGGACTTTGGCAAGCGTCAGTGATTCAACTCCCGGCAGCAAGAATCATTTCGCGACAGACGGGTTTCGCGCACTGGTGGCTTTACTGGATGAAGCGGCCCGGTTTGAACCCGCTTTGTCTGCTCCAATTTCGGACCTTCCTGAACGCGTCTATCCCGCCGGCTTTGAATTCATCGAATTCGCGGTGGATGGGGCATCCCATACGACGTTGACAGAAAAACTGGAAACACTCTGCTTCCGTAAAGAAAGGCGTCATGTATCGAAATCAGTGCAACTGTGGCGCCAGGGCGCGATCAACATTGTGATCAATTCGGAAACAACAGGCTTTGCAGCTGAAGCTTTTGCCGAACACGGGCCATCCGTTTGCGATATGGCACTGCGAGTCAGCGATGCAAATCAAACTGTGGCCCGCGCCACCAGGTTAGGCGCACCGGAATTCTTTCAGCGTGTAGCGGCCGGCGAACTCAACATTCCTGCGATTCGAGGTGTCGGCGGGAACGTGGTACATTTCATTGACGAAAAATCTGATCTGCACAGACTCTGGGATGTTGAGTTTGACGCGGTTCCAAAAACACAGGCAGTACCGCCTGCCGGTCTGAGGCGGATCGATCATGTGGCACAGACCATGCGCTACCAGGAGATGCAAAGCTGGCTCACCTTTTACACTTCGACATTCGAAATGAGCAAAACCACGGTCGTGGATGTCGACGATCCTTCCGGAGTGACCCTTTCCCAGGCAATCTCCTCGCCGGAGGGAGAGGTCAGACTGAACCTCAACGGTGCAGCGGAGCACGATACTTTTGCCGGCGCATTTCTTGCCGATCGATTCGGCGCTGGAGTACAGCACATCGCTTTCCTGACGGACGATATTTTCGAAACTTCCGGTCACCTGACACGGGCCGGGTTGTCCCGACTGCAGATTCCAGACAACTACTACGACGATCTCAGCGTTCGATTCGGGTTGGCAGATGATTTGGTTGAGCGGATGCAGGAGGACCAGATCCTCTATGACCGGGACGGTGATGGGGAGTATTTTCAAATCTACAGCACGCCTTTCTTTCAGGGGTTCTTCTTCGAGATTGTTGAGCGTCGGGGCGAATACCAGGGATATGGCGCGCGCAATGCGCCGATTCGTCTGGCAGCTCAAATTCGGCATACGCAGGAAGATCGAATTCAATGAATAAACAGGCGGACGACATCCGCAAATGGTGGAGCACTTCAATTATCGACATGGCACCGGGGCGGATCACATTTCGTGATCACCCTGTTGAATCGCTGATTGGCAATGTCTCATTCGCACAGATGATTTGGCTGATGGTCCGAGGGGTTCTGCCCACTTCCAGACAGGCTGATCTCCTGGAATGCGCGCTGGTCGCAGGGGTTGATCATGGGCCGCAGGCTCCATCCATTGCCGCCGCACGCATGGCCGCAACATGCGGACTGGGAATCAACAATGTTATGGCCACCGGGGTCAATATGCTCGGGGACGTCCATGGCGGTGCCGGAGAGCAGTGTGCCAGGTTGTATTTTGACATTGCTGAGCGTCTGGACAATGGAAGTGATTTCGAGATCGCAATCCGTGACGGAGTCGAGGCCTGGCAGAAAACTGATGGCCGGTTTGTCTCCGGGTTTGGACATCGATTTCACAAACCGGTTGACCCGCGTGCGCCGCGTCTAATGGAACTGGTGCGCGAGGCGGCAAAAGATGGAACAGTCTCGGGTAGGTTCGCCGATATCGGGGAAGCGGTACAGGCTGAAATCAGTTTCCAGTCCGGTACCGGGATTGCGATGAATATTGACGGTGCAACAGCGGTTATCTTTTGCGAGCTTGGCTTTTCACCGCCGCTCGCGCGCGGCCTATTCTGTATTTCCCGCTCCGTCGGTGTCCTTGCTCATGGGTGGGAGCAAATGCAACAGGGCGGGCGGAACAAAGGGCCGATGCCACCGGAATTCCTGCCTTATTACCAATCGGAAGACAACCTTGAGTGACACTCCAGAGTCCCTACGGGTCGGTCTGATCGGCACGGGCCGAATCAGCGACATCTATCTGCAGACCTGTGCCAAATATGACGGGATCGATATCGTCGCCTGTGGCAGCCTCAGACAGGATGAAAGTCGTGCGAAGGCCGCCCGGTACGGAATTGAAAGAGTCTGCAACCCGGATGAAATTATCGCTGACTGCGAGATCGATGCGATACTGAACCTCACCGTTCCGTCAGTTCACGCTGAAGTGAGTCTGGCCGCCCTGAACCAGGGCAAGCATGTCTACTCCGAAAAACCACTTGCTTCGAGCTTTGCTGACGGGCAACGGATTTTGGAAGTGGCTGCGGCAAAGGGACTTACTGTCGGTGTCGCACCCGACACTTTTCTGGGTGGACGCTGGCAGACGGTGCGTAAACTGCTGGATGACGGGGTGATCGGCCGTCCAACCGGCGTGGCCGTTTTTGCTGGAACTCATGGCACTGAGCGTCACCATCCCAATCCTGACTTCTACTATCAATCAGGTGGTGGTCCGATGCTTGATCTCGGACCCTACTACCTGACCGCATTGGTATTTCTCCTCGGTCCCATCTCACGCGTTGCCGGCGTGTCGAACCGGGCTTTTGATCAGCGTATGATTGAATGTGGTCCTCGGAATGGTACCTGGATGGAGGTGGAGGTCGATACTCATGTACATGGCATGCTGGAGTTTGAATGCGGCGTGATCGGATCGATCACCATGAGTTTTGATGTCTGGGACAGCGAAACACCTCGTTTGGAGATTTACGGCGAGAAAGGGACAATTTGCATTCCGGACCCGGACCCGATCCATGGTGCAAACATATTCCATGGAGAAGTCTGGTACAGGACCCGAGAAACTTCGCGTTGGACTCACCAACCTCGTCCTAATGGTCGCGATCGGTGGCAGATGGCAGAGAATCCTTATGGATTCAATGAGGACAGCCGCGGCATCGGTCTGGTTGAGATGGCTCATGCGATTCGAGAAGGTCGATTGCCGCGGGCGTCGGGTGCGCTGGCCTTTCATGTACTGGAAGTCATGACGGGTATACTTGAGAGTTCAGGAAAGGGGCAGTTCGTCAGTATTGAAAGTCGACCGCCGATCCCGGATATTCTTCCTGAACAGCATTCAGAACACCTCTTCTCGGTTTGAGTCCATGTCTGTAAACACACTCGATTTTGCTGAACCATTCTTTACTGTTCGTATCATTCGCGACAGTGTGTCCTACCCGGTCTCCGGCAAAACAATCCTGCTCAATCTCGCAGATGAACCTGTTGAAATTCGGGATCAACGATTGGGCGCAATCCAATCCGCAGTTCTTAAGGATATTGAGTGTGAAAATGTGAAGCATGCGGTCGTCGTTGAGCGATTTGCGGACTACGACGACGAAGTTGAACTGATGGCTCGCGTTCGTCGACAGTGGCCATCGGCATTCGAGGTGCGCGGTGAGGAACGCCTGCGCGGTATTGAGCACTACATGTCACCCAAGATCTGGGTCGGACAGTTTGGCTTTACCATGTATCATTCGGCCGCCGTACCGGCAAATTTGGGTTTGCATCGCGATCACAGTTTCTGTCCGGTACCCGGATTTCGCGAAGTGCATACACAAATCGTGGGCTTTGGCAAAATGCAACAGTGTCGTGAGCGTGATATTGAGACGCTTTATCTTGAGGAACTGATGGCACCCGGCACAACCCATCGCCCGATGTACGATTCCCAGGGCAACTACCCTTGGCACCAGTTCGAGACGATCACACCATCAATCTTCTTGGCAGTCGAGATGCTGCCGGATGGCGTAACCCCGCCAGCCCTGTGAGTACGTAAGAGAGGTTTACATGTTGTTGCCGGATTCAATCGATTTTGAAGGACCGTTCCCACGCCTGTCCCGCAGATTACGTCTGGGTGTAGTCGGCGGCGGGCGGGTTTCAGGCATGCAGGCGAGTGCTGCGCGCCTGTCGGATCGATGGGAGATTGTTGCGGGCGCGCTATCGTCTGATCCGATCCGTGCCAAGTCTGCAGGCGCAGACTGGTCGCTACCTCAAGAGCGTTGCTACACATCCTTCCAGGAGATGGCAAAACTCGAATCCATACGGGATGACGGGGTTGATGCGGTCATGATTACAACCCCGAATCACCTGCATTATTCAGGAGCCCGGGCGTTTCTGGAGTCAGGCATCGATGTCCTTTGCGACAAGCCACTGACCAATGAAGTAGACGAAGCCAAAAAGCTGGCTGACCTGACCCGGCAGACGGGCTGTGTATTCGGGGTTTCCTATGTCATGTCCTGTTTTCCGATGATCCGGCAAGCCCGGGAAATTGTAGCGGCCGGTGAAATAGGCCAGATAAACCAGATTCATGTTGAGTTTCTGCAGGACTGGATGACACCGGAAGATGTGGCTGATGCTCCTCACGTCAAATGGCGACTGGATCCTTCAAAATCAGGCAAAACCAGTTGCGTTGGTGACATCGGCACCCATGCGGCCCATCTGGCACAATTTGTCAGCGGACTGACCATGACTCACCTTCGTGCCGAGTTTCATGTTTGCGGCAGCCCCAAACCCCTGGAGGATTCAGTTTTCATGATGACCCGCTACGAGGAAAACATACCGGGCACTCTCATGGCTACCCGCCTCGCACCGGGCAATCGCGGCGGTTTGCGGCTGCGAATTTTTGGTTCCAAGGGTGGTGTGGAATGGGATTTGGAGAAATCTGAACAGTTGAAGTTCAATGTGTTCGGGGAACCCGATCAAATTGTCAGTCGGGGACACGGTCATGGCGTCAGTTCCGGAGTTGAGCGAAATATCCGTACGGCACGAGGCTTTCCTGAAGGCATTATCGAAGCCTGGGCAATTCTTTATACGGAATTTGCCATGGCAGCCGCGGCGAGACAGGACTGTAGAAAGATACCTGCTGACTGGCTCGGCATGCCGAGAGTTGAAAGTGGAGTTGATGGCGTGCGGTTTATCGAGGCCTCCGTGAAATCCAATGAATGTGATGGTAAGTGGGTAAAGATCTGAACACAAAAACTTTGGATCCAACACAGTTTTTTTGACGGAGCGAAGCAGTTTCTCACCCGCTATATATGGTCACGAATTATGCTGATCGTATATTCACTGTTTGCGGTCGGTCGAACTATCCAAGCTTGCAGAGTTCTGGTCTGATATCTCCTCCTGATCCCGGAGGGTTTCGAGATAGTTATCAACCAGTCGGTACAAGTTGGCAATGTCTTGAAGATCGCTTACTGAAGAATCCGTGTCAACCATTCGCGCGTTACTTTTTCGTGCTCAGACCTATTCTCAGCGCGAATTGCCTGCCAGTCCGGCTGTTCGAAGTTTTCTGCGAAATCAACGATGAAGTAATGTCGTCCATCACATTTCAAATCGATGCGTCCATTACCGCCAATAATCCACAGTCCACGAGGCTCAAGTTTGACTATATCATCCGACTGATTAAAGAGTTTCAGCGTTGGAATCTGCCTGGCAGCGATTCCAAATTTACGCATTAACTTCTCAAGCATAAGGACTGGCCTCCCTTGGAAATCTTCCCATCCATCCGGCAACCAGTCGCTGATATTCTCATAGAGGCCACGAACACGTTTTTCCCAGTCATCAACGCGCTGTTTTATATGTTGCACATCTATAGATTCACTTGTAACGTCATCAAGAACTGTACCGATCGTTCTCAGCCCGCAAGGCAGCTTCGTTCACCGCCTCGCCAACCCCGTCACCATCACCGACCGATTTCGCCAGCCAGCGGTGGACTGTGTTCGCACACGGCTCTTAATCCCGCGACACCGATGCCACTGAACGTCCGCCGCAAACCTCGCCTATGATCGGCTCATGCACTACTCTCGAATAGTGCTTTGTGCCCATCTTGGCTTTCCCTCCCGGTGTCACCGCCTTCAGCTGCTGACGTATGATACGTCGGAAATCCCCGTGCCCGAAAATCTCACCATTGGCTGTGTCCACAAAAGCGCGCCCAGTACAATTTAGTATCAACAGATGATGGTATAACACCAAATAGTCGCTCAAAATGAAGTTGGAATCATGAATAGACATTTAGTCACTGAAGGGCTGTCGCATGTAAAGGGCAGTGTCGAAGATCCTCTGATCGAGAATACCATTCCCGAGCTATTGTCAGATATTGTGAGTTCGCATGGATCACGCGAGGCGATGGTGTTTTCCGACAGGGGGATCAGATGGAGTTGGCGAAAACTATCTCAAGAGGCAGATACCCTGGCAGCAGGATTTCTGTCCCTTGGACTGAAAACCGGAGACCGGGTCGGTATCTGGTCACCAAATCGCCCGGAGTGGGTTGTCGTTCAATTTGCGACGGCACGACTCGGGTTGATTCTCGTTACCATCAATCCGGCCTATCGGGCAGGAGAGCTGGAGCATGTCCTCCGGGCTTCCGGTTGTGCAGCACTGGTGATGGCACCGAGATTCAAGTCGAGCAACTACACGGAAATGTTTCTTGAACTCGTATCAAACTCTGAGAGAGAAGAGATTACAGGTCTGCGTACAAAAACTCTGCCTGAACTGAAAACAGTCATTTGCATGCAGGACAATTCACGAGACCCTGTTCCGACTGGCATGCGTTCATTCGATGAAGTCGCGTCGTTGGCTGGACCGGAACATTTTGCAAGACTAGACAGCATAAGCGGCGGGCTGAAGACGCACGATCCGATCAACATTCAGTTCACCAGTGGCACGACCGGGCTGCCGAAGGGTGCGACACTTTCACATCACAACATCGTGAACAACGCTCAGTTTGTCGCAACGACCATGCAGTTTACTGAAAACGACAGACTGTGCATCCCGGTACCGCTTTATCACTGTTTCGGCATGGTGATGGCTGTACTCGGGTGTCTGACAAAAGGGGCGACAATGGTTTTTCCGGGTGAGGGGTTTGATGCGAGACAGACGCTTGAGTCGATCGCGTCCGAAGGTTGCACCGCACTATACGGCGTGCCTACGATGTTCAATGCGATTCTCGGGTTGGATGACTTCTCCCAGTTCAATGTGTCTTCGCTTCGAACCGGCATCATGGCTGGTGCACCCTGCCCGATCGAGACCATGAATCGAGTAATCGGAGACATGAACATGCGCGAGGTAACCATTGCCTACGGGATGACCGAAACCAGCCCTGTCTCATTTCAGAGTGCGGTTGATGATCCGATCGAAAAGCGAGTCTCAACCGTCGGCCGTGCACATCCACATGCCGAATGTCGCATTATCGACAAGAGTGGCTCTGTCGTTCCGGTCGGGGAGACCGGGGAGTTGTGTACACGCGGCTATCTGGTCATGAAAGGATACTGGGGTGAGAGGAAACTTACCGAAGACGCGATCGATGAGGAAGGATGGATGCACTCCGGTGACCTGGCCGTCATCGACGAGGAAGGATTCTGCAACATTGTCGGTCGGGTCAAAGATGTCATCATTCGCGGTGGCGAGAACATCTATCCGAAAGAGGTCGAGGATTATATCTATCGTTTTGACAAGGTCATGGATGTGCAGGTATTTGGAATTCCGGACGAGAAATTCGGTGAGGAAGTCTGTGCCTGGGTGGTACCGAAACCGGAAACCGATGTGACGCCGGAACAGGTGCGCGATTTCTGCAAGGGACAGATTGCCCATTACAAAGTGCCTCGATACGTCCGCATACGCGAGGAGTTGCCAATGACGGTGTCGGGAAAGGCACAGAAATTCAAAATGCGGGAAGCCATGCTGAAAGAACTCGGCCAATAAAGAGAAATGTATCTGCTTTCAATTCGGTGATGGACCGTAGAATGCCGGTACCGTTCGCGGTCGAACTGAACCGGTTGGACATGAATTCTCAGCTTCCGTCTGTTCACATACTGATCAGCAACTACAAAAGATTCTTCATCTGAACCTGTTGTTGTAAGCCGTGTCACTGAATTCGGAGTAAATCGACGAGTTCGTCTACCGATTCAATCGCCTGAATAAACTCAACCTAATGTATTATATAATATGCATTATTCTCTACTATGTATGTTATATCAGGCATTATATGAAATCACAGGCGACCAGTACCCTCCCGCGCACGGCGCGTAGGGCTCTCATAAAACTCGGTGAGGACATTATGGTTGCGCGAAAAAAACGTCGGATCTCAACCGTTTCGATGGCTGAGCGCGCTTTCGTCAGTCGCAGTACCTATACCAAGATTGAGAAGGGTGATCCGACTGTTTCCTTCGGTGCCTATGCAACAGTGCTGGCAATCCTGGGCATGGCGGATGGCATCGGACAATTGGTTGACCGTAGCCAGGATACGCTCGGACTAGATATTGAAGAAGAACGGTTACCGAAAAGAATCATGCCTCCCAGACGCAAGCAGAAGCGACAATGAGCGAGACGATTGAGGTACATGTTGACCACGACGGGCAAACGCATCTGGTGGGTCATTGTCGCTATATCACCAAAGCGCAAAGGTCAAGTTCGGTTTTTGAGTATGACGACGCGTGGCTAAATTACAGCGAAGCATTTTCTCTTGATCCGGCTAATCTGCCGCTTGGCATCGACCCAGTCTATAAAAGCTCGGATAAGTCAGCGCTCCCAGGGGCACTAGGTGATACTGCACCTGATCGCTGGGGACGCCAACTTGTCCGCCGTGCCTTTCGGAAATCCGGGGGCAATCGTACCCTCACGGAAATCGATTATTTGCTGGGAATCAATGATCAAACCCGGATTGGTGCGCTCAGATACAGACGTGAGAGTGAGTCCGATTTTGATCACAACATTGGCCGCTACCTGGTGCCGCCACTGATTCGGCTTCCGGCACTCCTAAACGCAGCCGACGCTGTTCAGAGAGAAACGGAGACATCGGAAGATTTGAAACTTCTCCTGAATGAAGGCTCACCGCTTGGCGGCGCACGACCGAAATCGGCCATCATCGACAAGGACGGAATACTTGCCATCGCAAAGTTTCCGAGTCCGGATGATGACCGTAGCATTCCACACGGCGAAGTCCTCGCTCTCGCTCTGGCCAATCGAGCTGGGCTGAACAGTGCCTCCGCTCGCCTGGAGATGGCTGCTGGACGACCGGTTGCGCTGATTCGACGCTTTGACCGCGACGGTGACCGACGCATTCCATTCCTGTCGGCGATGAGCCTGTTGGGTCAATCTGAGTTTGATGAGGCGACCTATACTGACATTGCAGAGTGTATACGCATGTATTCGAGTGAGCCGATTGAAGACCTTCATGAGCTCTGGAGGAGAATTGTGTTCAGTGTAATGATCGGCAATCTCGACGATCATTTGCGCAATCACGGATTTCTCTATGACGGCGACGGTAAGTGGCGACTGTCGCCCGCCTACGATCTAAATCCTGTACCACTTGAAGAAAAAGTCCGCGAACTGACCACCTGGATCAGTGAGGAAGGCCCGGAAGCCAATATTGACCAGGCCTACCGAGCTGCCCCATATTTTGCGCTGAAAAACGAGGACGCAACCCGTATTGTTGACACAGTCGCCGCAGGCATCAGCGGTTGGCGAGACATTGCCCACAAACTCGGTATGAGTGCCGCAGATGTAAAGGTCTATGCGACTGCGATTACCATCTCATAAATTCGGTTTGCAGAAAAGGTCCGTCGTAGAGCATCATTATTTTTGTCACTTTCTGAAAGGTAGTGAAAACAGCGAAAGTGTTTAGTGGTCGCCAAATTAAAAGTTTTTCATTTCTCGAATATCGAATTTGACAGTTTGGATTGACGGATGATTGACATGCGATGTACCACGACGTATTTTCCTGTGACCGGGTGTTGGTATGGTAATTGTTCCACTGTTGTTAGTCTTTTGCATTACGATGTGGCCACCCCGCCGCGTCACCTCCACAAATCCGTGTAGTGTCAGAATCTGACAAACGTCTCGGTCTGAAAATTCAACTATGTTCAGCCAATAGCGACTTCTATATCCGTAATGTACATCTCCCCTATTAGACGTTGAACGATTTCACCGGCGGAAGCTGACTCCAAAAATTGTTACTGCTTCAATAATATTATCATGCGCTTCCGCAACGGTTGAACCTTGGTTAGCAACATCCACTTCTGGACATAAAGCAAAATATCTATCACCTTCGCGTTCGACAATTGCAGTAAATCGTCTTTTCATGATGTTTGTCCGAAAAATTACGATTTTCCTGGCTGTTAGTTCGGCGCGTTAATCAAATTCAGTAAATCCTTCTGCCCATCTCCAGAAATTTACCTCATAACCATCAACAGCGGACGACTTTCGTACGTGGATGCCTTCAATCACCTCTTCCAATATTTCTCTGAGGTTATCCATGGCTTCCGTTATACCGCACAGTGCTGTTTCACAGTCCTGATGCATCGGTAAGTAGGTTAAGTCAATGTCAACAGACAACCTGGGCGGATCACTGTAGAAGAGGTTGATCGCGGTACCTCCTTTGAGCGCAAACTCCTCCAAGCGAGCAATGTACGAAAGGATTCTCAGTAACAGATTGAACTGTCTTCGATAGATACCCGAATTCATAGTAGTGTAAGTTCCATCGGTACACTTATGCGGAATTCCGAGATATAAACACCGCTTGGCGCAATTGATCTGTCACCTGAGCCAAGATCAGCTTTCTTCGTATCAATGTAAGGGAACCAATTGTGATTGGCTTTCTTTGCCATATACAAAAAAAGACGCTTCACCTTGATTGATCGACATTCTTCGAGAAGCGTTTGTATGACTTTTGGCCTGAGATTGACAAGAGTCTCCAATATCTGGTATGCCTCCAGAAGATCCTGATTCCTTGGTGAAAGATACAAACATTCAAATATAGCCCTTTCAGGTTCGGATACCTCAAGGTTGAATGGCGAGCCGAATTCGTAGAACTCAGTCGATGGTGCCTGTCTTACTGCAAGCCCTTGTGGCAGAAATCCAGTACTGACATGGTTGATCTTCACACCCCAGTCATAGTTCAAGAACCATGTCGGAAGCTTCACGTTGAGTGGTGAAAAAAGATCGACTCTTTGCACTCCAAATCTAATATTCTGACTTGACCCGAAAACTGCCAATGCTGTCAATGCGCCGGGATGCAGCATCTTTCCTGCCTGGTTCTGAAGAGCGTGAACCGCTCCTTCCCACCCGATTTTCTCATTTGGCCTGCGGTATGCACCCCGTCCGACAGACTCCAGCCATCCAGCCCTGCGATAGTACTTTTGCAGGTCATGGGAAATGCCTTGCGACTCCAGCCATGAAGAAAGACAGACTGTCCCCGGTGTATGCCGGTCTAGCAGGTGCTTTAACTTTTTTCGAGTTCTTTGATCTTTGCCAGCCATGGTGACTAAGGACGATTTTATTGAACAACTGTTATTTATATTTTTGTAATGGTAATCATATTACCTTTATTGAATAGTATTTAATGTTTTCTGTTTACAGTCAAAAATTGTCGTACGCACACCATTCGTCAAGAAAAAAGCAAAGGGTCTTAAGAGCCTAATCTCAAAACCCTGCGGCCCGCCGATGAAACGACGGGAGTAGTAAGCAGAACTATAGAAAATTCAAATCAAATTCAATCAAGATTTTCCGATGGATTTGAAGCAATGCACTCCAAATTTCGCTTCCAAGCAGTTCCTTGTGAGGAATCGGTTTTCATGATAAATCTGGAAATCTGACTTCCCAAGTTCGCCGTATACAACGTAATTGAACCGGGACAATACACGCTAACGTTCTTGTGTAATTACACCTGTTGACAGACAAATTGATCGGCTCAGCAACAACCCTTTTATCCAATTTGTATCAAAATAACTTTGTCTCGAGATTTTTCGAACCGAATTTTGCCTGAATTTGAAAAATTGCGATCCAAAAACAGGAAAAAGACCGCGTGGGAGTCCCGGCGCATCAAAT
Organism: Arenicellales bacterium; assembly: GCA_963666625.1. GTDB lineage: Bacteria > Pseudomonadota > Gammaproteobacteria > Arenicellales > JAJDZL01 > JAJDZL01. The sequence continues at coordinate 741,627 of OY762925.1, forward strand.
CTCACTTGTCATTGCTCGCTGTATAATCGCACTATGAAATTCTTTAATACTGCAGGTCCTATCAGGACGAATGAAAACTACTTCATACCTCCGCTGGAGCGTCTTGATCATTCGGAAGTTCTACAGTTTATTGAACAAAACCGCTATTTCGTCCTACATGCACCGCGTCAGACCGGCAAGACCTCCGCGTTAATTGCCCTCCGGGACGAGCTGAACTCGACTGGGCGTTACCGTGCCGCCTACGTCAATGTCGAGGCAGCTCAGGTTGCACGGGAAAACGTCCGTTCGGGGATGCAAGCGATCCTCTCTATCCTAGGTGAGCAATCTGAAAAAAATCTGAATGACTCATTTGTCCGCGATAACTGGCAGGGAATTCTGGAGTCATCTGGAGAGCTTGGGGCACTTCATGTACTACTGAGTCGCTGGTCGGAGTCGGATGTGCGTCCGTTGATTCTAATGGTTGATGAAATAGACGCATTGTCCGGTGACATGCTGATATCGGTGCTACGCCAGCTACGGGGCGGCTATCTTGAGCGACCGGAAGGCTTTCCGCAGAGCGTGATACTTTGCGGCGTGCGCGATGTGCGCGACTATCGGATCCGCTCAAGCAGAGACAATGCAATTATCACTGGAGGAAGCGCTTTCAACATCAAGGCAGAGTCACTCCGGCTGGGGGATTTCGATGAAACGCAGACAAAGTCCCTGCTCCAGCAGCATACAGATGAGACTGGTCAGCGATGGAGTGAGGATGCATTGGAAGAGATATGGGAATCAACCCGTGGTCAGCCATGGCTGGTCAATGCCCTGGCGAATGAAGCCTGCAAAGCGAAAAAGGATCGAAGCCAGCAGATCGGGCATGATGATGTCGTTAGATCGAGAGAGGTACTGATACTTCGCCGCGACACGCACCTAGATCAGCTGGCTGACAAGCTACGCGAAGAGCGCGTTAAGCGTGTAATCGAGCCGATTGTGAGCGGCGAGTCGGAAGCGTCATCTTTTCGAGCCGACGATGTCCAGTATGTGCGAGATTTAGGGCTGATTCGCAGTAGACCACCGATAGAGATCGCAAACGCGATCTACCGCGAGATCATCCCGCGAGAGCTGATCACCTCAGCGGACGAGATCATTCCCTACGAAACTGCGTGGTTTGTTGAAGACGGCAAACTCGTGATGGATAAACTGCTGGAATCGTTCCAGGAGTTTTTCCGCGAGCACTCCGAGCACTGGGTACAGCGATTCGATTACCTGGAGGCAGGTCCACAGCTGCTGTTGCAGGCATTCCTGCAACGTATCATCAACGCTGGTGGGTGGATAGAAAGAGAGTATGGAGTGGGGAGAAAGCGCACCGATCTTCTGGTTGTGTGGAAAGCGGGAGAGATTCGGCAGAAAACCGTGATCGAGTACAAGCTACGGCGAAACGGGTTGGAACGCGTCATTGCTGACGGGTTGGTTCAGATTGGCGAGTATATGGATCGTTGCGGAACCGATGAGGGACATCTGGTGGTATTTGATCGATCAGATACGCGCACCTGGAAGCAGAAAGTGTTCAGACGAGAGGCAACATCTGGAGACAGATCTGTAACAGTCTGGGGAATGTAGAATCGGTGTTTTTCCTCTTCAACTGAAACGTTCACATTTTCCATTCGCTCGTATCCAGCTGTACATTTGTGCAGAAAACATTCGTTGCAGAGTTTCTTTCTCCTTCTCACTTGCTTAATGGTAGCGAAACAAGCGAAGGTGTTCTTGCGACTGCTAAGTGGCAAAGGTCGTTCGACAATAATGGTTTATTCGGTCACAAATTAGGAAAATAAATTCATGGAACAGAAATTCGAATACCAGAACATAAGCCCTCGGCTTGAAGAAATCCTTGGTTCCATGGATCGGCCGGGTGATTTCTGCACAGAGGGCAGGGTTTCCGAACCTATGCCAAGGCTGGAAGTTGAGAATGTTGGAATCTTATCGTTTCCGGTACCGAAAACTCAGATTGAAGAACTGATTCAGACAGCAGATCCGGCTCCCTACGGAAAAGGTTCCCAGACTCTAGTCGATGCCTCGGTACGAAACTGCTGGGAGATCAATGCCGACAGACTCGTGTTGGGAGGACAATCCTGGGACAAAACAATCCAACACATACGACATCTGGTAGCAAATGGTCTAGGTTGTCCACACGAGCGACTTAATGCCCAGCTCTATAAGCTGCTAATCTATCCAACCGGAGGATTTTTTGTTCCGCATAGAGACACGGAAAAATCTGAAGGCATGATTGCGACAATGACGATCTCTCTACCCGTAGAGGGTAGTGGAGGCGAGCTCGTCGTGCGACACAAAAACAGAAGCATGACCATCGAAATGAATGTCGACGACCCGTCTGAAATGGCCTATGCGGCATTCTACGCAGACTGCCAGCACGAAATCAAGAAGATACGTTCAGGTCATCGGATTGCTCTTGTCTACAATCTATGTCTGGAAAAAGGTGATGTGGACAGGTTCAGTACCGCTCCGGACTATACAGCGGAATCGGATGAAATTATTGAACAACTTCATATATGGAACAAGAAAGAGAATGCAGCTAAAAAGCTCATTTGGATTCTCGACCACGAATACAGCGAAGCAGGACTGTCTTTCGACACTTTAAAGGGTCGCGACAACGCAGTGGCCAAGGCCCTTAAGCTGGCATGCGAAAAAACTGATTGTGAACTCTATGCTTCAATCGTACATATATCCGAATCGTTCAATGCTTGGCCTTCAGGCTATAGATACCGTTACGGAAGTGGTGATTTAAATGATTATGAAATCGATGAACTGCTTGAATCAGAAATCTGGATGAACAGCTGGGTATCTCCGAACGGAAGCAATCCAAATTTCGGGAATCTATCAATTGGCAAGAATGAACTGATGCCTACAGGTATTCTTGATGATCCGGTTCCAGATAAAGAACGAATTGACGAAGCAACCGGAAATGAAGGAGCAACGCTGGTACGCACCTATTATTTGGCCGCCCTAGTTTTGTTTAGACGAGAAGGAATTTTAGATGAACTCGTCAGACGCGGTGCAGGCCCCGGGGTTGCCTGGATTGCCGAAGAATTGTTACGCAATGATGAAATCGTCGATGACCGTACGGTGAAATCGGCCGAAAAACTCATCGATATTTGGCCTCCGGTCTATTACTACTACAGTCGTGTCGAAAGCGTCTCGGAAATGCTGAATTTGCTGCTCAAATTGAATAGTCAGCGGACTTCCCTGAGGTTTCTGCGGAAGATAGCCATTCAACACTACAAAGGATCCATCAACCACAATCTCGCAGAAATTCTGTCCACACTTGAGCCGACATACACTGAAGATATTCTGCGCTCGCTGATTCACGAAAAGTTCTCCGAATTTCCGGAGAGTCTTCTTCAATTGCTGATGCTACTGTACCGGAAATGTGAGTATTCCGTCAGCAGAAGACGGGAAATATTCGCAACTTGTGCCACGGAGATTCTCCAATTGCTCCCCGAAACAATGTCTCAGATGACGAAAGAACCACATCACTCAGAACGCTACCATGCGCCCAAACAATCCAAATTTCGCAAGGACGCAATAAAAGACTTGGTCATGCTGTTTTGGTACGCAGATGCGATAGAGTCTGTGATTTCAGTGGCAGAAATATTCGACAATTTCCCAACGGTGGCTTCAACTGACCGGCAAGTGCCAAAAGCACTTGTTGAATTGTGTAAGAACAGCGATATTTTTGATTCCGATGCATATCGATCACTGTGGCGTGTATCAGCAAATCACCTTGTTGATCGCAGCGATTATCCTCCGAAACCACCACAAGATTGGACAATTCAATGTGATATTTCCTGTTCTTGCCCGCGATGCAATCAACTTCGCAAGTTCTGTGCAAACCCTGCACAAAGTGTTGCACGGTTTCCATTAAGAAAAGATTTACGCGCCCATCTACACCAACAAATTGACATTAATCGACTCGATCTCTTCCATGAGACGGAAAGAAAGGGAAGCCCTTACACTCTTGTCCTGACCAAAAACAGAGCGACTTACAAGCGTAGGCTGAAAGAGTATTCAAAGGATATCAAATACATGAAATCCTTGATTGAACTGATGGCTGATGCCGAAGCAAGGACTCGGGTCGAGGGGCAATTCACGAAACTACAGATTGCCGTTGAAAATTCCAAGCATCTGGATAAAACGTGAGATGATGTCTGTCAATTGTGATTGAGTTCACATGAATGTCAAACAGATCGCGCAGGTGTTGCATCCTTAAGGCTTCATATATTTTCCCGTCACACAATTCGCACCGGTAGTCACGATAACAGATGCGAACAATCCGTTTACTCATTTTGTACTATTTGACAAACTTGCGCTTCACCGGATTCGAGTGCAGGAGGCTAAAACAAATGCCGATTCGCTATAGAAAGCAGTTTTACAGGCAAACTTGAAATAACACAGAATAGAAGTCAATCCTTATCTACTGAATCGATAGTAAAGTTAGGCAGAATTTCGCTGCCCGCAAAAAAGAACTCAAACTGATGGCTGTACGTGCGTTCGAGTTGGTGATTTGGTTCGCTGAAGCGTATTTTAAATTCGTAACCAAGATTGAAGGAGTCGATGAATGACGCTGGAAGTCGGATACTTCAATTCTTCGAATTTCAATTCAACATAGCAAAATAGCGTAGCAAAATGAATGAATTATCATTGTCAGCCAACTGGGACTCCGAAGCACAAGTTTGGATAGCTGTTAGTAAAGACGTGCCAGGTTTAGTCGCAGAAGCTGATTCGTTTCAAACATTAGTTGCAAAATTACAGATACTGGTTCCGGAATTGTGTGAACTCAATAGTTATTTAGTCACCACTCCTGGAGGTAATATTTCGATACCGACTGATTATCAGGGATTTGAAGAGGAACTTCAAATTTCCTAACTGGTGGCAAATTACACTAAACATATTAAGCAAATTCTTACCAATTCTGGTTCCTTAGAAGAAATTACAGACCAATTTATGAAATGTAAAATTCGTGTCAGCATTTGCTAATTGCCAATAATCCTTACCTGAGGAGTTGTTTAAGGTGCTGACCAAATTGACAATCCGGAACTTCAAGCGTTTTGAAAACGTGACGATGGACCTGGCCAACCCCGTAGTCTTCGTTGGCCCCAACGATTCCGGAAAGACATCTGCCATGCAGGCTCTGGCCTTGTGGGAGATTGGAATCAAGCGATGGAACGAGAAACATTCAGGCAAGACAAAAACTCCTGCTAAGCGACCCGGTGTTACGATCAATCGTCAAGATTTGTTTGCTATTCCGAACCCGAGTACCAGTCTTTTGTGGCGAAACTGTAGAACACGAAACATTTTCAGAAAAAGCGGGCAGAAACAGACCAACAATGTCCGAATTGAAATTATTGTTGAAGGTGTAACCAAAGGTAGAAAGTGGGAGAGTGGTTTGGAGTTTGATTATGCCAATTCGGAATCTTTTTACTGTCGCCCTCTTCGAATTACCGAGCACGACGTTCAAGAGCGCATGCCAGTACCTGAAGAGGTGGAATTTGTGAACATCGCGTTTCTCCCCCCATTGTCCGGATTAACAGCTAATGAAACAAAACTTGAACTAGGTGCTGTAAATGTACGAATCGGCGAGGGTCGCACAGCTGAAGTTTTGCGTAATCTGTGTTGGCGAATATGGGACGAAAGCACTGAGCAATGGGAAGATCTCGCGCTTGAAATCAAAAAGCTATTTGGGGTAGATCTTGATATTCCAAATTACACTCCCGAGCGCGGTGAGATTACGATGAGTTACCGGGAGAGTGGTTGCGAATTTGATCTATCCTCGAGCGGTCGCGGACTGCAGCAGACATTGTTATTGCTGGCATATATGCGAGTCATTCAAGGGGCGGTCATCCTATTGGACGAATCAGATGCTCATCTTGAAATTCTCCGCCAACGGCGGATTTACAGGCTACTCTGTGAAAAGGCATCAGAACTGGGTGCTCAGGTTATCGCTGCCAGTCATTCCGAAGTGATTCTGAACGAAGCGGCAGATAAAGACCTGGTTATCGCCTTTGTCGGTCAACCGCACACGATTGGAGCCAGTAGACACAATCAACTTCGCAAGGCGTTAGCTGAAATCAGCTGGGACGATTACTATCAGGCGGAGCAGATGGGATGGGTTCTCTATCTTGAGGGATCAACCGATCTTGCAATCTTGCAGGCTTTTGCAAAGAGATTTCGGAATGAAAACGCCATGACTGCTTTGGAACAACCCTTCGTGCATTACATCAGAAACGAACCTGGTGTGGCAGCGCGACATTTTTTTGGACTCATAGAAGCATTTCCCAATCTGAAAGGTGTGGCGCTGTTTGATCGACTGGATAAAACCAGCGATGAAAATCCGCATTTGAATTATTTATTTTGGGAGAAACGGGAGATTGAAAACTATCTATGCACTGCAAGGTTTAGTAGAAGATTCTGTAAACGAGGATTGGTCAGGTCTGCCAATATTTGAAGACAATCTCCGACAGAATCAGCTGCAAGAATGCGTCAAGGTACTTGAAGAATCCATTGCGAAAGTATCCGAGGCTTTGGAAGTTATGGGGAGTCCGCCAGCCTGGGGCGATGATATAAAGGCGAGTGATGACTTTCTGGTGCCTTTGTTTCGAGCCTACTACAATGCGCTGGAATTGCCGAATCTCATGGCAAAGTCAAATTTTCACAAATTGGTTGAATACATTCCAGAGAATGAGCTTGACCGGGAAATCGCTGAAAAACTGGATGCAATCGCATCAGTCGCGGAAACCGGTTTGGTACACTAATTTCTACTCGAATTTTCGAAATTCAGAGTTCAATCACTCTGTTCGATCAAAAATTTTGGACTCATGGTGACAGTTGCGTATTTTCGACGAATTTTCAGTGGAGCAGCCCACTTGACGGCTTACCCGCGCGACTTAACCCCGTTCGGCAATGAAATTCCTGTCCATCATCTGCGCCAGGCCTTCAACTGAACCTTGGGACAGACAAACCGCGAGCAGTTCAGCCCGACTCAGATAGTGCGGCTCATATACACGTTGTTCGTTCACCGCACGAAACACTTCATGAAAAGTGTGCTACCAGGTTCTCTGCCCTCACCCTCATACAAATGATTCGCAACTTGCTGCAGTGACTTTACGTTATCCATCATGCGAGATGAGAATACAAAGCGATCAATTTCCATCGGACTTTTTCTCTAACTATTGATTGGTTTTTCGTCTTACCCGTTGTGGGCAAGAAAAGGGGATTACAGATAGTGGTTCAGTTGATGACAGTCCATCGTCAACTGAGCAAAAAATCAAGATACCAAATCACTCATAGATTGTCTTGTTGAACGATGAAGTACAATTTTCCCGTGGGATATCAGCTCCACGGCTTCACGGGCTGTGACAACTGGAATCCCCTGAACTTCCTCAAACGCAAGCGTGCGTATCCTATCACCTGAAACGATCAGATCAACCTTTCCATCTCTAGTTGCAGCAAAATATGATTATCATTCGGGTCTGAGGATAGGTCTACCACCTGATAGTCGACCAACATACGAGCATAGGTGTAAATATTCTCGACGATTTCCTCAGCCTCTTCGGCGTTCACACATTACTTCAATCTGATCGTTCAACCACGCTTGATATAGGATGTCGGGGGAGTCATCTTAATCAAAACGCTGATAAGAAAATTGGTGTCAAGAACGACCCTCACGAACAGCGTCAACCTCCTCGTCAATCAGTTCAAGAATTTCCCTCTGATCATAGGTGGCATTCCTATCTTTTACTTTGGAAATGGTGAATTCCATCATGTGACGACGGACGGCATTATTTACAAATTCGGATAGGTCACCCATATCTTTCCCGTTTTGGCTCAGAAAGGTACGAACCGCCCGGTCAGTTTTGTCAGGTATGTCTAATTTCCATCGAGTCATGAGTCAGTTGATTGTGAGTTGGTGAATCATGGATTTCTCTCCTTATACCATGGATGATGTCCTTTTGAGTAGAATCTGTAAAAAACCCAAATCATAGGACAACAACCGGTTTTTCCTCCGGAAACTGGGGAGTTTAAACCGTTGAAAGTGGGAACTTAAGTCGGTGGTGACACTTACCCCTGATCAGACAGAGAGCTTTAAGGGTTTCACGATTGGAAGTAACCATCACGTCAAAGGGTGTAATACAGTTTGATGCGGATCAGCCTCTCAGCCCTTTCAAAGCATCCGGTGTCTTCAATAGATCATCTACGGGCCACGACATTCCGCAAGCGTCGCCAGACGGGAATGTCTCCGTCAGCCCCGGATGCGGGCAACACCCGGGCAGGCTCGGCGCGCAAGTCCAAAAGATTGCGCTCCTCACTGCCGAACACCATGGCAATCAGGTGAACTCCGTCGCCCTGGCCGAGATACTGATCCCCGTAGCCGCGTTCACGCATCTGTCGCATCGCTGCATCAAGTGCCTTCCTGAACTCACGTTCGCCCTTGCCTACCACCACCTTCGCCTCGATCACATACACCTCGCCGGCATGCCTGACCACCAGGTCCGCCTTACCCCGGCTCGACGAAACCTCCGGCCGGGCATCCGCACCAACCGCCTGCAAGTGCGTCAGCAACACGTTCAGATAGTGACCCTCCATTTCGGCATTGCTGTTGTTGCGATACCAGTCGTGCGCCAGGGCCGCGTACACCGACCTCAGCCGCTCGGACAGTCCGTCGAAATTCTTCGACGCCAAAAAGTCCAACACTGCAAAACTGTCTTTCGATACATCCTCCGACTCGCGACCCGTATAAGCCAGAAGGCCCGCGTTGAATTTCGTACTCACCTCAAGGTTTGGATACTCCAGAGTGTAGAACGTGTCCGGGCCGACACGCCGCTGTTCTCCAACCGTCAGATAGCCCGACTGGAACATCAGCGCACGAAGATCGATGTCCCCGACATCAAACCGGGTCAGCTGTTCTCTATTGATCGTTCCGCCGTCAAGCTCCATCAGCGGATAATGCCTCTCCCTGATCAGCCGGTACAGATAGGTCGGTGTCCCGCTCTGAAACCAATATGATTCAAACTGCCGTCTCTTCAAGAGAAACAGGATGTCCCAGGGATTGTAGAGCCGGTGCCCGCCCAGCCAGCTGTAGCCGTTGTACCAGCGGCGGATCTCCTCCCGGTCCAATCCCTCAAGTTCCGGCGCGAACACCGTGTCAAGCTCGTCATCGGTGAATCCGCAGATCGACGCATAGCGTGGGTCCAGCGAGATGTCCTCAAGGTTGTTCAACCCGGAGAACAGGCTGACCTTCGAGAACATCGTGATGCCGGTGACAAACACAAACCTGACATGTCGGGCACAGCCCTTGATGATGCCGTAAAACCCCCGGAGGTAGTCCCGGTTCGCTCTCGCCACCTCAGGATTGTCCAGCACATCCAGGATCGGCTTGTCATACTCATCGACCAGCACCACCACCTGCTGTCCGGTGCTCCGATGCAACAGGCGTATCAGCTCTTTCAGACATTGCGAACCCTTGCTGCTGATCTCACCCAGTTCAATACCGGCGTCATCCGCTATCCCTTTCAACTCGCCGCGGATATGCTGATCAAGCTCTTCGGGACTGTTGTACTGATCGTCAAAACTCAGCCGCACGACAGGATGCCGGACCGACCAGTCCCAGCTGTCATGGATCGCAAGCCCGCGGAACAGCTCCTCCTCTCCGGCGAAAAGATCACGCATGGTGTCAACAAACAGACTCTTGCCGAAACGGCGCGGACGGGAAAGGAAGTAATGTCTTGTCAGACCGCCCGCCAACTGATGAATCAGGGAAGTCTTGTCAACGTAATAGCCATTGCCTTCGCGGAGTGTACGGAAACTTTGAATTCCTACCGGAATTTCCTTTCGGGAATCGCTCTGATGTGTCTCACTCATGATTCCATCATATCACTTCTTTTGCGTAAGGCTATGAGTATAGTTTCGCACCATCGTATGTGAGAAGAATCGCAGGCCGGACATATCGGGCACTCTGCGAATCGGCAGAATTTTCGCTTCCGGTGAGGTTGCCGAACAGGATGTCCGCGGACCCGGTTATGCTGTTGCCTGACTGCAACGCAGCATGGAGCGACTGCAGGACAGAGGATGGGAATTCAGACGGTTATTCATCCCCTTCTCGATCGGTCTCCGGTAAACTCCTGATCGTACCCGTATTCTGCCTGGTATTGCCGGACAGATACCACCTTGGCGGCATTAATGTCCGTTCGAGTCGGGACAATTCTCCAGACAATCCTGACTGCCTGACCAGCCGGGAAAATTCGCACTCGCACCTGATAAGGGGTGAGCGGTTACCTCGAAACAAGAATTCCCAGCTTCAAGAAAAGCATGCTCGCCAATCCACCTCTACAGGTTTCCGACTGAATTCGCCGGTAAAGCATCATCTCAATCAACAATGTCATATCGTTTACGCATTATTCAATCGCGTCCTCTCACATTGTCTGTAAGTTGTGATATCCATACCATGTCTGAATCTGGAATTTCAGTTCAGTAAATCATTGGATTTCTAATCCAATTTCTCATTCAGCGTCAGAAGCAGGTTTGCCAGATTTTCGATAAATCTGGCGCCTTGAGAACTGATGCCGGGCTCACCACCCACCAGACTCAACGCATTCAGGATGTTCCCCATTTCTGCTTTTGTTACATTCGACCAGTTCTGACCGATTGTATCAGCGAGAATTTGCAGTTGATATTCTTCCATGGACCTAACCTCATGTGAGTAGTTTTCTAGTTTTGGAGGACTATTTGCTTTTAAAGTATCCGAGAGCAAATTCAGCGATGCGTTGCCTCAAACTGTGGGGCCATGGGTAGGTTCAATACCAATGTAGACTATGAACCCAAATTTGATTCAAATGAAAAAATCTTTATCACTCAATAAATCTAATCGCTGACGAAGTGCCTCATCATACCGTATATTTTAGGAAATCACTAAACTTAAATTTAAATCTGAGAAGGGAAAATGTCGAAAATCGCAGTTGTTCGTGCGAACGTGGATGAAGATGTTAAACAACAAGCAATGACCGTGCTCGCAGGTATGGGTCTAACTATGTCCGATGCAGTCAGGATCCTTTTCACCCGCATTGCCGCAGAAAAGCAACTACCGTTCATGCCTCTGGTGCCGAATTCTGAAACTCTCGCCGCCATGGAAGAGTTGGAAAATGACGAGCTGCAGTCTTTTGAGTCAGTTGAAAGGCTTTTTAAAGACTTAAATGCGTAGGATAAAACAGGCTGGAAGGTTCAAACGGGACTGAAAGCGGGTCAGCAAGAGTGGAAAATAGTCTGATTCGCAAACAGAATCTGAAGCGACAATCTCGAACCTGGCAACTGATTGACCGTTTCCCAGGCACTATCTGGATCATCTCTCAAAGGAAATGTGAGAGGCTACCGAGAATGCCATATCAAACCTGATTTGATATTGATTTATCGCTTCTTTGAAGATGGAGCTTTGCAACTCGCCCGAATTGGGTGGTCTACGCAAATCGCTCTACCGATTCTCGTCTTTGGCTATCTCGTCCGAGAAAGAGGAATCAGCGTTGGTTCGGGCTTGGTCGTATAGAGAGTCGCGGAAAGATTGTCTGCAGCACTGAATTCAGGAGATGAAGAACGAATGTTTGCGATAGCTTCCATCAGCTTTCTTTCACGATATTCGGCTCTAGACTTCTTACTGTAAATTCCACTCAGTTCCATTTTTTTTTGTCATCGACAGGGTCCTTAAACACTTGGTGGGCTGTGAAAGATTCGAACCTTTGCTAAAATCGAATACACCACACAATTCCAGTCATCAACAACCAGAGATAAGTAATTTCTCCAAAGAAATAACAGGAACTTGATTCTAGAAATCCACCGGCTGAGGTGCATTCAATGAAATCCGAATTTGGTCTCGGAGAATTAAATCCAGCACCCAGCAGTACATCGAATGCTTGATAGATTAGTTTATTTATTCTGTTGTTAGTCGTATTATTGGCGACATATCTGTGTCAAACTAAAGTACTGTCAATCTTAATCCAGTCTGAGTCAGATCGCCACCTCGCTACAAGTATGTCGTATGAACACCAAAATCAACCGCGTACTAGAGAAATGGCCACACGACACTGTTGGTATCCCATATAGATCTGTCAAAAATCGATTTTGGGATCCGGAGTACGAAGTATTCATGCTGGCGTGCGATTGGACCGCAAGTACAAATTGGTTGTCGAAGATCGAAGCCGGTTATAGAACAGCTTATGGCGGTCTCTGATACTTATCAAGCGCGTGTCCTGATTTGGTTAAAGAGCACAAACTGCAGTAAAGAACGAAAAAAGTAAAATTTATGGCATCGAATATTGTGACTTTCAAATTCAATGAGGAACAGCTAACCTTTACCAGAGAAAACTACAACCTGCCAAATGACGACAACACTAATCGAAATTAGCCACAGTACCCTTAAGAAAGCTGAATCTGCTGCAGAAATCCGAGGCATAACTCTCAGTCAACTTGTTTCTGAATTGATAGAGGAGTCGGTTGTTTTGCCATGCCCGAAACAGAATGAAAAACCTTGGATGGTCGGCTTTGGTGACTTGGCCGACTTGGCCGACGAAAACCACAGGATACTCGAACTCATCGAAGAAGAATTCGGTGTTGTTGACGAGAACCATTGTCAATGATTCTGGATACCAACGCTCAAATAGCGTGGGCGGAAGGAATTCAAGTGGTAGAAGACATACTCGGCAACGCTAACAGCGTCTCAGTTCCCAGCACCGTCCTATGCGAATATTATTTTCGCATTCAACAGTCTCGTTACTACGAGCGTTTTGCACGCTGGCTAAATCTTATCGTCGCCAATACTTGAGTTGCATCAGTTTACGTTCGGACATTTCAATGTCGAACGATTGGCAAAGATTTTTGACTTCGGCAGACTAGAATATTTATATTATCAAGTCACAACCCCTGTGGTTTCGAGCGCAGGGTGCGGGGTCTCCTTGTGAGACCCCTGCTTTTTTTCTGAATAGGAGGATATTCGCGCACGTATCTACATTGACGGATTCAATCTATTTTCCGTGTCATCTCTAGCTATTCTCAGTGTAGTTTTCATTCGCCTTTAATCTACTGCGAATGGTTTCGCGGGCAACACCGGTCAGTTTCTGAGCTTGGCGTTGCGATACCAAATTCGCAGCCACCAAGCAGGTGGCCAGATCAATCCGGGCGCGTTTCGACTTCCCTTCTACACATAAAAGAGATGGAAAGTATTCACTTAATTTTGTCTTATTCAATAAGGTGGCGCGACGGGCAAGTTTAACTTTCCGTTCTATTTCCGCGAATGACTGTTCTGCAAGTGAAATCGACAACGCTTCAGACCAGTTTACATATTCAGGGGCAATGTTCTGTAACATCTGGAAAAGGAAAGTTTCAACTGTATCCTTATCTGGAAGCGGGAAGTTGATCAACTGTTCGAAGCGTCGCCAAATGGCAGGGTCCAGCAAATCTGAATGGTTTGTTGCTGCAATCAGAAGTCCGGTGGACGGCCACTCATCAAGTTGCTGAAGCAACACTGTGACCAGGCGCTTTAACTCACCGATTTCACCAAGATCATCCCGACGTTTCGCGATGGTATCCAGTTCATCCAGCAGGAGGACGCAATCGATAGACTTCGCATAATCGAGCACATGGCGGACATTTACTCCCGTGCGACCAAGGTAACTGCTCATCACTGCAGAAAGATCAAGAGTGAGCAGCGGGAGTTTCAACTCTCGTGCCAACCATTTAGCTGCGAGTGTCTTCCCTACCCCGGGTGGACCGGTGAAAAGAACTGTTCGAGTCGGTTCAAGATGCGCATCAAGCAGTTGCGAGGCATTGATCCTCTCAGCGATCAGCTGGTCCAGCACATCCTGGACAACATCAACATAGGTCGGCTCATAAGGCAAAATTGGAACCTCTTCGATACGAATCAATTGAAATCGGGAATCAATATCAATTGGAACAGACATTTCAGTCTTACGACGTAAAGGCGACATACGTGTCTGGTTTTTTCGCAACAGTTCGATCAATTCTGCAGCCGTCTCCGGGTCGGTCGATTTCCGTTTGGCGATGCGATGCAAAAGCACGTGGACATCTTGGGTGCGTTCCGACAATGCGATCCGCGCTAGGTGGAAGAAATCTTGACGAATATTTTCAGAATCAGCCATATAATATTTATATATTTGTTTTATAAAGATATTACAAAATCATTATGTGGAAGATTATACAGCAAATATTGATAATTTAACTCGAATACAATAAATGAACATCAGTCCCTGTTATCGATTGAACGAGGATTTCCTGATTGGAAGCAGCTGCCTTTCGATAGTCTCGATTGATTGCCGGCGATTCAGTGGAAACCGCACAACATCCGACAGATGAGTGCACGCACTCACAGTGTTGCTCTCACTCAACTGCGTGATATACCAGAGTTATAGGGAAGATGTCTAGAACAAAGCCGCTACGCGTTAGTGGGTTTGGATAACTGTCTCAAGACATAATTCTCAAACACCCATTTTCCGTTGTGGGGCAGATGGCCCAACCGACGATTACATTGTTGTTGGACTAGTGCGCTACCGAAGTGTGCTTTTTGTGTAGTTCATCTAGCAACACAAGCAGCAGATTCATGTCAAACAATGTTCTCACTGAGTCTCCAACTTGATTCCGTAATTCATCGATCAATTCATTTGTGACGAGACCTCCACGATTGGAAAGTGTCGAAGACAATTCGATGACTTGCCATCGTCAAGATCAACTTCTCGAACATTGACTGACTAAACGGACTCAGGAAGGACTTTTTGCGGAGGCAACACCTCTTTCACCTTGAATTATATCCCGTCGTCGACTCGGACCGCCTCAACGATGTCACCCTCCTTGAGATTGATGCTCTTGCGTAACTCAGCTGGAATGGTGACCTGGAACTTCGGCTTGACTGGACTTTATTCATGATGGTAAAAAAACAAATAATGTTGTAATTTTGTTGCAGACTGTCACAGAAGAATTGATCCCATTGTTGTGGAACACAAATCAACTCTTCACTAAATCCGAGTCATTTGAGACTGGTCACAAATGACTGTAGATTTGTACTCAGAGAGTAAGGTATTCACATACTGAACCATCTACTCACCGCATACAAAACTTCTTGATATGGTGGGCACGGTTCGCAATGCTGTTTTATGAAAGATTCACAACCCAAAATAAAATGGAAAACATGCACAGCAGTGGAGCGCACCCCCCAAGGTAAGTGGGGCCCTGGGATTTGCAGGAACCAGGGTGCCGGTATATGCGCTATTTGAGAATCTGGAAAGTGGGGCTACTGTCAAGGACTTCCTGGAATAGTAACCCGAGGTAAAAGAATGGCAGGTGGCCGCTGTCCTTAGTCACGAAGTCGAATCGTGAAGAGTCTGTTCGACCACGGCTCTCCATCACCCCTACAATTACAACTTACAGAATATTCTGTGAACAGACCCGAGGAGAGAGGACGGAAACTATTCAAGAACGGGGAGATTAATCAAAGAGCCTAAGAAGAAGGTTATGAGTTTATCGTGACCACGGACCAAAGTATGCGATATCAGTTAAACTTATCCAACCTCAATAATTAATCTTCAACGATTTTTATATTCACATCACCACTATCGGGATAAATCCAAGCAAGATTGCTATTCATTGCTCTAAGCCACCGAACCTTCTGAGATGAAGACCATTCCGATTTTGGTTTTGGAAGTTCTCTAATCAAAACTTTGATTAAAGGATGTATTTTGGTGTCTTCAATTGCCTCAGAGCGATCATTTAGCTGGTCCGAACGGTGTACTTCTGACATAGTATCGAGTTCTGATTCAGGACTCTCAATGAAAGGGTTAATCAGTTTGTTATTGTCGTCAAGAAATCCTGCTTGTTCGGCCGACTTCTCGAATGCTTGTCGGGCCGCAACCTTAGATTTTGGGGTTACACCGAAAGATACAATTGCCTTTTCCAGATTTTCGGCAGTTGGTAATTCACATGATTCATATTTTTGGTAAATTTTTTTATATAGTTTTACATTCAAGAATGAGTCAGATAGGGCCTGTGCTCTCAAATCAGGATCAAGAATCTTTTGACCACGTTCCGTTATTTTAACCATACCAACGCCTTCCCTCACAATCAACCCAAAAGTCTTTGCTGACTTTACCAGCATCCTAAAATAACCGCCGTTAGAGGAATATCCTAGGTTTTCAGCCAGTTGATTTACTTTGCATTTGGAACCGGCACTATTTTGTATAGCATTTACGATTTTAACACCCGCATCTAAATCGTAATATGGGAACTCTATCGTTGAATTACTAGTGAATCTTGAAGTTGGATGATGATTTTTGTCCGGCATGATGACTACCTCGTCGGTCGGTTTCGCCCTCTAATGAGGCATATTATATAGTCATAAAAGACATTATAAAGCAAAAAAAGGGCATTTTAAAAAAATGCCTGTTTTCCGACTTGACATGCCTGCATCTGGTCTGATAATATTTAGAAATACATAAAGCCTCCGAACCAGATAAGTTTGCAGAGGCTTTATGCGGGCCGCGTGACGGGCACCTGTTCAGGTTAGCGACCTGAACTAGTAGGGTTCAATACCCTAGCGGTCCACCTAATTGTAACAGAAAATTGGATATTCATTCAATTGCCTGTGATTCTGCAACTATTCACGAATTGATGGCTACTCGAAGTCGGGCAAACAGTTAGGATAGCAACACTTGGTTGGGATGCCGACGAAAAAGGCATATCTTGTCTTCAGTATAGCCTGTTGAATCCGTTAGTTTCTATTCTGGAGAGGTGATAGAGATGACCACGGTTAGTCCATGACGTCAACGAGAAGGCTGGGCGAAACTGAGTTATTGCTAAAAGTAGTGCGTGAGTGTGGTCGGGGAACGTCATTAAGAAGCTACCTCAATTCTGGTGTAAGGCGTCAATATCATTTTTCGTTTCCAGAATACCTAACTAATTTCGATGTGGTAGGTAAGCACTAGGTCCCAGTCTAAAGAATCTCGGGCGAAAAGTTGGTTTATCCGTTTTCAATTTCGACGCTTTATCTCAATGAATTCGCCCCTGAGAATCAATACTCAAAGAGAATATCGCTCACAACCGAGGTAAGCTGCTTGTAATTGGTTGGATTCGCTAACTCTTGCACGGGTCGCAAGCTGATGGTTTTTTGTCCCTTTGGTAAATCTTCAGCTGAAACCACGTAGAATTCCCATTGAGTGGGATCACAATGGTTGGGGTTGCAATTACAAACCACACTGTGCCATGCAAAGATGTATAGATCAGCGAGGCGTCTGGGAGATTTGAATTGGATCCATCCTGCATCTTTTTCGCCGTGATCCGGACCGTAGTATCCTTCAACCTCCTTTATGCTGAAAGATGGTTTACTTGCGAGGTTTGTCCCCGAATTCCATGTCTGGCATGCGGCAGATTGCTTAATTTCGATTTTCTTTCCGGTAGACTTACTTTCGAGGTCCCACATTGACCAAGTATTACGGCCGGATATTTTCCAGGTTAATTCCCAATCAGAGCCTAGAATTTCGGCAATCATTGCCTCTACGTAAACTCCGCGCTCTTTGTTGTCTATCAACGGTCCTTCGTAGCGTTCAGATAGAGTCTCAACCACTCTATGATGAAAATCGTTACAATTTCTGTTCATTGCAATACTTCGAGAAATTTTCTGACAATGAATCAGTGAGAGTGACTACTTATTGAATTCTCCCTCTACGATACGCAGGGCAAACCGCAAACGAACCTAACGAAATTTAACTATCGTTTTCGCTTAGTTTCGATGAGTTTGGCTACTTGGTGCCAATATTTTGGGTCCCAATACTTCCACGCATTACTCGAAGTGGATGGTAAGACAAACAAAATCGACTCACCAAGTCTAACATCTTGACGCCCATAATTTACCCGATCTTTGTCCAAACAAAGTTTCGCTGCTTTCTTTCCATTGAAACCAATTATGTACGGCTGACACTCCAGTAATTTCTTCTTGAATCCTTCAATATCGTAATCTTTGCACTCTATGTCTGAATCAACCCCGCTAGTCTTCTTGGCAAGATCAGTCAATCCAATACCAAACTCTCCAAGATGCTGATATTCGTTCGGGGACAATTTGTATGACGTAAGTCCAGTATCGTTCAGAATAGTCCAAAATTTATTGCTTGATCCCGCGTAGTACCTACCAGTCGCTGCTGACCGTGGTCCAACAGCGGTTCCGCAGATTACCAAGTCGAGATTGCGACGGAGAAGGTCAGGAAGGACATCCTTACTCTTGTTCATGTGCTAATACTCTCAAATCGTTGAAATAAAAATTCACTCTCCAAAATTTCAACTATAAACCCTGCGTTTTTTTACTACACCCATGTAAATTTGAGTGAAAACTTTCAGATGCCTCAAACTACCTCGAGATCCTTAGACGTGGCGAGCACAGAATGACTGTAGTTGTTCACTACTCGGATTTCGATTTCCGTTTCTGTTTACACTTTAGCGGTCTTCTTACATTCATTCTTGAACTAACCTGCATTGCTGTTTGATTCCGTGTGAATCAACTAACCTTCGATCAGTCCGGTAAGCACAAACACCTCTCTTCACCTGGATGTAACGCTCCTTTTTTATGATTCCACATGAAATTGATTTCTATTCCAATATTGAGACCTTGGGCAATCGCCACTATGGCTTCGCAGGCATCAGTCGCGGACATGTATTGAACTGAAATGTCAATTTCAGTTACATGGCGATAGCCCTCGTCGACTTTACACCCTTGCATCATATTGGCCTGACAAAGCTTCCTGAGTTGAAAAAAGTTATCAACCTGCCTCGTTGCGAGTACCAATAGCTTAACAAACAACTTATTCCAATTGGGCATTACCACAGCTTGCCCGGAGATCAACGCTTCCAAAACCTTCGTATGTGCAAGATTCGGTAAGGCTCGTGGGTCGACACAGTCTTTCGTGACATCAGATACTTCTTCTTTCCCGCAATCATTCTCTATTACATCTAGCGCGTCTAAAGCACGGTTTATTACCGTATCTGTAGTGTCTACAAGTGGCTTTGCGTGGCTTTGCAGCCGTTCGAATGTGGTTTGATCGATAGTAATGTCAGGCATATTTATTCCCATTGATATTAAGTTGACTATAGGTTTCCAAAACTCTCCGCAAAGAGAAATGAAATCAAGTGCATTGAATTTTTCACTGTTGCTTATCCAAAATCCAGATTAAGCCCACCGACTAAATTGTAAATTCGAATTCTTTGTGAGTTTACTCCAACAACAATTTCACAATCTTGGAAAAGCCCCAGTTTCAATTTGATTTTTCCGATTCAATGCCAACCCAACAGAAAAGCTCTACATCCTGTTCGTTGATAGGAGGAAGTGCGAGCGGAGGAGCAGTCGATTCAATACCGGTCGCGATGATCTTTTTGATCAAGTTATCCGCAAGTTCTGCACCTTGGTACTCGTCGGAATCGAACCACTCACGTAACATAATTTCTTCTCGCCTTGGCCAGGGTGATTCCAAAATATCAAGTGCTTTTCGTATACGATCAACCTCAGTTTCACGTAAGGTTTGATTGCGTATGAACTCAGCCACGCGATGATTTAACGGCCGCACTTTCGGTTGCAGATTTGCAGGATCTGTTTCATGCATCCATGAGAGCCATATGTCGTGCTTTGCGATTTCCCAAAAATCATAAACACTATTGCGCAAACTGTCAGGAAACCACAGTTTTGTAAGTTCATCACACTCAATCAATCGTAAGCAGGTACCAAGTTCGCGCTCAATTTCTTCATCTATTGAAATTGGCTGCCAATTGTCATCGGCAGGAATAAACCGTAAATACGTCCGTTCCAGATGTGAATCTGAACCTACTACCGCACAGAAGAAAAAACCGCGGCGCGTGCCTTTGACCATGCCTGTTCCAACTTTCCAAGGTAACTTCGGGATGAACTCTTCATTTTCTTCTAGCGCCTTTCTCAACGTCTGTCGATACTCTTCACCTGTCTGAGCTGCGCCTGCAGTTCCACCGCGCTCATAGAGAGAAGAATCTTCTTTCATTAATTTCTCGATCTCTTCGCGCGTCTCGGTGAAAACCTGCTTGCCAACCGCTGCACCTTCAATAGGAGTTTCAACACCGACGCTTGCCGCGGCTTGGGCTAATTTACCCAGAATCCGCTGTTCTAAATTCAAAAGATCATCGAGGCGATCGACTGGAAAAATAGTGCGCATAAATACCCGGTCATGAGGGCTGCCTATTCGGTCAATTCGACCATGTCTTTGTACCAACCGCATCGGATTCCATGGCATGTCAAAGTTGATAATATGACGACATTGCTGAAGGTTGACACCTTCAGCTATCACATCCGTAGCAATAACCAAGTCATACAGGTCCTCATCTTGACCAACCGGTGCTTGCATTGAAACCGGGGCAAACCCTTGCACTGCTGTGAGTCGAGACACTTCCTCAAGATCTCCCGAACCGCTTATCGCTACCATGCGACTACGGTAAGGTGCTAGCTCGAAATTTTCTGCTATTTCATCCTCAAGAAAATCACGGATCCATTTCACAGTATCCTCAAAGTAAGAGAACACCAATACTTTACGTTTCTGTGCTTCGTCGGCGAAATCAATCGCCTCCTCAGAAGCCTGTCGGGCAATCTCAACCAGCGCATCCACAAGTTTGCTCAGCTTGGAATCTTGATTTGGTGTTATCGCTCGTGCCTCATTGGCGAGATCTTTCAAAATGTCTCGATCATGCTCTACGTCTGTACGTAACTTATGAACATTGTAGAGTGACGCATCAGTTCGATGATCTGTTCTTTCCAACAATTCTTCGAAAACTGTTTCATCATCCGCTGAGACTTCTCTCATGAAATCGGTAGTTACGACGTAGCCAGAGTCCAGCGCGTTAAGAAATAATTCACTGTCATTTGCCATCTTGTCAACTGTTTTGAAGAATGCATGAGTCGACGACTCAAATCGCTTCAAAAGACCTGATCGCAGAAGCCCTATCATCGCACGAGTATGGGCGTTCTCTTCTGCATCCTCCGTGTCATGCAAGTAGTTTTTCGGAGTATAACGTGCAAATTTAATGGCGTTCCCTCCGTCAGAATCGAGAGCCTCTTCCAATCGATCAAAAAAACCTGGTAGTCGACCTTCAAGCTCATACCTAAGGCTTTTTGCCACAGGTTTTGGGAATACTATAGGTTGCGGCCGTCCGTCAGGACCGGGAATACTATCTCCAACGTAATGTTTCTTTACAAACTGACGGGTGCGTTTTACCGTCGTTGCATCAATAATGGGGTAAAGATGATCAGGGTTCAAATCGGATGGGTCCTGACGCATGGCTTCTTCAAATTTTTCCCGTATCGAGAGAATACCACGACCAGCAAAATGTGAATCCTGTCGAACGAAGAACCGCAATAGATGGTAGAGGTCCCATAGGGAATTGTTCACTGGAGTTGCGGTGAGTAAAAGAAGGTCACGTCTTTTTCCAAAGAGAAGACTTCGCAACGCGGCTGCGCGAGTCGGCGCGTCCGGGTTTCGATAGTTGTGCGCTTCATCGACAATAATGAGCTGATATTCACCAAGTGGACGTTGTAGATGCCGTTGGTCGGCATTTGGTCGGCGGTTGTCTCTTAGTTGTCCGTCATTCGCCAATTGTTCGAAAGACAAGCATTCAATAAAGAGTTGATGGTGAGTCAGAAATTGTTTCCATGTGCTATCTCGAAGAGCTGCAGGGCAAATTAGCAGCGCACGTTGTCGACGTTCACGATAAATCTGGAGAATTTCACCTGCAATAAATGTTTTACCAAGTCCTACTTCGTCGGCCACAATCACGCCGCCTGTCTCCCGGATTAACCGTAATGCCCGAGCGACACCATGTTTTTGAAAACTTGTCAATGGAAGATTGTCATCCGCTTTGGCATCCTCCTCAACTTCGTCGCCGTACAGCTGCCACAAAACTCGAACAAAAACACTCCAAGGTGAGAAAGGTTGGGATAAGACTTCAAAAATACTCGCCAAATCATAACTCTCGCCTTCTTCCCAAAGATCATCAAACCATTGCACAGCCTCCTCGGTGAGAGTACTGTCAAAGTGACTGAGATTTAGCTCTAGGTTCTTCGTCAGTCCAGCTCCTGTCAGATTTGATGAACCAACAAAAATTCCTTGTGATACTCCATTGGAATTATCCTGAGCGGAGAAAATATACGCTTTGGCATGCAGAAATGCTTTTTCGTAGCGGCGTACCTCCAAGTTACCCGCACGCAAAGCGGCAATCAGTTGGGCTAACGCAGTTCCATTGGTACGGTTGAATGGCAGATGATCGCGCTCCCACTCAAGGCCCCTGGTTTGGCGATTTAAGCCGACTTCTACACAACGGCGTTCATATGCCGTGGAAGTTTCATCCAGGCGTTTGCGCATCTTCAATGTGTCATTCATCAAATCTGCCCCTAGCAAAAGACGCACATCCTTAACCAGTTTCAAGTGATCTGCAATGTGAACAAAACCTGTTGGACTGAAGTATGCGGTGGCAATTCGAACTTGATCAGGCCTGTCTATTGACTCCCCTGCCTGAGTATCGTGAATGTTTAGTGCTTCACCTAATGCCTGCGCAAGTGTGTTTCCAGCACGATTGTCGATAAATGCAGGACGGTTCATATCGCTCTCTTATCCTCGTCCTTTCCAGGTCTTGAAGTGTCGCAACACCTCTTCAAGTCGGTTTTGATAATCCCAGCCCTCGTGGAAAGTCTCAAAGATATGAACCAGTTGTCGTTCGTTTAGCCCATATAGGTGGGCAACTATCGCGTCCAATTCGTGAATCCTATCGTCCTTATCGTCCGCTGCAAGGAACCCACACTCTACACCAACCACTTTCGCCCAATTTGAAAAACGCTCATCAGGACACGCGAGGCGACCTGAAAGTTGGATAATGCGTCGCCTGAGTACACTGTCGCTAGTGGGGCGTGGGATCGGAAAAGGGTTGAAGACAAAAAAATTAACGTGAATTTCTACGAATCGTCGTGCATACCAATCAAGTGGGATGGAAGACAAAATACCGAGCAAGAATGCTTGGTCTTTTTCGTCACCGCGTGACCAAAGCAAATAAGGTGCTTGATTTGCAATGAAAACTTTTGGCGGAATAAGGCAGGCAATAACTGTCCGCGAATCTGTTGCTCTTGCGATATCTCGAAATGCTACTCTTGGCGCGAAGCATGGTAGAGTCTTCAAGTCTTGTAAATTGTGGAATAGAAATTCTGAATGGACGCTGCGTTTATTTTTTCTCCCACGTAGCCGCTTACTCTGCAATCTTTGGCAAACAATGTCGGGTTCACCCCAAGCGTAATATTTACCAGTGTCAGGATTCCATAGATCAAATGATTCACCCTTGTATATCGGCCAAAACCCTTCAGGACACTCTTCGCTCGTTAGGTCGAATAATTGCTTATCGTTAGTAGCGTCAAGTTCTCTATCTGGGCGCGCCCGCCATTCTCCCGTTAGATTTGAGTCCAACCTAGGTGCTTTTCGCAGTTGTGCAAAAACACCGATCGATTTTTCGGTAGGGAGCAGTGGCAATGAAGCACTATCATTCCAGTTGAGTACATCAGACCTGTTGAATCTGGCGGGTTCACTTACAACTCGCTGGGAGAATTCGCCTGCTTTACTATACGGTCCTCGTAAATATAAAGATTTTTTTTCTGGTTGACCGCGGACGATGTTTAAAAGACCAATTGTGTACTTAGGTGTCACATCGTCAAATACCCAACCGGCTTTGTTTACTAACGTTGTGACATCCACCCGAGCCGCGTTATTGAAAATCATCAGTCTGAATTGTTCCGAACCTTTTGCAGCAAGTACATTGCGTGGTAACACAACACCAATTCTTCCGCCTTCTTCAGTAGCTAAGTGCCAGAATCGCCAGCTGAACGCTTTGTAAAGATCCGGATCTCCCGTTCCCATACCAGGATAGAAACCTCCCATCAGTAGCTTTCGTAATTGTCGATTTTCCCTCATTTCGTCCTCATATTGAGATACCAAGTCAGGACGCTCCCCACGCAACCGATTTTTCTCTGCTTCCTTCGCGCGTTGATTCAACGATCCTAAGCCTGGAAAGTAACGCGCCCAAAAAGCATCCTCCTCGACAGTCGCCTCTTCCCACGGTGGGTTACCCAGAATGACATCAAAACCCTGCCGATCGCGAAGGAAGACTTCTGGAAACGCTACTGGAAAGTGGAGGGCGTTTGACTCAGCCATATCTTCTCGTGCAGTTCGAACAATTTCCAATTGATAGGCGTCATCTGCAACTTCATCCCAATTTTCAAACTGAAAGCAAGCAAACTCTTGATTGGTCGAAAGAGACTGAGCAGTTATCAGATCACAAAGCACTTCTGTACTGTGAACCGCTTCCTTAATTTCTTTCAATGCTTTTCTAGCATTTGCGATGTCTAGCAAAGACGCGTCGTTGATATTGGCAAGTCGTCTTAAAGGACCTGCTGCCTTTCCAAGCAAACTCTGTGCATCAACTGGTAACAACGGCAAAGAAAGTGACTCAAATAGTTTCTTTATCTCTTCAAGATTGCCAATACCTACTAAGGCGTTGCCATGAACCAAGTTGTGATCTAGAACAGAAAGTGGCAACCCAGGTACAAACGTATGAATCCAAATAGAAAGACGTGCAAGTTGCACCGCAAGATTGTTAAGATCAACGCCGTAAATACATTGTCGAGCAATCATTCGGCGTAACAGCTGACTGTCTTCAATTGTCGTGCTTTCTCCTAGTTCTCCCAACTCGTCAATGGCAACAGTACGAAGTTGCTCCAGCTTAAGGCGAATACTCGGTAAATTTCTGTCAGCAATATAATCTGCCATACGCTTCTCAATCCGATCAATTGCAGCGATCAGGAAGTGGCCTGATCCCATTGCAATGTCAGCTACTCGAAAATCAAAGAATGCTTCAACCGCATCTGTATCATCCATTCTATCAAGGCGGGCAAAATGATCTGTTAGCGCAGGCTCAAGTGATCCACTCAATAGATATTCCACGGCAAATGGCTTAGTGTAGTAACTTCCAGAGGATTTACGAGTTCCCGAACGATTATGTAAGTAGACTTCTCCGACCAATACATCAGGTGTTTCTCCCTCATCTGCGGGTACGTACACAAACTCCATTTGCCCCTTTTTTATCTGCTGTTTTATGACCAAGTTGCTTGTCGCAGCCACTAGTTCTGATTCCAAGAGTCCTTCATAAATCGTACCAA
Organism: Arenicellales bacterium; assembly: GCA_963666625.1. Classification (GTDB taxonomy): domain Bacteria; phylum Pseudomonadota; class Gammaproteobacteria; order Arenicellales; family JAJDZL01; genus JAJDZL01. The sequence continues at coordinate 766,921 of OY762925.1, forward strand.
ATTCACGTACACCAAGCGAGCGGAAATCGACTGGCCCTGGGACACCTTCTGGAGTATTGATTACTATGAGGTGCCGAAGTGCTGTCTCAAAACACTCGTTTGGCAATGTGATGTTTGCTAATTCTGCGCCTGTTTTCGAAACCGCTTCGTCGCTTGAAAACAATCCTCCATCATAGGCGGGGACTCCCCATTCAGGATTGCCTACTGCTACCGCTTGCCATAACACTAAGGTCTCTTGCCAATGAGTATCTCCTGCGGCAATCGGCGTTTTCTTAGCAACGTATTCTGCGAGTTCTTGGGCTTTTTGTTTAAGTGAACGGGTACGGTAAGCATCGTTGAATCGATAAGGAAGAAGATCACGGTCTTCCGCATATGCAATAAACAACAAACGGAAAAGAACCGTCAGGGCTATTTCATAAGTACGACTTATATCTTCGGGTTTAGTTTTATCAATTCCCCGAACAACTGCAATTCCTTGGGCTAGTATAGGTACAACATGGTCATAAATTCGTTCGCGCAAACGTACCGCCAAGTCTCCCGAAAATCGTTGAGACTCCTCTAAAATCTCATACAAGCTACCATTCGGCAACAACGCCTCCGCCGAATAGATTAGCCAGAGATATGCCAAGTGCTCGTCTGATAGCAATGAAGGCTGGCATTCTATGTATGTTTCAGTACGCCCTCGACGACCTACACCCGAATCAACGGTAGCCGAGTAGAGGCGAATACGGTTGCCTTGGGTGAGAATTACCCAATTCAGGTTTTCGTCGTCTGCTTTTTTCAATGCATAACTGATTGGCGACAAACTGTTAAACCTGGCAGTTCCGGTTTCTGCTGTTTCACTTTCACGCAACATAACTGCAAGTGCGACGCTTCTCTCACCACTACGCAAAACATTGGTCAAATTGTCCAAACGCTGAACCTTAAATCCCAATGCAGTCAACATTTCATCGCTACGTTTGTTTGATGCAGGTAGTGCCTTGCGTTTAGCGTCAATCCAGTCTGATCGTTTCGGTACACCTCGTTCTAACTCTTGGAGAGCGAGCAGACCCTCATTCGTTAATCCTGGAAGTGCTGTTTCTAGTGTGGGTAGAGCCTGAGAAAGTAGAAGAAGTGCTGAGTGTCGATCAGGCTGGTTGAGGACTTCGTAGCACAGTCTTTCGACTCGTCCGATGTCCATGTCACTATAAACCGGCGGTTTCTCACCACTTGCTCCAACTATCGCTGCTTTACCAGGGTAAATGACAACCAATAGTAATGGCGCTGCACGTCCTGCCTTCCTAGCCTTCCAAGCTTCCACCAAACTAGATCGGCTTGGTAAACGACCAGCTTGTGCGACCGCCACTTCTAGTGCACTCGTACCTTGACCAATGTATAAAGAAATTGGGCATAGTTGATACTTCGCATCAATCGACCAAGGTCGAGGCACGATTTCTGATAGGAACTCAAAATTGCTTGATCTATCTTCTTTCATTTGAATCCCTGCTTAATCCGCGATTATTTATTGAACAATTTAGCAACTGTAAATTCAGACTCGTGGAAATTCTTGGCTCTAGAGGAATATTTCCAGAACCATGCCATTTTGAATACATAAACAGAAATTTGTCAACCACGCACGTCATGGTGGATTTGCTGCACAAACAGAAAACTATCTCCTTGGGCTACAAACCTGATCGTTTCAGGTTGCAAGGTACTATGAAATATTTAACACACACATTTGAAAGAATGCGTAACAAAAATTGAAAGGGAAAATCCACGAGTTAACTCTAGTAATCCAGGCGATTCATGCAACGAAAATTGAGTTATGTGGGCTTGAAATTACTGTTGTCAAACTCGTGCGTAAGTACGCCTCCGAGTTAAATTATGAAACGAATGCCACAGGGCGAACCAGATTGAGTTTTTGATAGTTCATGCGTTAATTCCTATTTCAATCAGTGATTCATCCCCCTCCCCCGATGGAGGCTAAGCGTGCACCAAGATGAACATGGCCACTACCGCGTGAACACACAATTTGAAATAATTACGTTACCAATTATTTGAGAAGACCGAAAACTTCAATAAGGTATCGATCTTGTTTCTCGAACTGCATTCACTCTGCCGGTGGCTTGTGCAATACTATGTTAAGGTGTCGATGTCAGAAACAGGTATGTAAATTTTTGTCGAATTAAATTTTTCCGTTCTTCCATAAAATCTTCGAAACGGTCTAGATGCCAAAGATTTCCATCACGCGGAATGATGTGCATATCAAGGTAATCATCAGGTTTATCTTTAAACCATTCTTCAGGAAGTATGTCTGACTTACCACCAGATCCATTCTCCTTCCGGGTAAGTAACATACAGTTAGCTAATTGATCACGGATTTCCTTCTTATATTTCATAACTTTTCGGCCAGTCTCAGGGTTATCAACTTTAACTTCTCTTAGTTTACTTTGTGGGAAAATGTGATCAATCTGTGGCAAATTATTCTGATAAGCCGGATCATAGTTAAATTCCCTGTACCACAAATTGAATAGCAGATGTATAGCATCTGAGTTATAACCAAATTGCCAAAATCGCTCTTCGGTCAATTCGAGACTCCGACCTTGTGAACGAACGGATTCAAATATGTCTTCTAATCTAAATCCTTTCTCTTCTTTGATTTTTTTAACGCAATCATCAATGAGTTGGTCCGGCGTGCCACTGAAAGCCCCACTGAGCAACACGCGTAGTAAGTACTCATCTACCCTTTCTGCTTCTCCCCAGCTATCTGAGTAGTGAAAGCGCGTATAGACAAGTGGTATCAGCACCAAATATGACAACAAAGCTCTATCACATCGAATGAAAGTACTCCCTCGAATATAATCTAGTACATCACGAAGAGCATTTGCTATTTCCTGCCACCGTTCTTCAATACTCTCTCGTACCCCTTTTTTTCTGAATTTTGAAACTTCGTATCTTGCTCCTAGATTTAAAAGCGTTAGGCACAACTTCAATACAAAATCCCGTGTGAATTTAAACCCGTGTCGATTAAGTTCAGAAAGCAGAATTTCCATATTTTCATCTGCTGTTTCCCAACTCGAACTCAACAATGAGAAAAGCAAATCAGATTTCCCCAATTCAGTGCCACCTGAATTCGCGCGGATAAATATTTCAACTATGTCGTCTTCAGAATATGTTTCGATATCCTCGGTACTGTCGAGTTCTTGATATGAAATTCCTTCATCTGAATGAAAGGTTTTAAAAATGACTCCTACATTTGTTCTGATTTTTTTGCGCTGCTCTTCGGAAAGGGCGTTGTTCGCACCGGCAAATAAATCATCGGCAGCTGTCATGAAATTTTTCGTACCGAATACCAGATCTTTAAATTTAACCCAAGGAAATTGGCTATCAGTCGAGTCTCGAAATGAAAAATTAAACTTAACGTCATCCGGAGCAGAGATTTCTCCACTCAGAATATCGAGATAAAGTTCTCTTCCCTCGTAACTTCCGCAGAGACCAATGAATAAACTCTGAAGCCTTTGCTGGCCGTCTAACACCAAATTTTTTCTTCTATTATTTGTTGGCACATACAATGAGTTCAATTGGATGTTACTTGTGTAATTATCAATAAATTTCCTACATCGAATTTCAGAGTTTGTCTTCCAAACAAGCAGAATACTGATTGGATATTCGCGTAATATTGAGTCAAAGAGGCGGCAGATTTGATCTTCGCTCCAAACAAAATTGCGCTGAATATTGGGTAACCAGAAACCACCGTCCTCATCTGGATTGTTTAGATATCTGACGATTGTTCGCAAAGAATTTTTTGGAGTTTTCACAACTTAGTTTAAATATTTTGCACTAATTCTATTCTGAATTAAATTTGGGTTGAATCAGTGAATAATTATGTCTTCGACTTTGTTATCTCACACATGAAGCGAATTGCGTCTTCGACCCGAATTTTTGTAGAAACTAATTGCTCTAAGGAGAAATTCCCAGCGGGGCCGTGTGCACCCGCATTTAGCTCTTTAAAGAGCATCAAAACATTATCAATGTCAGCATTAACGAACTTCTCAAACGTGTTATTTCCCCTACCATGTATATTGAGACAATAGTGAATCTTTGCACGGCGGGTGGGGTTACCGTCTTTTGTTTTTTCGCAGTCGGGAAAGTGATCTAGAACAGCAGATTTCGGTGCGTTTATGTCTAGTATTTGTGTAATTATCTCACGGGCACTAGAACAAAAATGGCGAGCCGCGTCGGGGTTGTTTGGATTAAGGGCGTAGATTGCACCGTACCAACGACTGTGTAAATCTGGGGAGACAACGGCTAACTCATCTGCAATAAATGAGTCACTAAGATCTTCGTGAGAAATATTGGGATCTGATGTGTTGTCAATGAGACTATTGAAAACAATTACACTATTGGCAGTTTCCTGTTCCGCAATGTCGGAAAGGAAAGAATCGGTTCCAGATATGTTCAACCGTTCGTACGTATCGGCAAGGATTCCAACAGATTTATAGAAATTTGAACTGCGAACAGAGATGGATTGTTGAGCGAAGCGATTTAGTGCTGATCTTAGACGGTTTTGATTCGCGCAAACGCGTGTGTTGTAAGCTCGTACTTCTCGGTTATATGCATCAACCTTCCGCTTTTGTTCAGCGTTGAATTTGCGAATCTCGCTATTTACCCGTCTATTGTGAGCTTGTACTTCTCGGTTATATGCATCAACCTTCCGCTTTTGTTCAGCGTTGAATTTGCGAATCTCGCTATCTAACTTTTGAATCTGCTGGCGTTGCTTTGATTGCGCCTGCTTGAGCTTTGAGCGAAATTGGGAAGAGGTTATACGTTGGACCATGTCAAATTCCCATGGCTAGATGGTTTAGCGGCCAAGTATAGCATCATGTAGATGAATACACTCTGTTAATGCGTTCAGTTGAGTCACAGCGTTTCGTTCTGTTTGAATTTACTAATTGCAAATTTCAATCTCGCCGACAGAACCTATCCAAAAATTTGATCCATGTTTGAACTCGACTCGACATGATAGTTAGATTATTTCTTACAAACTCTTCGATTTCTTTTTGCTCAAAGCAGCGTATGTGATTGGCATCCTGTCCAGAATAATCTCCATTTGTTGAGAATAAAAACCATTTTCTCGGGTCTTCCGGCACTTGGGGGTATTCATTTTTATCTATTTTCCCTCCTTGCTTCACTTGGACATATGCTTTTTCGCCATCTGAATTCTTCAGAATAAATTCAGTCTTTTTCGTGTCCTTCTTACACGAACTCGGGATAAGCACATAGTTACAGTTCACCTGCAAATACATTCCTATGAAATCTTCACAATCTTCATACGATACCAAAGAAAATAAGTTCAGATTATCGTTCGTGTCGCTAGGCGGTTCAAATGGACGAGAATCGGGATGAAAGGAGTACAAAAATCGAGAGTAAATCTCCACTGATTTGTCTTGAACTGCCTGAACGGCGCGCTGAGCGCGAAAACTGCTTAATACTTTACCGGGAACCGTATCCATTCCCCCAGTCAAGAACCAAACGCATGGTCTCACATTAAATATTTCAGCTTGCGCATATTCGTCGTCATCGCAATACGTCCAATCTCCCGAAACCTTCCCTAGGTAGTAAGTTTCGTTCTGATCTCTCGTCCAGCAAAGATCATTAACCTTCATTCTTTTGACCAATGCATTTAGGGCAGGCCACCACCCTTTGTGATTTGGGTCGGGATAATACTGTTTCATTCCTAATTCGTAATAGTCATCCCAATTCATCCCGTTAACTCCACCGTCAACATGCCATCCAACGCCAAGCAAATTGTTGTCAATACAGAATGTGTCGGGGTCTATACCGCCCGACCTCAGGTGGATTCGCCAAATTTTCATCCTTTTCTCCTATAGTTGTACTCGAAGATACATATCAGTGGCGTGATCGAAAATTAGATCATTCTTGGCAATTCTACCGATCGAAAAAATACTTCTGATTCAGTTGGGTCATCAAGTTACCGAACAAAAACTGACAAGGTTTTTCATTTCGATAAAGTTAACCTTCCATCAGAAATCAAATTTTCAAATCTTTCATCAAAAACTTTTTGCTGTCCGGAACCCGGAAAGGGTAATTTCTCGTTGACTACGGGCAACCCTGAAATGCGTAACGGACCACATAGAACATTAAATACAGTCGCCTTGATCAGTACAATTTGATTCGGTGAAATCTCCTTGATTTCCTTGATGATTTGATCTGTACGTTCTCGGATCAACTTCTCTCGCTTTCGTGGATTTGTAGATTGACCAACGGGTTCTTTTAAGGCGTCGATAAGTTGATAACCATCGTCTTTGAATTTAGTCAACCATTTCCTTTTTCTTAAACGCTCCTTCGAAGTTTCTCCGAATTCGCCCGTATAGAGTGCTTTCATCAGCCCAACCCACAACGAGTCTTGTTCTCGTACATCCTCAAAATAAAAATATCGATCAAGTGCCGAAGGTGGTGATTCCGCAATGAATAGTACCTTAGTTTCCAAAGGAACATATTTCTTGGCAGCGTTTTGGTATTCCGTCAGTTTCATAGTTATCTTTCAACCTTGAATCTATTTCAATTTGCGATGGTGGGGCCGGTTGGATTGTCTGCGAACCTTGATCAAATTCGAACTTACTATTTGCTTCAAATAACGAAAAGTGGTCCCAAATCGCGATACGAATCTACTTTTCGCTTGGAAGGTATAGCCTAGCTATCCTGATGAAGTCAACTCTCAAAATTAGAGCGTGGAAGATCGGATTGCCGAACAATTAACATCAATGTACCGCGCCGTCTTTCCTTGTGATTGGGCACTGGAACAGTTATTGTGTTCCTGCTGTCGACTTTTTACATTTCTATATGGCTACCCTTGTCTTATGTCCACAAATCCGTGAACCGCTGGTATGCGACAGACATCACGACCCGAAAGTACTTTTAGTTTCGCCAACGGCGACTTCAATATTGGTTATGTATACCTCGTCAGTCAGACGTTTGTCGATTTCCCCGACAGAGGCTGTCTCAAAAAACAAAGTAAGTGCTTCAGATAGATGATCTCGCGCTTCGGCAACAGTCGCGCCTTGGCTGGTAACGTCCAATTCCGGACATAAGGCAACGTATCCATCGTCTTCGCGTTCGACTATAGCAGTTAAACGTCTTTTCATTCTGTTTGTCCCTCAAAATTTCTACTCAACCGTTCGCTCGAAATTACCCTGGCCTGTCACTTTCATTATGCACATTCCACTTGGTGGCCCGTAAGGGTTGTTTTTGAACGTAGGCTAATCTTTCGCTGGTAGTGAGAATTTAGTGAATCTGAGCGCAGTGAATTGGCAATGCTGGTCGGATGTCAATTAATTCACTGGAATCTACGTCATGCCTTCACACGATAAGAGCCGATAGCAGGACTAGACAATAGAATTGACATTACATCCGGATTTAGCGGTTGCAGGTTCTGAAAACGATTGGTCCGTGCGATCATGATTACAACGGGAATCGGTAGTCTGTTCGCATTCTGCTGATACTCAATTCCATGATCAACCGTAACTAGAGAGTTGAATTGATGTTCAGAGGCAATTTGCAACAAACGACCGTCTTTTGTCCCAAACCCAACTCTTGAACCGTGCTTACCTCAAATGATTCCGGAAAAAGAAAGGCAGGTCGCCTTGGAGTGGATTCGTCAAGTAAAACCTTAATTCGCGTTACCTATCAGCTCGGCTACCGCACATTCAAGCACCGCTACCGTATGTTCTCGCGATACGGACGGAAAATCATCCAGGAAATCGTCTATTCGATCACCTGCTTCCAAGTGCTCCAGTAGAACACGAATCGGTACTCTGGTTCCGGCAAATACTGGAATCCCTCCCAGAATCTCTGGATCTCGGTCGATCAGGGTATCTGGTGCAATCCCGCCGCGATTGTGTTCAAGTCCCATTACTTAATATCACTACAAAATTCGCTGTAAACTTGCTGTGCCGACAAGTTTCTGTTCTTGATGCAATTATTGTATTCACTGAGAAGAAAGGAATTATGGCTTGTACTCGCCCCTGAACAAGCGGGTGAGTGGGAAACCTGTCTGGCAAATCCGGCAGTGGGAATCGTTGCGGGAACAGTTCTGACTCGAATGGACATCATCAACATGGCAGAGGCGGTACCTGTCCGGCAGGGACTGGAAGTTTGCGGTGTTATCAGGCTCCATGGACATGCCGTTCCGAAATCTCACTGGAAACAAGAATTCCGCCGCCTCGCGGAGCATGCTGGATTTTGTCGGTTCATGATTCCTCCCATGGACAAATGATGCGAAGTCCGGACGATACTCAAAGTCTGGCATGCGAACCATGATATGATTGAATCATGGACGAAAGGCAACAGAACGATCGACGGAAGTTCATTCCGATTGGATTTCAGACTTTCCGCGAAGTCCGCGAGCGCGACAGCTACTATGTCGACAAGACCCCGATCATGCGTGATCTCATTGATCGGGGCAGTTACTACTTCCTTTCGCGTCCGCGCCGTTTCGGCAAGAGTCTTTTTCTCGACACCCTGCATGAGCTTTTCGCTGGAGAGGAGGAGCTGTTCCGCGGGCTTGCGATCCACGACAGCTGGGACTGGTCGGTCCGGCATCCGGTCGTGCACCTGAGTTTTGACGATCAGTACAACAGTCCCGAAGAGCTTGATCAGCATATCCGCGGCGAGTTGAAAGGGATAGCGGATGACGCCGGTATTGAACTGGGTGAGATCAGCAGCAAGGGTTCGCAATGTCTGAAAGAGCTGATACGCCTGTTGCATCGGAGCACCGGACAGCAGGTGGTGGTGCTGGTCGATGAGTATGACAAGCCGATCCTGGATGTGCTGGACAATCCTGAGGTGGCGAGAGCGAACCGGGACTACCTCCGGGGGTTTTACGGCATCATCAAGGGCTGTGCCCGACATGTCAGGTTCGTGTTCGTCACCGGCATCACGATGTTCTCGAAGGTCAGCTTGTTCTCCGGGTTGAACAACCTTGAGGACATCTCGCTGGACTCCCGCTATGCGTCGATCTGCGGATTCACCGATGACGACCTCGACACGGTGTTCGCACCGGAGCTTGAGGGATTGGACCGGGAGGAGATCCGCCGCTGGTACAACGGCTACAGCTGGCTGGGCGGGCACCGGCTCTACAATCCCTGGGACATCCTGTTTCTCTTGAAGAGACGGCAGTTTGAATCATATTGGTTTCAGAGCGGGACACCGACCTATCTGTACCGGCTGATCAGGGAGAGGCATTATCCGCTGATGGAGCTTGACGGCGGAACGATCAATAGAGAACAGCTGACCCGGTTTGATGTCGGCGACATCGACCTTCGTGCGCTGATGTTCCAGTCGGGCTATCTGACGGTGGGCGAGCAGCGGCGTGACGACCCGGACACGATCTATACCCTGGAGTATCCGAACTTTGAGGTGAGCAAGAATTTCAATTTGGACTTTCTGGTCTATATGGGGCGTAATGAAGCGAAGGTGAGGCGTGACGCGGATGCCGTGCTGGGCTGTCTGGAGTCGAAGGATTTCGAGGGGCTGCTCGGCTGGTTGCGTACGATTTATGCGGCCATTCCGCACAGCTGGTATCGCAACAACCTGAATGCCGAGGTGGAGGGATACTATCTCACTATGCTGGTCATGCACCTGAATGCGGTGGGAGCGGTCATTCAGGAGGAGGATGAGTCGAGCCGGGGTCAGTCGGACCTGGTGGTCCGGCATGCGGGCGAGGTGTTTGTGATCGAGGCGAAGGTGATCAAGGGCAAACGCAGGCATACGGTCGCCAAGGCGCTTGATGCGGCGATGGAGCAGGTCAAGGGCCGCGGCTATGCGGAGAAGCATCTCGGTGAGGCCGGCGTTCACCTGATTGCCATGGTGTTCGGTAGTGGGGAGCGCAATCTGTTGGACTTGCGAGCGGAGTCTGTTCCGGTACTGTCGGCACCGCAGTCTGACGGAGACGATCGCGTCTGGCGGCGCTTGCGGAATGTCGTGGCCTGGAGATGATCGATTGAACACATCAGGGGCTTTGTAAGGGTTGGAAGACTGATCCGCCTCAACCGGCTTTGGGCAATCTGAGATGATCATCATACCTGATTGTGAACCCCAAAACCTTGCCCGCCTGAACAGTGGGAGTAGTTACTATGGCTTTCCTTTTCTCAAAACTTCAAAAACTCAACTTGGTGGGCCCAGCAGAGTTGTAGTCGAACCTCGGTAGTCATTGACCTCCAAGCCGAACTTGGATTGGCAATAAGCGCTGATCCATCATGAATTGGTATGGAGTGCACAATTCGCAGTTATGACGAATCCCAAGGGTTGATCAGTTCAAATTCAAGATATCCAAAGTCCCGAACATTCCCTGTTGCAAGGGCAGGACCGTTTGCTTTGGCGGTGCCCGCAATCAGGGCTTCTCTCGTCCTGTCCTGTCGTACTGGAAATCCGGATTGACTCCCCGAGGGATATTGTCAACCAGCCATTTCCCCAGCGGCTTGCGCGAAGAGCTTTTCGTGTTCCATTGCCTTGCAGGTATGACGATAAAGGGGCGCCTCTTACCGATTTGTTGTGGCCCTTCTTCTTCTGCGCGGCGCAAGACTTCGGAAAGATGAGTCTTGGCTTGTGAAACCGTCCAAACACAACGGACATCGTTATTTGGTGTTTTCATCGATATTTCCTATCAGTTCATCAATATCCCAGATTAGCTTCCTGGGTTATTTTGGCCAATTCATCCATAGCGGCATAACTTCGTTCTTTCATCAGTTTCCTGTATGTCTTCAGGTCTTTGAACAGTACGCGTCTGTGGGTTCCTAACTTGGTGAAATTCAGTTCACCTTTCTCCAGCAGACCAATCAGATAAGGTCTGGAAACATTCAGGAAATCAGCTGCCTGCTGTGTGGTCAGTTCGGCGTGTAAAGGGACAATGGTCACCGCATTGCCGCGAGCCAATTCAGCCAAAAGGCTTTGAAGCAGAACAAGCGCCTGTAGCGGTAGAATCAGGTCATGTCCGTCAATCTTGACATGAGCTCGGTCAAAATCCGGCGATTGATCAAGTAATCGACTGAGTTCAGCCGCGCTTGCACGGGCCATTTTTACCGTTTCGTCGTCCGGTAACCGTAATTCTGGTCGAACCATCCTCGTAGTCTCCTATGCATATTTGTGAAGTCTCTTTCGCCGTTGGCCGGATTGCAGATTCGATGGTATAAATATAGTGTATATTCGAAATAAACGAAACGGCCTTGTGCAATTCTATACTCGACTCACCTCCCTCAATCAATACGATCAGCAATTCTTATGGGCTGCAACCCGCTGATCGCCATCCATGACAAGGCGGTAGATATCTGCAATTATTGGTTTTCGATTAGGATTTCGACCGCCACTAAAGGCAACACAGCAGTTCCAATGCTTGCACCACCCCCTTCAGTCTTGATGGCATCCGGCAACTGAAGCATGCGACATGATGTTTCCAACCTCGAACCATGTTGCTTCGACGAAGGCGGAGCCGTCATCAACGGCACCGGGAACTCATTTGAGGCTCGGTTTCGGAAAAGCTACGGCGGACACCGGTGAGACGGGACGCCATTCGTGTTGACATCTGAACTCCTGCGCCATACCGTGACGAGCCATTGCTGTTCCGCCCGCGGCCGTCCTGTCGGACGATAGTAGTGGTGCAGTTCCTGAAAACCTGCGTCGGTAACGTAGGTGCGCCAGGTTTCCAGATCATGGAAACATCCATATCGTCCATCGACCCAGCCTTCCTGGTTGTTGCCTCGCGGGTTCGAACACAGCAGGACACCACCGTTCTTGAGAGTCGCGGCGAGGTTGCCGAGGACCCGGGCGAGTTGACTGATCGGTACATGAAAGAGCGAGGCGTTGGCGAAAATCCCGTCGAATCGGGCGAATGGCAAATCAAGCCTGAGAAAGTCCTGATGCAGCACCTCACAATCCGATCTGGCGCGGGCCATTCTGACGAACTCGCTTGAGCCGTCCAGGCCTACTGCTTCGTGGCCGAGCGCCTTGAACCGACACAGATCCCGACCGGGTCCGCAGCCCAGATCGAGAATGACGTGGGGACCATCGGCATTGATCGCCTGCAGCAGGGCGTTGATGTTCTGGCTGACATCATGGTCTGCTGTGCCATTGCTGTAGGCAACCGCCATACGGTTGTAGTTCGCAATCGTTATGGCCGAAACTTCCTGCGCATGTTTCGCCCTCTGATTCCATGTGCGACAGCTCATGGCGAGAGAGGCCATTGTGAATCTGCCAGCACCATCGAAGTCTCAATCTGCCGTTCCGAAACGGTCCAGTACTTTCTCAGCAATGCTGGCTTTTCCGACATCGGTACCAGTTTGAACCCATGCCGCTGATAGAATTCGATCGCCCATCTGGCTTCAGCCCAGGTGCCGACCAGAACAGGACGATCCAGGCGCGCACATTGCCCGGTGAGCAATGCCGACCCAATCCCTGAGCGCTGATATTCAGGTACCACATAGGCGTGTCGGATCAATGCCACGTCCTCGACAATCTGGACACCCATCACAGCGACTAGTCCGACATGGGGAATTTCATAGCCGTTAAAGATGACTCCAGCGGTGATTTCATCCGTCAGTTCCTCAGCGGGCATGTAGGGCTCCTTCCAAAGATCGTTCGGAATGATGCCCTTGTAGACCTGCGCAGCCTCGTTGATGATGGCAAGTATGCGATCGAATTCGTGATCTGTGCAGTGCCTGATCATTGTCACATGAAAATTGCGCCGAGTGGGGCTGTGCAAACCGGGTGTCGCTGTTGCAGGCCCTGATCTCCGACTCTGGTTGCGTAGTGTTCCCTTTCGGTGAAAGACGTATCAACATTCATTGCGGTCGCTGGATGGTTGATCAATTCAATGTCAAGTGTCACGTTCCAAAACAATGAAAATTCCGTTATAACCGATCTTGCGAGAAACACGTTTGCCCTTGATTGCTATAACTCTCCCTGTTGGCACTTGAGTTGTCTTGCCCGAGTTATAGGCCAGCTCAGCACGCGAGGGCACAACACGTGCACCGATTTTAGTCAGTCCCTCCCTTGCCAAGTCAGGTAGGGGTTTGACCGGTATTGTTTTCCCTGTCACTGAGGAGGTCTTGGTCTTCGCATACAAACCGCGGCCAATCCTGACAAGAGACTGCTCGGCAACCAACTTTCTCAACACCCGGCCTGTCTGGTCGCGGTCTGACAGGTCCAGGAAATCCATGGGTGTGAAGACCGAATCCTTGCTGCAACTCAGTCTGGATCTGACCCTGCTTTCCAAAGTATTGAGAACCATAATGCCATTCTACAAATCTGTCATATGATAGCTTCGAAATACGGTCTCATAACACGGGCTACTCGATTAGTTTCTGCAAACCGCCAGATTTCGTCGACAGCGGCTTTTTTACGAGATAGACATTCCTTCAGTGCTTGAATCGCAACATCGGTCCCTACCTTATTTCGATGCTTGAAACAGTCGGCGACCGTTTTGGCCGGAATTGTAATTGGCACCGATACCCCTTCGATCCTATGGCGCTCCACCCCTACCGAAAGTGCCTCAGAACCGGAACGAATGACCCGCAGTGACACGGGTGAACTCAGAGGAGTCCATCTGCCATGTTCAATGGACACCCAAACCTGGTGTGGTAGTTGAGTAGTCAACACGTGGAACTGGAGCGCTGAAAGAAGACTGATTACAGCGTGTGGGATCGCTTTTGACACCATTGCCAGACTGTGCGAAGCGGTAATTTCAGCTTCTGTGTATTGATAGATGCCGCGTCCTATGCGCAATATTACACCCTCATCCTGAAGCCGCCGTAAATACGTATGTGGCACACCAGCGGCATAAAAGTCTTTAGCCCGCAGTATCTCACCGCTACGAGCTAATTCCAATGCCCGATCTTGCAATGTTTTTCGTTTCAAAAATCTGAAAGTTCTTTATACTATATAATAAATAACAATTATATAGTATTTATAACTATTGTGGAGACTTCAAGTGATCAGAATTCAGCAGTTTGAAAATACGACGAATAATTGTCTAGTTGGCTCTTGAGTTAGTAGTAATCTCGAAGAACCGGTGGGGGCGGTCGCAACGTATCCGATCCCTTTCAAATTTGAATTCAAGCCTTGGTTTACTAGAAAGCTACCTTATTTCGGTGAAATGAGAAAATAGTCTCTATATAGTCATTCACAATTCGTCCCCGTCGGACTCGCCGCAAGGCTGTCTTCCGGCTGGGCTTCCGAAGGAGGTTGATCAGAACGTGACATGCTTCGTCCGCACTATCGGCATTGACTATTCAGGCGCGAAAACGCCGACGGCGAGCCTCAAGGGGCTCCGCGTTTATCTGTCCGAGAACAACCGCGCACCGAAAGAGGTGTGTCCGCCACCCAGCCCGCGTAAATACTGGACCCGCAAAGGTGTTGCCCATTGGCTGATCGAGCGACTGTCTGGGGACACTCCTACACTCGTCGGTATCGACCACGGGTTTTCGTTTCCGCTCCGCTATTTCGAGGTTCACGGACTGGAAACTGACTGGTCGACCTTTCTCGACGACTTCCAGTATCATTGGCCGACCGACGAGGACAACATCTGGGTGGATTGCGTGCGAAAGGGGTCGGTAGGCAACGGTGCCGAGCGGTCCGGTAATTCTCGCTGGCGCCGCCTGACCGAGGAGCGGGCCGGTGGAGCGAAGTCTGTTTTTCATTTTGATGTGCCGGGGCAGGTGGCTAAATCCACCCATGCCGGGATTCCGTGGCTGCGCTTCATTCGCCGGGAGCTGGGCGAGCGGGTTCATTTATGGCCCTTTGACGGTTGGGACATTCCGCAGGGAAACTCCGCCATAGCCGAGGTCTATCCGGCACTTTGGTCGGGCAACTTCGCCCAAGAGGGCCGTAGCGGCGACCAGCACGACGCATACAGCATCGCCGCCTGGTTGTCGCGTGCAGACAGGGATGGCAGCCTTGCTGGGTTTCTTAAACCAAGCCTGACTGAGGACGAGAATAGGGTGGCAAGGGTGGAAGGCTGGATTCTCGGCGTTCCTGGCTTGATCAGACAGGAAGACGGGATCAGACTGTCTAAACTTACTTCCAATAATCAGTTGACTCTTCCAGAATCAGTTGTTTCTGATTTTCCGGGGATTGAGTATTTTGACGTTACTAACGAGAATGGACGTATTGTCCTGACACCTGTCAACCCATTGCAAGCCGACACGGTCAGAGCTAAATTGGCTGCACTGGGCGTGACTGATGCCGATATTGCTGATGCCGTCACTAGGGCCCGCAAGAATGAGTGACGCAGATGCGTGTGGTCATTGATACGAATGGTCTATTGTCAGCTTTGCTGTTCACGGAAGGTTTGATGATGTTGCTCGGATTCCGCCATATCCATGATTTTTTGCGGTACCGGGAAGTATCGATTCATATTGACCAATCAACTCAGGATGAGGGAGGGGTCATTTAAAAGCCTCAATTTTTGATCTACTGAAACTTGAGCAGATGTTGCAGCGATATCTGTACCTTGTTGATCTTTCTTCGAATCGGGTTCTCCAGTGCGTTTCCGACTTTCAATTGGTTTGTTTTTAGTGATGACTCCACTCTATTTCTCGCGAAACCACATGAATTGCCATGTGCATATCACGACCAATACGCTTCTGATCTTCAGCAAACGAATTCGGATGGTCAAGTATGTCACTTAATTCACTACGAAATGAAGTCAATTCAAACGATGGGAAAAAACCCAAGAAAAATCCATCCCAAATTTGAAGCCGCTTAGTCCAATAGCTCGTTTTGTCAATAACTCCTTCAGTTGACTGAAAATCTTCTCTATCCTTTGACTTACTCACAGCATTCTCCAAAAACACCAGATTAGAAAATTATACAAACCCACAATTAATTTTCGTTTTGATTGCAACTTGTATGAATTCCTCCAATCTCACAATTCCCCGTGTCCACAATTCTGGGTACACTCTATCTCCAACCTTGCGCAACTCGGAGACAACGTTGGTGTCAAGCAAAAACATCAACAAGGAGTGATTGGTTTACTTTCAATGCGGATGTTTGATGGCTTGAAGTCGATTTTCGCCAAACCTGGCATCGACAACGCGTCCAATAGGTTGGACCTTTCACCTTTCAACCTCTGGTACTCATCTATATTGAGCATTACATGCGTCGGTTTATTCCGGTTGGTAATTATGACCGGCCCCAAGTTTGATGCTTTCTTCGCACGAGATACATCCCTATTAAATTCACGGCTGGTAAATGTTGTTATGCTCATGTCCAGTTCCTCCAAAAACGGATGTAGTGATGTTACTACTTTTCACATATCTGGTATTTCTTTTACATTCCTTACGTACCACTTTCAACCGCTCGGATTTAGACGAAGGTGACCCAAATTGAACAACGAACAAAGATATTCAATTTTTATTTGGATGATCTGTGCAAAACACGCGACAAAGTAATTCAAGCACATTCTACACAACGCACACCTCAGTCAATTCGCTTACCATCATTGACAACCGACTGACCTGAATATTTTCCAAAAGGGTTCGGATACGTTGCAATGGTGGGTCCGGCTGGAAAGAATTCGAAACTTGTCTAAACTGCCTTTGAAAGTTAACTTTCGGCAAGTCCATGGGACGTAATCTGAAACCCAAGGAATTCTTTGCATAATTAGGTTTACATAACGGATATTATATTATATTTTGTAAACCTATATGAGAACAAATATGGAGGATTGATATGTTTGCTCAACGCCTGCAGCGCGCACGTAAAGCAGCTGGGCTTTCCATGAGTAAGCTGGCTGAAGAGGTTGGTGTGTCTGCCAATGCAATAAAGAAGTATGAACACGGCATCAATATGCCGTCGTCAAGCAATCTGCTGAAGATGGCGAATGCACTGAACGTACGTACTGAATATTTTTTCCGGCCGGTAGAGGTTGAACTTCAGGAAATCGAGTATCGTAAAAAATCCAACCTCCCAAAGAAACTACTCAATCGATTAACAGCAGATGTGATGAATCAGGCTGAGCGATGGTCCATGCTACTTGACCTGTATCCAGATACAGACAATCCCATTTCGACATTTTCATTGCCTGCTGAACTTCCCGCAGAAGTAGGTGACCTTGAGGAAATCGAAGAAATTTCTGACCAAATGCGCCAGGCATGGAACTTAGGTTTGGACCCAATATCAGAACTCGTCACTGCAATGGAGTCCAAAGGCGCCATGATCATCTGTACACAAGTAGAAGGAGTAAATCAGTTTGACGGACTGGCTGGCCGAATCGGCAAGATTCCGGTTGTCATATTTTCCAGTCTTCTATCCGGTGACCGCCAACGCTTTACATTGGCTCACGAACTGGGTCATCTTGTACTGCTCAACCGTTTAGCCAAAAATCTCGATGAAGAGAAGGCATGCAATCGCTTCGCCGGCGCGTTTCTATTGCCGAAGAAAGCAGTGGTCGAAATTATGGGAAAGCACCGACATACGATCGAACCAATTGAGCTGTTGCTACTAAAGCATGAGTTCGGCATCAGTATGACGGCGATCCTTATGCGTTTGGAGCAGTGTGGTGTGATATCTGCGAATTTGAAACGACGGTACTTCATTGAGTTCGGCAAGTTAGGCTGGCGAAAACAAGAACCCGGTGAACCCTACCCCAAGGAAAGTACATTTCGGTTCAAACAACTCGTATGTCGAGCGTTGGCGAAAGAATACATCGGAGAATCAAAAGCAGCAGAACTACTGGGCATGTCGGTTTATCGATTTCACATGAGTCGAAAACTGGAGGGTAGTGTTGATGTTGATGATCACCGATGCTAATGTTCTCATTGACTTGGAGGAGGGAGGATTAATTCAACGGATATTCAAGCTGCCGTACGATATTTGCACAATTCAACGCTCACAACAGATAATGAATAGACAACAAAGCACCGCTAAAATCCGAGTCGCGGAGCACATCGAAAGCGTGCATCAATCCGACACGACCGTGTTGCCCGTGTAAAAGGCCGCCGTACGCTGGGCCGCTGCGCGCGCAACGTCAGGATCCGTTCCCGCCGCTTCGGCCGCCCGGCCCCATGCAGCGCTACTTCCGACTATAAGTGCCTTTCCGTCACGAGTCGTGTGAAACGTTGTTCCGTCCAACTTGGGTTCGTTCGGCCGCGAAAGATGCAGCTCCATACCCAGCAAGCCCATCTCCCAACCTACTCCGACGGCACCCGGACCGAACTCGTGCCAATGGTCCGACACCAGTGCTGTATGCGTAATTGTAAGACGCGAGCGGCCGGTACCATCGTTACTCAAACGCGCCTCCACCCAACTCACGTCACCGCCGAACTCCCACGTCAACCCGAGATACGAAGGACGCTCGCAGTGCCTTATCGTGCCACCTGCGTTTCCCTTCAGTTGGTATCGACCACCGAGTTCGAGGCGACCGCTGACTGGCAGGAACCAGCGTGGGATACGTTCCGCACTCGTCACGGCATCCCATAGGTCCTCCACTGTCGTCGCGTAGCTGCGGGCAAGAACAACCGCGCGAGCAGTCTGTCCGTCGCGCTTCAGGGACGACACTGTGCGTTCCACGGCACCGAGGAGGCGTTCAACATCCAGATCCATTACTTCTCCGTTTCGTCTGGTGGGCCCGGAAGGATTCGAACCTTCGACCAATGGATTATGAGTCCACTGCTCTGACCGGCTGAGCTACGGGCCCTTAAAGTATTCCGCAGTAGTTATTGTATTTGATTAAGGAGATATTCCGGTAGGGTTAACTACCAAAAGAAGAAGGAGCATCAATTCAGATTTACCATCATTTCAAACTACTTTTCCGGCAACTAAAGTCGAAAACAGACACAGAATTTGGTGAGTCACGCTCGACGCTAATGTTTGCTTCCGGACAAATGTCTGCTTTGAAGACTCTCCTGAATCTTCCTAAGATCTTCAGATGTCATGTCGGACTTTCGGGTTAAGTTCCTTCTCCTTTCGTCTGCCACGCGCTGATACAGCTTCTCGATCATTCCCTCGAATTCACCCTTTAGACTGCCGCGCGCTACATTGTGCTCAAGCTCCGCGAACTTCTGTAACGTCGCGAAGTGCTCGGATTCTCTGAAATTCTCGACCAGTGCAGCGGTACTGATGTCAGGATGCTCATTCAGGAATCCAATCACCTCAACCAGCAGCCTGACGTTCGTATCCTTAAGGATCTCCAACTCACGCGGACTTGTTCGCGACCATCCAAACTCGGGATTCTGCACGAGTACTGCGAGCGCTCTCGACGCAAGATCCAGCGGACCGGTTCTAACAGGCTTCGGAACACTTCGTTGGTGACCGCTATGAGTCGGTTTCTGCGAGAGCCTGGGAAGAATGAAGCGTTCGCTCAAGCCAGTTTTCTCCATCAGATCAGTCAATATCAACTCGCGTAACGAAGAGTCCGGCATGCTGGAATAGATTGGCTTGAAATCCTCAACCAGTCTCGCCTTCCCGTCATGACGGTTCATGTTGGTTCTGCTCTCAAGTTCGTCAAATATGAAATCCGCAATCGGTTTCCCTTGCTGGATACGATCCTCAAATGCATCCTTCCCCTCTTCCTTGATCATGGAGTCGGGATCCTCGCCCTGTGGCAGAAACACAAAACTCACCAGTCTGCCGTCGTACATCATCGGAAGTACCGATTCCATTGCACGCCAGGCAGCTTTGCGCCCCGCGTTATCGCCATCAAAGCAGAATACGAGCTCCTTGGCAGCGCGAAAAAGTTCCCGCGCATGATAGGGCGTGGTTGCCGTACCCAAAGTGGCGACTGCATATTCCACACCGTCCTGTGCCAGACCCACGACATCGGTATATCCCTCGACGATCAGCACCTTCCCAGCCTGCCGGATGGGAGTCAGTGCCGCTGACAGGCCGAACAGCTCATTGCTTTTCTTGAAAAGCATCGTTTCCGGCGAGTTCAGGTACTTCGGTTCACCTGATCCGATGATTCGACCGCCGAATGCGATGACACGCCCGCGCCGGTCCTCAATCGGAAACATGATTCGACCTCGAAAACGATCGTAGTATTTGTCGTCATCCTTCTTCTTTATCAAACCGGCTTTCTCAAGCAGGGTACGATCGAAATCATTCTTGCCGAACCTCTTCAGGAGAAAATCCCACTCGTCCGGTGCATATCCAATACCAAACCTGAGTGAGGACTCGCGCGTAATACCCCGCCCTTTCAGATAGTCCCGTGGAACAGAATACTCGGAACGATGCAGTTCGTTCTTGTAGGCGGATTGAACGTTGGACATCAGTTCCAGAAGTCGTTCAAAATCACCGCTGACCGGTCGTCCTCGCTGAGCGACGGGGACTTCCATGCCAACTCCCGAAGCCAGATCCTCAATGGCTTCCCGGAACTGCAGATTGCCATATTTGATCAGGAACGAAACAGCGGTTCCGCTCTCGCCGCAACCGAAACAGTGATAGAACTGCTTTTGGGGGTTCACAAAAAACGAGGGTGTACGCTCATTGTGAAACGGACAGCACGCCTTGTATTCACGTCCGGATTTAGTCAGCGGCACCCGGGAATTGATGACATCTACGATATCAACCCGGGCGAGGAGTTCCTGTATGAATTCTGATGGAATATTGCCTGGCAATTGATGTTCTGATCGGTGTGTGAAACTGACAGTTGTTGACAATTATTGTAACAAACAAACCTGCTGTCAAAACCTTCGATGCAACGAATCCTATCAGCCGGGTTGATGTCGATAAACACCGTAGGAGCAGGTGAAATGTTGGTCAATCCTGCAGACTGCCACCCGGCATACCATCTTATGAAAACCCCGGCATCGGGCTTCGCGATCCATCCGCTGATCAAACAGCGACATGTCCTTGCCAAATGGCTGTACCGTAGCGCACCGGTCTTCAGTCTATCCTCGCGAGTACAGTCAAATTCTGATATGCGTCCAATCACTGATCTGTTGAGGTATTCCAGTAGCCTTCACAAGACCAATGTCATATCGCCAACCCGATGTCGCATCGATCACGATCGTGAATCCTTGAATTCACAAACACCGAATAGAACGCAACGTCGTGAAACCGTTGAAAACAGGATTTGAGAAACTGAACCTCAGTCGATGCTCAAGTCAGTTCAGATTCAGCTGTCCTTTTGGTTGGCGGCTGTTTGTGGACTACAGGTGGTGGGAACAAATTACCAGGATCGAAACTGATTGCGTCAAATGGCGGCAACGAAACCGATGCGTCATAGAGCAACCTGTCAATCAGCGCCCAGTCACCGCCGCGCAGTTCAAATGCTTCCAGCGCTCGGGGATTTGGGTCCAGCAACCAAAGATAGCTGACACCCTCCCGGGCGTAGACTAACCTTTTGACATCAAGATCAAGCTTCCGCGTCAAAGGGGAAAGCACTTCGCATACCCAATCCGGAGCCAGCGTGCAGTAAGCTCCGGTTGGACTTTCGGGCATCCGCTCGCGTCGCCATCCTGCAATATCCGGTACCAAAATGTTCGCTCCCAGATGGAGCTCAGGCTCGTCAATAATCCACCAGCCGCCAGAGCCTCCGTCACCCCAATCAAAAGATGAACCGAGGATGCCTCCAAGCCTCGAACTCGCTACAGCATGAGGCATCGCCGGTCTCGGATTGGTGTAGAGCTTACCATCTACAATTTCAGCAACCATGTGCGGTGGTGCATCCAGTACATCCTGATAGGTTGCGCGAGGTGATTCCGTCAAGGATTCCACAGCATGTGTTCTATTTTCACTGCCTTGGTCGTTCATTGTCACTCCTGTCGAATTGGAATCCATCAGTGCATGACCAATCAACCAACAATCTTAATTCGTCACGCGCCAGCCAATTCTATAATTATCCGGTTATGGTATACAAATTCAAAACAGATGACTCGCCTGTCGCGAAACGCAGTTCCGCCAATAGGCTTGGATACTCATACGAACGAACAAATAAACTCAGACCCCGGAATCCATTTCTACGGTCACGTCGAGTTGGTTGGAGCCGGAATCACCGAATTCCCGCCGCAGCAAACTCTGTCATCAAGACTGCCCAACGCTATTCGAAATTGAAGAGGATTCCGGTGATGGATATTGTGAACACACACCATTCCAGTGCGTGGTGCGAGAGTCTTGTGTCGGCACAGTGAGTCGATTGAGATCAGTGTCGGGTGATTGCAGTATGGTACGCGCAAATAACATTCTGCATACCAAGGACAACAGGCATGTTCATATTGAACATGCACACTTCAGATTGAAACATCTTGATCCGTCACTTTATGAATGACGAGGTACCGGGAAATTCCGGGTAAAAGGTCTTCCTGCACCGGCAGCTGGGAAGCACTCGTCCTTGAGCAGTGAAATCTACTCTTCAAACTTGTCTTTGTCAGATCCGATTTCCACGGTCTCACCGGTATCGGAAAACGTGCGCGTCACATCCGCTGACCCATAGGTGATCAGTGCATGCACCTCTTCGTCGGTGTCATTGATCAGCTCATGCCGGACACCCGAGGAGATAAAGGTGGAATCATATTTCCCGCAGACCACCTCCACATCGCCATCCAATATGATTTTCAACGACCCTTTCAGGATCGTAACCTGTTCCTCGGCGTTATGCGTATGGGCCGGAACCGCGGTACGCGCCGGCATGAATGTGATTCCGGAGTGAATGGCCCGGGCGCCGATCTGCTTGCTTGCGATCAGGTGGTTAACTATTCCGCGACCTCGCTTTACACGTGGAATGTCGGAAAAGGGAAGAACTTCAACAACTTTATTCATATCACTTCACCAGGGCTGTCAATTGCCAATGTCAAAAATATCAGTCAGCGAAACGGTGGAATACTTTGGTGATGATTTTCCACTCATCGCTGTGTTTCAAGAGTACAAGATAGTCATGGTATCGCCCACCGAGAATCTGCACTTCGACTTTCATCAAGGCCGTGCTGGGCGATTCAATCTCAATGAGCTTCAGTGCATCGATTCTGTTCTCATTGATGCTCGACGGCGATGGTCTGCCTTTCAGACGCGCTTTGAACCCGTCCATATCGATACTGACGACCTGATTGTCTTCGATCGAGTTGACGGTTGCGTCAGGCAGAAAACACACATCGACCAGATCAGTGTCCGCAAAATACAGCAGGTCGAAATACCTTGCCGCGAGCTCTCGGATTTTTTTAAGATCATCCATTTGACTCATTGTACGGAATTTTAGCTATTTGTACCAAAGAGTCAGACCGGAAAACATCGCAATGATCGCGATCGCGATCATCAGGCCAATGAAAGCCGGTATCGCTCTCCAGGCGATGTCGATGAATTGCTCACCGCTCACAGCCGACGCGGCAAAAAGGTTGATGCCAACCGGCGGGGTGATAAAACCCACACCCAGGGCGCATACAGCGAAGACACCGAAATGAACCGGGTCAAACCCCAATGCGCTCCCGATCGGTGCCAGGATCGGCATCACGACGAGTATCGCTGCGATCGGCTCAAGTATGAATCCGATGATCAGCAGTACGACAACGATGATCGCAACCGATCCCGCCAGCCCCACTTCGATGGCCATGAAACCATCGATGAGAGCCCTCGGTACATGAAGTATTGAAAGTGTCTCACCGAACAGTATCGAGAACGCGATGATCGGTGCCAGCATTCCCGTGGCGATCGCCGCCGAACCCAGACTGTGTCCGATATCTCGGATTGTGATGGATCTGTGAATCAGAAGTTCGACGATGGTCACGTACCCGATCGCAACGGCGGCGGCCTCTGTGGGTGTGAATACGCCGGTATATATACCACCCAGTATGATTACAGGTGCACCAATTCCATACTTGGCCGCCCACAGCGCCCGCGCCAGTTTCTTCATATGAAATTCGGATTTCTGAATGGATCCCCACCGGCTGTATCGACAGACAAAATAGTTTGCGAAACACATGGTGACCGCCATCACCAAACCGGGCAGAATGCCACCCAGAAAAAGACCGCCGATGGAGGTGTTTGTCGTAACGCCATAGATGATGAATATCAGACTCGGCGGAACAATCACACCCAGTATTCCGCCCGACGCGGCAAGTGAGGCCGCATAGCTGCCCAGATAGCCCTGCTCGCGCATGGGTGGGATCATGATTTTTCCGATGGTGATGGTATCCGCTGAACTGGAGCCGCTGGTGCCCGCGAACAGAAAGCAACCGAATATGGTCGCCATTCCCAGACCCCCTTTCATCCAACCGACTATGGCTTCGGCAAGATTCACCAGATGACGGGCCGTCTTCCCGCGACTGATGATCTCTCCGGCCAGTATGAAAAGTGGCATGGCAAGCAGGGCCCAACTGTCGATTGCACTGAATGGCGTATCACCAAAAGCCGCCACCGAATAAACATCGTAGGCAAGGATGATGGTCAGCGCTCCGAGTCCCAGAACAACGAACAGGGGAACGCCGATGGCCAAGTGGACCAGCATGACGAGGATGATGACGATTACACCTGTCAGATCACCGGTCACAATGTTCGTCTCCGCAGCTCAAGCCTCGACAGACCGGGAAGCCCTGCATCGCCCGTACCAGATCTGGACAATACGGATGATCAGCAACCCCCACCCTATCGGAAGTGCCGCATAGGCAAATGCCAGATTCAGATTTGCAGACTCCATCACAATGTCAACGGTCCACTGGATCCTGATCACCTGCCACGAATGGTAGATGACGATCACAGCCAAACCGGTGGTCAATAGATCGATGTACAAGTTGAACAGATTCTGGAGCCGCTTTGAAAATTGATTGATGATCAGATCGATTCGGATGTGGCGACGCAACCTGATTGCCTCGGCCGCGCCGATGTAGGAAAGATACACAAACGCGTAGCGAGCCGACATTTCACCCCATGGACTCGATGCACTGAACACGTAACGCCTGATAACCTCCACCAGGATGATCAGGCTGAGGTAGGAGTACGCGATTCTGATGAACCAAGTCGGCAAGTCGATATTGATAAATGAGACGACCCTGTCGAACCGCATGGAAATCTTTCGGCTTGGAAATAAATACATGCAGTCCGCGCGATGGTGCGGACTGCATGAAAATCAGGTTTTAGCTGGCCCAGCCTTCCAACTGAGTCCAGACATCCTTTCCGTAGGCTTCCTTGAGCTCATCCCACTCGGAACGCTGATGCCCGAAACTTTCCACCCAGACTTTCTTGACATCCGGTGCCGGATCTTCAATCTGAATGCCAGCCGACTGCCACATGGAAATCATTTCTTCGTTCGCCTTCGCCTGGCCTTCTCGCTGGAACGCGAAACTTTCGGCGGCACCCTTGAGGATCGCGTCCTGCACGTCTCCCGGCAAGCCATCAAACCATTTCGCACTGAGCAGTGTGATATGGCAGTTGAAGTTGATTCTTGTCAGGGTTGCTGAACCCAGCGTCTCAAAAATACGTGTCGCAGTCAAAGGACCGAGCCCTACATTCAGCGCATCAGCCGCACCTTGCTCCAGGGCCTGATAGGTTTCGCCCCAGGCGATGGAAACCGGGTCGGCCGGTGTCATCTTGAAGAACTGCTGTTCAACTTTCGACCCTGTTACACGAATCTTGACACCATCGAGGTCTTCCGGATTCCTGACTACAAGATTCTTAGTCTTGCTGACGCCAAGAACGCGATGACCTGCGTTCGCCCACATACCGGGCAATACCGTAAACCCTTTGGAGTGCGGTTCCGAAATGAACTGACTGGACAGGAATGCCTCGGTTCCCAACATATCCTCGAACGTTTGATTGCTTGAAAACAGAAATGGAAAATCCAGAAGGTTGTAAACCGCGGAATACGGGGTGAAATTCTGTGTCGAAAGCTGACAACCCTGGATGGATTGCTGGAGAACTTTCTGAGGCAGGACATTCTGACCGCCCAAACTGCCCGCTTCATGGATGTCGATCAGCAATTTTCCACCGGCATACTCTTCGGCTTTCTGTTTCCATTGCTGAAGCCCCGTAATCATCACGTCTTCTGTGGCCTTGCCAAACGTATGTCCGAATGTCAGGACATGGTCTGCTTTGGCGCCTCTCACGTATGCGGGCATGGCCAAAAGTCCACCTGCAACTGCAGCGGTCTTCAACACATCTCGTCTCGTAACATCAATCTTCCTCATGGTAGCTACTCCGTAGTTTGAATGGAATCCTCTTAAATTTACAAACCCGCCACTTTTTCAAAGAGCGGGCTGTGTCCCTATTCTATCCGAATATGTTTCGGTTTCAAGTGAAAGAATTTCGGACCGGTACAATTCGAATTCTGTACATCTTGGCTGATCGCCAGCTCCGTGACCCCGGGAATCGTCGAGGCAATGATCCACAGATCAACTTCTGATTCCGGCAAACCTTACCCTCACCTTATGTTGCGACAGCGGTGAAACACACGTGTCAACCCATCACTGCGAAACTGGTTTTGTCAGTGCCGAATAATTAATTTATTCCCTATAATGCCAACTTGATTGCGACAGTAATTTTAACTTCGAACATTTATGGCGGGTACGGTTCGCTACTACAGTGACGATAGGTTGTGAACCCGGTCAGGTCCGGAAGGAAGCAGCCGTAGCAGCTGATGCGGGTACTGAATTCCAGCGGGTCGTAACCGCCGCCCGAATCTTCTCGAATTGCGGAGAAAAAACGACTTGAGTCTGGGGCAAAAGTGAGTTATCTAGTCTTAGCCAGGAAATGGCGTCCAAGGAATTTCGAGGAAATTGTCGGACAGGAACATGTCGTGCGAACACTCAAGCACGCACTTGATAACGAAAGACTGCACCATGCCTACCTCTTTACAGGAACCCGCGGTGTCGGCAAGACGACTCTGGCCAGGATTCTCGCCAAGGCCCTGAACTGCGGGTCAGGTGTCAGTTCCACCCCATGTAACGAGTGCAGCGCATGCAACGAGATAGACGAGGGTCGATTCATCGATCTGATCGAGGTGGATGCCGCCTCAAGAACCAAAGTGGAAGATACCCGGGCACTGCTGGAAAATGTCCATTTCAGCGCAACCGCGGGTCGTTACAAGGTCTATCTGATCGATGAGATCCACATGTTGTCCGGTCACAGTTTCAACGCGCTGCTGAAGACGCTGGAAGAGCCCCCGGAACACGTGAAGTTCCTGATGGCGACTACCGATCCACAGAAGTTGCCGGTAACCGTCCTGTCGCGCTGTATCCAGTTCAACCTCAGGGCTATGGACTCAAATGAGATCAGCGCCCAGATGACCACGATACTGGAGCAGGAAAACATCGAGTTCAGTGCTGATGCAATCAACAGTATCGCCCGGCAATCGCGAGGCAGCATGCGCGACGGACTCAGTATTCTCGATCAGGCAATTTCCTATACCAACAGCAAACTTGAAGAAGCGCCTGTCCGCGAAATGCTCGGAATGCTGTCGCAGGATTTTCTGTTCGAGCTTCTGACAGCGATTGCGAATCAGGACGCTGACAAGATGCTCGAAATCACGGCCAGAATGTCGGAGCAGTCGGTCAATTACGAAAGTGCGTTGGATGACATTCTGCTCAAGCTCCACGAACTCAGTCTGCTCAAGGTCACACCTCAGATCGTCACGGAGAGAGCGGACAATATCAACGATCTGAAGCAGCTCGAATCCCAGCTTTCAAAAGAAGAGATACAACTCTATTACCAGATCGGACTGATCGGCAAGCGAGACCTGCCGCTCGCACCCAATCCTCAGACCGGATTTGAAATGGTGCTGATGAGAATGCTTGCCTTCCATCCGGATTCTGGTTCAACAGGTCAGCGAAAAGACCAACCGGACTCTTCATCTATACAACCAAAAGCTCCAAGTGCTCCACAGAGCCCGGTCGCTGCCCCTAGTGCACCGCCAACAACCGAATCGACGATAAAATCCGAGGCGAGTTCCCCGGAACCGGAGAGCCCGAAAGATCCTCCGAGCACTCCCGCAAGGGATATTCAGACTTCGGATGATTGGCTTGATTTTCTGGAGAACGCATCCAACCTCAAAGGACCAACCAAACTGTTCGCTCAAAATCTGTCATTCAAGTCCCGCACGGGGAATACTATAATCGTAGACGCGCCTGCGGCAAACTCGGTCGCGATGGACCGGCCGGAAAACCGGACGAATCTGGAAGCAATCTTGCATGAGATGACCAATCAGAGTATCGAACTGATTGTCGAAAAAGGCGCAAACGGAAACGAGACACTCAAACAGAAACAGGAACGGGAACATTCAAATCGAGTTTCGGAAGCGCAGCAGACCATCATCGGACAGGAACTGCCGATGCTCCTGATGAATGAATTCGGCGCTAAACTTGACGAGGTCACGCCGAAACAGGATTGAAGACAGACACGTTTATTTGAAGCGGGAAAATTAAATGACAGAAGATTTCAAGGAAATACTGAAGCAGACAACCAAAATTCAGGCGCAGATGAAGAAAGCCCAGAATGAGATGCACAAGCAGAGAGTAACGGGTGTCGCAGGTGCGGGACTGGTCAAAGTTGTCCTGACAGGACGATTTGACGCGGTTGACGTGCAGATTGACCCATCCCTGATGGAAGATGATCGCGAAGTGCTTGAAGATCTGATTGTCGGCGCGATCAATGACGCAGTCAAACGCGTTGAGCAGATGAATGAGGAACAGATTTCGAACATTGCATTAGATCTTCCTTTCAACACCAAGGACTTCCCTTTTTAGCCACCGGGTTACCGTGTTGAGATGACTGTTGCGAAAGCAGTCGACGATCTGACCAGGGCCCTCCGACGCTTGCCGGGCGTAGGACCCAAAACAGCTCAAAGATTCGTATTTCAGTTATTGGCGCGCGACCGTAAAGGCGCGACAGAAATCGCCGACGCCTTGCAAAAGGCCGTCGAGTCGGTGCGCCACTGCAAGCAGTGCAATAACTTCAGTGAGTCGCCCGTCTGCAGTATCTGTAATTCTCCGGCGCGCGATCGATCACAGATCTGTGTCGTCGAGACACCCGCTGATCTGAACTCATTTGAGGAAGCCGGTGTATACCGCGGTTTGTACTTCGTCTTGATGGGAAAAATCTCACCGATGGACGGAATCGGTCCGGATGACCTGAACATCGATGAACTGCTTGAGGTTCTCCAGTCCAATCCTGTGAATGAGATCATTCTGGCGATGAATATCACCCTGGAAGGTGACGCAACCGCGGACTACCTGTCGGAACGGATCGCCGAGCATGGATACAGGATTACCCGCCTTGCGCGCGGGCTCCCCATGGGCGGAGAACTCGAATACATGGACAAGGGGACTTTGATCGAAGCGTTTCACCGCCGCGTACCGACCTGACCCCGACTTCCGTATCAATAGCGTGACGCCATGAAAAAAGCGCCTCGAAACCGCAGCCTCACCTGCTCCAGGCAGGAACTCTTTAAATTGTCCGGGGAGATACTGAAGCCAAATACGAAGATGTCCATACAGGAAATCGCCAACAAAGTGGCGCAGGGTGATATTTTTCAACTCGTCACATGTTTGCCGGAACAGTTTGTTGATCTCCTGATCCTTGACCCACCCTACAATCTCAGCAAAGACTATCACGGCACCAAGTTCAAATCCCGAGGTAACGCACAGTATCAGACCTGGTTTGAAAGTCTGTTGGATGTCCTCCTGCCAACGTTAAGACCCGATGCCACGGTCTATGTTTGCTCGGAATGGCGCACCTCAGTCCTGATCGGACCGATCCTGGAATCCAAGTTCCACGTACGCAACCGAATCACCTGGGAACGGGAGAAAGGACGCGGTGCCCGATCAAACTGGAAAAACAATTCAGAAGACATTTGGTTTTGCACAAGATCAGACCAATATTTCTTTAATGCTGATGCAGTCAGACTGAAACGAAAAGTGATCGCACCGTACAGGATCAACGGCAAACCGAAAGACTGGCTGGAAGAGGAAGATGGAAAATTCCGTCTGACTTTTCCCTCCAATGTCTGGACTGACATTACCGTTCCGTTCTGGTCGATGCGGGAAAACACCGATCATCCGACACAAAAGCCCGAAAAGCTGATTGCAAAACTCATGCTCGCCAGCTCGAAAAAGAATGACTTCGTTTTTGATCCGTTTCTCGGCAGCGGCACCACCGCGGTGGTCGCTGCCAAGCTGGGAAGAAGATGGTTCGGCGTGGATTGCAATCAGGAATACCTTTGCTGGGCGTTGAAACGGATCCGTCTCGCCCAAAGTGATTCGGGTATTCAGGGCTACAAGGACGAAGTTTTCTGGGAAAGAAACTCGGCAAACTCCGTCTGAACACCTTCGTATACCTAACTTTCAATAAATTCTCCCGCCTGTCTCGATTCCAAGCGCCGTAATCGCAGAATCATCTCGGCAGATATTTCCTGTAAAATCTAAACAGTATCCGAATGACTGTAATCCCCCTTTATTTCAATCATGTCCAATCCAACTATTGAGATACCTGACGTACGCGCGAACAGCAGTCTGACAACAGATGCTGAGAAATCGACTGCGCCGCCAGTGATTGAAAGTTCCAGGGATCAACTGGAACAGATCCGTTCGTTCATTCAGGACGACCTGGATACAATGCAGAATTATGTTCTTGAGGCACTGGACTCTGACATCCCTCTGATCCAGGAAGTCGGCCGTCATATCGTCGAACATGGTGGGAAGAAAATGCGACCCATCACCGTACTTCTGGGAACCCGAGCATTCGACTACCCGGGGCCACATCACATCATGCTCGCGACAATTCTGGAGTTCATACATGTAGCCACCCTGCTTCACGATGACGTCGTGGATGATTCGACCATGCGACGCGGGCGCGCAAGCGCAAAGTCTATCTGGGGTAATCCCGCGAGCGTGCTGGTGGGCGACTTTTTCTCAACAAGGGCGTTTGAGTTGCTCGCATCCGCTGACAGCCTCAAGGTGTTCGAAGTGATGACCCGCGCCATGCGGAAGGTTGCCGAAGGCGAGGTCCTGCAGCTTGTGCAGATGCATGCCTACGAAACCAGGCAGGAGGATTACTTCGACACGATCGACCGCAAGACCGCACCCCTGTTCTGGGCCGGTGCACAGTTCGGGGCGATCATTACCCACCAACCGGAAGATGTCCGCCGTAACATGGCGGATTTCGGATACAACCTGGGTATGGCATTCCAGCTGATCGATGACTATCTGGACTATGCCGGGGACACAGAGACGATCGGCAAGGAAGTTGGCGACGACTTGATGGAAGGAAAGATGACCCTTCCCTTGATATACGCGCGCGACAACTGCAATGCACAACAGAGAGAAATTATCCGATCTGCGATTGACAACCCGGACGGGGCAAATGTTACCCAGATATGTGAGATTGTTGCCTCGACCGGCGCACTTGAATATACTGTCAGCCTCGCCTGTAAGTACCGGGACAGCGCAATGCAGAAACTCGAATTTCTGCCGGATTCAGCCTGCAGGGATGTACTTTTCAAGTTAATTGAGTTTGCGGTCAGTCGAGACTTCTGACCATCAAGAATTCGGGGTGTAGCTCAGTCTGGCAGAGCACTGCCTTCGGGAGGCAGGGGCCGGTGGTTCGAATCCACTCACCCCGACCAATTCCGTGCCCTATATTTTCTTATTCACCCGGGCGCGGTAACATAGTACACGACCTGCACTGGAAGATCAGTCGGAGGGTACCAACCTGAGATGCCCCCTTGGCCGTCTCGAAGATTCGTTCGTGAATGATACAGGCCTGAAACCCTCAGCATTCACAATGCCGGCACTGTCACCAGTCGCCTGAATCACATACAGGCCCTGCCGCTCGGCGTATAGGTCGGATTCCGATTCGCAATGTTTATACGCCATCGCGCCAAATACCGATTTCGACCTGTATGCCGGACTGTAACTTGTAAATTCCTTCATCTCCTTGACAAACTCTTTCACGTCATTCCGTCTCAACGTGGTCTCGACTTTTACCACAACCAACTCCCCGGCGCTCTCTGCCACAATGTCGTACTCCTTGTAACTGCGCCTGCTGTTGCTCTCGGTGTAGTACACCTTTAGAGCGGCCATGAGACGGACATCGATCCCGAGCTCGTTCAGCAGTTCAGCCAGGACACCCTCTCTCAGGAAATCCACAAACCTGCTCCAGTCGCTTTCAAACGCGCTGTCCTCGAAGGCAGGGCTGTTTATTATCGCCTCTGTCTCCTTCCGGATGGCGCGAATTTCCGCTTTTATGTCCTGTATAGTCCTGTCATTGTCCATTGTTTTTGACCGTTTTGAATGCGTTGTTCGTTTAGTGCTCGTCTTTGGTATGGAATCCATGCCTGCTCAATTGAAAAGATGGGGCACTCTAATCGATTGCGAGAATCTCAATGATTCTTTCGAAGTTCAGCAATACTGATGAACATTCTCATTGGTTGTTCTGGCAAAATTAAAAACCCCATCCGAGCATAAAACTCACGTCGTTTTTCAGTAATATCGGGACCGCCGTCCTCAATAACATCGAGTACAACAGCTTTCAGCCCGATTTGATCGGCTGCAGCCATTGCACGCTCTAGTGCATTCACGAGCAGGATTCTTCCAATGCCACGTCCTTGGTGGCGACGGTCTACAGCGATCATCGATAGGTAGGCTGTCGTTATACCACCGTATCGAGGAGCGTTTTTCGTCAGACTGTACGGGAGATCGTCTCCTTCCAGCGAGTGAGCATTAAGTGCATAATAACCCAGAATTTCATTTCGTCCTTCTTCCGTCGCAACCCAGACCCGCGAAAAGTCCCCAGACTGATGTTTTCTAGCACTGCGTTTGAGGAAGTTGTCGAGGCGAACAGTCCCGCACGAGAATGACTTCCTGTCGTGTCTGTCCGGGTCAAGTGGAGTGATGGATATCTTCCGCAGGCTAATTCCAGCTTCAGTCACCCTTCACTACTCGGGCATCGTGCATCGCCATGGCCTCCTGCAGTGCTTCAGTTGGCGGTGCTGGCGTCTCCAAGGCGGCCAGAACCACTTCACGGTCCGCGGCGGAGAGTACCGTGCGTTCGTGGGCGGTAATAGTTGCCTGGGCGCGCTCCAGTGATACACTGGTTACAAAAGTTGTCTCATCAACACCGAGCAGAAGAGCCGCCTGCTGTATCGGTGCCTTGATGTGTGGTTTGGTACGCTGTTCCATGCGCTCTGTTTTCGGCTCATCAATTGCAGCAGCAGTGTTTCTAAAATTCAGCATGGTACTATCCCCATTGATCGTTTCATTGTGCGGAAACCTGCCGGACATTACAAGTGCTTACAATGCCTTACAAGCTTCCCATGCAGGGATAATTCGAGCAAATTGCATTCATCGCTCACGAGTTTTCTCCCAGCAAGCCTTGCCAGGAATCTTCTGAAAGGTCAATTTCTTTTTCTGAATCTGAGAACGATGCGCCTTTAGCGATGATTGAGTGAGCACTGTCGGTGCCTTCGCTCCCAAATTCATCGCAATCTAGTACAGCAAGAACGGCATTAAGCTTTTCTCTGGGTATAAGCATAACCTCGCTGTTGAGACCTAGTGCAATCAACTCAAGGGTATTGAGCCTGGGATTTCCGTTTGATTCCAAATGCTGGTATTGCTGACGTGAAATACCGACGCGCATCATCATATCGCTTTGCCTAAGACCTAAATCAAAGCGTCGCTTTTTCAGTTGTTGATGTAATGACTTCATCTCAATGTAAACACATAAGTTGCTTCATTGCGAAAAGGCAACTCATTTCTTTCTTTTTTCATCAAAAGCAATTTATATATTGCTTTCGGGCTATTTCTTTGCATCAAGCATGAATTGCAACACAAGTATTGCTTTTTCGGTGATGGATTAAGTATTGACACATGTTCAAAACCAAAGCCTCCAACATAAAATAAATCAAAACCGCGGAATTCTTGGTGTGATGGGGAAAGAGAACGGTCGTCCAGATTTGACGACGTTACTCGACAGGGATACCCGTGTGGGAGAAAGGATTCTCCCACACGGGCTTTGGTCATGCTATCGCAGTCAACTGCTGGATTTCAGCAGTTGCTGCAATAGTTATTCTGCAGCCGCTGGGGCCGCCTGGCTTGGCTCGAGTACTACCGCCGATGAGTCCTCACTCAGCGACTTCACGATACCGTAGGTCATCATCAGCATGATCACACTCACCGGCAACGCCGCCGCGATGGATGCTGTCTGCAACGCACCGAGACCACCTGCAAGAAGAAGAACCGCCGCAACGAGTCCCTCTCCGAGTCCCCAAACAATCCGGAACTTCTGAGGCGGATGATCATCGCCCATGCTGAGCATGGTTGTGATCACCAGCGTTCCGGAATCCGAAGATGTGATGAACCATGTCGCCAACAGGAATGTGGCCAAGGCAGCCATGATCCAGTTGAGCCAGTTCAATCCGGTCATCAACTCGATGGTGCCATAGAGGGCAGCGGGCAGATTCCAATTTCGGACAAGTTCCGCGATACCAGCGGTTCCCACTCCACCATCAGCAGTCAACTCGATATACATCGCGTTGCCACCGAATATACATAGCCAGAAGAAAGCCAGCGTCGTCGGGACGAACATTACGCCCACCATGAACTCTCGGATGGTACGTCCCCGGCTGATGCGGGCGATGAACATGCCAACGAATGGAGCCCAGGATATCCACCAACCCCAATAGAAGATGGTCCAACCACCCTGCCAGTCTCGTTCACCGGCAGCATTGAAAGTGGCGAACCCCATCGGGATCGCATTCCAGAGGTAATCGCCGATGGTGGTCACGAAGAAACCCATCAGCCATTGTGCAGGACCACCGAACAGGAAGTAGGCCAGCAGAACCGCCGACAACCAGATATTCCACTCCGAAATGATTCGAATTCCTTTCCCGACACCTGACACGGCGGATAGGGTTGCCACGGCAGAAATCACGGCAATCAATATGACCTGCGTGAAAACTCCGGGATCTATACCGAACAGGTGATGGAGACCAGCGGCCATCTGGCTTACGCCGAGACCAAGGGAAGTTGCAACACCGAAGACGGTTCCGAAGACGGCCAACAGATCCACTGCGTGCCCGACTGGCCCGTAGATCCTGTCACCGATGATCGGATACAGCGATGACCTCAGTGTCAGCGGCAGCTTCTTCCTGAATCCAAAGTACGCCAGACATAGGCCGATCATCACGTAGACAGCCCAGGCGTGGAATCCCCAATGGAAGTAGGTTACTCGCATCGCATGTACCGCGCGCTCCTCAGTCATCTCCGTCACCATGGCCCGGTCCGCAAACGGATTGTTCGGGTAACCCCATGGCTGCGTGTTGTCGAAGTAGAACATTGGTTCCGCGATTCCGAAGAATAGCAGGCCGATACCCACTCCAGCCGAGAATAGCATCGCGAACCACGAGAAATTGCTGAACTCCGGTTTGGAGTTGTCATCCCCGAGCTTGATAGACCCATGTCGGCTGCACATCAGGTAGAGGCAGACGAAGAACATGATTACCAAGGCGCTCACATAGTACCAGTTGAGCGCGGACTCGATCCAGCCTCGGACTGCCGAGTAGATGCCGTTCGCGAACTCCACGTTCAGTGCCGTGAAGACGACAAACGCCACGACCATCGCCTTCGAAGCGATGCCCATACCGGGATGGAGACCCTTCCAGAGGCCTCCAGTCGCTACCGAATCTCGGATATCGTTAGACTTTTGATCATTCATATTACCCTCCTGGGCGAAAGATACCCTCCTGGGTGGTGGAAAAGATGGACAGGCTTTGGTATGTTTGCACTAGAGAAGCCTAACGCAGCCACCATAGTAGAGAAATTCGATATCATGACTGAGTTGACTTCGACCATCTCATTTATTGATGAAGTAAAACATTACCAGCAATGATACAGCATAGATGATTGTTGCGAATCAATTATACAAATATTGGTAAAAGGTTGAACTCAAACATAAACTACCGAATCCGATCGGGTACAGAAGCGTGAAACTAGATTCAATCAATCTGGGCACCGAAGAATTTCTACCTGCACCTGAAATCGCCCGACTGAGACAGAGACGTTGGCAGATACAGCGGGAATATGTCCTGAACCATTCCTCATTCTTTCGACGTCTGTGGACTGGAATTCGGATTCCAAAAAGACTTGAAGAATTTGCAGACCTGCCGCTGTGCAACAAATCCATGTTGCGGGATTCCCAGGTTGCCCATCCGCCATTCGGAGACTATCTTGCGGCAAATCCAGAATCCATTGTGCGACTGCATCGCACCTCAGGTACTACGGGAGAGGCGATGAATGCTGCCCTGACCCAGATGGATGCTCGCCAGACCGCGCAAATTGGTGCCAGATGTTTCCGGGCAGCGGGACTGGAACCCGGAGACACAGTCGTCCATTGCCTTAACTATCAGATGTGGATGGGTGGTCTAACAGATCACTTGTCGCTGGAAGCAGCCGGAGCAACCGTGATTCCTTTTGGAGTCGGCGACAGCCGACACCTGATCAAGACCATTCTGGATCTTGATGTAGACGCCATTCACTCAACGCCTTCATACCCGGCGGTGTTGGAACAGACAATTTCGGATCATTTTGAGAATTTGAAACCCAAAGACCTAGGATTGAGGATCGGCATTTTCGGTGGTGAGGCCGGACTCGACAGCCAGACTTTTCGACAAAAGCTCGAAGATACCTGGGGTTATGCAGTCAGAAACTCCAACTATGGAATGGCTGACGTATTCAGCAATTTCGCCGGGCAATGCGAAGAAAGCAACGAACTACACTTCGTGGGGCATGATGTTCTCTTTACGGAACTGATCTGTCCGAATACACTTTCAGTCATTCCTTTCGAAGACGGTGAGACAGGAGAACTTGTGCTCACTCATCTCAAACGTGAGGCACAGCCGCTGGTTCGCTTCCGAACCAACGATATGGTAACGGTAACCGGTACAGAACCATGCAAGTGCGGACGTACGACACCGCGTTTTCGGGTACTCGGACGTAGTGACGATATGATCATTGTCCGAGGCGTCAATGTCTACCCGACCGCTGTACGCGGTGTCATCAATAGCTTTTCCGAACTGTCCGGCGAGTTCCGTATCCGTTTGCGCGGTGCTGGACCCTATGATCGAATCTGTGTTGAGGCCGAACTGGTGACACAGGATTCTGCCAGTGTAGACTTGCAGAAGAGGATCGAAAACGAGATCAAACAAACAGTACGCGCCTCGGCGCAAGTAGAAATTTTTCCGGTACGATCATTTCCCCGAACCGAGGGCAAGACAAAACGAGTGATCAGAGAGTAAATCAAAATGAGTAATACAGTACTTTCGTCTACACAGAACAACGTGCGAACAATCACCTTGAATCGTCCAGACCGATTGAACGCCATGAATTCTGAATTGCTCAAAGAGTTGCGTGCGGCACTCGACGATGCAAATATCGATCCGGAGGTTGGCGCAATCGTATTACGTGGTTCCGGGCGCGCTTTTTGCTCTGGTGATGATCTGAAAGACTTCGACAGCCAGGCTCGAAGTGAACAGGAAGCATTGGCATTTATCGAGTCGATCCAGGATATTACCCGTCGGATCGTGCTTGGAGAAAAGATTGTCATCGGGGCAATCCATGGGTGGGCAGTCGGTGGCGGACTAGAATGGGCAATCAACTGTGACCTCGCGGTATTCGCCGACGACACGCGTTGTTTTTTCCCTGAACTGAAATGGGGGATGTTTCCTACCGGCGGGGTTACCTATCTATTGCCGAAGATGATAGGACTTGTAAAGACCAAAGAACTGATGTTGCTGGGTGAGATTTTCGACGCATCTGAAGCGCTGGATATGGGGATCGCCTGGAAAGTGGTTTCGGAAGAGTCAGTCTATGAAACAGCACACCAGACGGCGGAGTATATCGCCTCGATTTCGCGCGATGCAGTCACAGACCTAAAGAAAGTCCTGAATCAGGTCAACGCTGATGCGCTCGACTACGCGATGAAGTTGGAAACAGAGGCAACAGTCAAAGGGTTTCTCAATCCAGACACATATGAACGCTTGCGCGAATTTGTCGATTGAGTCAACCTGCTTTTCACAACACGACTTCAACTGGTTTTTTCGGCTGTACCTTTTCTCTTGTAATCCGTCCCGGGGATTCAAGTATATTGTTGTTCGACAAGAACTTGACTTTTGCCGGACGAAAGCTGAGCGTCCCAAGTCACTGAGTTCAGAATTTGTCCGATCGACTGTCTGACTCACGTGAAATTACGATCACAGCCAATACCGTCATCACCTTGACGGCAGGAAAATTCAACGTGAATGATGGTTTTGAATTCGCCTTTTGACAAATCAAAAATAGACGAGGATTAACATGTCGCTTATGCTTTCCCGGAGACGGTTTCTGGTCAGCAGTACTGCTTTGCTGAGCGCCAGCTATTTTCAACCCGTCTGGTCAAATGCCACACCGTCCAGGTTACCGATTCCAGCACTTGTTGACGGAACTCAAGGAGAACCGATCGACCTGCAGATTCGCGGTGGTGAATGGTCGTTCAAACCTGGTGTCAGGACACCGACATTGGGGTTCAACCAAGATTACCTGGGGCCGACTATTCGAACCCGGAAGAACAGCGAACTCAACCTGCATTACCAAAATACCCTGACTGAAGGCGTGGCCATTCATGGCCATGGTTTGCACGTTCCCGGTGATGTTGACGGAGGACCACAGGGAGAAATCGCACCGGGGAATCGGTGGGAACCAGCATTATCCATTGTGCAGCCGGCGGCCACGTGCTGGTATCACTCCCATACACACAACAAGACCGGTCACCAGGTCTATCGCGGCTTGGCTGGTATGATCATCATTGATGACGATGATTCCGATTCAATGGATCTACCGCGTCAATATGGCGTTGACGATTTGCCTGTCATCATTCAGGATCGAACCTTCGATGCGCAGGACAGATTGGTCTATTCACTGAATGACGCGGGCGAAGATGGCTGGTTTGGTGAGACAGTTGTGATCAACGGTGCGATAAACCCGGTCGCATCGGTTCCAGCCGGAAAGGTACGGTTGCGGCTACTGAATGGTGCCAATGCCCGCTTTTACATTGTTGGTTTTGCAGATAATCGTACCTTTTACAAAGTTGCGAGCGACGGCGGTTTCTTGGAATCACCTGTACCGCTGACCATGATGGAGATGGCGCCTGGAGAGCGATGTGAAATTATCGTTGATATGGCTGATGGGAATTCCGCCGGACTACTGACATTGTTCGAAGATGAATTTGACGTAGACGAGGAAAATATCTTCAATCGTTTGCTGGAATTTTTCAATCGATCCGAGAAATCCA
This sequence comes from Arenicellales bacterium, assembly GCA_963666625.1. Lineage (GTDB taxonomy): Bacteria > Pseudomonadota > Gammaproteobacteria > Arenicellales > JAJDZL01 > JAJDZL01. The sequence continues at coordinate 806,149 of OY762925.1, forward strand.
TGCCACAGCCATCGTTGACTTTGAAAGTCGATAGAACACTGTCAGCGCAGACTGCGCCATTACCTGAACAGATGGCGACGATTGTCCGCCCCAAAGAAAGTGAAATTGTACGCACTCGCGACTTTGTGCTCGCCATGGAAGATCATGATGACGGTGATGCCATGTTGGACATGACTATCAACGGTGCCGCTATGGATATGAACGTCATTAACGAACAGGTGAATCGCGGAGTCTGGGAACGTTGGCGAATCCGATCCAATCAAGGTGCCCACCCTTTTCACGTGCACGGCTGTTCCTTCCTGATCGAGCAAATGGAAGGCGATGTCGCGCCATCCGACCAGCAAGGCTGGAAAGATATGGTGGTACTGGATGACGAAGACTGGTCGGAGATAGTCGTTCGATTCGATCATCCTGCAACCGATGAGTTTCCCTACATGTACCACTGCCACATTTTGGAGCACGAGGATCGAGGCATGATGGGACAGTTTACAGTGAGCTGAACGCCTTTGACTGACAACATCAATCCATAGGGAACGAAATGCGACAATACCGGAACCACGCCGTGACTTTTTATGACGGCGCTATCGTATCCAATGCCCCAGCTTTTCTCTCGTCATTCGTCGCCGGGCTCCGTTCAACACATGCCGACTACTGATCAACAGGCTATAATTTGCCGGGTCAGTGGAAAATCAGCACATTAAACTGGCGGCAATTCGTCAATCGACAGCTCAGGTTCTTGCTGTCAAATTTCGGAGAGGTGACCGAGCGGCCGAAGGTGCACGCCTGGAAAGCGTGTGTGCGTGAATAGCGTACCGAGGGTTCGAATCCCTCCCTCTCCGCCAATAATATTTTAGTAAACCAACAAGAGAAACAGCTCGGATTCAACGTCGATTTTAGATTTGAAGTTCTCTGAAATTTTCAATAACTCCATCATTTGTCAGCGATGGATTTGAGCGGATTATTCCTCAGCGCTTTGCTATCCGCAACCGTTCTTCCAGGAGGGTCGGAAGCAATACTCGTTTATCTCGATTCACTTTCCAAACACGGGTTTTGGACTCTGCTGGCCGTCGCTTCTATCGGAAATACCATCGGTGGAATGACCAGTTATCTTTTGGGGAGGATATTTCCGAAGCGCCAATTCACCAGAAAGGGCGTTCAGAAAGCAATCGTGAGGGTCTCCAAATACGGCTCACCTGCCTTACTTTTATCTTGGGTTCCTGTAATCGGTGATGTGTTGTGTGTTGCGGCCGGATGGCTAAGGGTGAATTGGCTCGTATCGGCAATATTCATTGGAGTTGGTAAAACTGCCCGATATGCTGTTTTACTTGTCGTACTGTGAACGGCTGATTCGCATTGCATATAATCAAACTTGATTTTTGTCTGAAACTAAATGTTTATTTCTTTTGACACTAAGACAGCAGTAATCGAAAATTTTGTCATGGTCTCAACTTCTACCAAATTGTTCTCTTATGCAGTTCTGATTGCAACTATGTTGTTAGGTGGTTCTCCAGCAGCATTCGCGGAACAGGAATTTCTTGCGGATCATACAGACCGTTCAAAAGTGGAGCTCGGGAGCAAAGTTTACGTCCAACACTGTGCCGTCTGCCACGGTGCCAATCTTGAGGGTGAGCCCAACTGGACAAAACGAAAAGCAAGTGGCGCCCTGCCGGCACCTCCGCATGATCCTTCGGGCCATACCTGGCATCACTCAGACGAAATCCTGTTCAAACTGACGAAGTTTGGGGTGAAGATATTCGCAGGCCCCAACTACATCACCGATATGCCTGCCTACGAAAGCATTCTCACCGATGAGGAAATTCTCGCGGTACTCGCCTTCATCAAGAGCACCTGGCCGGAAGAGATTCTTGAAGCGCAGTTGCGGATGTCGCAATAAAGGGGATATCTTTTGAGGAAATCAATTGAATTGACGGCGCAATCTTAGACATCTGCGAAGTGAAGGTCTTCGAAATCTTTCACAAAACGGATCGTGCCCGGCCGGGAGATTGGCCAATCCGGCCAACCCGCGTAATGGCAAGTTCTGAGGTAGAAGGCGCTCTGGAGGCACACCACAAATGCAGACCAAGAGCTTGCGTCAGGGCTGCAAATTCCGGCTGGTTCTGATCGCGTCGTTTGACTGTTGTATTGATGTAGTTCAGTCAATCGATCTAATGTTTGATGAGGCATTAGAAGTGGGAACGGCGACATCGATGACGCTAATCCGGATTTTGAGTTGCTCGTCAGCTGACAGCGTCGATGTCAATTGAGTCTGGAGTTCCTGTGAGCTAGCTGGCCGCAATCCCGTCAGAGATGGTGTCGGTCGGCAATCTTCCGTATCTCCGAACCAAAAGACAATAAAGATACCATATCCTTCAGTTCCCGGATCTCTGATATAGCGAGTCTTCAGCTGTGATTGAATTGCACTCCAAAGACTGCGATTACAGCTTCTCTTGACCTCAACGGGTACATTGTATCGGCCATAGGAAACACGAATGTCCGCACGCTTGTCGTCAGCATAGCGGGATTCTGGTTGAACTTCAATCTCATGTTGCAACAATCTACTACTCAAATCCGACAACAGTGCATCACGGCAAGCGGCTTCCGGACGAGGTGTTAATGGACGATTGTGTTGATCAACATTCCAGTACTGACGCCAATCGGAGGTGTTGCCGTCGCGTATGTTGTGTCTAATTTGGTGTAAGTGTTCGAGAGTCAGTACGGCTAAGTCCACTGCATTCGCGGGTGCCCCGCGATCCAACGTGGTAAGCACCTGAGAGACTTCGGCATAGGTAAAATCAGCTTCACGACGAAGTGCTTTTTGCCGATAGGTAGCGTCAAATAGAAGAGAATGCCAAGGGCTCAAATCGTCGTCGGACGACAACGCTTCAAGTGCGTGCGAAGAATCTGCTGTCGAAATTTTCGCCAATTGCTCAATCAAACCCCGGACCCGGTCCGCAGAATTCATCTCCGACGTGACCATAACACCAACATCCGAGTTGGTACTATAAGAATATGGTTTGCTGGAGGAACCGATAAGTCGGATCAGGAGTCTCAAAGCTGGCACACTTTGTTGGCACTGGAGATCTCCTGAGAGGGCGAATTTACCGGTCACAGCCTCTGCCAGGAAACGAATACGCCGTTCCCCGGTAGCGGCGTAGGAATCCAGTCGACCGACGTAAGTTTCGGGTGCAATGCACAAGCCTGCGAAAAGCCAATGGATACGTTGCGCCACATTCATACTGCGATGATTGTGCTTCCTGTTGATCACCTCAAGAAGTGACTCGATATCGCAGTAGCGCCTGGCTGCTAGTAGGAGATGGTTCAAGCTGGACAGTTGATCGGATGTACAACGCACGGGAAATTTCTGGAGAAGAGATATTGTTACGAGTCTGGCAACAGCTGAATGGTCCGGAGAATGGGCTAGTTCATAGAGGCCAGCAACGGATTTCTCACCGTTGCGCAGTTTCGATAGAACGGACCGTTCCAGTACGTAGGCAACAACTTCAGGACGGTTGGATAGCATCCAACGAAACCAACGCGGCGGTCGGTCCGCCGGTTGTCGCAAGGTAGGCCACATAGGCACAGTGTAATGAACCGCCAAAGCCAGCCTCAAATGCCTTTCGTCTAAAACTATCTCGCCGGACGGTGCTGTCTTGGTTATCTCTTCCAAACCAGCCATGAATGGATACGAAAGGTGGTGCGTTCGTTTCGAGGTTCCGAGTTGTATGATTTGCCTATCGGACGGTAGATTATCCCGTTCAATTGTCTTGCGAAACCCGCACAAAACAGCCTCAACCAAGTTCACATCTTCGGCCAAGAGGGCACTCAGCCGTCCTCTAGGTGAATCGCCTTTAGTGAAGTATCCACCGAAATATACTTTGGCTAGTTCGCATAGAAGCTCGGGGCTTGCGGTGTTTTCTCGCAGTTTGCCCTCGTGCGGCTTCACTTGGCTATGCCAGTCCGGCTGGTCGGCCTTGAACCGTGTATAGCGGTGGTGTCTGGAAACATTTATTTCGGAATCTATCGCTTCAAACTCATTCATTCGCCGCTCAAATGTACTCTGGAGACTAACGTGTCCGGCCAGACGATCGGATACAACTTTGCGGGAAAAGTCTTTGTTGAAACGGCCGTAGTGCAGGCTCACCACGATCTTGCCCAGGAGCCACTCGACAGCATTCGTGTCTTCGATGCCAATTGCCTGATCCACACACCAGATACCAAAGTCCAACGGCGGTTCAGCACCGAGGAGCCTACCATGTTCTTCCTTACGCATGCAGTCGGCGAACCCATATGTTTGGCTGTTTTCACAACGGTCAATGCACCCCTTGAGGCCCATGGTCAGCAGGGTCTTCCATGCACTTGGGTTGGTTTCCAGCCAATTCCGAGTAAATTTGAGTTCCTCCTCATCAATGCCCCAATCGTTTGCCCAGTCGCTTGCATGCGTTAAAGGTTCCAACCACTGGAACAAACGCGTTGAGTCCACCTCATCCTTGGATAACTTAAGATATCGAGCTAGAAGGCTCAATACCAACCGGCGTATGAAATCAATGGGAAGTGCCTGTACCTGGTCTTCCGAAAGAAACGAGCCGTAACGTTCGGCGAGTTGTTCAAGTAGCACGACGAGTTGATCTATTGTCGACTTCTCGAGAAGGAATCCGGTCCAAAAATATTCATATTCGAGGTAGTAGTTGTATCTTTGCGGGAAACGGAGATACTGCATGATCTCCGTCGCCGGTATAGTTTCGGGATAGAGAGTAAACAGTAGATAGCCAAGCAGTTCGTCGTTGTGGTCCGGCACTTTGTCTGCATAGATGTCGGCGGTGAGTGCCTTGAGCTCATTGAAGGTGTTCGCATCGTCGCCCCGGTGCCGTATGAACGGTTCTATCGCACGAAGCCTTATCCTCGGCCACCACTTATCATCGCGTAGCACAGCCATCAGCGGACCGGCAAGTTCCGGAATACGCTCTCCGAATCGGAGTGCTTCGATCAAGATAACGACGAAGGCTTGCCAAGAGTCGTCTCGCGATGGTGTAGTCAAAATTCTGCGGTATTTTTCCTTCATTTCGGGAGAGACAAGATCACCGAGTCGCGAATCCAACTGAAGAGTTCGGACATATAGCGGATTTTCTTTGGCTTTCCGTTGAAGGCCTTCAAGCAAACTGTACTTCTCGCTCGATGAAAAATTGCTCACATCACCATAGAGTACCGTTCCAAGAGGATCGCGTGCGATGGCCTCTACCCTGCCGAGCTTGCTGTGGGCCGCGAACCATGCCGAAAGCCCGCGCAGTTCGGAAACTACCATGCTATCGAATCCGGTAATCAATGCAAAAATTCGCCCAACCGGTAGTCCGTTGTTGACAAGACTAGCCAAGTATCTGGCGGCAAGAAACTCCGCAATCTGTCGATGAACAGGCACCATCCGGTCCTGTACCGGAGTTTCGAACAGTTTGCTCTTTAGGCAACGCAGAAATTTCAAGCGATCTTGCTCGGTTACCCAATCGAGTCCAAGCAAACCCAGATTACCGTCTTTGCCGGATCGCGAATATCCGGCGGCACCGGTCAACAAGTGCATCGCGCAGAGTCTCCCGCTGACATCCATCAGGTCGGAAATACTGCCGCAGTCTACCTGTGCGATCTGATGTTCTTTATTGTGCTCCTCAAGCAAGGTACGGCAAGCCATATCGAACGCCTGCACCCTAGAGTCGGGCCAAAAATTGTTTGGTGCGACCGCGATCGCGAGCATCTCGAGACTTTTAGGATTGGTCAGTAGTCCCTGCAGACCCTTGCTCTGAGCCGAGGCAATGAAATTTCCCGGTTCTTCTATCCCGAAAATTGTAAGCATTTCGCGAGATTCTTGATCATTCAGAGGCTCAAGACGTACAACCGTAATGGTTCCGTCGGACGCTACTTTCTTGAGGTGGTCTCTGTCACTCGCACCGAACCAATCCGCCTCTCGGCACGACAGGCGGAAGCGAGGGCACCCTATTCGATTTAGCTTTGCACGGATTCTGTCCAAAGGTGTACGACCGTCGGTTGTCCCCGCCCGGGTCTCGTCAAGTCCATCGATAAATAAAGTAGTGTCAAACCACTCGGGCTTGTTGTCGAAGGTCTGGAAGTCCCGCGCTGTAACGTAACAACCACCTTGGCATTCGGCTTCATGTTCGAAAACTGTGGTCTTGCCCGCGCCCGGAGGACCTAGTAACACTAAGGCCTCCTTTTCATTCCATTCTTCTATGGGTCGAGACGGAATTTCTGAACGCACACCACTATTGAGCTCGCTGATTTCTCGAAATCTGCGTCGAACGATACTACTCATAGGTTATCGAACCATTCCCAGGCGGGTGTTGACAGAAACTCCGACAAGGGAATACCTCCTTCGCCGACGACCATCGATGTCTGGACATTGAAGCTCTCCGCAAATCGTTCAAGTCCGACTATCCTTGACTTACGGCTACCGCTTTTCACTTCGAAGGCCACGATTCTTCGTCCGCGTGTCAATACGAAATCCACTTCGTAGTCGTTTTCGCGCCAATAGTGCAGACGATGTTCGGGCGTGCCCGTGTTGAAAAGATGCGCGCCTACTGCGCTCTCGACAAGACGCCCCCAATAGCTTCGGTCAACTTTTGCTTCGTCGAACGTGTATCCTGACGCAACAGCCATGAGCGCGGTGTTGAGAACATTGATTTTGGGGCTGGAGGATCTCCGTTGATAAGCTCCGGCGGCGTACTTGGGTAAACCTACAATTAGACCCGCGTTCGCCAAGAGGTCTAAATAACGCGCCAGAGTCGTCGTATTACCAGCGTCCTGAAGCTGGCCGACCATTTTGTTGTATGAAAGTATCTGCCCGGAATATTCGGAGCTGAGCTGGAACAGCCGCTTCAGGAGCACTGGCTTGTCCACTCGCTGCATAGCCAGAATGTCGCGTTCAATATTGGGTTCAACCAATGCCTCAGCAATATACGCGCGCCATCGATTCTGATCCTGAACTAGTAAGGCACCCCCGGGATAGCCTCCGAAATAGATGTACCGTTGGAGATCGAAGTCGAATGCGTTCGACATTTCAGCAAAAGACCAATGCATGAGACGGACGATCTCGTACCTGCCAGCAAGACTTTCGCTCATTCCTTGCTGTACTAGCAATGGGGCCGAGCCCAGTAAAATCACATGGAGGGAGCGATCGTATTGACGGTCCGAATCCCATAACCCCTTGACTGTCTCGGACCAGTGTGGTACTTTCTGAATTTCGTCGATTGCAAGAATGAATCCCCGGTCAGACCGCTCTGCAGCGATTCGGGCCTGTTCCCAAGTTCGTACCAGCCATCGCGTGTCTCTTATGCCGTCAATCGGAACACTCGGATGTTCCGAGAATTCAGGATTCAGGCCACCGAAGTCTGGGGCAGGATGAAGAAAGGTAGGATCAGGCTCATCAACGGAGACATATTGGGATGGTCGGTCTAGTTGTCTAAGCACCTGTAGAACCAACGTGGTTTTGCCTGTCTGTCGCGGTCCAGTCACGATTGTGAGGTGCTCGGGCTTCTCGCTCAAACGGTTGAATAAGGTCTTAATTTGGGTTCGTTCATACATCATAATAACAATATAATATCTTATTGAGTGATTTTACTCAATATCTCCTCGATAATTTTATTCCACATCTGGAAAATCGTGGGTATATGAGCCCAACGGTTGCACTATGCTCACCTTCGACAGAATTAACAGTCATTTCATTGAAATGCCTACCTATCGGGAACTTCTCACAAATTTTTCCGTCCCAAAGCCACATCACTTATTCAAGGATGTGGTTATATCAAGAGTATGTCCAAGGCTGTAACTGTTCAGTTAGAGGTATGTTCTCAGGCTTTTCAGCAGGTGGAGCTTTATAGTGATGTGGCAAGGTGCCGAGTCGCTCACGCATCTATCTATTGGTTAAATAGGCGTTGCTCACATATGAAAGCTCGTATGAAGGTATGTGGCGTTATCCTTTTCTATCCGGCCGCTGATAACAACAACCCAAAAAAGTAAATTGGCGGAGAGGGTGGGATTCGAACCCACGTGGAGCTTGCGCCCCCAACGGATTTCGAGTCCGCGCCGTTATGGCCACTTCGGTACCTCTCCGAATCCGATCTAACGTGGTGGGGGACTCACATTATAAAGTGTTGAACCCCTGAATCCGAGAGAACCAAAACCAATTCAACACTTGAGTTAGGGTCTGCGCGCCTCAAAAAACTTCTGAATCAATTCCGAACACTCATTTTGCAAAATCCCTCCGACGACTTCGCATTGATGATTCAGTTCACGATGACGCAAGACATCCATCACTGAACCGGCTGCACCTGATTTAGGGTCCATGGCACCATAAATCAGTATTGACAGCCGTGCTTGGACAACAGCACCGGCGCACATTGCGCACGGCTCTATTGTCACGTACATTTCACAAGAAGGAAGTCGATGATTGTCCAATCGTTGTGATGCGGCACGCAATGCAACGATTTCCGCATGTGCGCTCGGGTCACAATCAACGATCGTGCGATTGTGACCTTCGCCAACGATTTCACCATTATGGACAACCACTGCACCTACCGGTACTTCATCCACTTCAAGAGCCAAATGGGCTTGCGTAAGTGCATGGCGCATCCAACGTTTATGTTCGGATATCCGGTCGGTCACTGTGTGTGAGTATATTGAAGCGATTGCGCCTGAGCATGAGGGTGTGCGCAAATCATTCGATTAGCAAATCACCGACTACCCTCGCTGCCAAAGAACCGGAAACCAGTCGGTACGCATACGTTCCCCTGGCTCAAGACCAATATCCGGAAAAGGTGGTGAGGTCTCAATGGCACGTTCACAGTAGGCGACGTCATCTCCAAGCCACCGCGTTGACACCGCTCGTCTTCTCGCCTTGACTTCTCCAGCTGTCGTACCATGCAGTGTCAGGAAATCAAACGCGATGCAGTCGCCAGGATGAAGGTCCCACGCAAGAATTTCGTAGTCTTCCTGATATTCATTCACATCAGGTGCGGCTTCAAGATGTTTCTCCTTTGACTCGAAATCTTCACCGTCCAGAAAGGAAACCGGATGAAACAGTTTATCCCACTGGTGAGACCCCTTGATAAAACGAACAGCCACCTCCGCAGGTGTTTCGTCCAGCGCAACATACAGACTGACAGTCTGTTGTCCATCAACACAGTAGTATGGCATATCCTGATGCCAAGGTGTTGCGGCTTGAGTGCCCGGCTCCTTACAGAAAGCATGTTCGTGAAAAAATTGTGACTCGGCGGACCGCATCAACTGACCGGCTACAGAGGCGGCACATGATTTTGTTACGTGTTCGAAATATTCGGGTATGAGCATCCAGTTACAGTAGCTGTCGAAAAATCTACCGGGCGCACCTTCAGGAATACTCTCACACGGAAATGCATAGTCATTCGGAGAATCGAGATTTTTCTGCAAACCGCTCTGAAGCTGTGACACCCAGTCCTTGAATAGCCCCGGCATCAGTACAGCGCCATCATTCTGGTATCGATCGATAATGTCCTCCTCGATAGTAACTGATGGTACCGATGATAGATCTATATCGGGAATGCCATTTTGTTTCCAGTCGACTGTTGTCTGATTCCCGCTTGTCTCGGTTATAACTGAACTGTCCATAATCACTCCGTAAAGTCATTTTTCTTGATTGTATCCGTACTTCAAATTATGCCGCTACAATCTACACTAAGACGGTCGTAAATTCTACAGAAAATTTCCATATAAACACCAAATAACTCTCTTTCGAAAAAATTGGATAACGATGACCGTCAAGCCTTGGAATAATTCCCATTCGAGACGATGGTGTTGTGATGCAACGATTACTTTGAGGGACAAATTAGCTACTCTGCTCACCAAGCCACAATAAACACGAAATCAATAATCGCTCTATGTTCTAGTATCGACTTTTTCATGTCAATCAATTTAGCGTAGGTTTGAGATACAAATTTGACAGATTTATGCGACAAAATCTCGTTTGTGCGACACGCTATCAAACTTATGCGACAAAATCACTAATGTTCCGTCAAAATCATCTGATTCGATAAGTCGTTCGAAAATTGACATTGTTTCAGCGATGATGTGCGTATTCATGACTCACACCGGATTGGAAATAACAAAGGACGGCTTCAACCTGATTCGGACGCTTGTTGACATGAAATTAACAACAACCGATCTCATATCGTACTGCACTCATGTTTGAGATAGTACCGACATAAAGTTTATAATTATGGTAACTTTCCGCCTGATTATTCGAATCGCGAATCAATCTTGACTGCCAATTACGACTCCTCTGCAATTGAAGTCCTAGTAGGACTTGAACCCGTTCGCCAACGGCCTGGGATGTATACCCAGACCGATACACCCAACCACCTCGCTGCAGAAGTCATCGATAACAGCGTCGATGAGGCGATCGCCGGCCACGCCGATAAAATTGATGTCGTTCTGCATGCCGACCACTCAATCAGTGTTGAAGACAACGGCAGAGGAATTCCGGTCGATACCCATGAACAGGAAAATGTTTCCGGTGTCGAAGTGATCATGACCCGCCTGCATGCAGGCGCAAAATTCTCATCCAAAAACTACCTGCATTCCGGCGGCCTGCACGGCGTTGGAGTTTCTGTTGTGAACGCACTTTCAACACGGCTGGTCGTCAATATTCGCCGTAATGGCATCATGTACCAAATGAAGTTTGCAAACGGCGATGTGGTTCAGGATCTCAGTGAACTTTCGCCAATTCCGAAAAGTAAAACTGGAACAAAAATTCACTTCTGGCCGGATGCGCAGTTCTTCGACTCCGTACACATCAATGTTGCCAGGCTCAAGCGACTGTTGTTGGCCAAAGCGGTACTCTGTCCGGGATTGGAACTTACCTTCACCGACGAAAACAACGAAGGCAACAATGAAATTTGGAAATTTGAGGAAGGTTTGCCGGACTATCTCATCGGGCAGTTGAACGGCAGCGAAAGAATCCCCAACGACCCGATCATTGTTCATCGAAAAGATAAAGAGACTCAGGTTGATTGTGCAGTCTGCTGGACACCCGAGGCCAAAGATACAGTCACAGAGAGTTATGTCAACCTGATTCCAACTGAACTCGGAGGCACTCACGTCAATGGATTCAGGACAGGAATTACAGACGCTGTTCGAGAATTCTGTGAATTTCAAAATCTGTTACCGAGAGGTTTGCGAATATCCGTGGAGGATGTCTGGCGACACTGCAGTTACATACTTTCAGTGAGAATGGAAGACCCGCAGTTTGTCGGACAGACGAAAGATCGCCTGTCTTCAAGACATGTGGGTAAATCTCTCACCTCTATCGCCAAAGGCGCGTTCAGTCTGTGGCTGAACCAGCATATTTCCGAAGCCGAGCGAATCGCTCAGCTGGCGATCGAAAATGCGCGCAGAAGAGAAACCGCCGCCAAGAAGGTCGAAAGAAAGAAAACCGGAACCGGTCCGGCACTGCCTGGAAAACTGAGCGACTGTACCAGCCAAATTACGCAGGATACCGAACTGTTTTTGGTTGAGGGGGATTCAGCGGGCGGTTCTGCAAAGCAGGCGCGTAACCGTGCAACACAGGCCATTTTGCCATTGCGCGGTAAAATCCTGAATACCTGGGAAGTAGCCTCAGCTCAGGTGCTGGCTTCCGACCAGGTGCATTCCATCGCGGTCGCACTTGGCGTTGATCCGGGCTCGTCCGATATTTCCGGACTGCGTTATGGAAAAGTTTGCATTCTGGCAGATGCCGACTCCGATGGTGCACACATTGCCACACTCCTCTGTGCACTGTTTGTCAAACACTTCCGCAGTCTCGTCGATTCGGGCAATGTCTACGTTGCCATGCCACCGCTTTATCGTATCGATGCCGGTAAGGATGTCAGATATGCATTGGACGATGAAGAACTCGACTATGTCAAATCCCAAATGCAAGCGGACAAGCCGAAAGCGAAAATATCAGTCCAGCGATTCAAGGGCCTCGGTGAGATGAATCCGGCTCAGCTCAAAGAAACCACAATGAATCCCGATACACGTAGACTTGTTCAACTTCGCGTCGATTCGCCATCACGATTGGACAATACACTTGACATGCTGCTTGGCAAGAAGAAGGTCGCGGAACGGAAAAGTTGGCTGATGGAAGTCGGTAACCAAGCCGAAGTCTGAACGTCATGGCAACTCAATTGTCGCTGGAACTGATCAGCACCCCTCCCCCACCGCCTACAGATACCGAATCAATCCCGCTTGAGGAGTTCGCACAGAAGGCATACCTCGATTACTCGATGTATGTCATCCTTGACCGAGCACTCCCACATATCGCAGATGGCCTGAAGCCCGTTCAGAGACGAATAATATATGCCATGTCTGAGCTTGGACTCAGCGCAGCGGCCAAGTATAAAAAGTCAGCGCGTACAGTCGGGGACGTCATCGGTAAATTTCATCCGCATGGCGATACCGCTGCGTACGAGGCAATGGTATTGATGGCGCAGCCGTTTTCGTTTCGATATCCGATCATTGACGGGCAGGGAAACTGGGGTTCGACCGATGACCCGAAATCGTTTGCCGCAATGCGCTACACCGAATGCCGGTTCACACCGTATGCACAGGTTCTGCTTGAAGAGGTTTCCCAGGGTACTGTAGACTGGATTCCAAATTTTGACGGTACACTCAGTGAACCTCAAAGACTGCCTGCCCAGCTGCCAAATATCCTGCTGAACGGTGCTTCCGGTATTGCGGTGGGCATGGCTACCGATATCCCACCGCATAACGCACACGAAGTTGCGGATGCCTGCATTCGACTGCTTAAGAATTCCAAAACTACGATTGAACAGCTATGTGAGTTGATCAAGGGGCCAGACTTTCCAACCGGAGCGGAAATCGTTACCTCCCAATCGGAAATTCTGGAAATGTACAAGACTGGATTGGGAGTCGTGCGACAAAGAGCCGCGTGGACTGACAATAAGACTTCGATCGTGATCAATGCGATGCCCCATCAGGTATCAGGTGCCAAGATCATGGAGCAGATTGCGACGCAAATGCTAGCAAAGAAACTGCCCATGATTACGGATTTGCGCGATGAAGGAGATGAATCCAGCCCGGTTCGACTGGTGATTGAACTTCGCAGTAACCGGGTCAATCGGGACTCCCTGATGAGTCATCTGTTCGCAACAACAGATCTGGAAAAGACCTACCGAGTCAATCTCAACCTGATCGGACTCGACGGTAAGCCTAAAGTTCACAATTTGAAGGAACTGTTGCAGGACTGGATAACGTTCAGAAAAGACACCATACTCAGACGACTGAAAAGCCGTCTGGAATTTATCAACAAACGCCTGCACATTCTGGATGGCTTGTTCATTGTCTTTTTGAACATTGATGAGGTGATCCATATCATTCGATACGAGGATGACCCGAAATCCGAATTGATGAACCGGTTCGACCTGAGTGCCGAACAGGTGGAGGCAGTGCTGGAAATCCGGCTGAGACAGCTGGCAAAGTTGGAAGAAATCAAGATCCGGGAAGAGCAATTTGCTCTCCGAGCTGAACGTGATCAACTCGAAGAGATCATTAATTCGGACGCAAAGCTGAAAGGCTTGACGATCGAGGAAATCAGAAATGCCGCTGACAAATACGGTGACAGCCGACGTTCCCCTGTCCGCGAACAGGAAGTGGCGCGTGCGTTCTCAGCGGAACAGCATATCGCCTCAGATCCCATTACTGTTGTCCTGTCTAGACACGGCTGGGTGCGATCAGCAAAAGGACATGATCTTGATCTTGAATCACTGAACTATCGCGAAGGGGATGACTATCTTGATCACACAATGGGGAGGATGAACGGTAGTCTGATCTTTTTGGACTCCAAAGGACAAGTCTACACCCTCCCCGCTCATAATTTGCCATCAGCGAGATCTTTCGGTGAACCTCTGACCAAAATGCTATCACCCGCAGCTGACTCTCGGTTCGTCAGTCTGATTCTGGGAGACGAATCAACACACTGTCTATTGGTGTCTGGAGATGGAAACGGATTTGTCTGCAAACTAACGGACGCAATCACAAAAAACCGCTCCGGTAAAGCCGTACTGAGTGTCAGAAAAGGTGTTGAGGCATTCCAGATGGAACGAATTGACGATCTGAGCGAAAGCTTTGTAGCGGTCGTCGCGAGCAGCGGGCGTTTGCTGATCTATCCAGTTGACGATCTCCCGCTACAAACTAAGGGGCATGGGGTCAAACTAATCAATATACCGAAAGCCGCCAGGGATTCCGGCGAACAAGTCAAATTCGTCAAGGTGATTTCAACAAAGCAAGTATTGAAAATACATTCTGGAAAAAAATATATTCGAATTAAGAAAGCAGAACGAGAGCGATATCTGGGTGAACGTACCCTTCGGGGAACAATGCTTCCAAGAGGATACCGAAAGGTAGACAGGTTGGAGATTGAGTAATCGATCAATCGGCAGATTTTTAGTGCACTGATTCGTTCTAACTGTCAGTCAAGCGTCTTGACGCTTTGATTCCCTCTAGAAATGTCTGTTCGATCCGTTCCAGACTCTCTTTCGAATCACCTTCGAATCTCAGACTGATTTCTGGGGCGGTATTTGATGCACGTAATAGACCGAATCCGTCATCGAAATCCGCTCGAATACCATCCAGATAACTGACGGTTGCATTGTCGAAAGTCACTTGCTGCTTGAACAGTTCAACGAGTTGTGGAGGATTCTCTTCATGCAATCTGATCTCAGGTGAACTGAATCCCTCTGGCAGACCATCAAACACCTCCTGGGCGGACCTGTCGTCTTCAGCGAGCAGTTCACACAACCTCGCACCCGAATAAATCCCATCGTCGAATCCCGGCCATCGGTCGTTGAAAAAGAAATGTCCGCTCATCTCACCACCGAATACCGCGTCGCATTCTCGCATTTTAGTCTTCATCAGCGAATGTCCGGTTTTCCACATAACCGCCTCACCACCGGCTGACTCGATTGCAATTGGCAATGAACGTGTGCACTTGACATCAAACACCACCTTGTGTCTTGGATTGTTCTTGAGAATATGCTGCGAAAACAGAATCATCAATCGGTCCGGCCAGACAATCTCGCCAGAAGGTGTGATCGCTACCATCCGATCTGCATCGGCGTCAAGTGCCAGACCGACATCTGCCTTCACTTCTCGCACCTTGTCAATCAGGAAGGATAGATTCTCGGCAACAGTCGGATCCGCTGGATGATTTGGAAAAGTACTGTCGACCTCACAGAACAGCTCAATGACTTCACACCCTATCTGTCTCAGTACTGGCGGCGCGAATTCACCACCGATGCCGTTCGCACAGTCAACTACGACTCGTAACGGCCGGTTTATCTGGATATCGGAACCGATGGAGTCGCGGTACTGATCGAAAACACACTCAGTTGACAATCCACCACCGCCGGCTAAAAAGTCGTTGCTCCTGATCCGTTCCTTGAGTTTTTGAATCTCGGCACCGTACAGACTCCAACCGTTCAGCACCATTTTCACACCGTTGTACTCCGGTGGGTTATGGCTCGCCGTCACCATGAGACCGGTTCCCGTCTGAAACTGATGAGTCGCAAAATACAGCAGAGGCGTCGCAACTGTTCCGATATCAATCACATCACATCCGGTTGATCGGACACCGTCAATGATGGACTGCTTGAATTTAGGGCTGGACTCCCGGCTGTCGCAACCGACAACTGTCTGAGAGATTCCTTTCTCCACTGAAACCGAGCCGAACGCACGGCCTATCGCGTACATATCCTGACTTCTCAGGGAGTCATGGGCAACTCCCCGGATATCGTACATCTTGAAGATTTCGTCAGCGATCGACGTTGCTGTCGTCTCAGACGCGGATATCGGCATCAAGGATTATTTTGCAGAATGTATTTCGCGACCACCCACCGCCAATGCCGCTTCGTGAACCGCTTCAGATAGGGTGGGATGCGCGTGTATCGTCCGTGCCAGATCCTCCGAACTCGCACGGTACTCCATTGCGACAACCGCCTCGGCAATCAATTCCGACGCATGCGGACCGATAATGTGGACACCGAGAATCTCGTCGGTACGGGAATCTGCAACGACCTTGACAAACCCTGCCGTGTCCTCCATCGCCTTGGCACGGCCGGTCGCAGCAAATGGAAATTTACCGCTACTGCACTCATACCCGGCATCAATCGCCTCCTTTTCCGTCGCGCCGACCCATGCGATTTCAGGCGCCGTGTAGATCGCCCATGGAATTGTCTTGTAATTGATGTGTCCGTGACCAGTTGCGATTCGCTCGGCAACCGCCACACCTTCCTCAGATCCTTTGTGAGCCAACATCGGACCTCTGACACAATCACCGATTGCATAGACGTTCGCCGCGTCGGTTTTACAGTCTTCGTCGACCTGTATAAATCCTCGCTCGTCTAGTTTGACACCGCTATCTTCAGTCAGGAGATCGTCCGTACACGGCTTGCGACCGATGCACACGATGAGTCGGTCGACACTCATTTCCTTTTCCTCGCCACCGATGGTGTAGCGAACCGTAATGTCATCGCCGACCTCGGCCGACTCCACCCGTGCGCCCAGATGGATCTCCAACTTCTGACGCTTGAACTGTCGCGCAGCATCCTTGGCGATGTCGGTGTCGGCCCCAGGTAGAAAATCGGGTAATGCCTCCAAGACAGTCACCTGCGATCCCAGTCGATTCCAGACACTTCCCAATTCAAGACCAATGACACCTGCGCCGACTACCCCGAGTCGCTCCGGAACTTCTTCAAATTCCAATGCACCCGCGGAATCAACGATCAGATCACCTTGAAACGGAATATTGGGCAACTCTATCGGAACCGAACCGCTCGCCAGAATGACATTCGTCGCCTTGATCTCGTTGGTTTTCTCACCGCTTTCCTCATCTAACAGTTCGACTGTGCCGTCACCGGCGTATCGGCCATGGGCATGGTACGAATCCACCCCATTGGCCTTGAGCAACGTTGCAATCCCCTGTGTCAGACTGCGGACGATCTGGGTCTTGCGTTTCATCATCGTCGAGACGTCCATAGACACCTGATCAACCACGATACCGTGTTTGCCGTAACTCGTCAGGATCTGGTGATACTTCTCCGAAGAGTCAAGTAATGCTTTGGACGGGATGCAGCCGACGTTCAGACAGGTTCCACCCAGAGCTGCCTTGCCCTGTGCATCGCACCATCGATCAACACATGCGGTTTTGAGACCCAATTGGGCACACCGGATCGCTGCCACATAACCGGCGGGACCGGCGCCGATTACCGCAACATCATATTTCTCGCTCACAGAACCGGCCTGTTACAGCTGTAGCAACAGCCGAGATGGATCTTCCAGGGCTTCTTTGATTCCAACCAGAAAAGTTACCGCTTCACGCCCGTCAATAATCCTGTGGTCGTAGGTCAATGCGAGATACATCATGGGCCGGATCACGACTTCGCCATTGATGGCTACCGGACGCTCCTGAATCTTGTGCATTCCGAGAATCGCACTCTGCGGCGGATTGATGATCGGCGTTGACACCAAAGATCCGAATATGCCGCCGTTGGTGATCGTGAATGTTCCACCGCTGAGTTCCTCAAGCTTCAGCGAGCCTGATCTCGCACGCTCACCAAAATCTCGGATTTGATTCTCAATGCCTGAAAAACTCATCTTTTCAGCATTCCGGATAATCGGGACAACTAGGCCTCTCGGCGAAGAAACGGCTATACCGACGTCGCAGTAATCGTGATACACAATGTCATTTCCTTCAATGATCGCATTGACCGCCGGATTGGACTTCAGCGATTCGACAGAAGCCTTGACAAAAAATGACATGAAGCCAAGTCTCGCACCATGCTTAGTCTCGAACTCGTCCCTGAATTTCTTGCGAAGCGCGATCACCTCGCTCAGATCGACTTCGTTGAATGTAGTCAGCAACGCTGCGCCGTGCTGGGCCTGAATCAACCGGTCCGCAATGGTTCTCCGAATGCGGCTCATCGGCTCACGGCGTTCGTGACGGTCACCCGATACTTCCTCTTGAACAACGTCAGGCTTCGAAGGCTCTGGTGGTGGTTTGTCCACTCGTTTTTCCTCTGTTTGAACAGGCGCAGCTTGTGGTTGTACCTGATCTACGAGATCAGTCTTGATAACTCGTCCACCCTTGCCCGTACCCTTGATCTTGGTCAGATCAATACTCTCCTGCGCAGCAATGCTACGTACAGCCGGGCCATGCCGGTCATCAGCGGATTCAGCTGACGGATCAGCACCTTCGGTTTCCGGGTCTGCCACCGGCTCGGGCTCAGCCTGGCTCGGTGCATCTGCTTCTGTGTCAATCACACAAAGCAGGTCACCCTCGTAAATCGTGTCCCCCTCCGCCTTCAGGGATTCCCGCAGTACACCGCTCGCGGACGCCGGTACTTCAAGCACAATCTTTTCTGTCTCGATTTCAATCAGCAATTCGTCTTGCTGGACAAACTCCCCGGGGGATTTTTTCCAGGACAGCAGTGTCGCCTCGCTGACCGATTCAGGTAGCATGGGGGTTTTGATTTCAACTTGCATCGGCTGTAACACTCCGCTTTTCTGAACTGGAGACTATTTTTCTGTTTACTGTGAGCGCTTGTGTAATGAGTCGTTCCTGTTGCGCCAGATGCACGCGATAATTACCGACCGCGGGTGACGGAGCCGCTTCTCGGGACGCAGATTTTAAATTCTGATTCTTCATCAGACACGTATTCAATCGATGCCAAATCTGATACCACGCACCTTGATTCTTGGGCTCTTCCTGACACCAGACAACTTCGGTTGCATTCGGGTAGGATTGCAGCAAGAAACTGAGTTCGCTGGTTGGAAACGGATACAACTGTTCGATTCTCGCGATCGCGATATCCTGGATTCCCAGATGCTCACGCATTTCCAATAGATCGTAATAAACCTTGCCCGCACACAATATCAATCGGACAACACTCTCACGGTCGATATTTTCGTCTGACTCATCGATAACGTTTTGAAAACCAAATCGTGTGAGGTCCCTTACATCTGACACCGACCGCTTGTGCCGCAACAGACTTTTCGGAGACATGACAATCAATGGCTTCCGATATGACCGGACCGCCTGACGGCGCAACAGATGAAACATCTGGGCTGGTGTCGTCGGCATGCATACCTGCATGTTGTCACCGGCACACATCTGAAGAAACCGTTCGAGTCGTGCTGACGAATGCTCCGGACCCTGACCTTCATAGCCATGCGGCAACAGCAACACCAGCCCGCAGAATCTCGCCCACTTTGCGAATCCACTGCTGATGAACTGATCGATGACAATCTGCGCGCCATTGACAAAATCTCCAAACTGCGCTTCCCACAGCACCAGGGTTTCTGGATCTGTGGTTGAATAACCGTATTCAAATGCAAGTACCGCCTCTTCTGACAGAAGCGAATTGAACATTTGGCAATCTTCCGGTTCCCCTATTGTCTTCAGAGGACAATATACGTCGCGGCTCTTCTGATCGTGCAGCAACGCGTGCCGGTGCGAGAATGTTCCACGTCCGATATCCTCCCCGGTCAAACGAATTGGAAAACCCTCGTCGATCAGCGACGCGTAGGCTATATTCTCGGCAAATCCCCAATCAATCGGCAATTTACCACTGGCCATTTTCCCGCGGTCATCCATGATTTTCCGTACACGACTGTGCAAGGTGAAATTTTCGGGCAACTCGAGCAGGCTCTTGGTAAGTTGGGTGACAGTCTTCAGGGTGACGGTTGTGTCGACCGGGTCGGACCAATCGGAACCGACAAACCTTGACCAGTCCACCATTTTTTCTGTCTTGGCAGGATCGATGATCTGTCCGACAACGACTTCGCCGCGGTCAAGGTTGTCTCGGTAATCTTGAATCATTTTCTGCGACTCTACCGAGGATACGACACCTCGCGCGTCCAACTCGGCAGCATATTTTCGTCGAACCGGATCAATTTTCTTGATGGCTTCATACATGACCGGCTGTGTCATCATCGGTTCGTCCGCCTCGTTGTGGCCATACCGCCGATAGCACACCATGTCAATGACTACGTCCGTGTGAAACTGCATTCGATAGGCGTGAGCATATCGGGCAACTGCAATTACAGCTTCGGGATCATCTCCGTTGACATGAAAAATCGGTGCCTGCACCATTTTTGCGATTTCTGTGCAATAGACTGTCGATCTCGCGTCAAGCTTGTTGCTCGTGGTAAATCCGATCTGGTTATTGATGACAACATGGATTGTTCCACCGATATCAAAGCCGCGGGTATGAGACATGTTCAATGTTTCCATCACCACACCCTGACCGGCTAGTGCCGCGTCACCGTGAATCAACACCGGTGTGACTTCGGTCTTATCTTTATCGCGTCGTCGATGCTGCCGCGCTCTGACTGAACCCTCAACAACAGGGTTGATGATTTCCAGATGCGATGGATTGAATGCCAGCGCGACATGAACAATTCCACCGGGTGTATTGATGTCGGCGGAAAATCCCTGATGGTATTTGACATCTCCGTGCGCTTTCATATATGCGTCAGATACCGGAAGATTTCCTTCAAACTCACCGAAAACCTCTGCGGGAGATTTACCCAGTATGTTGACTAATACGTTCAGTCGCCCGCGATGTGCCATTCCGATTACGACTTCCTTGCTTCCCGACTCACCAGAGAGATTGACCAGTTCATTCAGCATTGGGATGAGAGACTCACCGCCTTCGAGCGAAAATCTTTTCTGACCGACATATTTCATATGCAGGTAGGTCTCCATGCACTCCGCCATGGTGAGCAGTTTCAGAATGTTCACACGATCAGAATCAGTGATCATCGGACGCATGTTTGATTTTTCGATTCTCGACTGTATCCACTCAAGCCGCTTTGGATCGGTGATATGCATGTACTCATAGCCGATAGATCCGCAGTATGTCTTCTCGAAGAAATCCACAATCTTGGAAAGGGGCATTGAAGCGGAATCCTCGACCGCATCAAACTTGAATTTCTCGTCCAGGTCGTTCTCGTTGAGACCGACCACACCAAGGCTTAGGTCCGCGGTAAAGAATTCATCACTGAGTTCAAGCGGGTCGAGCTGGGCATTGAGATGTCCGTAGACTTGATAGCGTCGAATCAAACGCTGAACCGCAGCTTGTCTGCGGATGTCGTCCTGACTGACATAGCCTTCAATAGAAGTCTTATCTGTAGGTCGGGTAGTGTATTGGTCAACCGTCGCATCCAATGTCTGGAAATTTCCTTTCCAGTCGGTAGCCAGTTCCGGATTATCTGCCTGGTAATCTTCATAGAGACTTTCCAGATATTCCACACTACCGGAAAATATGCCTGTGGAATTTGAATTACTGCTTTTTTCTGACATAACGATCTAGCGGACTTGAAACGATTTAGAGGACATTCCAATCAGTTTGGAAGTTGCTGGAATGCAAAAAACAAAGGAGAAATGAGGATGGAATGACAATTCATTGCGAAAATGCCTTCAAATCCCTGAATAGAGATTCGACCTGCACCGCCGGTGTTCTAACTTCTTCAGCTCGGCAACGCGGTTGCAACTCATTTGAAAATCTGTTATTCCCGTGATGGGATTAGGTATCAAAACACTTTGAATTATATGCAATAAACAAACATCGCAATGAGGGTTTTGCGTTGGAGCGATCACATGGTGTTCAACGTTGGATAGTTTGTCACCATATGCGACCGAACACTGTAACGAAAAATGTTCAGATTATTGAAAACTACTGAATTCATACCAGTTCGATCAGCAAATCCTTAGCGTCGACGTTGTCGCCTGCAGCCACCAGCAAATCTCCAACTTTCGCGTCTCTTTCTGCTCTGATCGCGGTTTCCATCTTCATCGCTTCAATGGTCAGCAGAATATCACCAGCGTGTACAGATTGTCCGGTAGTAACACCGATCGACGAGATCATGCCCGGCATGGGTGAGACGACATGATTGGGATTGTCGCTGTCACCTTTCCTGCGCTTTTCCAGCATATGTGAAAATTTGCGATTGGCTACCTTGATCGTACGCGGCTGCCCGTTCAACTCGAAGAAAATCTGGACTTGTCCATCGGCATCAGTTTCTCCAATGGCAAGACAGTGAATGACCAGTGTCTTTCCGGGGTCGAGCTCAACGGAGATTTGCTGTTCCGGCTTCATTCCGTAAAAGAACACGGGAGTTGGCAGAACATGGACCGGCCCGAATTGACGTCGGTGCGCCATGTAGTCCGCAAATACAGCCGGATACATCATATAGGATTGAAACTCCTCGTCGGAAATCTTCCTTGCGACGCGATCTTCAGCTTGCTTGCGCGATAGCTCCAAATCCGCCGCTGGCAGACTCGCTCCCGGCCGGTTGTTGATCGGTTGACGACCGGCAAGCACCTTCTTTCGCAGTTTTTCGGGAAATCCTCCGGGCGGTTGACCCAGTTCCCCGGCAAAAAATGACTGAACGGATTCGGGAAACGCAACTTCCCGGTCCGGATTCTCAACATCCACTCGACTCAGATCCGAACTCACCATGAACAGCGCCATATCGCCAACCATTTTTGATGTCGGTGTGACTTTGATCACGTCGCCGAGCATATCATTGACTTCTGCGTAAGCTTCTGCCACTTCATGCCAGCGTCGCTCCAATCCCAATGCGCGCGCCTGCTCTTTCAGATTTGTGAATTGACCGCCAGGCATCTCGTGCAGGTAGACTTCCGACGCGCCGTAACGAACATCGCTCTCAAAGGCTCCGTAGTTCTTGCGTACACCCTCCCAATATGCCGAAAAAGACCGGATTGTCGCCGCATCAATGCCGGTATCCCGGTCACCATCCCGGAGTGCGCGCACGACAGATCCCAGATTGGGCTGGGATGTCATGCCCGACACCGAATCCATCGCCAGATCGACAATATCCGCACCGGCATTGACCGCTGACAGTACACTGGCCGCCGCGATTCCACTGGTATCGTGGGTGTGGAAGTGAATCGGCAATCCGGTTTCCTCTTTCAATTTTCGCACCAGGACATCTGTGCTGGCTGGTGTCAGAAGGCCCCCCATATCCTTGATACAGAGCATATGAATTCCAGCCTCAGTCAACTGTCCGGCAAGATCAACGTAATAATCCAAGGAATATTTGGTGCGGGTTGAGCTGAGAATGTCGCCGCTGTAGCAAATCGCCCCCTCAAGCAGTTTGCCCGACTCAAGAACTGCATCCATGGAAACTCTCATGTTCTCCACCCAGTTCAGACAGTCGAAAACACGAAACAGGTCCACACCCGATTCCGCGCTTTGTAGAACAAACTCCCTGACCACGTTATCCGGATAATTCTTGTAGCCGACACCATTCGCACCGCGTAACAGCATCTGAAACAGAATATTTGGAACTCGATCTCGAAGATCTCGCAATCGCTGCCAGGGACATTCCTTAAGAAATCTCATCGCCACATCAAACGTGGCACCACCCCAGCATTCAATACTGAAAAGTTGATTCATATTACGCGAATAGGATCCCGCAACATTCACCAGGTCATAACTTCGAAAACGGGTGGCCAGCAATGATTGATGCGCATCACGAAACGTCGTATCCGTCACCAGTGTCCGTTGCTGCTCGAGTACCCACCTGCAGAATTTTTCGGGTCCGAGTTTCTCAAGCAATGGACGAGTTCCTTCGACAGAGCGACCATCCGACTGTGGCAGTGCCGGCTCACTGAAAACCGCGGGACGCGGCCGACCCTCGACTTCCGGGTTACCGTTGACGGTTACATCAGCAATGTAGGTCAACAGTCTGGTCGCGCGGTCGCGACGCTTGGGTATGTGTAGGAGTTCCGGCGTGGTATCGATAAATCGCGTTGTGTATGTACCCGCGACAAAAGTCGGATGCTTAATCAGATTTTCCAGGAATTCAAGATTCGTCGCGATTCCGCGTATCCTGAATTCTCGAAGCGCTCGATTCATCCGGCGCAATGACTCTTCCGGCGTCGGTGCCCAAGCAGTCACTTTTTCCAGCAGGCTGTCGTAGTATCGGGTGATCACAGCACCGGAATATGCCGTACCGCCATCCAGACGTATTCCGAACCCGGCAGCTCCGCGATAAGCCATGATCCTTCCGTAATCGGGAATAAAGTTCTCTTGTGGGTTTTCAGTGGTTACCCGACACTGCATCGCATACCCGTTCATCGCGATCTGCTTCTGTTGGGGGACCCCGGAATTCTCAACATCGCCGATCCTGGCACCTTGTGCGATACGGATCTGCGCCTTGACGATGTCAATTCCCGTAATTTCTTCCGTTACCGTATGCTCAACCTGAATCCGCGGGTTGACTTCGATAAAGTAGCACTCACCCGTATCATCGTCATACAGAAATTCTGCTGTTCCAGCACTTACATAGCCAACCGCCTGAGCGAGTCGCAGTGCTGATTGGCACAAGGTTTCGCGCTGACTGTCCGACAGAAACAGCGCGGGTGCGCGTTCAATGATTTTCTGGTTGCGTCGTTGGATCGAACAATCGCGCTCGAACAGGTGAACGATGTTACCATGCGTATCGCCCAACAGCTGCACCTCAACGTGGCGGGCATTTTGAATCAGTTTCTCAAGATAGACTTCGGGATTACCGAAAGCAGCCTGAGCCTCGCTGCGTCCCATTCGCACAGCGTCCAACAGCTGTGCTTCCGAGTCAACCATACGCATGCCGCGACCACCGCCACCCCAAGAGGCTTTCAGCATCAGGGGATAACCGATCCTGGCCGCGATCCGCTTGATCTCATCTGTGTCTTCCGGTAACGGGTCGGTTGCCGGCAAGACCTGCACGTTCGCTTTTCGCGCTTCTTCGCGGGCGGTAACCTTGTTGCCGAGACGACGCATGATCTCGGGTGTCGGACCAATGAATCGAAATCCTCTATCCTCGCATCGCTGTGCGAAATCGGGATTTTCGGACAAGAACCCATAACCCGGATGGATCGCATCGACCTTGCGGTCCGCGGCGACATCCAGGATGTCGTCAATTGCTCCGTAGGCCTGGATCGGCCCCTTCCCGACGCCGATCAGGTAACTCTCGTCAGCCTTGAATCGGTGCAGTGAATACTGATCCTGCTCGGCAAAGACTCCAACCGTCGTAATGCCGAGCTCGGATGCAGCACGGAAAACTCGAATCGCGATTTCGCTTCGATTCGCGACCAGCAATTTCTTGATGGGTTTTTGTAGATTCATTCTCTAATGCCTCACGTCCAATGTGTGTGTCATTCCCTTATACTCCGTTGCCGCGTGACGGAACGACTTCGAAGCCGGGCACTTCCTCCTCGTCGTCCGACATTTCCGACGGAAATCCGGGAGCATGAATTGTAGTCGAACATTGCTCTTCCAGCCGTTTGATGATATTCGGCGACCATTCCCGAGGTCCGTATCGATTCATTCCATCCTGAAAGATCTCAATGAGTTTCGGGCTGATCTCCAACGAAACCCCGACTCGATCAGCCACCTCCTGAAACAGCGTGATGTCCTTGACCACCAGGTCCATGGTGAAATTGATATTGCGACTACCGTTCAGAATAACCTGACTTTCAGTCTCATGGACAAATGAGTTCCCTGATGAGATACGAATTGCCTCATACGTCGTACTCAAATCCAGTCCTGCCTGATCCGCAGTCACCAATGCCTCAGATAACGTCACCAGATTCGCAGTCGCAAGATAGTTCGTCAGAACCTTGAGCACCGACGCCGTACCCAGTGGACCGGTGTGCAGGATTCGACGTCCCATGGACTTGAGAACAACCAGGGCACGATCAAATACGGGACGCTCACAGCCTGCGAAAATTGATATGTTCCCCGTCGCGGCGCGATGACAACCGCCGGATACCGGGCAATCGATCGGATCAGCACCGATTTCCCTGACCATCTGTCCCAGACGGACAACTTCGGTTTCGTCGGTGGTGCTCATCTCGGCCCAAATACTACCCTGCTTCAGCCCTTCCAAAACGCCATCCGATCCTTCCATTACACTACGACAGGCAGCCGGACTCGGCAGACAGGTTATCACCATGTCCACTGATGCCGCCAACTCAGCCGGAGTCTCTGACCACGTGGCACCATCGTTCAGGAGCGGTCGTGCTATGTCCTTATCCAATTCCCGAACAGTCAGGTCAAAACCATTTCTCAGCAGACTGCCCGCAAGCTTTCCACCAACATTCCCGAGACCTACAAATCCGATTTTCATAACCTTCCTCTCGTTAGAAAAACCACTTCATCCTGAATCGATTCATGCTCCAGAATTCTGTACATAATGATACTCACGCCGGCTGATCCAACTTGCCGGCAATTTGTTGTGCGGTATCAGAAAACACCCACTTCGCGCCGGACCTGATCTCGCGCACAAGCAGGTTTGTGGAATTCACGAACCCAGTCCCCCAAGGAATACCTTTTGCATTGAGTTCCTTACGCATTCTACGATTCAGCAACAGAAAATGTCCGGTCAGACCACCGATTCCACCACCTAGCGTCTCGCGCAACATTTCTTTGGTATTGGTAATCGCAATCAGCAGTTTCGCATCGACAGGGACATCGTTAAGCGCTCTGAGTGGAGTCGCGTCCAATGACATGATGTGAAAATCCCGAATCGGTTCCAGGTGGAGCAAATGATCACTCAACGACTGTTGAACACGGGTATTCATTGTTTCACTTTTGAGCTCGATCATCAAATGAATTCTGCGTCCGAAGCCAGCGACGACCTCATCAAGACTTGGTACCAACGGACAGCACTCGCGTAGTTGATCAAAATCAGTATGACCAATCTCAACCATAGCGGAACCGGGCAGACGAGAAGTATCGGCATCATGAATAACGACCGGTACCTGATCTCGCGTCCATTGGACATCAAACTCAATTCCCCAGATTCCCGCCTCACATGCAGCTTCAAAAGCAGCCAGTGTATTTTCGTGTGTAGTCCTGCCAGAGTCGTGACAGCCGCGGTGGGCAACAAGTTGGCAGGTCCCCCACTCTACGCCTGAAACTCCCGGTCTGGGTATATAGCGGTAAGCAAAATCCGCTGCCTTTTCGGCGGCCGACGTTATCTGACCCTTCAAATCCTCCATTTTCCATCACCGAACTGCATCTGCCTCAGAATGGCATACGATCATCACTGAGCCCCAAGGACAGAAATCACACCATCGAATACGCTATCCAACTGCTCTTGTGTAATCACAAGTGGAGGAAGCAGTCGAAGTACGGTCTGTCCTGCCGGTAGTGCAAGAATACCGTTTCTCTGTAGTTCCATAAGGACCGGAGTGACTTTCTTACGAATTTCGATACCGATCATCAGACCCTTGTACCTGATTTCTCGAACTTGCGGAAGGTTCTGCTCCTTGAGTCGGCTCACAAATGCATCGCCAAGTTCCGCAGCGCGCTGTGCGAGAGACTCTTTCTCCATGATATCAATCGCACTCAGGCAGGCAGCACTTGCAAGCGGATTTCCGCCGAACGTGCTGCCATGGGTACCGACCACGGTCTGAACCTTATAATTGACAAGTATCGCCCCCATCGGCAGTCCGCCTGCCATTGCCTTGGCGAGGCAGAGAATGTCGGGCTTAAGATCAAAGTACTCACAGGTAAACATCTTTCCGGTCCTACAAAAGCCTGTCTGAATCTCATCGATTACCAGAAGAGCACCTGAATCGTGACAGATTCGCTCAACCGCAGAGACATATTCCGCATCTGCCGGACGTACGCCACCCTCACCCTGAATCAACTCCAGAATGACCGCCGCAGTGTCTGAATCAACGGCCTTTTCCATGGCTTCCGCACGATTGAATGGCACCGCATCAAATCCCGGTACCAGCGGTGCGAACGGTTCCTGATACTCCTTCCGGTGCGTTGCGCTCAACGCACCCAGACTTCGACCATGAAAGCCGCGCATCGTGCTCACCACTTTTTTCCGGCCGGTTGACTGTCGCGCAAATTTGATCGCACCTTCCATACTCTCGGTACCCGAATTGCAAAGAAATACTCGATCCAGACCGGATGGAGTAATCGAAATCAGCTTTTGCATGCAACGCACTCTGACATCATTGGCAAATGCATTGGCCGCAATGATGAGTTTTCCGGCTTGTGTGTGAACTGCGTCGACGAGTTCGGGATGGCAGTGACCGATATTTGCGACACCGACTCCGGCAGTGCAGTCAATGTACTGCTTGCCGGTGTCGTCCCAGACTGTCGCACCGGACCCCTTGACCAATGTAACTTCGCGGCTTGCATATGAGCCGGTACCGAGCGAAGTTTCAAGTTCAGAGATTCTCATATTGGTAATATCCTCCGTTATCCGATAATCGTGCCCTTTCCTGCAATCGCGTCCTGGTACGGCGTTTCAGAGCGACCGTCGGAAATGACGACCTTCGTCTGCCCCTGTTCGAACAGTTGCCGGATGGCAAGCAATTTACGTTTCATTCTACCGGTCGCCATTGCTTCATATTCGTGAAGCCGCGACGCTTCTACATTGTGAATCAGTGAAGACGGATCAGTCGGGTCCGCGAGCAACCCGGGTGCTTCAATGAACTGGAATATCATTTTTGATTGCAGTTCGCGATGCAACACCGTGATGATATTGTCATTGTCCGCGTTCAGTGCTGTACCATCGGCGTCTGAAATCGGGATACTCAGCACAGGTACCAGACCGCGATCAATCAACATCCTCAACAGCTCGCCGTCAACCTGTCTCGGTTTACCTGAAAAGTCCCGTTTAATCAGTGTCTTACCATGTTCCCGCACGCGAATACCGCGATTGCGCTCACCTTCGATCACTCGGCCGTCGAGTCCACTGATCCCAAATGCATTGACTCCGTATTTCTGGCAGGTTTCGACAAACCTATTCCGTGCAAGCCCTGAATAGGACATCATGATCGCGTCGATCGCATCCCGGTCTGAATAGACGCTGTCATATCCGGAAATGGAGCGGAGCATCGTCGTCGGTGTATTGAGTTTCTGAGCCAGTTCGTCGCGTACTGCGTTGGCGCCGAGAACAATTATCAATGGTTCGGTCTCTTCGGCCAAGTCCCGGACCATCCCCTCAATGTTGATGGCAGAACCACCACCGATCTTGACGATGACGGGATGCGCAAAGGATTGATCGGAAGATTTCCCGGACATGCTTATAAGACCTGCTGCGCGACGTGATTGTCGATTGCCGTCCAACCGGACTCACCTTCATAAGGTGCCGAACTGACAATGTGCATACCAGCCTTAACCAGTTCGTGCATTTGAAAATATTCCGGAGACTCATTGAATTCGCTGTTCAGCCACACATTTTGCCGGTCCGCGATGATGAAATTCATTGCCCTGACATACCTCGATTTTTTGATCAGGAGTCGGACAGCGGTCTGGATTGCATCCAGTGCATCACCGCAGTCATGACGCCTGACAAAATTGAAAACCTTTTCGGCACCGATTCTGCCCTCCTCTCTTATGCGCACGCCGCGCAGCTCGCCGTTGAAGATGAACACCCGATCACCATCGGTAAACGGCATGTTGTTCTGAATCTCAATGCCCTCATTCTGGTAGGCACTTCTAGCATGAGCCAGAAAGTAATCACAATCAACAAACTGTCCGAAATCATCTTCCCAGATCGGTTTGAGACTGTGATAGAAGTTCCATCGGTCCGATTTCATCCACGCGCATCCCCACCCGTGACCCTGATATTCCGGACTGTTTTGGGCAGTCAACGCAAAACGTTCCAGGTGGGTTTTCATGCTGACCGGATGCTCAGCATGGAGATAAAGCAAACGGCACATTATGGTCGCACCGACAGCTAAACCGGAAACAGGCCGGTAAATTCGAGGCCCGAAGTTTCCGGCAATCCAAACATGATATTCATGTTCTGAACCGCCTGTCCTGCGGCCCCTTTCATCAAGTTATCCAATGCACTGATTACGACAACCCGACTGCCATCCGGGTCCGACTCAAATCCCACATCGCAGTAGTTGGTGCCGGCAAGGTGTTTCGGTTCCGGCAGTCGATGCAGACCTGAACGCTCCTTGACAATTCTGACAAACGGTTCTTGCGCGTATTGACCGCGATAGGCTTTCCAAAGCTCCTTCTCCTGCGGTACGTCACCTCCGACAAACAGATGTGCTGTGACCGCCACCCCTCTCACCATTTCAATCGACGTCGCCGAGAAGCTGATCCGGTCCAGCCCGAGTTCCTGCACCATCTCGCCGGTATGTCGGTGCCCGACTGGCCGATACGATCGGACAGCACCGCGTCGCAAGGGATGATGGCTGCCATCGCTTGACTGACTTCCGCCTTCGCTGGACCCTACTTTCGCTTCGGCAACAATTGACTCGACATCAAAATTATGCACCACCGGTAGTACACCGAGAATCAACGTAGTTGCATTGCAACCGGCACAGGCGACGAATTCCGATTTTGCAATTCGATCTCGATGAAGTTCAGCTACGCCATAACAGAATTGTTCAAGCATCTCAGGTCGAGAGTGCGGCTTTCCATACCAGCGTTCAAAATCGTCGGCATTCTCGAACCGAAAATCACCACCAAGATCGATGATTTTCGGCGCCAGTTTCATGTAGTGATCAATGGAGTTCATCGCCTGGCCGTGAGGCAGGCAAAGAAACAGCACATCGCACTCGGTGAGCTCCTCAGGTGAACAAAATTTGATAGCTGACGATTTGCGCAGGTTCGGGTTAACCGAATGTACAGGTTTGCCGGGTCGGCTGGCGGACGCGACCCGATGGAGCTCAACGTGCTCGTGTCCCGACAGCAAGCGAATCAACTCACCGCCTGTGTAACCGGACCCGCCTACGATTGATACGCGAATCATTTCCACTGACTACCCACTACATGAGATGACATATTCGACAATTTTCTCGGGAATGTTCACTCCGGTCGGCTCTATACTGTTACGAAACTCCATTGTGTAGTTCACTTCATTGACGAGCAGTCCGCGATCCGACTCGAATAGATCGATCGCTAGAATACCGCCGCCGACAGCACGGGCTGCAGCCAGCGACACACTTGCTATCTCATCCGTCACCAGACAGTTCGAGGCAACCGCACCGCGCGCGGTGTTGGTGATCCAATGCCCGGACTCTCGGTAAATGGCCGCAATGCAATCGTCACCCACAACGAACGAGCGGACATCGCGTCCTTTTTTCTCGATATATTCCTGAATGTAGAAGATCGAATGCTGATAGCTGCCAAGTCGCTCCTTGTGTTCGAGAATGGCTTCGGCCGCCTCGCGGTCGTTGACTTTCGAGAGCAGTCTGCCCCACGAGCCGACGACCGGTTTGAGAATCGCCGGGTAGCCGATTTCCTCTATGGCTTTCAGGGCTGATTCCTGCGAATAAGCCACACGTATTTGCGGCTGTGCGACACCGACTCGGTCCAACGCGATCGAGGTGTCGATCTTGTCTCCGCAGACCGTTGCAACAGACGAACTGTTGATACAGCGAATGCCGGCGTTTTCAAGAAACTTCAGACTGTAGACCGCGCGCGAATGGTTAATGCACCGCTCCAGGACGACATCGGGTCGCGGGTATTGTTCCAGGTCGAATATAAGATTGCGGTCGTCGAGCATCTCCACATCAGCGGACTGGCGGCGAAACTCTGCGAGCAACAGCTTTTCTTCAACCCGAATGAGGGAATGCAGAAAGCCAACCTTCACGTAAACTCTTCTTCAGGCGGATTCGATTGAACGGTGCTCACTGTCCCCAATCCTCATCAGTTTCGGGTGCCTCCTCGACCACATCCGGATCTACGCTGATCACTTCCAACTCAGTACCACAGTCATCACACTCAATGAGTTCGCCCTCGATCGTATCCTCCTCGAATTCGATTTCCAGTGCGCACACGGGGCATTCCGCCATTTTGTTTCTCCCAATTCAACCAAATTTTCAGACTAAACTACGAATCCGATCCCTGTTCGGGTGTCGGATACATCAATAACTCATGCATGTCGACCCGAGGATGCTGTTCAACCGCGAAGAGAATTGCACCTGCGACATCGTCGACTTCCATGGCAATCGGTCTTCTCTCCGGGAAAAGTTCCGTATTCGTCACACCAGGCTCGACAATTGTGACGCGAATTCCGGTTCCGCGAAGCTCCTCTCTCAGATTCTGACCCATTCCGGTCACCGCCCATTTGGTCGCGCCGTACATTGATCCGGCAATGGGCCTGCGACCGGCAGCGGATCCAAGCAAAAGAATATGTCCCTTACTTCTTTTCAATGCGACAAGTCCGGCTCTCAGGGTCAATCCGGCACCGTAGACATTCGTCAGGATCATCTCTTTCCAGTGGTCCGGCTTGCCTTCCACGAACCCACCACCCGATAGGTACACACCAGCATTCGCCAATATGACATCAATCTGTCCGTACTGATCGAGTGTGCGACCGATCATTTCCTGCTGATCACTCCATTCGGTGACATCACACTGCACGGCAAGTGCACGCGCAGGACCGCCGAGTTCCCCAGCCAATTGATCGAGCTTTTCCTTCCGGCGCGCGGCGAGCACGACCCGATACCCGCGACGCGATGCTTCGCGCGCAGTTGCCGCACCGATGCCACTGGAGGCACCGGTAATCAGGAATACCTTGTCAGTCATTTGAGATAATGTAACCCGCGGCCAGCGGTGAGAAAACCATGATGGCAGAGTATTATAGAAGCAACCAATCAGGCACCTTAAATTCATTCGATGCCGACGAACGTAACAGCTGAGTACAAAAAAGCCGAACAGGCATTTCGCGATGCGCGCGAGCCTGCTGACCGACTGCAGTGCCTCAAGGATATGCTTCGTACCATTCCAAAGCACAAGGGTACCGAACATCTGCAACGTGACATCAAAACCCGGATCAAACAGCTCACCGACGAACTGTCCGCCCCGAGGAAAAGCGGTGCCCGAACCGGACCATCCTATTCCGTGAGACCGGAAGGTGCTGCACAGATTGCACTTCTGGGTCCGCCGAATTCCGGGAAATCCCAGCTTCACCACTTCATGACCGGCGCGAGGTCGGAAGTCGGACCTTACCCCTTTACCACCCAGTTGCCGTTACCCGGCATGATGCCGTTTGAGGATATCTACATTCAACTGGTCGACCTGCCTCCGATTTCGGAAGACTTCTTTGAGCCATGGATCGTAAATTCACTCCAGCCCGCAGACGCTGCGCTGTTGATCATTGACATCACGAATCCAGAGTGTATCGATCACATACAGCATGTCATTACCCAACTCCAAAGCAGGAAAATCAGCCTTAATGAACACTTTGAAGATGTAGAGAGCAACCTCTCGGACGAAGACATCGAGTTCACCGACCCATTTCATATTGAGCTTCCAACTATACTGGTTGCCAATAAGATTGATCTGGCGGACAGTTCGGAAGAACTGGATGCACTGAACGACCTCGTGAGTTACAGTTTTCCCTCGATCGCGATTTCCGCACTGACCGGCAAAAATCTTGATGCACTCTCGCGCATGTTGTTTGAAAAAATGAAGATTGTCAGGGTTTATACCAAGGTTCCAGGCAAACCTGCAGATACTGAGCGACCATTTACGTTGATAGCCGGCGGAACCGTAGCGGATGTAGCGCGGCAGGTGCACAAGGAATTTGAACAGTCGTTTCGATTTGCGAAAGTCTGGGGTGAGCACGTTTTCGACGGACAACAGGTCGGACCGGACCATGAACTTCATGATCTTGATATAGTCGAACTGCACGTCAAGTAGTCGGAAAAATAATATCCTATGAACGTAAAACGCAACATGGACACGCGCGAACGAAAAATCGTTGGCGTCGTCGGAGCAGCGCACTTTTATTCGCATTTCTATTTTCTTGTGCTGCCGTTGATGTTTCCGATTCTTTACGATGTCTATGGAATTGGTTCCGGCGGCACAGGTCGGACCGGACCATGAACTTCATGATCTTGATATAGTCTGCACGCAAGTAGTCGGAAAAATAATATCCTATGAACGTAAAACGCAACATGGACACGCGCGAACGAAAAATCGTTGGCGTTCGGAGCAGCGCACTTTTATTCGCATTTCTATTTTCTTGTGCTGCCGTTGATGTTTCCGATTCTTTACGATGTCTATGGAATTGGTTACACAGAACTCGGAATCGGCTACGCGGTATTCAGCGCGGCCACCTTGATTTTTCAGACGCCCATCGGATTCATCGTCGATCGCTACGGAGCTCGCCTGATTCTGATTACAGGGGTAGCTGTCGAATCCATCGTACTGGTCTTGTTTGGAATATTTCATACCTACTATGCCTATCTGGTTCTGATGGGAATTGCAGGTATCGCGAACGCTGTCTATCACCCGTGTGACTACTCAATTCTGACTCGATCGGTCAACAAATCGAGTCTGGGAAAGGCATTTTCAATTCATACTTTCTGCGGGCAGATGGGCAGTACCTCAGCACCGATTGTGATCGTACTGATTACCTTGGGGGTTGAATGGTACTACGCACTGATGCTCTGCGGAGCTCTCGGACTGGCGGTTCTTGTGTGCCTGATTGTTGGGTTTCGCAGCGTTGAAATTCCTCAGATCACTGATTCAGAACGCATCATTGACCGAAGGAAAAGCAGTGTTCGTCTATTGCTGAGTCCGTCGATCCTGCTCGGCTGGCTGTTCTTTCTCGGTTATGCGATGAGCAGTACAGGGCTTTATGACTTCTCAGTCTCCGCGTTCACAGAAATTTATGATTCCCCGCTGGCACACGCCGGAATCGTGATCTGGCTATTTCTTCTTGCGGACGCCGTGGGTATCCTGTCGGCCGGATTCTTCGCGCATCGCTGGGTTCGGCACGACCTTGTTGTCACCAATTGTTTCATTGGTGTCGCCGCCTGCATGTTCTTTATCACATTCGTGCCGATGCCTCTGTGGGTACTCGCCATACCGATGGTGATTGCCGGTGTATTCTACGGTTTCATCGCACCGTCGCGGGACGTGATCATCTCGCAACTGGCACCGGCGAAGGATATGGGCAAGGTATTCGGGACCGTGACAACAGGCTTCAATGCGGGTGGTATTATCGGACCTCCCCTCTTCGGATTCTTGCTTGATCTCGGCGATCCTTTTTCAATATTCTGGGGTGCGGGCGTGATAGGTCTGCTGTCCATACTCACCGTCATCTCTCCCGCTTCGTTGAGGAGGCACAGGGCCGCCACTGCCGGACAGCGCGAATGACTCGAGAAACCGTGCGCAAGTCTGTTGTCGCAATTGACGCTGTAAAATTGACTTCGAAATTCGAACCACAAAGACTTGAAAATGATGAGTGACATATCCCCGACATGTGGCACAGCGTTGATGCGACTGCTCCGAAATTACGGAACAGACGTCATATTCGGAATTCCGGGTGTGCATACGCTTGAACTGTATCGGGGTATCGCCGAAGTCGGAATTCAACATATTACGCCTCGACACGAGCAATCCGCTGGATTCATGGCCGACGGTTATGCCCGAGCGACTGGCAAGGTTGGTGTCTGCTGCCTGATTACCGGACCTGGTGTAACCAACGCGGCAACATCCATCGCGCAGGCCTATTCCGACTCCGTACCGATGCTGGTTATGTCCAGTGTCAACAAGACAGCCAGTCTCGGATTGGGGCAAGGCGACCTTCATGAGGTCCCCGGACAGCAAGCACTCACAGAGCACTTCACGAATTTCAGCCATACAGTTCTGGACGTTGAATCCCTGCCCGAAGTGATCGCTCGAGCTTTTTCAGTGTATGACGCGTCCCGACCGCGACCGGTCCACATTGAGATTCCGATTGATCTGATCGAAAAGCCGGTAACCTGGCAACCCTTCCCTGCTGCCCGACTGACTCCACCCAATGCGCCTATGCATATTCTTGAACAGGTTGCCGAGCTTTTGGAAGGCGCCAGCAATCCAGCGATCATTTTGGGCGGTGGTGCAATCCGCGCATCTGTCGAAGCGGAAAGACTCGTCAGTCTATTGAATTCGCCGGTTGTCACGACTTTTTCGGCGAAAGGAGTAGTTTCGGAAAACCACCCCTTGAGTCTAGGTGCGAATCTCCTGCATCCTCCGGTTCTTGATTTTCTTCAGCAGGCCGATGTCGTTCTTGCCGTCGGAACGCATTTGTCGGAAACCGACATCTGGAGTCGCGGGGGTGACATCAAATTTGACGGAAAACTGATCCGAATTGATCTCGACGGCGGTCAGGTCTACCGCAATGCCATACCCGATATCGGCATTGTCGGGGATTCAAAGCACGCATTGAAACAACTGACCGAACTGCTCGGTCACCGGGAAGAGAAGAGTTCGGCGGATGCCAGGACTGAAAAAGCGGAACTCGTGCAAGACCTGCTGAAGCGCACACAGCCCCATTGGTATGAAAATACCCCTTTGCACCTCGGTGTCTGGGAAGCCATTCGAAATACACTTCCGGATGAAGGCATTGTTACCGCCGACTCCACACAGCTGGTCTACAGTGGAAACTACTGTTACCGTGCCAGACGTCCTCGTACCTATCTGACATCCACCACCGGCTACGGGACACTTGGATACGCACTGCCCGCGGCGATCGGTGCGAAGCTGGGGAGACCGGACTGTCCTGTAGTGTGCGTCGCGGGAGACGGTGGGTTTATGTTCTCGATCCAGGAACTCTCCACTGCGGTTGAGCATCAGTTACCGATCGTTGTGTTATTGTGGAACAATGATGGTTATGGCGAGATCCGCGATAATTTCAATCAGTCGAAGATTCCACTGGTTGGTGTTGACCTTGATACGCCCGACTTCATCTCTGTCGCCGAAGGGTTCGGCTGCCGCGCGCTACGACTTGAAAGACTGCGTGACCTGTCCCAGATCATGCAAGAGGGGTTTGAGTTGAATCAGCCGACATTGGTGGAAGTGCGACTGGAATCCATAAGCTGAAGTCTATCGACGGCTCCAATTGTCAGGTCGCAAACACTCATGTATGGTGGAGTTGACGGATATCGACGCTAAGACGCTGTCATCTTGGAGTCACCCGGTTGATACCTTCGGATTGCATAAAGAAGTCGGTGTATGGCTCTTGAAATCAATTAAAATACTCCTATCTATCAGGTTCAGCAATCATCACTCCACGCCAATGACTGGCATCAAGGAACAGATACGTTCGAAAGGGTGAGAAACAATGGACAAGGACAGGACGACCGAGGACGAAATCAGAGAATACAGAGCTCAGTTTGAAAAGAGCATGGGTTCGATTGCCGCCTATCAGGAGAAAGCCCGGATAGAGATGGCGGAATTTAGTGCCCGACATGATAAGGCACATGAGAAGGCTCTAATTGAGCTGGCGAAATTGCGCGCCCTTCATGAAGAGATAGCAGCAGAGCAGAAGAAAACGGAAGAGTTGCAGAAGGAGACGGACAAGCAGTTGAAGAAGACGGAGGCCATAGTAAACAGAAATGCCAAGCAGCTGAGCGAGTTGAACGGCAACTGGGGCAGGTTTGTGGAGTCGCTGGTCGAGGGTGACCTGGTCGGTCTGCTGAACCGGCGCGGGATCGGAGTCAACTATACCCTGTCGCGTCTGAATGCGTCTTATGCCTTGGGTGACGGCAGGTGCCGGGAAAAGGAGTTCGACATCGTGGCGGTGAACGGCGAGGAGGTGGTTGTGGTGGAAGTCAAGACCACGCTGAGATCGAACGATGTGAAAAGGTTTGTCGATGCGATGAGGGATATCGCCCGGTATGTTCCGGATTACGGTTCGAAGACGGTGTATGGTGCGGTGGCGTATATACGTTGCGAGTCGAAGTCCGACAAATATGCCGCGCGGCAGGGTCTGTATGTGATCCGGGCGACCGGTGACAGTGCCAGTATTGTGAATGCCGAGGGTTTCAGGCCGGTGCCGTTCACCAATGTAATTTCTCGACGGCCTCAAGGCCATCTCAGGGCAGTGCCCTCTGGCTGACCTTCTGGTACCCAACGCGCATTGTCAGTCCCGCCTGGTTACACACACCAGTCGGGGAGAATGAATCACCGGATGGTCTCGACCAAGGCCAACTGACTGACCCAAACCATATAGTTTCTGCCCAGACAGAAGCGTGCAATACCACGCTTTTTTTCCTGTTTCGTGACCAACTGCTGGTTCCATCAGTGAAATTCCACTGTCAACGAGACCGCTATGGGTACAAACTTCGTGCACAAGATAAATCTGACGAGGTAATCCTACTGTGTGAGGACATAGTCAGAAAGAGATATCCAATAAGATGAGACCAGAGGCATTCAATATGCAACTAGTAAATGGCAAACAGAACTTGAAAGATCAGGAGGTGCGAAAAAGCAGGTGAACAAGTGATGGAAAAATTGAGGATTTGTTCTTCTGGATGTAATTGAGGCATTTCTTGAATAGGTTTAGGACACCTGAGATTGGGCGAGACGACCAATATCGGAGGCTTATCCGAAATGGAGCGGGTAGCTCAAGAATGATTAATTGACAAACAACGGAGGGTTTGAAATTATGAGCTTTGAAGTAAATATCAGAACATTGACGATAGAAAATCATCCCGATGCGGATGCGTTGGAGATAGCTGTCATCGGCGGCTACAAAAGCATAGTGAGGAAGGGACAGTACAAAGATGGAGACTTGGCGGCCTACATCCCTGAAGATTCGGTGGTGCCCGAAGACGTTTTGGAGGAACTGAATCTGACAGGTAGACTGGCAGGCTCCAAAAGAAATCGAGTCAAGGCAATCAGACTGAGGGGTGTGCTT
Organism: Arenicellales bacterium; assembly: GCA_963666625.1. Classification (GTDB taxonomy): domain Bacteria; phylum Pseudomonadota; class Gammaproteobacteria; order Arenicellales; family JAJDZL01; genus JAJDZL01. The sequence continues at coordinate 844,870 of OY762925.1, forward strand.
TCGCAAGGTCTTATTTATCCTGCGACGGGTCACAAACTAAGCGATATTCAGTGCGAGGACGGCCTGGAGGTGAAGGATCTGCTAGGCATTGTCAAGTACATACCGGAGATTCCGACACACATGGAAGGTGAGATAGAACACGCGTCTGGCATGACGATTCACTATGATCTTGAGAATCTGCAGAAATATCCCGATGTGATGATGCAACAGCAGGTGATGGTTACGGAAAAAATTCATGGAACGTGGTGCTGCTTTGGCTGGAACCCCGAGTGGACTGGTGAATATGTCGTGTCTTCCAAGGGCATGTCCTCGAAGGGCATGGTATTGAAACTGAACGAGGCAAACGAGAACAATCTCTACGTGAAGACTTTCAATGAGCGGAAAGAGGATTTCGACGAGCTTCGTCGCCATTGTGTCAGCAACTCCATCGCGGGTGAAAACGAACCTTTCTACTTGATGGGTGAAATTTACGGCAAGGGTGTTCAGGACTTAGGCTACAGCAAGCCAAAAGGCACTTTTTCTGTCTTCGACATATACATCGGAAAACCCAGAGTCGGCTCCTATCTGCCTTCTGTGGACGCGGCGGATCTGATTACCAATCATTCGAACTTTGACTATGTACCGATCATTGCAGAATCAATAGATTACTCTGGAATAGAAGATATTCAGCGGCTCGCGGCAGAGAACAGCAACATTGACAGTGCTCAAATGATGGAAGGTGTCGTCGTCCGCGCACGCGAACATGATCATTTGAACGAATTCGCATTATTCAACCAGTTTGGCAAAGCTGTTCCGGATAGACTGGTATTGAAGTACAAGTCGGAAAGATACCTGACTCGACGAGGCGGAACTGAGTACCATTAGTGAATTCTCTGGGATTGACAAACTCGCATGCAAATACAACGTCAAATCTCTGTTGGAAGATGAACAAGATGGGTTTTTTTGAAAAAAAAAACGGTATTTGAATTTCGTTTATTCTACGAACCAAAAAAGCCGCACATAGCATCTAAAGACATTGGATAAATTCACGGAGTTTCCAGAAACTTGACCCGATGCCTGCAAGTAATTTTCAACCCGCAAAAACTTCGCAAGCAAGATTAAATTGATCAAACGGCACTGCTGTCTGGTGGCATAGCAGGAAAGGGAAATTTAATCGACTGATGTTGGAGGCGTTCAATATGAAATTTGACGAGAAAGAACATAATTTGGAAGATCAGCAGATGCAAAAAAAATATAACATCTATAAACTGAGCGAACGAGCGGAAAAAGACCTTCGAGATATGGAAGAAAAAGGAGAGTTTATTCTTGTGAAAGACTTTGACACGTTTTTTGATCAATTCAGAAAATGAATGTTGAAATTTTATTTGATGACATTCTTGAAGAAGGTCCGCAAAGAAAGATAAGAAAAAGAAAGTCGAGGTAAGTTTCTTCTACTCCTTCATTTCAGGCGGATCTAAAAATTTACGTGGACAATAGGAACGTAGTCAACTTGATTCGAGAAATTTGGGATCATCTGAAAGAGAGAATTGATTTCTATCTTCAAACCAATCACAGGGATCATGAATTGAGCAAAGCTAACTTAAAGGGATTCAGGTCATTAACTTTATTCCCTGGCGAATATGGAGAACGAGATATTCTCATGCTTTACAAACTGCATGACAAAGGAAATCACGCCGTTTTCTACAAGATTGGCAATCATGATTATGTATATAGCAGGGAACATTGACTGTCTGGTGCAGATGTTAGGGTGAATTTCAGCAAATTTTATGACAACGGACTTCAGAAGATGAAACGTCGAACGCTTGTTGCATTTACTCGGGCTATCCACAAAAAGGGGTCCCTTGCACTTGATAGCACAACTTCCCTTGAGCGTGCCCTGCGCATGTCCCTGACATTGCAGGCAAGACATACACAGAACTTTTTCTCGTCATGAACGTCCCTCAACACCTGCATACACACCCGGATGCCCCATGAGGCATCCGACTCCGGCTTCAAGGCGTGCGGGCAACACGGAACCCGTTTTTGTTGTTTCGGTTCCCTGCCTCGTTCCTGTTGCGATTCGCCGAGCGAAGGTTCCTCGGTTTGTTGCTCCAGGAACCGCCACGCAGCACGCGTAGTCAGGGGGACGCTCAGGCTCGCGGAACGGAACGGATCGTCCGTCCCGAAAGATGGTATGTCGCAAGCGCCATGTCTATGTACGACTATAAACATCATCCTCATCATTTGACCACCAGATAATATGGTCGCCCCCAAGACTCCTGGGGATTTTTCATCATCAGATCAATCAGAATCGGTACCAAAAACGCAAGAATATTCAATGAATCCCTGATCTGCTCTCGATTGACACTGCTGTGCCACGTCGCCGCACCGTGAAACACCTGATTTCTCAAAACGTATAGTCGATCAAATACCAATTTGAGGATTTTCCCGGTGTCTTCATGCTTCAGCGCAACCAGGCTCATCATCTTGGATTTTTCAAATCGTTGCTCCCAGTCATCATTGCCGGGAACGTTGTTGAAATGGTTCCAGAACGGTTGGAAGACAAATTTGTTTGCCAGTAAATTCCGAACCGGATCAGAGAATCGCTGCCAAAACTCATCGTAAATCGTGTGATCTTTGTCCAGCGTCACAATCTTGTCGAAATACTGTCCGAGGATGTCTCTTTCGCTTTCCATCAATTCAACATGGTCAATTCGCTCTCGGGCGTAGAGCGCGTTGAATGCCAGCCAGTAGAATATGAATGCAGAGTCGTCGTCAGTCTGCTTCTCCGCGCGTTCCAGCCAGCTGAGGGAACGATGAATCCGAAGGTTCAGATGCTCCGTTAAATTCGCTTCGGTTTCATGTCGCCTTCTGTACAATTCGCTGCTGTTGAGCGTGTTGTTCACCAGAAATTTCGTGAGTACAGATTAATTGACTTGCAGACTTCAATTTACCACATACGCTATGGAGTTTCATCCCGGCGAATCTATTTCATCAGTCGCCCAGCGGCAGATATTTCGTTGAGTTGCTGGCGTCTTTGAGGTTGCCCACCAAGCTTACCGACGGCGAGTTTCGGCCGGACATCTGATAGGCATGAACAGTTTCAAGGAATCAGAACCGTCGCGCCTACAGTTGTTCCGCTCTCGACTGTCTGATGCGCCCGGGCCGCGTCCTTAAGGGCATACTCATAGTTGACATTGGCTTTGACTGTACCGTCGCGTATCGCTTCGAATAATTTTTTTGCTGCAATTTCGAGATCCTTTCGCCTGTCGACGTAGTGCATGATCGCCGGACGAGTGATGAACAGGGAGCCTCGACGTCCCAGATCGTGAATGATGTCAACCGGGTCCGGCGGCCCGGAGACATGTCCGTAGGCGGCGCACATACCCATAGGACGCAGACTGTCCAGCGATTGCTGAAGTGTGTCTTTACCAATAGACTCGTACACCACAGCAGCCCCTTCTCCACCGGATACCTGCCATACCTTGTCGACAAAACTTTCCTTCGAACGTACAACCGGGTGATCGCAGCCGGCCTCGTGTGCGGCCTGTGCTTTTTCATCGGTACTGACCGTTCCGACAACAGTCGCTCCAAGTGCCTTCCCCCATTGACACAATATCTGCCCCATGGCACCTGCGGCCGCATGAACCAAGATCGTATCACCGGGTTGGACAGAATAAGTCTGATGCAACAGGTAGTATGCGGTCATACCCTTGAGTAGCAATGCTGCAACCTGTTTGTCCTGAAGCCCATCGGGAACATGGACAAGATGTTTGGTGGGATAGTTTCGAACCTCCGAGTAACTGCCAAGCGGGGGTACTGCGTAAGCCACCCGATCGCCAACTTCGAATCCTGTCACCTCACTACCGATGTCTTCTACAACACCGACCGCTTCAAATCCAATCACCACCGGACAGGGTGGAACAGGCCACGGGTGTGGGATACCACCTCGATGGTAGGTGTCGGCAAAATTGAAGCCGATGACAGTGTGGCGCAGACGCACTTCATCAGAAGCAGGTGCGGAAATCGGCCAGTGCTCCCAGCTCATGTTTTCCGGAGGACCAAGCGCGTGGAGGACTTGTGCATATCCACTCATGATTTGAGAATCCGTATATCCTGGTTAACAAACAATGCAAATATTTTATTGTGTACGATGCCTCGTTTCATTCAAAATGAGGTCGATTTCCACATCTCGATCGATCGGCCATTCGATGCATGCCAACCAATTGCTGCAGCTGTCGAGAAATTTTGTCGCATCATCCGATGACAACAATTCGACTTCGCACCTAGTTTCGTCGAATCAAGGCGAAAATTAACGATGCACTGGACGATGATGGCTACAAAAAGGTAAATTGAATCAGCTGAGCAGACTACTTGATTCGGAAAGGTAGCGAATCAGGACATGCTCCTAGTGTCCGCCCGCTCGTATGCTACAATTTCACAGCTTTCTTATAAATGGTCAGTGAACATTCACCCAATGGATGGAAAGTGAAAATTGACCAACGAAATAGAATAAATAGGTTTATTTTTTTCTGGATTTCTATCGCGAAATCAACAGTACGACAGGTCAAATATTGCTTTCTCGTAGAGAATAAATCTTGAAAATTGAATTCCCGCAGACCGAGGCGGAACGAAATACTCACATTGAGTCTTCGATTCCGCGTAACAGCGAAGGCTGGTGTGCCACGCTTGGACTGCGATTTGCCAATCGCGACGGGAAAACTGTCCTGCTCGATAAAACCCATCGCGGTCCACTTCGCGTTCAGCGTCCTTTCTACCCGGAATCCGAAGCGGTTTGCCACGTCTATCTCGTGCATCCTCCCGGCGGCATCGTTGGCGGCGATGGACTCGAAATTCGCATTGACATTGACGAAAATGCAAGGGGCTTGTTAACGACTCCTGGGGCAACTAAAATTTATCGCAGTAATGGCAAGACGGCTATTCAGCGTACTGAAATTCGAATTGCATCGCATGCGTCAATCGAATGGCTGCCGCAGGAGACAATTCTATTTGACGGAGCGGACTCGAACGCGCTGGTTCGGGTCGAGCTGGACTTCGATGCAATCTTCATGGGCGGCGAAATCACCTGTTTGGGACGACCTGCAAGCGGAGAAAATCTAAATCACTGCAACATCCGGCATCGCTTCGAGTTATGGAGACAAAATGTACCGCTTCTTCTCGAACGAGCACGATACGTCACGAATCACCCGGTGATGAAAGCCGACTGGGGATTACAAAACTATCCGGTCGTCGGATTGTTCGCATGCTCCCGAAGCGACCCTTCTCTACTGGACGCAGTGCGTACCAGCGTCGATACGGATTCAAATGCTTTGTTCGCCGTGACCGAACTGCAAGGGGTTCTCATTTGCCGCTACCTCGGTGAAGATGCCGAACAGGCAAAGGAAGTTCTGCGGCAGGCATGGCGGGTACTGCGGCCTCTGGTTCTAGGAGCAAAAAGCACTGAACCTCGCATTTGGAACACATGAAGAGAATAGAATGATCTGATCCGGCCTTACGGGTTCGTTATGGAATTATCACCAAGAGAAAAAGACAAGCTGCTCCTGTTTACTGCCGCTATAGTCGCGGAGCGACGCAAGGCGCGCGGATTGAAATTGAACTACCCGGAGACGGTCGCTCTGATTTCCGCTGAAATCGTTGAAGGCGCCCGTGACGGCAAGACAGTCGCAGAACTGATGGCTTACGGTACCACGTTGCTTACACGTGACGATGTCATGGAGGGCGTACCGGAAATGTTGCATGACATCCAGGTTGAAGCGACGTTTCCGGACGGTACCAAATTGGTCACTGTCCACAATCCGATTGTCTGAATGGAGTACGACAGCATGATTCCCGGGGAAATTGTAACTGTAGCTGGCGATATTGAACTTAATTCCGGCCGCAGGACAAAGTCGATAGGTGTCGCCAATACGGGAGATCGACCCATTCAGGTCGGATCGCATTACCATTTCTACGAGGTCAATTCAGCGCTGGATTTCGACCGAAACGCGGCTCGCGGGTTTAGATTGAATATTCCGGCCGGTACTGCGGTACGCTTCGAACCGGGTTATAGGCGTACTGTGGAATTGGTTGAGTACAGTGGCATGCGTTGCGTATATGGATTCCGCGGCATGATTTCAGGAGCGCTTGATGAGTCGGATTGACCGTACAGCATACGCTGAGATGTTCGGTCCGACTACGGGTGATCGTGTGAGACTGGCGGATACATCGCTTTGGATTCAGGTTGAAGAAGACAAGACCTTGTACGGCGAAGAAGCAAAATTCGGCGGCGGCAAGGTCATTCGGGATGGAATGGGGCAAAGCGACCGGAGCGGCCGCGAGGTCATGGACACGGTTATCACAAACGCGCTGATACTTGACCACTGGGGAATCATCAAAGCTGATATCGGTATCAAGTACGGTTGGATCATCAAAATCGGCAAGGCTGGCAATCCGGATATTCAGCCGGGCGTCGACATTGTAATCGGAGTCGGTACAGAGGTCATCGCAGCCGAAGGGAGAATTGTCACTGCCGGGGCAATTGACGCCCATGTTCACTTCATTTGTCCGCAACAGGCGGAAGATGCGCTGATGTCCGGAATCACGACCATGATCGGCGGTGGAACAGGCCCTGCGACAGGCACCAATGCGACAACCTGCACGCCTGGTGTATGGCACATTCAACGCATGTATCAGTCGGTTGAGGACTTACCGCTGAATTTCGGCTTCATGGGCAAGGGTAACGTCAGTCTTCCACTCACACTGCATGAAGAGATTGAAGCGGGCGCGATGAGCCTTAAGTTGCACGAAGATTGGGGAACTACACCCGCAGCGATTGATTGCTGTCTGAATGCCGCCGAAAAATACGACGTGCAAGTTGCGATACATACCGATACTTTGAACGAATCCGGTTTTGTCGAGGATACGCTGGCGGCGATTGACGGGCGGACAGTACACGCATACCACACTGAAGGAGCAGGCGGAGGTCACGCCCCCGATATCATCAAGTTATGCGGTCATAAAAATGTGCTGCCTTCCAGCACCAACCCGTCACGCCCCTATACGATCAACACGGTGGATGAGCATCTCGACATGCTGATGGTATGTCACCATCTTGATCCGAACATCGCTGAGGACATTGCTTTTGCAGAGTCAAGAATCCGACGAGAGACAATTGCAGCCGAAGACATACTGCACGATCTGGGGGCGTTTTCCATGATCGCCTCCGACTCCCAGGCCATGGGGCGTATCGGTGAAGTGATAACAAGAACCTGGCAGACCGCGCACAAGATGAAAGTTCAGCGAGGTTCGCTGGAAAGCGATCCAGCTGAACACGACAATTTCCGTGCCAAGCGCTATATTGCGAAGTACACCATCAATCCGGCAATTTCCCACGGAGTCGCCCATCAGGTCGGCTCAATTGAAACCGGCAAGCTGGCTGATCTGGTACTGTGGAAACCAGCATTTTTCGGAGTTAAGCCATCCATGGTCATCAAGGGCGGCATGATAGCCGCGGCGGCGATGGGTGATCCGAACGCATCCATTCCCACCCCGCAACCGGTTCATTACCGACCCATGTTCGGCGCTTTGGGACGCGCGCCATCGCAGACATGCATGACATTCTTTTCGAAAGCCGCAGTTGAAAGCGATGTTGCAGCGCGTCTCGAACTCAAAAAGCGTGTTGTGCCAGTGGAAGGCTGTCGGAAAGTAACAAAGGCAGACATGATTCACAATACCTATCTGCCGGATATCGAGGTTGATCCCCAAACCTACGAAGTGAAAGCGGATGGCGAGCTGCTGTACTGCGAGCCCGCTACAGAATTACCGATGACACAACGCTATTTTCTGTTCTGATCATGCGCGAACTGAATCGAATGGTATCAATGGAAGCGCCGCCCGATGCGCTCTTGACGCTGCCGTATAACAAGCGCCAGCGCAGTCTGCTGCGTGCATTTCTGGACAACGGGGAGGAAATAGGTGTGCGTCTGCAGCACGGAACAGTGCTTCGCGATGGCGACCAACTCGGTAGCGATGACGGCTTTGTGGTGACGGTGAAGTCTGCATTGGAAACAGTTTCGACTGTACACGGCAAAGATGCACTGGAACTGACCCGAGTCGCCTATCATCTCGGCAACCGACACGTCGCACTTCAAATCGGTAACGGCTGGATTCGCTATCTGCACGATCATGTACTCGACGACATGGTTCGCAGGTTCGGTCTGAATGTCACTGTCGGACAGGCTGCGTTCGAACCTGAAGCAGGCGCTTATCACAAACACAATCACTGAAATGAATTCGGCGACACAAAATTCCGGTCTGTTGCCCCTGCTGCAGCTGGTCAGTCCAACGTTGCCAATTGGTGCCTACGCTTATTCAACAGGTCTCGAATCCGCAGTCAGAGCGAATTGGGTGAATGACTATGCGAGCGCCAGAAACTGGATTGCCGAGCTTGCCGCCCACAATATCTGTTTTCTGGATTTGCCGATCCTCAGCCGCTTGTACGTCGCATGGTCAGATAACGACCTGGATTCGGTGCTCAAATGGAGTCGAATTCTATCAGCCTCGCGAGAAACCGCGGAACTGCTTGCCGAAGATCAGCACATGGGTATTGCACTTGCGCGGCTGATGAGCGACCTCGGTGTTGAACGTGCACGAGATTGGAAAGACAGTTTTGACAGCAATTGGGCCACCCTTTTCAGCCTTGCTGCCTGCCACTGGGACATCAGCGAAGACGACATGCGGCTTGGTTACCTGTGGGCCTGGTGCGACCATCAGGTTGCTGTCGCGGTCAAGCTGATCCCGCTAGGCCAGACGGATGGCCAGAGAATGCTGCTCTACCTGCGCGACTGCATACCGAATCTCGTGGAGCACAGCCGGACCATTTGCGACGCGGAGATCGGACAGGCCTCGCCTGCGCTTGCGATCGGCAGCGCACTTCACGAACAGCAGTACAGTCGACTTTTCCGTTCGTAGAAAAAGGTAGTCAAAATGAACGATCAACGTGCATTGAGAATTGGTATCGGAGGCCCCGTCGGATCTGGCAAGACCGCGCTGGTGGACGCGCTTTGCAAGCGAATGAGAGATAAATACCAAATCGCAGTCGTTACGAACGACATTTACACCAAGGAAGACGCAATGTTTCTTGTGCGGAGCAAGAGTCTTGAAGAGGACCGAATCGTCGGTGTGGAAACCGGCGGTTGTCCGCATACCGCGATTCGGGAAGATGCATCAATGAATCTGACAGCGATTGACGAGCTGCATCACAGGTTCGATGATCTGGACATCGTTATCGTCGAAAGCGGCGGCGACAACCTAAGCGCAACCTTCAGTCCTGAACTTTGCGATCTGACGCTTTACGTGATTGATGTTTCAGCGGGCGACAAGATTCCCCGTAAAGGCGGGCCCGGAATCACGCGCTCTGACCTGTTGATTATCAACAAGATCGACCTGGCGCCTTACGTCGGAGCTTCGCTGGACGTAATGGAAAACGACACCAGACGTATGCGAGGGGAACTTCCGTTCGTCTTCACGAATATGAAAGTTGGCGAAGGTGTCGAAACAATTGTGGAATTTGTAGAACGAGAGGGCCTGTTGCAAATCCAGGTCGGATATCTCACTCGACCAATCCAACGGTGACAGGGTGCGCCAATAAGTCTTGACGAATCTCCGGCAACCGTTCGGTCGGCTACATTGAAAGCGGCATCGACCGATGCCAACTCCATAATGTGCTCGCAATCAACTATTCGCACAACATCAGAAACACATCAAAGCTCGCCATCCACCTTCAATCGTTCATGCATGATGGGACTGGTTGTCGTGAACTGTACTCGCTGTTTGATTTCCGGATATAGATAGTGCTGCACCCCGAATGCAGCCATAGCTGCCTCATGGAACCCGCATAGAATTAGTTTCTTTTTCCCGGGATAGGAAACGATGTCTCCGATCGCGAAAATGCCCGCAACATTCGTCTGACTGTCTTCTGTGTCCACCGAGATCGTCTTGCGGTCCAACTGCAAGCCCCACTCCGCGATTGGACCAAGATTGGGTGAAAGACCATAGAAAACAAGCAACTCGTCAAATTCAATATCTATTGTTTCCGGATCATCGCTGAAGGTAACTATCCGAACTCCTGAAAGCTTCTCATTTTCTTCATGAATTCTTTCGATACGCGCAATGTGATAGGTCATGCTATCTCCGTCACTGGCAGCAAGTTGCTTCATTTTCGCAACCGACGCTGGTTGTGCTCGAAATTCCTGTCGGCGATGAACCAGTACCACACTCTCGGCTATACCGTGAAGCTCAAGCACCCAGTCGAGTGCCGAATCTCCACCGCCCAGAATCGCTACCCGTTTTCCACGGTATTTTTCTTTGTCTGCTACGTGATAATTCAGATTCTTTCCAGCATACTGTGCAGCACCTGGCGTACGCAGCGGTCGAGCGTCAAACGCGCCAAGTCCACCGGCAATGACGATCGAACCAGCGTCGAATTCAGTGCCTGATGATGTCTTGACGTCAAATCTTCCGTCATCGCGTTTTTGTACGCCTGTAACCTGTTCGCCGAGCACGTACCCCGGTTCAAAAGGTGATGCCTGCTTTACGAGCAGATCGACCAGTTCCTGGCCACCTACGACAGGATAGCCCGGTATGTCGTAGATCGGTTTATCCGCATATAGCGTTGAGCATTGACCTCCCGTCATAGGCAGGGAGTCGACGATATGACATTTGATTCCAAGCAATCCAAGCTCGAATATCTGAAACAAGCCGCATGGACCCGCTCCTACAATTACAGATTCAGTATTGATTTTCATTGGGACACAAAATATTTCGAGATTTCGGACATGGCAGAGCAGTCCGTATTCCAACAAGAAGTCGCCGATGCTTCAAGCGCGAATGGCAATCACATCGGTTACTGTCAAATTATAACCGCAAATTGCAGTAATGATTCAGAGGGCAACTTACAATTGCGTGAATTTCGGCTTATCCACCGGGCAAAACCTGGTAATAGCCATTGGCGGTCACAACATTCATCGAAGTTTCATAAAGATCACTCAGCTTGTTGTCGGTCAACAGTTCCCGTTTGTCGCCCAATTCGATAATACGGCCGTTCTTCAGCAACACCACTAGAGAGACTTCCGGCGGAATTTCGTGAATATGATGTGTAACCAGCACCAGTTGCTTACCATTCTGTATCAGATTTCTGATAATTCGAAGATAGTGAAAGGTTGCGTTCAGGTCGAGTCCACTCGTGGGTTCATCCAATACCAGCGTGCTCGGATCGCTAACCAATGCCCTTGCCAAAAGAAACCTTCGCTGTTCGCCCGTTGACATGCGCGAATATTCGTCATCACTCAGATGATTGATTCCCAAATCTGTCATGATACGAGTCGCAAGATCCGTCCATGAGGATTCAAACTGCTGGTGGTCATATAAGCCGACACTCGAATGAAATCCGGACATGACAACTTCGATACCCTTCACATAACCCAAGTAGCGATTTTGCAGATCTTGCGAGATAAACCCGAGATTCCGTCGCAGTTCCCACACATTCCAGGTATCCTTCCCGAGAATCCGAACCCATGAATCTTCATTGCGTACCGGATAAAGCTCGCGCATCAACATCTTCAGCAATGTGGACTTCCCTGCCCCGTTGGGACCCAAAATCGCAATACTCCGGTCGCGCGGAAGCTGTAGCGAAAATTCGCAGAGAATCTTCGAACTGCCGCGATAGACCGTCACGTTGTGCATATCAATGAGATAATCGTTCATCATCCGGTGAAATCTCAGGATTTGGTGATTCGGGAAATTCCCTTAAAATATTGTACAGGTGGGACGGCGTTGAAATGAGTGTTGTACGGATGTCCTGTATGCTCGGAGCACTCTATGATGATTGTCCTACGGACATCATTAGAAACACGATTACAGTTGTAAAACCTCAAAGGCTGAATCCAAACTTTATCTATGGCTCTTCTAATTACTGATGAATGCATCAACTGCGATGTCTGTGAACCGGAATGCCCGAATGATGCTATATACATGGGCCCGGAAATCTACGAGATCGACCCGGCTTTATGCACTGAGTGTGTCGGGCATTTCGACACTCAGCAGTGCGTGGAAGTCTGCCCGGTTGAATGCATCATAGTTGACCCCGACAATACCGAATCCGAAATGCAGTTGCTGGATAAATACCGACGCATCATCGCTGATATCCCGGTAATTGACAAGCAGTCATGACTCACTTCTGGCACTTCCGGCAGTAATAGGTCGAACGCTGTCCGATCACCTTTCTGCTGATTGGGGTCTGACACACCCTACAGGGTTTGCCCGCCCTTTCGTAGACTAGAAGTTCCTGACTGAAATAGCCGGGCATTTCATAGCCATTGACAAAATCTCGCAGGGTAGTTCCACCGGCCGCGATTGCGGCATTCAAGGTATCTTTGATCCCTGTAACCAATCGATGGAATTTCGGCTTGGAGATTCGACTGGCGCGGGTCCCGGGCCGAATACCCGCCCGAAACAAGGCTTCTGAAGCATAGATATTGCCGACACCCACCACTACGTGACTGTCCATAATCAGGTTCTTCACCGCAGTCTTTCGATTTCGCGATATCTCATACAGATAACCCGAGTTGAATTCGTCGGTCAGCGGTTCCGGACCGAGATTTTTCAACAATCTGAATTCTGCAGGGTCATCATCAATCCACAATACGCACCCAAACCGACGCGGATCATGAAAGCGCAGCAACCTTTCGCAGTCAATTTCAAAGTCGACATGGTCATGGAACTTGAAGTGTTCGCCAATGGATGCGAATCTTAGACTTCCGGACATACCAAGATGTATAAGAACGTGACCGGATTCAAACTCAATCAGGATGTATTTTGCTCGTCGACTGATATTCGTCACCCGCTTGTCAGCAATTTGACTCGCAAGTGATTCAGGTACTGGCCAACGCAGTCGGGGTTCGCGAACTACAAGGTTCGTGATTCTCCGCCCAACCAAAAACGGCGAGATGCCGCGAACAGTTGTTTCGACTTCCGGGAGTTCAGGCATAATTTAAAATGTTGTTCAGTTCTGTCTCCTGTATCTGAGGGCATTTTCTCATAAAGTGGAAGATTTCATGTCCGAATTTCAAGTTAAAAATTTATCGTCGGGACGAGATTACGCGGTTCGTCGCGATGAGACTATCCTCGATGCCATATTGCGGCAGGGTGCCGCAGTTCCTTACAGCTGCAGAAACGGAACATGCGCGGCATGCAAATCATTGTTGATCTCAGGCAAGGTCACCTACGAACCGTATGACAAATCTGCCTTGACGGATGACGAGCGGGAAGCCGGTGCCGTCTTGCTATGTCGTGCACATCCGATGGAAAACCTTGAGGTTCGGGCCGAAGAGATTTCAACACTGTCAAACATCAATATCCAGAAACTGCCTTGTCGGGTTCAGACGTTGAGCCTTCTGGCACATGATGTGATGGAACTCAAACTGCAGTTACCTGGTGAGGCTTTCTTCAATTACATTCCCGGTCAATACATCGACGTGATGATGCGTGATCAACGACGACGCGGTTTTTCCATTGCCAATCCACCAAATGGTGAAACATTGACCTTGCATGTTCGTCACGTCCCGAATGGACGATTCACCACTCATATTTTCCAGTCAATGAAGTCGCGCGACATTCTTCGATTCGAAGGACCGCTCGGCACATTTTTTCTGCGAAAGGACTCCAAGCGTCCAAATATCCTGATCGCGGGCGGTACCGGGTTCGCACCGCTGAACGCAATGATCGAGGATGCGTTGAGCAACGGCGTCAACCGTCCAATTCACCTTTTTTGGGGTGCGCGCGCATTTCGCGATTTGTACATGCACGAAACCGCACAAGCGTGGACCGAACTGCATCCATCGACCTTCAATTTCACTCCTGTATTGTCCGAACCTCTTCCAGAGGATAACTGGAACGGTGAGACAGGATGGGTACACGAATCTGTACTTCGCCATTATCCCGACTTGGCAGACTATGATGTCTATGCCAGCGGACCGCCTCCCATGATTGATGTCATTCGTGAAACATTTCCGAACCATGGACTCGACGCAAATCATCTGTATTACGATTCGTTCGAATTTTCCACCGATACACTATATCCATCGGCATCGGAAAACTGAACCGATAGTGGTGCTAGTCGGTGGTACCCGACAGCGCCTGGCGATAGGCGTCCACAGCGTCGTCGATACGACGCTGCTCCAGTAACAGTTTTCCGAGTTCTTCCGTTGCCTCCGTTCTACCACCGCTGTCAGCCGAAGCCCGGAGATATTCCACCGCCTCGTCCGGGAGCTCGTTGCGGATTGCGAGTTTTCCCGCTGTAAGCAACAACTCTGGATCTTCCGGATGCTCTTTCAGCCACTTGACGACTGTGTTATACAAATCTTGATTGTTCAGTCTACCGTCGACCAATCCGTACAGATACGCGAGTTCGGAATACCAACTGCGGCCGAGAATATTTCGAATTATCTTTTCCGCTTCCTGGTGACGATCAAATTCGAGAAGTCTGCGGACATAGAACACTCCATGTTTCCCAATGTTTTGCTCGCGTGAAGACAGCCCTTTCCAAATTTTGAACAGGTCACTGGCAGTCTCGGCTGATTTCAGACGGTGTTCCAGTACACGGGAGGTCAACGATTGCAATTCATCAGATGTAAAGGCCTGCGTTTTCTGCAAGTGAGGGCGAAGCTGATCCAAAGCCGCCCAGTCGCCGGTTTTCTGATAGACTTCGGCCAACATTCTGAACGCGACAGGATTGTTGGGAAAATGCGAGCATAGTCTTTTCAGTTCTTCGATTGAATCCTCATACTCACCGCGAGCGATCTGAAATCGACAATTCACAAGTGCGACAACATGATTATTGTCTCCATTGTTTCCTCGGGCCTTATCCAGATATTCCTCCCTTTTCTTCGAGTCGCCGCGCTTTTCGGCTGCGTAGGCGGCCGCCAGGTAGTTGAATTCAGGATCAGGCAGGTGCTTCGCCATACTGTTCAGTAATTTCTCAGCTTTGTCCCAATCACCTAAAAGAAGAAACTTGAACCCTTGGCCGGTCTTGATCAATCGTTTCGCGTCTTTGTATTCCCGATAGGATCGGCCGATACGGCCGGGAAGTCCAAAAATACCGGTAATCAGCTCGAATAGCACATACAAGACAACAATGAGAATAAAGATCGCCGCAACTACAAGGATCAGAGAAGTTTCGATCTGCCAGTCGCTCCACTGCAGAAATACGTAACCCGGCTCGCCGATCACATAGATCGTAACGACAGAAACAATAGCGCTCAGAATCAGCAGTAAGATCAGGTAGAACATTAGATTATTCCGCGACACCTGAATCAAGCGCCTGTTCAAGAAGTTCGATGGAGCCCGAAAGGTCTGGAATGTCCAATACGATATCCGTTGCAATCAATTCGCTGATCTCGTTCGAAAACTCAACTACCAAGGATGAATCAGGAGAAAAATGTCGACTGATGGTATCTCTGACGTACTCGAGATTTCCCTGATACAGCTGCTGTTCGGAGCGAATCGCAGCGGATTGAGCGGTAAACAATGCTGATTTCAAGTTTTCAACCACATTTATTTTCAAATCCGGTTTGAGGAGTGACTGTTCGGACAGATCAATCTTTTTCACGCGAACAAGTGATCGGATATCAATCCAGACTTCTGAGAGAATTCCAGATACTGCTGAATCCCCCTGCCCGACAGGTTGTTCAGAGTCCTCGTCTTCGCTGTCAACTCTACGTGAAATTGAGGCAGGTGAGAGATTGAGGGGCAAATTCTCGACATCACCGGCTAAACTCAACAGGCGACTCGCAATTTCGCCCAAATCTATGGTTGGCACCCCTTCAAGTGCCGCGATTTCTTTCTCAATCGCTAATTTCGCGTCATACAGTCGCGGGTCGGAGTTTTGCTGGAACTGATCTTCAGCAACCCGCCAGATAAGTAGTGCAGAATCCACGTCTCCGGCAATCTCAATCCGATGTTTCGCCATAACCATGAGAAAAATGATCTCGTGGAGTTTCCAGTCATCTGTTGCATCCTCTTGACTCTCGTAGATCGCAGAGATGGAGTTTTTGATACCGTCAACTTGCTGTGCGAATTGCTCATCTGACTGTTGCAACCTACTCTCGAGACGCTTCAGCCCGTCACCGGTTTCGTCAATCTCATCGACCAGTTTCTGATACTCACTGCTCAGTTGATTTTTCTGCTGGGCTACACTTCCGCTCAGTTCCGAAATCCGACTATCGACATCTTGAATTTGCTCATTCTCTGAAGCGAACTGTTGAATAATCTTGAATTCCTGTCGATAGAACAAGTAGCCGGCAGCACTAAGCGAAGCCAGGGAAAATACAACCGCAATAAATATCCAGAATTTTGCGGCAACACTGATTTTTCTGGTTTTGCGATCTTGCTTCGCGGTCACGGATTGATCGGAAGATTCCTGTGAAACCGTTTCTATCGTTTCTTCTGCCATTTTTCTATCCTGGAATTAAATCGCTCAAACGCATCTCGGGTAGAGTCAATATTTGCGTGCGGCTTTCATTCGATGAGGTTGTATGGATTCCTCCATCGCCTCAACTACAGCGTCATCGCAAGACTCGCTGGCAACGATGACCCGCTCAAAGCCCTCGGAACACAAAAAGTCAGCGATCCTCTCACTGTAAGCAATAATACATGATGCCCTTAACCGGGCTGCCAACTGTGTTCCCAGCAATCCAAACAGGTTGGATGCGCCTGAAACACTGGTTATCACAACATAATCGATCGAACCCTGATTCAAATATTCGGCAACGTATTCAATGTCAACATCGGGACAATTTCTGCGATAGACAATAAAGTGTGCGACTGAAGGAGAGCCTCGCTGCTTCAACATCTCCGACAATTTCGCAGAATTCTCGCCTCCGCCATCAATTACCACGGAAGGCATCCGACTCAGATTCTGCATGCTGTCCATTTCCATCAAGCCATCAATTCCATGGTTAGCCTCGGGATGAACCACATCATCAACACCAAATGCGCTTTGGATTGCCTGTGCTGTCTTACGACCGACCGCAGCACATTCCAGAGCAGTAGGCCATATCCCATTTTTACCTTTCAGCCATTCAGCGACCGCGTCAACTGCGTTCCGACTGGTGAATATTACAACCTTTCTCTCGGAATCCGTGCGCAATAGGGTCGGGAATCCCGAATCCTCAACCGTAAATTCCACATCGACGGTTGGGAGAGCGATTGCATGTCCACCGCGAGTCTCAATTTCGCCGATCAGATACCCGGCATAAGCGGACGGCCGTGTAACGAGTACACTGACACCTTCCAGACTCCTATGCAAACCAGACCTAACCTGTCTCCCAGGCATCGAGAATTTCCCGAGCACCCTGTCGGCCTAAATCATCCGCCAAGGCTTGTGCAATGGTCGTAGAATCGCCAGTCGCGCCTTCAATAGACGATCGTATACGTCTACTGCCATCAACACGACCAATAAACGCTGACATTTCCATCCGTTCATCGTCAACTCTGGCGTGAATTCCTATTGGAGCAACACAGCTACCGCCTAATTCGCGGTTGGTCAGCCTCTCGGTATGTACAGCGATACTGCTTTTTTCGTGATTCAAAGGTGCGATCAATTCCTGAATCTGCTTATCACGACTTCGACATTCGATCCCAAGTGCACCTTGACCCGGGGAGGGAATATGATCCTTACCTTCAAGCACCTGCGTAATTCGATTTTCTTGCCCCAGTCTTGTCAGCCCCGACACTGCAAGAACAATTGCGTCGAAATCACCGGCATCAAGCCGCTTCACACGGGTGGTCACATTTCCCCGTAAAGTGACGAACTGCAAATCCGGACGAAGACCCTGCAATTGGCTCTTGCGGCGCAGACTGCATGTTCCGATTGTCGCATTCGGAGGCAGTTGATCAACTGACTCATAACGATTGGATACCAACGCATCATACGGGCTGCCACGTTCAAGGATGACCTCAATGCAGAATTCAGGGTCCAGTTTTACCGTAACATCCTTCATGGAATGAACTGCGATATCCACCTGCTCCTCCCGCAGACTGCGTTCGAGCTCCTTGATGAATAAGCCCTTGCCTCCAATTTGCGACAGTGGGACATCAAGCCGTCTATCGCCCAGGGTTTTTATCGGTATAACTTCGACTTGAACTTCGGAGTGAAATTTTCCAAGCAGGTCGGCAACATGATTGGCTTGCCATAAAGCCAATTCGCTGCCTCGTGTTCCTATGCGGATTGATTGCACACAAATTACCCGCGATTATTCCTGATCTCAGCGCTCAGCCTCAAATCGTAAAGTCAACCACATCAGAACACTCATGCAGAGCGAATATGAGAAGTTGTGATAGGACATGAAATTCAAATGTTGCCGTCCAATCGGACGACAACCATTATAGATGAAGGGCGACAACGCATTTTTCGACTCGGAGTTCCGGCATAAGCGGAGATTCACCTGATTCGCCTGCCAATTCAAGTTTCTCGACATCAGATCAATACGAAAATTGCGACACCCAGTACCAGACGATATAGCACGAAAGGCATCATTCCGACACGTTCAATAAATTGCAGAAAGTAGTGAATGCAAAGGAAAGCGACTACAGCAGAGATCACAACCGAGTACGCGAACAAAAGCCAGTCAGTAACCGAATCGGAAGCTACCAAATCCAGAAATTGCCAACCTCCGGCCATAGCAATCGCAGGAATGGCCAGAAGGAATGCGAATTTCGCGGATTCTTTCCTCGAGAGCCCCAACAGTAGGCCGACAGTGATCGTTATTCCCGATCTGGAAGTGCCGGGAATCAGCGCAACTGCTTGTCCCAGACCGATCAGCAGCGCATCTTTCCAGTTCATTGAATCCACTGTACGCTCACTTCTTCGAAATCTATCCGCGTACCACAGCAAAAGTGCGAAGATCAGGGTTGCCGACCCGATCACGACAGGACTTCTGAGTTCGTTTTCGACAAACCCATGAAACAGCACTCCTGCTATCGCAACCGGAACGCTGGCGATAATGATGAACCAACCTGTATTCGCCTCTTGTAATTTTTCCCGTCCGGAAAATGACCTCAGCCAGGCAACCAGAATCTTACTGATGTCATCCCGGAAGTAGGTGAGCGATGCTACCAGTGTTCCAACGTGAACAGCGATGTCGAATGCCAGTCCCTGATCTTTCCAACCAAGAAAATGTGGCAAAATCACCAAGTGGGCCGAGCTTGAAATCGGTAGAAACTCGGTCGCTCCCTGAATGAATGCGAGCAGGCCAGAACTCAAAAAATCTGTCATAAACCCAACACCTGTCCAAAAACTGCATTCAGTCCGCTAATCCGAACATCGGATCAGATATTCCGAGACGATGTGTTCTATCTGAAACATTGAACCCCGATCCAGTTGAATCGAAGTTTTTCGTCAATTCCATCAACTTGAAAATTTCACCCATTTCGTTAGGACTGCTTAGCTTGTCGATCTGGGTCGCAGACTGAACAGACTTCTCTGTTACCCGATCAAACATTCCGCCAATCGTTCCAATGTCAACAACAAAACTGCCGAGATTGGTGAATCCGTTCACTTCCATTCCTGTTTCAACCGCTGCTCGGGCTAAACCCGAGAAGTTGACGTGTGCGGTGATATCCTGACATCCGATATAAGAAAAAGGATCGTATAGAAGTCTGTGTCGCCGATGACACACCAAAGTTCCCCTATTTCTGTCGTGATGGTAGTACTCGTGTTCGGGGAAACCGTAATCAGCAATCAGAATCGACCCGGATTTCAACATTTCCGCTAAAGTACGCATCCAGGCTTCGGCCTGACAGTGAAGTTCTGAGAAGTATTCGTGATCCATTTCTGGTAGACTCAGCGCATTGATGGATTTTCGAAAATTCGGCTGGACCGGTTGACGGTATTCCAATTCAAATCCGCAATCAGCTTCGATGACGAACCCCTGACGGCACTCATCGCCGACCTTGAGAAATAGCTCGACTGGTATTGCGTCAACCACCTCATTGGCGATCACGATACCCTCGATTCCTGATTCCGGAAGGTTTTCCCGCCACTTGATGTGTTGACTGACCTGATGCCCCGCGCGACTGAATGTATCTTGTTGAATACCTTTGAGCGATGGACTGACTTCAATAATTTCATATTGTTCGAATTCAACATCCAAGCGATTTAGTTCTTTCAAAATCTGCACTGCAAGTGTCCCATTGCCAGCACCAAACTCGCACAGTGTGGGGGGCCGTTCAAACTGTGCGCAACTTTCAGCAATTTTGGTCGCAAGAAGAATGCCGAACACTTCACCTATTTCCGGTGCAGTTATGAAGTCACCTCCGGCACCAACAACTTTTCCCGCGGATGTATAGTAACCGTAATTCGGTGCATACAGGGCAAGGTCCATATAACTTGAAAAGGGTATTGCATTGTGGTCCGAATTCCTGATCTTCGACAGAATCAATGCACTGAGCATTCGGGAACGCTTTTGTTCCTCAGCGGACATTTCAATTTCCGCTGTCGGGTGGGGAGTGGCGAATTGCGTCTTCATATCATTATGAATGTTCCAGTCGGCATTATATTGTTGAAAATACCGAATATTTTTGACTGCGGGCGAGCCACCGGGTGATGCTGACAATTTTGGATGCGGTCATAGCACCCCAAGAATCGAAGCTCGATGCAACTGATCAGATTACCGGAGTATGGTTGAAGCTTACCATAGCCAAGACTGCTTCGCGACCACCCAGCTCATCTATTCTGGCTTTCTGATCGATCTCACATTGTCGTGCAACATCCTCTGGATCAAGGAATCGCAAGAGCCGTCGATGAAGTTCCCGTCTTTCAGTCAGATAGCGTTCGTCAGGTGCCAGATCGACCAGCTCCATGGGATCCTCGTTCAGATTGAACAGCTGTGGTCGGTGGCCGCCAGCGTAGTAGACATATTTCCATTGTCGATATCGAATCATGAAAAAACTCTCGGGAGTACCGCCATCGTGATACTGCGACAGAATCACCCTATCGAGGTTGCGTTGCCTGCCGATGACCTGTAACGCCTGAGGTTTCAAATGTTCGCTGTCAGCTGATACGATACCCGCAGCATATTCAACCGTCGTTGCTATGTCGGTCAAAGACACCGGTGTCTTGCAACGAACCCGATCAAACCCCGGACCGCACGCGATAAGTGGAATGCCAACGGAGTTTTCGTACATTACCGATTTCGTCCAGAAACCCAGATGCCCCAACATTTCACCATGATCGGAGGTATAGATCGTGACCGTGTCATTGAGTGATCCCGTAGTTTCGACAGATTCCATTACTCGCCGGATATTTTCATCGAGAAAGCTGACTAATCCGAAATAGCACTTCTGTGCTTCAATTCGAAGCGCGTCATCAAAATAGTCATCATAGTCCCAGAACCTGCGGATTTCTTTCAGAACCGGATGATCGATGGCATCGCCGCAAGCGGGTACTACACTGTCATCTGGCTTGCAGCCGTCGTAGATTTTGTAGAACTCGGTAGGTGCAGTCAGCGGGTAGTGCGGACTTACGAAAGACACAAACAGAATCCATGGAGTGTTGGCTGTCTGCGAGGAGGAATTTTTGATCCATTGACATGCCGCTTCCGCAATTTCTCGATCATACTGTGTGTATTCGCTTTCACCGGGGCCCGTCTGATGCGCAAGTTCAGAGGTTTCGAAGAAAGGAGGGAGAGGATTCCGTAACAGTCCTTGCGGCCATCCCAAACCGTCATTGGCCACATGCATGGGCAAAAACTCCTCAGTAAATCCATTGTCATCCTGATTCGACCTGAAATGCAGTTTTCCAAATGACAGTACCATATACCCGAGCTTCCGCATGCGATGCATCCAACTTTCCGGTTGCCCGAAATACGGCTCCGCTGATGACCAGCAACGCGTCTCATGAACCTGAAGACCGGTCGCAAGGCAAGCCCGAGCCGGGACGCAGATGGGCGACGGCGTATAGGCACTATCGAATGTTGTTCCCTTTCGGGAGAGTTTGTCCAGCGTCGGAGTTTTCGCTGTCGGATGACCATAACAGCCACTGAATTTGCGGGCATGCTCGTCCGAGCAGATGATCAGTAGATTTGGAAGAGTCAAAGCTGTCCGTCTATCCAAACACAGCGGACGGAACCATCCGTCCGAAACTTCTGTAGCCTCGTTTTGTAATGAGCAATGGTTGGACATATTGCTCGTAGCGCTCAAACAGACATTCGATTCTTTCTCGATCTGATTCGAATGGTTTGCGTCGGTAAAGCCGTTCAATCGCACGGTCCAGATTGGCATGCGCCTTACGTAATCCGACCGGCATCAAATCCGGATCATACAGATTTGAAAACGTAGTATCCGAATAGTGTTTTCTCTCATCAAGCACCGCTTGCGCGAATGGTTCCAAGACATCAAGATCACCTTCGGGACGAGGAAATACGTTGTAAACCAAACTGATGGAGTAACGATAGCGACTTTCCAGTCGCCCACCGACGAATCGAAGCCATGTCATGTGCATCCTCGACGTAAGCAACGCAAAATCTGACTGACTGGCATCTGCAAGTATTCTCGTATCGACATTTGGGATCACAGGCGGTTCCAACCAACTGATCGGAACATACTCCCGGCGTTCAGAACTCGTCACCGGTATCACCAGAAACGGAGAGGAAGGCATAACGTTGATGTGATACAGCAATGGCGTGTCAGCAAGTTTTATTGTGGGAATACTGCTACTTCGCAGTCTGAACTCGCGCACTGCTTGGATTCGTTTCCGTACCTCTGGAAGATTCGCCAACTTGTCCGGTGACGCATCCTGCAAGGCCAGTATGTATCGGGTAGTGCCATTGATCAGATCTTTCGACCCGACGTAAGGACGAATGAACTCAGCAGCCGCAGGCTCCTTATCCAAGAAAGCATCACGCTCCGCCTGAGACTTGAAAATGTAATTGCCATCGTCAATTGGCTTCGAACCCGTCTTTAGCATTCGAAAGCCATTGATCGGACGTTTACTGGCTTGCACGGCCACATACGGAAATCGCTCGAGTTCTGGAACAAGATAAGGAGAAATAGCCCTGTACCGACTTTCTTCAGGCTGATCAGCATTATCAGGGTAGCTGAATAACCGCATCGACTTCGGTCGATACTCTTTTCGCACCAACCCGATAACTACTACGTGGACATGAGCCGCGCCACGTGCTTCGGACGACCACGAAAATGTACCGTGTGCGAATGTGATATCGAGTCCATAACGATCAAACATCAAGGACCACAACTGACCCACCTGCTCACCCTGTACTATTGAGTTGGTTGCTACAAACCCAATTCTCGTTTTGCCTTCGACGTATGCGGCTGCTTTCAGAAACCAGCAACTTACGTAGTCAAGCGTGCCCTTTATGTTCTTGAATTTGGCAATACGATGAACCTGGGTACGCTGTGCCGGGCTTTGGTACTTGGAACCTGCGAAAGGAGGATTACCCAGGATATAACTGCAACTCGCCGCCTGCAGAACTTCGTTCCACTCTGTTTCCAAAGCGTCCGCACATACAATATGTGCGGTCGCACTAAGAGGAATGCGCGTATATACATTCCCGAACGCTTCACCCAGTCGATTGTTCATGATGTGATCCATCATCCATAGTGCAGTTTCGGCGATTCGCGCTGGAAACTCTTCCAGTTCAATGCCATAGAACTGATCGACGTCCACAATGCTCAGACTCTGAGCATGTAGGTCTAGCTGATCGGACTTGACCATTTGTCCGAGTACATCAATTTCCAGTTGCCGTATTTCGCGATACGCGATGACCAGAAAGTTCCCACAACCGCAGGCCGGATCGAAAAATGTCAATCTGCGCAACTTTCGCTGAAATTCCTGCAACCGACTTAACCGATTTCGTTTCAACTTACAAATGGCCGAAAATTCCTCTCGGAGGTCGTCAAGAAACAGTGGTTCGATCACTTTCAGTATGTTCTGCTCGGTCGTGTAGTGGGCTCCGATCGCGCGGCGAAGATCCTTGTCCATCACGCACTGAAATAGCGAACCGAATATCGCTGGCGATATCTCTGACCAGTTAAACTCGCAGGCTTCCAGTAACTTGTTGCGAAGCATAGAGTCAAAATCGGCGGTAACCAGGGAATGTTCGAACAGCATGCCATCGACATAAGGGAATGCAGCCAGATCCTCATCGAGTTTACGTTGACGCTGGTCAACCGGGGTATTCAGTATCTCAAATACCCGCTTCAACCATATCCCTGTGTCCGAGCCATCCTCATTCGTTCGATCAAGTAGCAGATCATGAAATATGTCGCGCGGTTCGAAGATTCCAGTATCGTCAGCGAACAGGCAGAACACCAGTTGCACCAGGAATCTCTCCAAATCATGAGCAGGATACCCGGACTCTCTGAGGCCGTCATGAATTCGACCCACAAGTTCTGCCGCCCTGATGCTGACAGCATCCTGCCGGCCGAAATCTCGCGGTTCGCGGCCCAGCATAAAGCCAAATACTTCCACATGCTGAGGCAGGTCTTCAAGAGCGAAAGTTCGTTGTTCTCGTTTCTCTCGGTCGAGCAACTGGAAAGTCTGAAAATCACAAACCATTTGATAGCGCGGTTTTTCCGAGTCCTTTACAGCATCAAAATACTCACCGGCCTGGTCTGCCGCTTGCATCAGGTCACGCCCGGCCAGAAGAGATCAATGTAGCCGCGTGAGTCATCCAATCGGGTTACCTGCTCCTCAAAACGAGCAACCCTGCGTCGTTTTACACCAAATATCTGGAAGAATTCATTGTAGAAACTCTGTGTCTCGCCTTTTTCGTATGCAGCATCCTGCCACTCTCTGGAATACTCGGCGGCACGAATACGAATTTCGTTCCAATTTAATGACATCAGTTTCGGTTTTTCTTCAGTGAATCGTGGAAACCGGAGAATAAAGTCCTTGTGATTTCGGTCCCCTATGCCTTGGAAAGATGCAGTTTGATATGAGAAACAGGATGCATTTGCATATCGGGTATTTTACAACTCTCCCATTCCGATTGCCTTGCACATTGCCGACTCAGAATTCCGCAATTGTGTCCGAACTATCCGGTCGTTTCCCGCGATTGAAAATTACCGCAAAAAAATAGATACTAAAATCAGAACAGTGGAAGGCAAAAAATTTACCCTGCGGTACAGCAGTTCTGGAAATCCGAAGCCTTCATTCAGCAACCAGTACAATTTTAGGCGATTCACTGTCGACCGGATTCAAAACCGTTCTTATTGCATTTTTCAGTGACGGAAAGTCCATGTGACTCAGAAATTCAACACTCATGGCAATTAAACTATCACTACAGCCCAGCTATAACCTCGCTCAATTCAAAGGGGACATATTTGGCGCACTGACCGCCGCAGTGGTCGTGCTCCCCTTGTCCCTCGCATTCGGGGTCGCAACAGGTCTTGGGGCCAGCGCCGGTATCTACGGTGCTATTGCCGTCGGATTCTTTGCCGCGGTCTTCGGAGGTACGTCAACCCTGATATCAGGACCCAGTGCGCCGGTAGCGGTCGCAATTGCGGTCATCGTCGCCAGCCATGCTGATAACATTTCCCATGCGTTCCTGATTGTTTCAATAGCCGGCCTGTTCCAGATATTGTTGGGATTGTCTGGGATCGGTCGATATATTGAATATGCGCCGAGAGTCGTCATTTCCGGGTTTATGTCAGGGATCGGTGTGATCATCATCATTGTTCAATTGCTGCCGCTCCTCGGTTCGTCGCCAGTATCGGAAGGTGCTGTCGAAACCCTTCACTTGATACCGGAGACCTTGAAGTCGGCCAATTACCACGCCTTGATCATCGGTGTGATCGCACTTGGAATTTCCATCTTCTGGCCCTCACGTCTGAGTAAACTCGTGCCAGCACCACTGCTGGCGCTGACAGTGGCAACACTTGTCGGTATTTTCTGGCTTTCCGACGCTCCCGTAATCGGAGAAATCCCCAGTGGACTGCCGGCGCTGCAACTTGAACTGCCAGGGTTCAATCTTCTTTGGGAATCGATAGAACCGGCGTTCATTCTCGCCATGATTGGATCAGTGGAAAGCCTGCTTTCGGCGGTTATGGCAGATACTCTGACGGGAACCCGTCACAAACCAAATCGTGAACTGATCGGACAAGGGATCGGAAATATAGTTACAGGACTTGTCGGAGGCCTGCCGGGATCCGGTTCACCACCGGGAACAGCGGCAAATATCCGGGCCGGCGCCAGCACCACTGTATCGGGAATTTCCTACGCAATCATACTTTTGCTGATCCTGCTGGGAATGAGTGATGTGGTGGAGCCGATCCCGCTTGCTGCCTTGTCAGGAGTGCTGATCAAGGTGGGATGGGATGTCATCGACTGGAGGATCGTCAGCCGCATACATCTGATTCAGCGACCCAGTATGGGAATACTGGTGTTGACGTTCGGCTTGACTGTGTTTGTCGACCTGCTAGCCGCTGTTGCGCTCGGCTTGATCGCTGCTGCGATGACACATGCTCGGACGATTGAACGATTCGAACTGGACAGCATTGTATCGGCAGCCATTCTCGACCTGCACCTTTTTGATGGAGATGAAAAGTCGACAGAATTGGATCCATATTCGACGCGTACAGGCCTGATAAGTCTGAATGGGATCATTTCAGTCGCCTCAAAAACAAAACTGGTGAACAGTACCGCCGAAGATATCAAAGATCATGAGGTTATCATATTCAATTTCTCTGAAACCCAGCATATCGACGACGACATTGCCCTGGTCATTGAAAAGCTCACGGAAGTGGCGGCTCATGACAATATCGGCATCATCATGTGTGGATTTTCAGAAACCATCTACAAAACCATGATGGCTTTGAATGTCCTGAACCTTGTTCCAGACGACCATGTTGTAGACAGCCTTGAAGAGGCCAAACAGCTGGCAAAACAGATTATCAAGGCGTCGATGAGATGACTCAAATTAAAGGGTGTCGAAGGATATCGGCGATTCGTACTGCACTTCAAACCGCCTGTACGTGATCGTATTTCCGGTCGCTGGATATTTTTGAGGAAATGAACATGACCCTGCCGTTCGTTGGCACAATCTTGATCTGCACAGGCGTTAATCTGAATGTAATAAATTATCTGCAAGAGTTCAATTCGGGACAGTCAGTTCGATTTCCTGTATATTCCCATTTTCCAGGCCGCGGTCCCAGGTTTGATAGAACTTAAAGAAAATTCGTATATCAGTCGATAATCGACCGATCGAAAATTTTTACAATTAACCACCTGTTGACTTGCTACATGAATTGGTAGATACGGGAATCGAAATTCCGGAAGTATTCCGCTTGGCGAGACAATAACAAACTGGATCGATTTTATTTTGCTGAATTCCCACTCTTGGGGAATTTAAGTTGTACCTGACTATCAAAATGAGGATAGGTTATAGACAATGAGTTTCAAGGAACAAACCACAAATGTCGTAGACGGGGAATCAAGCGAACTTCAAATGAATCCCGACGATATGCTTGAATTGGCGAGCGTTGCATCAGGAATACTGGTAGATTGGTTCAAGAACCTACCCGACAACGATGCGTGGGATGGTGAATTTCGAAATATACTCGACGACAGTCTGAAGAGGCCACCGCCCGAAAGCGGACGACCCGCAGCGGATGTCATCAAACAAGTGGGAAGCGAAATTCTGCCGTTTGCCTTACGCCATGCTCACCCTCGTTGCTTCGGATTCATCCCGTCATCACCCACTTGGCCCGGAATTCTGGCAGACTATTTGGCAGCAGGATTCAATATCAATTCCTGCACATGGCTCGTTGCAAGCGGTCCGACCGAAGTGGAACTGGTTGTCCTTGACTGGTTTCGCCAGTGGCTTGGACTTCCAGACACCGCGGGCGGCCTGCTGACCAGTGGCACTTCAGCGGCCACCGTTGAAGCTTTCGTTGCAGCTCGGGAATTCGCCAATTCCCCCGAACGCGCAACCATCTACATGAGTGATCAAAGTCATGCGGTCCTTGTACGCGCAGCCAGAGTCATTGGAATTTCGCCGAAAAACATTCGCCGGGTTCCGAGCGACGATAATTTTCGTCTCGATATTCATGCACTGTCCGGCACAATCGATGCCGACCGAAAAGCCGGATACAATCCAATGATCGTGGTCGCCAATGCCGGCACGACAGCGACCGGTGCAGTCGACCCACTCCCTGAGTTGGCGGATTTCTGTGAAGCGCAAAACATTTGGTTTCATGTTGACGCGGCTTATGGTGGTTTCGCGATCATAACGAAGAGAGGCAAGGCAATTCTAGACGGAATTGAACGGGCTGACTCGATAACGCTTGACGGGCACAAGTGGTTTTATCAACCGTACGAAGTCGGCTGCGTGATGGTCAAGCACCTCAGCAGTCTTGAAAATGTGTACTCGATGAAACCGGATATACTTCAAGACACTGTATGGGGGACGAACCATCCGAACATCGCCAACCGAGGAATCCAACTCAGCCGTTCGGCGCGCGCCATGAAAATTTGGACGTCTGTACAGACGTTCGGCATGGCTGCGTTTCGACGGGCGGTGTCCAGGGGAATGGAGTACGCCAGCCGTGCGGAAGTTCATATCAGCGGACGTTCCGGTCTGGAGCAGCTGAACCCGGTGACACTGGGAGTGATATGCTTCCGATACAACCCTGAGGCTTTGGAGCTTGATGAGGAGACCCTGGAAGAGATAAACAGGGCCGTAATGGTGCGCATGTTCTGGGAGGACAAATCATTTATTTCTTCAACCCTCATTCGAAATAAATTTGCGTTCCGACTCTGCATCATCAACCACAATACAGCCTGGAACGATGTGGAGGAAACACTCAATGCTGTCGAGGCATTTGGAAATGAAGCACTTGAATCGAACTGACTTCCTTCAAGTCGCGGCATTTGATCCTGTAAAGATCGGTGGAGGGATGTTAAAACCATGGTTCAAATGGTCATTGATTGACAGTTACACCAAGTATGTATGATTTTCCCGCGGTGGCGTTCGAAACCTCTTTCTGGATTTGCGAACAGGATGTCAATCGCCTTGTGTGCTGCCGAACTTCAATGCTGTGTTCACAACAACTCATGATTGTTGACCAGGCTGGCGTCATTCGTCTGAAGCAGCAGAATTGAAGCCAATAGCGGACACCCGGACCCACTTTGTTTACCCCGACTCCGATACGAGCATGCGGTGGAACGACACCTTTTCATTATCGAATAAAAATCGGAACTGTTTCCGGCGAGAGATGGTTGAACAATATGCATCTGAAAGTTCAGCGAAAAGCACAATATTGTGCGATACGTAGATTCACAAGAACTAAGGCAGCGCCTTCCATTCTTCCATCGGACCGAATACCACTCAACTTCGCAGAGACCGAAAATATTTTATTCGGATATAGATGAGACAATTATTACGACCTGAATACAGTCTTGATCGGTTCAAGGGAGACCTGTTCGGCGGTCTGACAGTCACCGTAGTCGTACTCCCATTGTCAATCGCCTTCGGTGTCGCATCCGGTCTGGGACCAAACGCGGGCCTTTACGGTGCCATTGCTGTGGGATTTTTCGCTTCGGTCTTCGGAGGGACATCGACCCAGATTTCAGCGCCTACAGCACCGATGGTTGTCGCCATTGCGGTGATTGTGACCAGTCATGCCCAAAACATATTCGAAGCGTTCCTGATTGTATCGATGGCCGGAATTCTCCAGATTTTGCTGGGACTTACTGGGGTCGGCCGTTACATTCAATACACGCCGCGTATAGTCGTTTCCGGATTCATGTCGGGGATCGGTGTAATCATTATCGCTATCCAATTGCTGCCGCTAGTCGGAATGTCGTCGGCATCCGGCGGAGCGCTGGGAAACTTACGTGAGTTGTACTATAACGTTCATTCCTTTAATTTCGACGCATTAACCATCGGTGCAGTCGCGCTGGCAATTTCAATTTTCTGGCCCCGGAAGTTTGGACATTATGTTCCAGCACCGCTGCTGGCAATGCTGGCAGGTACCCTTCTCAGTGTTTTGTGGCTATCTGACGTGCCCGTTGTGGGACATATTTTTACAGGACTGCCAGAGATTAAATTTGTATTGCCCGGTTCCGACTTCGTATTGCGGGCACTCGAACCCGCATTGATACTGGCCTTGATCGGATCAGTCAATAGCCTTCTCTCCTCGCTGGTTGCTGATACACTAACGGGAACCAGTCATCAGCCAAGTCGCGAACTGATCGGTCAGGGTATCGGGAATACTATTTCCGGATTGATCGGGGGACTGCCCGGTTCTGGTTCAATTCCAGGGACAGTTTCAAATATCCGCGCTGGCGCGAGTACCACTGTATCGGGAATGTCCTATCCGATCATGATGACCTTGATCCTGATCGGATTCGTTGATTGGTTTGAACGGATTCCACTTGCCGCCCTGGCGGGAGTGTTGATCATGGTCGGTTGGGACGCCGTCGATTTACGAATCATCCGTCGTATTCATCTTGTACAGCGCTCCCAACTCGTCATTTTCCTGCTTACTTTCGGTATAACGGTTTTTGTCGATTTGCTTTCCGCCGTGGTAGTCGGTTTGATCGCATCCGCATTGACACATGCAAAGACAGTTGAACGATTCGAACTGGACAGCATCGTATCCGCAGCCATTCTTGACTTACATCTGCTGGATGAAGATGAAACGAAGACAGAATCGGACCCATACTCGGCGCGCACAGGCCTGATACGTCTAAATGGCACCATTTCGATCGCGTCAAAAACAAAACTGGTGAACAGTACCTCCAAAGATATCAAAGACCATGAGATCATCATTTTCGATTTCTCAGCGACCCAATACATCGACGACGATATTGTCCTAATTTTCGAACAGCTCACCGAAGTTGCGGAGGTGAGTGGTATCGCCATCATTGTCTGCGGACTTCCTCAATCTATTCTTGAAAACATGAATGCGTTGAATGTAATGCATCGAATCCCGAATGATCATGTCGTAGACAACTTTGAAGAGGCCAAACAGCTGGCAAGAAAGATTATCAAGGCCTCGATGAACTGACCGAAACTCCTGATTCGTCCATATCCAATGGTCATTTTTGATCCGTGGTCATGCGCTAATGTAATATTATTGGGAGTAACGTTGATATTCGGCGAGTGAAATCATTTCCGAAATTTCCTCTGAGTCGCTATACTTGACAGGTTGACTGTAAGCGGAATGCGTGAATTTTCATAGCATTTGACCGCAAAGTTTTTTAATTGCACGCCCATCACGGCTGTATTCGCCGCTAGATTACCGGGCAAAAGGACTAATTTATTCCATGAATTCGCAATCTCGCGATACCGGACTCTATCGTCCGCAGTTCGAACATGACGGCTGTGGTTTCGGACTGATCGCGCAAATGGATGGTCAACCGTCACATGGGCTGGTTCGAACAGCCGTACAATCACTGTGCAACCTGACCCACCGCGGTGCCATTGCATCCGACGGGAAATCAGGTGACGGCTGTGGAATCATGCTCAGAATTCCCGATAGATTCATGCGTCGATGTGCGGTCGAGCAGAATATCAGTCTGAAAAGGAAGTTCGCTGTTGGAATGATCTTCCTTGATCCGGACCCGGCTATCGCCCATACCGCCAGGACCCAGCTGGAGCAGGAACTGATCGGGAAAGAACTGCAACCTGCCGGATGGAGGGTGGTGCCTGTCAATTCCGAGGCACTCGGCGAGTCGGCGCTTTCCACGCAGCCGCGGATTGAGCAGATCCTGGTAAACGCGCCGGAAGGCCTGTCGACGGCAAGATTCGAACGCCGCCTGTACGCAGCCCGTCGAGCAACCGAAAAAAAGCTCCTGAACTCCGACAGTAATTTCTATATCTGCAGTCTGTCTTCATTGTTGATGGTCTACAAGGGATTGTTCATGCCGGACAACCTGACCGCGTATTTTCTCGAACTGGATGATCCGGAACTGGAATCATCACTTGCGGTATTCCATCAGCGCTTTTCAACAAACACCGCCCCCACATGGCGCCTCGCACAGCCATTCCGTATGCTGGCTCACAATGGCGAGATCAACACCATACAGAGCAATCGCAACTGGGCGATCGCAAGGAGTGGAAAATTTGCCGACTCCCTTCACGAAAACGTTCGTGAACTGTTGCCAATTGTGGATTTCGAGTCTTCTGACTCAGCAAGTCTGGACAACATGCTGGACTTTTTCGTCAGCGGCGGTATGGATATTTTCAGAGCCATGCAGATTCTGGTGCCACCGGCATGGCAGAACGTGGATACCATGGACTCGAATCTAAGATCCTTCCACAGTTACAACTCCCTGCATTCGGAACCCTGGGATGGACCGGCCGGCATTGTTCTCACAGATGGTCGATATGCCGCTTGTGTCATGGACCGAAATGGCCTGCGACCGGCACGCTATATCATCACGGCCGATCGACATATCACACTATGTACCGAGATCGGCGTTCACGACTACAGTGAAGAGGATCTGATAGCCAAAGGAAGATTGAAACCCGGTGAGATGATTGCGGCGGACACCAAAACCGGCGCCCTGCTGCTGCCCGATGATATCAACGAGGAACTCAAGAACCGCCAGCCATACAGTCGCTGGCTCAAGCAAAGACAGCAGCGAGTCTATACCAGACTCCTCAATGACACGCATTCCAGTACCGCACTCAATCCGTTCGAGCTCGCCATCTACAGGAAGATGTTCGACGTGTCCTTTGAGGAGCAGGAGCAGGTGATCCGCGTATTGAGTGAACTTGGACTTGAGGCTGTCGGATCGATGGGTGATGACACACCGTTACCGGTACTGTCCGATAGAAGACGCTCAATATATGATTATTTCCGGCAGCAGTTTGCGCAGGTGACAAATCCACCAATCGATCCATTGCGCGAAAAAATTGTCATGTCCCTGGAAACCACAATCGGTCTGTCGTTCGGACTGTTTGAGGAGAATCCTGAACATGCGAGAAGACTGATCATCGGTTCACCGGTCCTGTCGGGACGAAAATTCTATACGATCATGGATGAAGTCGACCCGGCTTACAGTGTGTACCATATCAGCCTGAACTACCCGCGAGGCGAAGGTCTGGAAAATGCCATCCGGCGCATTAGCGATGAGGCTGTTGAGGCGGTTCGTGCGGGTGACCTGATTCTCACATTGTCGGATCGCAACGTTTCACCGGACAAACTCCCGATACCCGCGGTGCTCGCAACCGGTGCGGTGCATCATCGGCTGATCGACGAGGACTTAAGATGTGATGCAAACATCATTGTCGAGACGGCAACCGCTCGGGATCCGCATCACTTCGCAGTCTTGATCGGATACGGAGCCACCGCGATCTACCCATATCTGAGCTATGCCCTCGTACGCAACATTGTCGGTAAGGATGTACCCGACAGCCATTCCCTGTCGGCTATACGCTCGTACCGTCAGGGAATCAAGAAGGGGCTGTTCAAGATCATGTCAAAAATGGGAATCTCGACGGTGGCCAGCTATCGCGGTGCGCAACTGTTCGAAGCAGTGGGGCTCCACGATGAAGTGGTGAATCTGTGTTTCAAGGGGACAGTTTCACGGATTCAAGGTGCGATTTTTGAGGATATTGAAAACGATCTGATTGAACAGTCGGATGCGGCATGGGATCCACGAACGCCCGTCAGTCACGGAGGGCTGCTCAAGTATTCGACTGACAGCGAGTACCACGCCTTCAATCCGGATGTCGTTCACGCAATGCACGCGGCAGTGGAAAGCGGCGATACAAGTGACTATAGAAAGTTCGCATCTCTGGTCAATGATCGAAATCCTATGGTACTGCGCGACCTGCTGCGTATCAAGACCGAAGGAAATGCACCAATCGATCTGGCGGACGTCGAGCCGGCGGAGTCGATACTGAAACGGTTTGACAGCGCGGCGATGTCACTCGGTGCGCTTTCGCCGGAAGCCCACGAAGTGCTCGCCGAAGCCATGAATGAGATCGGCGGTCGCTCCAACTCCGGTGAAGGTGGCGAGGATCCCAGGCGTTACGGCACCTCCCGGACTTCAAAGATCAAACAGGTTGCATCAGGCCGTTTCGGAGTCACACCCCACTACCTCACCAATGCTGAGGTGCTCCAGATCAAGATCGCTCAGGGTGCGAAGCCAGGCGAAGGTGGACAGTTACCCGGACATAAGGTCAGTGAAATGATCGCCTCGTTGCGATACTCGTCACCCGGTGTGTCACTGATTTCACCGCCGCCACATCATGACATCTATTCGATCGAGGATCTGGCGCAGCTGATTTTTGATCTCAAACAGGTCAATCCCGAAGCTTTAGTTTCGGTGAAGCTGGTCTCTGAAGCTGGTGTGGGTACAATTGCGGCGGGCGTAACAAAGGCATACGCCGACCTGATTACGATTGCCGGATATGACGGTGGAACCGGTGCGAGCCCGATCACATCAGTCAAATATGCCGGCAGCCCCTGGGAACTGGGATTGGTGGAAACCCAGCAGACACTGAGAATGAACGGACTGCGTCACCGTGTTCGACTGCAGGTTGACGGCGGATTGAAGACCGGCCTTGACGTTGTCAAGGCTGCAATTCTGGGCGCTGATTCGTTCGGGTTCGGAACCGCTCCCATGATCGCGATCGGATGTAAGTATCTGCGGGTGTGCCATTTGAACAATTGTGCAACCGGTGTCGCCACACAGAATTCAAGTCTGCGAGAACGACATTTCAAGGGGACCAAGGACAAGGTGGTGCGTTATTTCAGATTCGTTGCTGAAGAGGTTCGTGAGGTTCTGGCTTCAATTGGTGTCAGGAGCCTTGATGAAGTGATCGGCCGGCCAGAATATCTGGAAATGATTGAGCCGAAATCCAACAAACAGAAGCGACTTGATCTCAGCGCGCTGCTGTCGCTGGCCGATGTGGCGGACGATGTACCGAGACGATGCACGAGTGTGCGCAACGAACCTTGGGATAAGGGCCCGCTCGCCGAACAAATGGTGACAGATGCCCTACCATGCATCAAGCGAGGAAAAGGCGGTGAGTTCGACTATAGAATCACGAACATCAATCGTTCGATCGGTGCACGATTGTCCGGCGAGATCGCCAAGTCGTCGACACCCCTATCGTCACCGATCAAGATGAACTTCAAAGGTATTGCGGGTCAGAGCTTCGGTGCCTGGAACGCAGCCGGTCTGGAATTGTATCTGGAAGGGGATGCAAATGACTATGTCGGCAAGGGAATGGCGGGCGGAAAAATTGTGATCAGACCCCCGCACAATAGTCCGCTCGAATCACAGCTCACACCGATCGTCGGCAATACTTGTCTGTACGGTGCGACCGGCGGTCGGTTTTTTGCTGCCGGGACCGCGGGAGAGAGATTTGCGGTGAGAAATTCGGGTGTCATTGCCGTACTGGAAGGGTGCGGTGATCATGGATGCGAATACATGACCGGCGGCGCGGTGCTGTCTCTCGGCAGAACCGGAGTGAACTTCGGCGCCGGCATGACAGGGGGAATTGCGTTCGTGCTGGATCTGGAAAGAATTTTTGTCGACTGCTATAACCATGAGTTGATCGACATCCATCGGCTGACCCATGAAGACATGGAACCACACCTGAGTTTTCTTCATGAAATGATCGGGGAATACGTTGAAGAGACCGGCAGCCGATGGGGCAAGAGAGTTCGAGATGATTTCCTGGAACTGGTCGGTCGGTTCTGGCTGATCAAGCCGAAAGCGGCGGACATCAAGGACTTGATGGAGACGCTCAGGGAAGCTGCATAGGCAAGCCCTTGGTTGTGGAATCGACATGAAAGATCATTTTCAGTTCCTGGATCTGCCAAGACAGAGTCCACCGAAGGATCCCGCGCAATATCGCATCCACCACTGGAACGAGATTTACCAGCAATACGATCCAGCTGTCGTATCGGGCCAGTCGGCCCGATGCATATCCTGCGGAAATCCCTACTGCCAATGGAAATGCCCTGTCCACAATTACATTCCGGAATGGTTGGGCTTGATCGCTGAAGACAGGTTGTTCGAGGCTGCTGAATTATCGCATCAGACCAATTCCTTACCGGAAATCTGTGGTCGAATCTGCCCTCAGGATCGACTGTGTGAAGGCGCCTGCACGATGAATGACGGATTCGGTGCCATTACCATCGGCGCGGTTGAAAAGTACATCACCGACGAGGCATTCAATCAAGGTTGGAAACCCGATATTTCCAGCGTCAAACCCAATGGCAAGACTGTCGCTGTCGTGGGCAGCGGTCCTGCCGGACTCGGTTGTGCCGATGTGCTGGTGCGAAACGGTTACAGTGCCACTGTCTACGATCGCTATCCGGAAATCGGTGGCCTGCTGACGTTTGGAATCCCCCCTTTCAAACTGGAAAAAAGAATTGTGCTCAAACGACGCGAGATCATGGAAGAAATGGGAGTGAAGTTTGTGCTGAATACCGAAGTAGGGACAGATATCGACTTTCAGGAGCTTCTGGACGAGTATGACGCGGTGTTTCTGGGCATGGGAACTTACACCTACATGAAAGGCGGTTTTCCGGGAGAAGACCTGAACGGAGTTCATGAGGCACTGCCCTACCTGATCGGCAACAACTATGAGGTTGAGAACTGGGACCCAGGTTCATGGTTGCCGATCAATCTGAATGACCAGGATGTCGTTGTACTTGGTGGTGGTGACACCGCCATGGACTGTGTCCGAACCGCAGTCCGACAGGGGGCCGGAAAGGTTACTTGTGTCTACCGGCGCGACGAGGAGAATATGCCGGGATCGCGACGGGAAGTCTGGCACGCAAAAGAAGAGGGTGTGCAATTTCTATGGAACCGGCAACCATTGGAAATAATTGGTAATGGACGGGCCGAGCAGGTCAAGGTGATTGAAACCAGACTTGGCGAGCCGGACGAGCGAGGACGTCGCCAACCCGAACCGGTTCCCGGTAGTGAACAACTGATAGAATGTGACAGTGTCATCATTGCATTCGGGTTTCGCCCCAGTCCCAGTGATTGGATGGCCGAACATAACATCCAGACCGATCCTTTCCTGCGCGTTCAAGCCAACCATGACAGTGAGTATTCTTTTCAAACCTCCAATCCGAAAGTGTTCTCCGGCGGCGACATGGTCAGGGGTGCGGATCTGGTTGTCACCGCGGTGTTCGAGGGGCGAGAGGCCGCACGCGGAATCATGAGCTACGTCAACGCAAATTGAATCTTGATCGACACACCTGATGGCCGAAATTCCAACTCGTGACCGCCTGATCGTCGCTCTCGACGTCCCTACAGACAGTCAGGCAATGGATCTGGTTGACAGGACCGGGGACCACGTCAATTTCTTCAAGGTTGGCCTGGAACTGTTCTCAAGTGGTACCGGTATAAGATTGATTGAGGCACTGGTCAAGCGCGGACACAAGGTATTTGCAGATTTCAAGTTTTTTGATGTACCTGCCACAGTCAGTCGGTCTGTTCGGAATCTCAATGGACTGGGTATTACTTTTCTGACAGTACACGGCGACAGCCAGATTATTGAGGCTGCTGTTCAGGCAACCGATGAGATATCAATATTGGCTGTCACGGTTCTGACGAGTATGGATGAAGACAGCCTGACGGGTATGGGTGTCAGTATGAACCTTGTGGATCTGGTCAAGATGCGGGCGCGAAGTGCACAGAATCACGGTTGTGGGGGCGTGATCGCTTCCGCCCAGGAAGCAGGGTTCATCCGTCAACAAACGGGAGCTGAATTCAGAATTGTAACACCGGGAATCCGTAGCGTGGGTACATCCGCCAATGATCAGAAACGTATCATGACCGTCAAACGCGCACTTGATTCCGGTGCCGACTACCTGGTCGTGGGGCGGCCGATTCGCGACGCGAATGATCCAAGCCTGGCAGCCGCACGTTTCCAGATTGAAATCGCAGACGCGCTAACTGGCAACTGACTCCGTCGACCAATGAAAACGCTCAAGAACGATCGATTTTTGCGGGCTCTGCGAAAAGAGGCGATCGACCGTACACCTGTATGGATCATGCGTCAGGCCGGCCGATATCTGCCTGAATATCGTGAAACCCGGCAGCAGGCCGGTGATTTTCTCACACTGTGTCGAACACCGGATCTGGCTTGCGAAGTCACCCTGCAACCGCTGCGACGATATGATCTGGATGCCGCAATTATCTTTTCCGACATTCTGGTGATTCCCGATGCGATGGGACTCGGACTCAGAATGGAAGAAACGGTAGGACCTGTATTTGAACATCCGATCACTTCAGGCACAGACATTCGAAAGCTTGTAAGACCTGACCCGGAAGACGATCTGGGTTATGTTATGGACGCTGTACGGACAACCGTGAAAAGTCTCGACGGTTCCGTTCCGCTGATTGGATTCTCCGGGAGCCCGTGGACGCTCGCAGTCTATATGGTCGAAGGTCAATCCAAGACTGACTTCGGCAAGATTCTGACTTTCGCTAAATCAGAAACCGAGAATCTACATCAATTGCTCGATATTCTGACCTTCTCCGTCGCTGAATACCTTACTGCCAAAGCCAGAGCTGGAGCCTCAGCGCTCATGATTTTCGATACTTGGGGCGGACTGCTTGACACCTCCCAATATCTGGATTTGTCGTTGCGTTACATGCGGCGAATTGTAGAGGAACTGTCCACTCTGGCACCCGGAGTTCCCACAATACTTTTTACCAAAGGCGGAGGAAAGTGGTTGGAGGACATCGCGGATACCGGGTGCAGTGCGATTGGCGTTGACTGGACAGTTGATATTGGTGACGCCCGTCACAGGGTCGGTGATCGGGTCGCACTTCAGGGCAATCTGGACCCTGATTCACTGCGGCTCAGCGATGAGGAAATCGAAGAGCAGGTGGCCGGGGTCCTTGAGTCATACGGTTACGGCAGCGGACACATATTCAATCTCGGACACGGAATCAAACCGGATATCGATCCGGAAAAAGTGTCAGTGCTTGTCAACGCAGTGGCTGACTTCAGCAAAAAATTTCACTGACTTCCAACGCGGGTGCTCAAAGCAGCCAGTAGTCCTTATCCAATGCTGGGGCGCCCTGGCAACTCACCCTGCCCTCTTCCCACAATTTGATGACTGTTGCAAAAAGCGATCTTGCTGCAGGCGCGTGCAATGATCTATCAGTGTCTCGGTAGACCACCGGTACCATTTCCATAACATTCGACATTCCGTTGTGAAAACACTCCAGAATCTGTAACTCACGCTGTCGTCGATGCTCAATGCACGCTCGTACAAATTCATCAGGTTGTCTGATCGGTGGTCCATGAGTCGGATAATAGACCTGGTCGTCGCAATCCAATAACATGTTGAGACTCGCCAGATAGTCTGACATCGAACCGTCAGGGGGTATGATCACAGTTGTTGACCACCCCATAACATGATCGCCGGAAAAAAGTGCCTTTTCCTCCAGCAACCGATAGCATATATGATTCGACATGTGACCCGGTGTGTGAACACATTGCAGGGTCCAACCTTCACCGTGCAGAAAATCGCCATCCTTCACCGCGATATCAGGCCGAAACGTATGGTCGACATCCTCTTCCAGTCGTTCCGATTTCACATTATCGTCCCCGCTACCGATCGCACCGAACCCGTAAATCGGCGCACTGCAGATTGACTGCAAAGGACGCGCCGCGGGAGAGTGGTCGCTATGCGTGTGGGTAACGAGGATATGAGTAATCGTTTCGTCAGCCAGACTATTGGCGATTGCGTGAATGTGACTCTCAAGCCTTGGTCCGGGATCAATGACTGCGACCTGCCCGCGTCCAACGATATAAGTCCCGGTTCCAAGATAGGTGAACTTACTCGGATTCTTTGCGACGATCCGTCTGATCAGCGGAGAAACATCGTGAATCTCGCCATATTCAAACTCGTCGTGAAGTTGAAATGGAATTTGAGTATTCAATACTTTTTCCGACTCATCGTCATAGAGTTATCATTGAAAACTCCGTTCAATTGATATGTCATGGTGTTGGTGAAAAGGCTTGGTCAATTTCAAATTTCGGACATCCTGTTTATCGCATTTATGATTCAAAGGTTAGTGATCGACGCGCAAGCGTCATTACTAACTCATCTGAACGAAGCAGCACCTCACAGTACCTAAATTCTGATTTCCTGACCTCTATTGATCTAGCTTAATGGATCAATCCGTGTAAGATTTTATTTCAACTATTTACAACTACTCGCCCCCATTAAAGCGGGCGAGGTATTGGGGTTCACGATCAGGAAGGATGATCGCATCAAAGCCTGAACGTGTACCGGCATGCAATCTAGACAACAACCAACCCCTACCGTGCATTCGAAAGTTCTCTGAGTGCACGCCGGCACTGATGTCTGACGACACGCTCTACTCGTTGCAACGCATCATATTCACCATAGAATGATTCAAATCTTTCCCTGGTCGGCTGCAACTGCTCCATCAATTTCACTGCAATGCCCTCAACCTGATTCCGAACAAATCCGGTGCGCAAATCGCACTGCACTGCAAACTGATCCCAATGTTTAGCGATTAAACTGTCAGGATTTCTCTCACCACCTATGGAAAATGCCAGATGATGGTCAATGCTTTCTACGGCCCGGGTGCAAACAAGGTCATAAAATGGTGCCAAACTAGTTTCACCGCCCGACCGATACAGAAGTGAAAGGTTCTTTGCATGTCCATCCGAGTTACCAGCCAGAACATTGAAAATTTGCCAACGCAGCAGATTCAGCAAGTCGGTTGCGGGATCGCTGGAAAATTCGCGAATTAATCCAAGACAATCCGAAAAAGACGGTCCACCGTACTCCTGATACTTGCGTTCAAATCCGTAGCCAAGCGCTTGACAAAAATCTTCCTGATGTAACCTATTGATCCGTCCGTCGTCTGCCATGTAACGATCAAAGCGATCAATTAGCACGTAGTAACTGTCAGAAAAAAATCGTAACTCAGTGTCGACGACAGGTAATCCGACAGATATTGCCAGCATCGCAGTAAATGTTTCGTAAGCTGGAACATTTCGAAATTCGTTCGATTCAAATTTGAGTATGTGGCTTGTCGGAGATCCTTCTTTTGGTAGCCAAAATCGGTCATTCATCAACATAATGGGACACTTGTACTGAGCGCCAGCAAGGGAAAGTCGAGGGCGCTCGGAACTAGACCAGCTATGAATTTCACCGCCACTGCGAATCAAGTCGGAAAAGTCCTGGTCCGAGACTTCATGATACCTGTGTTCTAGCACGGGGCAACTTTCCAATTGCAGGACAGCAAGTGCGCCGGCACACTCGCCACCAATGGATCTAAGCAGATCAAAATCAGTATCAGGAATTTTCAGATTACGAACTGATCTTTCACGAACTCTACCCTCTGGAAGCAGATTAGCAAAAAAACGGTGAGCTAATCCTGATTCAGGAGTAAACTCATTGACTTGCAAAGGCAGTGACTGGGATATTGGGAATTCACCTGTATTTAGCCACTCGGTATCATAGCGAAATCCGATTTGGCCCAAGGAATTACGCCACAAATGACCGACAAGTTTTTGTCCACACCAGACGTTTAAACCGTCCAATTTATCCATTTTCGTTGCTGGTCGACTTTGACAACGGTCTGGATTTCACGGGTGTGCGCGGCTGAACAATGACTTCTAAACCTAAGGTTTGCAACGTCTTCAACACCTTGCCCACTTCAGCCGTTTCCTTGCCTCGCTCGAACTCTGATATAAATCGTACGCTCAGATTACCTAAGCCGGAGACCGTCTCTTGCGTCAGATTTTTCTTCTTTCGATGCATCCGTACCAGTTCGCCAAGCTCCCTGGTGGTTCGAATGACCCCAATTTTCGTATCGTCCTTGCCCATGGCTTACCTTCATATTTTATCGTACGGGAATATTCGACTGTAATTGCAGTATATCTACCGGTGATTTAATCGTACGTGATATTTTACTGCGTTAACAATGATTTGTCATAGTATCTTTCCAGTACGGGATAATTTTAACGAGGATCAACACGATGGATACCCATTCGAGTCGGGACTGTTCCCGGAAGAATGGTGGTTGCCAGATTTGTCGGAAAGATTTGTACTCTCCCCTTCTTTGCCTTGAAAAATACTTACGCAAAAGGTGAATAATGGCAAAATAACCGCCCAATCCCATGAAAATGGAGAATGAATTTGGCCAATTACACTTTCATCCATGTCAACAGGTAAATATAGAACGAAAAATCAGCAATATTCGACACCAATGTTTCAACTTTGGAATTTGCAACCAAATCTGCAGCGCAGACGGTAACGGCGATTCGAACTTACGATCCACTCAAGTCGCACAACCTGAGCTGTAAAAGAATCAAACAATACGGGTTGCGACTTATACCGCAACAGGAAGTTGCGATTTTGAGAACTCAACCTTCCCCTCATTCCAACTCACTTCAATTTCGTCGCCTGTGGTAAATTTTCCCGACAGGATTTCTTTGGCAAGCGGATTTTCCAATCTGTTTTGGATCGCTCTTTTGAGAGGTCGTGCGCCGTAAACCGGATCGAACCCAGTTGTAGCGAGAAAACTGACTGCTTCTTCGCTCAGTTTCAGATGTATGTCCTGATCGGCAAGCCTGTCCTGAAGCAATTTGATCTGAATTTTCGCGATTTCGTTGATCTGATCACGTGAAAGTGAATGAAACACGATCATATCGTCAATACGATTGATGAACTCAGGCCGGAATTTTCGGACAACCTTGTCCATAACAGTACGCTTTATTTTCCTGTAAGGCAATTCGCCCGTCATTTCCTGAATCAGGTCCGAACCAAGGTTGGAAGTCATGACAACTACCGTGTTACGAAAATCAACCATGCGGCCATGTCCATCCGTCAGTCGTCCATCGTCCAGTACCTGCAACAGGATGTTGAACACATCCGAATGGGCCTTTTCAATTTCGTCAAGAAGGATGACACAGTAGGGGCGTCTCCTTACAAGTTCGGTGAGATGACCGCCCTCCTCATACCCCACGTAACCTGGTGGCGCACCGATCAACCTCGCAACTGAGTGCTTCTCCATGAACTCGGACATATCGATCCGAATCAACGCGTCTTCCGTATCGAACAGGAATTGCGCCAGTGCCTTGCACAGTTCAGTCTTTCCAACACCCGTCGGTCCCAGAAACAGGAATGTTCCGTACGGTCGATTCGGGTCTGACAAACCGGTTCGAGATCGCCTGATCGCATCGGAAACACTGCCGACAGCGACTTTCTGACCGACTACGCGTTTACCGATTTCCTCTTCCATTCGCAACAGTTTCGACCGTTCGCCCTCAAGCATTCTGCTGACAGGAATTCCTGTGGCGCTTGAAACCACTTCCGCAATTTCCTCCTCAGTTACACTACTTCGAAGCAACTCAAATTCCCGATCATCTTCCGAGCGACTGCTCTCCAACTGTCGTTCCAGTTCCGGAATGGTCTGATACGTGAGCTTGGCCAGGCGATCCAAATCTCCCGCTCGCTGAGCGTTACCTGCCTCGATTCTTGCGGCATCAAGCTGTTCCATGATGTGCTGTGAACTCATTACTGCGGATTTCTCACCGAACCACAGCTGTTCAAGTTCGGAATACTCGTTCTCAAGCCGACTGAGATCACTTTCCAGCTTCTCAAGCCTTGTCCTGGAAGCTTGATCGGTTTCATTCTTGAGCGCTTCCCGCTCGATTTTCAGTTGAATGATTTTTCGATCAAGACGGTCCAATGCATCCGGTTTTGAGTCAATCTCAATTCGTATTCGACTGGCGGCTTCATCAACCAGATCAATCGCCTTGTCCGGCAAGTTGCGATCAGTGATGTAACGATGGGAAAGTCGAGCCGCAGCAACAATTGCGGGGTCTGTGATATCCACCCCGTGATGGACTTCATACTTCTCCTTTATGCCGCGAAGTATCGCGATTGTGCTCTCCAAACTGGGTTCCTGAACAATAATCTTCTGGAAGCGACGCTCAAGTGCCGCATCCTTCTCGACATGTTTGCGATATTCGTCAAGCGTTGTCGCACCGACGCAGTGCAACTCACCGCGAGCCAAAGCAGGCTTCAGCATATTTCCTGCGTCCATCGACCCTTCCGCCTTACCTGCGCCAACCATCATGTGAAGTTCATCAATGAAAAGGATGATCTCTCCCTCCTGACGGGTAAGTTCGTTGAGCAGAGCCTTGAGTCGTTCCTCAAACTCACCGCGAAACTTGGTTCCAGCAATCAGTGTTCCAAGATCCAGCGATAGCAGGCGTTTGCCTTTCAGGATTTCCGGCACCTCGTCGTCCGAAATCCGTTGAGCCAGCCCTTCGACTATTGCAGTCTTTCCAACACCGGGCTCACCGATCAGCACCGGGTTATTTTTAGTGCGCCTCTGCAATACCTGAATGGTACGCCGAATTTCGTCGTCTCGTCCGATAACCGGGTCCAGCTTCCCAAGTCGTGCTCGCTCCGTTACGTCGATCGTGTATTTTTCAAGCGCACGAAACTGCTCTTCGCTGCTTGCGTCGCTGACAGTCTGTCCTCCACGCATCTGATCGATTTTTGCTTCCAGAACCTTACCGTCAGCACCCGCATCCCGCAGTAACTTCCCGACTTTGTGTTTGCTGTCGACAGCGGCAAGGGCGACCAGCTCGCTGGATATGAACTGATCACCTCTCTTCTGGGATAGTGCGTCAACCCGATTCAGGAGCTTCGCCAGTTCCTGCGACAAGTGCACCGTACCATCGTTTCCGCTGACCCTGGCAAGCCCGTCAAGATAATTGCCCAATTCGGTTCGAAGCTGGGGCATTTTCACATTACTCTGTGCAAGTAGATGGTGGACTGTACCTCCTTTCTGATCCAGCAAGGCCACCATCAGGTGCGCCGGATCAATGAACTGATGATCGCGTCCAATCGCCAGGCTCTGGGCGTCAGCCAGTGCGTGCTGTAGTTTCGTGGTGAATTTTTCTGGATTCATTT
The DNA here is from genome assembly GCA_963666625.1 of Arenicellales bacterium. Classification (GTDB taxonomy): domain Bacteria; phylum Pseudomonadota; class Gammaproteobacteria; order Arenicellales; family JAJDZL01; genus JAJDZL01. The sequence goes on from OY762925.1 coordinate 889,831, forward strand.
CGTTTACCCGATAACAAATTCGGAACTCTGTTTACGATATTGAAAATAGGAACGAAACAGAAAATTTCAATGTCCGACGTGTTATTAAAGCTGGTACAGCAACAATTGATTCCGCCTGGAACGCACCTGCTACAATCGCAGGTGCACGACCCCAAAGGAGGCGAACCCTGTCTGTCCGAAGGATTCAGCGTACTTCGTTTTGCTCGAATACTTCGGGGAGCTTGGTCAGGGCGGTCTTGCCAAGCGGCGTTCTCGGCAGATCGTCGATCACTGCGCATCGCGTAATGTGATTGTGGGCGGATGCTTTGGCGTTGAATTCCTTCAGAATCTCTTTTGCCCGGGCTGCGCTTGCCTCAGGATCGTCCATGGCAAATACAACACAGGGGCGATGACCGAATTCAACGATACCGGCTTCCTTGACCTCTGGATAACGCTCAAGCAGCGATTCGAGTTCTTCAGGATATACATTCTTACCGCCTTCGGTGACGATGGTTCTCTTGATTCGACCTGTCAGGCTCAGGTTTCCAGAACTGTCAAGTCTTCCGAGATCACCGGTTCGAAACCACCCGTCCTTCATCACTTCCTGCGTTGCTGCCGCATCTGAATACCCCAGCATGACATTATCCCCTTTGACCAGTACTTCACCGCTTCCCAGCTCATCAGGATTGTCGATCTTGACTGTTACTCCTTCGATTGCATAGCCCACACTGTCAAGATTGTCTGGAAATGCTTCCTGAACACAGACGACCGGAGATGTCTCCGTCAATCCATATCCCTGCCGCAGACTGATTCCCAGATCGCGAAAGAACTGAGCGATCGTCGGATCAAGCCGTGCACCGCCGCTCACCCAGTAACGAAGATTCGGGCTCAACTTCTTGCGCAATGGCGCATTCAATCGGCTTCGCAAACCAAGCGGCAGAGCGGCAAGCAGCGAGACATAACCCCGAAGCAGGAAACTGCTGCTTTGAAATTTTTTCTCCATTCCCTGCTTGATATTTCGATAAAGCCGTGGAACTGCCAGAACAACAGATACATTCTCTTCCAGCATGGCGGCCAGCACTTCTTGAGCCGTCAAAATCTTGGGCAATGCAATTGATGCCCCGCAGTAAAGTGGCAACAGCATTCCACCCACCATTTCAAATGTGTGTGAAAGTGGTAAAAGACTTAGAAATCTGTCATGGTGATCGATCTTGACGACTTTTGAACAGGCAATCACGTTTGAAGACAAATTGTGATGTGAAAGCCGAACAATCTTGGGCACACCCGTACTCCCCGAAGTGTAGATTCGAACCGCTTCTTCCGAGCTCAGGTCGTTATCAGGAATCTTTTCCTCCTCGACCGTGAGTTCGTTTCCAATTTCAATTGCAATTTTGGGCGTATCGACACCCGCGATCTTTGAATCCGCTTCATGCGCCATGATCAATTTGGGATTCAATGCGGCAATCTGGGTTTGGATATCATCCTCGCTGTAGCCGATGTGAACAGGGGCGAGAATCGCACCAATCCGCCAGGCTGCGAACGCTGCAATTCCCCATTCGACACCGTTTGGTCCGATTACAGATACAACATCGCCTTTCGACACTCCATGCTCGCGCAGACGACCTGCCATATGAAGTGCGGATTCGCGTACCGTCCCGTATGAATACGAAATGGATTCGGCATCTTTCTGTCTACGAATCCAGGCTGTTCTTGATGCGTGTGAATTAAGGCGTGGACTGAAAATACTCCAAATATCTTGAGACATGATTTCTCTACTCCCGGCATGCGCCTGAAACAAACGCTACCAGCAAAAATTTTTCGCGGTGTAATGTAGTTTTCCGATGTGCTTTCAATTACAACCCTCAGAACTTATATTGTTGCACAAATTGAGTATGCAGGGTGAGATTTCAATCCACATCCCGATATGGATTGAAGGTAATTCATCAGTATTTTCGTTCGCCCAACAATTTCGCACAGTAAAACATCGATTTTTGCCAAGCTAATTTCTGTTGCAATTCATATGAGAATTTCGAATGGGTCGGACGTAACCAATTCAATTGAAGTTGAAATAAATTATTTCGCACCTTTGTTGTCCCGACTAGGTGCGAATTTTTCTTTCAATATGGAAACAGTTTTAAAGATCGTGTGTGAGATGAGTTGGGATAGTCTCGTTGCGGGTATATCGACTTGAGTTTGAAAGGTCTAAATTAATCTCGCACTGCTGTAGCTGATTGTTCGATATCCTGTTCGGGAACTTTGTGAATTTTGCTCAATGTTTCCCAAACCCACTCAAATGTTTGCCTGAATAACATTTGAGCAGATATTTTTCAAGAAACTGTCTGACGGTTTCTTTAGGAAATTCTATAGACATTGCGGCTCGACATTTCTGTTACCCCACGCGGGTCGAGGCATTGAAGGTCGAAAACTAAGCTAATTTGGGTAGACCCTATGTTTTGACCTGTTCCCCACAGATTATCGGGGTACGCAGATTTAAAATATGCGTATTTTCCGAAGCTGACAACCGGAGGAACAGGTATGAGCGATTATACAGATCACAGAGACATCACGGCGGTCCCGGCTGAGGGTTCGGTGCGGGTGCATGTCGGGCTGGATGTGCACAAGGATACGGTGGCGGTGGCGGTCGCCTGGCGGGATCCGGATTTCGATGCGATGGAGGTCGAGGATCGGGCGACGATTCCGAACCGGCCGAATACGCTGGTGCGGCTGACCGAAGCGTTGTCGGAGGAGTTCGGCGGGACACTTCATTTTGTCTATGAGGCCGGTGCCTGCGGCTTTGTGATCTGGCGTCAGCTTCGGGATCTGGGGCTGGGCTGCGAGGTGGTGGCGCCGACGCTGATTCCGAAAAAGCCGGGTGAGCGGGTGAAGACCGATCGTCGCGACGCAAGGGAGCTGGCGAGATTGTCGGTATTGGGCTATCTGACACCGGTGTGGGTGCCGGACACCGAGCAGGAGGCGATGCGTGATCTGGTCCGGTTGCGGGCGGATCTGAAGGCGGGCATCAAGAAACAGCGCCAGCAGCTCAACCATTTTCTTCTTCGGCACGGCCATCACTGGCAGAAGACCAGGTGGAACCAGGGGCATCGCGCCTGGATGAGGGACCGCAGGTTCACACATCCGGCGCAGCAGATCGCACTGGTCACCGCCCTGGACACATTGGAGCAGCACGAGATGCGTCTGGCGGAGCTGGACCGCGACATTGTCGCCCAGAGTGAACAGTGGGCCTGGAATCCGGTGCTCCAATCGTTGCGCGCATTGCGCGGGGTCGATCTTCTCACCGCGGTTACCGTGGCAGCCGAGATCGGTGACCTTCGCCGGTTCCCGAGTGCCGGACAGTTCATGGCCTTCCTCGGCCTGGTGCCCGGCGAGTTCAGCAGCGGTGGACGCCGCCGAACCGGCGCCATCACCAGGACCGGCAACTCTGCGGTGCGTCGCATCCTCACCGAAAGTGCCTGGTGCTACCGCCACCCGCCGCGCAACACCCGACACCTGCAGCGCAAGGCGAAAGACTCGTCCGAATACGCGGCAAGGCGGGCCTGGGACGCTCAGAAACGGCTGTGCGGCAAGTATCTCGCCATGTGCCGCAAGGGCAAGAGTTCGAAAACCGCGGTCAGCGCAGTCGCCCGCGAGCTGGCCGGGTTCATCTGGGACATCGGCTGCCATGAACTCAACAGGTTGCCGACCGCAACCGAACAGTAACCGAGAACCGACAGCAGGTGCCAACCTTATGGAAAAACCCTCGTTGAATCTATGTAGGCTCGCCGGCCGGGGGCCGGCGATGATCCACGTTTGTAGACCGAGGTATTTCCGTGACGCAGCAGGGTCATGTGGTAATCAACCCACGCATATCAGTTTGTCAACCCAGTGTCACGACCAGGGCCCGCACCTGCCGTCTTTCAGATTTGATGATATAGTACAGTGAGACAGAATGAAACTCACAGGTTAGGACAGGTCAAAACATATCAGATTCACAAATTACTCGAACGCTTGACTATGTACATAAAGTTGATCTAAGTTCTCTATAGCGATCCTGAATTTCGTACCATGGTCGCGAAGCCCCGAACCGTTGTTTGTTCGCACGTCGAAATCGATGGCAACGATTCCCGACTCGATGGCATTGACTAGTTGGGTTACACCAGGCTCCCAGTACAGTTTTGCTGATTCGTAATTTACACTCTGATACTTTCTACTCGTCTTACCTTGTACAAGAATCAATCGTCTCAGCTTAAATGCGAATGCGTTGATTATCGTGTCATGAGTCCAATATGGCTGAATCAATTCTCCGTAATTCACGTTTTGTACGACGATTCGGGTTCCGTCATTGATGACTCTAAATCCATGACTGCTCATACCGTAAATCGTATGTCTGAAACTAGTCCGACCTTTCGAATCTTTCCATCCATACGCCCTCACCATCTCGTGCATTATGGATTTTGGTTGCGGAGTTTTATGAAAGAGTGTAAGTGGCGCATTCCCACCGTGAAATTTAATCTCCCACTGTTTAGAATCGGGACCGTCTCTGTTGCTTACATCGAATCCCAAAAGCCGTTCAAGCAATAAACCAGGTGCGCCTGTTCCGCCTATGCCGGCCATGTTCGACCAACTGAATGATCTCGTGGCGAGTACCTCGCGAAGGGAGTCAAATACTCCATTATCCGCAGGAATCGTCATAGTTTTGTTCGATAAAACTGTTGATTCTCTCGGTGGCTAGGTCACAGTATTTCGTCGATTTTTCGATTCCGATCCATTGCTGACCAAGTGACTCTGCCGCTATGGCTGTCGTACCACTACCCAAAAACGGATCCAACACCAAGCCATCTCCAGCTGATTTAATGCAGCGTACAGCTAACTCGATCGGAAATGGGGCTGGATGAGGGTTGTTAGTTTCCTGGGAAATCTTCCAAATATCCCCGTATGAATTTGATTTAGGTGTGAGTTTGAAGTCTGGCTTCGCGATCAGATAGATTACCTCGTAAGTCGGTAGAAAATATCCGGGATTGAAATTGATTCCGCCTCTCCTTTGCCAAATAATGATTTGACGTACTGGGAAGTCGTGCACTATATCTTGTCTATCTTGCAACAGGCCATTTTGAACCCGCCATTTGTGATTGTAAAAAATAGCACCGTCATTACTTATAACTCGCATCATCGCGTCTAGGCAAGCTCGTTGCCACTCGACATATTGTTCATGGGGCATCATATCTTGATGCGAATCATATCCCTTGATTAGAGCAGCATTTGACCACTTACCCCCACGCCCGTCTTTCATCCCATTTCCGGTACTATTTTTCAAATTGTACGGGGGTGACGTTACGACAGCCTTAATTGACTCAGAATCGATTCGGGCCATAAATTCCAAGCAATCCCCGCAAAATAATTCACCATTCCAAGCTAAACCAGGTGAACGGTCAACAGTTTGCGATTGCGTGGGAGAACTTGCTGGGGAATTCACTTCGGATTAGTCTTCTATTAATCGGTCATACAAAAATTATTTTATATGAATTCAAATGCAGAGGCATATAGACTTATACCTGATGGTTTTGAAATTCGAATCAGCTTGACTCTGTCTCGCCCGCAAATAACCCGCAGTTTCCAGACGCCTCCCCACTATTTGTTTGCCAGCTGAATTTTTGGATTTTCAGCCAGAGTCAGGAAAACTTGGAAACCGGGTCAATGTGAGACATTCACTGACCACAGACCGGTGGCGAGTTTAGTCGTTCAATTCAGTCGTAGGCATTAAGTTCGAATGTTCCATCAGGTTTTGAAGATTCAACTCCAACCAGTGCGAGCAGCTCTCCATGTTCAACCAGTCCGCGGTGACAACGTACGAATGCTACGCCGTCGACTGAAAACTCGACACGCACAGCAGGTGTATCGATCTGACTGATATTGTGAATATAACCAACAGGGTCTCCGGCAACAACAGAGTCGCCTGGCGAGAACGCAGGTTCAAACAATCCGCGATGCGTCGAGTGAATGTGTTGGTTCGCATCGATGATCTTGAAAAATTTTGCTTCCTGCTTTTGCAAGAGCTTATCACCTGTGAGCACATTTAGGTGTCGCAAACAATTGTGAATGCCTTGCTCACCGAATTTGACTGTTTCGGGTGTGGCTTGTCCACCACCACCCAGTTCGGCGGCAATGGAGGGAATTTTGTTGCGTAAAGCAGCTCCATTGACGGTCCGGTCGTCATTGAATATCCCCATCAACCAGACAAAAGGACAACCGAATACTTCAGCCAGCTCGACAGTCTGCGCTTGGCGTTCAGGATTATCGTCGTAAGTTGCCATTGCGCAAGGCGAAAACCAGAATGCCTTGCCGCCGGAATGCAGGTCGATTGCGACATCGCAGACCGGCATCAACGCCTTTTCGATGAAGTGGGCAATTATTTGAGTCGGGGTTCCTTTTGGATCACCTGGAAAAGCGCGATTGAGGTTGACGTCATCAAGCGGCGAAACCCTGGCAGAAGCATTCAAGGCTGGCGCATTCAATGTTGGAATGACAATAATTCGTCCCTGTACCGCTTCAACGTTGACTTCGTTCAGAAATTTTATCAGCGCGATGGGACCTTCAAATTCATCGCCATGTACGCCCCCGGTCAGAAGCACCGTCGGACCGTCTCCGTTGACAACCACACCTGCGGGGATGGGGATGTAACCCAGCGCGTACTGGTTATTGGAATACTTCAGTCGCAAGTCACCGCAACGTTTGCCGGGCGAGGAAAAATCCAGACCAGACTGGACTGGAGTTTTATTCCAAAGCGGGTCTCCGAACCGGGTTTTCACGAAACGACTAGTCATTTTGTTTGAAGGTTTTGAGTTTGATACAAAATACTTTGAATTATGTAGACTTCAAGATTTCGAATTTTGCAAACTGACATGAACATCGAACTCGGGAATCAGTAAGCGGCTGAATCAAATTTGAAGCCTGTACGATTTCGTCTTGCGACAATGTTTCGCTCAGGTATTCCAGCGAACAGGTCATGTGGATGTTCAGAAGCCATCTTAACAGCCCCGGGCGGATTCACGACCATCATCATGAATGCAGGGTAGTGTTCGCCGACCCTAAAGTCAAGAAGACCCATACAGTTGCGTCTTTGGTAGTAACTAGATACTCGACTGCCGGTGTCAATTGCCGGTCCGATCAGTTCTTTCGGCATGCAACTCTATCTGTCATCGTCTGCCTCACCCGAAACCTATGCTACCGGACGATAAACCGTTATGAGTCGGAACTAAGCATTGAATTCAAACAAAATGCAATTTCGGCGATATATGTGAATCGCCGAAAATGCTGCTGATGTCACGATGAATACAAGTGTCTGACTAACCCTTCTTCCACCAGCGTTCAATCAGTTTGTAGCCGTCGTAGTCCCAATTGCCTCCTACCAGTTCGGGAATGCCGACATTGTCAGCGTACCCGGAAACATGGTTTGCGAAAGCATGGATAACAGCACCGCAGTCGTCTCGGGTGATCGCCTGCATCTCCCAATACATATCACGTCGCTTGTCTTCATCCAATTCGGACCGTGCAGCAACCAGAAGTTCGTTGAACCTGTCATTTTTCCAGTAGGTTTCGTTCCAGTTGGAGGTCGCTGAATACGCCTGCGTGAACATCCAGTCTTCAGTTGGTCGACCGCTCCAGTAACTTGAACACCATGGATGCTTGAGCCAGACATCTTTCCAGTAGCCATCGTCCGGAACCAGATTCGGCACCAGTTCGATTCCCGAAGCCTTGGCGTGTTCACTGAACAGGACAACCGTATCAACACAGCCAGCATAAAGTTGGTCGGAAGCACTGAGCTCGACTTTCAAACTACTGAGACCAGCTTGTTTGAGATGCCATTTAGCCTTTTCAGGATCATAGACCCGCTGTTCGAGCTCGTGGTTGTAGTAACGATTCGACGGTGAGATGGGTTGGTCATTTCCGATACTTCCGAAGCCACTCAGTACCGTATCCAGCACAGCTTCCCGATCGATCGACAACTTGAGTGCCATTCGAACATCATTGTTGTCAAATGGTGGCAAGTCAGTCCGCATAGGAAAGGTGTAGTGTTTTGGGCTTTGGATGTTCAAAATATTGACATTCTCTTGTCTTTCAAGCAATCCGGCAGTCGCCCGATCAATATTGCCGATTACGTCGACAGCACCGGTAACCAGGGCGTTCTGCCGCGCGGTGGCATCGGCAATCGTCAACAGTTCAGCAGTATCAACAAACGCTCGATCAGACATGAAGTAGTTGGGGTTCCGAGAATATTTTGAGTACTGACCAGGTTCAAATTCGTCCAGTACGTAGGAACCGCAACCAACGCCGAAAGTTTCGATTTTTCCGTCTTTGGACGGTAGAATCGACAGAACGGAGTCGCTCATAATGACTGGAAAGTCGACACTGGGATTTTTCAGTTTGAATTTGACAACGTAGTCGCCATCTTTGGAAATTGATTCGACATCTTCGACAAAAGCTTTCATCGAAGACGCTGAATCGTCGCCCCGATGGCGATTGATTGATACGATCACATCGTCTGACGTAACGTTCTTTCCGTTATGGAAGGTTACACCGCGCTTTAACTTAAAAATCCATTCAGTCGGATCAGTGCCTGCTTCATAAGATTCTGCGAGCAACGGAACCAGCTTTCCATCTGGCCGAACCTCAGTCAGCGTACTGTGAATGGTATAAAACATCATAATACTGTGACCACTGATCAGATGAATCGGGTCTGACGAGTCTGTCGATGAACCATGCGGCATGGCGACGCTAATGTGACCTCCCCTAACAGGAGTTGACGCAAGCGCCGCGGATCCAACAAACAACTCCGGCACGGTTCCGGCGATACCCACTGCACTGGAGGCTTGCAAGAATTTTCGTCGCGTTACGCGTTGGCTGGCCAAGTCGAATAAATTTTCGTTTGAAGATTTCATAATTTCCCACTTCTGATTCTGTATAAATTCATTAAATTGTCAAGCTATTAGACTAAATTTTTTCGCTGCAATTTTATAGCAGACATGGACCGAAATGAAAGTACTCAATACATTCAGAGTAAAAATTAGACGATATCATGAATGAGTTTCAAGTGACCCAAGTCAACGCATTTCAATAAATATGTAAACAGGGAGCGGTAACAATCTTCGGCCTACTTTTGTTATTGATGGTCGCCATGAATTGGGGATGGAATCACCCTGAACGCTGTGATTCCTGTACGATGTAAATTTCAATTTGTTTAAAACCATCAATTCACGAATACCGCTGACAGAGAACAAGTAGAGGATAGTCTAATCATGGTTATTCAAGAAAAGTCAAAGGATTTGGCTGCATCTTTTGTTTGACTTACTTCTAAAAAACACTACAAAGACAAATCGAACTGGAAAATTGCAAAACTGTCTGAATTAGCTTTTGAAAAGCCGAGCAAGCCTATGTCAATTACGCGCCACTGGAACTTCAGTACAACTCACATTGATGGACATTGGCGAATATGGAAAAACTCGCGGTCAATGAAAATGACAATTATCGATTCTTGTTCGACTGAACCGAGAGAAAATGGGTGAGAAGAAGAATTTAGAACCTCCCCGCGACATTTCGGATGTCGTTCGTGTCGCGTTACACGAAGACATAGGCAATGGTGATGTAACAAGCTGCATGCTTGACGACCACGTCCTTGCCGAAGGCATTGTAAAGGTGCGGGAACCCGCGATTCTTTGTGGCTCTGCCTGGTTCAATGAAGTGTTCCATCAGACCGATTCGTCAATTCACATCGACTGGCTCTTCAAAGACGGTGATGAAATCTGCACCGACCAGACAATGTGCCGACTGAACGGAAATGCGCGATCATTGCTCACAGGCGAACGAACGGCTCTGAATTTTCTGCAGACACTTTCGGGAACCGCAACTGTGACGAACAAGTTCGTACAAGCAATATCCGGTTATAAGACACGGATTCTCGACACACGCAAAACCGTGCCAGGTCTGCGAAATGCCCAAAAATATGCCGTTCGTGTCGGTGGTGGTACCAATCACCGCTTTGGACTTTATGACGGAATTCTGATCAAGGAGAATCACCAGTTCGTAACGCGGTCACTCGACTCGATCCTGCAGAATTTACCGAACGATCAGGAGTGCCCTTCATTGATCGAAGTGGAAATAGAACGGCTCGATCAGCTTGAAAGTGCTCTACAGTCTGGAGTAAATCGAATCATGCTCGACAACTTCAACATCGACGATATGACAGAAGCGGTAAAAATCAATGCACATAGGGTTGAACTCGAAGCGTCGGGTAACATCGATCTTGATAATATCCGGGAGATTGCACAGACGGGAGTCGACTACATATCGCTTGGAACGATCACTAAAAACTTACGTGCCATCGACTTTACAATGTTATTTGACGCTGCTGGTGAGGACACCTGACAGTCAAGGCGAATCTATTCACTCTTGGTCAGTTTTTTTAGTTCCTTGACTAGAATCTCTTTGGTTACCGCCGCAATTTTGCGATATACAATCTTTCCCTCGGGCGAGACGATGAATGTTGTCGGCATGCCTTTGAGCGGTTCGAATGGTATCAGAGGCTGTTCTCCAATCCGCAGAACCAGATAGTCCATTTTTAGGGCTTTGACAAAATTCAGCAAGCTCTCAGTGTCGATTTCCTCAAAGTCAATTCCGATCACAACCGGTGTGACGGGATCAGTAAGCCTTGACATCTCAACTAATTCAGGAATTTCCTCTATGCATGGCGCACACCAGGTCGCCCAGAAATTGACAATCACCCACTGTCCTCGATAATCTGAAAGGCTGTGGATCTTTCCATGGATGTCGGGCAAGGTGAAATCAACGATTTCTTCCGAAGCGGTCACAGTTGAAGCAAGTATTACGACTGTTGTCAAAATAGTGCCGATCCGGACAATCAAACGGTTCAAATTTCTCATGATGCCCCGCATCTCCAACCAGTGTCATTTGAACTAAGTTGAATCCCCTTGTTGACGATTCTCAGGAATTCAAATCGAGGAATCTCCTCCGCCCCCATACTGTTGAGAAGTGGCGTCGATACCTGACAGTCAATAATCACATAATTCCACTCACGCAATTTTTCAACTAGGTTAAACAAGGCAACTTTTGACGCGTCAGTCCGGTTGAAAAACATACTCTCACCGAAAAACACCCTTCCCAAACTGACACCGTATAACCCTCCGACGAGCTGGCCGCCGTACCAGGTTTCCACCGAGTGTGCAAAACCGAGTCTATTGAGTTCGCAGTAAGCGTTGAGCATTCCTTTGGTAATCCAGGTGTCGACACTTTCTTCTCTCGGTCGTCGGGCGGTCGCACAGTTTCGAATGACGGCTTCAAAATCCTTGTCAATCGTGACCGAATAGCCTCGATTTCGGATACTCTTGTGCAGACTTCGAGACACTTTCAACCGGTCTGGAAATAGCACCGTACGGGGATCAGGACTCCACCAGAAGATCAGTTCATCGTGACTGAACCAAGGAAATATCCCTTGCCTATAGGCCATCAGCAATCTTTCCACCGAGAGATCACCACCAACTGCGACCGGGTGTATCTGATCCCCCGGGGTATCAAGCTTGGGAAATCCCGGATCCAATGAGTTGGGAGACAGGAACGTAATCAATTCCCGGCCTTCCTGCCCCTGGCATATGGAGAGAAGTCGCAGAGATATTCCTGACGGACATCCATGCTGTGTGACTCCTCAATGGTATAGTGGCGTATTGCTTCTGAAAACTGCAGATTGTTGAACATGTGCGCGGAATAACATACTTCCGGCAAAAATCCCCGGCTCAGCTTGTGTGTACCTTGAACACCAGCGTGACATTGGCTGAATCCATTTTCAATACAGTATTCAATGGCGGAGTAATAGCAAATTTCAAAATGTAGATTGGGTACGATTTCCAATGCACCCCAGTAGCGTCCAAACAGTTTTCCGCCACCTTGATAGAACAGTCCGCTTGCGATGGGTCGATTGTCTTGCTCAGCCATGATGAGTAGCAGATTTTCCGGCATGGACTCCCTGATCATATGAAACAAGTTACGGTTCAGATATCGAAATGAATCATATTTGCGGGTGGTGGTGTAATAGCAAAGGTGAAAGGAACGCCAATGATAATCCTGCATGTCAGTGCCCGGAATCACCGTGATCTCTATGCCCTTATCACTGATTGACTTTCTCTCGTGTCTGATTTTCTTCCGCTTTCTGCTCGACAGGGTTGACAGAAACTCTTCCATGGAGCGATAACCGTAATTCGTCCAGACAAAACTGATGTTGCTGCGCCGTGGGATCAGATCCCTGCTGCTGAAATAATCGAGCTCATCTGGATTCAGAAAGAGCAGATGCAACGATGACAGATTCGAATGTCTGGCTTCGCTCAGACAGGCCTCAGTCAGTTGATTTCGCACTTCGTCGGTTGGAGCGTCGGGTGCTGTGAGTAGTTTCGGAGCAGGCAGACCGGTGAACGGTGATACCGACACCAGCTTCGGATAGTACTGCAGACCATGACGAAAATAAGCGTTTTCCCACTGCCAGTCAAATATAAACTCTCCCCACGAGTGATATTTCTGGTACAGAGGCAACGCACCGACCAGGGTGAATCCAGACCGTCTGAATTTCGTAATACAATATGCATCGGACGCCACCCTGTTTCCTCTGAAACGCATCCAGACTGTTCCATGGCGTTGAGGAACTCGTGGCGTAGAAATGGACTATCCAGCGGTACACACCGATTCCATTCATGTGCACTGACTTGGTTGATTGACTGGATGATTTCCTGCTTGAACAAATCCTTTCCGTTGTCGCTGCGAGTTGTCGATTGACGCTCCATTTCTCAACTTATTCACGATTGGACCACGATAAAAGTATACCTGATGGCTTCAGAATTTGGCATTGCGTTGGCCCAGTTGAATCTGGTCGTTGGCGATCTTGAAGGCAATCGGAATCGAATCATTACCGCTGCCACCGACGCTCGCGACAGACTGAACTGCCGGTTTGTACTCTTCCCCGAACTGACCATTTGCGGGTATCCTCCTGAAGACCTGCTTCATCGCAAAAGATTCATCGATGATTGTGAATCGGTGATGCAGACGCTGATCGATGCCGTACCCGGAATTGCTATGTGCGTCGGGCACCCCCACCGCGAGTCCGGCAGACTCTTCAACGCCGCGAGCTTAATTGATGGCGGCAGGCGGCTTTCCACCTACCACAAACAGCTGCTTCCGAACTATGGCGTTTTCGACGAGAAGAGATATTTCAGTGCGGGTGATGCGTCTGTGGTACAGGAGATTGACGGAGTACGGATTGGCCTGACGATCTGCGAGGATGTCTGGGAAGACGGTCCGGTGGAGCAATCTGTCGCCAATGGTGCACAGGTGATATTCACATTGAACGGGTCACCATTCGACACCGCCAAAATCGCTTACCGAGAAAATGAAATTGTCACCGCCCGCGCCCGAACGAACAACGTCAGCATCGTATACGTGAACCTCGTCGGCGGTCAGGACGAACTGGTTTTCGACGGCGGTTCTCTGGTTTCCGATGCGACCGGTACGATTGTCTCCAGGGCTGCACATTTCGAAGAGACGGTATTGCGCTCAACTTTTTTCAGAGGTAACCAGATAACGCCGGTTCCGGATTCAGTTGCATCGGTTCCGGAACACGTTCAAGGTGTTTACAGTGCAATCAAACTCGGGGTCGCGGACTACATTGGCAAGAACGGATTCAAAGGTGCTGTGCTGGGGTTGTCGGGTGGGATCGATTCGGCTCTCACGTTATGTCTTGTTGCCGATGCAATCGGACCGGATAATGTGGAGGCGATATTGATGCCATCGCGATATACCGAACAGGTCAGTGTCGATGCGGCGGTCGAGCAGGCTGAAAAACTCGGCGTATCCTACTCGATCATCTCAATCGAACCGATATTTGAAGCATTCCTGAATCAGCTCTCTCCTGTATTTGACAAATTTGATCCGGATGTCACCGAAGAGAACATACAGGCACGCTGCCGCGGGACACTTCTGATGGCAATATCGAACAAGAAGAAAAAAATTCTGATCACCACCGGTAACAAAAGCGAAGTGGCTGTGGGGTACGCCACCCTCTACGGGGACATGGCCGGTGGATTCGCTCCGATCAAGGATGTACCGAAGATGCTGGTCTATGAGCTGGCGCGATATCGTAACAATCACATTGACCATGTCATCCCTGAAATCGTGTTTGAACGCGCCCCTACGGCTGAGCTGGCGAAAGATCAGCGCGATACCGATTCATTGCCGGATTACGCGTTGCTTGACGCAATTCTGGAACAATATATTGAAGAGGAAAAGGATCCCGAGCGAATCACGCAAGCCGGATTTGATACCGAAACGGTCCATCGGATTGTCGGGATGGTAAAACGGAATGAATACAAGCGCAGACAGGCACCGCCGGGTGTAAGGATTACAGTAAGGGCATTTGGGCGCGACCGGCGCTATCCGATCACCAATCGCTATTAGCGGAAGGCACCGAAAAGCAAGGGTTTTGTACTACGCTCTACGATCTCCTCATCCAGTACGATCCGCTCGTTACCGAGATATTTGCTACCCGGATAATTGAAGGACAGCACTCTTCGATTGTCCGCAGCCAGTTCGTCAAGCTCGAGCTGCTCGTAGGCATAGATAAGAATCGCCAGTGCTTCTTCGGTATGGGGTGACGTCTTGTAGCGCAGAAGCACTTGCTTGGCCCGATTGATCGCGCCGACGTAGGCTTTCCGATACAGATAGAACCGTGCGATCCGCAAGTCGTGACGGGCAAAGGTGTTGATCAGGTCTACAAGAATCCTGCGCGAAGACTCCGCGTATTCGCTGAACGGAAAACGCTCGATCACTTCATTGAATGCCGCATAGGCCTCTCTAGCTGACTCCGCATCGTGATCACTGAACTGCTCCTGCGTCTTGAAATACTTCTCACCGATTCTCGGTGCTCGCAATGGCAGATGGGCCAGACCTTTCAGGTAATACGCATAATCGATATGGGGATGGGTCGGATGCAAGGCCAGAAAATCATCCAGACACGGTACGGCTTCATCAGAATTCTTCATCTTATAGTGCGCGTAGCAGATTTCCAATTCGCCCTGTGTGGTAAAGTCACCGAACGGGTACGCCGCCTTGAGCTCATCATAACGCTTGATTGCCTGTTCGTAATTTCCTGAATCCAAAGCGGAGTATGCGCGCTCGTACATTGCGCTCTCGGAGCGAATCTTATCTTTTTTACCACCGCATCCAGCAAGAGTGAGTGCAGTCAAAGTTACCAGGATAAGAACGATTCGATTGAACTTCATAGAATTTCTGAAATTTCCGGTCATGTTTGGTCGATATATCCGCAAATTAGTCTGTAATCTGTACCGATATCGTCATTCCAACGAAGATATTGGATTTAGCGGTATCATTATACAAAGTCAAATTTTGCCAACTGCCCAATAACAATCTCGACGACGAACCGGCTGTTGGTTTGAATTTCGCAGTCTCAGAGGTTTCAGGATTTGGAAATCGAGGTATCCATTCCCGATCAATATCGCGGTTACCGGCTGGATAAGGCGCTGGCTTTGATGTTGCCGGACTATTCAAGAACAACCATCCAGTCTTGGTTGGATTCCGGCCGGGTTCAATTGGATAAGAGCACCCCCTCGCGTCGGAAGATCATTTCTGGCGGCGAACAGCTTCGCGTTGATGTTCCTCAACCTGAGAGCCATGACTGGCTGGCCGAGGATATCCCTCTCAAGATCATTTTTGAAGACGAGCAAATACTGGTCATTGATAAACCGCCGGGCATGGTGGTGCATCCGGGTGCTGGAAATCAACGCGGAACCCTTCTGAACGCATTGATCAGGCATGCGAGTTCCTTGAACACCTTGCCGCGCGCCGGGATTGTCCACCGTCTTGACAAGAACACATCGGGGCTGCTCGTTGTCGCAAAAAGCGAGACGGCGCGACTTGCCTTGGTCAAGCAGTTCAAGAGTCGTCTCGCCAAGCGCCAATACCTTGCTGTTGTTGATGGCAGGCTGATTTCGGGTGGAACGATTGATGCTCCTATCGGCAGACACCCTCGTAACCGAAAGAAAATGACAGCCGGTCACGGCAAGACCGCCATAAGTCACTACAGAATCGTATCGCGCTATCGAATGCACACTTTGGTAAGGGTGTCACTTGACACCGGGCGTACCCATCAGATTCGGGTACATTTCCAACATCTGGGACATCCCTTGGTTGGAGATCCAGATTCGGGTACATTTCCAACATCTGGGACATCCCTTGGTTGGAGATCCTGAATACGGAACCAAAACGAAGATACCGGCGGGTGCCGGTGAAGAGTTGCTTGCGACGCTGAAAGGCTTTCGCCGACAGGCGTTGCATGCCGAGACGCTAAGCATCACCCATCCAACTACCACGGATGCGCTGCAATGGCACGCTGGTGTTCCTGAGGATATTCGGACGCTTCTACTTGCCCTGAAGCAAGACTCGGTAACCGCGCACTAAAAAATACCGCCCGAAGTTTCGACTTCGGGCGGTATTATCTGAATCATCTAACCGTCAGGTGATTAGGCGTTGGGACGAATCGTCGTCAATCCGAGAATCTCCCAGCTCTGCATACCTCCGCGGTACCACTTGATTTTGTGAGCTGGATAACCCAGTCGAAGTAGATTCTTGATGTTGTTCGGCGACTGACCGCACCACATTCCGTTGCAGAACATGACCGCAGTTCGGCATTGTGAAAAGTCAAACAGACCCTCACTCTCGGTTACGTTGAACACCTCCTCAAGAATTTCGGCGATTTCGATCGGTGTCGCGCCTTTCGCAGGATTCAAATTAGTCCATGGAACATTCATGGCAGTTGGAATGGTGCCGCGGTCCACCCAGTCGGGAGTACGCGAATCGATGACGATAATATCTTCGTTACCGCCATTCATATCCTTTGCGTATGCGATCAACTCGACTTCTCCGATTGTCTCGACACCAATGGCAAGACTTGACGGCTGAATGCAAAATGGCGGGCAAGGACGTGATGTTTTTGCAAACGCAGGATTGACTGTCGCACCATTATCCTGATTGCGTTCGACTGTGACGGTTGCGCCATCGATGTTAAAGGGCACCGACATGATATCCGGTGTGATCCCTACCGGTTTGGATTCAGCTGATCCGACCAACGGTATTGTCAGAAACGAAATAATTCCAAACAACAAAATGCAGATTTTACGCATAGTCATTTACCTCTATTAAGGACAGCAAGGCATAATTGCCCTGCGGTTGAAAAAGTTATAGCCTATTGTCCGACAAATTTCCGTGTTTTCACAATATCGGAGTTTGCTATTCGTATCCTGAATTATTGTAATTTTGGGAGAATTATGCAAGTTTTATTTCAATCGCTTACTTCAGTCAACGATCATGTGTTAGAGTCATTTAAATCGAATGACATACCACATCGGATTCGTCTATACTTCTACCCCGCAATTTGAATTGACTCCACAGCAGAGCTATCGGAAGCAGAAAGAGCGATCCAATTCGCTTGACAGTTCGCCCATAATTATTTTTATGAAAACTAATCTCAACAAGCAAAAATTACTATATGTAATATTGAACTTACTTGATTTATTTGCATATAATTGATTTTTGAATAGTATAGACTGTTCATTTTTTAAGATATGGGGTGTAGCGATTCGTGAATGCTGGATTTCCAACATTCCAAACAAACATAATTTTGAGGTGATTTCACAACATGGATAAGCGATTGAAATCCACTAGCCTTCGCGGCGTATTACTTGCTCTTGTTGTACTGTTGACATTCAGTGTGTCAGGGTGTCAGCTTTTCCGGGCAATTTTTGGTTATTCCCCTCCAGCGGAAGCTGAGATGACGACCATGGAGGAACCAAAGGAAGAAGTCATGACAGAGACGGAAGTCACAGTTGAACCACTTGTGGTCTCTGATGATGTTCACGTTGTAGCCAGTGGCGAAAGTCTTTGGAAGATTGCCGGCATGTCATCGATTTACAACGATCCGTTTCGCTGGCCGTTGATTTACGCTCGAAACAAGAGCATTGAAGATGCTGATTTGATCTTTCCCGGCCAAGAGTTGTCAATTCAACGTGATCTGAATCGCGATATGATTGATGCCGCAGTCATGCACGCCAAGAATCGCGGTGCTTGGTCAATCGGAGAAATTGAAGCATCGGATACCGAGTATCGCGCATCGACGATGTAAATTAACAGTTGATTGGGGCACTTACCCGATTCAACTGTCTGAATACGATGGTGACAGCGCATTAATCTCGTCCATCGGGAATTGGCGGAGCTGAGTAAACTTCTCTGGCAACAAACGCTAATTTCCGAATTGAGTCGAGTTTGTGATTGCGTGCTTCAGATTTTCTAATTTGAAGGCTTGTCCCGACTGCGATTGACAGACTAGGAAGGATTGTCACCTAGCGCTTATCAGTGGCAATCCTTTCATCATTTTTGCTTCAGGCACTATTTGCAAATTCGTACCAATTAAGCGTACAGGTCTGATGCCTATCCGCTCACTAAAGACCTTTCTTCGACGCACTGGCGTCCTGATGTTCTTGCTGACAATATCAGCGGTATCCTTTGCCGATTCGGGACTTGGTCTTACCGAACAACGTAAATCCTACATCCAAGCATCCAAACATCTGGATCATGGCAGGCTTGCCAGTTGGTTGAAGATACGGCCGAGTCTGAAGTCCTATCCACTATTCCCGTATCTTCGGCTGAAGGAAGTTCGGGCAACACAATCCCAGTTCAGTAACGTGGAAATCTCACAGTTAGTTTCTGAATTGGGGATTCCGGTCCCTTCGAATTTCGCAAAGTGGTGGCTGAAGCGACTTAGGCGTCAGGGCGACTGGGAACTTGTCGTCAAACATTATTCCAGTTCAACCTATACCGAAACGCAATGTCATGTTGCCCATGCGATGATTCAGCTGGAGAAACAAGATTCGACAAATGCGATCACCGAATTGCTGGAACAGACCATACATGAACTTTGGCTGGTCAACCGTTCGCAACCCGAAGAATGCGATATCGTCTTCAAATACGGATTTGATACTGACATCATTGACGATCAGCTGATTTTCAAGAGAATGCTGCTGACCAAGGCGAGAAATGACGGGAGACTGACTGACTATCTCGCAGGACTGCTGGATACAAAAGAGTATCGGTATTGGGGAAAACAGCTGAACGCAGTGCACAGAAAACCCCAAAAACACATAACGAATAACTTTTCCAAGTGGAGTCAGTCACAACAGGGACAAGGCGTGATCAATCACGGAATTGTCAGAATGGCCAGGCGCGATGTCGGTGATGCCGCCCAGTTTTGGCTAGGGCTCCGCAAGATCGATTCCGTCGCAATCGACAGAATGCCACATATCGAAAGGAGGATCGCTCTCAGACTGGCTTGGGCTCAGCATCAGGACAGTTTCGATTGGTTGCAGAATCTACCCTACGATGTGCAGGACAGGAAGTCGCTCCGACTGATGGCGAGAAGTGCCTTGGCGACTGAAAATTGGAATCAGGTTTTGCAGACAATTGACCAGATGCCCACCGAAGAAGCAAGCCGGTCACAATGGAAGTTTTGGAAAGCGCGTGCTCTTTATGAAACCGGTGACGGGAGACTGGCCAATCTGATCTGGTCAAACTTGGCAAACGAATACGGTTATTACGGCTTCCTCGCTGCAGATCAACTGGGACTGCCTTACACAATACACCAGCCGGTTCCATCTATCCATATCAATCATACCGCAGATATAGCGATGCTGGAGCCAGCAATTCCCCGAATTCGTGAGTGGCTGGTGATGAACAAGCCGTACTATGCCAGACGGGAATTGAAACAACTCAAATCAGCCAGGAGGAATGATTCCGACTTTTGGCATCATGTAGCAATTCAGTTTCATCTTTGGGGATGGCATGACGGGGCAATTCAGGCCAGTTACCGTACCGATCGTACACAATTGCAAATGAATGTCACCCATCCATCACCCTATGCCCGAATTGTTCGAAAAGAATCACTTCGACAGGGCGTTCCTGAACCCTGGATCTACTCGATTATGCGGCAGGAAAGTAATTTCATTCGAGATATTCGTTCCGGGCGCGGTGCAACAGGACTTATGCAGCTGATGCACTCAACTGCTCGCATCACTGCTGACCGAAGTGGATTGAAACGCCCAAGCGTGCGTGATCTTCAACACGCTGAACTGAATATCCGTCTGGGCGTGGCATATTTCAAGCAGTTACTTGATCAGACCGACAACAATCCAATACAAGCTCTTGCCGGTTACAACGCCGGACCGAGAAGAGCCAAACAGTGGCAAAATTCCTTTCGTGCTTCTGATCCTGCAATCTGGGTTGAGACCATTGTGTTCGATGAAACACGAAATTACGTCAAGAACATCTTGGTAAATTTTGTGATTTATGAACAGATTCACAACTCGCTGAGCGCACGAGTCAGGGACTACCTCCAGGTACCGGACATACAGCACGCCAGCACTTCGGAATGATCGAAACCAGAAAGCTGGTTGTCTCCGGTCTCGTTCAAGGTGTCTGGTTCCGAAAATTCGTTTCAGACGTCGCAAATCACCTCGGTATCAATGGCTGGGTACGAAATGCAGAGGATGGTTCCGTTGAGATTCTTGCCGCAGGTAATCTGGAAAGCTTGGAAAAACTTGAGACAGAACTCTGGCGGGGAACTCCTCTATCGGATGTCCGATCGGTCAGATGGGAACCGTCTCAGGAACAAGTGCGTGATCAATTTTTCGTACGTTAGTATTACCGGGTGACTGCGATTGACGTTCCTGATCGGTGGATCGCGACACTGTTCTGAACACTGTGAATGCCGCCGTCATCGAGATTGGACTCGACTGAGAATCTCGGTTTCCAGACTTTCAACGGGGAGATTGATCGCCTGTTCGTCTGTTCGGTGCTTGTACTCGATTTCACCGCTGGCGGCGGTGCGATCTGAAATGACCAGCCGATGCGGGATACCAAGCAAGTCCATATCTTTGAACTTGACACCAGCCCGTTCATCGCGATCATCAAGCAACACTTCCACACCTGCGGCGATGAGCCGGTCATGGATTTGATCTGACAACTTGGCAACACTTTCAGATTGATGATAGTTGATCGGTACGACACATACTGAAAACGGAGCAATTGGGTCGGGCCAGATTATTCCAGCTGTATCGTGATTCTGCTCAATCGCAGCGGCTACGATACGCGAAACTCCTATTCCATAGCATCCCATCCACATGACCGCGTTCTTGCCTCCAGCATCAATGCAAGTCGCATCAAATGCTTCGCTGTATTTTGTGCCCAATTGAAAGACATGACCAACTTCTATTCCGCGTTTGACAGTGAGAGTCTCTTCAGGCATTCCAGGACATGGATCACCATCCACTGCCTTTCTCAAATCAGCAAACTCCACACTGGTCAGATCTCGTTCCCAGTTGACTCCAACATGATGTTTCTCACTGACATTCGCACCGCAAACGAAATCTGACATCGGCTGAGTCGAATAGTCAGCAACAATCCGAATATCTGAGCCATCGGTTGCTGAAGTCAGATTGACCGGGCCGATTGAGCCGACTTCTGCGTCAACTGCATCAGCCACCTGCTGTGGTGACAGGAATTGAATCGGCACAATCACACCCTGAATTTTTTCCGCTTTCAGCAGATTAAGTTCATGGTCTCCTCTGACAATCATTGCAATCGGTTGTTTCTCGCCTTGGACAAGAAGTGTCTTGAGCGCTGAATCGGCTGATATATCCAGACTGTCACACAGCTGCCCGATCGTCCGCACACCTGGTGTGTCAACAGTTCGAATCGATTGGGATGGTGGATTACGCGTCGCGCTTGAAGGCGGCAATGGAACCAGTTCGATATTCGATGCAAATCCCGCATTGGTGTTGACACCAATCCCGTCCTCACCCGAATCGGCCAGGACATGAAACTCATGAGACACGCTCCCTCCGATTGCGCCAGAATCAGCCTCAACAGCCACATAGTCCAATCCAAGTCTGTCAAAGACTCTGCAGTAGGCATCGTACATGACATGATAGGACTGCTCCATCCCTTTCTTGTCCACATCGAATGAATACGCATCTTTCATCAGGAATTCCCTGCAACGCATCACTCCGAATCGCGGGCGGATCTCATCTCGGAATTTCCATTGCATCTGATAGAAATTCGACGGAAGCTGGCGATAACTGCGAACCTCATTGTTTATCAGCGTTGTTATCACTTCCTCATGCGTGGGACCCAAGCAGAAATCACGATCATGCCTGTCCTTGAAACGAAGCAATTCGGGCCCGAAGAAATCCCATCGACCGGATTCGCGCCAGATTTCTGCAGGCTGTACGGACGGCATCAACACTTCCTGTGCACCTGCCCGGTTCATTTCTTCCCGGACAATATTCTCCACCTTGTTCAGCACCCGTAGTCCGGTAGGTAGCCAGTTGTAGATACCGGCCGCGAGCTGACGGATCATCCCGGCCCTCAGCATAAGTCGATGGCTGACAATTTCAACATCGGCAGGAACCTGCCGAACGGTCGCTAGCAGATAGTTTGATGTTTTCATTGTCTGGTCCTGTATGTCCTCGGCTACCAGCGATCCTTATCCCATCTATCAGGGTTTGCCCAATCCCTTGCGTTCAACCACTTGGGTACCGGTTTATAGAATTTGAGACTGAATTCAAACCACTTTGTATCCTTGCTGCCGAACTTTGTCGGATCGACCATCCGCATACCCTGTGCCATCGCATCCTTCGAACAAAACACGCTGTCCGGACCATCTGAAACGGCCACCCACAACAGCTTTGCATGAAGGTCCCGCAACCGTGCCACCAACTGCTGTGCAGTATGATTGGTAAGCTGCTCAAATGTGGATTCCACCACGGCGGCGAATTCGTACCGTTCAAGTTGATGCGTTGACTTTTCGAGACTTTCAAACGCGATATGAGTCATTTGTAAATTTTCGGATTCATTCGAGAATTCCAGCAGAACGGGGGATAACTGCGGAGCAACGATCAGCACAGATTCGGGCGGCTCTGACTTGAGCCGTTGCAACAGAACCTGATCAACCTCCGAATTCACTCTCGGTCAACCGCCTCCTGAAATTCAGGTATTCGAGCCTAAATCCCCAATACTGTTACTCAACTATGCTGAGAGTGCCGTTTTGAGCCTGTTTGACTCCGGAGATTCTTGCATAGGCGGAGTGATTGTGAATGGATTCGAAATTCTCTGACTCAACGGTATAGGCGATGATTCGGTCATCTTCGATCAGCTGGCCGGCAATATCTCGAACCATGTCCTCGACGAATTTAGGATTATCGTACGCCTGCTCGGTGACAAATTTCTCATCCGGTCGCTTCAGCAGCCCATACAACTGGGAACTTGCATTGTTCTCTGCCAGCTCAATCAACTCTTCAAGCCAGACAAACCCATCGGTACGCACTGTAATTGTGACGTGCGAACGTTGATTGTGCGCTCCGTAATCGGAAATTTCCTTCGAACACGGACAGAGACTGGTGACAGGCACCACAACACTCGTTGTAATATTTACCTCGTCCTTGTTAAGGTCACCGTATAGCGTGGCTTCGTAATCAACAAGACTCATCACACCGGTCACAGGTGCCGCCTTGTCCAGAAAATAAGGGAATGTCATCTCAATGCGACTGGTTTCCGAATCCAACTTGTCGGCCACTTCTTTCACTATGTCCCGAAATGACTGAATCGATATCACGTTGTCGTGATCGTTGAGAACCTCGACAAACCTCGACATGTGAGTCCCCTTGAAATTGTGTGGGAGTCCGACATACATGTTGAAAGTTGCAATCGTGTATTGCTCTCCGTGACTGCGATCGCGTACTTTGACCGGATGACGAATCGCTCTAATTCCCACCTGATCAATTGCCAGTTGCCGTGTATCAGCCTTGGACTGAATATCGGGAATCGACTTTTCCTTGAGACCTATCGGTACCGGAATGATTTCAGGTAAATTCATTATGTTGCATACTCCTTGATTTCCTGATTATTGATCATTTCAACCTGTCGAATGATTGCATCGGCATCCATTCCGTGCTCGGCAAATATCAGTTTGGGTACGCCGTGATCGACGTGCTGGTCAGGCAACCCAAAATTGACCGTTCTTGTGAGAATGCCGTATTTCGCCAGCACCTCGTTTACTGCGGAACCTGCACCGCCCAGGACAACATGCTCCTCAACCGTGACGATTAAATCATGAGAGTCCACCATGCGCAAGATCATTTCCTCGTCGACCGGTTTCACGAATCTCATATTGACTACGGTCGCATCCAGCTTTTCCGCCGCCTGCATTGCATGAATCAGCATACTACCGAACGACAGGATTGCGGTACCGTGGCCTTCACGTTCCACCGAAGCCTTACCGATCTCAAGTTGTGTCATTTCCTCTTCCTGTTCAGCACCCACACCGGCGCCTCTTGGATAGCGCACCGAACTCGGGCCTTCATGCATGTATGCCGTGTATAGCATGTTCCGGCACTCTCTTTCGTCACACGGTGCCATGACAACCATGTTTGGAATACATCGCATGTAGGCGAAATCGTAAGCACCTGCATGCGTGGCACCGTCACCACCGACGTAACCAGCCCTGTCCAGCGCAAACGTCACATCCAGGTTCTGGACGCAGACATCATGAATCAACTGATCGTAGGCCCGTTGAAGAAATGTTGAATAGATCGCTACGATCGGCTTCATTCCTTCACATGCCAAGCCCGCCGCGAAGGTCACCGAATGCTGCTCTGCGATGCCAACATCGAAATAACGTTCCGGGAAACGCTTCTCGAATTCCACCAAACCCGAACCTTCCCGCATGGCAGGTGTTATACCGACCACCCTTTCGTCCTTCTCCGCAATGTCGCACAGCCACTTGCTGAACACCTGGGTATAGGAGACCGCGCCGCCACCGGATTTTTTCTCCATCTTTCCGGTCGCCAAATTGAATGGCACCACACCGTGATAGACCAACGGGTCTGCCTCCGCCGGATCAAATCCCTTGCCTTTCTGCGTGACAATATGCAGAAATCTCGGACCCTTGATGCGCTGCATGTTCTTGATCGTACGCAGGAGTGTTTTGATGTTATGCCCGTCGATCGGTCCAACGTAGTAGAACCCGAGCTCTTCAAACAGTGAACTGGGGAGAAACATACCTTTCGTATGCGTCTCCACTCGACTCGACAGTTCTTTCACCGGTGGTACCGTACTCAATACAGCCATACTGCCCTCGCGGACAGTCATGAATGTCTTGCCCGACAGCACCCGGGCGAGATAGTTGGAAACCGCGCCGACATTCGGCGAGATAGACATCTCATTGTCATTGAGAATGACAAGCAGATTGGTGTCTGACGTGCCAGCGTTGTTCAAGGCCTCGTAAGCCAGACCCGCGGTCATGGCACCGTCACCGATAACAGCAACTACGTTCCGATTTTCTCCTTTGGTCTGAGCCGCTTTCGCCATTCCGAATGCAGCTGATATAGACGTGCTGGAATGGCCGGCGCCGAAACAGTCATATTCGCTTTCGTCGCGCTTGAGAAATCCGCTGATCCCACCATGCTGTCTGATCGTATGCATTTGCTCGCGACGTCCGGTCAGAATCTTGTGTGGATAGGCCTGATGTCCGATATCCCAGACCAATCTGTCTTGGGGCGTGTCATACAGGTAGTGAAGTACTACGGTCAACTCGACAGCACCTAAACCGGGTGCGAGATGACCGCCAGTCTTGGAGGTGACCTCAATCAGGTACTCGCGCACCTGATCTGCCACATCCGTCAGTTTGCCAGCCGGTAGTTTCCTAAGGTCAGCCGGTGAATTGATATTCTTGAGGAGATCATACCGACTCATGTTGATCCCGCTATCGGGTTCGTGTGTACCTTTTTGCGTCTTATTCATAACTTACCCCGCCGATCAATATTTACGCTCGACCACGAAATTCGCAGCTTGAACAAGATTGCTCGAATCTATACCATTTAATCTCTGCACAGCAGATACAGCCTGGTCTCTGAGGCCGATGGCTTTGTCAAGAAGATCTTCCTCCAGATGCTCCCCGTCAAGATGATCATCGATGTACTGGAAAGCCAGACCGACAGCTTCTCCGTATTCGCATAATGCTTCGTAGTCCTGTTCATTGAGATCGTCACACATCAGCGCACCCAGTTTAACGGCACCCTGTATCAGTTTCGCTGTCTTCAGACGAAAAACAGTATGCAGATCAATACTACCGTTTGAGTCTGCCAACGCGATGTCCAGTGCTTGTCCTCCAATCATTCCGGTCGAACCTGCGGCTTCCGATAATGCTGCGACTAATTTCCCGGTCTTGTGTTGTAAGTGTATCAAACTTCTATCTTTCGCGAGAATTTCTATAGCCAAGCTGTATAGCGCATCACCGACCAGTACGCCCATCGCCTCACCGTAGACTGCGTGACACGACAGTTTCCCCCGCCGAAAGTCATCGTCATCCATACATGGAAGATCATCGTGTACCAATGAGAACGCGTGTACGCATTCAACAGCGGCCGCAGAGGGCAGCAGGAGCTCGGTTTCGACGCCGAGCATTTCTCCCGTCATGATCGCCAACGTTGCACGGAACCTTTTCCCTCCGTTCAATGTCGAGTAGCGCATCGCCTCATGTAATGTCTCAGGGGGCATATCTACCGGTGGCAGACGCTCTTCAAGTGCCTGCTCGGTGAGTTTCTGACAGCGAATCCAGTCCTGCTTGAAGGTCATCAGTCTGGCTGCGAATGTGGAAATGGTGTAATCGTGTCTTCGCCGTTCTTAGCGGTCAGGATGTCTACACGCTGCTGCGCCTGCTCCAACTTGCGCTGACACTGCCGGATCAAATTGATTCCTCGCTCGAACTCGTCCAGGGACTTCTCAAGAGATTGATCGCCACTCTCCATTCCGTCGACGATCTGCTGCAGTTCCTTGAGAGACTCCTCCAATGTCCGTGTCTCAAGATCTTGCTCTTCTGTGAGTTCGTAGTCCTTACTATCCATGAGTAGTTTCTCTACAAGACTGGTTCGAAAACAATTTCAGAACTAAAAATCCTGCATCACGCGATGAATTCAGTTCCTGGCCTTGTACCAATCTGATGTAACGAAAATCAATGTATCCATTATAAGTCATTATTCTACCAGCCGATTTGGCTAATGCCTGTATGGGCTGAGGTGGGTTTTCACGTGGCTAGCGAAATGGGGGCAATTCACCGTGAACTTGATCCGGGCTGCTGTCAGCCGGGCGGTTCATCCAGTCCCTCGCGGGTCTCGGCAAGTATCAAATTGACAACGTGCTGAAGTGCCTCCTCGACTGTGTCGCCTTCGAGTCGCCGCAGTCTGAAAAGATCGAGCTGGCGGTCCGCGCTTGTGCCATCGCGCACGATGGTTTGCGCACGACGTATCTCTGACTCACAACCCAGGTCACGGGCATCGTCGATAAGCTCTTCAATCAACCCGGCTATCAAATCGTCAATGTCAACTCGACCGCTTTCGGCTGACTGGTCGCCGAAGTACGCGAACACACCATAGCGCTGCGCAACCCAGCGATTTTCAGCAATCAATTCTGTCAGCGGCTCTTCCGGCAACTCGCCTTCGCGCAGAAGCCGTGTGAGTCGCTGGATGAGACAGGCATAGATCGCAGCGATGCTTACGGTGTCTTCAATGCGCGGGCACACATCGCAAATTCGCAACTCAACTGTCGGGTATGAATGGGAGGGGCGAATATCCCACCAAAGATCGCCGCCCGATTCGACAAACCCCATTCTCTGATATTCACTTAGAAGTCGGTCATAGTCGCTCCGGGATTTCAAAGTGCTCGGCATCCCGGTGCGCGGTAGACCACCAACCAAGGTCAATCTGTAGGACTTGAAGCCGGTATCGCGGCCTTCTATGAACGGTGACGAGGTTGACAGCGCATGCAGCAATGGCAGATAGCGTCGCAACGCGGTCATAATCGGAATCCTTGATTCCTCATCACCGAACCCCGCATGAATATGCATTCCGCCTATGACAAATCTCCTCAAACCCTCCTGAAAGGTCATTGCGAAGCGCTGGTAGCGCTCTCCTTCTGTCACAGCTCGTTCACCGAGCATCGCGAATGGGTGGGTCGAGGCAGCCAAAGCCCTGGCTCCGTGCTGCTCGGCTGCCTCTACCACGATCTTTCGAGTTTCATGCAAAGCGTTGCGCAGTTCCGCTATGGAACCGCAAACTTTCGTATTGGTCTCGATCTGTGCGCGCAAGAATTCACGAACCACTTTATGTGGACCGCTGGTAATTTCGCACATTTCGAATATCCTTTGGTCGGGATCGTCGATCAGATTCCCGGATTCCGGGTCTACCAGAAACAGTTCCTCTTCTACGCCGAGGGTGATTGCATTTTCTTCGCTCATATCAATGTGCATGATCTACTGTCAAATTAGACATATTTAACCTGGCGAAGCCAGAACCATATAAGTTTGTAGCATTCTGTATAAATCTTCAATGGAAAGGAACTAACTGAAGCCATTCAGCATCCGATTCAGATTAATCGAAGTTGCCATCCAATCGACTATTATGGTGAGTCGAATCAGGCAAATACCCTCATAAATTGTGTTCGTCAAAGTTCCCGGTTTTAAAATTCAAATGTTACGAAATCTTCAGGATTGATTGTTCGGCTGATCAGGATGGGATTCCGCACCTGCTTACTGATTACAGCAATTGTTGCGTCATTATTCTATCACTCGGACACACTAAACAAGGGGGCTGTGAAGAATCTTAATCGGCCGCATGCTTGGGCACTTGTACCGTGACTGATATAGTTGAGTGGTTCAAATCGGCAGCAAGCGGGTATTGTATGTTCTCCTGGTTCTCATTGAGCCGATTCCTCATGGCGCGATATTCCAGAAAATGGAGACTTCCTAGCATAAAAGAATAAGAATTAGGTGGTTCCGCACCCGCAAATTTATCTGATCAAAGGAAGCTAAATCCTGCAATCAAGAAAGCAGGGTTCTCATTCGAAATCCAGGTTTATGAGTCATGCGAACTGATGTAATGCATTGTTCATCCTGCCAGGTTGTCCGATCAATAACGAAAGCCGCACTTCCTTCCTGGCTATTGATCAGTTCTGCTTCTACGGCATCAATATTGGTTGCTGAAAACGAAATATCTCCACTTGAAAACTGAACATTTCGAACCAGCCACTCGTTAGCACTTATCATCTCTAAATCAGCTTCGAGTATTTTTGGAATCAGAGTTACGTTCACCCAGCGCTCTTCATAAATAAATGGACTTTCATCTGCGATGTGCAATCCTCGAATATAGAGTAAATCCGTATCGTTCTTAAGGTTCATACGAGTTCTGATCGAATCAGTAGGAGTAGTTCTTTTTCGTTCGATCAGAGCATGACGATAGACCTCTCCACGACGTTCGACGTCCAATCGAATAATGTTTATTTCAAGTCTTGCATAGCGAGTTGGGTCAACCGCAACCCTGGTTCCTGCTTTTCGGCGACGGTCCAGTAGTCCCGCTTCCGCCAATCCACGAAGCGCTCGATTAATCGTCGCCCGTGCACAATTGAATTCCGCTGCCAACTCCTCTTCAGTGGGCAGTAGTTCTCCAGGCTGCCATACACCACCAACTATCCGCCTTCGTACGTCGGTCTGAATACTTTGCCAGGAATGACCCGAAGTCATATTCAAAACCTCAAATCAAGTTGTTTGACTACCGAAAGGTAGCGTTGGGTAATCTCTGAATGACGAATGTGTCGACCTTCTTTCACGACTTGCCTTCCTGCGGACCAAACTTCTGAGATCATGTGATCGTTACCGGCGAAGATAAAACAGTCCAAAATGTCATCGTCGACTCTGTCTGCCAGATCTACACAATCCGCATCTAGAACAAGGATGTCAGCAAGTTTTCCCGATCGCAATGATCCAGAATCTCGCATTAATGCTTGAGCTCCTCCTCGAACAATTGAATCATACACCGAACATCCTGTAGACATACCCGGTTCACCAAGAACCGCTCGTGCTTGAAGACTCTGTCTTTGAGAATACTCCAACGTCCTCAGTTCCTCGTTCAGGGAGATTCTGATATTCGAATCCGTTCCGATACCGAACCTACCACCTGACCCGAAATAGGTTCGACCATTGAACACTCCATCTCCGAGATTGGCCTCTGTAATCGGGCATAGACCTGCAACCGCACCTGATTCAGCAAGTTTCAAAGTTTCCCGCTCGGTCATATGTGTAGCATGAACCAAACACCAGCTTTCGTTCAGTTCGACATTCTTCAATAACCATTCGACCGGTCTAACTCCATAATGTAGTTCAATTTCTTCAACTTCTTTCATTTGCTCCGCTACATGAATATGCATGACTGAATGAGGTGCTATCGAACGAACCAGATTCATCCCCTCAGTATCCACAGCTCTCATGGAGTGAACCGCCAATCCGATTTGTGAGTCGGACATTAAATTCTCAATTGAATGGGATGCCCGCTCAAACAAGTTTGCATAGCCATCTATATCGTTTCCAAATCTACGCTGCTCTGGTTGTAACGGTCGTTTTCCGCAACCACTATACTGATAGAACACCGGTAGAAGAGTTAGTCCGATTCCAGTCTCTTGTGCCGCTTCAACAATCCGGTTTGAGAGTTCGGCGATATCTTGGTAGTGGATGCCATCAGATTGATGGTGTACATAGTGAAATTCTGCAACTGACGCAAATCCACTTTCCAACATTTCCATTTGGGCGTAGGCAGTAATCGCCTGAATATCCACTGGTTGAAGTTGATTCAAAAACTTGTAAATCAACACCCGCCAAGTCCAGAAGTTGTCGTTCGAATCAACACTACGACGCTCAGTAAGACCAGCTACGGCTCGCTGAAATCCATGGCTGTGTAAGTTTGCTGGAGCCGGAAGAATGATCTTTACGCAATTACCTGTCGGTTCGGTGCCCGCTTGAATTGATTCAATTCGCCCGACCTGATTGATGTCAATTCGAACATTCTTTTGCCAACCTTTATCCGTGAAGGCCTGTTCAGCCCACAATGTAGTCATCGTCTACCTACTCTTCTAGCAGGCCAAACTAAATTGAAAATTGCAATAGCTATCCTGAAATCCAATTTGCGATTTGTTTCAATCATATATATTAATATAATGTATATACATAAAGCAATAAAATACATATTTATTCCCAATTTCCAGTGTGCGCCGAGAGATTCTAGAAAATTTGAGCCTTGCTACCATGTCCACGAGCTCGCCTGCTTATGGATATTTTGCGGACGCTGGCATAGCTCTGAACGAGGGTAGAATCGCTTGGTGTGGGAAGAGGGATGACTTACCCGATGAATATCAAACTTGGACACGACGTGATCTTAATGGTTGCCTGGTTACTCCGGCATTGATAGATTGTCACACTCATATTCTGTACGGTGGAAATCGGGCCAAGGAATTTGAGATGCGGCTTCAAGGAGCCACATATGAAGAAATTCAAAACTCCGGTGGCGGTATCCATTCGACAGTACGTGAGACCCAGAAATTAACCCAGGATGAACTGGTTGCCTGTTCTCTGCCAAGAATTGACGCTCTGATTGCTGAAGGAGTCTCAACCATTGAAATCAAGTCGGGTTACGGACAAGACCCGGCTACCGAACTCAAAATGCTGCGCGCTGCCCGAACGATCGAGCAACAACGTCCGGTAAGAATCAAAACCAGTTTCCTCGGAGCTCACGCCGTACCCGCGGAATATAGCGGCAACGCCGAACGATATATTGAGCAGGTCTGTATCCCTACTTTGGAGTCGGCCCATTCGGAAGGCTTGGTCGACGCAGTAGATGGGTTTTGCGAGAAAATCGCGTATTCTACTGCTCAAATTGAGCGACTGTTCGAACGGGCCGAAAAATTGGGAATTCCAGTCAAATTGCACGCTGAGCAGTTGTCAAACAGCGGCGGTACTCGGCTCGCTGCTCGGTATGGCGCCTTGTCGGTTGATCATTTGGAATACGCAAACGAAGAAGATGTGATCGCTATGGCAAGCAGCGGATCTGTCGCTGTGCTGTTGCCTGGGGCATTCTACTTTCTGAGAGAAACCCAGCTTCCCCCGGTAGACCTGCTGCGAAATCACAGCGTACCGATTGCTACCGCAACAGATAGTAACCCGGGGTCTTCGCCACTCGTATCAATCTTGACAGCAATGAATCTTGCATGCACACTGTTTGGGCTTACACCAGAAGAAGCGCTGGCAGGGACTACTCGACAAGCCGCCAAAGCACTCGGTTTGTCGGATACTGGAAGTATAGAACCTGATCTTCGAGCTGATCTGGCCGTGTGGAACGCTTCGCACCCATCTGAGCTGTCCTACCAGATCGGTTTGAATCCTTTGCGGGAGAGGATTTTCAGCGGCGTTCGCTGACAGCGATTGTTCTTGACGCTCAGAGATCAAATCTACAGACGGACTGATTCAGCATGAAATTAGTGGAAGTCAAACAAGGAACCCTTCCAGTTGTGCTAGCTATTCCACACACAGGAACTTTCGTCCCCAAAGAAATATTCAATACTTTCGCGACGACAGGGAAACAACTTGCTGACACCGACTGGAATATCCACCGTCTTTACGATGGTCTTGTGCCAGATGCGACGGTGGTCAGGGCGCTGTTTCATCGATACGTTATAGATCCCAACCGCGACCCTTTCGGTTCGTCGTTATACACGAATGAAAAGACTACGACATTGTGTCCAGTGACTACTTTCAACGGGGAGCCAATTTACCTTCCGGGGCAGGAACCCGATGATCGCGAGATTGCACTTCGACGCAATCAATACTTCATGCCCTATCACAGGGAAATTGAGCTGGCACTCAAAAAGGTTCAATCACAATATGGATTTGCTGTCCTTTATGATTGCCATTCTATACGCTCAAGAATTCCGAATCTATTCCCATCACGTTTACCCGATTTCAATATTGGAACCAACAACAGTACTTCGTGCCACCCGGCAATGGAACACGAGGTTTGCACCATTTGCGAAGAAAGTGCTAATTTTACGACTGTGGTCAACGGCAGGTTTCGAGGCGGTTGGACAACCAGACACTACGGAAAACCCGTCAATGGAATCCACGCAATTCAAATGGAACTCGCACAATCCACCTACATGTTGGAGGAGCCGCCTTGGACCTATGATGAAACCAAGGCGGAAATTCTTCGACATGAACTTAAACGAATTCTAGATTCGCTTGTTTCGTTAGCAGGCGAACTGAATTTTTCAGGAGAAATAAGGGTATGAATTATCCAATAAAAAATAAACGGGTCATTGTCCCGAACACAGGCTCTGAGCTCGTTGCGCAATCTTGGTTGACAGAAGCTCCGCTGCGGATGTTGATGAATAACTTGCACCCAGACGTAGCTGAAAACCCCGATGAGCTTGTTGTCTATGGCGGCATTGGCCGAGCGGTCAGAACTTGGGAAGACTACGACATAACTGTCGCTACGCTGAAGCGACTCGGTCTTGAGGAGTCACTGCTTATTCAGTCCGGTAAACCAGTGGGAGTTTTCCAAACCCATCGTGACGCCCCGAGAGTGCTGATCGCGAATTCAAATTTGGTTCCCAAATGGGCGACTTTGGAACACTTTAATGAATTGGATAGAAAAGGACTCATGATGTTCGGTCAAATGACCGCTGGTTCTTGGATCTATATCGCCAGCCAGGGAATCATTCAGGGTACCTACGAAACATTCTCTGAAGTAGGTAGAACACGCTACAACGGTAACCTCAGTGGACGGTGGATACTTACAGCAGGTCTTGGAGGCATGGGTGGTGCTCAGCCTTTGGCTGCAGTCATGGCGGGTGCGAGTTGCATTGTTGTTGAATGTGACCCCGAACGCATAGATTTTCGTTTGCGTACCGGCTATCTCGACGAAAGAGCCGAATCACTGGATGAGGCGCTGAACATGATGAATAGCTGGACAGAAACGAAACAGGCCAAGTCAGTAGGTCTTCTTGGAAATGCCGCTGAAATATTTCCGGAGATTGCAAGGCGTGGCATCTGGCCTGACATCGTCACAGACCAGACTTCCGCACACGACCCGACAAATGGATATCTGCCGTTGGGATGGTCGATCGAAAGCTGGCGTAAACAAAAACAATCCGACCCTAAGATGGTTGAGCGCGAGGCCCGCAGATCCATTCGCATACATCTTGAAGCCATGGTAGATTTTCACAACCAAGGGATACCAACTCTGGATTATGGAAACAACATCCGCCAGATTGCGAAGGACGAGGGATTTCAGGATGCATTTGCTTTTCCGGGTTTCGTTCCAGCCTGTATTCGACCTTTATTTTGCCGAGGGATGGGGCCATTCAGGTGGGCTGCGCTCTCTGGAAATCCAGATGACATTTACAAGACCGACCAAAAAGTAAAGGAGTTGATCCCCGATGACGCTCATCTGCACAACTGGCTGGATATGGCTCAGAAACGAATAAAGTTTCAGGGATTGCCAGCAAGAATATGTTGGTTGGGACTTGGGCAACGGCATCAGGTAGGCCTTGCGTTCAATGAAATGTTCAGAAATGGTGAAATCAGCGCACCGGTTGTCATTGGCAGGGATCATCTGGACGCAGGCTCTGTCGCCTCACCAAATCGTGAAACGGAGAATATGCTCGATGGCTCGGATGCCGTATCGGATTGGGCTTTTCTGAATGCATTGGTGAATTGTGCATCAGGCGCTACATGGGTTTCCATTCACCATGGTGGAGGAGTCGGAATCGGTTACTCCCAGCATGCGGGCATGGTTATTTGCTGTGACGGAACTGATGCAGCAGCCCGTCGAATCAGGAATGTCCTATGGAATGATCCGGCTACCGGTGTAATGCGCCACGCTGATGCCGGCTACGAGAGTGCGATCGAATGCGCACTCGAAAACAATCTTGATCTTCCCGCGATATTGAAGTAGACCGAATCTGAATTTGAACATTGAGCAACTGTATTCTGATGTATTACTTGACGAACTCGATCGTCGACTTACCAAAAACTCGCCGATGTGGATTTTCACCCTGAGAAATCCTATGGGCGGTTTCTTTTGATTTCACCCACGAAGGGTATATCACTAAACCAATAAAATAATGGAGATAATGCCATGAAAAAGTTAATTCAAAGCATGCTATTGTCAGTGGCTTGTGCGGTACTGGTATCAGTGCCAGCATCAGCTGACTCGATAAAAGTCGGCTTCAACGTGCCGCTTACGGGTTTTGCAGCTGCGGATGGAAATTCGGCACTGGTTGGTGCCGAACTTGCAGTTGAGCAGGTCAATTCCTCCGGTGGCATCAATGGAAGTATGATTGAACTTGTGGTCTATGACGACCAGGCCAGTCCCAAGGAATCTGCGCCTCTGGCAGTCAAGTTGATTACGCAAGACAATGTAGTTGCGGGAATATCCGGCAGTTATTCAGGCGCGACGCGAGCCGCTGCCACAATCTATCAAGAAAATTCCACACCTTACATTTCCGCGTACGCTGTTCACCCGGATATCACACGTGCGGGTGACTATGTTTTTCGAACCTCATTCATGGGTGAAGTACAAGGTCGTGCAGGTGCAAAGCTCATTGGCGAGATGATGGACCTGAAGCGAGTGGCAATGATCACACTGAACAATGATTTCGGCAAATCGTTGGCGAATGGCTTCAAGGAAAAAGCCGGAGATTTTGGTATAGATGTAGTCAACGAGTATGAGTACTCAATCAAAGATCGAGAATTCGGATCGATCGTAACCAAGGTAAAAAGTGACAATCCTGATGCGATTTATGCTTCAGGCTATTTTTTTACAGCAGGTCCGTTGGTACGGCAGCTTCGTGCAGCGGGGGTATCCGTACCGATTATTGGTCAAGAAGGCTACGATAGCCAGAAGTTCATAGAGATTGCCGGTCCCGACGCTGAAGGGGTAATCATCACAACCTCCCTTGATCGGGATTCTTCCGAGCAAATCACACAAGACTTTATAAGCGGATTTCAGGCGAAGGCTGGATACCCGACTGACATGGTTGCTGCGTCCGCACATACAGCTGTATTGGTCCTGGCGGATGCTCTGAGTCGAGCGAGTGACAACAGTGCAGCGGCGCTACGCGATGCCATAGCCTCGTCGAACGTCGATGCATCGACTGGCCAAATTTCCTTCAATAACCTTGGAGAGGTGCAAAAAGACGTGCAGATTCAGGTCGTCAAAGACGGGATGTGGCGTCATTACGCTGTAATTTCTGATCCAGAACTTCTAGCACCCCCATCAAAGTAATTGCAGGAAGCGGGCTGAATCGGGCTGAAGTCTAGAGTCTCCCCCGTCTAGTCATGCTGATACTTGAATTGACAATTCAAGGCCTGATTCAAGGAGCAATCTACGCGCTGATTGCTCTGGGGCTGACTTTAGTTTACGGATTGCTCAGAATTCTGCACGTAGCCCATGCCGCCCTGTTTACACTCGGCGCCTATATTGGCGTAATTATTACGAACGAGACCGGTAGTATCGCATTTGCGATACTTGTGTCCATGATCACGATCGGATTCGTCGGGGTTGGCATGTATCGTTTGGCGTATAAGCCGCTGTTGAGCAAGCCCCCTTTAGTGGCCCTGATTGCATCCATAGGAATCTTTATTGCTGCTGAAGAGATGTATCGAATCATATTCGGTGCATACGGCATGTCGTTCGTTAATCCGCCTCTTCAACAACAGATTGAGATTCTGTCAGGATTCTATCTTTCCCAGGCCCGCGTTCTCGTTTTGATACTGTCTGTAGTATTGATTGCTTTTCTGGGCTGGCTCGCCGCCTCAACTCGCACTGGAGTCGCTTGGCGTGCGACTGTAATGGACGCTGAGATAGCGGCAAGTTTTGGAATCAATATTGAAAATGTGAGGTTTATCAATTTCTTTATTGGTTCCGCGCTTGCCGCCCTCGCAGGTGTCATGGTCGCACTATTGAATAATCTGGTTGAACCGACAATGGGAGCTGTACCAGCCTACAAGGCGCTGGCAATAATCGTACTGGGCGGCATGGGGTCGGTACGAGGCGCACTCGTGGCTTCACTGGCGCTGGGGATAATCGAAAGTTTTGGAACCATCTACATTGGACATCTACTGGATCGGGATGCCATCGCATTTGCATTCCTCATTTTGGTGCTAATGCTTCGCCCACATGGATTGTTCAGCAGGGCCTAGATTGATGGCTTACGAAATTGCGGTCCTAACTTCCATGTCAATCGCGATTTTGTTCGCATTGTCACTCAATCTAATAACCGGCTTTTGTGGTCAAGTCAGCCTTGGTCACGCAGCTTTCTTTGGAATTGGCGCGTATACGGCTGCTATTTTGACCAAAGCGGGCGTATCGCTCATCATTGCCTTATTTCCCGCTGCGATTGTGGCCGGGTTTGTGGGAATTTTCGTCGGAATCGCCTCGCTTCGAGTGCGTCATGACTTTCTGGCTATAACCACTATGGGAGTAGGCTTTCTTTTTGTCGGATTCGTCAGAAAGCAAGAAGCGCTTGGAGGTGAGATCGGAATCGCTGGAATTCCATCTGTAGCATTTGGTCGGCCAGGTTTGCTTGTGCTGTCGCTTGTCTGCACCATTTTATTTATCGTACTGTTGGTTCATATACGTCGTTCATGGCTGGGGTTTGCCTTTGTATCGGTAGCAGATGACGAAGACACAGCACGTATTCTCGGAATCAATGTACCCAGATTCAAGTTACTCGCATTTGTAACCGGAACGGCTGTCGCGGGTGTGGCCGGTGGTCTTTACGCTCACCATATCCGCTTTATTGGTCCGGATAGTTTTGGTTTCGTCGAATCAGTTACTGTACTGGCGATGGTCATCGTCGGCGGAATCGGATCAATTTGGGGAGTTGTGATTTCTGCAGGGTTGCTGTCTGTAATGCCGTTGATGTTGCAGTTTGTTGATGACTACAAACTGTTGATTTACGGAATATTGGTATTTGCCACAATGCGCTTTGCACCTGAAGGCATCGCTGGACTAGCGCGAATGATTTGGTTGAGGGTTGCCCAGAAGTGACTTTACTTTCTGTAGAGAACGTCACCATGCAGTTCGGCGGGGTAACCGCAGTCGACGATGTTTCACTCGAAATTCGAAACAATCAATTGTTGGGGTTCATCGGACCAAATGGCGCAGGTAAAACAACGTTAATGCGCGTCATCACTGGAATTCTACGACCACAACAGGGTAAAGTGATTTTTCGCGGAACGGATTTGACTCAATGGCCGGTCTATCGGCGGGTACGCTCCGGTCTCGCCCTTGCTCAGCAAATAGTACGGCCTTTGAAATCTATGTCACTCATTGATAATGTCGCTCTCGCTGCCGGCATGCATAATACAGGAGACCCTCTCAGGGCTCTTTTGAAAACCGACCGTCGCGAAGAACAGGAAAAATCAAAAGAGCTCTTGGACTTTGTCGGACTGGGTCATGTGGCTCACTCGATGCCTGGAGAACTGCCACTCGGCTTCATCAAAAGACTCGAAATAGCGCGTGCGTTAGCATTGGACCCGAGACTGCTCTTACTTGATGAACCACTTGGCGGATTGAATCAGAAAGAGGCTGAAGGAGTTGCTGATTTGATTTCATCGCTAGTGAACGAACGGCGCAGCGTATTGTTGATAGAGCACAACATTCGAGAAATCTCCCGAATTTGTCCAGAAATTTTTGTTCAAGACAATGGAAGACGACTGATGCAAGGACCTACAAGTCAAGTGATGGCCAGTTCAAAACTTCGACAAGCTTATCTTGGAAGACAATAAGTTCATGTTGAACGTATCTGAATTAACCTGTGGCTACGGAGATCTGATTGCGGTAGACAGAATCTCCTTCAAAGTACAGTCGGGGGAAATATTCGGATTGATCGGAGCGAACGGAGCGGGTAAATCGGCCACATTGCTGGCATTGGCTGGAATAATTCCGGTAATGAGTGGCCATGTTGATCTGAATACCCAAGAAATTACACATCTTCCAACACATAAACGCGCCAGCCATGGCATAGCACTTGTCCCGGAAGGCCGTCGAATATTTCCTGATCTTTCCGTTGATGAAAACCTTACCGTCGGCGGAACCAATTTGGACAAGCAGGCACTGACTGATAACCGGGAACGAGTGTTCAGCTCCTTTCCCAGACTTGCCGAACGTAGACAGCAACTTGCAGGTTCATTGTCAGGTGGCGAACAACAAATGCTCGCGGTCGGCAGAGCGGTAATGGCAAACCCTTCCGTATTGTTGATTGATGAGTTGTCGTTAGGACTGATGCCCATCGTCATTGATGAGTGCTATCGTGTTCTGGAGGAGTTACGAACGCAAAAGCTTGCAATCGTGTTGGTTGAACAGAGTACAGAACGCGTTTTTCAAGTTGCCGATCACGTCGCAGTGCTTGAGACCGGACGTATTGTCTGGACCGGCTCAGGTTCAGAAGCAGGTAAGGATAAAGCAGTCGTTGAAGCGTATCTTGGTGCTATTGGACAGTGATAGTTCCGATCTGCTCTACCCTGACTTAACAGCTGGAGGCAGGAATCATTGATAACAGCCCGGTGTCGAATGTGGGTAAATGATAGACCTTTATCATCTGCACAAGCATGTAAAATATCTGTTTCCAATAACGATTTCAGGGTTGAATTAATAACTTTGGGAATCATCTATAATGAGGATTCAGAGACAAATTTTGTAGTATTCAGAATGCATCATTTCTAAAGAAGAGGTAAATACTTTATGACTGAAACAAGTGCATGCCCTGTAAAGAATGGCATGCTGGAAAAAAGTATAGCTAGTAGTGCCAGCAGCGGTACCACAAACCAGGACTGGTGGCCGAACCAGCTGAACATTGATGTTTTGCACCAGCAATCTGCCGAATCGAGCCCGATCAACAACGGTTTCAACTATGCCGAGGAATTCAAGAGTCTGGACTATGACGCACTCAAGAATGACCTATATGCATTGATGACGGATTCACAAGACTGGTGGCCGGCCGACTATGGTCACTACGGACCATTGTTTATTCGAATGGCCTGGCATGCTGCCGGTACCTACCGTATCGGTGATGGTCGCGGCGGTGCCGGAACGGGCAACCAGAGATTCGCACCACTCAACAGTTGGCCGGATAACGGCAACCTTGACAAGGCACGCCGGTTACTATGGCCGATCAAACAGAAGTATGGCAGAAAAATTTCCTGGGCTGATCTTCTGATCCTGGCCGGAAACTGTGCTTTGGAATCAATGGGATTCAAGACTTTTGGCTTTGGCGGCGGCCGTGAAGATGTATGGAAGTCAGAAGACGATATCTACTGGGGCACTGAGGAAGAGTGGCTCGGGGACAACCGCTATAGCGGTGAGCGCGATCTGGAAAATCCACTTGGTGCCGTGCAGATGGGTTTGATTTATGTCAATCCAGAAGGACCGAATGGAAATCCTGACCCAGTCGCTTCCGGAGTGGATGTTCGAGAAACTTTCGCCCGTATGGCGATGAATGACGAAGAAACCGTCGCACTGACTGCCGGCGGACACACATTTGGAAAATGTCATGGTGCTGGCGATGCTGATCTTGTCGGACCGGAACCGGAAGGTGCTGCGATAGAGGATCAAGGCCTCGGTTGGACCAGTACTCACGGATCGGGTATGGCTGAAGATGCCATCACCAGTGGGCTTGAAGGTGCGTGGACCAACAATCCAACCAAATGGGATATGGGTTATTTTGACAATTTGTTCGGTTACGAATGGGAAGTGACAAAAAGCCCGGCAGGCGCGAATCAGTGGGTTCCGAAGAACGGTGCCGGTTCAGATACTGTACCAGATGCACACGATCCTTCCAAAACGCATGCCCCGATCATGACGACGGCGGATATGGCGATGAGAATGGATCCGGTTTATGAGCCAATTTCTCGACGATTCCACGAGAACCCCGGTGAGTTTGCGGATGCATTTGCCCGTGCGTGGTTCAAGTTGACACACCGCGATATGGGGCCTCGTGTTCGCTACCTGGGAGCGGAAGTGCCGGACGAAGAACTGATCTGGCAAGACCCTGTCCCCGCTGTCACCCATAGTTTGATCAGTGATCAGGATGTTGCCAGTCTCAAGGAGAAAATTCTCTCTTCCGGATTGTCAGTATCACAGCTGGTATCCACAGCCTGGGCTTCAGCATCGACTTACCGCAACTCGGATATGCGTGGCGGTGCCAATGGTGCGCGTATTCGGCTTGCGCCTCAGAAGGATTGGGAAGTCAATCAGCCGGACCAGCTTGCCGAAGTACTTCAGGTTCTGGAAGGCATCCAACAGGATTTCAACCGGTCTGTGCAAAATGGTAAGGCAGTGTCGTTCGCTGATGTCATCGTGCTCGGCGGCTGTGTCGGTGTTGAACAAGCCGCTAAAAACGCGGGGCATGATGTGTCGGTTCCTTTTACTCCGGGTCGTGCTGATGCAGTGCAAGAGCAGACTGATGTTGACTCTTTTGCCGTGCTTGAGCCGACCGCTGACGGGTTCCGCAATTACATGAAGGCAAAACACACCGTATCTGCAGACGAGCTGTTGATTGATCGAGCGCAGTTGCTGACGCTTACTGCTCCTGAAATGACTGCACTTGTCGGTGGATTGCGTGTCCTTGATGTCAATGCTGGCCAGTCTCAGCACGGTGTTTTCACAGACCGACCTGGTACGCTAAGCAACGATTTCTTTGTGAACCTGCTTGATATGGGTACCAAGTGGGTACCGACAACTGAAGAAAATGATCTGTTCGACGGGCGCGATCGTGCGACCGGTGACGTAAAGTGGACTGCTACGAGGGTTGATCTCATCTTTGGGTCGAACTCACAGCTTCGAGCTATCGCTGAACACTACGGATGTTCTGACTCAGAACCTCAGTTCGTTCAGGACTTCGTAGAAGCGTGGAACAAGGTGATGAATCTCGACCGATTCGATATCGCTTGATCCAATAAACACAGAGGAGGCATTTCTTCTTGAGAAGGAATGCCTCTTTTTTGTACCCGCTATTACTGAAAATCGCCTACGAATTCCGGACATGAATCCATTGAGTCTGGGCGATCTGATGTCGCTTGAAGAATATTCCGAACAACGAACAAGTTTTCGGAATGCAGTCATCGAACATAAGAGAAATCGAAGCGTTCAGGTTGGTCCCAACGCTACACTCGTCTTTGAGGATCGACTCACGATTCAGTATCAGCTACAGGAAATGTTGAGAACTGAAAAGAGCTTTGACGCGTCTGTTATTGAACAGGAACTTGAGGCATACAATCGATTGATTCCAGACGGAAACAACTGGAAATCCACTCTCATTGTCCAATTTCCTAATAGTGAGGAGCGACAAATCGCGCTGATTCGCCTATCCGGTATCGAGGACCGGGTTTGGATTGGCGCTGGTAACAGCGACTGCATATGGGCTATCTCAGATGAATTTGTGGTAAGCGCAACCGAGGAACAAACCTCCGAGTTACACTACCTGAGATTTGAACCGGACGACTCTTTTGCTGATGCCGCTAAATCCGGAAGTGACATTTCGATAGGTATCCGTCATGATTTCTACAATCACAGCGTAACACCGATTCCGGACAATGTGCGAGAATCTCTATTGGAAGATCTCGATTGATGCATCGGAGTTGGTAATCACACAAACTGGAAATTCTGCCAGGTGGATAGGTTTCAGTACGATCTTGGCATACCGAGGACGTGCTCTGATATATAGCTGAGAATAAGATTGGTGGAGACCGGTGCCACCTGATAGAGTTTGGTTTCGCGGAATTTCCTTTCCACATCAAACTCTTCGGCGAATCCGAAACCTCCGTGAGTTTGCAGGCAGACTTCCGCCGCCGCACAAGAAGCATCAGCTGCCAGCATTTTGGCCAGATTCGCCTCTTCTCCCGGATTCTCGCCAATATCGTAACGCCTCGCCGCTTCCTTGAGCATCAGTTCGGCGGCCCGCATATCGGAGTAGGATTTCGCGATTGGAAACTGTATGCCTTGATTTTGCCCGATTGATCTGCCGAAAACCACTCGCTCATTCGCGTACTTCACCGCTTTTTCAATAAACCACTTCGCATCTCCGATGCACTCGGCTGCAATCAGAATTCGTTCTGCATTCATTCCTGACAAGATGTATCTGAAACCATTGCCCTCCTCGCCAATCAGGGAATTCACCGGCACCTCCATGTCCTCAAAAAACACTTCGGTGGTCGAGTGGTTCATCATTGTGCGGACAGGACGTATGGTCAACTGTGATTTGGGTATTTCTCGCATATCGATCAGCAAAACCGATAACCCTTGCGATCGTTTCTTTACCTGATCAACAGGGGCAGTACGGCATAGCAACAGCATCAGGTCGGAGTGCTCCGCCCTAGAAGTCCAGATTTTCTGTCCATTGATAATATAGGCGTCATCTTTGCGAACCGCCGTCGTTCGTAACGAAGTCGTGTCAGTTCCGCTACCGGGTTCGGTCACACCGAATGCCTGGAGTCGAAGCGAACCATCAGCGATACCAGGCAGAATTCGTGCTTTTTGCTCGTCGGAGCCATGACGCAATACCGTACCCATGGTGTACATCTGGGCATGACAGGCTGCGGCATTGCCACCACTACGGTGGATTTCCTCCAAGATGGCCGCAGCTGCAGAAATCGGCAACTCAAATCCTCCGTACTCTTGAGGTATCAATGCTCCCAAATAGCCAGATCGCGTCAGTGCTTTAACAAAGCCAGTCGGGTAAGCGCGATCCCGGTCGCAGTTTCGCCAATATTCCGATCCAAACTCAAGACAGAGTTTTCTGACACCGTCCCGAATGTCCTGATGTTCATTCTCGTAGTTCATGAAAAGTCGTTCGGTGATGCCGTCTGCATAAGGTCAGGAGTTGGATTTTCGATTATATAGTTGACCTGAAACGACATTGTCGAGGATACGGAGCAGTCGCGTAAGGTAATCTGTCAAAACATGGAGTCTTATAATCATTTCTGTCAAAATAAATTCACCGTTGACACTGCGTCAACCTAATTTAACTTTCAGATATGAAGCTGAATCAATACGATACGTTACTGGTTGAGCCAGTCAACGACTATATTTCTGTTGTGACACTGAATCGTCCCGAGGTTTCAAACGCGTTCAATACCCAAATGGCCTGTGAACTCTATGATTTGTTCGAAGGCCCTGTCGTGGATGATGCCCATCTGCGTTGTGTCGTTCTCACAGGAGCCGGTAACCGAGCATTTTGTGCGGGTGCCGACCTCAAGGAGCGAAGAGAAATGAATGACCAGGAGTGGACACAACAGCATTTGGAGATTGAACGTATGGTCCGAGCAATCTATGATTCTCCCGTTCCGACAATTGGGGCAATCAATGGCGCAGCTTTTGGTGGGGGATGCGAGATTGCCTGTTTGCTCGATATTCTATACGCCGCCGATACTGCACGATTCGCTTTACCGGAAACCAGCCTGGGTATTATTCCCGGAGCTGGGGGTACCCAAACACTACCGCGCGCCGTGGGGGAAAAACGTGCAATGGAGATCATACTGAGCGGACAACCCTTTACAGCCGCCCAAGCACTGGAATGGGGGCTGGTCAACAAGGTTCTACCGCAAGATCAGTTGAGACCAGCAGCAATGGAAATCGCGCAGAAGATCGCCGCAAATGCTCCGATTGCTGTCAAGCAAGCGAGGAAAGCGATCCGCGGAGGGCTTCATCTGGCCCTGTCAGATGGATTGGGATTCGAGCTCGAGTCCTACTATCGCACAGTACCAACCCGTGATCGCAGGGAAGGGATATTGGCATTCAACGAAAAGCGAAAACCGAAATTTGAAGGTCGATGATCCAAGGTGTCGTTTGTCACACTGCCTGAATTCTTGAACTACAAAGCGGATTGCATAACTCTTG
This sequence comes from Arenicellales bacterium, assembly GCA_963666625.1. Lineage (GTDB taxonomy): Bacteria > Pseudomonadota > Gammaproteobacteria > Arenicellales > JAJDZL01 > JAJDZL01. Next base: position 934,752 of record OY762925.1, read on the forward strand.
CGAAGTGCATAGCCTTTCTTCCCGTACCCAACTCGATCTGATGCCTGCAGGAAGTCCCGTCGGCGATGATTATCGTGTCTTCTGCTGCAGCTCTTACCGCTGGGAATAATTCAAGCTCACCCATTTTATTCGCTTGTTGGTAGGTATTTCGATTGTACCCGAATGCTCCAGCCATTCCACAACAACCCGAGTTGATAGAATTGAACTTTAAACCGGGAATACGCTCCAATAATTTCTTGACGTGAGCCATCTGATCAAATGATTTCTGATGACAGTGCCCGTGGACAAGTGCAGTACCGTTGACTGGCTTGAGATCAAATTCAGGCTCTTCTCTGTCTAGAAATTCTTCAAGCAGATAAGACGTTTCAGCCAATAATTCAGCTTGTTGACTACGCACCAACATGGGAATTTCGTCTCTCATGCCCAGAACACAACTCGGCTCCAAACCGACAATTGGAATCTGCTTTTCCAAGTAAGGTTTCAGCGCTTCCAATAGTCGGTCAACTTCCAGCTTCGCTAGATTCACCATGCCATTTGTCAGGTAGGTACGGCCGCAGCAAAGCGGACGCTGGCTGCGTCTTGCAACTGCGACGTCAACCCGGTATCCAGCGGCGGCCAACACTACCTGCGCCGCACGTAAGTTCTCAGGTTCAAACCATGTGTTGAACGTATCGGCGAACAACACGACTGGTTTGCCATCAGGTGGTCCGAGCGATTCGTACTGTAAGAATGGCCTGTGAGTCCATTTTGGTAATGGGAGAAATTGACTCAACCCTGTAATCGGCTCAGAAGCTGTACGTATCAACCCCGATTTGAGGAGGAGATTAGCCACCCCGGAAATCCGACCGACGTATGGCGCATACTTCGGCAGATGAGCGATCAGTTTCTGATGGAAGGAGGCACCGTGTTTTTCGAATCTCGCAGCTGCCACCTCCACTTTCATCCTCGCCATGTCAACACCTGTCGGACACTCCCGCCGACAAGCCTTGCAACTCACACACAGCCGCATCGCTTCGTGCATGGCTTCAGAAGTCATGGCATCCTTGCCGAGCTGACCGGATATGGCCAACCGCAGCACGTTCGCCCTGCCACGGGTGACGTGCTTTTCATCTTTGGTTACCCGGTAGGATGGGCACATCACACCGCCTGCCAGCTTGCGACACGCTCCATTGTTGTTGCACATCTCAACAGCACCCTGAAATCCGCCTCCAGCTCCGGTCCATCCCTGCCAATTCAACGCTGTCTTGAGTTCGGGAACAGAATATTCCGGAGGGTGACGAAACAGTCGCGTATCGTCCATTTTCGGTGGATTCACAATCTTGCCGGGATTCATGATGCCGTCGGGATCAAACAGATTCTTGACTTGCTCAAATGTATCCACCATTCTTTTTCCGAACATCTTTTCGTGAAACTCGGACCGACACAGGCCATCGCCATGTTCCCCGGAATGAGAGCCTTTGTACTCCAGCACCATGTCGAAACACTCTTGCGCAATCGCGCGCATCGCACCTATGTCCTGTTTCCGTCGCATATCCAGAATCGGCCGCACATGAAGACATCCAACAGAAGCATGCGCATACCAGGTGCCCCGCGTGCCATATTTTTTAAATATCTCGTTGAGTTTTGCAGTGTACTCTGCCAGATCTTCCAGTTCCACTGCGCAATCTTCCACGAAGGAGACAGGCTTGCGTTCGTCTCGCATCGACATCATGATGTTCAATCCGGCTTTTCGGACTTCAAACACCGAGCTCTGAAACGCCGTGTCAATTGCGTCGACAACACCGCCCCGAAAGTCGCGAGGATTCGAAAAACTGTATCCCAGGTCCGACATCATTTCACCCAAGGCTTTCAGTCGTCTTAGATTTTCGTCTTGATCGTGCTCGGCGAACTCAACCAGCAGCAGGGATTCTGGGTCACCATTAACCATTTCATCGATCGTGCGCCGATAAAGCGGGATATCTCTCGACAATTCGATCATTGTGCGATCAATGAGTTCTACAGCCGTCGGTTCCAGTGTGACAATATGTTGTGCGGAATCCATAGCGGCATGAAAACTCGGAAAATGACAGATGCCGAGAACCTTCTGTTTCGGAATGGGTGAGAGCTTAAGGTCGATCGCTCGCGAGCACGCCAGCGTACCTTCCGAACCGACCAGTAGATGAGCAAGGTTGGCGGTTTCGGAATCAGGAACCAGTGCGTCGATGTTATATCCACCGACTCGTCGCAATACGCTCGGAAATCGGTCAGCAATTTCCTGTTGCTCGCGAATTCCCATATCCAGTAATTCGTTGTACAACTGGTGAATGCCACGAGCCTTCACGTCTACCTCTTCAAAGTGCATCGTATCTCCATTGGGCAGCAAGGCATCTATCGCCATGACGTTGTCTCGCATAAGCCCATAGCGAATTGAGCGACTGCCGCAAGAGTTGTTTCCAGCCATACCTCCGATGGTTGCTTGGCTGGCTGTTGATACGTCAACCGGAAACCAGAGTCCGTGTGGTTTGAGCTTTCGATTCAGTTCGTCAAGTACAATCCCACCTTCGACCCGACAACGCAAATTCTCGATGTCCAGATCGATCAATCGATTCATGTACTTGCTATAGTCCAGAACAATGGCATTGTTGATAGTCTGCCCGCATTGTGATGTTCCACCACCTCTTGGCAATATCGGAATTCCGTGATTATTTGCATACCGTACAGTCGTCTCGACATCTGTTTGATCCTTAACCGTGACCACGGCCAATGGCATCATCTGATAGATGGACGCGTCGGTGGCATAACGTCCGCGATCAAATATACCGGTCATCACCTCACCGCGAATTAGGCGATTGAGGTCTTTACTGATCGCGTCGGCAGGCTGCATTAAATGTGAACAAAAGTGGGAATATGATATTGCGGATAATTGTAACTACTTGGTGCTGGGCAATTGGCTTGTAATTCGGCTGTTGCATGAATAGGCAGGTCTCATTGATGAAAGGTGCACTACATGAACGGGTAGACTGTAACTCTTCCTGTAGGGCGATAAACGCGTTCTTTCTGATTTCTCTTGTATTATTATCCGAAGTCAATTTTAAGCTCGTCTTAAGCTTGAATTTGAATTGAATTTCGGTCGTCTCTGAAAACTTTACGAATAGTTTAATTTAGATTTCTCTTTGTAGATTCGACAACGTCAAGAATCAAATCCCATTCTATCGAGTCATGACGAACAATAATTCAAGTCAAACGTCTTCCCTCCGCTATCAAGCGGACGAATCCCCTCCACCTTTACTCACGCTTGGGCTTGGCCTGCAGCTCGCTATTCTTGTTTTGCCCGGTGTTGTGTTCATTCCCACTATCATTTTCCGGGCAGTCGGCGCGACTGAAACCTACATTTCATGGGTTGTGCTGGCCTCATTGTTGGTCTGCGGACTCATTACAGTATTACAAGCAGCGCGGGTCGGCCGAATTGGCGCAGGATACGTACTTGTGATGGGTGGTTCCGCGTCTTTCATCGGCGTATCCATCACCGCTGTAAACGAAGGTGGACTGGTATTGCTTGCAACATTGATTGTCATCTCCTCACTTGCTCCGTTGGCGGTTTCACTACGACTTTCCCTGTTACGAAGAATGCTGACGCCGCCTGTCATTGGAACAATCATTATGTTGATACCGGTATCAGTGATGCCGATAGCATTCCGTATGTCGCAAAAAGTACCAGACGGAACTCCAGCACTAGCCGCCCCGATTATTGCTTTTGCCACGTTACTGATCATGACCTGCATCTCATTGGCGGCAAAAGGAGTGTTACGAACTTGGGCACCGGTCATAGGAGTTATTTCAGGTTCGATAGTCGCTGGATATTTTGGAATCTATGATCTGGAACGCGTTGCACAAGCGTCTTGGATAGGACTTTCGGAAGGTGAATGGCAAGGTATCGACTTCGACTTCAGTCCAGAGTTCTGGGTACTCCTTCCTGCGTTCATTTTTATTGCCATGGTTGACACATTTAAATCTATCGGCCTTTCCATCGCCATTCAAGGTGTCTCCTGGCGACAGTCCAGAGCTATAGATTTCCGGTCGGTTCAAGGTTCAGTAGTTGCAATAGGAATCGGAAATATTCTGGCAGGCATATCGGGGACAGTGCCTAAATCGATTCGTCCACAAAGTATCTCTATCACCCCGGCTACTGGAGTCGGGTCTCGTACTGTCGGAATAGCCGCCGGGGCAATCTTTATTGCCTTGGCTTTTTTTCCTAAAGGGTTGGCTGTCATACTAGCCATACCATCTCCCGTTGTTGCGGGGTTTTTGACCTACATAATGGCAACTATTTTTGTCATCGGAATTAGAACTGTTCTGCAGGATGGGCTCGATTACCGTAAGAGTTTGATCGTTGGAGTTGGGTTCTGGGTTGGAGTTGGCTTTGAAAATGGCATGATATTTCCCGATATGGCCTCTGAAGTCCTCGGAGGCCTGTTACAGAGCGGGATAATCACTGGCGGTCTCACAGCAATTATCATTGCTCTATTCTTGGATTTATCCAAGCCTCGTGGCAGTCGAATCAAATTGCCGCTGGAACTTGGGTCTCTAGCGAAGATTCGCGTATTCATCGATGCGTTTGCGCGTCGCAACGGTTGGGATACAGCGATGACCGAACGGCTGAACGCTGCCAGTGAAGAGACTTTGTTGATGTTTCACCAGTCAGATGAAGTTGAAGGCCACGAGGGAAAGTATCTGAGTTTAGCGGTACGCAAGGAAGATGATGAAGCAGTACTTGAGTTCGTTATATCAACCAACGAAGAAAATCTCGAAGACCAGATCGCACTGCTCAGCGATCAGGTTACCTCGGAATCTGTTGAACGGGAAATGTCAATTCGTCTGTTGAAGCACATCGCTTCATCAGTTCGCCATCAGCAGTATTTCAATACCGATATTGTAACTGTCCGTGTGAAAGCACCAAAAGCGGTGGCTTGAGAACCTCTATGACGACATCATACTCGGCAGAAACAGTGCAATTTCAGGGAAAGACAAAAGAAACACGATCGCCACAAGCATAGCCAACCAAAACGGTAAGATACCGCGGAAGATCGTCTCAAGTGGAATGTCCGGTGCGATGGATTTCACCACAAAAACATTAAGTCCCACAGGTGGCGAAATGAGTGCCATTTCGATCACAACTACAAACAGGACACCAAACCATATCAGGTCCACATTCAGCGCAAGCAGAATTGGTTGAACAAACGGAATGACAAGTACAAGAATGGCAAATCCAACCAGAAAAGTACCAACTACAGTACAGGCTAGAATGATCACGACTACAACCTGCATGGCAGTGAACCCTTGGGCCTCAACCCACTGTGTCAACACTGGTGTGACTTGCGACATGCTAATGAATGTCTTGAACACAAACGCGCCAAAGAGAATCATGAATATCGTGCAGGTGGATTTCAGTGTGTTGGTAACTACTAGTTTGAGATTTGTCCAGTTCATTTTTTTTCGTACAATCGCGACAGCCAGCGCGAGAAAAGCCCCGATACCCGCGGCCTCAATGACTGAAAATACTCCTAAATAAATCCCACCAATTGTTAATACAACTATGCATAGGATCCAAACTGCGCGACCGAGCAAGATCAGGCGATGAGGAAGTGGTACGACTTCTGTGGAGCGAGGTGCCTTGGCTGGATTGGTGAAAACCAAAAGCCAAATGGTCAGAATAAAAAATAGAGCAAGCATTAATCCGGGGATAATGCCAGCGATAAACAGCTTCCCGATTGATTCTTCGGTCAGAATTGCGTATAGGATAAATCCTGCCGAGGGAGGAATCAGAATTCCCAAAGTACCGCCTGCTGCGATTATTCCGGTTGATAGTGCGCTGTCGTATTTCAAACGTTGCATCTCGGGAAGACTGACTCGGCCCAACGTCAATGCCGTAGCCAGTGATGATCCCGACAATGCGGAGAATCCAGCACAACTTACAATCGTAGTCGTTGCCAACCCGCCCCTGAGATGACCAAACCAGCCATATGCTGCCGCGTAAAGTTCACGACTCATACCCGAAATGGTTGCGAGGTTTCCCATCAGAATGAACAAGGGTAAGATAGTCAACGAATAGTTGGATGCCTGATTGAAAATTTCGCCGGCGATAACGGGCAGGCTTGCTTGCGGACGGATCAAGTAGATTCCAACACCGCCAACCAGCATGAGGGATGAACCGACTGGCATTCGAATAAACAGCAACAGCAGTAGGGACACGGTCCCGATTAAAGCAACCGTGACTCCACTCATCATTCCGTAAAGTTATTCGAAAACCGACCTGTGCGGCTATTCAGGTTATTGAGGAGATTTATAAGAATGACCAACCAATAAAACCCCATTGCGGTGGCGAGAAGATAGTAAAAAGGTGTGTGAACAATTGACAGGTTACTTGTTATTGCCCCGCAAGCGAATCCGCACGAACCTATGGAGAACAGGCTGTAAGTCACGTATCCTACGATTAAAAGTTCAAGCGATTGTGCCACAAAATCCGTTAATCGCAACGAGGTACCTTTCGCAAAGAATTTGATTACGTTGATGCTGATATTGGACTGACTTGCTCCGCCGAACACTATCGCTGTAGCGACGAAGACGGTCAAATTTACTGCCAATAGATCCTCAACCCCAAATATCGGATCGTTCAGGATATACCGCGAAAAAATAGCGACGATGTTTATGCCCATCAGACAAAAAATCGCTATTCCACCCATTGCGGCGAATAGCCTAGCCATTCGGTTCAGTTGCTGTTCGCACCATGCAAGCCCGGCGAATGTCATTGTTTCATCAATTGAATGATTTCCTTCACGGTTTTGTCGCCGACCGGCTGTTTTAGGATGGCATCGAACGTAGGCTGAATCGCGGCCCTGAAACGAGCTTTTTCTGTATTTGTCAATTCAATGATCTCGACTTCAGCGTCTCGCGCAAATTCGATTCCGGTGTCATCCGCATTTTCGTTAGCTTGTCCTGCAAAAAGTGACAGCCACTCGCCCGACGCAGCATCTACCCAGCCTTTCTGACGCTCAGTCAGGCTGTCATAGACCTGCTTGTTCATCAAAAGGATAAATGCGATTCCCGAACCCGGGAAATATGTTGTCACATAGTTTGCAGGCTCATGAAGTCTGAATGAACGAATGGCTGATGGAGTAGTCGTAATTGCATCAATCACACCATTCGTTAGATTTTGATGGATGACCGTAACCGGCTGCGCTACAGCACTTGCGTTAAGAACTTCAACAAATGGCACATTGTGCTTCGATGTCACCCGAATTTTCATTCCTTCCAGATCTTCGAGTGCACGCACGGCTTTATCACGAGTTATCAGAACCGGAGCGGAACTGGACCAAATTGCCAGCACCTTGGCATCGTATTCCTTTTCCAGTTCATGCTGAGCATTCAAAAGAGCGCGGGTACAGTCAGAAGCTTTGACGCAAATATCAGGATAGTTGACAACATTTGTCTTCGGGAATACATCTGCGGTAAACCCCGGCACCACGAACACGATATCGGCTACACCGTCGAGCAAGATCGAATACTGTCTTGGCGGAACAGAATTCAGTGCACCGCCTGGAAACATAACTACGGACATCTCGCCGCCCGAGATTTCTTCAAGTTTCTCGGCAAATGCCTTGAATACCAGGTTGTTCGGACTCTTGGGCCCAAGAAAGTGAGCCAGACTCAACTCCCTCGCGAAACCTACATTGGCACTGAACACGAATGCAATCACCACTATTATTCGCACAAGTTGTCTGAGCTGAAGATACATCTATATAGTTCTCAAAACGTTAATTTGTAACCAATCAACATAGCACTAGCCGGACTAGCTTGAATCTTGCGCCAGTCTCCGCCCCTTAGTCGACTGAATTGGAACATAGGTTGGATGTGTTCTGAGGTGATTGTATATCTCTACTCATGGTATTTTACCTAACTCAGTGAAAAACACATATATGGATTGATGCCAACGAAAAAACCGCAACTCCCAATCCGAAATGTGATGTTTATTTGAGTTTGGGATTGTTAAATTGGCGGGTTAGCATCTACCCTCTCTTGGATTCCACTATTTTCGAATAGAATTAGTATCTGCTAACTCGATTGAGTTTTGGAATCATTCATCCGGTAGGCTAAAAATATTTTAAAATCTTGACTTACAATACAAGTTTTTCTGTGGGAATCTTGACAGATTTCTGCAAGGAGTGTATAGATTTGATTTAGTGTTGAGTTCGTTGTTATATCCTACATGAAGGATGTTGGTAACGGATCTAATAGAAGATATAAAACTACTGAGGGGTGAAGAGATCATGGCCGGATATGTTATTGTCGATACTGAGATTACAGATATGGACGTCTACGGTGAATTTATCGAACGAGTACCTGCACTTGTGGAATCTTATGGTGGTAAATTCATAATTCGAGGTGGTGACGTTGAAGTTTTACAGGGAGACTGGAAACCTTCCCGTTTGGTGGTGTTAGAATTCGAAAGCGCCGAGAAAGCAGCTAATTGGGAAAATTCCTCGGAATTCGCTGAGCTCAAAGCAATTCGCGACAGCGCAAGTAATTCTAACGTCATCGTTGTCGACGGGGTGTGACCTTGCCTACAGCCGATCGTATTCAAGGTAGGCAATTCGGTCCCAAAATCATCATCCGCCACCATTGCCACCACAGTGGTGGATGAAATTTTACCGTCGCCACCATCCAATTGAGCGCATGAAGTATTCTGCACTGATTGAAAGGTCGGTGTCGCACGAATAATTTATCTCAAACACAGAAGAGGACTTACATCGAATTGACTTTCCTACATCGAGTGCTAATTGGTGAAGATAACGGATGATGTAGGCAGTTCAAATCCGATCAAAAAAGCCAGTGTTCGACTGGTTTTGAAAGGAATTCGCACACACTTATTCCCCTACTTCCAATCAGCAGAACACGAGTCGGGTTGAAGGCAGTGGAGAAAGCGCTGATGCCTGGAACAGAATTCTTGACTCTACCGCTCTTGACTTCGATTGCTGTCAGAGTTGATCCTGTCTCGACTACGAAATCCACTTCCCGATTGTTTTCACGCCAGTAGTAAACTTTTACTTTTCTGTTCGCGGTAGCATTCACTAAATGTGCGCCGATAGCTGACTCAACCAAGCGTCCTTTAAATTCACTCTCATTCAGTGCTTCTTCGATTGGCATTTCGCGTTGAGCCGTTATCAATGCAGTATTGAAAACTTGAAGTTTCGGGCTGGATCCTCGTTGCCGAACAACTTGTCCAGCATATTTCAGAAGTCCGATCAGCATTCCCGCTTTGGCCAACAAGTCGAGGTAATTGGCAAGCGTCGTGGTATTGCCTGCATCTTGAAGCTGTCCCAGCATTTTGTTGTACGACAGGATCTGTCCAGAATAAGTACATCCCAACTCAAACAGGCGTCGCAGCAGTGCAGGCTTGTCAACCCGGGTTAACAGTAAAACGTCCCGCGCGATAGTCGGTTCGATAAGTGAATTCTTGACGTAATCGGCCCAACGTTCAATGTCTTGGGAAAGCGGTGCGGCACCAGGGTAGCCTCCATAGAATAAGTACTCATCAAGACTAAAATCAAAAGCGTCTCGCATTTCTGTGAAACTCCAATCTGGCAGATTCAAAACTTCAAATCGTCCTGCAAGACTCTCGGTCAATCCTCGCTCCATGAGCAGTGGAGTGGACCCGAGTACTACAACCTTGACATCTGTATTTGATAGTCTGTCCTCATCCCAGAGTAGTTTCACCATTTCAGACCACTGGGGAATCTTCTGAATTTCGTCAAGTATCAGGACCGAACCCGAGTCTGTGGAATTTTTGGATAACTTTCGCGCAATTTCCCACTGTTGTTCAATCCACTCTAGGCTACGTAGACTAGGGACATCTGCTGTTGCATAGTGGTAAGCAATCTGCGATCGTTCTGCTGCTTGATTTACCGCGGTTGTTTTACCAACCTGACGAGCACCGATAAGGATCTGAATAAAACGCGGCGGTTCCTGCAATCGACCGACCAGCGTATCGACTATAGGCCGGGAATATGTTGAATATTTTGAGTACTTTTACTCGAAATATTGAGTAAAAATAATTTACAGCCGCAGTATTACAAGGAGTAGCAAACGATCGGTGAGAATGGGTTGTGAATAGACCCAGCCCAGCTCCAGCACGATTACGAAAATCTCTCCCGTGTAGATTGATCCTCAATCTTTTCGAAAACTTACCAGAACGCTAATTTGGGATTTGAGTATAGTCAACAGCAGTTACGTCATGCTGGTGAGTTATCGACTACGCCTGACACCAAAAGAAGAAGAGGGTTAGAACCAAATCGCGTGAAAGAAACTAACGCAGCAAATTTCCCCGTGAAATAGAAACGCTGGTGGATTGATCTTTCAATCCTGATACTATCTGTCTTGCTCCGGAATCACTCCCACTCAATAGTCGCCGGGGGTTTGCTGGTGATGTCGTACGTGACTCTACTGATACCTGCAACTTCATTGACGATCCGACTGGCGATCACCTGAAGAACCCGGTGTGGTATTTCCATGCAATTTGCAGTCATGAAATCCTGAGTCTGTACCGCGCGAAGACTAACAACATAATCATAAGCGCGATTGTCTCCAACTACTCCGACAGATTTGACAGGTAAAAACACCACGAATGCCTGACTTGCTTCGTAATACAGATTGTGTCGGTGCAACTCTTCAATATAAATTGCGTCCGCCTGTCGTAGAATGTCGGCGAACTCCTTTTTTACTTCACCGAGTATTCGAACACCAAGACCTGGACCGGGAAACGGATGACGATAAACAACCTCGTACGGTAAACCGAGATCCGTACCGATCTTGCGCACCTCATCCTTGAACAGCTCGCGCAATGGCTCAAGCAACTGCAGATGAAGTGTTTCCGGCAATCCTCCAACGTTGTGGTGACTTTTTATGACTTTCGCTTTGTCTGATTTCAGTCCCGCAGACTCGATTACATCGGGGTAGATAGTGCCTTGAGCCAGCCATCTGACATCTTTGAGTTTGCTTGCCTCTTCCTGGAATATTTCGATAAACACCCGACCGATGATCTTGCGCTTTGCCTCCGGTTCGACCACACCTGCCAATTCAGAATAGAACCTGTCCGCAGCATCGATCGATATTAGATTCACGCCAACTTTTTCGGTCATGGTCTGATAGACGGTGTCCGCTTCATTCAGGCGCAACATTCCGTTGTCGACAAAGATACATGTCAGCTGATCGCCAATGGCCTTGTGAAGTAAAGCGGCACAGACAGAAGAATCGACGCCACCTGAAAGAGCCAGAAGTACCCGGTCGGACCCAACCTTCTGACGAATTGATTCGATTTGACTCTGAATGATTAACCCGGATTCCCAACCCGGCGAACAGCGACAAACGCGGTAAAGAAACCTCTCGATGATCTCCTTGCCCTTGGGCGTGTGAGTCACCTCGGGGTGAAACTGAAATCCATACAGCTGCCGTTTGACATCAGTTATTGCTGCGTAAGGAGAATTGGCAGAGCAGGCACTTGCCGTAAACCCGTCTGGAAGTTCGATTACCCGGTCTCCGTGACTCATCCACACATCCATTTCTCCCAGGCTCCCATTACCGGAATTTTCACCTAGTCCATAGAGCAGATCGGACTTGTCGATCAACTCCATTGTTGTATGTCCGTATTCGTGAACCAAGGCGTTTTCCACCTTACCACCAAGCTGAGCGGTCATGGTCTGCATTCCATAGCAGATCCCCAAAACCGGAATGCCCATTTCAAAGACTTCCGATGCGGCTCTGGCGGTAAACTCTTCGGTGACGGTTGCAGGTCCGCCGGAAAGAATAATGCCTGTGGGTTGGAAACTTTCTATCGATTCAAATGGAGCATCGTATGGAAGGATGGCACTGAAAACTTTGCATTCCCGAATTCGGCGAGCGATCAACTGTGTATACTGCGATCCGAAATCGAGTACCAGTATCTTATCTTCAGGCGAGGCAGAATGATGATCAGTCGCGGAAGACGACATCATATTCGTTGATAGTTTGGGGATTCCTTGACAATTTCCACATCATGGACATGACTTTCGCGCACGCCGGCATTGGTGATACGGACAAATCGCCCTTTGTTACGAAGAGTTTCCAAATCTCCACATCCAGTGTAGCCCATTCCCGAACGCAATCCACCAATCAGCTGGTGTACGATGTTTTTCACCGCACCGCGATAGGGGACACGAGCCTCAATACCTTCTGGAACCAGTTTTATCGGTTCATCCTCGGATTCCTGAAAATATCGATCTTTTGAGCCACCGCCTTCCATTGCACCGATTGATCCCATTCCACGGTAGGACTTATAGGTTCGGCCTTCAAAAACCTCGATCTCTCCCGGCGCCTCATCGGTTCCACCCAGAAGACTTCCAACCATGACCGAATGCGCACCTGCAGCAATCGCCTTGGTGATATCACCGGAGAAGCGGATTCCGCCGTCTGCAATGACTGGAATCGACTGATTTCGAATTGATCTGACAACATCAAAAATTGCAGATACCTGAGGGATACCAACCCCGGCAACCACCCTTGTTGTGCAGATGGAACCGGGACCGACGCCCACTTTAACAGCATCAGCACCCTGGTCTACCAAATCCTGAGCCGCGGTGGCGGTCGCGACATTCCCAGCAATCAATTGAACTGAGGAAAAATTTGTCTTTATAGTCCTGACTTGCTGGAGCACACGTTGCGCATGGCCGTGCGCCGTATCAACGACGACCACATCCACCCCTTCCGCTACCAATCTATCGACTCTTTTAAGATCATCGGCTGATGTTCCGACAGCCGCCCCCACTAGCAATCTGCCATCTTCATCCTTGCACGAATTTGGATATACATCAGATTTAAGAATATCCTTGACAGTGATCAATCCTTCCAGATGAAACGAGTCATCAACAACGAGAATTTTCTCGATCCGGTTGGCGTGAAGCAATTCGAGAATTCGGGATTTCTTTTCCTGTTTTTGTACAGTGACAAGACGATCTTTCGGTGTCATGACCGTCGTAATTTTCTGGTCGCTGAGCTTTTGGAAACGAAGATCACGATTGGTGACAATGCCTGCCAAAGTATCTCCTTCCAACACCGGGACGCCAGATATTCGCTTGCTTTTCATCAGATCTGCGACCTGCGAAATAGTCATGTTCACGTCCGCTGTAATCGGGTCGGTAACAATTCCGCTTTCGTGTTTCTTGACTCTGCGAACCTCTTCCGCCTGCCTCTCAATTGACATGTTGCGGTGGATGATTCCGATACCACCGAGTTGCGCCAGAGCAATTGACATCGCTGATTCGGTGACTGTATCCATTGCCGCCGAAAGCAATGGCAAATTAAGGCGGATTTTCTGCGTGAGGGGGGTTGAAAGGTCGACGTCTCTTGGCAGTACAGTCGAATTTGCGGGGACTAGAAGAACGTCGTCGAACGTCAGTGCATGTTCTATGTTTTCCATTCGCTAATTATAGAGTGAAATCATCAATTGTTAGGAGTCGATTAAGCGTGAAATTCACTAATTTTTCAAATCGGTCTGTGCTTCGTACCCAAGCCAGACTCTTCGACTTAGTGCGGACTCAGAATCCTTGGAATGAATCCAAGATTCATGTGGAACGCTGATATTCAATTGATGATGGCCTCATACTTTCAGCCATGATTTGCAATCATCGCTCATTGTCGGACATCATTTTCGGCAGGCTCCGAAGCACGCATAGTTTCAAAAGATGCCACCGGCTGTATAAATCGGTCGCAGCAATCTTCACCTGCCAGCACACTGAATTGGGTCGTAATTCTACTGAATTCGAGCGGGGGCTTATTTTTCGGAATTTCGGCAATATACAATAGTCACGGTAACCGTAATGTTCAATCTATCGTATTAGGGACAATCTATCGTCCGTCAAAGGGTGTCGCTTGGACTATTTCAGCGAAAAATCGACGCAAATCCTCACTGTCACTGAATTGAACAGAGCGGTCAAGAATCTGCTTGAGAACGAATATACAGATATTCGACTCAAGGGCGAGGTTTCCGGACTTCAGACCGCACAATCAGGACACACCTACTTCAAGCTGAAAGATCAATCTGCTGAGATAGATTGCGCGCTGTTCCGAGGAACAGCTACAAGACTAAGAAATATTCCAGCTGAAGGTCTGGAAGTGATTCTGACGGGTCAGGTCACACTCTATCCGAACCGGGGCAGATATCAGTTCGTCGTCAGCGGAGTCGAACTCAAGGACGAAGGTGAGCTATATAAAGCCTTCCTGGAACGCCAGAGGCTTCTTGAGAAAGAGGGTTACTTTGACAGTGACCGCAAGCGGGAACTGCCAGCCTTTCCCAACCGTGTAGGTGTCATCACATCACCGACCGGAGCGGCGGTGCAGGATGTTATCCGGGCGTTCAAGCGGAGAAATCCATCCATATCCCTATTGATATATCCTGCCGCGGTCCAAGGCGAAGGCGCGGCCAAACAGATCGCCGATGCAATCAACATTGCAAATAGGCGGAAAAGCGAGGATGTTCTGATCGTTACCAGAGGAGGTGGAAGCATAGAAGATTTGTGGGCGTTCAACGAGGTTGCCGTGGCCGACGCGATCTACCGCAGTGAATTACCGATAATCACCGGTATCGGACATGAAACCGATACAACAATCGCAGAATTTGTTGCTGACGTAAGGGCGGCTACGCCAACTGCGGCCGCAGAGCGTGTGAGTACCACAACCCGTGACAACTTGCTTGAAATGCTCACCAACCGCGAGGTCCGGCTGTCCACCCTGATGAGTGGAAAAATCAACGAACTGGCGCAGAATGTCGATCTGACGCAGAAAGGCCTGGTACATCCTGCACAGCGAATACAGAATCAGCAGGCAAAATTCGAACTGATCGAAAATCGCCTTCTCCATATTACAGGTGAACAGCTAAACTCCTATTCCACTAGGCTGATGTCACAGAATCAACGCCTGTTCGCGGCGTCCCCAAAGAGTAAGATTGAACTTCTCGATCGAAAATTCTCAGAGAACATGACACTTCTCAAAATTCATTTTTCAAAGCGAATAAGATTCCTGGCAAACAGAGTTGAGAATCTGCAGGCCAGACTTGAATCCGCTAACCCCTCTACAGCATTGAGTCGCGGGTTCTCGATCATACGCCGCGCCGAAGATAATTCAGTGGTATCTCATGCGGACACTGTATCGATTGGTGACAAGGTCAGGGCGCAATTGTCGGACGGTAGCCTGAATCTTGAAGTGGACTCCATCGATACCTGAATAGACTCAGTCGCGGTTCTTGTCGAACGGATTGCTACCTGAACGAAAGACCACTCGAACGTCCGCACCGAACAACTCGAACCGTTCACGAAAATACTTTTCCAGATAGCGCCTGTAGTGGTCTGGAATTGAATTGACATTGTTACCGTGCACAACGACTACCGGCGGGTTACGACCGCCTTGGTGAGCATATTTAAGTCGGACCGGACGACGTCGGGACAGAGGCGGAGGCATTTGACTGACAGCATCCTGCAAAGTCCTGTTCAGTATCGAGGTGGGCATATCGATCATCGCTGAGTGGTAAGCCATATCAATCGATTTGAGCAACTTCGAAAATCCCTGACGTTTCAGTCCCGATATATAAATCGACTCATGATGCGGCGCGAATGCGAGTTTTCGTTGCAACATCTTTTCGATATCGACGCGGGATGCGGGTGTCATTCGGTCGGATTTGTTCACAGCGATTATCACCGGGCGTCCAGCCCGCCTGATCAAACCCGCCAATGTGGCATCCTGGTCGGTTACGGCTTCCGACCCGTCCAACATTAGAATTACGACATGAGCTGCCTCTACTGCTTGCAGCGTCTTTACGACAGAGAGTTTCTCCAATGATTCACCTACCTTCGATCGTCTTCGTACACCAGCCGTATCGATAAAACGATAGCGTTCTCCGCCCCTTTCAAACGGTACCAACACACTGTCTCGGGTAGTACCGGGCACATCACTGACAATCAGACGGTGGTCATCACAGATAGCATTGATCAACGTGGACTTTCCGACGTTCGGTCGACCGATAACGGCTATTTTCGGTCCAGGATCAAGCCAAAGCGGATCCTCTTTCTTAGGGAGGGATTGGACAATCGGCTCAAACAATTGTGCCACTCCACCGCCGCGGCGCGCTGATATCGCGATCGGTTCGCTGTACCCGAGCGACTGAAATTCCAGACAGGCAAGTTCCGAAGCCAAGCCCTCACTTTTATTGACTGCGATTGCCACAGGCAGGTTGATTTTACCGAGGCGTTGTGCGATCTGCTCATCGGCAACTGTCAGACCCTGGGTTGCGTCGACCAGAAACACGATCGCATCTGATTCCTCCAAAACCGACTCCACCTGTTCGAATACCAGCTGGGAAAGTCTGTCATCTTCTTCACCGATTCCGCCGGTATCGACAATGAGAACGCTACGCTCACCGAATCGGGCAACACCGTAGAGCCGGTCGCGGGTTACTCCGGGAATGTCATCCACAAGTGCATCCCGCGTACGGGTAAGCCGATTGAACAAGGTGGACTTCCCGACATTCGGGCGACCGACAATACTGATTACAGGCAGCATGAATTTTCCTAAAAAGACCGATTACGATGTGGTTGACGTTCGAAGTATTCAAAAATTCTGAAAGCGGAATTGCACGATCGCTTTATTAAAATAAACAGATGAAGCGTAAAGCGAAGTGGCTCGGGTCGGTGTGATGTTCATGTCGGAGAAAATGCCCGATGTCCAACATACTACAGCGACTATGACGCTTTTGCCATCAGCTGAACCGAGAATCCAGTCTATTGAAATCTGAACACTGGTGTTGCCTCGCTCGCAGAAGTTGTTTGTGGTTGTTAGTTGCGAGGAGGTCAAATCTCCAAGAGGTTTTCCGACATCTACAAATTAGAAAACATAATACTGAGTGGTGTCTCAGCTTCGATGGGTATACAAATCTTCATGATGCGACCAAAGTTTGAGACGCTGTTCAAACAGCACTGACCTGGATTGCCAAAAAAGAGGAATTAAATCCCTTCTGCTTCGTTTGAGTATTCGCGCAACTCGCTCAATGTTCGAGTTGGCTAACCTTACAACTGTGACAACAGTGCGATGATCGCACTGACGATCGCAAGCGAAATCGCGAGATTCACACCTACCACCCACTTGATCCAAGAAATATCGGATTTGACAGACTCCAGCTCGACTCTCAACAGTTCGATATCCTGTTTAGTTGCAAGCTCACCCTGACTATGCTTGACCGCAAGGGCAATTGCTTCTGCGTGTTTCGGCTCGATACCCGCATCCTGCAGTTCCTTGGACGTTGTCAGTGTGTCAAATATGGCATTTGCCATGTTTTCTTCCCAATATATTCTCTGGGTGTTGTTATCCCCTCAGGGAATTTATATCTCTGATTTGGAGGATATTCGGTAATTGGTAATTATTTCCCACTTCAGCGATAACCGCACTTCCGTGCGGCTTACACAGCCTTTCAATTTCCGCAACTCCTATGTTACTTTACGGATTTTCTTTAGATTCTCATTATTGTGCAATCGCCGTCAGTATTCAAGTGGTAGTTAATCACCATTACCGGCTACTACTGGATTGATGTCAACCGGAACGCATCCATACGCCCTGATCTATAACTGACGAATAGCCTATTACCGTCGGTAAGCAACCCACCGAACAGAACATCACTTTTCAACTTTGCTCGTCCGATTATTTCTCCAGTACCGGTATCCAGTATATGGAGATAGCCCTGTTTATCTCCCACAACCAGATGTTCACCGACCAGTGCGATATTCCTCAATTTACGATGCAATAACGATTCCTGCTCCCACTTGATTGATCCGTCACTGCGCGAGAGCGCAAATACCTTGTCATTCAGATCCGTTCCATAGACCTGGCTTGAATCCACAGCCAAGCGTCGCTTGGATTGTCTGCGATGCTCCCAGAACAGACTTCCATCGCTCAGGTCATACGCCACTACTGCCTTCGTATAGTCAGAAATGAAGAGCTTGTCACCGAAGATGACGGGTATGGTTTCGGCGTCGCTCAGTGCCGTTTCAGAACCTATCCCGCCCAGGTAGATTTGCCAGTTTTCCAATCCAGTAGTGAGATCAGTCGCGAATACTCGGCCAGTCGCATTGCCTACAAGAACCAGATTCCCGATTCCCAACGGTCTCGGAGAACCAAAAACCACAAACTCCGGCTGGTCATAGAACGCATCCCACACCGACTCTCCGGTAGAGGCGTCCATTGCCAACAGATCGCCGTCTATGGTCTGCAACACTACAAATCCACGATAAACCAATGGCGGAGTGAATATAGTCTGTTCAATCGGCTCTTCCCAACGTACTTCACCGGAGTCCGACCGCAACGCCACCACTTCACGGGCACTACTGACCACCGCAACAGTTCCACCATCTTCCCCCACTCCAGCGGTAATTTGGCTTTCCAAATTGGTTGACCAACGCAATTTGCCATTGCTCTTGCCAATGGACGCCACCACGCCATCCGCTGATGCACCGATGATTTGATCTTCAACTATTATGGGCAGTAAATTTATGAACTTACTACCCGCGCTGCCACGCCCCGATGCGAAACTGCTGCTCCACAATGCAACCAGTTGCGCAGAAGCGGTAATCTTGGAAAGGGGTGTTGGATCCGGACCACGTTTCCTGCCTGATGTACAGGAGACAAGTGTCAGGCAGATGGCGATTACGATGATCAGACGAAGCTTCATGCTGGAATCATTCGCTGACAGTATCATTCAATTTCAATGCGAGTATCTGTTCGTATGATGACCCTGGTTTGAGTGCATCCATGCTTCCAAGATATGCCTCATGCGCCTGCTTGTCCATTCCCATTGCTCGATAGGCATCACCTTTCAGTTCAAGATAATAGGAATCGAAACCCTGCTGTTCTGCGACATCAAGTAGACTGAGCGCTTCCTGATATTCCCGCTCTGCGATCATCAGCTTTGCGAGCCTTATCCTGGCGACATGAACGGTTGCCTCTTCCGTCGCTTCATTCATTGCCTGCTGCAGATAACGTCGCGCCTGACTGGCATCACCGTGTTCATAACTAGCTCGAGCCATAAGCAACATAGCTTTGCCCGCATATCCTGACGAACCATGTTCGTCCAGCAACTGCTCAGCAGCTGTCAATGCCGCTCCATAGTCGCTTTGAACAACGGCGACTGAAACATCCTGATAGAGTGCGGACGCGGATTCCTGCTGGATTCGGGTGTATTCGTTCCAACCCGTCCAGCCTCCGATTGCGCCGAGTCCGAGCGTGGTTCCCGCGACAATCGTCCAGCGGTACTCTTTCCACCACTCCTTTATCTGATCTAGGCGTTCTTCTTCGGGTGTCATCTGCTTCGACTCCGGTTAACGATCAGTTTTTTGCTTTCAGCATCTGTTCAACGGTCTCAACAATTTCGGAAACAGGAACAGTTTTCTGCGGTTCATCCACTCTGAGGTTTTTGACAACCGCGTTGCCTGCTTCCAGTTCTGATTGTCCGACAATTATAGCAATCGCCGTGTTGAGCCTGTCGGCATTCCGAAGCTGTCGGGCGAGCTTTCCTCCACCGCAATGCAGTACTGTCGGCACACCCGCCTGTCGGAGTGTCTGGGCGATCGAATGGCCCGCTCTCTGCGCTTCATCACCCAACATGCATAAATACACATCAGCTGCAGTGGATTCAGACTGGAGGTCTCCAAGTCGGACGATTTCAACGAGTCTTTCAAGACCCATGGCGAATCCGGCCCCGGGAACCTCACGTCCACCGAGCAACTCGACCAATCCGTCATATCGGCCACCCGCGCATATCGCATTTTGCGCTCCCAGTTGGTCGGTTACCCATTCGAATACCGTACCTGAATAGTAATCAAGCCCGCGAACAAGTCGATTGTTGATTTCATAGTCGATTCCGAGGTCACGCAAATGGCTTAGCAATCTGTCAAAATGTTCCTTTGATTCATCACCCAGGTAATCTATCAATACAGGAGCCGATCGGATCATTTCCTGCATCTCGGGGTTCTTGCTGTCAAGTATGCGTAATGGATTTGTCTTCAATCGTCTCTTGCTGTCTTCGTCAAGTTCACCATGATGTGCCTCGAAATACAAAACAAGCTGCTGACGATAGGATGCTCTGGACTCGGGCGTTCCCAATGAATTGATTTCCAACTTGGCAAATCGATCAATCTTCAGTCGTTTCCAAAGTGTACTGCCGACATCAATGATTTCAGCATCGATATCCGGTCCGGGCCAGCCGAAGGCTTCGATTCCGTATTGGTGGAACTGGCGGTAGCGTCCTTTCTGTGGTCTTTCGTATCGGAACATCGGCCCCATGTACCACAGTCTAGCGCGAGCATTGTGAAACAGGCCGTGCTCGACACCGGCGCGCACACAGCTCGCGGTCGCTTCCGGTCGAAGTGTCATGCTTTCGTCGTTGTTGTCAAGAAAAGTGTACATCTCCTTCTCAACGATATCAGTCGCCTCCCCGATGGAGCGTTTGAACAGCTCGGTTCGTTCCAGCAACGGCAACCTGATCTCGCTGTAGCCATACAACGCCGACACATCACGGACCTCCTGCTCTACCTGTTGCCATAGTTCAATTTCACCTGGAAGCAAATCCTTCATCCCGCGCACCGATTGAATTTTCACCGACATTTCAGATCGCCTCCACGCTCAGTCAGCCAGTACCATGTCGGGCAAGACGGTACCCAGTCGACTTGATCGCTTGGTACGGTCTTTAAACCGACCGACTAACTGACCACAGGCTGCCGCGACTTCATCGCCTCTGGTCTTGCGCGTTATGGTCATGACATCTGCAGCCAGAAGTACGTCCCGAAACCGATTGATCGACTCCGTTGAGGATCTCTCGTAGTCGAGTCCGGCAACCGAATTGTAGGGGATAAGATTCACCTTTGATGGCACGTCGGAAAGAATTCGGATGAGGTTTTTGGCATGTCTGATCGAGTCGTTCACGTCCTTGATCATGATGTATTCGAAAGTGACGCGCCAACGTCGATCATATCTCGCATAGTCCGCACATGCTGTCATCAAATCCGAGATCGGATACTTGCGATTGATCGGAACGAGTTGATTGCGCAACTCATCGTCCGGTGCATGCAACGACACAGCAAGACTTACCGGGCAGTCTGCCAGCAGACGATTGATTCCTGGAATGACACCGGCAGTGCTCAGTGTCACCTTTCTTTTGGAAAACCCGTAGGCGCAGTCATCCAACATAAGCCTGAGCGCCGGGACAACCTGCTCGTAGTTGAGCAGAGGCTCACCCATTCCCATCAGTACGATATTGGTGATCGGCCGTTTGATCTGATCGGTAGTCAGCTCATTGACCGCAAACCAAACCTGGGCGATGATTTCAGCGGACGACAGATTTCGGTTGAACCCCTGTCTTCCAGTCGCACAGAATGAACATGTGAGCGAACACCCGACCTGCGACGAAATGCAAAGCGTCCCTCTCGAATCTTCCGGTATGAAAACTGTCTCAACACAGTTGCTGTCATCCAGTTCCAGAAGCCACTTACGTGTTCCATCCTGCGATACGATATCGTCAACCGCGCATAAACCCTTGATTGAGGCAATTTCAGAAAGACGACTTCTCAGCTGCTTGCTGAGATCGCTCATCTCATTGAAATCTGTCACACTACGCTGATGAATCCACTTCAGTATCTGGTCTGTACGATAGGACGGCTCGCCGAGGTCCGTCATAAAGTCGGTCAGCGCATTGCGATCATAGCCTAGAAGATTGACATTCATATCTGTCAGTGCAATTCCGTCGTCAATCAGGAGTCTCTGGAATGGATTTCCTCGTCGGCAAAGAAGAATGCGATTTCAGTCTGGGCTGTCTTTACAGCATCCGAACCGTGAACTGAATTGCGTTCCAAGGATTCCGCCAGATCCGCGCGAATGGTACCTGGCGCCGCGTCAGCAGGATTGGTCGCACCCATGATCGCCCTGTTCTGCGATATCGCCTTGTCGCCCTCAAGCACCTGTACCAGAATCGGCCCAGACTGCATGTACTTCACCAAGCTGTCATAGAACGGCCGCCCCTTGTGTACCGCATAGAATCCCTGGGCCTGTTGTTTGGTCAGGTGCATCATTTTGCACGCCACAATTGACAAGCCGCCAGCTTCAAACCGGCGATTTATTTCACCGATGAGGTCTCGTCGCACGGCATCTGGCTTGATAATTGATAGAGTTCTCTCAAGTTTCATGGAATAAGCGTCCTCAGAATCAAGGTAAGAAATTAATTTAATCCGGGTGAAGAAGTATCGCAGGCTGTCTCTTCGTCAGGTCAAGAAACAGATTCCGCTATTTTATTCTGTATCGAACCATTCGGTGCGATTTGTTATCTTTTGCTCAGCTGTCTGAAAGGGACGTTCTTGACGCAATCCTCAAGTATCTCCATAGGATCTCTCGACAACCGCCTACTTAAACTGTTGTTCACGGAAATCGGGAATTTCGCCCATCAGTCCATCCCTGCAGAATTCTGTAATTTGCAAAATTTGGTATTCCTGTTCGTTTCCACCCTCACGTTGGAAATACACCGGAACGAAATTTGCCATTCTGGACCTTGTCAGCTGAGACGAAGGCTCAACTACGTTTTCGACCAAAGTCCTGACACGCTGACCGAAAAAACGTCTGAGAACCTTTTGACGAATCTCCTCACCTTCCTGCCTGAGCAACCGCGCACGTTGTTTGCGTATCTCGTGTGGAACCTGCTTCGGAATACGCGCGGCTGGCGTACCATGTCTTTCAGAATAGACAAACACATGCGGATAGGAGACTTGGAGTTCGTGCAGTGCACACCGAGTTCGCTCGAAATCATCATCAGATTCCGTTGGAAACCCAACCATGACATCTGCGGACAGCACGAGGTCGGGACACGTCTTGTACAGTGAATCGACTACCTGAAACACATCTTCAGGTGTATATCGTCTCTTCATACGCTTGAGAATGATCGGCGACATGCTCTGCAACGATAGATGCAGGTGCGGACAGACATTCTCGAACTCATCGAATACCGCTACCAAATCAGACGTGATATGCGCCGGATCGATCGAACTCAACCTGAATCTGAGGTCTGGATGTCGGGTAGCCAACTCCCGAACGAGCGAAGAAAGAGAGAAATTTCCACGCGACTGAGTAGAAAGGTCGAGTCCGTATGCTCCAAGATCAATTCCGCAGATAACGATCTCTCGAAATCCCTGACGGACATATCGCTCGACCTGTCGGGTAACCGTCGTCGGAAGGATAGACTGACTGGCACCACGTGCCTCATGGATGATGCAGAAAGTGCATCCGTTGTCGCATCCTTGCTGAACTTGAAGATAGGCGCGCGTCCTGGACTCAAACCCGGCAACCGCCTCAATTGGCAGTGAACTTGAAAGATCACTGTCACCTTTGAAGATCGACTGCTTCGATTCGTATCCCCGCGAAACGATCTCAGGAATCCTCAGTTTTTCAGTTCCCGGTACCACAAGATCAACACCTTCGATCTCAGCACATTTTTCCGGTTGCATTTCGGCATAACAACCGGTAACCACAACTGTGGCATCGGGATTGTTTCTGACTGCTCGCCGGATCGCCTGACGCGACTGTCGATCCGCCTCTTTCGTTACGGTACAGGTATTGATGACGCAGAGGTCTGCCGGCCCATCATCGACCTTGTTCCAGTCCGCCGACTGTAACTGATGATAGATATACTCCGACTCAAACAGGTTGACCTTGCAGCCCAAAGTTTCAATCGAAACCGAAGGTGTGTTCAATTCATTCGATATCGTCATAGGATCAGGCAGACAAATCGGTCGCTGGATTGAGTGTCGTGAATCACGTTCGGTACAGATTCCGAACCGCTACCCACAAAGAAGACGTAATACTGAATTAGGAGGTTGACTGAAACTCAGTCAACCGTAAAACTCTCGCCGCAGCCACACTCCGCGCTGACGTTGGGATTCCGGAAGACAAACGACTCGGCAAGTTCCTGTTTCTGAAAGTGGATGGTTGTACCATCGATCAGTTCGAGACTGCCCGGATCGACATATACATCAATTCCGCGACTGCTGAAAACATGGTCGTCGGCGTTTGCTTCCGACGTGATATCCACAACATAGGCAAAACCGGAGCAACCGGTCTTTCGGACCCCGAAGCGCAGGGCACTGCCATCGCCTTTGTCCAGGTAGGTGCGAATTCGATCTGCCGCAGTTTCTGTCAGTGTAATTGCCATGTTATTTCTCAGTCGTGACAGTACAGCCACATGGGTGTCTTTCTTCAGATTTCAATACTTAAAATTGTATATCACTCTCTGCAAATCGTTCAAATCATGTTGGCACATGTTTTCAAACCGAATTTTTCTCAATGTCCGCAGTCTTCTTATTGACAGACTTCAGAAATCCTCTCAATATGTTGACTTCATCCTCAGTCAGTCCCGGTCTCAGGAATATTCGTCTGATCTTTCTCTTCAGGATGTCTCGCGGATTGCCCGAAATGAATTCGACATTCTCCATCACGTCAAAAAGATGTTCAAAGAATCCCTGCACCTGTTTTCGGGTGGCCATCCTGTCTTCTTTTCGTTTGGGCTCCCGTTCAATTGGTTCGGGCTCGTCGACAAGATTCTCCAACTGAATGACCCGCAGTTCGTACAACAGGATCAGAACGGAACCTGCGAGATTGATCGAAGGTGCGGAGTCGCTGACAGGGATTCGCACAAGGATATCGCACTGATCGATCTGGCTGTTGGAAAGACCGGCTCTTTCCGGTCCGAATACCAAGGCCACCTTCTCACCCTGTTCACTGACTCTTGCAACCTGCACCATCGCCTCCCGGGGAGACAGATTCGGCCAACCAATAGTGCGGACCCGGGCACTTGTTCCGATAACAAACGAACAGTCTCCGATAGCCTCCGCCAGGGATTCGCACTCTTGCGCGTTGGCGAGTATTTCCTCGTTCTTGGCAGATCGAACTCTTGCCTCTTCCACCCTGAAATCGACCGGGCGTACCATGCTCAGGTCGGACACACCCATGTTTCCCATGGCGCGGGCGACCGCGCCGATATTCCCCGGATGGGTTGGCTCTACAAGGATTACTCGAACAGGCACCTTGTCAATCAACCGCTCACTTCAGTCAGCGCAAGATAAACGGGTTTGGCAGTTCCGTCGCAGTCGACAGCCAGACGCTTTTGACCTGCAAATAGTCTCGAATCGCCGCTACACCACTCTCGCGTCCAAGTCCACTTCGCTTCATGCCCCCGAAAGGCATCATATAACTGAATGCGCGGTAGGTGTTGACCCAGACCGTGCCAGCTTTGAGAGCCTTGGTGAACCGCATCGCGCGACGAATATCGCTGGTCCAGACACCGGCAGCCAAGCCATAGACAACATCGTTGCCGATCCTGATGGCCTCTTCCTCATCCTTGAACTTGAGCACCGATAACACCGGCCCGAACACCTCTTCCTGCGCAATTCGCATTTCATTGCTGACATTGGTGAAAATCGTGGGCTCGACGAATTGATTTCCTCCGGAACCCGGAACCTGGCATGGCCCGCCACCGAACACCAGTTCAGCACCTTCCTGTTTGGCAATTTCGATATACGAAACAACCTTGTCAAATTGCTGCTTGGTGGTGATCGGACCAATATGCGTACCCAAATCCATCGGATCTCCCATCTTCGCGGATTTCGCCATTTCGAGCAGACGGTCCAAAAACTCATCGTGGATGCTTTCCTGGACCAACAATCTGGAACCCGCAACACAGGTCTGTCCAGTCGCCCCGAAAATACCGGAAACCGCACCTTTGACCGCCATATCGAGGTCCGCATCCTCAAATACAATGTTCGGAGATTTACCACCAAGTTCCAGCGACACGTGCTTGATACTGCGAGCTGCATTCTCATAGATTTTCTGGCCGGAAAGATCTGATCCGGTGAACGTAATTTTAGCGACATCGGGATGATCGACAAGGGTCGCACCGACATCAGATCCGTAGCCGCTGATGACATTGAATACACCATCGGGAAACCCTGCCTGCCTTACAAGCTGAGCATACTCCAATGAGCTTGCTGAAGTGAATTCAGAGGGCTTGACAACGACCGTATTGCCAGCCGCAAGTGCCGGTGCACATTTCCAGGCGATAAAAAGAAGCGGAGAATTCCAGGCAGTGATCGCCGCAACAACGCCAAGCGGTTCATACATCGTGTATGAAAAGGCATCCTTCTTGTCAATCGGCATGATTGAACCCTCAATCTTGTCTGCGAGACCGCCGAAGTAATACCACCATTCAGGATGGTACATCATCTGTGCCTTCATCTCGGCAAGCAACTTGCCATTGTCCTTGACTTCGAGGGCTGCAAGACGATCCGCATTCTCAAGTACCAGATCACCCAATCTACGCATCAGCTTGCCTCGGTGGCTTGCACTCATTCCCGCCCATTCAGGACTCTCAAATGCACGTTTCGCGGCACCGACAGCCCGGTCTACGTCATCAGCATTTCCTTTCGGAACCCTCGCCCATATCTCGCCTGAGTAAGGATCCACACTTTCGATCCATTCGCCACTCGACGAATCTGTATATTGACCGTTGATAAATAACTGATACGTTTTCATGCGTTTTAACCTATTTTCTGAAGAGTCTTGCCATAAAATTCATGCGACTTTGCACTAAAATCACGTGTACCAAAAAACCGCGAATCATATAGAATAACTACTCGGTTTGTGTGCCGGATACTGATCAATAAATCAGTCTGCCTTGGTGTCCGTAAATCACATTCATTCCACACCAGATTGAAAAGCCTTTCATTTTCGCCACATCTGACGACTGGGTGGTGCGGAGTAAAAAATTATATTGTATCTGTCAGACTATCCTACGCACACCTAGTTCCAATATGCACCCTCTGGTAAACATCGCCGTCAAAGCCGCGCGCATCGCCGGAAAAACGATCATGCATAAATCCTATCGCATCGATCAGTTGCGATATAACGCCAAAGGTGCCAGAGACTATGTCAGCGAAGTGGATCTGAAAGCTGAGCAGCAGATTGTGGAGACTATCCGCGAAGCTTATCCCAATCATGCGATTGTCGCCGAAGAAAAACATTCCTTTCCCGGTAAGAATTATGAATGGATCATCGATCCGCTCGATGGTACAACCAACTTTCTCCGAGGTGTGCCACAATTCTGTGTCTCTATCGCGATACGAAGTCCAAAACAAATGGAGCACGCTGTTGTTTACGACCCGATTCATGAAGAGCTGTTTACCGCGTCTAGAGGGTCGGGTGCGCTGTTGAATGACCGGAGAATTCGCGTCAGTAACACCCGCAGTCTGGCAGAGACCCTGATTGGAACCGGATTTCCCTTTCGGGACGATGACAATCTGGATCTTTGGACCGCAATCTTCCGGCAACTGGCCAAGAAGACTTCCGGAATCCGGCGCCCGGGTTCAGCGGCACTGGATTTGGCTGCTGTCGCCTGTGGTAGATTCGATGGGTTCTGGGAATCCGGACTCAAACTCTGGGACATTGCCGCGGGTGCGCTTCTGATTCAGGAGTCCGGGGGCATGGTGTCGGACTTCCTGGGCAACCAGAAATTTCTTGAAACTGGTATGGTAGTTGCTGGCAACTCCTATATATATGACGATCTGATCAAAATTGTTCGACAGGAAACCCAACGCCAACAAATTGATGCTTGAAGTTCCATCATCAATCACTCCGATGATGCAACAATATCTGCGCATTAAGGCAGATTATCCGGACACGCTCCTGTTCTATCGGATGGGCGATTTCTACGAACTGTTCTACGACGACGCTGTCCAAGCCGCTGAACTGCTGGATATCACCCTGACGAGTCGCAACAAGAGTTCGGACAACCCAGTCAAAATGGCTGGAGTTCCCCACCATAGTGTCGATCAGTACATTCAGAAACTGATCAAACTATCAGTCCCGGTTGCCATCTGCGAGCAAATCGGCGACCCAGCTAAGACCAAAGGACCGGTCGAGCGCAAGGTTGTCCGAGTGGTTACACCTGGTACACTGACCGATGAGAAATTTCTCGACGCACGCACCGAAAATTTGATTATGGCGGTTCATGAGGTCGACGGCAAACAGGCGGTTGCCGTGCTTGAAATTTCAAGCGGACGCTTTTTGGCCAAAGACATCGCAGACTCCGAATCTGTACAGTCTGAAATCAACCAAGTCCGACCGGCGGAAATTCTGACAGCAGACTCGACTGTGCTGACGAAACAGTTGCCTGAAGATCGGGTTCAGGAAGTTCCGGATTGGTACTTCAGCTACGAGCGATCCACTGAACTTCTAAAGGCTCAGTATGGCGTGGACAAACTGACAGCATATGACTGTGATCAGCATCCTTTGTCAACCGCAGTAGCGGGTGCACTGCTTCAATACGCCATTGATGTCTACGGTTCCGAACTGCCTCACATTCAAGAGCTGAAGTTCGAAACATCGGATGAATTTCTGGTTCTGGACGACTGTAGCTGGCGCAATCTGGAAATCGAAAGAAACCTGTCAGGTGAAACCAAAAACAGCCTGATCGATCTTTACGACAGATGCTCGACTGCCATGGGTGCACGTATGCTGCGCCGCTGGTTTCGCAAACCGGTACGGAATCGCTGGGAGGTACAAAGGCGTCATATGATTATCGAGCACCTGCTCAAACACAAAATAATAGATTCGGTCAGGACAATTCTTCAGGGTGTGGCTGATGTGGAGCGCATCAGTTCCAGGGTGGCGACCAAATCCGCCCGACCGGTCGACCTGGTTCGATTGAAAGAATCATTGCTATCCATACCTGCACTTGTAGAGCTCTTCCAGCCAAATGGTTGCCCAGAGGCATCAGCACTGTGTGAAGCAATGGATACGGTTGATGAGGCATCCGATCTGATCGCGCGTGCAATCTGTGAAGAACCCGCCGCAACCATTCGCGATGGTGGTGTGATCCGGCGAGGATACGACGACGAACTCGACGAATTGATAAAGCTCCGTGATGATTCGGGACAACAGTTGGCCGAGATGGAGATTCGCGAGCGCAATCGTACCGGAATTCGCAATCTCAGAATTCACTACAACCGTGTACACGGTTACTACATCGAGGTACCGCGTCAGGCTGGTGATAAGGTTCCCGAGGATTATCTTCGACGTCAGACTTTGAAGAACAACGAACGGTTTACCCACCCGAAGCTCTCCGAATTCGAATCAACAATACTCGGTGCGAAGGAAAAATCCCTGGCTCGTGAAAAA
Organism: Arenicellales bacterium; assembly: GCA_963666625.1. Lineage (GTDB taxonomy): Bacteria > Pseudomonadota > Gammaproteobacteria > Arenicellales > JAJDZL01 > JAJDZL01. The sequence goes on from OY762925.1 coordinate 964,062, forward strand.
CTGCTCTATGAACAGTTGCTGGAACACCTACAACCATTTGTTTCCAGAATTCAGAAATCAGCTGATTCACTGGCTCAGCTGGATGTACTCTGTAATTTCGCCCGTCTCTCGATCACCGATTCGCTGCAACGACCCATACTGGTGGACGAACCGGGGGTTTTGATCGTTGGCGGCAGACATCCAATGGTGGAAGCGACTCAAAAAAAGCCGTTCGTACCAAACGATACCGAACTGAACCGACAAAACCGCCTGCTGCTGATCACAGGACCGAACATGGGTGGAAAAAGTACCTATATGCGACAGACAGCGGTTATTGTTCTGCTGTCCTACACCGGCTGTTATGTCCCTGCACAATCAGCGACGATCGGTCCGATCGATCGAATATTCACGCGTATCGGTGCCTCGGACGATCTCAGTGCGGGCAACTCGACTTTCATGGTCGAAATGACCGAAATGGCAACAATACTGCATCGAGCGACCGAGCAGAGCCTTGTGATTGTTGACGAAATCGGTCGCGGTACCAGTACCTTTGACGGACTGGCACTGGCTTGGGCATGCGCAGATAACCTGCTGACTGATATCCAGGCGCTTTGTATGTTTTCGACACACTATTTTGAGATTACCGCGTTAGCTGAAAATTCTCCCGGTGCAAACAATGTTCACCTTACTGCCGTGCAACATGACGGTAAAATAGTGTTTTTGTATGAAGTCAGACAAGGTGCAACCAAGCAGAGCTATGGAATTCAGGTTGCGAGGCTGGCGGGAGTCCCAAGCAAGGTGGTTTCCGTGGCGAGTGAAAAACTTTCACAACTGACTGAATCTGCCGGCAACAGGGAACAAACGAGCGCCAGACAGTCACAGATGTCTTTCTTTGATCCTAAGCCCTGCAATCAGTCGCCCGCTTTGGACAAACTGAAACATATCGACCCGGATGACCTGAGTCCAAAAGAAGCATTGGAAACTCTCTACCTGCTCAAGCGACTTGAAGAGGATTGATAGGTTGAAGGTTTCTTTTCAACCATGAAATTGATAATTGATGGAGATATGCTCCGATCAAAATCACAAAGTCGAAAAATATTCAGATATCGAATCTTGGAATTTGTGATAATTTTGCGCAATTCCTACGACAAGGATAACGCCTGAACCCCTTTCAACTCGAATCATGACGTACATCGTTACTGAATCTTGCATAAGATGCAAGTACACAGATTGTGTCGAAGTTTGCCCTGTGGACTGCTTCCATGAGGGGCCAAACATGCTTGTTATCGACCCGGAAGAGTGCATTGACTGCAGTCTGTGCGAACCCGAGTGCCCGGTAACAGCAATCTATGCTGAAGACGACATTCCTGATGATCAAATGGAATTTCTGGAGTTGAATGCGGAATTGAGTCTGATCTGGCCTGTCATATCAACGATCGTCGAAGCGCCTCCGGACGCGGCCGAATGGGAAGATGTCAAGGAAAAACGCCAGTATCTGGAACGCTGATTGGTAGTAATCTTCCATCCGGAAACACCGAGATATTGAACGATGAGTGAAGTTACACAAAGAATCGCTGCAACCCTTTGGGCACTCGGAACAGCCGGAGAAACTGTACCGGCATTGCCGGAAGACTCAAAGCCTCAAAATGAGGATCAGGGTCGGGAAGTCCAACTTTGCTATCCCGAATTAGCGAACGATACCATAGGCGGATGGAAAATCGCTGCGACCAGCACCGGTGGACAGAAGCATATCGGAGTGAGCGGTCCGCTGGAAGGGCCATATCTTTCGTCACATATCTTTGAGCCGGACGCGGTCCTGTCGATGGGAGGCAACCACATGGCAGTGGCTGAAGCCGAGTTTGCGTTCACATTTGGACGTGAGCTACCAAGTCGAAGTGAACCGTACACCAGAGATGAAATTCTCGCTGCTGTTTCCAGCCTACATCCAAGCCTTGAGTTGCCGGATTCGAGAATCGGCGATTTCGCTCAGGCAGGTGCTGCGACATTGCTGGCGGACTGTGCCTGCAGCAGAGATTGGGTCATCGGGCCCGCCTCTCCCACAGACTGGCGCGATATGAATCTCGCAGAATCACCTGTGAAGCTGATCATCGACGGTGAAATTGTCACCGAGGGAACAGGTGCTGATGCACTCGGAGATCCACTCGCTGCGTTGGAGTGGGTGGTGAACAAGATTTCGTCCAGAGGCATCTCAATCAAAGCGGGACAGGCAATCACAACCGGTGTATGCGGTCTGCCCAAACCGATTCGAGCGGGAAATCGGGTTACCGCAGATCTCGGTATTTTCGGTACGGTATCAGCACAACTGGTCGACTGATTCGACGCTCCCGGAGTGCGCGATAGATTCGTATTGCGACCCCTGGCTATCCAAAACCGAATCAATCAAGTCGACACGCTCGACCGGCCAACGCAATGGCTTGATCGGTTGATGCAATTTCCTGCGTACCTTGCGGGCTAATGTGATGTGCGGGATGAATTTTCTTGTCCTGCGACTGCCATCCGATAACCCACCTCTTATAGTCGCAACCAGATCATCCAGTTGTTGACAAGGGATTTTTGAACCAACCCACGCGACTTCGTTTCGCGGCCAGGATCCAACATAGTCGAATTCAATGGTAAAAGGAGAGAAACTGAGTTCGCTTATAAACTGCTTTGTCGGCTCAACCTCGGCGACTGCGACTTCACCCAGAAACTGCAGTGTGATATGGAGTTTGTGAGCAGGCACCAGTCGGCCGAGCTTGGATAGTCCGAATTCAGTCTGCATGTCGACAAGCCGATTACGCACTTCATCATTCGGCCACAATGCCACGAAAAGTCTCTGCGAATCGGATTCATTCATCTGAGTTCAGAAAACTTTTCAGCCCCAGCAATGCATGTTGCACCGAGGCCTCACGAATCGCACGGCGATTACCCTGAAGTCTATGGCACATCGCTTCGGAACGCCCGCCCCGATCTGCCCATGCAATCCAGACCGTACCGACTGGCTTGTCCGCTGTGCCTCCATCAGGACCTGCGATACCTGTGACTGATACAGCGACATCGGCTCGACTGAACTGAACTCCACCCAATGCCATCTCCACCGCGACTTCGCCACTCACAGCACCATGTGCTGCCAACGAATCTGCCTGAACCCCTACCAGTTCCTGTTTCGCTTCATTGCTATATGTCACAAATCCGCGCTCAAACCATGCCGAGCTCCCCGCAATATCTGTAACAGTCTGTGCGATCCAACCACCTGTACACGACTCCACCGTTGCAAGCTTCAGCTCCCTATCTAGCAGAATGCCACCGACATCAGCGGCCAGACGATCAATTTCGGTGCCCATACCGGTGTGTCAAGTCACTGGTGTGGAAAATATTCAGCATTCTTCTTGAATGCAACCCTGTCGGTGATGAGTTGACCGTCAACCAATGTTGAATCGGAAGGTTTGTCGAGCTTATCACCGTAGGCCATCACAACCAGTCGTCGTTCCTTCTGTCCGATCAGAATTTCACGAACAAATTGTTCGAAGTCCGATCGCTGAAGATCCTCAAGCGCGGCCACCAGTTCCTGGTCATAGTTGAAATCAAAGTCCTTCCGGTCCAGCGCATGCCAGTAACGAAGCGAGCGCTCACTCAATGTGGTATCTTTGGCTTCAACCTGTTTGATCACACCGATTCGATAGGCTTCAAACTCCTCTTCCGAAAGATTCATAACCCGCGAATCAAACTCTTCGAGAAACAAAGAAATCGCCGCTTCCATCTGTTCCGGTGTGTTATCCGGAGACTGGATTGTAAACAATAATCCGGGCACTTCTCCGATGGGAACGACATTTGAAAACACCACATAGCCCAACTGCTGAATCGTGCGCATTTCCGAGAAGAACGGTGTCTGAATCACACTTCCGAGCAGTAAGAAGTTGGCGATGTCGTGAACTGAACGATCCGAACCTTGAAGATAGACTATGATCGCAGAATCGTTATTCTCAATTTGGAATTGGTGGATGTAGGGGCCGCCACTGGATGGCATTTTCAGAATGCTGCTTTTTTCGACCTGAGTTACTTCTGCTTCATCCAGCACTTCGGAAGTGATGATCCGACCCATCTTCTCTGCAGTTTCCTTAAGAACGTTACCATGCGACAGAGCAACTAAGTCGATCTTATCCAGAACACTGTCTGAGTACACTGCAAGATCGTCCAACGTGACCTTGTCCAGTGCTGCAAGCTCTTGTTCTTCAGTCCAGCTCGGTTCAATAATATATGAGTAGAATTCTGAAATCGCCCGTCGGTAGGCACTGTCACGCCGCGAGTTCTCTATGTCTCGCATCATTGCGGTTCTATGGATCTCAAACACTTCGGGGTCAAAATTCGGATTCTTGACAGCGCGTATGATTTCTGCCAATAGATTCGACTGCTTGTCATCATAACCCGAAACTCGAATACTGAATCCGCGCTGGTGTGTGTAGAGACTGTACTCTAGACCGGCAATGGATGCCGAATACGTGAACTCATTCAGCTGCTCATTGATCGAACTGACCAAAAGCGACATAAGGATGGAATCCCCTACGCTTCGTTTTGTCACTGGTGTACGGAATGTGACAAAGAAACTGGCACGCGGCACATCAAACGACGTATCCGTCTGATGCCACAGCTCAAAGCCAGATTGTTCTGTTATTTTCTCGGGGATTTCCGGTTCATCAGCAATTTTGAGGTCGAGATTCTCAGGCAAAAAATCGTTGCGGGTTGGCAACCAATCCCTAGAGTTTGCAATGTCGCCACTCCAAGATTCGACTATGTCCCGACCCAAACCCGCAATAGAGAATTCCGTCCCTATAAATTGTGTCGCCTGATCAGTCTGCTCGTCGTGGGATGACAATACCACCAGGACATTGTGCGGTGTCATACGGTCAAGAATATCCACGATCAACTCGGGGTCGAATCTCTCCACCAGATAGAATGCCGCAAGTATTTCATTACGAGGATACTTGTGCAATCTGCTGGCCAGACTGGTCACGAAATCCCGCTGGTTATTGATTTCACTGAAGCGGAAACTGATTTCATTGATTGCCTTGATCTCATCAAAACGCCATTCATTGATTCCGCGCGCCTTGATTTCCCGTATGTACTGAAATACATACGCGCCGATTTTCTCCCAATTCTCGTAACCACTTGGTGTCAGTGAAACTCTCATTGCAATGGCATGAGTCGTCAATCCGATATCAGAGGAACTTGCGTAAAGACCGTCAGCCCAACCCCGGTCCTTGAGTTGTGAGAGTAAACTTCCTTCGCTCTCATGCCCCAGAAGATGCGCAATATACGATTCGGGGCTTTCCCGCCAGTATGGATCAAGTGAGGGAACCGGAAACATAAACTCCAGAGAAGGGTTGTTCTTGAGTGTCTTGATCCGAAGCACAGCCGGCAGGACATCGGGCTTGAAAAGCGGTTGGGAAGCATGCAAAGCCTCGGCGTTGGTGTCCTTCACATCGGAAAAAATGCTCACAACCAATTCTTCCAGTCCGTCAAGCGACTCACGACCGAGAACCACGAGGTTCATCAGATTGGCACTGTAGCGACGCTGATAGAAATCAATCAGCTCGGGTCCCAAGTCGCCCTGCAGAGTCTCGGCCGTACCGGTAAAGAAACCCGATGATGGATGCTCCGAATTGAAATTCGATGTCAGTGCCGCCCAGCGTCTCACAGAGTCGCGCTGATTGCGCATCTCGAACTCGGCATCGACAACAGCCCGTTCTCTTCCCAACTGCTCCTCCGGAAACAGAGGTGAGATGAAGAACTGGGCGAATCGGTCGAGTGCCGGTGCAAAAAATTCAGGTTTGATGCTGAAGTTGTAATTGGTAATATCAATCGCAGTATAGGCATTGGACATACCGCCGTTTTGTTCAATGAACTTGCGGTATCCATCAAGTTCAGGATATTTTTCCGTCCCCAGGAAGAGCATGTGCTCAAGATAATGAGCCATACCCTCGCGGCCTTCCGGATCATCCTGTCCACCCACCCTCACTGCAAGTGCCGCTGCCGACTCATCTGTTTCCGAGTCTGAAATCAACAACACCTGCATCCGATTTTCAAGTTCAATAGCACGGTATTCGCGGTGATCATTCGGGCTCTTCCTGAACTCGGCATGAACCGAAAGCGTGACCGGGAGTAGAACGACGAACAGAAAAAGACGTATAAAGAGAGGTGAAAGTTTCATCAATTTCAGTCTCCAACAAATTCCTGTACGCGGGTTAGCGGAAATTTTGCAGATTGCAAGAAGCAGATGGCGTCCCCAGGGGGATTCGAACCCCCGTCGCCAGCGTGAAAGGCTGGTGTCCTAGACCTGACTAGACGATGGGGACGGACGCAAACAGCAAGAACGCGAATTATATAGGCTTTGGTGAACCCAAACATATTGATTCGCACACTTGGAAGATTGCCAGTTTGAGATACTGTAGTCGCACCAAAAGCAGTACCAATGTGCGAACGGAAAGCTGACGATTGCCTGTATCTACATGAAACTGAGATTGATAATTATAGCATAGGTCATATCTGCCGATTTATAGATAAGGAGCCTGTGCGCGAAATTTCGGTGTGATCGTTCCCAAATTTCTCACCAGATGTTCACAAATGGAACTTTTTCATCCCGATTCTCGTAGTTCTCACTGTCTATCCGGATGTACGCCACTGCATGGATCTGTTAACTGCATCAGCAAACTTTTCCGCCCGATCTTCCGCAATCGGCGAGGGTATATAGCGTTGAATTCGGGTATCACCCTCGTCAGCAAGAACAAGCTCCGCACCTGCCAGTTGTGCTGTGCCGATGGCAGTAATTTCCGGAAACGACTTGACGGCGAGGACATTGCCAAGGCTGTCCGCCAGAAACTGACAGAAATACGGATTGACGGATACGCCGCCGTCAATGGATATCTCATCGCCTACTTCTGTCAGTGATGACATGGTCCTGATCACCTCTGCGGTACGCAAGGCAACGCCTTCAAGGATCGACTGCATCATACTGTCGCGATCTGTGTCTTGGGATAATCCTATCCACAAGCCAGCGGCGAATCGGTCCCAATGCGGGCAAGCCAGCCCGGACAAGGCCGGTACGAAAACCAAATCCCGATCGATTGCCGGCGGTTTGTCGAATGAGTTGAGTGTCGAGTAGTCCTCAAAGAGTCCAAGGCCGTGTGCCCACTCAATAGCCGAACCGGCACTATATACTCCTCCATCCAATGCGTAAACCGCTTTTTCACCTGTGTGCTGCCAGGCTACGGTGGGAAGCAGTCCCTGATCAGGTGATCGCAGTACCTCTTGCCCGGTTACCGTCAGAGCGAACGCACCTGTACCGAAGGTAATCTTGACATCACCGGCTTCACGGCAGCCATGACCGTACAGCGACGCCTGCTGGTCAACCACACTGGCTGTTATCGGTATCTCGCTGCCACGAGTGGTCACTGTGCCAAGCAATCCGGTCGTGGGTACGATTTCTGGCAGCGCGTTCATCGGAACGCCAAACAGCTCACAAAGTGTCTGATCCCACTGACCTGTCTCAAGATTCATCAGCGAAGTGCGGGAAGCCGTTGTGATGTCCGTCCTGAATTCTCCTGTCAGCCGATCAAGAAAGTACGCATCCGTCGTGCCCAGTTTGAGTTTCCCTTTCCTTGATAGTTCGCGCGCTTCGGGAATGCTGTTGACGACCCACGCCAACTTGCTGGCCGAGAAATACGAATCCAAGGGCAAACCGGCTCGATCCATAATTTCGTCACCAACACCATTTCGTTCAAGACGCTCAATTTCATCTCCAGTCCGGTTATCCTGCCAGACAATTACTTGAGAAACAGGCTCCAGTGTTTCGGAGTGCCAGGCGAGACAGCTTTCCCCCTGATTGTCGATTCCCAATGCGGAAATGTTGTCCACAGACTCCAGTGCGCTTTCGATGTTGCGAACCAGTTCCAGTGGATCATGTTCCACCCAACCCGGTCGGGGGTAGCACTGCTTGTGGCGCGTTACTGACGTGATCACAGCACTTCCATCTGTGTCCACCGCCAGAGCTCGGGTACTGGTGGTTCCCTGATCAATCGCAAGTACGGTCATTGAGCTAACTAGATGGTTCAAACACCACGTTGAGTGAATTCGGTTTCGACGAAAAGATACCACAAGAGACCGAAAGCTTCACCTGCTTTTCAGGCAGCGTCCGGACACGCTTCGAAACAACAGGGCGATCACCCATCATGAGATGAAGTGTCCCCCGGGCCTCACCGGAAAATTTAACCCACAGGGAAACATCTTCAGTCGATTGCGGATCGAAAGCCAGTTTCTGGGGGAAGACATAACGAATAATTGAAGCATTCGGCTCAATCGAAACGGCATCGTTTGTCGAAGGCAGATTGTCTGAAAGCGATCGGACGATATGATTTGCCGTCCTGACTCCTTCCTGCCAGCACCGGCCTGATGAATCTGCAGGGTGCAGCATGTTGCCAGCGGCGAAAAAGCCCGGATCCGAGCAACGACCGAATTGGTCAGTCACCGGGTTGCCGAATCTTGGATTCACTTCGAGATGTCCCATGCGTGCCAGGCTGGATTCAGCGACAAACTCTCCAGAGAATACTACCCCATCACAGGGAATTTGCTCAATCTGCCCCGAGCCGAGGCGCACCGACACTCCACTGACCCGGTCCTCGCCTTCGATTGACACCAGTTCAGTTTTCAACAGCAGGCGCACACCGAGCAGCCGAGGGAACCAGATTGATGGCTTCCACGCAGTGGGCCGTTTACGTTCCTCGATCATCGCAGCTGGATGGATTCCAGCGTGCCGACACGTCAGCAATGCGGAGAAAGAAACCAGTTCGGTGCCTACGATGATTGGACGCAGGAATGGTTTACGGGATTTCAGGTACACCATGGACTGCAACGCACCGGTGGTCAGAACACCTATCGGACGGGTACCGGAGATCATACGAGCTGATCTTGGGGTCTCCCTTGCGCCCGTCGCCAGAAGGACTTTTGACGCTTCGATTGTCGCTGTTCCTGCCGAAGTTGAAACGTGGAGCACTGGTCCGGAATCTATTCGTACGACGGTGATCTCGGTACGAATATCCACCCCTTCAGCCAAAGCAGCCTCTCGGAGACGTGAGGCGTATTCCGGACCTTTGAGAACCCGGTGGAACTCACGCCACCCGAACGGGGGATGTCCACAATGGCGAGGGATGCCACCGACCTCTGCATCACGTTCCAGAACGATAACGTGCCCGACTCCGGCTTTCCGCAGTTGAACAGCCGCGGCGAGACCACTTGGGCCACCGCCGACAATGGCGACATCACAGCGAATATGCGGCTCTGTACTACCGTTAATCACTGTTCCGTTACATCCAAAGGAGTGTCGAAATAACCTGCAGTGATTTCACTCAGTTCAGCGCTGCAGTAAAAACCCTGGCACCGCCCCATCGTCACTCGGGTGCGTCGCTTCAATCCACTCAGCGATCGCGCTGGAAGCGTGCCTTGGAGAGCATTTTCAATTTCTCGGCGTGTAACCAGTTCACAATGGCAGACAATCCCAGCATTGTACGCCCGCATCCAATCCCGTTCACCAGTCTCGCTGATCTGCGGAACAGTGGGCCATTGAACGCTCTCGGGTGTATGGAGTGAAACCTGATCGCCAAGGATCATTTTCGAAGCAAGTCGAGAGATTCCCAACGCTGCACTCAGTCCTGTTGAACGTATTCCACCAACACAGAGATATTGCCGTTCCCCATCCAGCTGGATCTGGTAATCCCTTGATTCAGATGCAGGACGAATTCCAGCATAGACGCCCGTCACGTCATAGTCCTTGAGGTCGGGCAAGATGCCTTCACCCACTGATTTCAGTCGATTCAGAGTCGCACTGTCGACACTTGCATCGTCCCGACTTTCCTGATCGTCCGCACTGGGACCGACCAGCAGGTTTCCGAAAACAGTGGGGCACACCACGATTCCCTTGGTTTTTTCCGTCGGAACCGGCAAGAGGATGGTGTCAGTCAGGACATTGGCCAGTTTGTCGTACACCAGGAACTGACCCTTGCGCGGTCGAATTCGGAACGAGTGTTCACCAATCAACTGGTGATGCAGAAGATCACCATATAGTCCAGCACAGTTGACGAGCCAACGGGCGTGCAGTTCACCCTGACTGGTGGAGAGGCGCCATCTATCGCCATCGAAATCTCCCGCTTGTACTTGACAACTGTTCATGAATGTCGCTCCATGTGCTAGTGCCTGGTGCAGGTAAGCCAAGGGCGTGGACCAAGGGTCTACAAGACATTCACCGGGGATGTATGCCGCTCTTTTCACTCCCGGTCCGAGTGATGGTACTCTGGCGTATACAACGTTGGACTCGATCTCGACAACATCTTTGACACCATTGGCATGAGCCTTGGCCACGATGTCATCAATTCTGGATGCCTGCTCGTCATCCCACGCCAGAACCATGGCACCGGTTTCCAGCAAAGGCAAGTCGAACTTACCGTGAATTTCTCGGAATTCCTGATAACCGTCAGCAATACAGGCCAGTTCGATCGAGTCTGGTGGCGCATCGAAACCAGTGTGCAAAATGGCGCTATTCCCTTTGCTGGCACCTTCGAGAAGATCAGCCGTCTTCTCGACCAGAATGACTCGCTGGTCGTCCAGGGCAAGTCTGCGGGCTACGGCGCATCCCACAACTCCGGCACCTACTATCAGCACATCATAGATCTGCTGGGATGGATTACAGGTGCTACGGCTAAATTCGTGAGATTCGGTAACTGATTGTGAATTGAGTTCTGCAGTCATTGTCCCAATTTACCAAATCCGCTGCTGAACAGCCATTTTGCAGATGGACTGAGCCTTTGAGTTTCGCGGGTTCGGTATTCACATGGTTCTTGCGACATCAATGGCTCATCGGAATTTAATATACTCGAATCAATCCAGCGGGCCGTAGCGAAACGCACCTCGCATTGTAGACGTGGTAGGACATCAACCGATAACATTGAACGCATTGGCGGTCTGAACAAGACAGTTCATTTCCACACCACGATAGCTGATGCGGTATTAATTTGCGGTGTACTGTTAGTTTCTACCCTATCGATCGTCTATATTCGTCAATTTTCCACCAGCGTTTGATTATGTTTGATGATTCAAGAATCCGACAACCAACCCGGCTTACAGCTATTTTAGAAGATACCGCCCAAATAGGCTTTGACATGCTTTCAGACATCAAAACTGGTAGTCTACTGCGATTTCTGTCAACAGGCGTAACCGACGGTCGAATTCTTGAACTGGGTACCGGCACAGGAATTTCAACCTGCTGGATATTGGACGGAATGAAGGACGGCACAACACTGACCAGTGTCGATAATGACGTTAGTGTTCAGCAAATTGCTAAAAAGCATCTGGATGGAGATACGAGAGTCTCGTTTGTCCTCGGAGATGGAGTGATTGAGTTGAATAAAATTGAGGATTGCTCTATAGATTTGATTTTCGCGGACTCTTGGCCTGGTAAATTTGAGCAAATCGACGTAGCACTATCGAAGTTAAAACTTGACGGACTCTATCTCATTGACGATTTGCTCCCCCAGTCGAACTGGCCTGAGCAGCATCAGATCAATGTCGACCACCTGGTTGAGCGTTTGGACTCAAATCCCCTTCTGGAAATTCTCAAGCTGGAATGGTCCAGCGGCTTGTTACTGGCGAGACGAATCAGCTAAATCAGATGCCCGCTTCAATACCACGATTAGAGCCACCAATCCCAATGCGCACACCACAAATCCAAGCAAGGATTAGATGGAGTGATTGACATGATTCATGCGGCATAGATCATCTTGAAAATGTATACTGGCTTATTTGCTCAAAAATAGTCACCGAAAACAATAGCAAAATGCCGTCCTTTATCGTGAAATACGTCCGAGTTGTGGACTATGTTTCCAGGCGATTCGGCCGAACTGCAATGCTCCTGATCTTTGTCATGATTGGAACATTGTTATTGGATGCGATTACACGAAATGTACTGAACATTCCTTTGTTCTGGTGTGTGGAACTGGCTCAATTCACCTTGGCCGCCTACTACATTATGGGTGGTGCCTACTCCATGCAGCTCGAGACTCATGTCCGTATGGACTTGTTGTATGACCGGCTGTCCGATCGGAATAAGGCACGAATGGACAGTTTTACCGCGATTTTCCTGATGGTCTACCTGATCGTACTGCTGTTCGGCTCGATTTCCAGCACAATCTACGCGATTGAAACCAATCAAAGGCTATTTTCGATGTGGAACCCGTCGGTGATTCCAATAAAGGTCATCATGGTACTCGGGATCCTACTGATGCTGCTGCAGGCCATCTCCACGTTCTTCAAGGATGTGGCCAAGTCGCGCGGGGTGGAGTTGGCATGAGTTACGAAGCGATCGCCATCATCATGTTCGCATCCATGCTTTTGATGCTGCTGACCGGACAGCGGGTATTTGCCGCAATTGGTATTGTTTCCACGGTGGCGGCGTTGCTGCTCTGGGGAGAGGGAGGCGTGGAAATGCCGTTCACGGCGGCATTCAAGCTGTTCAAGTGGTATCCACTGCTGACCCTGCCTCTGTTCATCTACATGGGATACATTCTGTCGGAATCGGGCATTGCTGACGATCTCTATCGGATGTTTCACGTGTGGTTCGGAGGACTCAAGGGTGGGCTTGCGGTAGGTACGATCGGTCTCATGGTGGTGATTTCAGCGATGAACGGACTCAGTGTGGCAGGGATGGCGATCGGCGCCACCATTGCTCTGCCGGAGATGCTGCGACGGGGCTACGATAAAATCATGATTACAGGGGTGGTGCAGGCCGGAAGTTCTCTGGGGATTCTTGTGCCTCCAAGTGTGGTCCTTGTGCTTTATGGCATGATTGCCCGGGAATCCGTGGGCAAGCTGTGGCTGGCTGGGGCATTGCCCGGGCTGATGATGGCCGCCCTTTTCATCATCTACATCGTCATTCGATGTCGCCTGCAACCTCATCTGGGTCCGACGGTCAGCGATGAGGATAGACAGATGCCCATGTCGGAAAAGTTGCGACTGCTCCGCGCTGGGATCATCCCATTTCTGATATTTTTCTTTATGACGGGACTCTTTGTCATGGGCTTCACCAGTCTGGTGGAGAGTTCCGCGGTTGGAGCCACAGCCGCAACGCTGGCAGCGTTGGTCAAGCGCCGCCTCAACCGCAAGGTCATGGAGGAGACCATCCGCAAGACCCTGGGTATCTCCTGCATGTTCATGTGGATCATTTTGGCCGCACTCTGCTTCGGGGCTGTTTTTGATGGAATCGGCGCAGCCCGAGCCATCGAGACACTGTTCATCACGAACTGGAATCTGACACCTTGGGAAGTGCTGATCATGATGCAGCTGTCCTATCTGTTCATGGGCATGTTCCTGGACGATACAGCGATGCTTGTGATCGTAGCGCCACTATACGTTCCGCTGGTGAAAATTTTAGGCTTCGATCCTGTGTGGTATGGTGTGCTGTATACCATCACCTGCCAGATCGCCTACATGACGCCGCCGTTTGGCTATAATCTATTTCTCATGCGCGCCATGGCACCGCCCGAAATCACGTTGGGAGATATCTATCGTTCCATCTCGCCTTTCGTGCTGGTCATGATCGTTGCATTGACTTTGGTCATGGTATTTCCTCAGATCGCTCTGTGGTTGCCGGGCCAGATATACACCAGGTGATTCTCCAGTCACTATGGCGAATCGCTTTTCAATTGAAAAAGAGGTAGGATGATGACAGATAAAAAAGAACTCATTAGTCCGGCAAATCACGATCGCCGGGATTTTGTCAAGAAGGTCGGCGCAGGAACCGCAGGTATTCTGGCTGCAGGAACCGCTCCATATGCCTTCTCGCAGAGCAACCCCATCAAGTGGCGACTGCAGTCTTATTCCGGCGCCCCTCTCGGTGCTCACGTAGTATTGCCTCAGATCGAGGCATTCAACAAGGTCGCACACGGTCAGATGGAGATTGAACTGTACTATGCCGATCAGTTGGTTCCCACCGACGAGTTGTTTCGAGCCATGCAGTCAGGCGCACTGGATGCAGTACAGAGTGACGATGCCACAATGGCTTCTCCGGTCGACATCAGCGTGTTTGGCGGGTATTTCCCGTTTTCCACCCGTTACAGCCTGGACCTGCCGGTGCTGTTCAAGTATTACGGACTGGATGAAATCTGGGCTGAAGCGTATGGTGAGGTCGAAGGTGTGGAGTGGATCAGTGCCGGTGCCTGGGACCCGCTGCATATCTTCACCAAGGATCCGATTCGTTCGCTTGCCGACATGAAGGGCAAGCGGGTATTCGGCGTACCGACTGCCGGCAGGTTCCTGTCGCGCTATGGACTGGTACCGGTCACCCTGCCCTGGGATGACATCGAGGTCGCGATCGGCACGGGTGAGCTGGACGGCGTCGCCTGGTGCGGATTCACCGAAGCCTATGAAGTCGGTTGGGCGGATGTTTGTAACTACGCCCTGCTCAACAACGTCACCGGTGCGTGGTGTGGTTCCTACTTCGCGAATACCAAGAGTTGGAATGCGCTCCCGGCAAATCTCCAGGAACTGTTCCGTATGTCGTGCAATGACTCGCACTACTATCGTCAGGTCTGGTACTGGGGCGGCGAAGCCCAGCTCAGAGTGGAAGGCGAGAAAATGGAACTGACCACCATCCCGGCAGATGAATGGGATCAGGTTGTCGAAGACTCCAAGGAGTTCTGGGAAGACCTGGCTTCAATCAGTCCTCGGACCCGCAAGGTGGTGGATGCGTTCCGCCAGTATTCCGAGGTTATGGAGAAGGTAGGCGTTCCTTATCGATACAGCTGATTTCAATTCTGAAAATCAGGATTTGATTTCAGACATAAACACAAGCCCCGGGGATTCGTCCTCGGGGCTTTTTTTTGTCACGACGCTCTTTGTCAATGACATTTGAAATTCTAACTCTGTATCAGGTGGTTCAGCAAATGAAGTGGACTATGAGTGACGTTAACGTGCAATTCGTACACGTTAATCGATGGTCGTATTTCGAGGGAACAAAGTACGCTAAGGAGCAGTAATAGTCCGTCTTTTTCTTTGGGTTGCTTATGATAATTGGTCAGATTGATGTAATCATACCTGAAGATTGTCCAATTCGAATAACGCTATAGATCCAGAAATTCTTGCAATAGGGCAATCAACGGCAACTGTTAATCCTACCCCCACACTAGTAGTCGACTCTGCTCAATTCGCTCACGATGACGGGGCGATCTACTTCGACTTGACTTGAGTATTGCAATATATCAAAATTGTGATTCTACTGTATGTTAGAAACTAATTATGTTGGATTTTCACGATTTACGGAATATATTTACAAGATATATGATCATTGAGGAGACATTTGGATGTTATTAAGGTTCAGAGTATCCAATCATCTTTCTTTACGCGACATGCAAGAACTCGCGTTGATCGCAACCTCGCTCAAAGACGACGAACGAGGATTGATCAAAAGTTCAGCGATAAATCAGGGACACATTCTACCTGCAGTTGTAATTTATGGTGCTAATGCATCAGGTAAGAGCAATTTTGTCGATGCCATTTCTTTCATGCGAAGTATGGTGTTGCATTCTCAAAGCCATGGCAAACCAGATGGTGGCGTTCCACGCAAGTATTTTGAACTCGACCACGTTAGTTCTGGATACCCAACATGTTATGACATGGACTTTGTCGTAGACGATGTGCAATATCACTACGGTTTTGAAACAACAGACAGTGCATTTGAATCCGAATGGCTGTATTCATACCCTCGTAAGCGCAAGCGAATGTTGTTCGAGCGAGATAGAACCGATTTTGAATTTGGTCGTGACTTAAAAGGAAATAACAAGAATATCGCTAAACTGACTAGAATGAACAGCCTATTTCTCTCAGCGGCGGCTCAGAATGATCATGCACATTTATTAAAAATTTATCGTTTTTTTGAATTGATTCAAATCATTCGAGATATTGCAGTTCCGGGTGTAATCGCATCAAAAAAATTGCTAGATTTCAGTGAAAATGGATTAGATCAACGGGTAATAGACTATCTCAGTACGATTGATACCGGGATTGTTAATTTCAGACGAAAAAAGTTTGAAATGCCAGAAGAACTTGAAATTTTCCAAAAAGAGATAACCAAATCTGTTGAAAAGATACTCGACGAACCACTGGCAAGTGAATTAGATTCAGAAATTTTCGGTGATCAAATTGAACTAGGACATCTTGGGACAAATAACGACACATTTTATTTTGAACTGGATAGTGAAAGTGCAGGAACTCGAAGGCTGTTGATAATACTTAGTCGTATGTTTTCAGCTCTTGACAAAGGTGGGTTGCTCTGTATTGATGAACTTGATGCAAGTTTACACACCAACGCTGTTGAAACTCTGTTGAAAATTTTCTGCTCATCGGATGTGAATTCCAGAGGTGCTCAACTCATAGCAACTACTCATGATACCCGCTTGATGAAAACATCCTTACTGCGGAGAGACCAAAAGTTGTTTACCGAAAAAGATCTAAGCGGTGCAACTCAGTTGTATTCGTTGTCCGATTTCCGAACTCGCAAGGATGATAATTTTGAAAGAAGTTATCTTGAAGGCCGATATGGCGCTATTCCTTCTGACAACCCCATTCAGTATTATGAGTCGCAAGAGTAGAAGGCACGGAAATACTAGATTAAAACCAGCTCATTCGCGTCTTGAACAAAGACCGAATTTCTACATATTTTGCGAAGGTAAGAGAACAGAGCCAGAATATTTTCGTGCACTAAAAGACTCGCTGACACCGACATCGAATGTAAACATTGAGTTTCCTTACGTTGGTGCTGTCCCACACACGATTGCGACACATGCAGTAGAATTCAAAAAATCCTTTACTCGGTCGCAAAATCGTGTACGTTCATTCAATAAAAATGATCAAGTTTGGGCGGTTTTCGATCGAGACGATCATTCTAATTTCGACGAAGCGGTAAGGCTATGTATAGAAAACGATGTTAATATTGGTCGTTCAAATCGGTGTTTTGAAGTGTGGTTGATTCTACATTTACAGGACTACGACACACCCGACAATTCCCAAAATGTCAAGAGACTTTATCGAAAACTTATGCAAAGTAAGGAAAAATGGGAGAAGAGAAATCGTAATCGCGAGCTCGTAAAGCATGTTAGAGACGCGGAATTACAGGCGTCAAATCAGTTACAACGCCGCGATCAGGAAAACAATGAGTATGGAGAACCTTCGACAACAGTCGGTCAGCTAACAGCGGCAATTCGAGACGCTAACGAAAAGTACCAGGAAAAAATCAGATGAAATTCAAGTTGGCGTGATTGTTTAAGCGTTCGTTCAGGATTGCCAACTAATCTTTCCCTTTTCATTGTTTCGCCAATTGATTTGTCATCATATAAATGATTATGCGAAAGACATTCGACGGAAGTTCCCTAATTGATAGTCCTAAATTCAGCCCGAATTACGTATTCGCATCAAACTGACCGTCAGAGATACTTAGAGAATTGACTATATTTTGGAGGGGTTACCGCCCACTTACCCCAAAGGTCCAACTATCGTGACTGAAGTTTAGATATTGATGCTTTACTAAAAACGATTGAAGTATTTGACAGCCAGATTAGTAAAAATTTTTAATATTCCTTGAATATTCTTAATTCATATCAGCATTTTCAAGGAATATTGAATTGAGCAAACTAATAATTGATCGACATGCATCCGCTAGGATTACGCAATTATTCAAAGTCCATCCGGCCGTGGCTGTGTTCGGACCCCGCCAATGTGGAAAAACAACATTATCTCGTCTGTTTACAGAAACAGATCCAAATGTTAACTACTTCGACTTGGAAAGATTCGCTGATCGACGTCGTCTGGAGAATCCCGAGTCAACTCTTTTAGATACGGTCGGTACCTTTGTCATTGATGAGGTTCAGCGAATTCCGGAACTATTTGAAACTTTGCGTGTTGTTATCGACAGCCCGGAATGTAAATCTCGATTTCTATTACTTGGAAGTGTATCACCCACATTAATTCGAGGGGTAGCAGAATCACTTGCCGGACGAGTCGGTATCGTCAATTTAAGCGGTTTTTCAATGGACGAAGTCCCAAGTATTAACTGGCAGACACTATGGCACAGGGGTGGATTTCCAAGAAGTCTGCTGGCAGACGACGATGAGGCTTCAGTCGATTGGCGTGAGAATTTTATTACCACGTTCCTCGAACGTGATCTACCGCAATATGGGATAACAATACCATCAGAAACACTCAGAAGATTCTGGTTAATGCTCGCGCATTATCATGGACAAATCTGGAACGGTGCAGAGTTCGCTCGGGCAATCGGTAGAAATGAAAGCACAGCGCGAAATTACCTGAACATCCTGAGTTCAGCGTATGTAGTTAGAGTCTTGGGCCCATGGTACGAAAACCTCAAAAAGCGGCAGGTTAAGTCTCCTAAAATTTATGTTCGAGATACTGGTCTTCTGCATACCCTGCTTGAGCTCAATTCATTTCAGACATTATCAAGCCACCCGAAAATCGGCGCATCTTTTGAAGGATTTGCCGTCGAGCAAATAGTCAATCACCTACAATCCAGGAATTGTTTCTTTTGGAGAACTCACGGTGGCGCGGAACTCGATGTGATGACCACTATAGGTGGCAAAAGATATGGTTTTGAAATCAAATACAACGAGTCGGTCGGTTCGTCACGTTCCATGCGAACTGCAATTGCCGATTTGCAGCTTGAACACCTGTGGATTGTATATCCGGGTTCAGAATGCTACAGACTGGACCAATCCATTTCGGTAATTTCAATTGAGAAAGTTACGGAATTACTGGATCGTCTGAAGAAAGGTGAGCCTTAATTCAAGCGGACAGAAACATTTTTGAATTCCAGACTACTTGACGAATGACTGGAAAATGTCAATGGTTCAATCTTCGTGCTGAGTCAACTTGGCTTCGGGTAACTCCTCGCATATGTTGGTCAACCGTTGGGGCAGTTACCGGGAAAGTTCGATTTCCCAGTCAAGATTTCTGACCGGTACCATTGATGACATTATGGTACATGCAGCGAATCAGCACGAGAATTTTCAAGCTGTCAACTAATTTTTTCTTCGCGAGCCGATTTGAAACCCTCTCTTAAGATTTCTCTGACACGAGATTTACGCATAATTTCCTCAGCCGCTTTCTCCGCCTTCTTTCTGATTCGTTCCGTTTCCCAATCATGAGTTGAATAAGGTTCAGAACTTTTCTTTTGTGAATTCGATTCTTCATTGTCCAACTTAGCATTCCTGATAATTTCCTCGGCCGCTTTCTCCGCCTTCCTTCTGATTTTTTCCGTTTTCCAATCGTAAATTGAATAAGGTTCAGAACTTTTCTTTCGTGAATTCGATTCATCATTGTCCAAATTGAATTTCATTTAATTTACCTCCTCTGTAGACATCTACAATTTGACGGTTCAAATAACTCGGATTCAGAGTTTCGTCAAAATAGTGTTTCCTTTTCTGCCATATAAATCCATCTCCTTTTGAGATCATCGCGACATCAACGAGGCCGCCTACCGTTTCTTGCTCAAATGATACTCGACGTTTCAATGACGTGAGGCTGACCAGCACCTCCGCCATTCCTCTGAGTTCTTCTTTGGGTAGATGCCGAATGACATGAGTAATCGGTTGAACAAATTCTTCCTGACGAAAATGTACTAAAAGGTCGTAAAAGACTTGCTTCATCACCCTGGATGATTTTTGAATAGTAATCTGAAAATTAGAAGGTAAAAAATTTCAAACTGTTAATCTTTTTTTTCTATACGAGCTGATTTAAAACTCTCTCTTAAGACTTCTCTGACACGAGATTTACGCATAATTTCCTCAGCCGCTTTTTCCGCCCTCTTTCTGATTTTTTTCGTTTCCCAATCGTGGGTTGAAAAAGGATCAGAACTTTTCTTTCGTGAATTCGATTCATCATAGTCCAAATTGAATTTCATTTAATTTACCTCCTCTGTAGACATCTACAATTTGACGGTTCAAATAACTCGGATTCAGAGTCACTTCAAAATAGTGTTTCCTTTTCTGCCATATAAATCCTTCTCCTTTTGATATTATCGCAACATCAACGGGGCCGCCTACCGTTTCTTGCTCAAATGATACTCGACGTTTCAGTGACGTGAGACTCACCAACGATTCTGCCATTCCGCCGAGTTCTTCTTTAGGCAAATGCCGGATTACTTGCGTAACTGGTTGAACAAAATTTGCCTGACAATAATTCATCAGAATTTCGTGAAGATTTTGCGTCATAACTTTTGACAAGCTTTCAATTGTTTCATTGTTATGGTTGTAGTGTTGATTGGCTTCGTCTCGGACAGTCCTACCAAAATCATTCATAATATTTTTTGTAGTGAATTGCAGGAATTTGAGAAATTCTGGATCAACACCCTCCATAAAACGATTGACCATTTCACCTTGTGCAAAGGGAATTACGGCTGCATCTGTATCTTGTCCAATTTGACACTTTTGCTGTAATTTGTATTTGAGGTTTTTGCCAATCATACCATCAACGACAACTTCATAAATTGAAGGAAAAATTTCTTCGTCACCAAATCCAGCTATAACAATTCCCGTATACCTCCCGGACATCTGACCGCTCTTAATTGATATTCGCAATATCTTGAGGATACCTGACTTTATCGACTCTGTAACTTTCGGTCCATGAAAAATTTGTTCAATCAACTCATCAATTTGACTCCGATACTTTGATACCAGTGTTTCGATATCGGAATTCTGAATTGACTCAGATTCGTCTGCATTTTCATTTAGTTCAAGTAGTCTTTCCTTCACTATGCGCGCAATTAACTCATTTCGACCTTGTACAGATAAAGATTTGCGTTCGTTTTCCTTGACTGTCCGCCAGATTTTTTTAAACTCGTCATTAGCAATTTCCAGGAAATTATTATTCACTTGTTCTTCTGTGGAAAAGCGGTCGCTGATAAGGTAAGTTAGGAAATCATCGACGTAATCCTGAATACTAGGTTTAGCGTGCTTACCCAATTCCAATCTGTAAATTTTGATGATTGTTTCCCATGGGATACCCATATACTCCGCATTGTTGTATATCATCACACCGACAGGATGCCATTTGGTCAAGGCAAACAGTTTGTTACCAGAAAATATCTTGCCGGATGTTCCAAGCGATACTGCACTGTCCGCAGCTAGAGCAACAGCACTCTTGTTAAGTATGGCAATTTCCGCTGTCATTGCCAGGTAGCGATTATCATTCGAAAGTTGAGTAAAGAATTTTCTTTGACGCACAGCGCGTCAGAAATCGGACCCAGCCTGTCTCCAAAAACTGATTGTCCTGTTCGTCTATTGAAAAGTTTCCTTCGGGAACGCTAGTCATCCTCTATTGGATTATTCTTTTCGGCGGCATTTCGTGCACTGATTCGCAACCAGGATGACAGTGATCGATCATCCTTTTTTGCCAATGCCCGCCATTTCTTTACGTCCTCAGGCAAGGCTCGGAAACTAACCGTAACCTCTTCGCTCTGCTTCTGTTTCATATTTTGCCATAGATAATATAAATTCAGACAATGTATTACATTTTAATATATTTTAACAAACGCGGATTGAGAGAAATACATTTCGATATGGATTCGAATTCAGTATTCATTTGTGATGAGCGTGGCGGTGAATTAGTGAACTGGTTTCAAAGCTGAAAAATCAGTTATCAAGCTGATCAGTACGGAATTTTCCCACTGATGGCGTATTGGTTTGGTGACAGGCAAAAATGAGGATGTGCTGTAACCTTCGTTTTTTTGGTGGGATACTCAGATTAGTGAATGAAATCCACAACTCAAAGAACCGTACACAACTCTTGAAACGAATTCCATATCGAAAGAAAAATTCGCACCTAGTCGGGGAGACAAAGGTGCGAATTATTTTCTCTGGTGGAGCCAGGCGGGATCGAACCGCCGACCTCTACAATGCCATTGTAGCGCTCTCCCAACTGAGCTATGACCCCATTGAATTATCAGACCTTTTTGCAGTCAAGCATTATAGTTTTCGCGTCGGCAAACGTGGGGATGAATTGACAGTCGGTGTCACTTGACAAGTTCTAACGCTTGATCCAATCGTGCCAATGTACGAGTCTTTCCGATCAGCTCCACTGTTACATCAATACCTGGTGATACTGTACCGCCTGTCAAAGCAACCCGAACCGGTTGTGCCAGTTCTCCGAATTTTATGCCGTTGGCTTCCACTACCTCAACCAATACGGCATGGATATTGTCTTTCGTCCATTCGGATATTTCGCTCAGTGCGGAACGAAACTCCTGCAGTGGGCCACGTGACTTCTCAGTCAGATGCTTGCGCATAGACGGTTCGTCATACTGAATCTCATCGACAAAGAAATACCTGCTGTTTTCAACAAATTCGCAAAGCGTCTTTGAACGGGTTTTCTGTACTTCGAAAACCTGCTCGACCGACACCGGTGAAGATTCAATGTCGACACCAAGATCGTCGAAAAAGCTTCTCGAACGCTCGCGGATATCCCTTGCGCTTGAATTCATCATGTGCTGATGATTGATCCAGATGAATTTTTTCGGATCAAGCGATGCGGGAGAACGGTGAATCTTCTCTGCGTCGAACAGTTCAATCATCTCGTCCAACGAAAACAACTCCTGATCCCCATGTGACCAGCCTAGTCGAACAAGATAGTTCAGCACCGCCTCGGGCAGATAACCCATGTCTCTATATTCAAGTACACTGGCAACATTGTCCCTTTTTGAGAGCTTCCTGCCTTCGGCCGACAGAATCATTGGGACATGGCCGAATTTTGGTGGGTTCTGACCGAACGCGGTGAATAGATTGATCTGCCGCGGCGTGTTGTTGAGATGATCGTCGCCGCGAATGACATGTGTGACACCCATGTCTATCTCGTCTACGACAACAGAAAAATTATAGGTCGGTGTCTGGTCCGGACGGATGATGATGAGGTCATCCAACTGCATATTGTCGTAGGTCACATCACCCTGCACCATGTCTTGGACTACAACAGTTCCGTCCAGTGGATTTTTGAAGCGTATGACCGATTCGGTGGATTCATCGGGAGCCAGATCAAGTTCGCGACATCTGTGATCATAGCGAGGCTTAAGTCCCTGCTTCATCTGTTCCGAGCGCAAGGCATCCAAGCGTTCCCGGCTGCAGATGCAATGGTATGCGCGACCAGCCTCAATCAGCTGACGGGCCCGTTGCTGATAGATCGCAGTTCGGTCTGACTGATAGACCAAATCACCATCATGCGACAGACCGAGCCAATCAAGCGAATTGATGATCAGTTCCGACGCTTCCGGTGTTGACCGCTGACGGTCGGTGTCTTCAATCCGCAGCAGGAATTCACCTTTGTGTCGACGCGCATAGAGCCAAGAAAAAAGTGCCGTACGAACCGAACCGATGTGAAGGTTACCGGTTGGACTTGGCGCAAATCGGGTTACCACTGTCATCAGGCTGTTACCGTTTCATTTACTGTTCTCACTCAAGAGGACTCAAGTTTCTCTATGATCGCATGATGGTGGTCAACACCGGAAAACCGGCACAATTCCTGCAGACATGTTGGACTGGTCACATTGATCTCGATCAACTTGCCGCCAATGATGTCAATTCCACAGAAAAAAATTCCCTGCTGCTCCAGTCCGGATTTGAGCGCGTTGCATATCCGCAAATCGTCGCTGTCCAATTCAGCCGGTACCGCCTCGGCCCCCTGATCCAGATTGTTCAATTCCTGACCTTCTGCATGCACTCTCAGTACTGCGCCGATGGGCTCCCCCTCCACCAGCAGAATTCGTTTGTCCCCTTCCTGCGCGGCGGGGAGATATTCCTGCGCAATGATCATTTGCTCACCACCCTGAGTGATATCGTCGATCCTGCGGTCGTTGCCGGAATCATTTTTTTCCAGAAACACAATTCCCTTGCCGCCATGCCCATCAACCGGCTTCAGCGTCACCCGGTCGACTTCATCAAAAAGTTGAAGTATCTCCTGTGAACTTCGGGTAACTATTGTGCGTGGTGTCAGTTGTGGATAGTGCAGTGCAGCAAGTTTCTCATTCCAGTTTCGGATTCCCGATGGTCGATTGACTACGCGCGTATGCGGTCCCAGCAGGTCCAGCAGAAGGGTCGAATACAGATAACTCCTGTCAAAGGGTGGATCGGTACGAATCATGACAACATCCATTTCCGACAAGTCCGATTGCCGAGTCTCGAGCACCGTAAACGGTTTTTCGACCGAAGCGTGAACATCCACACGAGATACCAAGGCGTTCACACTGCTGTTTCCTGCTTGCAACGTGGACTGATTGAAATAAAATACCTCGTTACCTCGCTCCCGCGCAGCGAGCATCATATAAAATGTCGTATCCTTGTAAGCCTTGACGGATTCCAGCGGATCCATCAAAAATGCAATTTTCATGAACTGTATCCTGAACGGGATTTTTCAATAATCAAACTGGATTTAATTTCTGCGTCGTTTTACGCCAACGCAGACATTTGAATTCCAGCAATACCATACCATTGACAATTGAACGCGACCAACTTCATTCGGCAAATTATCGATAAAGATATTGCCGACAACAAACACAATGGGCGCGTCGTAACGCGATTTCCACCGGAACCCAACGGTTACCTCCACATCGGTCATGCAAAATCGATCTGTCTGAACTTCGGGATTGCCGAAGACTACGGCGGCACCTGCAATTTCCGCTTCGATGATACCAATCCGAGCAAGGAAAATATTGACTATGTCAATTCCATTATCGACGATGTCAACTGGCTCGGTTACGCCAGAAATGAACAGACAAAACACGCGTCGGACTACTTCGAACAGCTGTACGAATTCGCGGTCGAGCTCATTGAGAATGGGAAAGCCTATGTGGATAGTCTAACCCCGGATGAAATTCGTGAATATCGCGGCACGTTGACAGAAGCGGGTAGAAATAGTCCATATCGAGAGCGAACTGTTGAAGAAAATCTCGACCTCTTCACCCGAATGCGAAATGGAGAATTTCTGGAGAATGCACATGTGCTGAGAGCCAAGATTGATATGGCATCGGGAAATATCAACATGCGTGACCCCGTGCTTTACAGAATCAAGCATGAGGCACACCCGCTCACCGGTACGAATTGGTGTATCTACCCGCTTTATGATTTCGCGCACGGGCTCTCGGATGCAATCGAGGGGGTAACGCATTCCCTGTGCACGATGGAGTTTGAGGATCATCGTCCACTGTACGATTGGATCATCGACAACGTCACAGCACCATACAGACCGGAACAGATCGAGTTTTCGAGACTTTCGCTGGAATACACCGTCCTGAGCAAGAGACTACTGACCAAGCTGGTAGACGACAACCTTGTCAGTGGCTGGGATGACCCGCGAATGCCGTCTATTTCCGGACTGCGAAATCGCGGCTACACCGCAGCCTCGATTCATGACTTCTGCAATCGAATCGGTATCACGAAGAATTTCAATAGTATTGAAATGGGTGTTTTGGAAAACTGCTTACGCGAGAATCTCGATCATGAGGCTCCGAGAGCATTGGCGGTCATTGATCCACTGCCTGTTGTAATTGAAAATTACGACGAGGGGCGAACCGATTGGATGGATGCGATGAACCACCCGAAAAGACCGGAACTCGGAACGAGAAAAGTGCCATTCACCAGAAATATCTACATTGAAAGAGGCGACTTTCTGGAGAATCCACCGAAAAAGTTTTTTCGGCTTTTTCCCGGTTCGGAAGTACGACTGCGTTTCGCCTATCTCGTGACCTGCACAGAGGTCGTCAAGGATGACGAGGGAAATATTGTCGAGCTCAGATGTCGATATGACCCTGAAAGCCGGGGTGGCGTATCGCCCGATGGACGCAAAGTCAAAGGCACTATTCATTGGGTATCCCAAGACTATGCTTGCAATGCTCGTATCAAGCTGTACGACCGACTGTTCAATGTCCCCAATCCAGCCGCCAAGAAAACCGGTGATTTTGCCGATTTGATCAACCCGGACTCGCTTGTAGAAATTGAAAACGCGATGATCGAACCTGAAATCGGTAAGGCAGAACAGGGAAGTCGATTCCAGTTTGAAAGAACAGGTTACTTTTTTCTTGCTTCAGCCGCTGATGATAACAAAGCACCGGTATTTAACAGGACAGTCACCCTGCGTGACTCCTGGAATAAACAAAAGTAGTCCCGAGGTTTATCGGAAATGAAAAAACGAACCGGCGATCCATGGATGCCCCCACCAGAATACGGGCATTCGCTCAAGGGAATGACACTCAATCTGCTGGTACGAGATATTGATCGATCAATCGATTTCCAGACGAAGGTTTTGCAGACGGAAGTGGTGTACTCCGACCCTGATATCGCAGTTGTGAGAGGATTTGGTACAGAGTGGATGTTGCATGCCGATCACACCTATCTTGAAAACAATCTTTACGACCTTATCTCCAATGTATCCGTACGCGGAACTGGAATCGAAATTCGGTTGCACGGATGCGACCCGGATCAAGCGGAGAAAAGAGCTCGTGACCTGGGATACTCGGTGTTGACCGCGTCCACAGACAAAGACGCACATGGTCTGAGAGAATGTTATCTGATTGATAACGATGGGTACATCTGGGTTCCGGATGTGCCCTTCTGACGAGATTGTCATGTTGCCCCAGGAGCATCCGCCGACATGAATTCATGTGATAGAATTTTCACCTTGTACAACGATAACTGAATTGAATGCGCAATGGAATATTTAGCTGAATACGGACTTTTTTTCGCAAAAACCATCACGATAGTCATCGCTTTCCTGATACCGGTGATGGTGATTGCCGGCATCGCGGCGCGACAGCGTCAACACCAGAAGGAGCATCTGGAAGTCAACAACATCAACCGGCGTTATGAGGCCATGTCGAATGCGATTGATTCCGTTCAGCTACCCAAGAAAGTCTACAAGGAGAGGATGAAGAAACAGAAAAAGGATCGAAAATCTTCGGATAAGAAAGATACGGAAGAATCGGAAAAGAGAAAGCGTATTTTTGTTTTCAATTTCGAGGGCGATATTGAAGCCAGCGAGATCGACCGGCTTCGTGAGGAAATCACGTCGGTCCTCACCATCGCCGAAGCTCCCGATGAGGTCGTCGTCAAGATCGAAAGCCGGGGCGGTGTCGTGCATGGCTACGGGCTCGCAGCCTCCCAACTGAAACGCATCAGGGATCAGGAAATTCAATTGACAGTTTCGGTTGACAAGGTCGCGGCAAGTGGCGGGTATTTGATGGCCTGTGTTGCGGACAAGATCATCGCTGCCCCTTTCGCAGTGGTCGGTTCCGTCGGTGTGCTGGCACAGATTCCGAACTTTCATCGTGCGCTGGAAAAACACAATGTCGACTGGCAGGAGTACACCGCCGGTGAATACAAACGAACTGTTGGCATGTTCAGCGAACCAACCGAGAAAGGCAAGGCAAAGTTCATGGAAGAACTGGAAGATGTTCACAGCCTGTTCAAGGAATTCGTCCATATCAATCGACCCGAGATTGATGTAGATCAGATTTCCACAGGCGAGCACTGGTACGGAACCCGCGCACTCGATCTCAAACTGGTGGACGAGCTGAGAACAAGCGACGACTATCTGCTTGAGGCCAGTAAGACTTCCGATATCTATGAAGTGACGTTTGTTCGCAAGGAACCGTTATCCGATCGGTTTAAACCTGCCTTTGCCGGACTGCTCGGATCAATTCTGTCTGAATTCATCAGACGAAATTTTTCTCGACGACTCGGCCGATTCTGATTTTCAGACAATGATCTACTCTCTCGACAATGGAACGCCGCAACGCGGAGAGAATGTCTTTGTCGCACAAACCGCCACAGTTGTCGGTGATGTGGTACTCGGAAACGATGTTGGGGTTTGGTTCGGTGCTGTCATTCGAGGCGACAACGAACGAATCACCGTCGGCAATGGAACGAATGTGCAGGACTGCTGTGTATTGCATACCGACCCAGGCTGTCCGCTGGATATCGGCGACAACGTGACGATTGGCCACAAGGCAATGCTGCACGGTTGCACGATCGGCAATTGGGCGCTGATCGGTATCAACGCGGTTGTGCTGAACAACGCACGTATCGGTGAGAGCTGCCTAATTGGAGCCAATACACTGATCACCGATGGCAAGGAAATTCCCGACAACAGTCTTGTTGTAGGTTCACCTGGTCGCGTAATCAGACAATTGAACGACAACGAAATTGATATGCTGAAACGATTCAACCAGTCCTACATAGACAAAATCAGACGATATACGACAAGCCTGAAGGAAATCGTTGATGAGTGATTCGACAATGAAAGTCGTTGACATCTCCGAATACGGGGATGCGGATGTCCTGGAAATCACGGAGCGACCTATTCCTGAACCCACCAGCGGAGAGGTGTTGATCAAAGTCGCAGCGGCCGGATTGAATCGTGCCGATGTCATGCAGCGAAACGGACAATATCCGCCTCCTCCCGGCGCATCAGATTTACTCGGACTTGAAGTTTCAGGAACAATCGCCGCAGTCGCACCTGACGTAAATTCCGTGGCAGTCGGAGATGAAGTCTGTGCACTGCTTGCCGGCGGAGGATATGCCGAGTACTGTACCGCAGCAGCAAGTTCATGCCTGCCTATCCCAAAAACGCTGAATATCGTTGAAGCCGGCGCCGTCCCTGAAACGTTCTTCACTGTCTGGACCAACGTATTCATCCGGGGAAACCTGAAAAGAGGGGAACGAATTCTTATTCACGGCGGAACCAGTGGTATAGGAACAACCGCAATTCAGCTTGCCGCGGCACTCGGTTCCCAAGTTTGTGCAACTGCTGGAAGCAAGGAAAAATGCGACGCCGCCATCGAACTTGGAGCAGACTGCGCAATCAACTATCGGGAAGCTGACTTCGTTGAAGAGATCAAAACGTGGACTTCCGGACAAGGCGTCGATGTGATTCTGGACATAGTCGGAGGTGCCTACATTCCCAAGAACATCAAGTGTCTCGCAATGGAAGGTCGTCTGGTCATTATTGCGACCCAAGGTGGACTGAAATCCGAAATCAATGTGTTGCCGATTATGCTGAAGAGACTGACAGTTACGGGTTCAACGCTTCGCTCGAGAACAGTTTCGCAGAAAGCCGAAATCGCTCAGGAGCTGAGAAAGCATGCTTGGCCTTTGCTGGATAGCGGTGACGTGAAACCAGTCATCGATTCAATTTTTCCCATGACTCAGGTACGCGATGCACACAGACGACTTGAATCGGGCACGCACATCGGCAAGGTTCTCCTGCAGATGAACTGAAGAATCCGACTCAACGTAGCAATTCGTACATCTCGACAGTAAATCGCCAACGACACAACACCAGTCAAATTACAGCGCACCTTGCCTGTGGAAGGTATGCTCGAAATCATTGAAAATCCCGTATCCGCTTCAGAATGGTGTACAAGCCAACGTGCACAAGGTCTCTGCATTGGTTTCGTACCAACCATGGGCGCACTGCACGCCGGGCATCAGGCACTAATCAATAGGTCAATCGATGAAAATGATGTCACCTGTGTGAGTATTTTTGTCAATCCCCTGCAATTCAATGATCCCAATGATTACAGAACGTATCCGCGCAATCTAGAATCAGATTACAGCGTTCTTGAGAAACTCGGTTGCGACATGGTCTTTTGCGGAACCAATCGGGATATGTTTCCAGAGGCTTCCAATCTGGAAGATGTCAAAATCCTGGATCCCGGTCCTTATGGATTGGGGCTTGAAGGTGACTATCGTCCCGGCCATCTTGAAGGCGTGTGCACGGTGGTAAATCGCCTGTTCGGTTTTGTCGGTGAATGCCGTGCATATTTCGGATTGAAGGACTATCAACAATTACTCGTTGTCCAGCATCTCGCAGAAAAACTGGGCTACCCCCAGGTCGTCGCTTGTGATACGGTCCGTGAAAGTTCCGGACTGGCCTTGTCTTCAAGAAACCGACTACTGTCAAGTAGGGAAAAAGTTGCGGCTATACAGATATACCAAGCGCTGGACGAAGCTAGGTTCCTTTGGAGTTGCGGAGTCCGAGACAGTCAAGAAATAAGCGATGCCATGAAATCCGTTCTTGACGTGTCGTACATTACAGTCGAATATGCGGAAGTTCGAGACCCCCTTGACTGGCAACCAAGTTCACCTACCGGTGAACTCGATCGTGCGATCGCATTGATCGCGGCAAGGGTTAACGGTGTGCGACTGATTGACAATCTTCGACTGGACCAGATGCATTGACCCGAGATTTCGAGTAAAGTCGGCACCGAAATCTGCCGTTTCAGTGCCGACCTGTGAAATAACTGAAACAACCTTCAGTTGTCGTCACTGCCCCGTTTGAAATGAAATTTCGCTCCGGCCTCGATGGCAGTCGGCCATCTGGCGGTAACTGTCTTCATCCGCGTATAGAACCGAACCCCTTCCGGCCCATGCATGTAGTGGTCACCGAACAGTGAGCGCTTCCACCCGCCGAAACTGTGATAGGCAACCGGCACCGGTATTGGAACATTAATTCCGACCATACCGATTCTGACGTTGGAAATGAAATCCTGAGCAAAACCTCCGTCCCGTGTGAAGATTGCTGCGCCATTGCCATACTCATGGTCACTGACTAGGCTAATAGCTTCGTCATAACTGTCAACCCGGACCACGCTTAGTACGGGACCGAAAATCTCATCCGTATAGATCTTCATCTCAGGCGTGACGTTATCGAATAGACACCCGCCCAGAAAGGCACCGTCCTCATAGCCCGCAAGAGAGAAATCACGTCCATCCACAACGAGGTCCGCACCCTCTTCAACTCCGAGGTCTACATAAGATTTGACCTTGCCATAGTGATCTGGCGTAACAAGAGGACCCATTTCAGCTTCTGAATCGGTGTAAGGTCCGATTTTCAGATCCGCAACCCGTGGTTTCAGTCGCTCGACCAGTTCATCCGCGGTATCGTCTCCAACTGCAACTACAACTGAAACCGCCATACATCGTTCACCAGCTGAGCCATAGCCAGCGCCAATCGCGGCATCGACAACCTGATTCATGTCCGCATCCGGCATCACGACCATGTGATTTTTGGCACCGCACAACGCCTGAACCCGCTTGCCATGCTTGCAACCCGTCTGGTAGATATACTCTCCAACAGCAGTTGAACCGACAAAACTCACCGCATCAACGCGGGGATGCATCAAAATGGAATCCACCGCTTCCTTGTCGCCAATGACAACATTGAGGACCCCGTCGGGCAACCCAGCTTCTTTCATCATCTCAGCCAGCATGAGAGGACAGGACGGATCCTTTTCCGATGGCTTCAACAAGAAAGTATTTCCACATGCAATCGCGATCGGGAACATCCACATCGGAACCATTGCCGGAAAGTTGAACGGTGTGATTCCGGCGCAAACCCCAACCGGCTGTCGAATGGAATAGCTCTCGACATTCTTTGCGACACGCTCCGACATCTCGCCTTTCAACAACTGTGGAATTCCACAGGCGAATTCGACAACCTCCAAACCTCGACCAATTGAACCTTTCGCATCCTCCACGGTTTTACCGTGTTCTTCAGACAATGCCATCGCGATCAATTCGATATTCTTTTTTACAATGTCGCGGAATTCAAACATCACCTGAGCGCGTGCGGCCGGCGGAGTTGCAGACCATCCGGGCAATGCTTCGGCAGCGACATCGACCGCTGCATTGACTTCCTCAGCGTTCGCGTATGGCACCTGTCTGACGACAGCGCCAATCGCTGGGTTGAAAATATCGCCATAGCGGCCACTGCGGCCTTCTACCCGTTTGCCGTTGACGTAGTGGTATAGTGTTTCTTTAACTTGCATATCCATGACTTTACCAACCTACAAAGATCTCCAATCATTAACTTACATTGCAGTATAGCAAAAACAAATGGCCTTGAAATGAGTAGAATTCTGCTTTACCTGACTGCCTGTGCACAGTTGATCGTTCCGACTGTAGCCAACACCCAGGAACGCTTGATTCAGCTTCACTACGACCTTGAGGTAGCCGCCTATTGTGGCCTGGTCAGCAAGAATGTTCTGGAAGGGTTTCAGACCGCATTGAAAGACGAAACAGAAAGCGCCAACCTCTCACAGGGCGATATCGAACTGGCAAGGATGCAAGCCTGGAAGGAGGCTCATCTGGAATGGCAGAACCGCGGCTTAGGTGGATTCAAGTATTGGTGTGCGAACGAAGCCATGGAAGGTGCAAAGCGACTCGAATCGTATATTACCGAGTAAACTCACTTGGGAACAATTGAGCAAATTGACCGGCTGTGCGTCGTACGGAATTACCGGTCTAATTTCCGCTATCCCTTCCCTCTCCAAGGAATGGTTTTGTCTATCACAAAACGCATGATCACGTCGTAAATCAGACCAAGCACTCCCATAACGATAATAGTCATCCAAATAATCTCATTGTCTGGCCACTTTTCGGCAACGAATTCGATGATTGCTTTTCGAGCACCCGCGATGCATATTCGGCCTTATTCAGGTTCCCGCTAATTGCTGCATGTGAAAACATGAAACGGAATCATGTCAACGCACTATCCGCTCGCTTGATTGAGTCGTTTTTGCACCATAAATTTTGAGTTTGTTTTCTTTCAAGCTATTCATCTACTACCTGTGTTCTGAAAACTTCACACGACTAACTTCCAACTTTCAAAACCAATAGGTAAACTCAACAATTGGTTTATATATTGTTTTATAATTACTATATTATCAACTCTTAGTTGATATATGAGGTAAATTATATGTTTGAAAAACGACTGCGACTCGCTCGGAAACGTGCCGGTTTGTCTATGCAACAACTTGCTGAAAAGATGACCCCGAGGGTTACTGCACAAGCCATCAGTAAGTATGAATCGGGTAAGATGTTGCCCTCTTCTGCTACTTTGATCGCACTTGGAATGGCACTTGATGTGTCGCTGGACTTCCTAATGAGTGCACAGGTTGAATCCTTGGACGGCCTTGAGTTCCGTAAGCATTCCGGTGCATCCGCGCGCGATCGCGCAATGGCGGAAGCGATCTTGGTCGACAACCTCGAGCGTTACCTGGCAATTGAGAGTATCCTTGACATGCCTGCCAGTGTCGACTGGCTTGAACAAGAACGAATTGAAAAGGTCACAAACGAAGTTCAAATTGAAACAATGGCTGAATCACTTCGCGATACATGGCACCTTGGCATGGACCCCATTCCCAGTTTATGTGAACTGCTTGAAGAAAAGGGCATCAAGGTGATTGAAGATGACCTCCCGGAAAGCATCAACGGATTGGGATGCCATGCCCTGCGAAATGGGAAACCTGTTGCCGAAGCTGTTGTTGTTTCCAACCGGATCAATGTCGAGCGCAAGCGTTTTACGCTTGCCCACGAACTGGCACACAGAATTATCCGCTCTACTGGCAATTCGGCACTGACCCTAGAGGCATCAATGAATCGATTCGCTGGTGCATTCCTCGTCCCCAAGCGATGTCTCCAAGAGGATGTAGGTCGTTACCGTAATCGAATTACATATTACGAGATCATTCAACTGAAACACATCTATGGCATCTCGGCCGCGTCCTTGCTAGTGCGCCTTGGTCAGGTCGGCATCCTTTCTCAGGCCAGTATCCGTCAAGCATTCGCAACCTTCGCACGTTCATGGCGAAAATCAGAACCGGAACCGATCATCCCTCCCCATGGATTCGCATTTTTAGAAAAGCCTCGTCGTTTTGAACGACTTGTTTCACGTGCTATCGGAGAAGAATTGATCTCGCCCGCACGTGCTGCGGCACTTCTTGACCAGCCCCTTAAATATGTCGAGCAACGAATAGGCGGTCCTACGACCTAATGTTGAACTATGTTGTATATGACGCTTCCTGTTTGATAGACCTACGAAAAGGTGGCCTTTTAAAAATACTCGGTGACCTGCCCTATCAATTCATCATCCCACTCCCAATACGCGAGTCAGAAGTACTTGACATTTCCCAACAGCAGTGGCAATACTCGATAATTCGGGCATGACTACCTACGACCTACCACCAGACCAAGTCCGTCAGGCGCTGACAAACAAAGAGTACCATCCAAGTCTATCAGCCAATGATTGCCTCTGTATTGTCACCGCAATGGCCCATTCTGGGATTCTACTGACTGGTGATAGACTGCTCCGTAAAGTCGCCGCAGAAATTGGTTTACGTGTCTATGGCGTCCTTTGGGTTATCGACGAACTTAACTCGACAGCATCCGACACTAGGTCGCAGCTGATTCGTGCACTACAAATTTGGCGATCGGACAATACGGTGTTTTTGCCTCAGCAGGAAATCTCAACACGGCTGGAACACCTCTCGAAATCAATTCTTAATTCAGACGACAGAAACTGATACAGAATTTACCCGTTACCCCGTTAATGCATGATACTGGCTGGCCAGATTACCGTGCCGACATCCCGCATTCTTACCGAAAATTCAAGGGGAAAATCTGATAGTTACCACTTAATTCAAACACAGAATGACTGCAAGATAAAATTCGCGGAAGATTGTGATTCGGTGAATAAATTGAGCGATGTGCTACCCCTTCCCTCTCCAAGGAATAGTTTTGTCTATCACAAAACGCATGATCACATCGAAAATCAGACCGAGTACTCCCATAACGATGATCGTCATCCAGATAATCTCATAGTCCGACTGCTTTCTGGCAACGTTTTCGACAAATCCGATTCCAGTAGTCCCTGCAAGCATCTCCGCCGCAACGAGTGTTCCCCAGCAGACTCCGATTGAAATCCTGATTCCAGTCAGTATTTCCGGTAGGGAATTCGGAAGGATGACCTGCCGGATAATCTGCCGACTTGAAGCACCCAGAGAGTGTGCGGCGTGAATCTTCGACAACTGCGTTCCGGTCGCACCGGTGCGCGCCGAAATCACCATGATCGCAAACGCCACCATGAACAGAAGAAAGATCTTGCCGTCATCCTGAATTCCGAAAATTGTAAGAATCAGCGGTGCCCAGGCCAGTGGCGGTACCGGTCGGTAAAGTTCGACCAGCGGATCAAAATATCCCTTGGCGAATCTGGAAAGACCCATGAAAATTCCCAAAGGAACACCCAATATGACTCCAAGAAATAAACCGGCGAGAACTCGCATGATCGAGTCCCAGATATGGCCTGTCGGTACGGGTACAGAAAATGATTTGAAGTTGCCTGTAGCAACGTTGTAGACCTTGTCCTTGAAACTTGTTTCGATCAGACCCTGATCGTTATGACGCGCATGTTCACCCGGAATCAGATTCGAAATCCAGTCGGGCAGGATAAACCCCACCATTTCGGAAACCGGCTTCATCTTGAACCAGAGCAGAGGAAATCCCTTATACCCTTTGTCCGGATGAGCCATGTATACGAATGTCGCGAGTGTATCAGAAGGTTTCGGTAACCATCGTCCGGAACCTTGCTCGGAACAGGCGTTGTTGCCCGCCAATATTTCGCCACCTGGCATTGCCCAGATGTCTATGACCTTCAGCATGCCTTGTCGCGAATCCATCGCGCTATCGAGATTCCGCAGCGCGGCCTCAACCCGATCAGTAGTCTGTGACGGGAATACCCGCAAGTCATCAATCCGTTTCGAAATCTTCTTGATCTGACTGTGTAATTCCTTCCGACGCTGAACATCGTTCTCCGAGCCACTTTCATCAATCACAAATGCGTCTATTCTCTGACTGATCTCATCAATCATTGCCGTAATGTGAGGGCTGTCATTGCGAATTTTTCCGTAGTCCTTCGCAATACCCTCCATGACTTCAGATGCAGCGTCGAACGCGCGCCCTCGATCAGTTGTCGGCAAAACAGGAATCTCAGTGCTTGATTCTCCCCAGCCGGGCTGGCTGAGCGCTTTTTCCAGTGCGTCGCTATCGGCCGGGCCTGGATACGCGGGGTCAACCAAATCAGCGGCAACCTGATCTATCCTAGATGCCACCTCGCCGAATTTCTCGACAGTATCGTCAGACAGATAATTGGTATTGGCCTGTGCCTCAAGTGCGTTGCGCATTAGGCTTATGACTTCATTCAGTTCCTGACGGTCTACATCGTTGAAATTGATTTGAGCCAATGACACATAGAGCAAATCAATTTGCTTGAAGTCCCGGTCCAGTAGTCTTGTTCCGAGCAGGTATCTATTGTCGATTGGATAGGCCGAGCGAATGGGATTGACCGCTCGGTTCAACTTGGCAACCTGGCACAACTCATTTGCTGCGCCTGGAAAGAACGCCCTACCTGCGTCCCACGAAAACCAGAACCAAAAAATCAAAAGACTGGAAACACCGCAGACAACCCAGTGCCAGCCTCCAAGAGCACGAACCGGATTGCCGAAAACGGCATCAGTCCGTTCAGTTCGTACTACCTTGCGTCCATAGAATATCGACCATACCAACGCGATGATCAGGCAGACGAAAATTATGCCGACAATGAACATGGGTAGATATGAGTCAGGGGGTTTCCACCTTGCCCATGATCTCTTCTTCCATGTTCCAGATCATGGCCAGAATCTCCTCTTTGGTTTCCGTGAAATCATCGGCATTCTTTATTTCGCGCGAGTCACCGGAAAGACCCATCTCTGCGAACGGAAGATCGTATTCCTTGTACAGCCGTCCCGGTCGAGGCGCCATGACAAACAGGCGTTCACCCAACAGTAGTGCCTCTTCCACTGAATGAGTGATAATCATGATCGTTTTTCCGGTTTCTTTCCAGATTTTCAATACCAGTGACTGCATTTTTTCCCGTGTCAGCGCATCAAGCGCACCGAGGGGTTCATCCATCAATATGACATCCGGATCGTTGATCAGGCATCGAGCCAGCGCGACCCGTTGCTGCATGCCGCCTGACAACTGATAGGTCGGCGTTCCGCCAAACCCTTGAAGTCCCACAATATCAAGCCATTCCTCCACCTTGTCGGCGGTTTCCTTGGGGTCGGCATTCTTCATGCGAAGACCGAAGTTGACATTGTTGGCGACAGTCAGCCATTCGAACAGGGCTCCCTGCTGAAAAACCATGCCGCGATCAACGCCCGGTTTTTCGATAATTTTGCCGCCCAGCGAGATGCTCCCGCCGGTAGGGTGCAAGAATCCGGCTACGATATTGAGCAGAGTGGTTTTCCCGCATCCGGACGGGCCTAGGACAGCGAGTATTTCTCCTTTTTTCAGGGTAAAGGAAACATCCTTGAGTGCATGGACTGTCGCGCCTTCCGGCATGAAGAATTCCATGTTCAGATTGTCGGCTACCAGATCACTCATGACGCCGGATGTGTCGCAGGATAGGTCGGGGAAGAGGGGAAATTAACCTGATCCGCCATGAGCCAGACTTTCTGCATTCAAATCTGACTCATGACAATCAGTAAGTTCTGATTACTCCAGGAAAGAGGTATCAACAACTGCGCTGTAATCATCCAATGCAGGATTTTCTGCTGTCGCGAATGCACCACCAACCACGGCAATAGCTACTGCGGCCAAACCACCTTCGTTGAAGTAGTCCGACAGCTGCTCTGCGTTGGTCGGGAAGTGAAATTCAGACATCTGATTCTGCGTCATCTCAACGCTCAGACCGGCATCCTGTGCAATCACATCAATCTTGGATTGATCTGCGGCGAATGCCGCGTTCGCTTCATCGGTGACGGTGAGGAATGTTCGCACCATATCAGGATTCTCCTGAGCGAACTTCTCGGTCACTGAAACCACATCAAAACTGATGATGCCAGCGGCTTCCTTATCTTCCGGAGACATTAAAGCTTCACCAACTTCATACATCTTTGCCATGGAATCTGCACCAAATCCGCAGGCCATGGAGACTGCGCCATCAGCGAGTGACACGGCGGCATCAGCCGGTACCTGGTCCACGACGTTGATCTTGTTTGTATCAACATTCAACGCGCGCATCATCATTCGGAAACTGTAGTCAGCCATAGTTGCGATCGGGACCGCGACAGATTTGCCTTCAAGTTCCGTAGCATTGGTTTTGTCGATTCCTTCACCATTGCGTACCACACAGTCATTTGCCGGATACTGTACAGCGATCGCGACAAGCTTGATTGGTGCGTTTGCGTTGACGGCATTGATGAAAGGAGCGAGTCCCTGACTGTAGGAGATGTCGATATCTCCGGCCAGCATTGCTTCTGTCATCTGCGTGCCTGCATCAAAGTTAGTCCAATTGACTGGTACACCCAGAGCATCATCGTAAAGTTTTTCAACTTTGGCAACCTGATTCGGTGTCGCCCATTCCAGAAAGAACGCGACATTCACCTCATCGGCAGCTTGCGCTGCGCCAGATACAGCAATCGCCAGAATCGCTGCAAATGCGGATTTCTTTAAGTTCATAATAGTCTCCGTATATTAGAGTCGTTGTTTAGTTTGTAAATTGGGAAAATCGGAATACTGATTGACTTGATGCCTCCATTGGCGTTGTTATCAGTTTAGATGAACCGATACAAATTCCCAGAAAATGGTAATTTCAATAATGTTGGTAACTTATGAAATTAACAAGCGCATTATTCTAACACTATTGTTGCCAGGCTTGCAAAATCCTGGTACGCTCGACAAAAGGTGACTCTGTTTGCTGATGGGGAATCAAGGGCGGCAGATTACCAGATTAGTCTGCTTGCTGTAATCAGCGACGACTCAAATCAGATTTCAGCGGCGGAACTCACACCTTAGTGGACAGCTTTCCGGCTGCTTCGCACATATTGCGCAACTTGGCGACTGTCAGATCTCTGCCGAGCAAACCCAGTCCGCAATCCGGTGCCGCAATCAACCGGTCTTCGTCGATATGCTGCAATGCCTGTTCCAGTCGGGCGACGATCTGCTCGACTGTTTCAATTCGACTGAGGGCAATAGCGACCACACCCAGGATCACCTTGGTTCTGCTGACCAGTTCAAGTAATGACAAGTCGTTGTGCCTGTGGGCATCTTCTATGGACACCATATCCGCACAACTCTCATCCACCGCGCCGATAATTCGAAAATAAGCATTACGGTCCGCTTTCGGATAGTCGAGTCGATCAATCCTATCCGGATAGCCACAGCACATGTGCATGACTTTTGTGACACCCTCCGGTACACCATGAAAAACCCGCTCCAGGTTTTCCACGCCGTAGTCCAGGGTGACATCAGGTTTACGGGCGAATACCGGTTCATCAACCTGGATATTGACGCACCCGGCATCGACCAGGGCACGAACCTCGCTGTTCAACGCATCCGCAATCGCTGCGCCAAGTAATCTTTCTGACTCATAGTATTGATTGGCGTTGGAGTCCGTCACTGTCATGGGACCCGGCATGGTAATCTTCACGGGACGGTCTGTGAATGACTGGGCGCGTTTCCAGTCGTGTACCAAAAAACCGGTATCCCGAGCACGCACGGGTCCACTGATAGTGGGCAGTTCGGCACTATAGGTCCCGCCGCGAAGTTCGCGCTCGGTCAGCCGATCGAAATCAAATCCCTCAAGGTGTCGACAGTGATAGTGAATGTAGTTTTCTCGGCTGACTTCTCCGTCAGTCGGAATATCGATGCCCGCCTCAACCTGGTCCGTTACAACCTCGCGGCAAGCGTCGGCAATATTCTGTTCAGCCGATTCGCCCATCGCCGCCATCGCGGCAAGCCAAGACTTGGTCGGATTTGCTGTATCCGGACCGGCAGGGATATTGAACCAATCCGGAAGCTCAAGAAACGAAGGCTTCGGATAGGCTCCGATACAGGTGGTGAGTATTTTGGAATTCAGTGGGCTCACCGCAAGAGCCTATTTAATTTACTGGTCACTGACTGGAACCGGTTTGGTCCTGTAGGTTCTCTGGCGCGAATATCCCTTGATAACCTTCGGTTCCCTTCGCCTTGACTTTCTCCTCTTCAGCATCGGTATCGCCTGCCTGTTCCTGCAGATTCTGAGGTGCGAAAATTCCCTCATAGCCTTCCGTTCCCTTGGCCTTGACTTTCTCTTCTCCCTCAGCAGTTTCTTGCTCAGATTCTTCGGTACCGATCTGCTCAGCTGTCATCTGAAACATCGTCTGCTGCTGACGTCGCTCGACCCGCAATTTGATCGCCGCTTGTTTTTCTGCCTTGACAATCGCTTTACACTCTTCAACTCCAATGGTACCCGTGAAGTACACAATTCCCAGTCCGGCGAAAACGATCAGTGCTGACATAATGAACGCCGGTTCTGCAAAGAATGATCTCTGTTTGGTCATGCTTTTAAGTTCACCGCGCGCAACAGCCTGCTGCGCTTTCTCTTTCCGGGTCTGTCGCCGCTGGGATATTTCATACAGAATCGCACCGACCAAAGTGAGAAACACAATGGTCATCGCCAAAGCACTGATGGAAGGATCAATTCCATAGCGCACCTTGCTCGCAAGCACTGTCGTCAGCGTACTGCTTTGGACAATGGTGAAAATCGTCGTGTTGTAGTTCTCGAATGAGGCCAGAAATGCCAGTACTGCCGCTGATCCGATCGCGGGTTTGAGAAATGGAAGCAGGACCTTACGGAACGCCTGGACATGCGTCGCTCCCAGATCGAGTGCGGCTTCTTCCAGCACCGGGTCGAACCGCTGCAGTCGTGCGATGAAAATCAGCATTGTATATGCCGAAATGAATGTCGCCTGCCCCACGATTGTGAGAAACACACCGTTATAGAATAAAGAATCATGCCCCATACCAAGAAGCAGTCCAATCCTATCCCAAAATAGCAAGGTGGAGATACCAAGCACAACGCCGGGAACCAGAATCGGTGCGATTGTAATCGTGTAGTACCAAGGCCGGATGCGAGGTCTCGCCTGCATCAGCACCAATGCACCAGCCAACCCGATCGGTACCGCCAACACGACCACCCCTAGGCCGATGAACACGCTGTTGCGCAACCCTGTCATCAGACGGGTATCCTGCATCAGGACATCAAACCATTCGACTGTGAAACAGTCCCAAGGTGCCATTCTGGGGAACGCCGACGTATTGAACGCCGTGATACCCATCACGATCAAGGGGCCGAACAGATAAACGAAAAACAGAACGACAAATCCGATGACCAGATATTTTTGTACCCGTTCTGCAATCATTTCATCATTTCGCCGAACCGAACTTTAAAGATCTTCATAATCACCAGCACCAGAACAATGCACGAAATCAGCAGGATGATCGCGTATGCGGACCCGCGTGCCCAGTTGCCGGCCTGGTTGAATCCCTGATAGATGATCTGCGTAAACCAAAGACTGCTGGGGCCACCGAGAATCTGTGGTGCAGCTAGCGCTCCGGCAGTCAACATGAATACCATGGTGCAACCGGAACTGATACCCGGTTTTGCATGCGGTATCACGATTCGCCGATGAATTCTCACCCACGAGGATCCAAGATCACGTGCCGCTTCAATCTGATTCTTGTCGAGACTCTCTATCGCGTTGTAGATCGGAAAAATCATCAACAGGATAAAGGCATAACTGAGACCTGCCCACAGTGCGATGTCATTGCGTATGAAATCGTAGGGTGAATCAAGAATACCAATGGCAATCATTACATTGTTGATGATGCCTGTAGACCCGAAGATTATCTTGAATGCGAACGCACGCAGAATTTCATTGACCCAGAACGGAACAATCAGCGAGAGCACCATCAGTCGACTCCAACCGCCGGTCGCAACATGTGCCAGGTAATACGCAATCGGATAGCAAAGT
Organism: Arenicellales bacterium; assembly: GCA_963666625.1. Lineage (GTDB taxonomy): Bacteria > Pseudomonadota > Gammaproteobacteria > Arenicellales > JAJDZL01 > JAJDZL01. The sequence continues at coordinate 1,005,796 of OY762925.1, forward strand.
GCGAGGTCGATGAGCGTGACAAAGATCGCCGCAGCGATTGTTCTGAAAAACACCGTCAGGTCAATGACGTTGAATGTTCCAGTCGCCTGCGCACTGCCAAAAAGCATGTACTTGTAGTGTTCAAGCGTATAGTAGTGCTCTTCAGTACCGAACTTCGGAGGCGGTACATTGGCTCGAATCGAAAAATCGAGCATGAACAGCTGGGGCAGAATGATCATCATGAACAGCCAGACGCCGACTGAGATGATCAAAAACAGCGCAACAGCCGTACCATTCTTGAGAAAGAAATTCTTCCAGTAAGAAACCATGAATCGGTTCCCCGTAAAACTTCCCTATTCGGCAGCGAGCGCTCCCTGAGGCAGTGCGATTGCCGACTGCATCGGGAAGCTGATTGCAAGTTCCGTCCCACGTGCATGGGCGCGAGTCGCGCCGTCATTCACGTAAGACATCTTGATTCGCTTCTGGCTTTTGTCAATATCCAGAAAGATCTGCCAGAAATGTCCCTCAAACTCCTCATGGTAAACCTTCGTATTCATCTGGTTCTCAACCGTTGTACCATTGACGAACTGAATGGCTTCGGGTCGAACGAAAACATACGCATCGTCACCTGCCTTGACGTGTGAATCCTCATTTGCGCTCACACGCGCCTGAATCGTCCCCTCAGCCGTATCGACCGTCGCGACACCATCCGACACCGACGAAACCTTGCCGTCGAATCGGTTGTTCTCCCCGACGAACGAAGCGACAAATGCTGTATCGGGCTCATCGTAAATTGTAGTGCCATCGCTGATCTGTTCCACGACACCCTCGCGCATGACGGCGACATTGTCCGACATCGTCAGCGCCTCGCCCTGATCGTGGGTGATGTAGATGAAAGTGATTCCAACCTGCTGTTGGATGGCGCGCAGTTCGGTGCGCATATGCTGGCGAAGCTTCAGATCAAGTGCGCTCAGAGGCTCGTCCAACAGCAACACCTCAGGCTCCGCACACAAGGCACGGGCGATCGCGACCCGCTGTTTCTGCCCACCGGACAGCTCATTGACCATCTTTTCACCCTGTCCGGGCAGTGCGATCAACTCCAGCAATTCGTCCGCTCGTTTACGACGTTCCTGTTTACTCGCACCCCGCACTTCCAGGGAGAATGTGATGTTCTCCCATATCGTCATCAGCGGGAAAAGTGCGAGATTCTGGAAAATCAATGCGGTCGGGCGTTTGTTCGGACCGATGCCCGCCATATTTGTACCGCCGATCAGCACATTGCCTTCTGACGGTGTCAGAAAACCCGATACAGCCCGAAGCAGGGTTGTCTTGCCGCATCCGGACGGCCCTAGAATTGTGAAGAATTCTCCGCCCTGTATATGAATATTGATTTCACGTGCAGCAACAAAGTCACCGAATCTGATCCAGACGTCCTCCAACCGTACATCTGCGCTCATACCTCTCGGGCCTCCTTATTCTCTCTAAGCGTCATCGACGCAATTTCAACTGGCCGGGGTGGCGCTCGCGACCAACATCGCGAGCGCCTCCCAGCTTTCCTTCAATCAGGCATTCACAAACTTGTTGCGATACTCAGTTCGGACATCCGCATACCACTGCGGTTCAGCCGGCCAAGGATTGAGATTGGCCAGCGCGGAACCCGGATATGCCTCCGAGAAATTCTTCTTGTAAGCATCGCCGGCGAATGCATCGGCACCGATCACGGCTGAATTGTAGCCATGGGTGTCGATTGCCTTGCCTGCAGGCTCTTTGCGGAACGCGAATTCTACAAATGCGTAGGCCTGATCGATGTTAGCCGCTTCTACCGAAAGCGACATACCATCCACCCAGGCCATCGAGCCTTCCTTCGGCGCCTGATAATGTACCGGTTCGCCGGCATTCTTGAGTGCCAGCGGCGGACCGTCCCAAGTCTGTCCGACAAGAACACCGTCGTTCAGAAGTCCGTTCTTCTGTGAGTCCGCATCGTTCCACAGAATCTGGATTTCCTTCTTGTTCGCGATGCAGAAGTCGGTGATCTTCGACCAGATCGGTCGCATCTTCTCCTCACTTTCGTAAGCACGCCAGACATCACCGGCATCCAGCTCGCCGATTGTCTCCATGTAGAGTCCGGCGCCGAGCATGCCCGAATGCGGCCTGATCATGGTGTGACCTTCGGCAGAACCGTCCCAGATATTTCCATAACTCGGCTCACCACCGGGAGGGGAATACAGATCGGTTCGCCACGCAACACCTTCGGTACCCCAAATCTGAGGCAGCCAGTGTGATCCTGCACCACCGAAATTCCATTCGTTGTCGCCGACCTTGAGCATGGCCGGATTCACGTTTGCCATATTGGGAATTCGACTGTAATCCCAAGGCTGCAGAAGTTCCAGATCGATCCACTGTCCGGAACGGACATTGGTTGGGCTGCAGATGTCAACGCCCTTACCCTTGGTGGCTTTCATCTTATTGATGATTTCCTCGTTCGAGCCAATACCGGTGTAATTGACAGTAATTCCTGTTGCTTCCTTAAACGCATCCAAATAGTCAGGAGGCAGGTAATCTGACCACATCAGGACATTGACTTCTCCAGAAGAAGCCAAAACTTTAGGGCTGATAACCCATGGACCAACTGCTGCAGCGGTACCCGCAGCTCCGGTGGTCTTCAGAAATTTACGGCGACTGACTCCGCCTTTTTTTTGCATAACCATGTGTCTAGTCATTCCTCCAGTAGATTAAAGATTTAAATAGTAATAAATTGACCAAATTGTCGTATCAGTGAAACCAATCACCTCACATCAGAGGCACAAAAACAAGTCATTCCCGCGACACTTCAGATGTATACGTACCAGTTCATAATTTACGGCAAATCCAACAGCATTGTCAACCAATGAAATTACGCTGACATTCATGTTTTCATTGCTGTCGGTCAACAGCTTCTGAATACTCCCGCAAACTTCTCACATATTTCGTCAATATGCGCTTCAGTCGAAACCAGAGGTGGCGCGACAATCAGCGCGTCACCGGTTGCCTTCACATGCAGTCCCGAATGAAACAGCCGCTTCTGAATCGTCAGTCCGGCGTTCCCGGGAGGCCCATCCTGCCTCACATCCACACCCGCTATCATTCCGAAGCCTCGTACATCCGTCACGACATCATGATCCTGAAGTGCGTATATCGAGTCCTGGAAATAGCCTGACAATTGCCGACCGCGCTCAAACAGATTCTCATCCCGATAGATATCCAGTGTCGCGAGTCCTGCAACACAGGCAGCAGGGTGTCCGGAATACGTATATCCATGGAACAGCTCAATCGCTTTTTCCGGCGCTGCGTTCACGATGGTGTCGTAAACATGCCTACCGACTACGATGGCACCCATCGGTTGCGCGGCATTGGTCAGTGCCTTGGCCAAGGTCATCAAATCCGGTGTCACGCCAAAACTCTGTGATCCGAATGGCTCACCTGTTCGGCCAAATCCGCAGATCACTTCGTCGAATACAAGCAGAATGCCATTGTTATCGCAGATTTCCCGCAACTTTTCCAGATATCCCACCGGCGGAACCAGGCAACCAGTTGAACCGGCGATCGGCTCCACGAAACACGCCGCGATTGTCTCAGCACCGTAGTTGTCGACCAAGCGCTGCAGATCGTCCGCCAGATATGCGCCTTCTTGTGGCTGACCACGTTCGAAACGGTTCTCCGGCAACCATGTATGCCGCAAGTGTGCGATGCCGGGCATAGTCAACCCGAATGCCTGTCGGTTCTTCACCATACCGCTGAGCGCGGTACCACCGATGTTGACGCCGTGGTAGGCTCTTTCACGGGAAATCAGGCGTTGACGCTGCGCTTCGCCTCGTGCGTAGTGATAGGCGAGTGCGATCTTGATCGAGGTATCGATGGATTCGGAACCTGAATTGACGAAAAACACCCGGTCCATCCCTTCCGGAGTCAGTTCGGTCAGACGACGGGCAAGCTCGAAAGAGTGCTCGTGTCCCAGTTGAAATGGCGCAGAATAGGCGAGCTCATTCAACTGCCTGTAAACCGCTGTTGCAATTTCATCCCGACTGTGTCCCGCTGCACAGCAGAATAACCCGGATGACGCATCAATGATCTGTCTGCCATCAGGTGTGTAGAGGTAGACACCTTTCGCATGGGAAATCAATCGCGGGTCGGCCTTGAAATCGCGATTGCTCGTAAAGGGCATCCATAAATTGTCCATTTCCAGTCGCATAAATCCAGACCTCGAAATTCACTATTTTGTTGAAATGATGTAGAAGTCGCATACGGATGAATTAATCGACTTCAAATGTGTATTTTACAAGTTTGAACGATTCAGTCAACACGATTGCTGTCTGAAAGATTTTAGGCTGGAACAGCGTAAAAACAAGACAATAAAGACAGTCATAAACTCAAACATACACTATCATATTGACTCGTTTTAAATTCTTAGTTCGCAGTGATTTGGAAGGGTTTTCGTACTATGCAAATTGGAGTGATCAAGGAGACCAAAACCGACGAATTTCGAGTCGGATTGGTACCCGGCAGTGTGCAGGAATTGGTTGGACACGGACACAGTGTCATAGTCGAGACCAACGCCGGAGACGGAATTCGTGCAAGCGACGAAGACTATCGGTCTGTCGGGGCGACAATAGTCGGAACTCCCAAAGAGGTAATTGACAGTGCCGACATGATCATCAAAGTCAAGGAGCCACTTGCTCCGGAAAGAGCAATGCTCCGGGAAGATCAGATTCTGTTCACGTATCTGCACCTGGCACCGGATCCGGAACAGACGCGCGATCTCGTCGACAGCGGTGCAGTGTGCATTGCCTACGAGACTGTAACCGACGATAGCGGTGCTCTGCCACTTCTGGCTCCCATGTCGAAAGTAGCTGGGCGGATGGCGGTACAGGAAGGTGCTTGGTGCCTTGAACGACCCCACGGCGGTACCGGTATTCTGCTTGGTGGTGTACCAGGTGTGGAGCCTGCCAAGGTGGTGATCATAGGTGGCGGTGTGGTCGGTACACATGCCACACACATCGCTGTGGGTATGGGTGCGGATGTATTTGTACTCGATCGCAATGTTCGGGTGCTTGACGAACACTGGCAACAGTTCGGTCGCTCCACCAATGGAATCTACTCGACGAGAAGCACGCTGGAAAAACATGTAGTGGATGCCGATCTTGTGATCGGTGCGGTGTTGATTCCGGGCGCGACTGCGCCGCGTCTCGTCACCGAGGAGATGGTGAAAGCGATGCGACCGGGCTCGGTACTGGTCGATGTTGCGATAGATCAGGGCGGTTGTTTCGAGACCTCGCGTGCGACAACGCATTCCGACCCGACCTATGACGTGCATGGCGTTACACACTATTGTGTTGCAAACATGCCTGGTGCGGTTCCCCGAACATCCACCTATGCGCTCAACAACGCTGTGCTACCTTTTGCCACAGCCATCGCGAATTTAGGATATAAAGAAGCACTTCGACGTGACCAGCATCTGCTCAGAGGTCTTAACGTATGCCACGGCAAGGTCACGTACAGCGAAGTCGCTTCAAGTCTGAACTACGATTACACTCCAGCTGAACAAGTCTTGGGGCTAGGCTGACTGGATCAATTTTCGCCCGTTAAAATTTTTTGAAAAATAAGGAAACATTACTATGCCACGAATGACATCAAGTGAAGCATTTGTCGAAACACTAGCCTCCTACGGTGTGACTGACGTCTTTGGAATCGTCGGTTCCGCCTACATGGATGCGCTTGACATTTTCCCTGCTGCCGGAATCCGCTTCATTCCCACAGTACATGAACAGGGTTCGGCACACATGGCCGACGGCTATGCCAGAGTAAGTGGTCGTCATGGTGTCTGTATCGGACAGAACGGTCCTGGAATCACGAATTTCGTCACCGCAATCGCCGCCGCCTACTGGGCGCATTCACCGGTGGTGGCGATCACACCTGAAACCGGAAGCAACACTATGGGACTCGGTGGATTTCAGGAAACCGAGCAGCTTCCCATTTTTTCCAAGATCACCAAGTACCAGGCTCATGTCAGCAGTCCCGGACGTATGGCGGAGTTCACCGCCCGTGCATTTGACATGGCCATGGCCGAGCGCGGGCCGACGCAGTTGAATATCCCCCGTGATCATTTTTATGGTGAAGTGGATATACCGGTTCCCCAACCACAGGTGATTGAGCGAGGTGCCGGGGGATCGAATTCGCTGGATGATGCCGCACGTCTGCTCGCAGAAGCTGAGTTTCCCGTAATCCTTTCAGGTGGTGGCGTGATTATGGGCGACGCGGTTAAGGAGTGTGTTGAACTTGCCGAATACCTGTCGGCGCCTGTCGTCAACAGTTACCTGCACAACGATTCATTTCCTGCCAGTCATAAGCTCTGGTGTGGACCGCTCGGGTATCAAGGCTCGAAAGCAGGTATGCGACTGATTTCCAAGGCAGATGTCGTGCTCGCCCTAGGCACGCGATTGGGTCCCTTTGGCACCCTGCCCCAGCATGGAATGGATTACTGGCCGAAGGATGCCAAGATCATTCAGGTCGATGTTGACTATCGCAAAATCGGGCTGGTCAAGAAAATCGCTGTCGGCATCTGTGGTGATGCAGGTGAATCAGCTTCGGCACTGCTTGAACGTGTCAAGAACCGCGAACAGGTCGCCTGCCTGAAGAATCGCGATGCGCGACTTGAAGAGATTGCCAGCGAGAAGCAGGCTTGGGAGTCTGAGCTCAATGGATGGTCCGAAGAAACCGATGAATGGAGCCAACTGGTATCAGAGGAAGATGCGGGAATGCTCCATCCGCGGCAGGTGCTCAGAGAATTGGAAAAAGCCACTCCGTCCAACGCAACAATATCGACAGACATCGGCAACATCTGTTCAGTATCCAACAGCTATCTGAGATTCGATGAGCCAAGAAGTTTCTTCGCGGCAATGAGTTTCGGCAACTGCGGTTATGCATTTCCAACTGTCATGGGAGTGAAGACAGCAGCCCCACAGCGTGCTGCAATCGCTTACGTCGGCGATGGTGCCTGGGCGATGAGCATGGGTGAGATTCTTACCTGTGTCCGAGAGAACATTGCTGTCACTCCTGTCGTGTTCAACAATCGACAGTGGGGAGCGGAGAAGAAGAACCAGGTCGATTTCTATGGACGCCGATTCGAGGGTGTCAATCTCGACAACCCAAGCTGGGCTGGCATCGCGAAGTCAATGGGTGCCGAGGGAATCGTTGTCGATCATCTCGACATGGTCGGTGATGCGCTCCGCGAAGCCTGCGAGGCACAAAACGAGGGCAAGACCACCGTAATCGAAGTGATGTGTACCCGAGAACTGGGAGACCCCTTCAGACGTGATGCACTGAGCAAGCCTGTTCGTCATCTCGACAAATACAAATCATTCGTATAACGGGTGAGCGATCTTGACCGACTGACGCGTCTGGCGCAACAAAACCCGCGCGTCGCGGTTCTCGCTGATGCGACCGACGAGCGGGCGATCCGCGCCGCCTCGATTCTGGCGGCACAGAAGATCGCAGTTCCAATCCTGACCGGAGAGGAGCAAAAAGTCCGTTCTATTGCAAATTCCTGCAAAGTTTCCTTGGAGGGTATCAGAATAATTGACCCTTCCCAAGACCGGCAGAATGCGGAACGCTACGCGGATGGATGCACCAGGCTCAGGCGTCCAGTCAGCTTGCAGGAAGGGCGGGAAATGATGAAAAATCCCCTGCTCTTCGGAACGATGATGTTGAGATTCGGCGACGCAGATGCATTGATCGCCGGTGCATCAATACCCACGGCCCGCGTGATCGAGGCTGGGTTGAAAATGATCGGCACTCCGGCTGATGTGACGACAGCGTCCAGTTACATAGTGCTGCTGGTACCGGAAACAGCCAATAGCCCACCGAAGACTCTGATTGTTGCAGATTGTGCCGTCAATATCGATCCAAACGCCAACCAACTTTCGGAAATAGTACTGGCAACGGCGTCCAATGCCCGAAAATTACTCGAGGGCGAACCTCGAATCGCATTGCTGTCTTTCTCATCCATAGGCAGTGCGCGTCATGAGAAAGTGGATAAGGTAACCGAGGCTGTTGAGCTGGTTCGCACGCAGAATCCTAACTTGCTGGTTGACGGTGAATTTCAATTTGATTCGGCAATCGATCCGAGAGTCGCCGCATTGAAAATCGGTCCCTCCAGCAAAGTGGCCGGTCAGGCTAACGTACTGATATTCCCGGATCTGAACTCTGGAAATATCGGCTACAAAATCGCCCAGTATCTCGCGGGTGCCCAGGCGATCGGCCCGATACTTCAAGGGTTTGCAAAGCCGATCAGTGATCTTTCCCGAGGGGCAACAGTCGATGACATCGTCAAGTCGACGATTGTGCTGCTGGCCACAACCTGAATTCGGAAACAACGACGAAGAGTTTCGTCGTCATTTCAGTCCATCGCAAAGAAGCATCTGTGCTTATTGGCGATAGGCGATCCGAAATCACCACTCCGCGTGCTGCGGCAAATCGTCGCCAATATCATACCAATCGGGTTTATGGCTTACCCAGATATGTCCCTGCGCCTTGATACCGAGATCACCGTCGATGGTTCCGATGCGTAGTATCACATCTCCCGGATCGCGCATGCAGGTGGCAAACACGTGAGTGCCGCAGTTGCTGCAGAAAAACCGTGTCTTGTCAGGCGATGATTTATAGCGGGAGATTTCGTCCTCACCGCTCAAGATACGGAATTCAGAAGCCTTAACCAACGCACTCGAACCGAACACGGTCGCGTGTGCTTTTCTGCAGGTTTGACAGTGGCAATGATGAAATCGGCGGATTTCGGTATTAATCTCAAAAGTCACTGTTTTACAAAGACAACTACCTTTATGCATGGCATTCTCCCTTTGGGTTTGTCGATTATGTACGGAATCGTGTCCTGACGACTATGTTCAATCATCCAGTACGACGGAAATCCGTCGATTGCGCTTGCCCTTGCTTTCGATCTTCGTCACCTTTACGCGACCGATTTCTTCGGTATTCGCTACGTGTGTCCCTCCGCAGGGCTGAATGTCGATTCCGTCGAAGTGAATCAATCTGACAGGACCCTCAACTGGAGGAACCGGTACTGACAGACTATTGACCAAGTCCGGACTTTCGTCGAGTTCCGATGTCGAATAACTCAGATTTTTGCATTCTGCTTTTTGTTGGATCAGAAGATTCAGACTGTAGGAGAGCTGATCCTTGTCATAGGGTTCTGACGTATCAAAATCCACGCGTCCTCGTCCGTCGTAAACCTGCGCACCCGTCACTCTCCCCGGTATCACTGCGCAAAGAAGATGAAGACAACTGTGCATGCGCATGAGCCGATGACGCCGTTCCCAGTCAATTTCCAAATACAATTCATCGCCGACCTGAGGCAACTGAGATGGGGCTTCTATAAAGTGATCGATGAGCCCGGTAGCGCGATTACGCTGCGTATCGGTGATTCGGATTTCTCGATCACTGCTGTCAAAAACAACCCCGGTGTCCCCGGGCTGCCCGCCACCCGTGGGATAGAAAACAGTACGATTGACAGTAAAGCTGCCCGTAGCTTCGTCGACTGTCGAAACGACGGCTTTGCACTCTTTCAGATAGGGATCGTCCTGAAACAGCTCTTCGCTCACGAAATACTCCCGTGGATTGACCTTGATCGACCGGATGTGGGTCTTCAAATCTTGGGGCGTGCCGAGCGTGGGTCGTACATCGGTCGAAGTGAGGCCTTGACAGGAAATCGCTCTCCCGCGACCTCAATCTCATAACTTCCGCTGCTGACGAAATCCGCGGTAACACCGCCGTCACTTCCGATATAACCGAGCCCCACACAGGCTCCCAGCGCATAGCCATACATGCCGGAAGTTACGCGTCCGACAATCTTTCCGTCTCGATAGATTGGTTCCTCATGGTAGATCAGTGGTTCGGGATCCTCAAACAGGAATTGCACCAATCTTCGATTTGGTGTCCGGCCGCGAATCGGTGCGAGTGCTTCCCTGCCAATGAATCCTCCTTCCTTGTCCCATGCCACGGCGAACCCTAGTCCCGCCTCAATCGGATTATCCTCGTCCGAAATGTCATGGCCGAAGTGACGATAGGCCTTCTCGATACGTAACGAATTCAGCGAAAGATAGCCACAGTGGACGAGTGAAAATTCCTCTCCCGCCGCAACGATCTCGTCATAGACATGCTGAACGAAATCCGTGGGTATATATAACTCCCATCCAAGTTCGCCGACGTAGGTGATTCGGGATGCCCGCCCGAAAGCCATACCGAGCTCGATCTCCTTTGACGAAAGAAACGGAAATGCCTCATTAGAAAGATCGGCTGTTGTCACTTTTGAAATCAGATCGCGCGATTTCGGCCCCATGATCGACAACACAGAATACCCGGATGTCACATCAGTTACCACAACATGCAAGTCATCCGAAATATGCCGCTGCAGCCAACTCAGATCGCGCTGTTGGACCGCTGCGCCAGTGACAACCAGAAAGCAGCGTTCGGACAGGCGCGTAACTGTAAGGTCTGCTTCGATACCTCCGCGTTCATTCAGCCACTGCGTATATACAACCCGTCCTGCCTCGACCGCAACATTGTTGGCACAAATCCGATTCAGGAATCTCTCAGCATCTCGACCTTCCACCATGAACTTGGCAAAGGAAGTCTGATCAAAGATACCGACATTGTTTCGTACCGCCTCATGCTCCGCACGCACATTCTCAAACCAATTCTGTCGGCCATAGGAGTATTCATATTGCGGGTTTCGTTCGCCGGGTGCGTACCAGTCAGCACGTTCCCAGCCGTACGTCTCACCAAAACACGCACCGCACTCAGCAAGGCGATCGTGCAACGGTGACTTGCGGACGTTTCGTGACGTTTCCGGTTGCCGAAATGGCCAGTGCATGGCATATAGAAGTCCCAACGTCTCTGAAATCCGGTCGCGAAGATAGCGGCTGTTATTCTGCATCGGTGCGACTCTGCGAATATCCACATCCCAGTAATCATTCAATGGATGTCCGTGTGCGATCCATTCGGATATCACCTTGCCCGCACCGCCGGATGACTGGATTCCAATCGAATTGAATCCTGCAGCCACGTAAAATCCATTCACCGCTGACGCCTCGCCCAGATAGTATCGGTTGTCCGGAGTGAAACTCTCCGGTCCGCAGAAAAAGGTGTGTATACCTGCTTCACCCAGTATCGGCACACGGTGCAACGCATTGTTCAGTGCATCCTGGAAATGGTCCCAGTCTTCCGGCAACTGATCAAAACAGAAATCTTCCGGAATACCATCCATTCCCCATGGCTTCGCATTCGGTTCGAATGCGCCAACAAGAAGTTTTCCCGCATCTTCCTTGTAGTACGTGTATCCGGTCGGATCACGCAGAACGGGTAGATCTGAAGGCAGTCCACTGATCGGTTCAGTGACGACATAGAAATGTTCGGCTGCATGCAACGGAATCTCCACACCGCACATCAATCCAATCTCCCTCGCCCACATGCCCGCGCAGTTGACCACAATATCCGTCGATATGTCCCCTTGATCCGTACGAACCCCGCGCACCGCTCCGTTTTCAACAATGATGTCCGTTACCTTCACATTCTCGCGAATCATTGCACCGTGCATTCTCGCTCCTTTCGCGTAGGCTTGAACCAGGTCCAAGGGATTGATCTGACCGTCTTTGGGGATAAATACCGCGCCGACCAGATCATCGATATGTAGTGCCGGGTAAAGATCCTTGGCTTGCGAAGGCGTAATGACATTTGCTTCTATTCCAAACGCTCTGGCCATGGAGACTGAGCGCTTGAGTTCTTCAAACCGCTGATCATGAGAAGCGACAGAGATGGAACCGTTTACGCGCAGTCCGGTCGACTGCCCGGTTTCCTCTTCGAGGCTCGCGAACAGTTCAGCGGTATACTGCGCGAGCCGCGTCAGGTTCAGGCTGGACCGCAACTGGCCGACAAGTCCCGCAGCATGCCATGTTGTTCCACAAGCCAGTTCCCTGCGTTCAAGCAGCACGATATCTTCCCATCCCATTTTTGCAAGATGATATAGAGTACTGGTGCCGACACAGCCACCACCGATGACTACAACACGCGCTTTCGCGGGCAAACTTGAATTCATTTCAGCATACACTCTCGGAATTGATACGGTTTACGGACGAACGAAACGCCATTTTATAGCAAGATTCGGATTGCAAGGCAGTCGCGTTTTTCCGACAATGGCTTCCAATGAATCACTTGTATCAGAGTAGTAACCACATGAACGATTACCTCAAAATTGAAAAGGCGATCCAGTTTCTCGAAATGAATTATGTGCATCAACCCGCACTTTCCGAAGTCGCCGCACACGTCGGACTGAGCGAGTACCATTTTCAGCGGCTGTTCAAGCGCTGGGCCGGTATCTCACCGAAAAGATTTGTCCAATATCTGACTGCGCAGTTAAGCGGCCAACTTCTCCGCAACCGATCTGATATGCTGGACATCGCCTTGGATTCCGGTCTGTCAGGTCCAGGCCGATTGCACGATCTCATGGTGAACGTCTATGCGATGACGCCGAAGGAATATCGCGACTACGGCGATTCGCTGACTATCGAGTATGGCTGGCATACCACACCTTTCGGGACCTGTCTGGCGGCCGCAACAGACAAGGGACTATGCTGGTTGAGTTTCCACGATGGCGAAGACGGACTGGCCGCGCTCGACAACCAATGGACGGCCGCGAATCTTGTCATGAATCCGTCCAAAACGACGGATCTGATCAGTCAAATTTTCGAAAATGACGAAGTTACAGACAAGTCAGTCATGCTTCATCTCAAGGGCACCAATCTGCAGATTCGGGTCTGGGAAGCCTTACTCGAAATCGCACCCGGAGAGATCGTGTCATACAGCCAGATCGCGAATATGATTGATCGGCCTGACGCGATTCGAGCGGTGGCTTCGGCTGTCGGCCGAAATGCCATCTCATATGTCATTCCCTGTCACCGGGTACTTCGAAAGTGTGGGGGTATCGGTGGATACCGCTGGGGTACCAGCCGCAAGAGAGCAATGCTGACCTGGGAAACCGCGAAAGTTGCCGCAGAGTCGAGCGTCAGTTGAGCGACGCGGCCAGGTTTTTCACCTCATTGACAAAAAAATCGATCTCGTCATCCGAGTTGTAGTAATGCACCGGGCTTCGGATCAACGATCCTACGCCCCACTCATCCAAATCTGTCAAGGCGCAGATTCGTCTGGATACACCGACATTGATGTTTTTCTTGCGCATCAGGTGTTGAAACTTATCAGCATCGATACCATCAAGTGTGAATGTGACGATACCGCACTTCTCCTTGCCTTTGTCGCGCAACGTAACCCCATCGATCTGACTGAGTTGCTCACGCAATCGGTCTGCCAGAAATCTAATTCGCGAATAAATATCTGCCAAACCCCAGGACATCGCGTAGTCTACCGCCGCACCGAGCCCAATCCTCGCCGCGATGTTGGATTCGAACATTTCGTATCGCCTCGCGCCGGGTTGCAACTCGTAGGTCTGGGGACCGGTCCAAGTTGCCGCGTGAAGATCCAATGTCAGCGGTGGAAACTTTTCGAGCATCTGATTTCGCACATAGAGAAAACCCGTCCCTCTCGGTGCTCGAAGGAATTTTCTACCGGTGGCGGAAAGTGCGTCGCATCCAATCTGCACCACGTCAAGTGGCATCTGACCGGCTGACTGGCAAGCGTCGACGATATAGGGAATGTTGTAGTCGCTTGCAATCTCGCCTATTTCAATCACCGGATTGACTAACCCGTTGTGGGTTGGAACATGCGTGACCGAAATCAGCTTTACCCGGTCATTGATCATGGATTCGAGTGCTCGCACATCCAATTGACCGGTCGCGTCGTCCGGCACAACCTCGACTTGCGCGCCGTTTCGCTCAGCTATCTGGAAATAGGCGATCATGTTCGACACATACTCGGACTTGGAGGTTAGAACCCGATCACCCGGACTAAATGTCTGAGCAATTCCGTAAAACACGGCGTTCCATGATGCTGTTGCGCTTTCGGTCAAGGCAATTTCATTGACCGAACAGTTGATCATCCTCGCAATAGAGGAGTAGACTCCATTCAGTTTGTCCTTGGCCTCTTCTTCAGCTTCGTATCCGCCGCGAACTGTTTCAAGCTCAATATGACCGCGATATGCGTCGATCACTGGTGTTGGCATCAGCGCGGACCCGGAATGATGCAAGTGCACCACACCCAAACACCCAGGTGTGTCCTGTCGAGCCAATTTAGTGTCAAATACCATAATTCTGCCAGTCCGATATGACATTAGATTCATACAGCATAACGCTTGCCCATTATGGGGAGATTTTGCGGTCGGTTTGAGGAGTCCAAGAGAACCGCGGTAGGCGAACCCTGTATTTCCATCTTCAATCTTTTTCGAATACAAATATATATCAATTCTCTATTTACAAACGCGTTGATTCTTGCTCGAATTCCTTTCAGAATTCAGTCATCGGGTTGAATTTCCGCAACCATTTATCGTACGCTGACATGTCTTGGTTTCCAGAAACCACAAATTTGTCTCCACCAAAATGTAGGTTAGTAGCGACCAAAAAAGTCAGCGCTAACTTTCATATTATGCAATTGCAAAATAGTCATTACTTTCTTGCATTTATATATATGAATGGTTATTTACACGCAATTTATTCAGAACATATTAGCTCAGAGACTGAAAACTCACATATTTTTTGACCATTTATTATACAATTGCAAAATAGTCATTACTTTCTTGCAATTGTATATAAGTTTAGTTATGCATAGATATCTGTCGGGACAATTTGTGAGACATCTTCAGAGGCATCGCCAAATGCTATTTTTATCGGGGCCCAGGCAAGTTGGTAAAACGACTGCGGCCAATGCGATCGGTGAGTTAATGAATGATTCCCACTACTTTAACTGGGACGACCCATCGGATAGAAGGACAATTATGGACGGATCCCATGCTATCGCGCAGCAGGTCGGTGTAGATCGAATAACAGATGGCCTACCACTGTGTATTTTTGACGAACTGCACAAATATAAACACTGGCGTAATTTTTTGAAGGGCATGTTTGACCGCTACGAGTCGAGTATGAGAATCCTGGTTACAGGCAGCGCTTCGCTTCGAGTATTTTCTCGAGGTGGAGACAGCTTGATGGGGCGGTATTTTCCCTACACACTTCATCCGGTCTCGGTTGCCGAATGTACGGGTGCAGACAACAGTGTTGTAGTTGATTCACAGCCGAAAAAAATTGGACAGGACCAATGGGAATCTCTGTGGACTTTTGGAGGGTTTCCGGAACCATTTTTACTATCGAATAAACAGTTCCATGAAAATTGGCTTGCCATGCGAACTGAGAGGCTATTGCGAGAGGATCTGCGCGATTTGACGAGGATTCAGGAACTGGGCAGATCGAGCATTTGGCACTTCTTCTACGTTATCAAGTCGGACAGCTAACCAGTTACTCCAGTCTGTCGCGCCAAGTGCAGGTTCAGGTCAATACAATCAAGAACTGGATTGCAACACTGAAAGCTCTCTATTATTGTTTTGAGGTAAAGCCCTGGCATACCAATGTTGCCAGAGCACTACGAAAAGAGCCTAAATATTATCTCTGGGACTGGTCGCCAATAGAGGATTCAGGTGCCCGAGCTGAAAATTTTGTCGCAAGCGCACTTTTCAAGGCAGTTCATTGGTGGACACATACAGGACAAGGTCAATTCGATCTGCATTTCGTACGTGATAAACAGAAAAACGAAGTGGATTTTCTGGTCTCACGCAATAAAACTCCATGGTTTCTTGTAGAGGTAAAAACTGGCAAGAACGCTCGACTCTCTAAAACTTTGCAGTACTTTCAGAAACAGACAAAAGCGGAACATGCATTTCAGATTGCGATGGATTTGGATTTTGTCGAACGGAACTGTTTTGAGTTCCATGAACCGATCATTGCACCGGCAAAAACACTGCTCGCCCAATTGGTATGAGGCGATCATTCGAACTATTCATCATTCAATTCCAACTTTTTCCAAGATGTCTACGGGATCGGGCCGAATGGCACGGACATCA
This sequence comes from Arenicellales bacterium, assembly GCA_963666625.1. Classification (GTDB taxonomy): domain Bacteria; phylum Pseudomonadota; class Gammaproteobacteria; order Arenicellales; family JAJDZL01; genus JAJDZL01. The sequence continues at coordinate 1,021,874 of OY762925.1, forward strand.
GTGTTGCAGGCAGTTTCTGAATTCCTGACACACAAGTGCATCAGACACTTTTTCATAGTGGACGGGGTGATCAGCCGCAGTGTACTTAAGCCATCAATTTGCTTGCTAACTTGATGAAACCTATAAGGGTGAAGATATTCCATTTCGGATGGAGAGAGTTACTTTTGAGTAAATTTTTGCGCACCTCTTAGTCTCTGCGTTGCCTTGTATTCATATTCGAATTCCTCTTAAACCTGACTTTACGTTGACCAATAACAATGCTGCTGCCAGGCTGAGTTGAATATTCACGCAATTCGCGTCGAATCTGCTCGACAGCAGTATCGAAGCCATTCACAAAATACTCCTTAATCTGAAATAGCCGGGCAATGTCAGGCATACGGTTGACAAATCCCGGTAACCTGTTTCACTGATCCTGGATAGGTTTCCATTTGCAAACGAACCGGTGCTGATAAATCTTTCAGCCTGTAAGACGGTTCATTGGGCCACAACACCGGGCGGATAGTCGCGTAGTGCAACAGACAGACCGCAGTTGATGGCCGCTTTGAAACAAGCCAACCGAGGAAAAACCTGAGGTATAGTAAACTGAAATATCATATGTGATATATTAAACTTATAAAAGACATAAATATTATCATAATTGATAGCAAACATGCATGAAGACAATTGAAATGATATAATTTATAATATATCATATATGATATTATATTAACAAATTATTAAATTAAACTATCACTAATGATATTATGAAAATAACCAAAATCACACCAGAGACTGATATTCTCAAGGAACTTGCCGAACGTCTCGCAAAAATACGCAAGGCGCAAGGTTATTCGCAAACCGAATTGGCAAAAGAAGCTGGTATAGGTGTCGCCACTCTCCGTCGAATCGAAAGTGGACAGGACTGTCAGATTGCATCATGGCTAAAACTTCTCAAAGCATTGGATATGGCACCTGCCATCGATACACTCTTGCCGGAGACTTTCAATTCTCCCATGGTTGAAGCCCTTGCCGGAAAATCCCGGAAACGCAAAAATCTCTCTCCTTCGCCCGGCATCGTATGGGGAGATGATGCCTGATGACTACGGCAACCGTCAAACTATGGGGCACCACGATCGGATACGTCTCGATGGGTCACACGGAACGATATGCTCGGTTTGAATATGACCCGCCATTTGTCAATTTTGGTATAGAGCCAGCCCCTTTGTTCATGCCGCTTCGCAAGGGTCGCATTTATCAGTTCCAGGACCTGCATTCCAGATCGTTTCATGGATTGCCTGGTATGATTGCTGACAGTCTGCCGGATAAATACGGAAACAGACTCATTGATGTCTGGCTTGCCCAGACCGGACGGCAACCAACAGAGTTCAATGCTGTAGACCGCCTCTGTTACACCGGAACACGTGGCATGGGAGCGCTGGAATATGAGCCTTCAATGGGGACTGAAGCAGCAAAGGATAAACGCCTCGAAGTCGGCTATCTAGTTGAACTTGCGTCATTGGCCTTCGCCGACAGAGAAACACCCGAAGCCAGACTTGTGCCCGGTAATGAACAGAGCGCGTTGCTCGATATTGTCAGTGTTGGGACATCGGCGGGCGGTGCCCGCGCCAAGGCTGTTATTGCTTACAACCCTCGGACAAAAGAGGTTCGATCGGGGCAGATAGATTTGCCTCCAGATTTTGAACATTGGTTGATTAAATTCGACGGTGTTGCGTTCAGTGGAGATCGGGGTGTAGCCGACCCATCTGGCTACGGCCTAATGGAATATAGCTATCATCTGATAGCAAAGGCTTGTGGCATCGGTATGATGGACAGTCGCATATTCAGCGAGAATGGCCGCAACCACTTCATGACCAGGCGCTTTGATCGCAATGAACTGGGGAGAAAATTTTTCGTCCAGACTTTCGCGGCGCTCGCACATTTTGATTACTATGAAAGTGGCGTTAATTCCTACGAGCAACTGTTCATGACGATGCGCCGGCTGGAAGTACCGCAAAGTGCAATTGAGGAACAGTTTCGCCGTGTTGTCTTCAATGTGGTGGGTTGCAATCAGGACGATCATGTAAAAAATTTTGGTTTTACGATGGATCGTCAGGGTAATTGGGACATCACGCCGGCGTACGATCTTTGTCATGCCGAAGGCAGTGAATACACAAGATTCCACCAGTTGAGCATAAACAGCAAAACAAGCGACTTCACGATGCAGGACCTCAAACATCTTGCAAAATATGCCAGGTTGCCGCGCAATCGCGAAAAGATAGTCCTTGAGCAAACGGTCGATGCGTTTTCAACATGGCGCCAAACAGCAAGAGAACTCGATATTCCAAAGACCCTGCAGGATCATGTATTGCGTACGCTGCGCTTGTCGTGGTCCTAAATCGAGTAACCGTCTGTCTGACAGAGATGATTGTGGCAAAGATAATCGCCCTGCAACATGAGAGGACAAACCGCCGCCGTCTTTGCTCTCAAAAAGCGTAGTTTTTTAAGCTTAAAAGGATAGTACTTTCCTGTCATTTTCCGGACGAAGGCAGGCTGATTGCCAGCAATCAATGGATGATCCAGACGCAAGAATGAGTGCCCGGATTCAGGAAGACGACGCATCACCAGTCATCAACATCAATTCAGTCTGATAACTTGATACTAGGACACGCGGTACTTCGCTATTGCACAAATGGCCGTTCGATGTGGATTTCATCGCGGCTACTTGTCTAATTTGACCCGGCTTTGCATATGGAATTAAGGTGTGGTGTAGAATAGATACAAGTCTTACCATGGTCTGGTTCAAATTCGCACTTGACTTAAACAATGTGTCCAGAGAGGTGTTGAGTCTCTTTCGCAAAATCGTTTCTTGTTAGATTCGAACATCTGTTTCACGTTGCAGACCAAGTTGAACACTTTGTCGGCGAAGTAACTTAAGTCGCTATCTTTAGATGTAAATTCCAATTTGTCCATGCGGTGAAATTGAAGTGGCAGCGCAAGAGAACTAACAGGCCAACGTACATCACAAGGTCCAATTCATGCAAAGACAAAACTACGGAACATCCATTTTTGACCGTCTGAAACAAGCCTGTTCCAGTGAATGGAAAGAATATTGCCATCATGAATTCGTTGAACGTGTTGGCGACGGAACTTTGCCGATGGAGTCGTTTCGACTGTACCTCGAGCAGGATTATGTATTTCTCATACATTTTTCCCGCGCTTGGGCACTTGCCGCTTACAAGTCATCTGGCTTACGCGACATGCAGTGGGCTTCCGAAATCCTACACTCCACGCTCAATGTCGAAATGGATTTGCATGTCCGGTTCAGCAACCAATTCGGAGTAACCCAATCCGAACTCGAGAGTGCTCCCGAATATCAGGAAAACCTGGCGTATACGCGATATGTCCTGGACAAAGGCCAAAGTGGTGACTTGTTGGACCTCTATATCGCCTTGATGCCGTGTGTTGTCGGATACGCTGAAATCGGCGTGCGACTTGAACTCGAATATTCCTCAACCCTGGCGAAAAACCCATATCGTGAATGGATCGAGATGTACGCCGGTGAAGAATATCAGGCCCTTGCAATCCGCTCAATCAATAACTTGGAGCGAATCAGCATCGAGCGCGGCGGGAATTCACGGTTCGAGCAGTTGGTTGACACCTACCGCCAAGCGACTATTCTCGAAACCGGATTCTGGCAGATGTGCCTGGAGACAGACTGAACGCGGTATTCAGTCACTCGCGATATAGTTCGCACCATCCAACCAACGCGGTTCTATCTCGACACCCCAGCCCGGATCGGATGGTATGGCTACCTTTCCATCTTCAACATCAAATGGCGGGTTTCGAAACAGCCCTTGCTGCCACGGGTAGTACGTTTCGTCCTCGATCGAAAATTCCAGATACTTGCCTGCGTTTTCAAGTGCCGCAAGCAGATGCATGGTGAACACTGTCACCATCGAAAGATTTGCGGCGTGAGGTGTAACCGGCAAACCGGCGTCCTGTGCCATTCGCGCCACTTTGAGTGCACGCGTAATCCCTCCAACATAACAAATGTCGGGCTGAACTATGTTTACCGCCCGCATGTCAATCATCAAACGCCAGACAGGCAGATAACAATCCTGCTCACCGCCTGTAACATCCAATTCGAGCGCTTCGGTGACCTGCTTCGTCTGTTCAAGTTCCCAATATGGACATGGTTCCTCAAAGTGGGTCACACCATTGTCCTGAAGAATTTTTCCGACCGCGATCGCCCGCTCAGCGGAATACCCGCTATTTGCGTCCACCAATAAGGCAACATCATCACCAATTCCGCGACGAATGGTCGGTACTATCATCTCGGTACGGCCCGGCCACTCGTCAACATCGCGACCACATTCTGCGGCAACACGAAATTTGAAAGCGTCATATCCATAATCGGCACGCAGACGTACGAATCTTTCAAGTTCTCGCTGCGGGGTGATATCGCGACGCATGGATGATCCGTAGACGCGAAGCTTTCCAACACTACCGCCCAGCAGTTCAAAAACCGGTTTCTGTTCAATTCGTCCGCGCATATCCCACAAGGCGGTATCCACTCCTGCCATCGCGCGGTTCAGGTAGGTTCCTGGAAACTTGTGCTCGCGTTCGTAGATTCGGTCTTCCAATTCGTCAAAGTCGTCGCACTGTGCGCCGATTGCCCATCGCGCGATCTGACGATGCAGGACTTGGCATGTAATGTCAGCGTTGTACGGCGAAACCTGTCCCCAACCGAAATCGCCGCTGTCAGCCGTCACCTTGACAAAGCCGATGTATTCATCGTTGAATGTCTCAATTGAACTGATTTTCATCTACGCAGACTCAACGCTCAGTGCTACAATACCCTTTACATCTTGACGGGGTGCCCGCGAGGGCTGAGACGTTGGAATCTACCAACCCGTTGAACCTGATCCAGATTATGCTGGCGTAGGGAATCAGGATGTCTAGGGGCTTCACCGGCCGGGCATAATTTCTCTTTCGCCGTATTGTAAGGTATTTCGGTTAGAGAGATTGATGACCGGTACTATTGACAAATCTGAGCCCTCGGCGAACTCAAACGCACTCGTCGAAATCCGCGCGCTTCAACCGCGTGTTCATTGCATCGTCAATGAAGCTGCGATTTCAGTAACCGCCAACGCTCTCCTGGCATCAGGCGCCACTCCTTCCATGTCGAACGATCCCGGCGAAGTCGCGGAATTCACAAGTTCTTCCAATGCACTCAGCATCAATCTGGGCATGCTCACACAATCCAAGTGCAAGGCGATCATGATCGCCGTTAACGCAGCATCCAGCAATCGGATTCCATGGGTGCTGGACCCGGCGTTGTGCGACCGTTCGGAATCCCGTTTGGATTTCTGTAATGAACTGCTTGAACACCAACCCAGTGTACTTCGAGGCAACGCAGCTGAGATTGATGCGATCTGCCGTAGCCTGAATCTGACACCGGAGGAACTCGCCCGAGAACGTTCAGTCGTTGTAATGACAACTGGTGAGGTTGATCAAGTCATTTCACAAAATAGAACTCGAGACATTGCTTGCGGGCATCCGTGGATGGAAAGCGTCACTGGAATCGGTTGTGCATTTTCGGCATTACTCGCAGCGATTCTCACAGTCATTGATGATGCCTTCGACGCCGCAGTAGACCTGGCACGTACCTATGGTTCAATAGGTCGTACTGCTGCAGCCCGATCGAGTGGGCCGGGAACTTATATCGGAAATTTTCTTGATTGCCTTTATGCTGAATCAGTACAGTAAACACCAGCCCGTGACTCGACGCTGTGTCCAATCAATTCGCAACGGAAAATTCGATCCGTCACTCTATCTTGTCATCAATCCAGAGCAGTGCGTCCATAACAGTGTCGCACAGACGGTTTTGTCGTCTGTCAGGGGTGGCGTAACCGCTATTCAACTGAGAACCAAGACTATGAGTGAACAAGAACTGTTGGACTTGGTTGCAGGTGTTGTCGATGCATTGGACTCACAGAATATCCCTGTCTTTATCAATGACCATGTTGACATTGCTGCTTCGACCGGTGTGAATGCGGTGCACCTCGGACAGGACGATATGGCGGTCGAGGAGGCAAGGTCGATTCTGGGCAATAACGCGTATCTCGGACTCACTGTTCGTTCAGTGCGCGAGGCACAAAATGCTCCGCTTCAGTCGCTGGACTACGTCAGCGTAGGCGGTGTATTTCACACGCGTAGCAAAGTCAATTCAGACCCACCGATCGGACTCGACGGGCTTGAGGAAATTGTGAATCTGTTACGCTCGCGGAACCAGCATATTCCGATCATCGCCATCAGTGGTATTACGGTACAGAATCTGGAATCAATTCTGGAATGTGGAGTTGACGGGGTTGCGGTCGTGTCTGCAATCTGTGAGTCCGAGAATCCACAGTGGGTGGCACAGGAATTCAAAACCAAAATCAATGATTACAGAAATAGGACGAGGATGTGATGAAAATTCCTATCGCATTGACCATCGCAGGTTCGGATAGTGGCGGCGGTGCCGGGATTCAGGCGGACATCAAGACCATGTCTGCGCTTGGGGTTTATAGTGCCAGCGTAGTCACTGCGCTGACCGCTCAGAACACCGTCGGTGTAACTGCCGTGCACGAAGTCGAACCGACGTTCGTTGCCGAGCAAATTGATGCGGTGTGCAGCGACCTTCAAGTTTCTGCTGCCAAAATCGGAATGCTTCATCGTACCGATGTAATTGCAACTGTCGCAGAAGGACTTCAACGCCATTCAATCGGCCACATTGTTTTGGACCCGGTCATGGTTGCAAAAAGCGGCGATCCACTGCTGCATGATGATGCGATAGAGGCACTGAAGTCAGCACTGATTCCCATTGCATCAATTATCACCCCGAATATTCCAGAAGCCGCCCGGCTCTTGCGACGCAAGGAAGAATATGTCAAAGCCAACAAAGAGGCGGCCACGGAGCGGCTGCTGTCACTTGGTTGCGGTTCGATTCTACTCAAAGGCGGGCACGATCAAGACTGCGCGGAAAGTACCGATCTGTATTTTGACGGAAACAACTTCAGGTACCTGCCTGCCCCGAGAACCGAAACAAGAAATACGCACGGCACCGGATGCTCGCTGTCATCGGCAATCTGTGCCGAACTGGCGAAAAAACAGGGTATGGAACTTGCAGTATTCAATGCCAAACAATACGTCAGCCAGGCTATCGCCTTTGCTGACGTACTGAACGTCGGTACCGGACACGGACCGATACATCATTTTCACCAAATTTGGACATAGGATGACCATCATGCAACGTCGACATTTTCTTAAAGGTGCGGGTGCCGGCGCAGCCGCTGCCTTGGCACCCGGTATCAGTCGTGCAGACAAACGAGAATTTCGCCTGGCAATGTCGTGGATCAAGAACAGCCCCGGCGCAGGCGCCACCGCGGAAAGACTCGCTCAGAGAATCGAATCCCTCAGTGCAGGACGGATCAAGATCAAGATATTTGCAGCCGGTGAGCTGGTTGGCCCGTTTGAGGTTCTGGATGCAGTTGGAGCCGGTACTGCAGACTTCGGACACAGCGCTTCGTTTTTCTGGCAGGGAAAAATGCGTGCCAGTGCGTTTTTTACTGCTGTTCCATTCGGACTGACCCCTCAGGAACATATGGTGTGGATTTACCACAATGGAGGGCAAGAGCTTTGGGACGAACTATATGCGCCATTCAATGTGAAGCCGTTTCTGGCTTCCAACACCAGTATCGGAATGGGAGGCTGGTTCAAAAAGAAAATCAATTCCCTCGACGACATCGCGGGGCTCAAATACAGGGTACCCGGATTGGGAGGTGAAGTTTTCCGACGGATCGGCGCTGTCGCGGTGACTCTACCACCGCCCGATATCGCCCCGGCGCTGCATTCGGGTGCAGTCGATGCTGCAGAGTGGCTCGGACCCTGGTCGGATCTGGCCATGGGATTTTACAAAAGCGCACCGTACTATTACGGGCCTGGGTTTCATGAGCCAAATGGTGCCGGGGAATTCATGGTAAACAGGGACCTATGGGAAAGCCTGCCGGATGACATCAGGCAAATCATCGATACTGCGTGTATCGCTGAGCATGCGTACAGCCTCACAGAAATCGACAAGTCCAACCCCGAAGCATTGCACAAGCTCATCGCTACGCATGGAACACAAGTTTTCCAGTTTCCTGATGATGTGATGTCTGCGGCAAGAGAGGCGGCAGATGAGGTTCTCGATGATCTTGCACAACTCGATGACATCACAAACAGAATTACCCGTTCGTTCAGGGAAACAAAGGATACACAGATCGAGTGGTCGAGAGTATCAAGCCTGCCGTTTCTGAGAGCACGCTCCGCCTGACCATTTCGGATTCATGATTTCCGTTTCAGTCCGCGTCAGCCTCAACTATGGGAAGGAGTGTATCTTTGACGACTTCAGACTGACTCTTGATTCAGGGAGACTGATCTGCCTTCTCGGGAAAAGTGGGTCCGGCAAATCAACCCTGCTTCGTTTTATCGCCGGGTTGGTTTCCTCGAATATCGCCACCGGCTCGGCGGTGGCGAGTGACAAAAATTCGCTCAGTGGACGTATTGCCTGGATGGCTCAACAGGACCTGCTACTACCTTGGCTTAAGGTGATTGACAATGTGATGATCGGGTCGTTGCTGCGAGGCGAAAACGGCGAGGAACAAGTCAATTTGGCGAGGCACCTACTTGCGAAAGTCGAACTCAACGGTGCAGACGAGCGCTATCCGCATGAACTTTCAGGTGGAATGCGTCAGAGAGTGGCACTGGCGAGAACCCTGATTGAGGATCGCCCTGTCAATCTGCTGGATGAACCGTTTTCAGGTTTGGATGCAACTACCCGTTACCAGTTGCAGGACTTGGCCTGCACAATGCTATCAAATAGAACTACACTGCTGGTAACGCACGACCCTTTGGAGGCAGTCCGCATGGCGGACTCCATCTACGTATTGAGTGGACGACCAGCTACGGTTGCACAGCGTATCGATCCCCCGGGCTCACCACCGAGACAACTATCAGATGTAAACGTGAGCATTGCCTACGCTGATCTAATGAATCAACTGGTACATCCCGAGTCAGCGGGCAATGTGGCTTAAATCTATTGTCATCATTACCGGTCTAGTCACAATCTGGCAGATCATCGTATTGATTACCGGAGCACCACCGTTTATCGTACCGGCACCACTTGAAGTGGCGACTGCATTTGCTTCGAATATTAACCTGATTGGATTTCATGCGGCGGTAACCATCGTCGAAATTATTGCCGGGCTGCTGCTCGGTTGTGCAATCGGAGTCGGTAGTGCTTGGCTGATATTGCAATTTCAACCGGTTCGCTCGTGGTTTCTGCCGATTCTCGTCGCAAGCCAGGCACTACCTGTATTTGCGATCGCTCCGGTTTTGATGCTGTGGCTCGGATTCGGTATGGCTTCGAAAATCGCCATGGCAACACTGATCATCTATTTTCCGGTTACTGCTGCACTCTACGACGGATTGAGGAATACCGACGCCGGCTGGATCGACATGGCTCGGATCATGGGTGCATCCAAGCACACGGTTCTGAAATTCATCCGCCTGCCTGCCGCTCTGCCATCATTCGGGTCCGGGTTACGGATTGCGGCTGCCGTGGCACCAATCGGTGCGGTAGTCGGGGAGTGGGTTGGGTCCAGTTCCGGACTTGGGTATCTGATGCTGCATGCCAACGCAAGATCACAGATTGATCTGATGTTTGCGGCACTGATCGTACTGGCGGGATTCGCTGTACTTTTGTATTTTGGCATCGATTTCTTAATCAAAAAAACTGTTTTCTGGCAAACGGAAACCACCTTGGAGGCTTCTTGAACGAAATGAAAAGACTAAAAGTTGTTATTCTGCTGTCACTTTTTTGTATGGGACAGTCCCTTTACGCCGCAGAAAAATTTACTGTACTTCTTGACTGGTATGTCAATCCAGATCATGGTCCGCTGTTCGTTGCCGATGTTCAGGGATTTTTTGAGGAGGCAGGTCTGGATGTCGAGCTGATCGCTCCTGCAAATCCCAACGATCCGCCTAAACTCGTCGCGGCCAAAAAGGGTGACGTCGCAATATCCTACCAGCCGCAACTTCATCTTCAGGTCGAACAGGGACTGCCACTGGTGCGGATTGGCACACTGGTCGCAACTCCACTGAACTGTATTGTCGTTCTGGAACACTCCGATATTCATGCTATTGCTGACCTGAAAGGCCGGAAAGTCGGATATTCAGTCGCCGGATTCGAAGATGTATTGCTCGCAGCAGTTCTAGAGGCCAATGGCCTGAGGCTTGAAGATGTTGAACTGATCAACGTCAATTTCTCTCTGTCACCAGCTGTCATGTCCGGCAAGGCCGATGCAGTCATAGGTGCGTACCGAAACTTTGAACTCAACCAGATGGACATTCACGGTAAACCCGGCCGAGCTTTCTTTTTGGAAGAGGAAGGGATACCCAGCTATGACGAACTAATTGTTGTCACGCATGCTGATCGCGTCGATGACCCCAAGATGCGAAAATTTATCGACGCTGTGGAACGCGGTGTGCAATTTATGGTCAATCACCCGGATGAAGCATGGAACAACTTCATCAGTTACGACAAAACCCTGGATGATGAACTGAATCGCCGTGCATGGCGCGACACCTTGCCTAGATTCGCACTTCGACCGGGCGCACTGGATCGCGCTCGTTACAGTAGATTCGCTGACTTCCTGGTGGCGCGGGGATTGATCGCGGAGAAACCCGAAATGGATCAGTATGCGGTTGAACTGGACTGACTCAATTACCTATTCCAGCGCGATAGTATCCTCAATGGTGTGGTCGACGCCAGCGACTTCGACTTTCAGTTGGACAGTCGCATTCAGCGTCTCAGATCCTGTCAATGCACCGGACTCAATTCCATCGCGCACCGCGCGTTCGATCTGACGCTGCGACTCGATACCCACTTTCTTTAGGAATTTGCGAACCTGTATATTAAAAACATCTTCGTTCATATTTGATTTCTCCTGTGGTTTTCAGATTCACTACAATTGTAGTGAAAACCGCGGCTGACGGTGCATTAAACGTCATATAAAACAAGTAAAAATTTACCTTTACTGATCATCCGACATTTCCGATGATGAACTTATCACCGACAAATCCCAACGATTGTTTCGACCCTCGAATCGGGCTGATTCCGGTCGCTGATGCTGAAAAAGCGCTGCTTGAGCAGGTCATTCCGATCACTGGAACGGAAGTTGTTTCGCTACCGGATGCTGTCGGGCGGGTTCTTGCGGACCCCGTCGCTTCCACGATCAATGTTCCTCCTTACGCAAATTCGGCGATGGATGGATATGCTGTGTGCGGCGATTCGTTACCCTCAAATGGAGACCGCGAATTCAAAGTGGTTGGAACTGCGTTGGCAGGCAAACCCTGGGGAGATCGGTGCCAACCGTACGAAGCGGTTCAGGTCATGACCGGCGCGGTGATGCCACTGGGAACAGACACTGTAGTCATCCAGGAGGATGTTCGGCTGGAGAATGGAATTGCGGTTGTTTCGGCAGGACACAAGTCAGGTCAGAATGTCCGGCAAGCAGGAGAAGATCTGGAGCGTAATGATATCGCTGTCGAAGCCGGGGTCCAGGTTGGCGCGGCCGAGTTGGGCGTACTCGCATCGGTTGGAGTCGGCAGGGTGAAAGTTCTCAGGAGACCGGTTGTTGCGATTTTTTCGACAGGTGACGAACTCAAAAATGCCGGTGAACCTTTACCACCTGGAGCGATATACGATAGCAATCGTTACACACTGATCGGATTGTTGCAGCGTATGGGAATGGACATCGTGAATCTAGGTATCATTCCGGACGACCCCGTCCTGACGAAGGAGGCACTCGCTGACGCCAGCGAGAAGGCGGATCTGATCATCACTTCTGGTGGCGTCTCAACGGGTAGTGCAGATTTTGTAATCCGCACGTTGGAGGAACTCGGAGAGGTCAGCTTGTGGCGAATAGCGATTCGTCCCGGTCGACCGTTCGCGTTCGGGAAGATCCGAGATAAGATGTTTTTCGGTTTGCCGGGTAATCCTGTTGCTGTGATGGTAACGTTCTATCGACTGGTCCAGCCGACGCTTCGTCGACTAATGGGGCAATCCAACGTGAATCCGGTACCCGTCGTGAAAGCCCGTGCTACAACTCGATTCAGAAAAAAGCCCAACAGATCGGAAGTCTATCGCGCGGTACTGTCACAAGATGACAACGGGGACCCAGTGGTTGCGAGTACGGGCCAGCAGGGTTCCGGACTGCTAAGCAGTATGTCTAAAGCGAACTGCTTTGTTCTGTTGGATGACCATGCCACAACAGCGAATCCGGGTGACATGGTCGATGTGCAGTTATTTGACGGACTGAACTGATCCCGATCAGACCTCAAACACAGTCGCACCTTGTGTAGCGCGCGACTCAAGACTACGATGTGCCTCAACCGCGTCTTCTAGCGCGTAACGTTGCCTGACAGGTATTCCAACAACACCGGAAGTTACCATGTCGCATAACTCATCAGCCATCATCACCAGATCATCTCGCTCCGCCGTATAAGTCATCAGAGTCGGCCTTGTCAGAAACAAGGAACCTTTCACTCTCAGCAAAACTGGATTGAAAGACTCGATTTCGCCCGATGATTGTCCGAAACTCACCAGCAATCCTTTTGGCGACAGGCAGTCAAGCGATTTTTCGAAAGTGCTCAATCCGACAGAATCGTAGACAACAGGAACACCCTTCCCGTCTGTAATATCCCTCACACGTTCAGAGAAATCCTCGCTGGTGTAAATAACAGGATGATCACAGCCATGTTGCCGGGCAAGCTCGGCTTTTTCTTCAGTACCGACGGTTCCTATGACAGTTGCACCGAGATGATTCGCCCACTGACAAGCGATCAATCCCACTCCGCCGGCTGCCGCGTGAAACAAAATCGTATCGCCCGCTTTGACTTTATATACCTGCCGTAGAAGATATTGCGCAGTCAATCCCTTGAGCATCATCGCGGCGGCAGTCTCGTCATTAATTGAATCCGGTATCTTGACCAGTCTGTCAGCTGGCATGAGACGACTTTCAGCGTAAGCACCTAACGGTGGCGAGGCATAGGCAACACGGTCTCCCACAGAAAGGTCTGATACCCCAGCCCCAGTCTGTTCTACGACACCAGCTCCTTCCAGACCTGGTACAAAAGGGAAACCCGGAGCCGGATAAATACCCTTTCGGAAATATACGTCAATAAAATTGAGTCCGACCATGGTATGTCGAACAAGTACTTGATCCTCGCCGGGACTACCGGGGTCGACCTCCTCCCACTTCATTACATCGGGGTTTCCTACCTCGTGTACTCGCATCGCTTTCGGCATTTCTATCTCCTTGGTTCGTTTGATCAATTCTTGATTCTGGCAATTGTCCTATGAGGGACTAGTGTGTAGTCTGAGCCTGTTTTCTTCGGTCTCGAATTCGCTCGTAAGCGGCTCGGACCTGCTTGGTTTTCTCGGTAGCCATTTCGATCATTTCGTCCGGTAAGCCCTGGGATACAAGCTTGTCGGGATGCAATCGATTCATTTTTCGTCTATATGCCCGCTTGATTTCGTCATCATCCGCGTCTTCACTCAGCCCAAGCGTCTTGTAATCATCGGACAGGGATGGTTGACTGGCTCTGGCCTGCCGGGATCCACCCAGAATTTCGTTGTACAGCTCCGCGTATTCGCGGTTGGGAATGCCGATACGGTCTGCGATATCGCGTATCGCATCATTCTCGACATCGTCAATTGTTCCGTCGCACAAGGCACCGCTTAACAGAATGTTGATAAACATTCTCTTGAGATTTTTTCGATTGCCGCACTCCTTATTGAACTGTTCCAGAATTGGGTCAAGCTCGAATTCCGGTTGTTTCCCCTGCCGAAACAACTGGATGGCGACTTCACGCATGTCTGCGTCCAAGCGCATGTTGCGCATGACTTCCTCAGCAAACTGGACTTCCTGCGGACTGACGTGACCGTCAACTTTCGCAATGTATCCGAGTACTGAAAAAGTGGCGGTAAAGAACACTGTTTGCATTCTTTCCTGCACATTCCACCCACCACTGCCAACTGAGGCTCGTCGTTTGTCGAACATGTTGCCGATCGCGATGCCCAGTATGATCCCTATTGGACCAAATGCCATTGAGCCTAATACACCACCGATCGCCTTACCCCACCAAGCCATATGTATTCCTCAACAGTAGTGAATGAAAAAATCCGTACGATCCGGTTGTTGCATGGCAATCAGTATCTGAAAAGCATGCCTTAGCTCAACACCGGGAGCCGATATTATAGTCACTTCCATTAGCCCGAAAATTCACCGCACCACCATGCACTGCGTCGAAGTGTAGTCCGGCGGCAATCTATACTCCCTTCCTCAGAGTGAAAAATGACTGACCGGCTATGGCCGAAAGAACAATCGCCCCGCCAATCAAGGTCAGAATCCCCGGCACTTCCCGAATTACAAGCCACACCCATAGTGGTCCGAGCACAATTTCTGTAAGCGAAAGCAGTGTAATTTCTGCGGCAGGAAGATATTTGGCACCATGCGTGAACATGACCAATCCAACGCCAACCTGAAAGATTCCCATGGAGGCACAGAGCAACCAGTCGCGTACCGTAACTTCAAATTCCACCCCGGTCAGCAGAATTATCACACCGGAAATTATTGTTGCACACACACCCGCCCACAGAACCGCGGGTACCAGATCAGTGTTTCTCCCCATTCTGAGAAAAACGGCAAACAACCCAAATCCTGCTGCAGACAGCAAAGCCATGATTGTTCCGAAAAGAGTACCGAATTGATACCCTTCCGCCACCATGACCGCAACGCCGCCAGTCGCCATCACAATGAACCACATCAGTGTGCTGGTTACTCTTTCGCCCAGCAACCACCAACCGACGAGTGCAGCGATGAAAGGTGCCGTAGACAGAAGGAATAATGCATTCGCGACGGTTGTATGTGTCAACGCGAAAATCCAGGAGCAGAACGCTAGACTCAGTGAAAATCCCGCAAAGAATCCAATCTTACCGCAACTGCGAATTGCATCCACAACTGCGCGACCGCGCGAAACCAGTAGATACAGAATAAGAAAAGCAACGAGTGTTGTCGATCGGAAGAACAGGATTTGCCATTCATTGGCGAATTCGATTAGACGGACAGCAAGACCGGCGAAACTCCAAAAAATACCGGCGGTCAGAACCAGGAAAACACCCTTACCGCGATCTTCGTACTTTGAATCCGGGATCATCCGTCAAACCGTTCAAATTAATTTGGTATCTGTCCCTAGCGACGAAAGATGAAATTTTAGTTTAAGTTGTACTTGGGTCGGACAAATTTGCAATAAACTAATTCGCCGTGAGTATTTTTCTGCTATCTTTGTGTTTCTTATATTTCAACTTCTTTTTTCAACTAGAACACACGTTAACCATGGAAAAAATTACCAGGTCAGATTCAGAATGGCGAGAGTTGCTGAGTGTAGACGAATATCATGTGCTGCGTCAGGAAGGAACAGAACGTCCTTTCAGCAGCGATCTCAACAATAACGATGTTGACGGTGTCTACAAATGCCGCGGTTGCGAACTCCCGCTGTTTGACTCAAGTACAAAATTTGACAGCGGGACCGGTTGGCCGAGTTTTCATACGGCGATTGAGGGAAGTCTTGAGACACGCACCGACTTCAAGCTGATTATGCCTCGAACTGAGTATCATTGCACAAGATGTGGCGGGCATCACGGCCATGTCTTCAAAGATGGTCCGAAACCCACCGGGAAACGGTACTGCAATAATGGAGTGGCCCTGGTGTTTGAGCCCCGCGAGCAATCTGGAGACAAACTAAGCTAGTTTTATGCGGTGGGGACTATGAATGCCTGCCGGTGTGATCGTCGGGTGGAGTTGGCGACACGGCTGGATTCGGCCAGATGCACCATTCATTCGATTCCGGAATATTGTGGACTCTAACCGCACAAGTCTCCCACTGGGAACTGGATACCTGCCTTTCGCCCTGATCGTAATTCTGGGGCTGATTTGGGGCGGTGTACCAAGTATCGCCAAGTATGTCAACATACAAGGTGTATCTCCGCTGAGCTACTCATTCTGGATTTTCTTCGTATCCTCGGTCATTATTGGCACGATAAATTTCATCCGAAGCAGACGACTGCCACCCCAATATATTGTGTTTTACGTCGTCTGTGGATTGACGGGGAGTGCAATACCTACCACGGCCATGTATTTTGCGGTTTCTGAAATTCCGGCAGGTCTGATGGTTCTACTGCTGTCAGCAACACCGATTTTTACCTACATGATCGCCCTGTTGTCCAGAACGGAAAAGTATCATCCACTAAAGACGGTGGGTGTACTACTTGCATTTGTCGGTATCGTTCTCATTCTGATGCCTGATTCCGTCGCCGAAATGAAAGCACCGTTAGGAGGCATTCTCATCGGCTTGCTCGCTCCTTCGTTCTACGCGATCAATCTTGTTTATACCGCACGTTGCCGACCGGCCGATCTTCATGTCATGGATATGGCAACGTGTATGTTGGTCGCTGCAACCATAATATTGCTCGTTACCACGCTATTGTTTGAGCCGCTTTACCCGTTATGGACTGCACCTCCTATAGTGACCGGTCTGACTCTTTTACAGGGTATTCTGACTGCGACAGCATTCTGCTTGTTCTTTACTCTGGTAAAAATTTCCGGAGCGCTTTATTCAAGCCAAGTGACTTATTCAGTCACGATTATCGGCATTTTTGTCGGCGCCTATGTCTACGATGAGGTTCTACCATTACTCGTCTGGATAGCAACTGTGTTGATGTTTGGAGGTATTGGAGCCATCCAGAAAGCCCGGAACCTGACAAAAGAAAATAGGTCTGTCGCAGTAAGCGAGACTTGAATTCAACTAGGAATCGGTTCGCTTGTTCATCACCGATTCGAGCACAGGCTTGTCAATCGGTCAGTTTGTACCGGTAGCAGGTAGTTAAGGATGAATCAGGGATTTATCGCTGGTGATCAGCGTTCCGACACCCTCATCGGTAAAAATCTCAAGTAACGCTGAGTGGGGGAGTTGACCGTCAATGATCTGAACAGTATGTACCCCGCGGTCCAATGCATGCTTGGCGCAACGCACCTTTGGCAACATGCCATCGGAAATCGTCTTGTCTTCGATCAATCCCTCAAGCTGTGAAGTAGTCAGTGCTGATATCAACGTACCTTCCGAATCCAGAATTCCTGGCACGTTTGTAAGCAGGACCAACTTCTCGGCACCAACCGCCTCAGCGACCGAACCTGCAACTGTATCAGCATTGATATTGTAAGTCTGGCCGTTTTGGTCGACTCCAATAGGTGCAATGATCGGGATCGCATTACCGCTGGAATCGAGTCGGAGCAACTGAACATCGATACTCTCAACATCTCCGACATATCCATACTCCACCGGCTCTCCGGAATCCGGGTCTATACTTGAAGTACTGAGTTTTTTCGCCCTGATGAATGTACCACCGAGACTCGCACCAAGCCCGAATGCATCCCATCCCTCCTCAACAACCATTTGGATCAAGTCACGATTGATGGTTTCAGTGACAACTTTTTCCACTATGTCCATGGTTATTCGGTCGGTCACCCTCAGGCCATCCACGAATCTTGACTTAAGACCTGCCGCCTCAATTGCCCGACTGATCTGCGGGCCGCCTCCGTGTATCACCACGGGATTCAGACCTACGCTTTTCATCAACACGACATCACGACAAAAATCCCTCTGCAGTTCCACCGAGTTCATCGCATTGCCACCATACTTGATGACGATCGTCTGTCCATGAAACTGATGAATATAGGGCAATCCCTCAAGAAGAATGTTTGCCGACTTGCTGGCATTGGATTTATTGACTGTCATAACCTGTCGATCACCGATTTTCGAGTTGTCTTTATTATCCGAAAAATTAGGTTCGCGGATACACCTACTGCCCCAAAAAAAAGAGCGACTGATTTGGAACAGCCGCTCAATTGGTTGCTCAATTGTCTGGTATTGAGCGAAGAAAGGAGTTAGTGAACAGAAATTTCAATCTTTTTGGACTGCGTAGACTCTTTCTTCGGCACAGAGATGGACAGCACACCGTCCTTGTAACTGGCCTGAATGTTCTCGCTGTCCACAGCATCGCTCAGTTTGAACGATCTGGTAACCTTTCCATGGTAACGCTCCTTGCGTATCATGCGGCCCTCGAAGTTTTCCTCGTCTTCTTTTTGGGCGCTAACCACGATACTCAGGACATTATCGGTGACAGAAACGTCCAGCGCATCCTTCGAAATCCCCGGTAGATCTGCAACAACCTTGTACTCCGTATCAGTTTCACTGATGTCAACGGCGGGTACACTGGCACCTACTCTTGCTGAATTCCGAAACATCGAACTCGGATTGAAGACATCCCAATTCGTATCGAAAACAGAAACAGGGTTTCTGTTCCAATCTCTGGTTCTAACAAGTTGATTCATTTATTTCACCTCAATAATTAGTCAGTAAATTGATTCCCGGTTGTCGTGAATCATCTGACTGAATAAATGGGAGCGGAAATCTTTTTTTCAAGTCCCAGCAAAAAAATTTTGCATAAATGCTGGAATTTCGGTCCGCTCGACTCAATCAAGCTTCACTGGAAAGTGGTTCTCGTCTTGCAAGGCACATCACGTACCGGTAGACCATTACGTGAAGCAAAAATAAGGATAGGATTTTAGGACGGCACTCAAAAGTGCGAATTGTGAACAAAACTGTTTTTCGGCTGATGATGATACGAGCGAGGAATTACACGGACAATAGCAAGTCGAACTATCCTGTAGGAAAATCCTAGTCCAATCTGGATGACACGAAGATATCAATCAGTTAAGGAATTTGTCCGTTCACGATTTTTACCGAACAGAGACAAAAATCCTTTCTTAAATTCTGACAAGTAGTTTTCCTCAAACTGTTTGGCCAATCTCTGCCCCTCGGCAATCTCATCGTCGGTGATTTCTGAAGCAAGTTCCGTCGCATAATCTGCATATGAGTTGCCATACTTTCCGGCATACGTCATCCACGCATAGGCTTTCACCAGGTCTTTTTCAACGCCCTCACCCCTCAGGTACATGTAACCAAGCAGTTCCTTTGCTGGAATGCTCCCCGCGGATGCGGCCTCGCGGGTCCAATGAAGTGCTTTGCTGAAATCCTGCTCCACGCCTTTGCCTTCAAAATACACGGTAGCCAGTTGAAATTGCGCGATGACATCTCCCCCCTCGGCACCTTTGAGAAACCAGCGCAAAGCCTCGCTGTAATCCTGCTCCACGCCCTGACCTTCAGAATACATGGTAGCCAGTTGAAATTGTGCGTCGAAATCCCCCGCTTCGGCACCTTTGAGAAACCAGCGTAAAGCCTCGCTGTAATCCTGCTCCACGCCCTTGCCCTCAAGGTACATTTCACCAATGGCGATCTGTGAAGCAATATCTTCGTTTTCGGCGGCTTTACGAAACCAGTGAGCAGCCTCACTGTAATCCTGCTCCACGCCATCGCCTTCATTGTAGATGTCAGCTAGAAAGAACTGTGCCTCGAGATAACCCTGTTCCGCGGACTTGCGAATCCAGCGAACAGCTTCGTCGTAATCCTGCTCCACACCGTCGCCGTCAAAGTACATTCCGCCAAGGGCGAATTGTGATTCGATATCCTCGTTATCGGCGGCTTCGCGAAACCAGCGTGCAGCCTTGCCGTAGTCTTGCTTCACGCAGTCGCCATCGTAGTAGATGTCGCCGAGAAATGCCTGCGAGACGACGTGACCCCGCTCTGCGGCTTTACGAAACCAACGCACAGCCTCGCTTTGGTTCTGCTCTACGTCTTCACCGTAGAAATACATGTATCCGAGTTTATACTGTGCGTCCGCAAGCCCCTGTTTAGCGGCCTTACGGTACCAGTGCACAGCCTCGTCTACATCCTGATTCGAACTTGAAGCATGTTGATACATTAAACCGAGGTGGTATTGAGCAATGTCATGATCCTGCTCTGTAGCCTTGCGCAACCAGTGCTCAGCCTCGTCGAAATCCTGATTCACGCCTTTACCTACGGAATACATCATGCCGAGCTGGTGCTGCGCGTCCGCAAGCCCCTGATCGGCGGCCTTACGGTACCAGTGTACGGCCTCGTCGAAATCCTCTTCATTGTCTACGTTCATTTCCAGAGCGTATCCAAGTTCATACTGCGCGAGCGCCAATCCCTGATCAGCGGCCTTACGGTACCAGTGCTTCGCCTTGCCAATATCCTTCTCTACACCGTATCCGCAGTCGTAACACAGACCTAGATTGCACTGCGATTCCGCAAGTCCCTGATCAGCGGCCTTGCGAAACCAGCGCAACGCTTCGCTTAAGTCTACCTCCACACCGTCTCCATTGCGGAACAGCTCTCCGAGGTTATGCTGCGCCAAAGCGAATCCCTGATCGGCGGCTTTACAATACCAACGCATAGCTTCTTTGAAATCCTGCCTCACGCCTTCAGCGTGGCTATACATGACACCGATGTTGAATTGTGCTGTGGCAAGCCCTTGCTCGGCGGCCTTTCGGTACCAATGCAGAGCCTTTTTGAAACTTCGTTTCACGCCATCACCCCTGACATGCATCGAGCCGACATGGAATTGTCCATATACATCTTCCTGATCGGCGGCTTTACGGTACCAGCCCATGGCTTCGGCTGGATCCCTGTCCACGCCGTCTCCATATTCGTACATATGACCTAAGGCGCACTGCGCGCTCGCCAAACCCTGATCCACCGCCTTGCTGATCCAGTGAGCAGCCTTGCTTGAATCCTGCTTCACGCCAGAGCCCTCTAAATACATGAGACCAAGTTCGAGCTGTGCAAAATCCAGTCCCTGATCGGCGGCCTTGAAAACCCAACGCAATGCCTTTCTATGATCTTTTCTGACACCGACTCCTTCCAAATACATGAGACCAAGTCTGTGTTGCGCGTCGGCAAGTCCCTGCTCTGCAGCCTTACGATACCAGTATGCGGCTTTGGTGAAGTCTTGAGGCATGTCGTCACCTTCTTCGTGCATGCAGCCGATGTAAAACTGCACTTCGCGATTCTTCCTGTCCAGGTCTTCAATATTGGGTTTCACATTGTCCATTGATGAAATTCTCTCCCTACTGAATGCCATGGTTGCGGTTGGGAATCATGGCCGTCCCGCAGTGTTCGGCCTGTCAACTACAATTACTTGATATTGTTAATAAAATTTGAACAACGAAGTGATTGTAAATCTTGAATGTCTCCCCTGCTTCTCGAATTGTAATCATACACTGTCAGAACCGAAATATCATCTGTATTTTCACTTCTCGATTGTCTCCAGAGTTCAGTCAGAAGCATGAGAATCAAGTGTGCGATAAGAGTGCCAGTCACTCTTTCGCCCGGCAATCACCACCCGGCAAGTGCGGCGAATAAAGGTACAGTAGAAAGCAGGAACAACGGATTCGCTACGGTTGTATGCGTCAGCGCATGAAACCGGGTACAGAAAAGGCCGAGCGAGAATCTCGCGAAGAATCCGATCCTACCGCAACTGCGAATTGCATCAACAACCGCGCGAACACAGTATATACAGAACGGGGAAAGCAGCGAGTGGCGTCAACCGGAATTTTGCGAAAGAACTGCGTACTGAATGTATGAAATGACAGCACCGATGCTGTAAGAGGAAAGTGTCTATAGGATGTAACGGGCAAGTTGCTGGTCTTCGACGAGCCCTTTCAACTCCTGTTCGACGAATGATTTGTCGACAACGACTTTGTCGCCGCTTCGGTCGGCGGCTTCAAAAGAAACCTTCTCCAGCAGACGCTCCATAACCGTGTGCAACCTGCGGGCACCGATATTCTCAGTTGACTCGTTCACTCGCCATGCAAATTCAGCCAGACACTGCACACCCGAATCGACAAACTCCAGTTCCAAACCCTCGGTTTTCATCAGTTCGAAATACTGTTGTGTCAGTGAGCTATCCGTCTCGTTCAGAATTCGAATGAAATCTTCGGTGGTCAGCGCATTCAACTCCACCCTGATGGGCAGGCGACCCTGCAGCTCAGGAATGAGATCCGACGGCTTCGTCAGCTGGAACGCACCAGAGGCGATGAATAATATATGATCGGTTTTCACCATACCGTATCGGGTCGAAACGGTCGCACCCTCAACGAGTGGAAGCAAATCGCGCTGAACGCCTTCACGGGAAACATCCGGACCGCTACTGTGGTGGGAGCGACCAACAATCTTGTCTATTTCATCCAAAAATACGATGCCATTCTCCTCTACCCGACTTATGGCATCCAATTTGATCTGTTCGTCATTGACCATGCGTTCGGCCGCTTCATCCGTCAGCAATTTGAGCGCTTGCGCGACAGTTACCCTTCGTTTTCGGCTCTTTCGATTTCCCAGATTCTGCATCATACCCTGCAACTGACTGGTCATCTCTTCGAACCCTGGCGGTCCAAATATCTCGACGCCAATCGAAGTGCTGAGTTCGATCTCGATTTCCTTGTCGTCTAACTCGCCCCGCCTGATCTTCTTTCTGAATGACTTTCTGGCCGCACTGTCCTCTTTGGGTATCATTTCGGTCTTCTCTTCGAGACGATTGAGCGAAAAGCCGTCTCGCATTTCGTCGTCGTCATAGTTTGGACCTGACATTTCATAGTCATCGTCAGAATTGGTACGAGCAGGGGGGATCAGGATATCCAGTACCGATTCTTCCGCTTCCGCCTCCGCACGGGCTTGAACCATCTCGAAATTCTCTTCACGCACCATCTTGACGGCCAATTCCAGCAGATCGCGAACGATCGAGTCAACCTCGCGTCCAACATAACCAACCTCGGTAAACTTGGATGCTTCAACCTTGAGAAAAGGAGCACTCGCGAGCTTCGCAAGCCGGCGGGCAATTTCAGTTTTTCCAACACCGGTCGGACCGATCATCAGGATATTCTTCGGTGTGATTTCCGCTCGGATTTCCTCATTCTCGACGTTGAGACGCCGCCACCGATTGCGTAGTGCGTTGGCAACCGCGCGCTTGGCTTCCAGTTGCCCAATGATATGTTTGTCCAGCTCCTGGACAATTTCCCGAGGTGTCATCTCCGACACTTTCTGTCAAGCCTCCAGCTCTTCTATCGTTATGCTGTGATTGGTATACACGCAGATCTCGCCGGCAATGGCAAGACTTTTCTCAACAATCTGCCTGGCATTCAGATCCGTTGATTCAATCAACGCTTTGGCAGCCGCCTTGGCATAATTACCACCAGACCCTATTGCCATCAGCCCATCTTCAGGCTGTATCACATCGCCATTACCCGAAATAATCAGGGATTCGTTCAGGTCACAGACGACGAGCAGTGCCTCCAACCGTCTTAGAAATCGGTCGGTTCGCCAGTCTTTCGCGAGTTCTACAGCTGATCGAACAAGATTCCCCGAGTACTCTTCCAGCTTCCCCTCAAAACGTTCAAACAAAGTGAAGGCATCCGCGGTGCCACCCGCGAATCCCGCCAGCACTTGGTCCTTGTATAGGCGACGTACTTTCTTGGTGTTCGACTTGATTACGGTATCACCAAGCGAAACCTGCCCATCTCCACCGAGTACAACGCTATTGCCTCGACGCACCGATAGAATTGTCGTACTGCGAATTTTCGGCAATCGCGGACCGCCTGGGGAATGTTGTAATCTGCTATCGTTCACTAAACAAGGCGCAAGTGAGGTTTGCCCTTGCGTGGCGATTTGTCTGATGTCTGTGATGAATTGTCGTATTGTGCGGATTCCGGACAATACTCTTTGAAAACCATCTGATTCATCACTTCGGGGACAACCAGCGACACCACTGACTCAAGCGGTAAATCCACGTGGTGACTCTCTCCGGAAAATCTTGTCTCGAACAATATCCAACCTTCGGAAACCGTGTAGCCTCTCAATGCGCGATCATGAATGTTGAGTGTAACCAATCCGTCTTTACATTCGATTTTTTCAAACGGAAGATTCACTTCCGGATAGTCGGCCTGAATCGTCAAATACGGCGTGTACCCTGAATCCATCGCCCAATTTCGCATCGCGTCAATCAAGTACGGTACTTTGGAAATCTCGTCTTGCATGGCAGCATCAATCTAACTGCATTTCCATCTCCGCATCGCTCAGACTTTTGCGGAACGAATCCCTGCCGAAAATGCGGTTGGCATATTGCGTGATGGAACGTGTTTGAGACGGCAGTTCAATTCCATAGTGCTTCAGTCGCCACAATAAAGGAGCAATGAAACAATCGACCAAGCTGAATTCTTCACCCAGCCAGAATTCCTGTTCCGCCATGTAAGGAGCCAAACTGGACAAATCGCGACTGAGCGCGGTACGGAATGTCTTGTTCGGCTTCTGTTTCTTTTCGTCCAGTTCCCTGAGCTTATGCAACCAGTCACGCTGACTTCTGTATATCATCATTCTTACCCTGCCTCGATTCACCGGATCAGGCGGCATCAGGGGCGGATGGGGAAGTCGGTCGTCCAGGTATTCCGCTACAACATGAGACCCGTAAAGGACCATATCCCGGTCCATCAATGTTGGGCTCTCACCATACGGATTCAATTCAATGATGGGATTCGGGTTGCGGTTCAGGTCGACATACTCAACTTCGCACTCCACTTCCTTTTCGTGCAGTACCATCCGGCATGCATGACCCTCAATACAAGTCTCGGTCGTAAACAGAATCATCCCAGATCTTCGGTTCTCAATTGCTTCTGCCATTTTCCGAGTTCAACCGGTTCTCTACGTTACTGGACGAATTGCAAAATTATATGTAGGGGCAAATATGGAACTTTCAAGTTATTCAATGAATGTCTTTCCAGTACTCCTTCTTCAATAGATAAGCAAGGAATGTAAAAAGACCCGTAAAAAGTAGTACAAGTATCCCAATGTTGTAACGAACGAGTTTTGCCGGTTCAGCGACATAGACCAAAAAGTTCACGACGTCACGAACCAGACTGTCGTACTCTTGCGGCTCGAACTTCTGCTGTTGCTCGTATAACACGTGTGGCATCGCCACATCCTGGAACAGTTCGTTGTTCCATCCGGTTACAGAGCTGTCGTCAGCATGAAATCCTCTCAAGAATGTGTAAATCCAATCCGGCGTGCGCGATCGCGCAATCAGGCTAAGGTCCGGAGGCGCGGTGCCAAACCAGCGTTTGGCATCCTCTTCCGACATGGTTACATCCATTTGATCCGACGGTTTTTGTGATGCAACAAGAAAATTCTCCCGCAACACTTCCTCGCTGATACCTAAATCGTCCGCCATCCGGTTATATCGCATGTATTTGATGCCGTGACAGGACAGACAATAGCTAGCGAACGTAGCTGCGCCTTGCTGTAACGATTTGCGGTCATCCAGATTGACATAGACTGAATCCAGGTCCTCTGAACCCCCGGATGCCGCGAAGACGTTCCCGGCAAAAGACAGCAACAATATTGAAACGATTAGTCTGATCATTTGAACGTCACCCGGTCTGGAACTGGTTTCACAGGATCAAGCCGTGTGTATATCGGCATCAACAGGAAAAATGCGAAGTATAGGAAATAACAGATCTGTGCCCACCTGACATTGGTAAACAGGAACAAATCGATCGCCTGCGGATTTTTTGTGCCCAGATAACCGAGCAACACGAACGACACGGTGAATACAGTCAATGCCGTCTTGAACATCCAGCCTCGGTATCGAATAGACTTTACCGGCGACCGGTCCAACCAGGGAAGCAGGAAGAACAGAAATATCGCAAACCCCATGGAGAGAACTCCCCATAGCTTTGCATCCACACCGAATAACGGATAGGTAACCGCACGAAGAATCGAGTAATACGGTGTCAGGTACCACAACGGAATGATGTCCGGTGGGGTTTGCAGTGCGTTGGCCGGTTCGAAATTCGCGCGCTCGAGAAACCACCCCGATAACTCGGGCGTAATGAAGGTGATGCCAAAAAGGATAAAGAGAAATACACCTGCGCCGAAAAGATCCTTGACCGTGTAATAAGGATGAAACGGAATACCATCCTTCGGCGTTCCGTCTTCTTTCTTGTCCGCCTTGATCTCGATACCGTCCGGGTTGTTGGATCCAACCTTGTGAAGTGCCACCAGATGCACAAATACAAGACCCAGCAACAGGAGAGGAACCAAAATGACATGGAATGCGAAAAACCGTGTCAGGGTTGCATCGGACACCACGAAATCGCCGCGTATCCATTCCGCAAGGCCTTCACCGATATAGGGAATCGCCGCAAACAGCGAAATGATCACCTGCGCACCCCAGTACGACATGTTGCCCCAGGGCAGCAGGTAGCCAAAAAAAGCTTCCGCCATCAGCGTCAGATAGATTACCATTCCAACTATCCACAACAGTTCGCGAGGTTTGCGGTGAGAGCCATAAAGCAACCCTCGGAACATGTGCAGATAAATCACCACAAAAAACAATGAGGCGCCGGTCGAGTGTAGATAGCGCATCAGCCACCCCCATGACACATCCCTCATAATGTGCTCTACCGAATCAAATGCCAGTTCGGTATCGGGTTTGTAGTGCATTGTCAGGAAAATTCCCGTTACGATCTGCAAGACCAGAACAAGAAGTGCCAGAGATCCGAAAAAATACCAGAAATTGAAATTTTTCGGTGCGTAGTATTTCGAGACGTGCTCTTCCCAGACTTTCGTCGCGGGATAGCGCTCATCAATCCAGTTACGAAGTTTCGCTATCACGCCAAGTCTTCCTTAGTCGTATCAACACCGATCTCAACTCGAGAATCGGATAGGAATCGATGTGGGGGAACCTCAAGATTGGTCGGCGCGGGTACATTTTTGAATACACGCCCAGCCAGGTCGAACTTTGATCCGTGACAAGGACAGAAAAAACCTCCCCGCCAATCCGAATCCAATTCCCCCGGTTTGAGTTTTTCAAGGGGTGAACAGCCAAGGTGGGTGCACAGTCCGACCAAAACCAACACTTCGGGTTCTATGGAGCGGGTGGCGTTCTGCGCGTATTCAGGTTGTTGGTCTCGGTCTGAATCAGGGTCTGCCAGTTCGTCTTTCACTGTCTCCAGTGAATCGAGCATTTCCTGCGTCCGCTTGATAATCCATACAGGTTTGCCACGCCATTCGATCTTGAGCAGTTTTCCGGGTTCCAGATCCCCGATGTCCACGAGTACAGGTGCTCCAGCCGCACGGGCTTTCGCGCTCGGTGTCATACTGGCTACAAACGGTACTGCGGCGGCTGCGACACCAGCCGCACCCACACCCGTTGTGACACCTGTCAAAAACCGCCGGCGATCCTGATCGACATGTTCGTCAGCCATCATTTCTCCTCGAGCTGTCATATATAAAGTAACAGCACCGGTTTATCGGTCACATGCAAACCAGTGCCACCATACTGTCCAGATATTCAGAAATTTGACAGTACGGCGAAAAATTATAGCAGAACAAAATTGACGGAATATTCTACTCGGACTCTTCTTCTCAACAGATGGCAGGACATTGCTGGAACGATTCACTTCAACGGTAAATTTTGGTAGAAATTTGCCAACTCTTCAGACACACCAAGCATTAACTTGTTTTGGGGGTACGTTTCATCGGTGAGCCGTCGAGAAATTCGATCATCTCTTGCGGATGACTCAAGTTCATCGATCATTGTCGTTACCGGGTCGATCACTGGAACTTTGTGTTCTACTTCACCGGTCAGACCTGCAAATGCAGTCGCGAGCAGGATAATTACGTCGCATTCCAGTGCACGCGTGGTTTTCGCGACCTCCAAGGCTATTCTGTACTGCAGGTAATCGGGATCATTCATACTAGCGAAAGAAAGTGCCTCCATGCATCGGACACCCGCGAGATTGTCTTGGTTCATGTATTGCAGTACCAATCTTTCGTACAGCGGCCGCGTACGCTTGGCGAACGACACCAACGCGATCCTCTCACCTAGCGTAAGCGCGTGTCGAATCGAGCTTTCCGCCATGCCTGCAACAGGTATCGACAGCATCTCGCGCAGTGCTGCGAGACCTGTATCAAATGAAATAGCAAGTCCGATCCCATCAAAACCTGTCGAATGGGCCGCCGCGAGATCCACTGCCGAATGAGAACCAATTGCAATGTCAGATTCACTGTTGATGATCGGTGCGCCGAACTTGCCGGTCACGCCTTCGATTGCCGTATCGCGCGAAGCGACTTTCAGTGCCGCATCGACCGCCCGATTGGTCACAAACTCGCTGGTGTTGGGATTGATTAGCAATATCCGCATGATTCGGTTACCATTCAGTTGAGTGAAAGCCAAGGCCCCGGAATTCGCTTTTACAAAATCGAGACAAAGTCGCCTGACAGATTGTTGGCCTTCTAATTTAATTGTATTAGAAATTGCTGGAATTCTAAATTTTAATCTGCCAAACGAAACAAATTGCGATGTAGCCGATTCGTCGCTGATCAGGGGTATAGATTGTCACTGATCGTGCGGCTATGCAAAGTTTCGTCACCTGGGGCCTAATCCGTGTATTTCGTCATTTCAGGCAAAATAGCTGGCGCATTCCTGTTAGCGAAAAAGACGAGATATGCCCTGTTTGCCGACTGGCAACATTGTTGTGAATATCGTGGAAATCCCGAAACGCGGTTGCATGACAGTCAGTGTTTCCGGGACACAGATTGAGAGGAATTTTCTCAGGCGACGAATTGCATTTTGCTGAGTGAACCGCCTCAAATCAACACAATCAAATACTTAATCTACTTTTCATAACTGTTCTATATAATTCCCTGTAATATCTGACTTCAATCGACCGCAAGCAGCGAAATTGAGCTAATCCTAATGAGCAGTTTTAGAATCAGCAATCTAGGCATCTTTGTAGTTTGTGCGGTCTTTATCGCGATTGCCTACTACATGCAGTATGTGATGTATCTTGAACCGTGCCCATTGTGCATGGTACAGAGAATCTCAATCATGCTGATCGGGTTGGTGGGTTTTACCGCGTTTATACACAATCCTTCCAAACGCGGAAAAATCAAATACAGTGTTGCACTGATGGTGTTTTCGATATTTGGTGCGGCAATTGCAGGAAGACACGTGTGGCTTCAAAATCTACCGTCAGACAGGGTCCCCGAGTGCTTTCCCGGAATTGGCTTTATTTTGGCAAACAATCCATTCATGGACGCAATCCCAATTATTCTCGGTGGTACAGGCGAATGTGCGGAAACCCAATGGACATTTCTTGGACTGAGCATTCCAGGATGGACTCTCGTCTTCTTTGTGACATTCTTCGGGCTCGCAATATTTCAACTAATCAATCAAAGAAAACAGCGTGACACCAAGCACGTTTGACAACACTACAGTGTAATCAGTCGGTTGAGAATTCCTGTTCGAACCACAAGTTCTCGGAATATTGCTCTGACCGCGTTAAAAAGAATTTACCACGTCGTTTTTTCAATGGGGTTTGTACAGTTTTTCGGATACGTGCAAACTGTTTCCAGAATCGATCACCATCCCAACTCTGCGAATCGTTCGAGTAAATCTTCGAATCCAGATGCCTCAATTCGCGGTTGAATTCCCCGTCGCCAACTCGCAATCCGAAATCGATCAAGTTTCTCGGTGATTGTTCGGGCCACCACAATCGAGCCAAATCATGCAGTGCGGTAGCGACTCTGCCAGCATCGCTATCACGACAGGCTCTTCTGATGTCGCGTATAGATTTTTGAATTGTCGAAGTACGCTGGTCACTAGGTTCGAAATCGTCTGCACGTCGTTTGACTTCCTTCCTACGATTGTAGTACCAGCCGGCGAGTGTCCCCAACCACATAATCAGCATTCCGACACTTATCAGCATCCAGGTCCGGTCTGGTTCGACCGTAACGGGTGAATGTGTGTCAGGGACTACTGAAGCCAGGGATTGATCTTCAGAATCACTGCTCGCTGAGGTTGCTGTTCCAGATGCCGCCTGGATATTCGTCATCCGCGGCAATATCGCTACCTTTTCTTTGTCTTCGTCAACGTCCCACCAGACTACTCTGAATTCTGGTATTGTCACGTTTTCTGTTGTATTGGGAATGACAACGAACTCCTCGTCACGCTGGGCGACGGTTGCCCATGATGTCTGATGTGTATTCAGTTTTGGACTATTGCTGTAAATTCGCAGTGATTGGTCTACTTCGTAGTCCGGAGAAGTCAGTTGAATCGCACGCAACCCAATAGCCTCGATCGAGATTTTCCTGGTTTCGGGTCTGCCAACTTCCAGATCAGGCAGGTGTCCGTTCCAAGAGTCCGACATCTGCAGGTCACTGGCCGGCAACCAGGTCTTACCGGAGTAGGAAGGCGGTTTGGGACGAACCTGAAGAACCACTGGCTCGGAACTGATACGCTCGCGCCGGTACTGTGTCTGTAGCGTGGATTGATTGTAATCGGAAATAACTCCTGTGAATTCCACTGGTGAAATTTCGTGAGTTCCGCTCTGTTCCGGGAATATTACGTAACGCTTTTCTATCACGTCATAATTCCTGCCACCGCGCTTTGAATCGTATCTACGGTCACTTCCCAACTGCTGCACTTCGGCGGAACTCACTACAGGGTCTGAAAGACTGCCTTGCGCAATGTCGACCGCGGTGAACAGTCTGGCTACATAAATCACTTGCGACTGAACATAAGGATTTTGCGGTGTAGCTTCAATCTCCACAAACAGGTCTTCACCGGCTTTTCGAACATTACCGGTAAATTCCCTGACCTCGATTTGCATTGGATTGGATTTGTACCGACCGAACGAAATCCCCGGAATGATGAGGGTGCCGGTTTTCTTGGGTCTGATCCCAAATATCCAGTTGTGTACGACATTGGAGACACCGTTGAGAATCTGAATGCTTGTCTGCGTCGACTCGCTCACAACGTCAAAATCGTTTTCGATCATGGACAGGTCGGGACTGCCGCTGACATCGGTTGCAACGCCCTTAAAAGTTACTATCAGATTGACAGATTCATCCAGATACACTTCCTCCCGATCAAGGTAAGCCTTGATTGCGTTCGAGTGACTGGATGCGGACAACAGAACCGGCAATATCACCGCGACGAAAATCCAAATCCGAAAAACAGTTTTCATACTCGTCTCAATGCTACCAAGGCTGAACCATCGGATGAGCTTCATTTTGAAGCATATATTCGTAGTGGAACTTTCGTCGAAGTAACCCTGCCGGATCATCCGGAATTTGCCGCAACCACTGTTCCATCACCTGATTCAACTCATCGTCCAGATTGGCTTGCAGCTCAATCCGTTCGCTGGAATCGCCCCGCTCCGCCAACAATTCGTCCTCTTCTGATCTGTCGCCACCCATCGATTGCTGCCCGCTACGACGACTCAGACCTCCCTCATCCTGCCCTTCGTGTTGGTTTCCCCGATTTGGTGGAGCGGAAAAATCATCCGGCGCAGTGTCTTTTGTCTCCACCTGCTGACTGTCGGTCTGATCCTGACGTTCTGAATCCATAGACATTGCCGACTTCTCCTGTTGCTGTAGCAGTTGTCTCACGATATCAAGATTGAACTGGGCACTTTCAAAGTCCGGATCAATCTGTAATGCATCCTCATATTGGTCAATGGCTGCGGCAAAATCTCCCGACATTGCCAATGCATTGCCGCGGTTGTAGATAGAGACAACATCATCCGAATATGAGAATTCTGTCGCTGCCTGACTAAATTTTTCTGCGCGGTAAAGGGCGACACCATTCCACTCCGGGACAAACTGCAAGAGCTGATAGTCGTAATTTCCAGCACGCACCGAAGCCGCAGCGCGCTGATCCGGCCGTTGCCATAAGTCGGACCATTCAAACGCAAAAGACTGCTGTGCTGGAAAGACCAAAATTAAGGCAATCGCCAGCAACCATCCTCGTCGAAACAGGCAGGCAGCCAGCGGTACCAGAAATATCAGGATATACGGACCCCGATCCTTCCATTGTGCAATTGTCGCCAATTCATCGGTACCCGTTATATCCGCCGCGAATTCAGACCCCTGGGGCAGGACAGCTGATATTTCCCCGGTAATCGTAGTAAATGTTCCACCACCTGCTGCTGCGAGTTGAGCCAACTCCGAGTAATTTACGGTCGCTGTGATGAGGTTGCCACCCGCGTCTTTCAGGAATTCGCCACCCGATGTTGTGACTGGTGCACCAGACTCGGTTCCGACACCGATTACCGACAGACTGTAACCGTCGTCACGCAAAGTCTTTACCGCTTCCATGGCGGCAGGGTCCACTCCATCAGTTATCAGGACAACGGACCCGGATTGGTAACCCGAACCTTTCAGCATCTGCCGGGCGCGCTCGATTCCAAGACTGGCTCTGCTGCCCTGTACCGGCATCATCGAGGTCTGCAAAGACTGAATGAGGTGTGTCAGTGTCGCGACATCATCTGACACCGGAACGACATTGAAAGCACTCCCCGCAAACACCACGAGGCCGGTCGCCCGGCTGCTCTGATTTTCTATCAGCTCGATCGACTTGTAGCGCGCTCTTTCAAACCTGGAAGGAAGCAAATCGGTGGAATTCATGGATTGAGAAAGGTCGAGTACAACCACAGCTGCATCCAGATTCTCGAATAGTTCGGTTTTCTCCCGGTCCCACGCTGGCCCGGCAAGAGCGAGAACCGCCAGCGTCCATGCTGAGAATGCCAAAACACGAACCAGCATCACCGATCTGTTGCTACCGCCGGAAACCAGGTGCCGCAAAAGTAAAGGATCACAAACTGCCGCCCAGCTGTCTGCACCTCGTCGAGTGATCGCGAATGCCAGCAACGGCCCCAACGACAGCAACAGCAACCACCAAGGTCTCAGAAACACGAATTCAGTCGGAAATGACATTGCCCGCAATCCTTCGAGTGTAACCACCCAACCATGCCGAAATGGAATTCCAAAACACGAGTATCACCAACGATATGAGCGACAACGTCAATGGCCATGGATACAGTTCTCTGGCAATCACTTTACGGGCCAATTCGTCTTCAATCGGCTCATATCTATCGATCTCATCGTAAATTCTTTCCAAATCGCGCGGATTGGAAGCATGAAAATAGATTCCGCCGGTACTCGCTGCGATTCTGCCGAGAACACCACCCGCAACACTACCTGTTGCAGAAGGTGCCTCCGGCAGTGCACCTATGGCAATCGTATAGATTCGAACCCCGTGGTCCACAGCCAATTGCATGGCTTGCAGAGGCTCTATCGATCCCGCGGAATTCTCGCCGTCCGTCAGCAGAATCAGAATTCGATTCTCCGCCGGTCGATCACGCAACACTTTGACAGCCAACCCGATCGAGTCCCCAATCGCCGTGCGTGCGCCGGCAAATCGGGTTCGTGAGGTGCTGAGAAATTCATGTACCGTGTCGACATCAAAGGTTAAGGGTGCGTAAAGATAAGGGAGATCGCCAAAAAGTATCAGTCCGACCCGGTCGCCTTTCCTGCGTAGCACGAAATCTCCTGCTATCCGTCTCACAACTTCGAATCTGGAACGCTTGCTCTCTGAAAAATCCTGCTGATCCATGCTGCCTGAAGCGTCCAACGCAATCAGGATATCTCGACCGGATATGGGTACTTCCATTGATTCATGAACCCAAACCGGGCGCGCAGACGAAACCACCAACGCTATCCATAAAATCGTAGCCAGAACAATCGACGCCGGAGAAGGTGCGTCAGCGGTTAACCCACGCTTGGCTACCTCGTGGAAAAATGGTGCCTTCAATGACGGCAATATCTGATCGCTTTTTGGAACAAGCCAGCGGACCACGATGGGTAACGGCACAAGTACAAACATCCATATCCAGGCGAATCTCAACATCCCATCACTTCCTAGGTAACGTGCTTCACCCATTTCATGCACACTTGCGCAAGCGAGTCAACATCGCAGACATGGTGTCGTTCGTAAGGTGCGGTGATCAGCAAGCGTCCGGGACCTCGCGTGAACTGGTCTGTTTCCCCGCTGGAATCCAGAAACTGCAACCAGTCATCACCGGTCAGTCCCGCCACCGAAGAGTGTGGAAATCTGTTCATCGCAACCTTGCGCATGAGAATTGAGAGTCTGATCGCAGCCTGCTCCGACTGCAGTGTCATTACTTTGGAAATGTCGCGTGTAATGTGCTGTCTTGCGTGACGTTCTCTCATCAAATTGAACAGATATCTGAATCCAAGCGGTAACAAGGCCATCAGGATTACAAGTATCCACCATCCAACAGCTGGTGGCCAAAACCCTGGTTCCGGCGGCGGAATGATATCCCGCAACTGCTCAAGTAAGGACGTATCAACTGGCATGACGATGACTTGGAAGTGCAATACCGATACTGTGTAGCGTATTCATTGATCAAGAAGCCTATGATCACGACAATGTCATTAGCGGGTTACTCGCCTCCCAACGTGCGACCTGCGATTAAAAACTGCGTTTAGAGATCTTGACACATCATCACCCGGACTCAACTCGATCAAAGGCGCTCGATATCTGGTCACCACATCTCGGAATCTGTCGTTTCTCTCATCCAGAACGCTTTGTAAATTTTTTGAGCGTCGTTTCGAGGAAATGCGAAGTGCTGCATAACTGGTACCATCCGTGACCCGATAAAATCCCGACGGCAACGCGGTTCGTTCCACTCTGTCATATACCCAGATCAGACCGAGTGCTTTTTTCGCGCAGAAGAAATCGAATGTTCCGATAGCGGTAGCTGAGAGGTTGGAAAAATCGCTGATCGCAACGACCATGTCACCATACCGCACGCGTCTTGCAATTGACGCGAACGCTTCTCCCAGTCCGTCAAAGCCACCGGTAGAACCGGTATCTTGACTGAGTTCAGAAAGTACAGCGAGCTGTCGAGTCAGACCGCGCGCGATTGATGCGAATCGCGACTGGAATAGTTGAGAATCAGAAATACCTGTAATCGATACCAGATTTCCCTGATCAAGTGCCGCCCAGGCAATCAGCGACGCAACTTCTGCCGCAACCACTGATTTGAACGAGGTACGAGTGCCGAACCGCATGGATGATGACATATCGACTATCAGATATACCATTCGCTGGCGATCTTCACGAAATACCTTGGTGTGCGCGGTTCCGGTGCGTGCTGTAACACGCCAGTCAATCATTCTTGAATCATCGCCCGGTGTGTATTTTCTGGATTCTTCATAATCCATCCCGCGACCGGGGATGGCTGAACGCGTCTCACCGACTAACAGGGCACCCAAATGTTCGGGTAAATACAAGCTGTGTGCCAGCGGTCGTAATCGAACCAATTGTTCTGTGGATACATCGATTCCGGTCAGCATGATCTGCCGTTCCGATCAGGGTACCGCAACCACCGCGATCAGCTTCTGAATGACCTCATCGACATCCACTTTTTCGGCATCTGCCTCGAACGTCAGCAGCAATCTATGCCTCAACACGTCCAACGCAACCTGCTGCACATCAGCGGGAGAAACATAATCCCGAGCATCCATCCATGCTCTGGCGCGCGAGCACACATCGAGAGCGATGGTGCCGCGGGGACTGGCTCCAACCTCAATCCAGCGCTCTAGGTCCGAATCGTATCGCCTTACATTGCGTGATGCGTCGATCAACTCTATGATGTACTGCTCGACCATCGGTTCCATGTGAATTTCATAAATTTGCGACCGGGCCGCGAGAATGGAACTGTATGTGACCTGCAGGGTGTCAGAGGATGCAGCTGCCTGATCGGCCAGTGCCTCCGAACGGGCAATCCGGAGAATGTCCTGCTCCTGGGATTTGTCTGGATAGCCGACCCTCACCTGCATGAGAAACCGATCGCGCTGGGCTTCGGGCAGTGGATAGGTACCTTCGTGCTCTATCGGATTCTGAGTCGCCAAGACCATGAACAGGTCCGGAAGTGGATAGGTTCGATTGCCGACAGTAATCTGCCGTTCTTCCATGGCCTCGAGCAACGCCGACTGGACTTTGGCCGGTGCCCGATTGATCTCATCTGCCAAAATGATCTGGTGAAACAGCGGACCTTTCTGAAATTCAAACGTACCCTTTTCCGGGCGGTAGATATCAGTGCCAGTCAAGTCTGCTGGCAATAGGTCCGGCGTAAACTGGATACGATGAAACTCCCCCTGAATGAATTTAGCCAGTTCC
The DNA here is from genome assembly GCA_963666625.1 of Arenicellales bacterium. Classification (GTDB taxonomy): domain Bacteria; phylum Pseudomonadota; class Gammaproteobacteria; order Arenicellales; family JAJDZL01; genus JAJDZL01. The sequence goes on from OY762925.1 coordinate 1,058,019, forward strand.
TTGACTGATCGCGTTTTGGCCAAGCCGGGGAATCCCTCAAGCAACAAATGTCCGCCACAAAGCAGTCCGATCAACAGACGATCAATCAGGTGGTGCTGACCGACTACCTGCTGAGAAAGAAGTTCCGGAATTCTTCGGATCTCTTCGGCAGTATCTCTGGAGTGGCCAGTTCCAAAAATTACATTCTTGAGGCTCGTCTGCATCTCGGATATCGACCTCAGCTCAGATGCTGATTGAAAAATTCGAGCGTTCGACTCCAGGCAAGTTTGGCATCTTCCGCGTCGTGACGCTCGGTCGTAGGATTTGCAAACCCATGATCAGCTTCATACCAGAAATTGCTATACATTTTACCAGCGGCATCCATCGCTTTTTCGAATCCCGATACCATTTCCTGATTGATCCATTCGTCGCGGGTGGCAAAATGGCCCATTACCGGACCGCTTAGGCTCTGTACCTCTTCGCGTCCCTTCGCACAGCGTCCATAGTAGATGACGGTTGCATCAACCGGAGTTGCAATTGACGCGTTCAGCGACCATCCGCCACCAAAACACCAACCTACAGTCCCGACTTTACCGTTGCTCTTGGGATGCTCTCGCAACCAGTCGACCCAGGTGGTCAATGTTTCTGTTGCGACATCTGGATGGACATCTCCCATCAGTTCGCGTGCGGTGTCGGGATCCTTAGCGACCTGCCCCTGATAAAGATCAACAGCCAAGGAAAGGAATCCGGCTTCAGCGAACCTGGGAACAACATTTCTGATCTGGTCGTTCAGCCCCCACCATTCATGTATCAGAATGACAGCTCCGGCTGGACTTGTTTCAGGTTCGAGAAAATAACCTGAAACCGACCCGTCTGACATCCAAAGTTCTGCCTCGACATTGTTCTCGGTCGCGGCAGCGGGTGTGACTGTTCCGGCAGCCACTACCGCCAAAGGAACCGATCCGATTGCCTTCAATGCGCTTCTACGATTAACCATGACTTACTCCGAATATTAATTGGTCTATTTATAAATTCTCCTGTTGTTTGTACATATTTTAACAATTCAACGCAATATCAAAAAATTTCGTAGGATGCAACCTGACACCAGATATGGATTGTTGAACAGTTGAATGCTGTACATCGAAAATATATAGAAATTTGGGGTTCACCCATTTCAAGCTGGGTATATTTTCCTGACGACCTGCACTGAGAAATGTTCACTAATTTGGAAGAAAACATATTGATAAAATCAATCATCAATTCAATTTGACAAAACATTAACTTAAAGCATAATCTCATATATGAATTTGCCTGCTGAAGCCATGACCGAAGAAACATCAAAACCAGACTTACTTGAACAGAAAGTTCTTGAACTGATTACCAGTTACGATTCGTTGAAGTCGGAGAACGTCGAATTACGCAAAAAAAATAATGAACTGTCGGTTTCGAATCAAATGCTTCTTGATAGAAACCGCAGGGCAAGTCGAAAAATAAAGGATATCATCGGCGACTTAAAGAAAGCCAATCAACCATATAAGAACAGCTGATTATGGAAGACCCCTCACAGACTTTGAAGATCAAGATTGGAGGTCGGGATGTTTCCCTTGCGTGCGCCCCGGACCAGCAGCAAATTTTGCTCAATGCCGCGAGTGTGCTGAACGCTGAAATCTCCAATATTCAAAATTCCACAGCAAACGCCTCAGTAACCCTCGAATCTGCTGCCATTATCGCTGCGTTGAACTTTGCTGCCCAAATCATAGAAAACAGCAGTTCAGCCCATCAATTCGATTTCGACGAACTGATTGACAAAATCGACGCAACTTTGGCCGATTGACTCTATAATCTTTGAAATCGGCAATTTTTAAATGCCGCCTGTAGTGTTCGAGTCGACCTATCGCTTTTGAACCTAAAGGATAATTCGGGGACTAAATGAGTCGACTGTTGTGAGCATTGCCTTGTCGCAAAGCACCTGAAGTCGGCACACCAGTCACCCACTTGAACATGTTGGTTCAAGGTTTTCCGGTGACGACGCGGCACGTGCGGGCGGCTTTTAAAATTTGCAACATTGATGTCTTCATACCAATCGCGCATCAGAAGAGAAATCCGGTTACACCGAAGATCTCTCACACGTCAGCAACAGCATCTTGCATCCCAACGAATTGCTGAGCAACTTCAAAAACATCCGGTTTATCTGACCAGTCGCAGAATTGCATTCTTCTGGCCGAACGATGGGGAGATCGATCTCACCCGCGCCCTGATCAACTCGCTGGCAAATCACAAACACTGCTATCTTCCAGTCTTATACAGGGGTGGAGAGAATCGACTTCTGTTTGGAAGATTCAGGGTTGGAGCGACTCTGCGGCTCAACCGTTTCGGAATTCCCGAACCCAACCTGGCAAGAGATGGGTGGCTGTTCGCCCGGCAACTTGATCTCGTACTGACGCCTCTGGTTGCGTTTGACGATCAGGGAAACCGCATCGGAATGGGAGGTGGTTTCTACGACAGATCTTTGCACCAGCTGAATTTACCCGGCATCTGGCAACGTCCTTATGTTTTGGGTGTCGCTCACGAATTTCAACACCTGGAACATATCGGCCGGAACGCCTGGGATGTTCCGTTACACGGGGTGGTCACCGATCAGCGAATTTATCACTTTGAATAGTAGTCTGATCGTACAAACACTCAGCAGGCAGAATCCCACAGTTCAACTAATACTTCGCCAGTATCGCAACGTAAATTCGAGTAGACTCGAATTTCAAATTGAAATCGCTTCGCATCCAGGCAGATGAAATTTTGTGATCGGATTGCACGTCTTTTTGCGCTGTGTCTCGTTGTACCGGCTAAACACAGCAATCATGCCCATCGACTATTTCTCCACCTGGCAAACAGAATCCAGTAGCAGTGCCAAACCGACGGGTACCGTAAGATCACCCGGAGGGCACCGCCCTGAGGTGTCTCTGAGCCGGTCCCGGCGACACCGACGTGAACGACACCGGCACAAACCCCTCCTTATTCACAATGCTGGCACTGTCACCGGTCGCACGAATCACGAACAGTCTTTGCTTCTCGGCATAGAGTTCGGCATGCGAAAGACTGCGAATATACGCCACCGCACCATACACCCGCTTCGTCCGGTACTCCGGTAAAAACCGTGTGAAAACCTTCATCGACTCGATGAACCGGGTCACATCGTCCGGTCTCAGAGTGGTCTTCACCTCCACCACCACAACATCCTCGCCGTTCCTGACCACGATATCGAATTCCTTGTGATGGCGCCGCCCGTCATCATCGTCGTAGTGGGTCTTCACATTCGGTAGTGTCCCGGTAATGTCGATGCCGCGCTCGCTCAGCAGCTCGACCAGATTTCCCTCGACCAGAGACTCCACGAACCGGCCCCAGTTGCTGTTCAAGTCGCTCAGCTGTCTGCCTGTCTTGCGTATTTGCTCGTCGGTCTTGCGCATTTGCTCGTCGGTCTTACGCATTTGCTCGTCGGTCTTACGCATTCGCTCACTCGTTTCGCGAATGTGCTCACCCGTCTGCTTTTGCCGCTCTTTCAACTCCTTTAACCCCTCCCTTATTTCCTTTATCTCTTCGCTACCCTTGCTATTGAGTGCGCGTATTTCTGCCATCTCGACCTGAGCCCTATCCTGATAGGCGGCAATCGAAGCCATGTGCTTTTCGAACTGCGCTCTATATTCGCTGATTTCTTCCTGTATTGTTTTATCGCTATTCACTATTCTTCACCTTCAAAATTTTTTCCATTGTGTATCGGCTCACTAGTGTGGAAACCATGCCTGTCCGATTGATCAGATAGGAGCATTTTAAAAAACTTCAAGTTCCAAACACGGATTCTTTCCGAAGACATCTGCTGACCGATAAGCGTCAGATCCGCTCTTTGTGAGCGGGTCGAGTCGCATACATTCACGAATCAGTAGATATCTCATTGTCAAATTGATCGCGAAATCGTAACCAGCCGCAACCGAAAACCGAACACGACCTCAGTTACAAAAGCAGCGGTAACCTTTCCGCAATCACGCTTTTGCCCCTGATCCACTATACCGACTGAATTCTCATTGGGAATCTCCGTGTGATACAGCTTGTGCAAATCTGTTCACTGGAGCGGTCTGATTTTGTATTCGCCTGAATGGCAATTCACGAAATGATAGAAAGCATGCAGGGCAGAACATCCATGATAGAATTACCCTAGACGTTATCGTTGAACTGACATCCCGGAGTGTTGGAGAAAAGATTTGATCAATTTCAAGTCTCTGACCCCTTGGTTACGTCAATTATTTCCATTAAAACAATAACATAAACAAGCGTTCCCAGTAATGCCTGGACAGCAGTGATGCGAATCTGTGGATACCTCCTCATAGCAACAGACCCGAAAGTGTGAATCATGAACTATTGGCTGATGAAAAGTGAACCCGATGTCTACTCCATACATGACCTGGCGGCCGAACCAGATCAGACAGACCATTGGGATGGAATTCGAAACTACCAGGTGCGCAATTTCATCCGTGACAACATGAAAGTCGGAGACCAGGCTTTTTTCTATCATTCCCGATGCAAAGTCCCGGGGATTGTCGGTACAATGCGAATCGTCCGGGAAGCCTATCCGGACCATACCGCTTTTGATGAGACTGAAAAGTACTTCGACCCGAAAAGCGATCCCGACAATCCTCGTTGGCTGATGTTCGATGTTCGGCTCGATACCATATTCCCCGACATCATCTCTCTTACAGAATTGAAACAGCATGAACCGCTATCCAACATGCGAGTGGTGCAGAAAGGAAACCGACTGTCCATCACTCCGGTCTCCGAGGAGCAGTGGAATTACATACTGTCCCTGTCTGCTGGAGTTTGAGCCATTTACGATACCGGGACTGTATCCGACATTCGAAAGCATCTGAATTGCCATCCCGTACCTGCGACCACCACGGAGGCTGTGATATCAGGCTCAGGGGAAAATTGGACAATTTCCCAAATTGCCCCTGTCTCGTCGTGAATGGATAACCGGTCTGAGCCTGCACCATCCACTAGATTGACGCTGTTGAGTCGATATCGGATTCCGACTCCCCTTGCCTTGCCGTAGGCTTCCTTCCGAGTCCAGATTTTCAGAAAATAATTCTTCTGTTGCGACGTGGGATGCTGCAGATACTGATCATACTCCTGGAGGGAAAATTTTCGTTGTGCGATTTCTCGATGCCGCACATTCCTTGTCAGGAATTCAATATCGATCCCGATCTCGGCACACCTGCAGAATGCAAATAGCGCCTCCTGTTGTGTATCGGTTGAATTGAAATGCAGTTCGGAAGAGATATTGTACGGCAGATAAGGTTTCCCAAGACGACCCAGCGTGAAAGAAATCATATCCGGCTCAACATCGACATATTTGCCGAGCAGTTCTTTCAGAATGCCTCTGGCGCAGATAAACCGCTCACGCGAAAGTTCAACGCTGTATCGCTCAGCGCGGCGCGTCTCCCGACGGTCCATGCAATTTTCGTAAAATCTGACACGTTCCGGACCTACATCAAGCGATGCCGACCACAAATGAATTTCGTTCGACAGCAGTTGGGGGAATTGATCAGCATGCGACCATGGAATATCGCACATTGCATCGTCGCGGCTTGTTGAGTCCTGGGGTCGGTTAACTGAATCCGTTGTTTGACTCATCGTACTCGTTGATAATGGCGAGCGCCTGCTCCTCGGCCTTCGCATTTCTGCCGAATTTCCTCTTTTCCTGAATTCGCCAGGTCAGTCCCTGTCTGTCATACAACTGAGTGCCAGCCAAATCTTTCAACGCCGCGACAGGTGGTTCGCCGGGGACAACATAGACTCCCACAAATTCCACGTCATTCAGTTTTAGTGATCCGCTCACTGTAGTCCTCGAGTGGCACTTAAGTCAGGAACATCTTGTAGACAGGATTGTCGGTTTCATCAATGTATGTATAGCCCACCATATCCAGGAATTTCCTGAACTGCGTCATTTCATCAGGGGGGATCTGGATTCCGCAGAGTACACGACCGAAATCGGTACCGTGATTGCGGTAGTGAAACATGCTGATGTTCCAGGAACTGCCCATTTTCTCTAAAAATCCCAAAAGCGCACCTGGACGTTCGGGAAACTCAAATCGATAGACCTTTTCGTTGGACGCGTTCGGCGCGCTGCCTCCGACCATGTGTCGAACATGAATTTTCGCCATTTCATTGTCTGTCAGATTCAGCACCGGGTATCCATTTTTTTCCAGATCAACAACGCAATTGACAATCTCCTTCTCGCTTTCCACCTGAATGCCTGCATAGACATGTGCCTGGTCCGGGTCTGAAAATCGGTAGTTGAACTCCGTTATGTTTCGATCTCCAATGGTTGAACAGAATTTTCTGAAGCTACCCGGTCTTTCGGGAATTGTTACGGCGAGAATTGCCTCCCTTCGCTCACCGATCTCCGCACGTTCGGAGACGTGTCGGAGTCGATCGAAATTCATGTTCGCACCGGAATTTATGGCGACCAATTTACGCCTGCGTACACTCAAATTCCTGCAATACTCTTTCATTCCCGCTACAGCCAATGCGCCTGACGGCTCCACGATACTGCGTGTATCTTCAAAAATATCCTTGATCGCCGCGCAGATCTGATCGGTATTGACTCGAACGATCTGATCAACATGGCGTTTTACGAGTCGGAATGTCTCCTGCCCGACCTGCTTGACAGCAACACCGTCCGCGAATATTCCGACATCCTTAAGTTTGATCCTTCGATTCGCCTGCAGCGACTGGTACATCGCGTCGGAATCCTCGGGTTCGACACCGATCACCTTGACTTTTGTGTTGACGTTTTTGATGTAGGCAGCCACCCCTGCAATCAGCCCGCCACCACCGACAGGCACGAAAACTGCATCCAGTCCGTCGGGTACCGACTGCATGATCTCGCGTCCGATGGTACCATTGCCGGCGATGATATCGGGATCATCATACGGTGGAATAAAACGGTAGTTGTACCGCTTGCAGAACTTTGCGGCAGCCACACCCGCTTCAGCGTAACTGTCTCCAACCAGCTTGACTTCAGCACCAAGTGCTTTAACAGACTTGACCTTGATCTGAGGACTGGTTATCGGCATGAATATTGTCACCGGACAGTTCAGTTTCTGACCGGCAAGTGCTACGCCTTGGGCGTGATTTCCGGCAGATGCCGCGACGACTCCTTTTTCGAGATCCGCCCGCGACAACTTCGTCATCTTGTTGTAGGCACCTCGAAGTTTAAAGGAGAAGATTGGTTGTTCGTCTTCGCGCTTGAGCCAGATATCGTGGTTGAGTCGACGCGAAAGGTTCGAGGCGTAATCCAGAGAAGTCTCCTCGGCAATCTCATAAACCCTGGCCAGCAGAATTCGTTGAAGATAATCCTTTACCATAACGGTCCAGGAGAAAAAATCAAACGGAAACAATAAATCATACTAGCCGATCAAACGTCGCGAGGGAATTGAAAAACGATTCGGGCGATACCCAACGAGCAAAAATTATAGTCAATCAATTTTGTCGCTATGTGCGCATTTGTACGATAGTTTCGAATAGAAGGAACTAAACTGGTGAGGATGGAATCTTGAGTAATTCGCGGGCTATACCCTTCAGCAAATCCCGCAGCCTATATCAGGAAGCACCCGGACTTGAAGCCGGAACTTTCGATAGGAGCTGTAGCAGTTCGTTGGTATTGAGATACCCGTAAGCAATAAGATCTTCCAGATGATTTCCTTGTCCGTCAAACAACACGAGGGCCGGCGGACCAAATACCCCGAAACGTTTTCTCGTATCGCGTCCAAAGCTGTCGTCGGGATCAGACACATCAATCTTGAGTGCCAGGAAATCATCCTTGAGGCGTGCGACGACTGTCGGATCCTTGAACGTAGTTCGATCCATTCTCTTGCAATCCAGGCACCAGTCGGCATAAAAATCCAACAGAACGGGGCGGTTGTCTGACTTCGCAGTGCTCAGCATTTGCTCGAACTCATCCGCACTTGTGATGTAAGTGAACACCTTAGAATTTGTATTAGATATGCCATTCGAGTCTGTCAAGCCACCACCAGCGATGATCGTGCTCAACTGAGGCAACGGATCGGTAATATCACGATTCCCCGCAGATGCACCTACCAAGACAACACCACCCCAGACCATCACCGCGATTCCGGCCCCCTTCATCAGTCGGTTTGATGAATTTGCGGTCGATGCATTTCTTTGAGTCGCGCCGAGATATACCGCCGTCACAACGAGTAATAGACCCCAAAGAAGCAATACAGGAACATCGGGAATCATACCCAAAAGGTGAATTACCGCCGCGAGCGGCAAAACACCTAATAGACATCTGGTATGATGCTTCCAGTCGCTGGTTTGGGCTGGTAGCAGTGTAAAAATCGACACGACTTTATCCCGCACCGTAACCGACAAGGCACTCCATACCAATACTAAAATCACGGCAACTGCAAAAATCATCATCGATTCTAACAAAACAGACATCGGTAGAACGAGCGGCGAAAAAATTGCGAGAAAAACCAGTACAGGCAATAAACCGTATGCGACCAGCAACATGAGACGAAAGGATACTGAAGGCGACTGACCATCTCGATACCTTCCCGATAGTAAGTTCGGAATCCGAATCCGGTAGAGTCCGAACAGCGAAAGAGCCGATAGAATCAGGAAAACACCCAAAACAACAACCGCCCACGTCTCATAATCCAAGACCGTGCTGACTGCGGTGGTACTGATCTGTTTAGAGATGAATGCCGCGCTCAGCAGACCGACTAAAAGGTATAGCGAGACAGTTATGAGTCGGTGCAGACCGCGGTTTCCCCTTGGCATGCTCTGCAACCCGACAAATCTCGCTGATACATCCAACAGCACGGCTACACAAGGCATAATGAATTCGAGAAATCCAACCCAGATTCCCAGTACAAGGATTAATTTCAATGGTGCCGCACTGTCGTGGAAAAGCAACTGAGTTTGGGAATCCAACTCGGCGTGAGCCGCTGTTGAAGCCGTTAACAATCCAATCGACATGACCGCCAAGACATGCCTTGATTCAATCCATGTTGCTTTCATTGCTTGAACAACCTTGTCTTATTCAGCACTCTCAAATTTCAATGACCAGATCTGAGCGGAAATCCGGATTCAGCGCGCGCGGTGAGTAGCCGCGCGGATTGCAGACTACCCTTGTACCGAATACATCGTAGTCGAAAGAGTCATGCATATGTCCATGTAACCAGAGCTGTACACGCTCCCCACCCATCAGAGATTCCAGACTACTCATGAATGCAGGATTCAACGAATGACCTTCGAACCTCGGATGCTTGGACAGTGACGACGGAGCGTGATGTGTAACCACAACAGTCGCTCCAGCAAATGACTCATCGAGTCGATCAGATAACCAGGCCCGGCTTTGTTCATGGAGCATCACTGAATCCTCGGGCTCAAATCTTTTACCATCGATCCTGACAATGGAGAAATCAGGCATTCCAGACCTAGCACTTAGAATTGCCCGGATTTCACCTGTTAGACCATCAATCTTGAAGTCAGTCCACAATGTACAGCCAAGAAATCGTGTACCGTTAATGATCACCTCGTCGTTATCCAAGACGTGAACATGATCAGCTGCTTTCGCTTTGAGTTGATCAACAATCCTGATGTCGTGATTGTAGAATTCGTGATTACCAAGAATATAGATCACAGGTTTGTCGGGAATGCGTTTTGATGCCCAATCCAGTCCACCGAACCCAACACCGATATCGCCTGAGAGAATGACTACGTCAGCGTCTGTTTCCGGCACGATGAAATCGTCAAATTCAACGTGTAAATCATTAAGAATATGCAGTTTCAATTTTTTGGTTTCAATCTAGAGTAATCATAGGTACGATCCCCTTCCGCAAATTATAATGCCCGACGCCCGGACGCCATCAGTATCTTCCGGCACCGAGCGGATGTTCATATTTCACTGAATCCATAACTGGCAGTCTACACCGCAACAAGAACATGGCACGCCTCGTACCCAAATTAAACCTGTCAGAGATCCGAAATGTGTCCGAGCGGAAAGTCGCCACTGTGTTGGTTCAGCAACTTCCTGACAGTAATGTCGTGATGCATAGTTACAATTGGGTACAGTGCGAATCGCGCACAATTATCGAAGGAGAATGCGATTTCCTCGTACTTGATCCAAATTACGGAATTCTATTCATTGAAGTAAAAGGGGGAATCATCAAGTATTTGCCCGATGAGGAAATTTGGGTTCGCGTTCCATCGGGTGGCGGTAAGTTCATGCCCATCAAAGACCCATTCGAACAGGTCAACCGCAGTATGTACAGAATCGTCGATCACGTCAATTCAAATCTGAAGTGTGACAAATTTCCTTATACCTACGGGTATGCAGTCATGTTTCCCGACGGTATCTTTCAGGGACCGCATCCGGCAAGTGCACAGCGCGAGCAGATTTTCGACGCGAACACTCTCAATCAGATGCAGAAAGCTGTAAGGCGAGTATTCCAACTGTTCGCTCGCAAACCGATTATCAGTATGGACAAACAGAAACTTGCGCGACTTCAATATGCCCTACTGCCAAAATTTGACATCGTACCCGTCCTCTATCGCGCAATTGAAAATCAGGAAGCGATGCTACACCGCGCGACTGAAGATCAGAAGAATCTGCTAAGATCGCTCAGCGAACACAATTTTGCAGCCATCAGAGGTGGTGCGGGAACCGGAAAAACCCTACTCGCGGTAGCCAAGGCGCAAGAACTGGCGGCGAATGGGATTCGAACGCTGCTGGTCTGCTACAACCGCGCGCTCAAGGACTGGTTGCTGGAAATCGTATCAGACGAGTTTGGTGACCTGCTCTCGATCTATACCTTTCATAGTCTCACCGACGAATTTTGCAAAATGGCGAAAATTGAATTTGTCGATTCCGAGAGTACACCTGATCAGATATTCTGGAATGAAGTCGCACCGGAACGTCTCGCGGAAGCCTGTGATCGTTTGTCGTCCGGTCAGAAATTTGATGCAGTCATCGTCGATGAGGGACAGGATTTCCCGAGTCTTTGGTGGAATAGCATAGAGTATGTATTTCGCGACCCTGAGCACAAATCGTGCTTTTATATATTTTATGACCCGAGGCAGAAGTTCGACAAAAAGAACCCGGTAGAACTACCGGACGGTATCGGAACACCATTCATCTTGAACACCAACTGCCGCAATACAACGGAAATCGCCAGACACTGCGCTGCCATCATCAACGAAGAGGTTACGACCAAAGCGGATATGCCTTCCGGAAGCTCACCTCAAATTCATAGTGAGAGTGACTGGCAGTCCGCATTCCGAATGGCGGGCCAGATAGTCAAAGACCTTTGCCGACCTGACAAGCATGGACTGAAATCTTCCCAGATTGTCATTCTGACACCGGGATATGCCAGAAAACATTGGCCAGACAAGGCTAGAGAATCTGACATCGTTGAAGCCATCAATCAATGGCGAAACAACAAAAGCGTCCTCGTCGCATCCTTACACCAATTCAAGGGGCTTGAAGCGGATGCTGTCATTCTGCTGTCGCCGTCGCTATCTGAAAGCGGGCGCGATTACCAAATCGAAAACTATGTTGGCTGCTCCAGGGCGAAGCACGTGCTGCACATAATCCACGTGGAAGAAAATCCATGATTTTCATGGTAGCAGAAAACATGCCCACACTGCCGAAAAACGGGTCTGGGCTGGTGCTGTACAATGCCAGATGGAACACGATGGATAAGTGGAGTTCGAATTGAATACAGAAAGGATGAAACGCGCGGCGGCACAGGCTGCACTTGACCATATTGAACTGGGAGATGTTGTAGGTATCGGCACCGGCTCAACCGCCAATATTTTTATCGAGCTGCTTGCCGGAATCAAGGGGAAAATTGATGGTACGGTCGCAAGCTCAATCGAGAGTGAGCGCCGACTCCGGGAACTGAATATCCCGGTACTCGACCTCAATCGTACCGGACCTTTGCCGATTTATGTCGATGGTGCCGATGAAGCAACTGCCAACCGACACCTGATTAAGGGTGGGGGAGGTGCACTGACTCGTGAGAAAATAGTTGCAGCCGCCAGCAAAAAATTCGTGTGTATCGTCGACGAGACAAAGATGGTCGATGTTCTTGGAACATTCCCGCTTCCGGTTGAAGTCATTCCATTGGCCCGCAGCCAAATCGCAAGGGAAATCATCGGCATGGGCGGACTACCCGAAATTCGTGTCAGCTTCACAACCGACAATGGCAACGAGATTCTGGATGTTCGCAACCTCGACCTGCTAAACCCACCAGATGTCGAAGCTCAACTCAATGATATTGCCGGTGTTGTCACCAACGGCATCTTTGCGCGACGACCGGCCGATATCGTCATCGTCGGGCGCAACGACAATGTCGAGCAGTTATGAGACTCCCTTACGCTTAGAGCGTCAAGTCACCTCTCGCGCCGACTGAAGACGAGATCGTAAATCCGGTCGCCGCGCGCCAACGCTTTACACTCGTAGCGCGTGCGGGGGCGCAGACTCTCGCCAGTGTAGTAACGGTTTTTCCCGGCAATGTTATCGAACTTGCCATTGGACTCAAGATGGCCGAGTACGACACGCGCGTAGTCGGACCAGTCGGTGGAAAAATAAATTCGCCCTTCAGTTTTCAGACAGTCTGCACAGAGGTCGACGAATTCCGGGTTGACCAGTCTTCGCTTGTGATGGCGTTTCTTCGGCCACGGGTCCGGGAAAAGTATGAATATCTCTGCCAGACTTCCGTGTGGACGGCAATCACTCAGTACATCGCGAGCATCTCGAGTACAGATTCGAACATTATCGAGTTTGCGACTATCCAATGACATCAGGCATTTACCCACTCCTGGGCGATATACCTCGATTCCGATATACCCGGTAGCCGGGTTGTCGGCAGCAAGTTCCACCAGGGCATCACCGTCACCGAATCCGATTTCGACGACGTAACGATCGACTCCGGGAAAGTGCTTGGTCATTTCAATGACTGACTCGCTTTCTTGCAACACATAGCGTTGCGAGAGCTCACTCAGCGCACGCTGCTGGGCTTGCGTGATTCTGCTTTCTCTTCGAGCGTACGTCTTGTTTCTGGAAACAAATTTGTTGCGGTCGGTCGTCACTTCCTCCTCAATCCGGGTGAATTCGTAACATGGTAATCCTCGCTGACAATCACGCCTTGAAACGAAAGCGATACGATAAAGTCCAATATTGGACAACCTTTCATTTCCGCCACAAAGCCAGTCCGCTCTGATTCCAGCTGAAACGCGCCCCTATTTCTACCACAACCCTTGGCAAATATCGGCAAAATGCGTCAGGACTGCGCTGAATGTACTTTATCACTTTTCACCAATCTGTCATAACACTCGCAATATATATCGTTGTCTAGACCGAGGTTCCAGTCGACATCAGCTTGAAAAGGCACGTTATGATTTGATAGTAGCAAATTTAACAAAAACGTTGGATTAATATTAAATATCTGCAAGAAAATTGTAAAATTAGTGTTCTAATCTGTTTTAGAGTTGATTTATTTCCATGCTTGTTGAGTTCTCAGTAAAAAATTTTTTATCTTTTCGAGAGCCTGTCAGACTTAGTCTGGTAAAGGGTCACGGTAACGAATTGATCCATTCCAACACCATTGACCACAATGTACCGGGTACGCCATCCCTTGTGCGCAGTGCTGCAATTTTTGGTCCGAACGCTGCCGGAAAGTCCAATCTCATCAAGGCTATGCAATTCATGGTGTGGTTAGTACGCAAATCTGCATCCGAATCGCAATCTGGTGATTTTCTGCCAGTTGTACCGTTCCGTTTGGATGAACGCAGTGCTAAGAATCCTTCTGTATTCGAAATGAGTTTCATCAGCGAGAACGTGCGTTATCAATATGGATTTGCGGCAACCAGAGAGCGGATCACTGAAGAATGGCTATTGGCTTATCCCAGGGGCCGACCACAGCGATGGATAGACCGTCGATTTGATGACGAAAATGAGAGATATATTTGGGGAAATACAGAAAAGCTAGTCGGGAAGAAACATTTGTGGCAAAACGCTACACGCTCCAATGCCCTATTTCTTTCTACTGCAGTTCAACTAAACAGTCAGCAACTTCTACCGGTCTTTCAGTGGTTCTCCGAGAAATTACATGTGTTGGGGGTTGATCAATTACGTTATGGCCTTCCGATTGAACTATTTGAGCAAGAGGAGACGAAGGATAAGGTCATGGAATTCTTGCGCGCCGCTGATGTCGGCATTGATGATTTCGAAGTGGAACTAGATAAAGTCGACTTGGGCAACTTGCCGAGTGACATTCCACATTCATTCAAGCGTCAACTTGAAGAAGATTTGAAAGGCAAATCTTTTGCGAAGGTGAAAATTGCGCACATTGACGATAGGAATAAAAAAGTTGTTTTCGACCTCGAAGATGAATCTGATGGGACACAAAAAATTTTTGATCTTGCGGTACCTTGGCTCGATACCCTGGAGCACGGCTATGTGTTGGTGGTTGACGAACTGCATGATCAATTACACCCATTGATCTTAAAGTTTCTGATCAATTTATTTCACGTCAATGACAAAGGGAACGCTCAGCTAATCTTTACAACTCACGACACATCTGTTCTTGAATCCAATACATTGAGAAGGGATCAGATTTGGTTCTGCGAAAAGAAAGAATCACAAGCGACTGAATTGTTCCCACTCACTGATTTCAGACCTCGTAAAAAAGTAGAAAATCTGGAGAAAAAGTATCTTTCAGGCCGGTATGGAGCCTTGCCGTATATAGGTGACATCAAGGTGACTCAGGTGTTGTGAGTGGGCAATGATGATTTACATCATAAGCGGAAAGCACGACAGGCAAGAAACCTTGCCCGCCGTCGGTCCAAACGCGAATCTTATGATCGAGTTCTTATTGTCTGTGAAGGAGCAAAGACAGAGAAGAACTATTTGCAGGAGTTACGTAATTCCTGAAGTTAAATCCTGCGAATATAGAGATCGTTGGTGATCGCGGCTCATCGCCAATCAGTGTTGTCCAACACGCGAAGCGTCGATTCACTGATGAAAGTCGGAAAGGTGACACATACGACAAAGTGTACTGCGTTTTCGATAAAGATACACATCACAGTTATTTGCAAGCGATAAACAATTGTGAACAATCCAGATCAACAGGGGTTTACTCCGCCATTACTTCTGTACCATGTTTTGAAATTTGGTTTCTGCTACATTTTGAGTACAGTACGAAGCCCTACACCGGAACCGGCACGAGGAGCGCGTGCGACGACTTGATTCGAGATTTTCAAAGACATGTAAAAATTACGCGAAGGGAACCGACGATTGGTTTTCTAACTTGAAAATGAGAACCGATCAAGCCATATCCAATAGCAAACGAGCGATGAGTACGGCAAAGAACTCGAATACAGATAATCCGACAACTCGTATGCATGAATTGGTTGAATATTTAAGACACCTCGACAAGTAAAGGTTCATAACGACAGGCTACTGCTCAAATTGGAAACCGATTTTTCTCCGACGATTACAGTCGAACACGATCGGGTACAATTTTGAATAATCCATTCTCTATAAATATTCATCTCACATTGATTTCGCATAACCGTTCCAAGATCAAATCCAGCTTGATTGGCTTCATTGTTTTTTTCATGGCACTGACGGCCAGCGAACAGACGATCGCCCACGAAACAGTTTGTCCGGAAGGTATGTCTCCGTGGGTAACTTTCAACATTTATTTTGGCCGCGGAGATCGAGACAATCCGGAGGCAATCAGTGAAGAAAACTGGAAAGAATTCCTCAAGGAAGTTATTACACCTCGATTCCCGGACGGCTTGACCGTCATCGACGTGTATGGTCAGCAGTATGACCCTGCCGTCAATAAGGTATTTTCTGAGAAGACCAAGTTGCTGAATGTTCTTGTCCCGTACGAAGCGCTTGAATCAGCCACAAGCAGAGTCTCGGAAATTGAACGTGAATATCTCGAACATTTTTCCGAACAGGGAGGGATTTTCCTCACATCAATTCCAGTCTCCTGCGTTGGGCTTTAACACCCGCGTCGCAACATTAGGCATTTTTTGCTGCATAGGTCAACTTCAAGCGATTAGCCGACCTGCTGGTTGTTGCAAGTCCCTGATGCCATCCCGAAATATAATCTCGCCTGCGCAAAGTTATTGACACCACTCTGAAGCAAATCCGCAGTTTCTCTTTGCTCGGATCAGACTTTAATAGTTGGTTCAACCACGAGACTCTGTCTTTGGCGCATGAGGTAAATAAACGAACGACAAATGCTAGAAGTACGAAGTATCACAGGATCAAGAAGCGAACAGCATTTGTTTCGCGATCTGAGTTTCCAGGCACTTCCCCGGGAAATCATCTATGTTCGCGGACCGAACGGAGCTGGCAAGACAACCTTGCTCCGAATACTGTGCGGACTTGTTCGTCCGGATAATGGCACAATTTTCTGGGATGGTGTACCGCTTGCGGACTGTGAATCCGAATACCACCGATCACTGGCTTACGTCGGACATGAAAACGGTATCAAGGGTGATCTGACAGTCATCGAAAATCTCCAGTTCTTTAACAGAATTAACTCTCCCCATTCTCACCTGACCCCGACACAGTCACTGGACAGGCTTGGCATCCTGACTCTTGCACACATACCCTGCCGATATCTTTCTGCCGGACAAAAACGTCGGGTTGCAATGTCACGTCTTCTGATCTCGAACGCCCGTCTCTGGTTGCTTGACGAACCCTTTACCGGATTGGATGACACCGCCCGGCGCATCGTGTCCGATCTGGTCGCCGAGCATCTCACATCGGAAGGTATGTGCATCGCAACCTCACATCAGCCGCTCGACTACGATCGATTCGAGGCGAAGGAGATCAATCTGGGAACTCAGTCATGAACAATGCTTTCCTGGCTCTGCTAAGGCGCGACCTGTTACTGGCATTCCGTAACCCGGGCGATTTGGCGACTCCGGTTATTTTCTTCATCGTCACTGTTACGCTTTTCTCATTCGCGGCGGGAGGAGATCTGGACAAGCTGTCGACCATCGGTCCGGGTGTGGTCTGGGCAGCGGCACTTCTATCGGCTATGCTTTCGCTGGACGGGATATTCCGCGACGATTATGAAGATGGAACCCTGGAGCAGCTGTTGCTGGCGCCATCCGCGCTGTCCTCGCTTGTGCTCGCCAAGATATTCGCTCACTGGCTTTCGACCGGACTTCCACTGATTGCGGTCAGTCCGGTACTGGGTATACTAATGAATCTTGATTCCAACTCGATTTCTATACTTGTCGTGACAATCGCACTGAGCACACCGGTATTCAGTCTAGTCGGCGCATTCGGCGCTGCGCTCGTCGTCACTCAGAGAAAGGCAGGCATCCTGCTGTCACTGTTAACCCTACCGCTTTGCATACCCGTCCTGATCTTTTCGGTACTCGCCGTAATGGCTGCCGCTTCGCAGCAACCTGTCGGTGGGCACTTGTCGTTGCTTGGCGCTTTCCTGATATTCAGTCTCACGGTCGCACCATTCGCCATTGCAGGTTCCCTGCGCCTGATGGCAGGTGACTAATCATGTTCCTCTGGTTCCATCGCCTAGGCTCGGCGAGATACTTTTTCAGTTTGGCGGGTCGTCTGACACCATGGCTGGGCAGTCTGGCCGCGGTTACGGTAGTCACCGCTCTTTATCTGGGACTGTTTGTCGCACCGCCTGACTATCAGCAAGGCGACGGCTATCGCATCATGTTCGTACACGTACCGTCTGCCTGGATGTCCATGTTCATATATGTGTTCATGGCCTTCAATGCGGCAATCGGCTTGATTTGGCGTATCAAGATCGCACATCTTCTGAGTACCGCTGCCGCCGTCATCGGTGCCTCTTTCACATTCATTACACTGGCAACCGGATCAATATGGGGTAAACCCATGTGGGGTGCTTGGTGGGCGTGGGACGCTCGACTGACATCGGAGCTCATCCTGCTCTTCCTATATCTTGGATTTATCGCATTGCAGTCAGCGATTCAGGACCGAGGTAAGGCACAGCAGGCAGGGGCGATTCTTCTGCTTGCCGGTGTCGTGAACATTCCGATCATCCACTACTCGGTATTGTGGTGGCATACGCTGCATCAAACTGCATCGATTACCAAGTTTGGTGTGCCGTCAATTCATTCGAGTATGCTTGCACCGCTGCTGTTGATGTGGATCGGTTTCACATTTTTCTTTTTCTACCTGCTGATGCTTCGCGCGCGGGCGCTGATTCTGGAATACGAACGCTCAAGTCGCTGGGTACAGGAAGTTGGAGCCGTCAAGTGAGCTTTGCAGAGTTTTTCGCCATGGGTGGACACGGTAAGTTCGTGTGGAGTGCATACGGCATCACGTTCGCGGTACTTGCGATCAATCTGGTTTTCACCCTGCGACGATTGCGAAAGTCGGAAAAAGAGGTTGACAACCTCCGGCTGTCTGGCCGACAAAAGAATACAGAAGGTTGAATGAAAACAATTCTCTGAATTTAACCGATGCACACGACTGCGAAAACTTGAAATATATGACGGATATATTCTAAATATTTGCATGAGGGCGGGATTTGGGATATAAAAATATTTGACAATAATATTCAGTCAATATATAGATATACTTGAAATAACAATGGAGGAGATTAAGAATGCACCGCAGTTTGAAAGTAGTACTTACCTTCACCCTAGCGCTTGTATTTGCAACCACAGCGAACGCCGCCAAGTATAAGGAAGAAGCTGTTACAGATGGTGGAGCAGTACAAGGCACGATCACATATAACGGTGTGATAAAAAATCGAACTGTTCTTCCCACTAAAGATAAAGAGGTCTGCGGCAAGGCGCGCAAGATACCACTGGTGATGGTTGGCGACGGCGGTGCAGTTCAGGATGCCGTCGTATTTCTGAAAGATGTCGCATCTGGCAAAGCCTGGCCTGATATGGGACGCCCCCTGATTAACAATGTCGCTTGTATATTCGAACCCCATGTGCAGGTCGCCCGTCGCGGCAAGGTTGATATACTGAATTCCGATCCGGTATTGCACAATACCCGCGCCTTTTACGGCAAATCCAGCGCTTTTAACGTCGCATTGCCGTTCAAGGATGCCAAGGTGACAAAAACACTCAAACGCGTCGGGCCAGTGCGTACCGATTGTGATGCTCACGGCTGGATGCTAGGCTGGGTCGTAGTCGTACCGAATCCGTACTTCATGCAGACTGGCAGTGATGGTGCATATTCAATCGCCGACATCCCTCCGGGCGACTACACGCTCGTTGTATGGCAGGAGCAAATCGGTGAAACCGAAACACCAGTTACCATCAAAGCCGGTGAAACGACAGAATTATCGATCGAGCTTGGAGGTTGAAATCCGTTTCAGCTCGTTCGCTAATCTTAGAATGACAACAATAAGAAAAAACGAATTTTTGTATAGCTATGCTATTTAAGCAGGAGGAGTTTATGCCAGAAAAGAAACAAGGTAGTGGCGATAGGGTTGTAGGAGGAAACGTCGATCTCACTCGACGAACTTTCCTGCACAAATCGCTGTTGACCGGAGGTGCGATAGCCACAGGTAGTGCGGTAGGGTTTTTCCAAACCCTGTCCTCCATGGAGGTCGCCAACGCCGCCGGTGAGTCGTTCAGTTTCGCGTGGGTGTCTGATACACATCTTTATCCACAGACTCTGAATCAACGATTCATCGACAAGGCGACTCGCGCATTCGGTGAAGTTCAGGCAATGAGCAGCGAATTCGACTTCATGATTTTTGGAGGAGATCTGGCTCAGCGCGGTGATCCAGTTGAGCTTGAACTCGGTGCGGAGTTGCTGAAGGAAGTAACCATTCAGAAACACTTCATACCGGGCGAACATGACTGGTATCTGGACTTGGGTGAAGCCTGGAACAGACATTTCGGCGAGTCACCCTGGTCATTCGAGCACAAGGGAGTTCTGATTGTCGGCCTTGATACGGTCGGTAGTGCACCTGACTACTGGACAGCCAGAGGCATGACCGCCAAGGAGCGAATGGGACACATGGAAGCACTGGACGGCTCACAAGCTGGACCTTGGTCCGGCCTGGGAAGCAAAAACCGTCAATGGCTCTCCAGCACCATTTCGGACTGGCCGAAAGATGCACCGATGATCATCTTCTCGCATACACCACTCTGGGAATGCTATGCGCCATGGAATTTCTGGATTCGGGATTGGCGTGAAGTTCAGGAGATCATTGCACCGTGGCAGAACATAACCAACATACATGGTCATGTTCATCAGCCACTCTACAATGAGATCGGAGGCATGCGCAGCATCGGTATGCTGGCCACTTCCTGGCCATGGCCGTATGCACCGCAAGGTGTTCCGGAAATCACGAAACCCATGTTGCGTGTTGATCCCGGCGACCATTTCGATGGTGTCGGCTGGGGCAAGATGAGCATGGCGGACGGCTTCGTGGACAATGAGTACATGATGTGGCGTGAACAGGTGTTCGGTACGACCCGTGCAGATTCCGGTACTGGCGACAATCAAAACCAGGTATTGTCACCCAGAATCGCGGATCGCGGCTGGACCGGCGACTAATTCAACATGGAGGAAAATTTCATGCTAAGCACTAAAACCAAAGGGCTGCTTGCCCTTGTAACTGCGGTTGTGTGTGTATCGCTGGCTTTTGCCTTTATGGTGAATCGCGCTTCAGCGCATAAGGTCGCACATGATGCAGAAACACTGCAGGCATTCACGGATGCTTTCATGGAGCAGGTCATCCGCGGGGACAATCTGTTCCACGGCGGAACCGAACCGGGACTCAATCTTTCGAGTACCGGTATGGCTTGCGCAATGTGTCATCCATTCTCATCGGACGTGCATCCTCACGAGTTTCCGAAGTTCCAGGAGCAAATGAGCGAATTCGCTACTTTGCGTGACATGATCAACTGGTGCATCGAGAAACCCAACGAGGGTGAGAAGATCGATCCCGATGGTGAGGCGATGAAAGCTTTGGAAGCATACATGTATTGGTCAAATCGCGGTTCCGTTCTGGATCCGGGACGCCACTGATCGGTAATGCTTGCACTCCTGGAGGAAATCTGATCCTTAGGAGGATGAAGTAAAAAATTCGGGGTGCGACGGCAATTTGATTCTTTGAATTGTCTCGCACCCTCTTGTTTTTTCAGTTGGCGTCTTTTCAACAGGTAGATGTCAACTTTCGTTCACAAAGGAGTTGTCTTTCCCGTGAAAAAACTACTCGCAACAGCCTCACTTGTCGTCGCAGTCGGAGCAGTCTCTCTGATCGCTCTGTCATTGCAGCCCGCGGGCGGAAAGGCCGGTGAGGTAACAACCGGACGGGCCTTATTTGATTATTCGGCAGCAACCGGAAATGTTGAACCCGTAAGCGAAGGTATCCCAGTCACCGCCCGATTGCTTGAACATGGAGAATGGGTGTTCCGAGGCCTGTGCATTGGTTGTCACGGAGTCGAGGGTGACGGCAATGGCGCGGTATGGGAACTCGGCGAACAATATGCCAGAGAACACCAGCTGCCTCGTAAACCGCGCGACTTCACCGAAGCGGTATACAAGCTCAGATCAACACCGAGCGGCTCATTGCCCACCGATGCCGACTTGTTCCGGTCAATTTCGCGAGGACTGGTGCTGGAGCAGGACATGCCCGCATTCAAGTTCCTACCGGAACGCGACCGCTGGGCGGTCATTGCCTATATCAAGAGTTTTTCTGACCGCTGGGAAGAAGAGGCCGAGTGGCAGGAAGATCCCATAGAAATCGGTGAGCCACCGATGCCGGATGTCGCCATGGTCGAGGCCGGCAAAAAGGTCTACGAATTAATGCAGTGCGAACAGTGTCACGGCCCGGGTGGCAGGGGCGACGGTCCTTCGGCACCGGGATTGGAGGATGATGCGGGACTGCCCATCGTTCCGAGAGATTTTACTGACGCAACACAGTTTGTCGGCTCAAGTGAGCCGAGAGGTATCTACCAGACATTTACAACGGGCTTGGACGGAACACCGATGCCATCGTACGCCGATTTCCTGGAAGAGGATCAGCGCTGGCAATTGGTGTGGTATGTCATTTCACTGCGTCCGGAATTCGATCTGGAAACAGTGCGCAACGAGATGATGGTCATGCAGGAAACCAAAGTCGCCCAGTTGCAAAACCAATAGGAAACCCTAACGCTTAGGACTATGATTGAACGTGTCACCATCGGCAATCTGGATTTCGACAGGTCTGGTGCTCGCCGTATGTCTTGCTTCGACAGCGGTCGTACTGTTTCCGGAAGATCGTGTACAGATTGGAATTGCCGTTCATGAACCGATTAATTACGAGCTGGTTCCAAAGGGTGCGAGTCTCGCGGAACTTGAGCGCGGACGCAGTTACTACATTCAGCTGTGTGCGCTGTGTCACGGTTCGGATGGCAGCGGCAACGGTGAGTTCAGTTATCGCATGGTGCCGAAACCGAGCAATCTTGTGGTTGATGCTGTCGGGACGAAAACAGACGAGCAACTGGATGAGGCCATACGAGACGGTGTCCAAGGTTCTGCCATGCGAGGGTGGAGTGACCGGCTAAATGCAGTCCAACGCGGACAGATAATCAAATACATTAAATATCTCGCAATAAAATACAAACATCGTTAATCAATGAGTATTACAGCAGACGTCATGGTTGATTCACCGGTTCGGGAAACAGCGATCGATACTGATTCGCTGCTGATCCTGAAATTCATGGTCATGTCAGTGGTCAACCTGCTAATTGGCACGGTTCAGGGCGTACTGCAGACTTTGCCTGAGTTCGCGCTGTGGATCCGCGCGACCGGTCCAGCCGGTCACATGATTGACCCGCTGGCGCACGCACATATCAATCTCGTCGGTGGAGTCACTCTGGCAATCATGGGTATCTTTTATTACATTCTGCCAAAAATCCTTCATAGGCCAATATACAGCCGTACACTGTCCAACACATCTTTTTGGTTTTCCGTGATTGGTGTAATCGGTTTTTTCAGTTCGCTGGTATTGTTCGGCATCATCGAGGGTAACATGGTGTTGGATGGAATGACCTACCAGCAGGCGTTGGATGCAGTCGGTGCCATACATCATATCGCTATCATCACGACCGCGATTCTGATGGGATTCGGCTACTGGCTTTTCATCACAAACATCTTTCTGACGGTTTTCAAGCGTAACGGAGGTAATTGATGCATCGGTTACTCAATTTCTTGTACAACGGATTCATAGTCGGTGTCGGGCTCGGTACTGTTTTTCAGCTGGCATTCCTGCCATTGATCGGAATGCGCAGCCACGAGGAGTGGACCGGTTTGCTGGTGTGGGGGTTCGTAATCTCGATCGGAACCGGTGTCATATCGGCGTTAACTTTCTGGTACATGAATAGAATGATGATCAAACAGGGCAAGTGATTCCAATTGCCGGTCACAACTGCATTCGGAGAAACAAATAATGGCAACTAACATACTCACACGAAACGATTACGCTGAGGGAACTGCAGCAAAGCATTTCTTTTTCTCATCAATCGTCATGTTCAATATCGGAGTGTTTCTGGCCCTGATCACCTCAATGAGACTGGCATGGCCGGATGTCTTTCCCAATGATATTCCCTGGCTGCACTTCGGTCGGGTGAGGCCGGTACATGTGCATTTTGTGATCTTTGGATGGATATCGATGGCTTTCGCCGGTGCGATGTGTTACATGGCACCAGCATTATGCAAGACCAAGCTCTGGAGCGAGAAACTAGGAACCTGGAATTGCTGGGCTTGGAACATTGGAATGGTGGCCGTGTTCTTTACCCTGATCAATGGCATGACTTCCGGCCGGGAGTATCAGGACCTGATTTGGCCGCTCGATGTATTCGTGCTATTGTTTGTTTTCACCCCGCTTGCAGTCAATATCTGGCTCACGATGCTGAACCGGCAGACCCAGGGGCTTTATGTGACGATGTGGTTCTTCGGTGCCGCATTGCTGTTCATTATTCTCAGCTACTTCATCGGTGCTGTTCCGGATCTGTTCCCGGTAACAGGACTTGCGGAAGCGTACATGACCTGGTGGCATGCCCACAACATTCTTGGATTGTGGATCACGCCGGTATCGGCGGCAATCGCCTACTATATCATCCCGAAAATTTCAGGCAATACGCTGTATAGCCACAAGATCGGCCACCTGCACTTCTGGTCAATTGCGGCATTCTACTCAACACCCGGTGCGCATCACCTGATGGGGGCGCCGATACCTGAATGGCTGAAGTCTTTCGCTTCTGTTTCCGGTGTGCTGATCATGATTCCGGCATTGGCATTTGTGGTGAACATGCTGATGACCATGAAGGACAAGTGGTGGATGTATACAAAGAACATTCCGTTGCAGTGGGCGCTGACAGGTGTGCTGTTCGCGATTCCGCTGAACATCCAAGGCGCATTTCAGCAGACCCGTTCGCTCAACTGGTACATTCACGGAACGCACTGGATTGTCGCGCATGCCCATCTCGCGCTACTGGGATTTTCAAGTTTCATCGAAATCGGCGCAATCTATTACGGCCTCCCGAAATTGCTCAAGCGGGAACTCTACAGCGAGAAACTCGCTCGATTGCATTTCTGGATGATGGCAATCGGATTTCTCGGATTCTGGTCGGTGCTTACGGCAGCCGGACTGGTGCAGGGTGCCGCCAAAGTTTACGAGATACCCTACATCCAGTCGGTCATCGCTACGCATCCGTACATGGTGGGTCGGGTGTTGTTCGGTGCCCTGATCATATTCGCTCAGCCAATCTTTCTATACAATATGTGGATGACCGCGAAATATGGTAAGAAAATCGTTCCCGAATCAAGCGGTGGTCAGGCAGCGCCTGCCCCTGCAACCAGTTAGTACAGACTTTAGAGGATATCAGTCATGCCGAAATATGTAGCTGGTGCAGTACTAGTAGTCCTGGTGATCTTTTCATCCGTGGCGATTACGATTGTCGGCGGTTCAACGTACATGAACGAGATTCCGAAAACGGAATTGGCCATTGAAAAGGAAAAAATGCTTGGACACAGCGCGTGGACAATCCATGATCCTTGGATGAGGGGAGATGACGCGCCGACCTTGGCCGGAAAGGGCAAGAAAATTTTCATTCGGGAAGGCTGCTGGTGGTGCCACACCCTGTTACCGGAACAGACTCAGGACTGGGCGTATTTCGGTGAACCGCCGGTCGCCGGTGACGTTCAGGGCGAAGCACCCAGTCTATTCGGATCGGACCGGAAAGCTCCGGACCTGCTTCATATCGCAAGTCGAAATCGTGTGAAGGCCTGGCACTATGTTCATCACCGAGACCCGAGAGCGGTTACGCCGGGTTCGATCATGCCCGCGTTCAAGCACCTGACCGATCACGAACTGGATGCAATCATCGCTTATCTGGATACATTGAAATAAGTTGAATGGGAGACTGCAGAAGATGGCAGATCGAAACGAACTAGAAGATCGAGGTGAAGTTTTTGGTCGCTTTGGCGACGAGGAATACGACGGTATAAAAGAAGGAAACGGTAAGATCCCATGGTGGCTCGTTCTGATCGTCGGTGTCACTGTCTTTCAGGCTTTTCTCTGGACTATGCCGTGGCCGGGATTCGGCCAGCGTTACGATTCCGTCACTACAACTTTCGTCAGTGCTACGGGCAAGCAGCCCTGGTGGGACTGGGGCTACTATATGGTGCTGTTTCAGATCATCGTGGTTCTCACGTGTATCGCAGGTATCATCTGGTATATCAATATCCAGAAGTGGAAAGAGCGCGGCAACAGTAACAGGAACAGCGACGGGGAATCGCAATCATAAAATTCCAGCCTGCATTCGGTGGGATTTACAGATCAAATATCAGCACTGATATTTGCGCTGATAGTTATCGGCGTATTCGTCTATGTCATCATGTCACGCTTTGTGCTGGGACCACTGACGAAACTCAAACGAGTTGAGAAAATCGTATTGTCTCTGGGTGTCGTCGGAATTGTACTCGTCGTGGTATATGCGGCGGTTGAGTTGCTGTTTCATGTTGTGTTCTAGCAAACGGTTATGACATTCGAGAGGTCCTGTGAAACTCGGCGAAAAAATCATGTTTGGATTTGCGGTTGTTGTCGTAATCGCCGCAGTAGGCAAGGGATATCGTCAATTCACCGCAGAAGACCGTCCCCCGCCAAAAAACTACTATGAGTTTGATGAGACAGGACTGCAGGGACATCTCGTGTATCGAAAGATGGGATGCAACAGTTGTCACCGGGCGATGGGGACCGGAGAGGTCGGAGTCGCTCCGGTGCTGGACGGTGTGGGTACGCGCAGAACACGTGAATGGCTTCATCAGTATCTGACAGATCCGGAAACTCTTGTGCCGGGCACTGCCCATCACGGAAATCTCGGACCAGACTTCAGGCTTCTTGAAGAGGACGATCGAACGAAACTGGCTGCGTTTCTGTCGGGCCTTCGTGCAAATCCGAACTCACCCAACTATCCGATCAAACCCGTAGCGTCTGATTCCTAAAGCTGGCAACCTAAACTTGAAAGGCTAATATTTTGAACCCTGAAACATTGATCCCGTTTATCTGGGCGGCAACTGGACTGATCATGCTGATTGCCATTGTCATCGTCATCTACTGGGCGTACAAAAACAATCAGTTTGACGAAAACATCAAAGACCAGATATTTACGGAAGGCGACGACGACCGTTACAACTAACGCTCTGGACATCGCGATGAAATTCACGGCAGGTGAATGGATAGTCATTGCAGGATCTGTCTTGATAGTTGCATTCGCTGTAGTTGTGGGGAGCATCATTTATCTCAAGCCCCCGCCGGTCCAATTCATATATGAGGAAACTGCGAGCTCCCTCAAGGGTGAGAGCATTTACCGTCGTGAAGGTTGTCTGGCCTGTCACGAAATATTCGGCAATGGTGCGTCGTACGGCCCGAGTCTGGATGGTGTTGGCAGTAAAAGAGACAGGAAATGGCTGATCAGTTATTTGAAATCACCGTGGCCGGGTGTCAGTAATAAGACATACCGATTGGAGATGCCACCATACAACCACCTATCTGAAGATGATCTTGATTTTCTGGCAACCTATCTCCTTGCGCTCAAGGTAAACAGTAATGTCGCCGAGTAAAATGTTCAGAGTACGAACCGATTATGATTCGTTTTCGGGCGGACCAGACTGGTATTCTTTGTTTTGATTGTACAATCCTGTTCCGATGCATGCCCAGGGGACGATCGCGAGAGCGATTGCTCCTCCCAGCCCGAATACGGTCAGAGCGAGAATTGTCAGTAGTGGTAGTTCTTGCATAATTTTCACTAAACAGTCAAAATATGTGTGGTTGACTAGTATAGTCCAGTTGAAGATGAAGATTCGAAAAATTTATTCCGTTATAGCGATGTCGCTGCTGCTCTCCCTGACAGTTGGCTGCAGCGAGAAACCCGGGGTACAAGCAAAAATTGGTGTCGGCGATCAAGTTCCGAAAAGCAATAATCTGACTGTGTCTGATCCGGACAAGTGGTACGAGATTTCCTCCATGGATACCAAGGTGCCGCTTTACAAGTGGAAAATCGCTGATCTCGTCGGACAGAGCAAACCGTTCCTTGTCGTCTTCGGGACTCCTCAACATTGCACGATGTGTGTCGATCAGATCGCCCGGGTCGCAATCATGGCGGAGCAGTACGGTGAGCGTTTCGCATTCGTACATGTTGACGGATACAGGGACAATCCGGTCTGGGTTGAGTGGGGTGTGACCGGCGAACCATGGACTTACCTGGTCGATGGCAATGGAACTGTCCGTTCGGTATTCCCGGGTCAGACCGAACTCGGTCTGTTGACTCTGGAAATTGACAAGATTCTGAACGCGAAGGAAGGCTAGTGAATCTGGTTCGGAAAGCGCGCTGTACCGCGCTGGCATTTTGGGCGGCACTTCTGGTGTCACAACCCTCAGCCGGCCAGATCAGCCCGTATGTCTATGTGAAAATGTCACTGGGCGTTCCATGGATCCTGTATTTTGTTTTTCTTGCCTGTATCCTGCTGCCGTTCTTATTGCTCATTGCAATTGCTTGGCGTCGTTACTACCGCGCTACAAAAGAAGGCCGTAACAGACACAGTAATCTGGAAGATTACTAATAGGCGTTCAGCGGTTTGACTGCACTGACAATGGGCTTTTTTCTTCGTATCATACTTCCCATCATTCTGCTCGCTGTCTTTGCGATCGTGGCGATTTTTGTCTTGAACTCGGTGGAATCAATTGAGATGATGGAAACAACTAAGAGTGCCGGACCGACAATACTCAATCGTTGAGGTAGTCGTATTCAAAGAAAGAGTCGCTATCAACTGAATCCACTACACTCCGTTCAATGATCAGAATCTGATGTGCTGAGCTTACTCAGCCCCTCGGCTAACTGGGGGCAGTCGATCATAAGTTGTTCATATCGCTCAAACTCATGTGACTGCCGTTGGTGGAGTCTCAACCGTCAGAGTTCCAGCACCGCAACGACCTCTGAAGGTCTCGTTGAAAACGTGACCAGTACTACACCTCATCAGCATACTCACTCAGCAGTTACATTTAATGCATCCTGACGAAGCTCATTCCATGCGTGACCTCGAAATTTTTCAACTTATGATTAACGATCAGCAACTAATTAAAAACTTGTATTTCATATTCTTCCGGTTCCGGTGTTATTCAAGCCGGTTCTAATCGGTTCCACAGCAATTCTGGGTTTCTGTTGATTGTCACTAAGTTTCGGCACCTTTGTACATTGATTCCATTTATTTAGCCGAAGAGAAATTGACGACTGCAACGAATCAGTGTCCGGGCCAAGCACTCCAAAGGATAACATCATCACTCTTCTTCCTTTAATTTTGTGTTGCGTTCAACCAGAATTCAGCGTGATGGTCAGTAAAGAAAATTTTAATTGTCTCGCCATCGTCCGGAATCGTATATTCAATCAGTTTACCCTCCACTCGATGATTCTTCTCGAATCTAATTGTTTGACATCTGTAATTTTCTCTGAGTGCTTCGGTAACTTTAGGTCGGGTGAGTCTTCGACCGTAGTTTTCATGATGATATTTACAAAGAAGAATTAGATTTCCAGCGTGTCGTGCCCCACCTCCAGATTTTGGGTCGACGTGGTGAGCGTGAATAACGCTCCGACGAACCTCTTCACCATAGACATAACTGCCTTTAGGAGCCAACTCCTTTGGTGCAAGGGTAGATAGGCAAATTTGGCAGTGGCTTGCATATTGTTCTGATTTCAAAATTTCGATATGTTCCTTTTCGATTTCAGGAGTTTGGTTGATACCATCGCTGGAATCCGTCTTCTTCCGATTTACACTATTCCCTTGAATATTTCCTGTCGGATTTGTTGGAATTGGAGAGGGGTTTGGATAGTTTCGCGTTGGGTCAAGCTCAAAAGGAGCGTGTCCTTTAACTGCCTCTGTCGTATCTTCATTTTCGTCCTCCAATTCTGTTTCATTCTGAGGATCATCGTTTGAGTCCTCTTTCCCAAATTGTCGAAAACTTGGCTCTGAAAACTCCATATTCACTGCTTGTTCTAACATGAATTGATGCATTGGAAGTGCTGAGGGTTTAAATATCCGATGCTTTGCGATTGCCTTGTGCAGTTCACTAGAACTAGACGTGCTACCAGAATTGATCCAAAATACTTTTGATTGAATATCAAACCCAGCGTCAACATTAGAATCATAAACTTTTCCACGGAAGCGGTATCGTGCTTTCAACTCAGTAGAAACCCCTATATCTTCTATTTGTTCTAATCGGTGACTCCAATTCTTGTGAATTAAATCTGAAGGAACACCAAGTGTAACCAATCTTTTTTGAAGAGTGTTTCGAAATTTGGGCATGTGCAGTTTCTTCAATCCAGCTCTAAGTTCCTCTGGAGTACATAATTCTTCATTTGCACTATAAACGCATTCAGGTTCAATTAGTGCTTGTCGAAGTGAGCGCACGCCAAGGTTTCGGCATAGTTCAGTTATTGGTTTTTTGATTTCTTTCACCCTTTCGATTACTAACATCACATACTCGTCTCGCGAAATAATGTTATCGTCAACACCTTCTACATCGGACAGGAAAACGGGACGCTTACTGACATCCAATAGTGACGCAAGTTTGACACCGTTTTTTGTTCTCACTGGAAGAAAGGGAATATCAGTGAAACTCTGGGCCCAACTGGTTGGACCTTTTTCATGAAGTATGTGACGAAGTATGCAAGGGATATGCCTCTCCAAATCCGTTTCACCCAGATTTGCCGCCCACCTGAAAAACTCGCGGCTTGAATTAGGATTTGGTACATTGCTTGTAACCCCAATTTCAAGGTAACGAGACTGGTCGTCTTGCGATAAACCCGTAGCGGTGATTTTTTCTTTCCAATCTCCCCAATAGTCTCTTCGATTTCCTTTGAACGTTAATTCCGATGGCTTTCGAAATTTTCCGTCGACGGGAATAATTTCAAGCATCGAAACTCTTTCTAATGTATCAGATTCGGGATCATTGAGTTTTAGAAGCAATCGTAAACGAGGTTGCAAGCTATTGAAATTTGTGGGATCTTCAGAGAGAGAATCAAGCAGCATCGAAACAGTTGGCTGACTCAGCGTTGGTTCGATTTTTCTGATCAGAGAATTAGCTTTGGAGTTATAAAGCAAGTAACGAGCAGGAAGTGAAAGACTTTTCACTTTACTGTTCGGAACAATCAAATTCGATCTTGCCTGAATTGTTCCATCCTTTGCGAGGGCTGGAATCGGTGTGGTTTCAATTTTTCGCAATAATTCGAGAATTGCTTTGTCCTTGATCAGAATGCAAAGTTCGTCCTCAAAATGATTTAACGCCTGAATGTCGTCCCTTTCAGGAGCACTTCCCAATTCAAACTGTACTAATCTCGATTTGAGCCAGTTACTGACTTCATCCGCAGTAGGTTTGGACCGTATTGTCATACGACCTCTTTTCCCGAATGCGACAAGACCTGAACGTTTTATTTCTCTGTGAGGTTGCCGAATACAACCAGCCAGTAGTGACTGAACCTTTCTGGATGGTGGTGCACACAAATTTGATAACTTTGTTAGTTGACCGCAATGATCGGGCCAGATGGCAAGATCGGCCAATTTCGGCCGATCCCGAGGCGAAACGAGGGTCGAGTTTTTTTGTAGCCATTGCCAGAACTGCGCACGTACTTTTTCATTAGCAACTTGGAGACCGTCACTTTCCAGGAATGTTTTCATCGCATACTTCGGTCGACGCCACTTTTTACGTCTCAATAGAGGATGCTTGACTATTTCATGATGAATAGTAGGCGGAATATCGAGACCTGGTATGTCGCTCAAGAGTAAATTACTCGAGTACAAATCATCCAAAGGCTGGGCTTGGCCGTGACTATCCGGCAATAGCAATGCTTCAAGCAGTTCATCCTCATGCTCTGCTTTGAATTCTTTGACTTGATCCAAATCGAAAGCAATGAAATCTAGGTAGTGTTTTACAAGTACCGGTTCCGCAAACTCTTTACTTCGATCTGGGATCGCGCCAAACCAATTGTTACCTTCGGATGTGATGCGATGAACAACATCAGTTTCATCGAATGTGGTTATGCTCTCGCAATTCCCCTTAACGATGGCATCCACAAGTATTTTTACTAGTTCTAATGGAGTACTAGGGTCTAGCTGCATTTCTGAACGGGGACAAAGAACAGAAAGGGTAGGACTGGTTGAATTTTCTTCCCAAGTTGTCCGAGGAACTACGAAGAAGTATTTCTTTTCTTCTTTCGGTAATTTTCGTCTGGAAAGCTGACGAAAAGACTTCTTATGATTTTTGCTCTTTGTAGAAGCTTCCACAGCATTGTTCCAGTTCAAAATAGGAAACTTTTTCCGATTGACGAGTTCAGATAAGAGATGTGAAACATTTTCAGTTGAATTGTCAGTTTTCCCATTTGGGACAAGTGGAATGAGTCCATTCGCCCCCTGGAGAGGAATTAAATAGTAAGCCAGTGCATCCACCAGGAGTTCATTACAAATTTCTCGCAGCTGATCATTAGTCTCTTCATTGGCAGTTAGAGTGTGTCGCTTTGAGTCTGAAATGACGGGTACATTAAAAGACGAACCATGTCCGGTATATGCTTGCTGCGATTCAACAGGATATCCAATTGGATAACGGAATCGTCCTACTTTGGCCAGCGGTTTTCCCGATTTATTTGTAGCCCAAGACACTTCTGTAGTGAATTGCCGTCCTCTTCGGTAGAAATCAGGGCACCTTTCATTCAGTTGACCGCGAAGCGGCATCAGCCTTCTTACCGCTTGTTCATGTATAGAGTCGGGAAGAAATTCAGCAGTACCTGTCACTTCACACTTTCTTCGAAATATCTCCATACGTTTGTTCTTTATTTTTTTCCCTTTTGTGCAGGAGAAGTGAAAATGCACGTCGCCCAGTTGCCAATGCTTTAGTACGATCTCATAATGAGTTACCCTTCCTGGCGATACAATCCCAATGAACTGTTCTGAAATATTCAAGCAAGCATTTTGAAATAATATTTCTATTTCTTCTTCAGTAGGTGGTTGCCAGCTTATTCCGCCCGACAATGCGATGGTGCTGTTCGACGAGAAGAGCCAGATTCAGGCTCCTTTCTGGGGCCGAAGTGTGGTAGTCCGGTATGGAATTACAATACGGCAACCGTTGACAGGTGACTGTTTATCAATAGCAGGTTCTATTGATGCACCGGGACGTGGTTCGCAGTTACTTCCGTCGGCGAACAATGTCTGCTCGATAGATTTTCCATCCGACATCAGATGCAGTCTGTCTCCCAAAGTAAAAGCTGTCTTGAGGCCGTGGTTTTTTACACCAAGTTTTCTACTTTTGGCTGAAACTTGATCCCCGGCCCCTTGTATGAAACTTAACCGTTCCCAACCCTCCTTATCGACAGGCGTGCCATTTCCATAGCAAATCAATTTATCTTCTTCAAATGAGATTTCGGTAGTGGTTGCGTCTTGATCCAAGTCATTCTGGATCAGTTCAGCAATTAAATCATTTCGATTGAGGCCAGCCAGAAAGCTCCAAAAAATGGGAATCCAATCGAATTTCGAATCGATTTGTTTCATAAGGCAATAACTCCGGAAAATTTTGAGCCATATATATTTTAGGCAGATCAGAGCAATGACATTGGATGAGAAAAGTTGGTGTCCATCTGGTCTGTAATGATCAGAATCCGTGTGAATCGGACTCTTTGCATTAGACAGAATACAATTCCACTAAGCGGATGAAATTCAGTGCATATAGGGTTGGAGTCTTCGGATTTGATTGTCGTTAGACAAGCGAAGTTGAGAGCGGTAACGCGATTCATTGGATATGACAATACCACTCAGGTGACATTCACGTATTGAATCTATTTGAATGAATCCGATTCGAATTGCTTAGGGTTATGTTTAATTGTGTGTCCTTAGCCTATCCTCGCTGAATCTCACAAATGACAACCCATGCACCATTAATCTAGTATAATATAGTATTTAAATTGCTTACTAACACAACAAATATATTGTATTACTTTTTACGTTTAATTGTACAAATCAACTGCGTCAAGTTAATTTCTGGTTATACACAGATATATCTAACATCTAAATATCGAGTGCAATATTTTTGATCCCGAAGTTAATCAAACTGACTGAATCTCACCCGCACTTTGTTCTACCACCGGGCATACATAAAGCAACATTTGAGGAAATCAGGGAAAGATTTGCTGTTACCACTTATCGGATGCGCCTGTTTGAAGGCTTTTGCTTGGCTTGTCAGTCATTGGTGGCCGCGGGTTGTCAGCGCATTTATCTTGATGGCAGTTTTACCACTTCCAAGAATCATCCTGGGGATTTCGATGCCTGTTGGGACCCGGAAGGAGTCGACTTTTCCAAGGTCGATTCTACTTTAAGGGATTTTTCAAATCGTCGAGCCGCGCAAAAACAGAAATTTGGCGGAGAATTTTTTATTATCGATTTCAATTCTCTGACTGGGTTAACTATGCTGGATTTTTTCCAAAGCGATAAAGAAACAGGAGAACGTAAGGGAATTTTGCTGCTTGAGTAACATTTAGTGAAATCACTACACGGAGGGATGAATGATAAAAAATGAACGACAATTCAAAATCACGCGATCCCAGAGAGATCGATTCAAATCAGCTATAGATGAATATGATCCGAATCTGGAAGTCGAGTCTGGAGTCGACCCGCTTGTCGCGCAACTGAAGTTGGAACAGCTACAGAGCGAATATGAAATTCTATGTGAACAGATTGATGAGTATGAAAGTCTGACCTCGGGCACTCAAACTGAAATCTTGGTTGGTTCGATTCGGGATTTACCACAAGCACTGATCAAGGCGAGAATTATTCGTGGTTGGACTCAGGCTGATCTCGCCGATAATCTGAATCTCAAGGCACAGCAAATCCAACGCTATGAAGCTGAAGACTACAGCACAGCCAATCTGTCCACATTAGAGAGAGTAGCTAACGCATTGGAATTGGATCTGTCGAGTTTCACAACCCTGTCGATTCGACCGTCTGAACCTGCAGAATTTCCGATCAATGAAATGTACAGGCGAGGCTGGTTTGAGGATTATTCAGGGACACTGCACCAGGCAAAAAAAGAATATGCAGACCTGATCGAAAAGTTTTTCTTTCAATCCGGTTACAGTCCCGAACAACTCGTCAGGCACAGGCAAAAGGTTCGTTGTGGTTCCGAATCGGACGACAATGCGCTCATGGCATGGCAGGCGCGCATTGTCGGTTTGACCAAGTTTCAAAAATTATCACGGGATTTCGCGAAAGAAGAACTTACAGCCGACTGGTTTCGAGAACTGGCGATGTTGAGTCAATATGATGACGGACCTCTTTTGGCGCGGGAGAAGTTACTAAATTGCGGTATTCATTTCATCGTTGAACGACATCTTCCGCGTACCTATCTTGATGGGGCGGCTATCCGCCATCCGGAAGATGGGGCACCGATTGTTGCCATAACTGCCAGATATGACAGGCTGGATAACTTTTGGTTTGTACTATTTCACGAATTGGCGCATATCTGTCTCCATTTTGATGAATTAAACTCTGAAGATTTCTTTGATGACTTGGATGTCCATGATACGAACGAAGTGGAAAAAGAAGCAGATAACTTTGCATTGGAACATTTGCTGCCTGGCAGATTCTGGAATAATTGCCTGTCCAGATTCAGTTTAGATGCGGAAACCGTGCGAGAAGAGGCTGACCAGTTCAATGTTCATGCGTCAATCGTCGCTGGTCGAATAAGACATGAGCGAAAGAATTACTCAATATTGAATGACGCTATCGGTCATAAAGAAGTGTTAAGAAATTTCCGGGTCGATCAATAATCCATGTACATGCCGATATTAAAATGGCGCCAAGGTGAGTATCTGGCTTTGGAGCAGCTAGAAAGCAGTATCAAAGACAAATTACTTCCCCTAATTGAAATTCCACCAATTGAGTGGGATTTCGAAAACAAAAGGAAAGCGAAAACAATTGACGAACACTTGCAAACGTTTTCAAGGCGATTAATACAAAAGTGGAATTATCGCGCCGCGTGTATAGACTTGAACTATATCGAATCGACAATTCGCATGAATAATGGAACTCATCCTTTGAATTATGTTTTTTCAAGTGTAAGAAAGACAAATGGTCATATATTTCCAGTAACTGGCATTTCCAGAAACAGTTCTTACCAGAAAGCAATTAAGTCAATAGTGAGTCACGATAAGAATGGAGTCTGTATAAGACTTCATTTCAGGGACTTGGTAAGACCGAATTTTCTAATGACTTTGGAGTCGTTGGTGAATTACCTTA
Source organism: Arenicellales bacterium (assembly GCA_963666625.1). Taxonomy (GTDB): domain Bacteria; phylum Pseudomonadota; class Gammaproteobacteria; order Arenicellales; family JAJDZL01; genus JAJDZL01. Next base: position 1,093,888 of record OY762925.1, read on the forward strand.
AAATCAAATTAGTTGAAGTGGACCTCGTTCTGGATTTGGGAGCACCTAATTTTGAACCACTGAACGTTTTTGCCAATTCAATCCAGAACGTAGTGAATAAGTTACCACAGATTGATCAGTTTCGATCATTCACAATCGCTTCGACAAATTTCCCCGATTCAATGGGTAAGTTAAACCGAGGCATCAACTATGTAGATAGACTGGAGCGGCAATTTCATTTGGAATACTGTTCTAACTTGCAGAGTAGCGAGCGAAAACCGAATTTTGGAGACTATTGCATTGCTCATCCAAAACTGTCGCAGACAGACATGAGAAAATTTTCACCGTCTGCAAGTTTGAGATACACAACAGACAATGAGTGGTGGATTTACAAAGGAACAAGTATCAGGAAAAATGGTCTAGGACAATATAGGCAAATTTGTAATAATCTTGTGAATTCTGCGAATTACTTCGGACAACAATACTCTGCCGGTGATCGATATATCTGGGACTGCAGCGCGGGTAATGTACGTACAGGAAACCTGACCACCTGGCGGCGCGTTGCGACCAACCACCATATAACGAAAGTTGTTAACGATTGCGCCAATCTTCCCGGTTTCTAAGTGCAGCACATACGATTTTGCGAACTCCATTTTCATTTATCTGTTGAAGTAATCTACCGTATAAAGCAGACTTAGTTTGTCGAAGATCAGACTCGGGCACACCGTTGGTTCTCAACAATTCAACCACCTCATCCCGCCACAATAACTTTATGATAGAGGTAGATTGAATTTTCGGGTTGGATTTGCCAGAACGAATTGTGTTCAGATGGAGTCCGCCTCGATTTCCCTGACTGACTGAAATGAGACGCCACCATTCGGGAACCATTGATACTACATCGCTGTAGAACTTGTTGGCAAATACCAAAGTAACCTTGTTGAAATAGTGGTTGTAGACCTTGGCTTGGGATGGAAGTCTTGAAAGATTGTCTTGTGGCGATTTGATTTCTATGCCATGCAGACTTCCATTGACTACCGCAATATCAATTCTCGCTTGCCCATGATCAAGCCCTAGTTCGTCAATTACGCGAGTGCAGTTGCTTCGATTGTGGTGGTAATCGAGTAATTTCGAATGAATTGCCTTTCGAATTCTTTTCTCGTCTATACGACTATTTTCGAGATTTTCCATGCGGTATCCAGATAGTTCAACCTTGATTTCATTGAGACGCTAATTGTGACAAATTCTTGCAAGTATGCACTCTGACCTCATCGTGATTTTAGTTCGGTATCAACATTCTTGCTGATTGGATTACACATCTTGAAAAGTTTGTGTTGGAATACGTTCCCGAATTCTCCGAATTTGACACAAAACCAATACCGAGTTGATTCATCGGCCGGCTTTCGCGACGAAGTGAATCCAATAGCATGACAAACTCAACAAGAGTCCGAGCTTCTTCGAATGGAATTGACTTGACGTGGTTTTCTTTGACCATGAAGAAATTCAGTTCTTGATTAATGCAACCAGAAGGACAATCACCCCAGGCGCGTCTGAACAAGACGTACCAATTTTCGCCGGCTTTGCTAACTTTGATAGCGGACCTATCGCCTAGAAAATAGTCAGGTTCAGCAGACTTGACGTGTTCGCTATAACGAGAACTGAGTAGAAAAGAGACAAATTGTGGATTAATTCCCGGGTCGTAGTACAGAATCATCAAGTTAAGTTGTGAATATATATTGACGGCGTAAAGTCCGAATTTCGCGTTGAACTGATCGAACTTCTGACTGCCTGACGAAAATGGAACTGACTCAGCTCCACTTCCAACCATTGACTGTACGCGCTTGAGAAGTCCAGGCTGAGGTGTAACAATTACAGCACCGGGAGAATAGGCTTCGCTAACAGACACATCGGCTATCGAAGGCTCGGATTCTCTCACGAGTTCCAGAACCTGTTGAATTTCGGTGGCGAGTTGCTGAAATCGTTCCGGAAGCCGAAATCCATCGGTTCCTTGTCTGATGAGAATCTGACTGGCCAAAATTTCGGATTCAGATCTTGGGGGAACCTCAAGAATATGATTGAGAATACGAACATGTGGGATGTCATCGTTAGCGCTGACAACTTGAAAAACAAACGGAAACGCTATGACAAACAAGCAAATCAGCTTCAATCGTCGTCGTGCGGGAAAAAAGTACATAGGTTCTTTATTGGATTGAGCGATGGAGAGAGGTGTAACTGTGTGCTTCGGGTCTTCTGTCCGGTACACATACTGTCGAAAGACGGAAAATTCTCAAACTGGTACCGGCAGTCACAACCTTGACGGTGGTCAGTGATCGGGTGTGGCAACAGTATCCTGAATCCGTCTTATTTCCTGCGTGTAATCCGTCGAATTTACTACCTCTGTGTCGCGTAACAGATTTTCCAGAGCCTGTAACCAACTTTCATAGTAGCCGACACCATCCTTCGCCTTCGAATTGATCGCGTCAGCAAGATATTCACTCCATTGCGGCCAGGTAAAGACACCTTGCTGATGAAGTTTTACAGTGAGTGCAAACGCACGGGCCATCCACGGCTCTTCGAATACCGGTTCTTCTCCGTCTTGGAAGAACTGCTGTAAATTTACTGTCTGAGCACTCATATAATCTCCAGGTAGGATTCGAAAAGATCCACATAAACTGCGGTCGGCGACTGTGAAGACTCACCACCCCATAACTCGTCTCCTTCAAAACGAACACTGTACAACCGCTGTGAAAACTTGCTTCCTCTGGCATGTTCGTCGGGAAATATGAATGTTCCCCGATCAGATGCGATAACGCCTTCGCGTCCCTGCACGAATTCCGGTAGACGTATGTGACCCGGATGATTCTGGAGTTTGGCTCTAACCCTGCTACCCGGCCAAAACTTTGCCGCAGATTGTGCTGGCAATCGAGCACTATTTCCTCGATGAAGCGTTTCCCAGACATCCTTTCCCTTCAACATGGTTACTCAATTTCTCCATCGGAGGCAACTTGACGCATTCGCTGCTCAATCTCTTCTTCTGTCAGAATACCCTCTTCCACAAGCAAGGTTTGAAGGCCATGAACCCACTTTTCGTAGTAACTCGATGCAAGATAGCCGTCATGATCCATTCGTTCCCGAGCATAGCGCGACATGTCGAGATTCCACTTTCCCAAGAAGCCGGCGGCAAGAGTCAACGCAAACGCCCTTTTCTCCCAGTCGTGATGAAACACAGGTTCATCTTGCTCGGGATTGATGGGCCCAAACCCCGAATTACCGCCGAGATCGTGCGCGCCTTTCACTGAACTGACTCCGGTGGCATAACAACGCCTGTTCCGATCATGGAGTCCCGAGTAACAATACTGGCCAATTGAACTTCGCTGAGATGCTCAGTTCCCGCCGGTCTCATTGGAATCACCAGATAGCGCAACTCTGCGGTACTGTCCCAAACCCTGACCTCGACATGCTTTTCCAAATTGACTCCGAATTCCTCGAGTACACTTCTCGGTTCGGATACCGCCCGCGCCCTATAGGGTGGCGACTTATACCAAACCGGAGGTAAGCCGAGTACCGGCCATGGGTAACATGAACAGAGCGTACACACCACCATGTTATGAACTGTCGGTGTATTTTCCAACGCAATCATGTCTTCGCCTTGTCGCCCCTCAAATCCAAATTCTGCAATCGCTGCCGTAGCATCTTCAAGCAACCTGTCCCGATAAGCAGGGTCACACCATGCCTTTGCAACAACTTTCGCTCCATTCTGAGGTCCGACGCGATGCTCGTATACATCGACCAGCTCGTCGAGCGCCTGCGGATCAACAAGTCCCTTTTCAACCAGAAGCGACTCCAGCGCTTTCACCCTGATCTCCACCTGCTTCGGTGGATGTGCGTGTTTATGCTCACTCATGTCAGATTCTCCACCAGGTCAGTGATTTAATTTTGGCTCAGCGGCTCTATATCAAGATAGATATTCGCAAGCGTGTAATGGTCCCCGCTATCATCGGTTGCCCACCACCCAATGCTATCCGGACCGGTATAGAATCGAAATTGAAATCCATCGCGACTATCGTGATGCAACGCATAACCCTGCGACTGCCCGGATTTTTCCTGAAGAGCCTCTGTCATCAGCCTTACGATTTCACCACGTGCAAAAATTTCCTGTGATGAGACGAAACGATCAGCTACAGGATTCTCGCTGGCGATCGCATTCGGGACGAGCTCGAAACCGTTCAGTTTGTCCTGATAGGGTATCGTCGTCATGCTATCCACTTCAAATCGATCTCCGTTTTCAAGATAACTGAGCCGAACACCTCGAATGATGACACCACTTTTCGTCTTGCTGAAGTCTGCATCGGATAGATCAACGATCGCAACACCGCGGTTCCCGATCACCTCAACGACATTGCTGTGAACAACCGCCGCAGTATCCAATCCAACACCAATTCCATATCTGACATCGAGTTGATGCATGGCGACAAGTCCGGTTGCAAATCTCCCATTACCGAAGTAATGTTGATCCACAAACCAATCCGGACTGATCAGATTCAAGCCCCTGAACAGGTTTTCAGAACCGACTCGACCATGAGACAGAGCCTCAATTGGATCAACTTCAGTTGACAGGACTGTTGCGCCTGGAATGCCCCCGACAATCATGCTGCCCGATGCATGTGCTTCCTGTACAGCTGAAGCGAGATCACTTGGCGCGCTGTCTTCGCCCGCAAACATAATGGTCGACAGCCGCTGCGGCAGACCACCGACAAAAAATACCGAACTGGATGCCCGAACCTGGTCCGTCAGTGTCCGGTCCTCGCCAGCAAATCGATAATCCGTTGAGAATTCCTGAAAAACTTCGGCAATCGGTAGCAGTTGTGATGTCGCACCATAACGTTGGAAGGCGCGTTGCGCAAAGCTCCCATAAAGTTTCGAGCGGGAGTGGGCGGCAGCAATTATCACATTTTCACCGGGTTTTCTTTCGGCTATCCTGACAAGATTGCGCCAGACTACCTGATTTTTCAACGGCAACACATCGCCAACCAACATGACGATTCCTTCTGCCCGTAATAACTGAAACGGCGTGAATACCAACGCCACAAATACAGTCAGAAAAATGATTGTTCGTTTCAGGTCAGTCGTCACTTCGGTCTTTGCTCCTTTGATCGATTTTCACATTAATCAATAACACATACAGATAGAAGAATCATTACTTTTACAAATGAATTATAAATCTCGCATGGCGTAGTGAAAGTGACTCTGAATTGCACGGTGAAACCGAAGTATTCACTGCAGTTTCAAGTCAGTCAGCCGCGCATACAGCCCCGGTAGGACATCAGGTAACGAATGTAAATGCGAATATACTGCATAGTGCCCGGGACCAAAAAGTTGGTTCAGGTAGCGCGGGCCTGATTGGTCAATCGTCAAGCCGAAACACATCACACTTTTTGATCTTAACTCCATCAACGCTTTACGCGTATCTTCCAGCGCGTACCGCCCCTCATACTGATCAGTCGGATCATGTGGTTTCCCATCACTCAAGACAACCAGAAGTTTCTGTCTTGATTTTCGAGCCTGTAACTTGGCACCGAGATGTCTGATCACTGGCCCCATTCTGGTATAGTTCTGCGGTTTGACTTCCAATAGATTTCGCCGGATCGTCTCATCGTATACGTCGTCAAAGGTCTTGATTCGATCACAGCGAACCCGTAACCGGCTGTCACTTGAAAATGCATAGAGCGCAAAATCGTCAGCAACCGAATCCAGTACTTGTGCCAGAACCGCCATGGATTGCTTGGCAACATCAATCACACGGCTACCGCCGACCCACGCTTCTGTAGAGCGCGAAGCATCCATCAGGACGATGACTGAAATATCCCGATACTGATGTACTTTCTGTCGGTAGTAGGTCGACTCAAGCATCCCACATCCGATTCTGTCAGCGGCGCATGTCACGTAAGTATCGATATCAAGCTCCTCGCCATCCTCAAGAAACCGATTCCATTGCGACTCCTGACGTAACAGTGAAAATCGTCTACGCACGCGATATACCAGTTCCGAAAACTGTGAATCCAACTCGGCGTGATACCCTCCTTTCGGTTTTTGCTCAATCAGCCTGCACCAGTCTCTCATATAGGCATGGGTCAGGCAGTTCCACTCGGGATAAGTGTAATGATCGCGAATCGCAGCAAGACCCGGCTTTGGTTCTCGGATATCGTCAAGATCAAAAACCGCCTTTTTCTGAGGTTGTTCTGTAGCGTCTTCACGCTGTTGCTTCGTGCTCCTCAAAAACGGCAACCTCAATCTTTCAACGTGGGCTGTTCGATAGCTCCACAGCGGTACAGGTAGAAATGGAACGGTTTTGCCCAACCAATTCGAATCCGCAGTAACCACCTGATCCGATTTCGCCTGCTCTATCATTTCGATCAGTGAGCCATGCACAGGGTTGACATCAGCGCCAAGTTCCCGTCGAATGGCAGCCTCAAGTACCAGCGACGGATTTCGCGTTTTTTCCGAGGGGTCAGGGTACGCTACTCTGCGCAATTCCAGTTCCTGTTCGCAAAGTTGACGATATCGTTTTTTCAGACTTGGAAAGGCGGTCAGCAACCTATTCGTGGTGGCGGCACCGTGCAACAAATGGCTTACACCCGGTGGCAATCTCTCGGTTCCCGGACAGGACCTATTGAATGCCAGTACAGCCGCCAGCCAATAATATAAATCGCGATTCAGATCACGGTCAGGATAACGGTTGATTCGCTTCGGCAAATACAGTACACCCGGTTCTGACCATGCTTGCAGATCAACTCCCCCGTGCGCGGTCATCCGAACCGAAGCGCTCAATCGGGCACCGGAGCTCGCCTTGCGCTGAAGGTCGCCTCCCATTGCGTGAAAATAAAGATCCAAACCCTGCCACAGATCTTGGCCTTTCACTGCATACTGGGGATGGCGAAGCCGCCCTGCCAATCCAAAAAGCAATCCGTACCACAGCACCGATATGCCATCTGCGAAATAATTGCTCCTAAGAGAAGTAGGCATTCACTATCTCCATCAATCCTTCGCGTATGACAGGATCATCGGTAAGCGAATCGACAAGTGCAACTTCGCTTGCGTTCCGGTGATTGAGACCATCTTGAATCATATGTGCCGCATGCACCAAGAGACGGGTTGATGCCGTCTCCTCAATATCATGGCCCTCCACCGCGCGCAATTGCCTGCCAAGCTTCACTAATTTTTCCGCGATATCCGTGCTGACTCCGGTTTCAGTGACTACGATCTCGATCTCCTGCTTCATTTCCAGAAAATCAAATGTCAGCGAAACAAACCGCTGTCGTGTGCTCTGCTTCAGATTCTTGAAGAGATTCTGATAACCGGGATTGAATGAGACTACCAACATGAATTCCGGCGGTGCCTTGATCACTTCGGCGGTCTTGTCAAGATAGATCGTTCGCCTGTCGTCACACAAAGGGTGAAGAATGACTGTAGTGTCCTTGCGTGCCTCAACAATTTCATCGAGATAGCATATACCGCCCTCTCGAACTGCCCGTGTCAGGGGTCCGTCGTGCCAGACTGTCTCATCATTCTTGATCAGAAATCGACCAAGCAGGTCGGCTGCCGATAGCTCATCGTGACAGGCAACTGTATACAGCGGTCTGCCGAGCGTTGCTGCCATGTGTCTGACAAACCGAGTCTTACCGCAACCCGTTGGTCCTTTGAGTAATACTGCGAGCTGCCTTCGGTAAGCAGACCTGAATACCTCGACCTCGTGATTCTGAGCGAGATAGAATGGAATACCCGAATCATTCATCGCCGGTCTCCAAGTCTTTTTATCTGACATTGCTTCATTGGTATACTCCATTGATTGTAATTGTCAGTACTTTTTTAACTCACAGCAACTGGTTTTATGCTGCGGCTTCTGTATCGTCTCCTCGTTCAGCGTGCCAAACAAGCTCGGGCACGTCGTCACGCACTCAGACAGAGCCAAGCAAGACAGAAGCATTCTGTTGTTGGGCGAGCACACCGATCAAGCAAGCTCGTAATTTCCACGGTAATCGTCGTCGTGATCGCGGTCTGTGTTCTTGTCTTTCGCTCGCACTTCCAGATTTCCACTCTGACAACCGACCCAAAACGGGCGCAGGTGGAAATCCACCTCGACTCGGTCAGAGTCGCGCCCATAATCATCTACCTTGAACAATGGCCTCCTCCCCTTAAACCTGTTCCTGAAAATAACGAAGTCAGTCAGATCATCATTGAAGACAATCAGTTTATACCAACTTTTCAGATCATTTCATCAGGCAGCACAATAGAAATTGAAAATAGAGATGAATTATTGCACAACACTCACGTCATTGATGGCAACGATACTGTATTCAATGTAGCGACACCGTTAAAGAGTGTCACCGTCCGAAAGATCATCAAGGCCACGGGTATGCTGAACGTACGATGTGATCTTCATCCGTTCATGCACGGTTGGATTTTTGTGCCGTCGAACCCTTTCTATGAACTCGTCCGGGAACCCGCTTCCATTCGCTGGACGGATATAGCGCCGGGTGAATACAGACTGAGAATTTGGGAAGCGGGAACCTTCAGGCAGGAAATTTCTTTGACTCTCTCGGCTTCCGAAAGAAAATCCATTCGGGTTCTATAACTGTCGACGTATCCTGATTTAAATCAGGAGTTTGATCACAATCAGGGCACCACTGATCAGCAGTACCACTGCGACCGTACGTTCCATGGACAGGGCTGTTATTCGATGTGCGATGATTGCACCCAAGGTAATACCGGCTGCCACACCAATGCCAATCGGAATGGCCAGCAACCAATTCACTGAACCGTGAACGATGTGTCCCAAGGTCGCGAACGGGCTGATTGGAATCTGTATCGCCATGCTCAGACCGACGGCTGACAAGACTGGAAAATCGAGCAGAAGCAGTGTCGGAACGAGCAACAAAGGACCACCCGTCCCGCTGATTGAAGATCCATATCCTACAAAAAAACCCACCAAGACCAGTACACTACCAGTGGTCTTTTCAATTCCTGACCCTGCAGATTTAGAGACTTTTCGGCTCAGGGACCTGATACCCGACAAGATAACCAGCGCGGCGACAATGATCTCAAGGACAAACGAGGAGAGTAGCTGCAATGTGATGGAACCCAGATATGCACCAGGTGCAGCACCTACGATCAGGTAAATTGCCTTATCCCATCGGATGGACCCCTGACGGGCGTACGCATACACCGCGAAACCAGCGGCAAAGGCAAAGCCAGCCATACAGGCGGGAATGACGGTATGAATATCTATGCCTGCGACATAGACGAGAAACGGAATGATGATTATTCCACCGACACCGCATATTCCAATCAGGATCCCGACAAAAAAGCAGAAGACCCCTGTACTGCCCAGCAAAAGAGCAGTCGATTCAAACATAACTTAATGGGATTCGGCGGTAACCGTGCTCAACCGAGCTGGCTAACCGTTATATCGAGAAAGACGAACCGCACCCACACGTGGTGGTCGCGTTGGGATTGTTGATCAAAAACCTGGCACCCATCAAGTCATCCAGATAATCGACTTCGGCGCCCATCAGATATTGAATGCTGAGGGAATCGATCAGCATGGTTATTCCTTTTTGTTCGATGACAAAATCATCGTCCTGCTGCTCGGTTTCCAATTGAAACCCATATTGAAATCCTGAGCAGCCACCTCCTTCGACGTAGACTCGCAACCCGATGTCGAACTCCGACATCAAGGTGCCAACACGTCGGGCGGCACTATCGGAAATGGCAAGAGTTGAGGTGTTATCCATATTCGCTCTGAATCTGATGAAAATTCAAACAGGGAACTACTGTGACTGTGTGCTGAATATTATAGGACGGGCTTTAAATTTTTCATCGAATTCAGACACCCAAATCTAAAAGCTGAAGTTACGATATGCTGAAAATCGGCGACGTTTCACTGCCGTGCTGTATGATTCTGTGTGCGATTCTGGAATTCGAGCGACTAGATACGAAAAAATTCTCAACCGTAGCGAAGATCAATCACCACTTAGCAGTCTTCTACAGGGAGGAATATAGGCGGTCGGGCATAATGATGCGTGACAGTTTCTGTCAGCTCTGTCCACACCGTTGAAACTCGAAATTTACGGTACATAAATTTTACGAGTGTGAAGAAATCCAGTTTGCCAATTCCTCCTCTGTAATCTCACCAGCGGCCAATGCCATGAAAATTTGGTATTTTTCTGCAGCGGTTGCCACAAACTCAACTCCATTGAGTGCGAGAAAAAGACGACAGACCACCAAAGCGGTACGTTTATTGCCATCGACGAACGCATGATTACGAGCGATTCCATAAGCATAGGCGGCAGCAATTTCAGGTATGGAAGGCTTGGGGTCGGCGTAGTAGAACAAGTTCTTGGGTTTCGACAACGCGGATTCGAGTAAACCTGCATCACGTACGCCGTCCATACCGCCATGTTCGGCAATTTGCCTGCGGTGAACCGCATGCACGACCGCATCTGAAATCCATTTTGGCTCAGTCACTACTCAGCCAATTTCTTGAGCACATCACGATCCTCTCGCATAATGGCTTCCGCTGCATCCATCTGCGCTGAAAACTCAGGGTCGTAAGCACTCAATTCAATGCCGTTCGGAGTTTCAATTCCAAACAGAATATCTCCTTTTTCAATGCGCAACTTGGCAAGCACTTCTTTGGAAAGCACCACACCAAGCGAATTTCCAACTGTCGTTACCTTTAGTCGAACCATAGATATCTTCTGTTGAGGTTTACATACTTATGATTTTAATCGTATATTATAACAAATATTATAATGATTTGGGTGAATTTCTCTATATAGGCGCTCAAGCAGGACAATGCCGTTTCTGCGTCAATTGATCTGTTGACAGGTAAAATCATTCTTGGAATCAATCCACTCCGGGAGTATTTCACCAGCAGTTTTCAGCCCTGTCTGATCGGTCCGATCACCGATTGCGAGGATCCAACGGTTGTCGTGGGGCCAGTTTGCAAAGTTTGCACCCAATTCCGAGCGGTCAGCTAATCTGAGGGCATGCACATCGCTAAATCCTCTGACGGATAAACAAGGACGTTTAGAAATTCTTCGTAATCTCGACTCGGTAATCTGCTGTAAATCATGGCGATGTAATTACCCAACGGTAAAATCGATCTCGCTGTCGAATTACAGCTTATTCTATCTGGGTATAACCCAACTGGCGGAACAGCTTTCTTGTCGGTCAGCAAATGTTATTCCGATTACGAAAAAGTGGGTGCATGTCACTTGAAATTGTCTACAATGCTTCCATATGTTCAGTTGGGCAGGTATGGCTTCCAGACTGGTGGCGGGCAAAGAATATATTTGAGACGGTGCGAAAAAATGGACAGTAACAAGACGATACAGGACGAGATCAACGAATACCGAGCACTATTTGAAAAGAGTTTAGCATCGATTGCCGCCTATCAGGAGAAAGCTCAGATCGAGATGGCGGAAATACGTGCAAGACATGATGAGAGCCATGCCAATGCTCAAATCGAGATAGCAGAAATACGTGCCATACAGAAAAAGACGGACAAGCAGCTGAAAAAGGCGCACAAGGATTTCTACGGAAAATGGGGCCGACTGGTCGAGTCGCTGGTCGAGGGCGACCTGGCCAAACTGTTGCGCAAGCGCAAAATCGATGTTCACAGCACCCATCCCCGTCAGCAGGTTTCCTACCTTCTTGACGACGGCACGCGCAAGCACAAGGAGTTCGATATCGTGGTGGCGAACGGCTCGGAAGTGGTTGCGGTGGAGGTCAAGACGACACTGACACCGGAGGATGTGACAAGGTTCATCGCAGCGATGAGGGATTTCTCAAGGTACTTTCCATACTGGGGGTCGAGGACGGTGTATGGTGCAGTGGCGTATATTCACTGTGAAGCGAAGGCCGAGGTGTTCGCCGAACGTCGGGGTCTGTATGTGATTCGTGCAACCGGAGGCAGTGCGAGCATCTTGAACCGCAAGAAGTTCAAGCCGACCTCGTTCACCAGGGTGGCTTCTTCGCCGCCCGGGGGACATCTCAGGGCGGTACCCGCTGACTGATCTTCAGGTACCCGACGTGCCTTGTATGCCACGCCTGGCTGCACACTTCATTCAGAGACGATGAATCACCGGGCGGGCTCAATCACAGCTACCAGCGCGGCTGGTTGAAATGCAATCCCGGGAAGCCGACTGATCGCTACAATGCTATTACCGCTCAAACAAAATTGCGAAATATTGCGTATTTGTTCCTTACAACATAACTTTCTGAAACTAGATCAACACCCATGGCATACTGTTCGTGCATCGTCTCGGTTCGGACTTGTCCATCTAAGTATTATTGGTCTGATTTCCGTTCAACCTGAATCCATCGAATTCGTCACCCTCTCGTGAAACACTCATCCGGTCTAGACAACGCACTGTCTGTACACAATCTTTGTAAAACTTACAAAAACGGTAGGGAAGCGTTGAAGAATGTCTCCTTCAGCGTGAAGGAAGGGGATTTCTATGCACTACTCGGCCGTAACGGTGCCGGGAAGTCGACTACGATCGGGATAACCTGCTCCCTTGTCAACAAGTCTTCGGGCAAGGTATATGTTTTCGGTACTGACATTGACAGAGACTTCCAAAGTGCCAAGTCGAACATCGGGTTGGTACCGCAAGAAATCAACTTCAGTCAATTTGAAACACCTTGGAACATCGTGATCAACCACGCAGGATACTACGGTGTGAGACGGTCACATGCAGAAAAACAGGCTGAGAGATATCTCTCCGTTCTAGGATTGTGGAGTTATCGCCATACCATGTCACGCAAGTTGTCAGGCGGCATGAAACGCAGACTGATGATCGCTCGAGCACTGATGCACGAACCGCGATTGCTTATTCTGGACGAACCCACCGCTGGAATTGATTTCGAAGCAAGACTGCTTATGTGGGACTATATGGAGAAAATCAACCGGGAAGGCATAACCATAATCCTGACAACGCATTACCTGGAGGAAGCAGAGCGGTTGTGCCGGCACGTCGGGGTCATTGAACTGGGCGAGATCATTCTCGATATCGATATGAAGTCCCTCTTCAAGCACTTACAGCAGGAAACCTATGTGCTCCATACTCAGCAACCGATCGATGAGTTGCCTGACGGAATCAATGAATCAATGCGACTGAAAGACGAGCGAACCATTGAAGTGGACATCCCAAAAGGTAGTCAGATCAATCCGCTTTTCGAAAGACTGGCACAGTTCGGAGTTTCTGTCGTCAGCATACAGAACAAGTCCAATCGTCTGGAAACACTGTTCATGGAACTGCTCAAGTCAGAAGCCACCACGCTGCAATCGGATGAATCACGTGAATAGGCTTTTGGAATATACCGGTGTCGCACTCTATACGCTGACGCGTAAAGAGGTCGCCAGATTCATGAGAATCTGGACACAGACGCTCATCCCACCAGTCATCACGACTTGTCTGTACTTTCTGATTTTCGGCAATCTGATCGGCCCCAGGATCGGTCCGATGCAAGGACACAGCTACATTGACTTCATTGTGCCGGGTTTAGTTCTGATGTCGGTGATCACCGGTGCCTACACCAACGTCGCGTCCTCTTTCTTCTCAGCAAAGTTTCAGCGATTTATTGAGGAGATAATGGTGTCTCCCACGCCGAACTATGTGATTCTCATCGGCTACCTGGTCGGTGGTATGGTCAGGGGGATTCTGGTTGGAACAATCGTATTGATTGTGTCTTCGCTCTTTGCCACAGTCGACATCGTATCACCGATTATCGCAATAACCATATTCATACTGACTGCGCTGGTATTCTCTCTGGGAGGCATGATCAACGGAATGTTCGCCCGCAAGTTTGACGACATCTCCATCATTCCAAATTTTGTGCTCACACCGCTAATTTATCTTGGTGGTGTGTTCTACTCAGTTCAGATGTTGCCTGAATTCTGGCAGCTGGTTTCGTTGGCGAATCCGATCCTATATGTCATCAATGTCGCGCGTTATGCTTTCCTGGGTTCAAGTGATGTTGGAATGCTAGCTTCGTTTACGGTGATAGGCACTTGCATCGTGATCCTTTTTACGCTGTGCATGATACTGCTCAGACATGGATATGGCATACGTGAATAAACTGCAAGGGTCGAATTTCTGGCTGGGGAACCAGGATTCGAACCTGGATTGACGGAGTCAGAGTCCGTTGTCCTGCCGTTAGACGATTCCCCAGTATCAGAATCCAAACTGGCTACCGGGTGAGAGAAACCAATTACCGTTTTGAGTATTGAGGTCGTTTTCTTGCTTTGTGCAAACCGACTTTCTTTCTTTCAACTTCACGGGCATCGCGGGTGAGGAAACCTCCTTTTCGAAGTGCTGCCCGATTCGATTCGTTGTAATCCACCAGGGCTCGCGCAATTCCCAGTTGAATTGCACCGGCCTGGCCGCTTTGACCGCCGCCGCGTACGTTGACTGTGACATCTACAGAATTCAGCATATCCAAATGAACCAGTGGTTGTCGGATCACCATACGAGCTGTTTCACGACCGAAATAGCGCTCGATCGGCTTTTGGTTCGCAACGATGTTTCCGCTGCCTTTTGTCAGATAAACCCGGGCGGTGGAAGATTTCCGACGGCCGGTTCCATAATAAACTTCAGATGCCTGTGTACTAGCCATTCCTTGTTTCCCTATATATTGAGGGGTTTCGGTGATTGTGCTTCATGCGGTTGATGTGACCCAGCATAGACTTTCAGTTTCGACATCATTGCCCTGCCGAGTGGTCCTTTCGGCATCATGCCGCGCACTGCTGCTTCAATGATTCGGGTTGGGTGTTGCTCACGCATGGTACTGACCGGAACAGTTTTCAACCCACCGGGACGTCCCGAGTGGCGATGATAGACTTTTGCGTTTTCCTTGTTGCCCGTAAGGACAACTTTCTCAGCGTTGATCACAACCACATAGTCGCCTGTATCGACATGTGGTGTATAAATCGGTTTGTGTTTGCCGCGCAGGCGTTTGGCAATTTCTGAAGCCAGACGACCCAAAACCTTATCGGAGGCATCGACCAGAAACCATTCGCGCTCGATAGTGCTGGCTTTTGCAGAAATAGTTTTCATAATGAATCCAAATGAACTGACAATTGATCGTGCAGCAAGCAGCTGCGTGCGTAAGTATCCTGAGAAAGCGCAGATTATATAATAATTTTTTTGCAACTGTGGTAACGACGAATTGCGTAAAAATATCAGATCGACAAAAACACGGAAAACACCCAGAGATCCAATGTGAAATTAATCAACTGCCCCAACGTTGCGAAGGTGTACGTTACAAATTCCCTGTCGAGTTCGAAAATCCCTCGAAGCCGACCCCGTCATATGGGTGAACCTAATTTCAATTTTACACCTGGATATTGTTCCGACAAGAATGTCCCCGCATTAGTGCGCCTTATCGGCAACATGTTCTACTGCGTGTTACCAAATGAGTTGAACTGAAACATGGCCAGCAAGTTTGCCAAGTTTTCCATCCTGCAGGACCTTCGACTGTATCGTCGCCTTCTGAAGTACGTGATGGTCTACAAGCTGTACTTCTTCATGGGGTTCGCTTTCGTGGCATTGTTTGCAGCGACCACACCGGGGGTCGCCATGTTCATGAAGCCGTTGTTGGACGGAAGTTTTGTTGATCGGAATCCCAAGTACATTTTTTGGACACCTATCATTCTGATTCTTTTGTTCACCGTTCGCGGCATAGCCGGTTACATGAACGGTGTGTGCACCAACTGGGTGATGGGAAGAGTTGTGTTTGACATCCAGTCCGAACTGGTCGGACGGCTGGTAACGCTTCCAACAACATTCTACGACAACAACCCTGCAGCGCAGGTCATCTCCCGAGTATCTTCGGATGTGAATGAACTGACGCAGGCGGCATCCAATGTACTCGTCACCGTGGTGCGGGAATCACTCACCATCATCGGTCTTTTGATCTGGATCTTCATTCTCGATTGGGTGTTGAGTCTTATCATACTGATCGCCACACCACTGATATCCCTGCTGGTAAGGTTCATCGCTTCGCGGCTGCGCTACCTCCATCGCAGAACCATGCAGATGAACGCAAACTTCCTGCAACGTCTGCAGGAAGTCACTGCGAATCATCGTCTGGTCAAACTCAACCAGATGGAAAAACATGAACATGATCGGTTGCGCGTTGTTGCCAATCAAGTTCGAAGACTCAAATTCAAACAGGCGATCGCCAACGAGCTCACCGTTCCCATGGCTGAATTCATTACCACAATGGTGATTGCGGGCACAGTCTACTTCAGCCTGACGCGAGATTTACAGGACCCGCTCACAGTGGGTGGATTCGTTTCATTCATGGCCGCACTTGCGCTGATCTCGACCGCTTTGAAGCGGCTCTTGAACGTCAATGACATGCTGCAGCGTGGTCTGGCCGCAGCCGAACGCGTTTTTTACCTTCTCGATCAGGAACCGGAAGTCGAGGTTGGTGTCAATGAACTCAATGAAGAAGACGTAGAGGGGCTGACAGAATTCAGGAATATCACATTTCACTATCCGGGAACCGAAACCAGATCACTTGACAATGTGACTTTGGAAATCAAACCTCACGAAACAATCGCGTTGGTCGGCGCTTCGGGTGCCGGAAAAAGTACCTTGACTTCCCTCATTCCCCGCATGTATGAAATCCAGAGCGGGCAGGTACTGATCGATGGCGTCGATATCAGAGAATACAAGCTTTCGGAAATTCGAAAAATTATCGCCTTCGTCAGTCAGGACATATTTTTGTTTGATGACACGATCGCAGCGAACATTGCTTATGGGGATATCGCCAATGCTTCAGAGGATAAGATTCGAGAGGCTGCCCGTTCAGCTTACGCACTGGAATTCATTGAAAAACTGCCGCAAGGGTTCGATACATTGGTAGGCGAAAGAGGTGTCCGTCTTTCAGGGGGGCAGAAGCAACGCATCGCAATCGCTAGAGCCTTCATTAAGAACGCGCGAATTCTGATATTCGACGAGGCGACCTCGTCACTCGATACAAAATCTGAATTCGAGGTGCGTCAGGCGCTGGACGCGCTGGGCACGGGTCGGACTGTGATCATCATCGCCCATCGTCTCTCTTCAATCGAGAGCGTTGATCGTATCATCGTACTCAACGAGGGTCGCATCGTCGAGACCGGAACTCATCAGGAACTGATGGATCGTCAAGGGCACTATTACAGGCTTTACACAATTTTTGACAACGGCATCGAAAAGACTGCATCGAAATAATCCGCAACAGACGGTTTTTATTTTCGACGCCAATTGTTGAATCCCTTGAGCATGCGCATGGTGCGCTCGGAGACTTGTTTGCGCTTCCAATTGCCAGCGGCGAACCGCGCCGATTCGGCCAGTGTCGGATAGATGTGGATGGTTCCCAGAATCTTACCCAGTCCCAGCCGGTTCTGCATCGCCAAAACGAACTCATGTATCAAGTCACCGGCATGTTCACCGGCAATTGTGACACCCAGAATTCGATCCTTTCCTGGCGGCGTCAGCACCTTGACCCGACCACTTGCCTCGCTGTCGGCAATCGCCCGTGACAGGTCCTTGAAATCGTAAACCGTCACTTCATACTCAATGTTTTTCTGCTCGGCTTCCAGTTCATTCAGTCCAACGCGTGCTATCTCGGGCTCAGTGAATGTCGCCCAAGGTATTACTGAGTAGTCGACTCGGCGTCGGAAAAATGGCCTCAGCAGTGCATTTGAAGCAGCTGACGTTGCCTGATAGGAACCGAAATGAGTGAACTGATAGGGGCCGGCCACATCACCGATCGCGTAGATGTTCGGAATGTTGGTTTCAAGAAATTCGTTGACTTCAATCGTTCCCTGGTCGCTCAGCTCGACCCCAAGTTCCTCCAATCCGAACCCCTTGATTCTGGCGCGTCGACCAACCGCAACCAACAGCACGTCGAACTCAATCTGAACTTCCTCATCTGCGTGGTCACAGATCAGTACCATCGAACCGTTTTCGGAAATAAATCGTTTTGCTGAATGCTGCAGTCTCACATCGATACCCTCAAGTGCGAACTGCTCAAGAACCATCTCGGAAAATTCCTGATCTTCCCTGGGCATGATGCGGTCGAGTCTCTGCACCTGCGTGATCTGGGAACCGAGTCTGGCGAATGCCTGCGACAATTCACAGCCGATGGGGCCACCGCCCAATACCAGCAAACGTCTAGGCAACTGCTCTATCTCCCAGATAGTATCCGACGTGTAGTATGGGATGTCATTGATGCCGGGTAATGATGGAACGGCGGGTTCAGCACCCGATGCAATCACAATGCTGCGGGTGGTCAGTTTCTCACCCTCCACGTCCACACAGTAAGGAGACTCGATGTAGGCATGACCTGCGAAACAATCCACGCCCAAACCGGTATATCGTTCAACGGAATCGTGATGCTCAATTACACCGATGATCCCGCGAACTCGATCCATAACATCTTTGAAGTCATACTCAGCACTGGCTGTGTGCACACCGAATTCGCTACTACGCTGTACGTGGGATAGGAACTTGGCAGTTCGGATAATGGCTTTGGAGGGAACACATCCCGTATTTAGGCAATCACCGCCCATTTTTCCCTTTTCAATCAGAGCAACCTTGGCTTTGACAGCGGCGGCAATATAAGCAGCCACCAGTCCGGCAGACCCGGCGCCAATAACAACCGTATTGAAATCAAATTTTTTTGGTTTCTTGAACTTTCCGAGAGCTTTGCGGGCTTTCAGGGTGTTGATGATGAACTTCGCAATAAGAGGGAAAATTCCAAGCAATGCGAATGATGCAATAAGGGCAGGTGAAAGAATGGAAGCAACCGAGTCGATTTTGGCGAGTTGAGTGCCCGCGTTGACATAGACTACCGTTCCAGGCAACATCCCGATCTGGCTGACAACAAAATAGGTGGTCAGACGCATTGGTGTCAGCCCCATGACCAGGTTGATCACGAAGAACGGGAAAAGCGGAACCATTCGCAATGTGAAAAGGTAAACCGCGCCGTCTTTTTCGATACCCTGATTGATTGTCTGCAGTCGGTCGCCATAACGATTCTGAATCGTGTCTCTCAAGATATGTCGTGAGATCAGAAACGCGCAGGAAGCACCGATGACGGACGCGAAAGATATCAGGACAGTACCCCATAGAAGCCCGAATATCGCACCACCGATCAATGTGGCAATCACCGCGCCCGGCAACGAAAGTCCTGTCACGAGGACATAGAGAACAAAGAAGATGGCCGCTGTGCGTACAGGAAATGAGTCGCGATAAGACAGTATTTTTTCCTGTTGCAGGGCGAAATATTCAAGGTTGAGGTACTGCCCGAGATCGAACAGAAAATAAATTAAAATCAGTCCTACGATAATTGCGAGAAGAAATGCTTTTTTCATTTGATCGAATTGTGATTAGTCTGTATTCTGAAAGTAATGGCCGTTTCTTCGGAACACTCGATACCGATTTGCTCTCCCACACTATTGAGTACTACCTGAGTGGAACTTATACTGATCAGGCACGGGCCAACCAATTATAACCAGCAACGTCGCTGGCAAGGACGCGTCGACACCCCGCTGAACCCTGAGGGCAGAGCACTCGCAGACGCCATCGGTAGTATTCTTCGCTCAAAGAACGTCTGCACAGACAACATCTACAGTTCTCCACTATCGCGTGCGGTAGAGACGGCCAGACTTGTTGCGCCTGAAACGTCCGGTGTAATAGTTGACGACCGATTAATCGAAATAGATGTCGGTGAATATGATGGACGACTTGAAGATGATATCCAGCAGGAAGTTGGCGAGAAAGAGTATGTACTCTGGCGTCTTGAACATTTTCGTACCCCAGCACCCGGTGGCGAGTCCTTCATTCAGGTTCAGAAACGGGTAGGAGAATTTTTCAAGGAACTTCGTGCGTCGCAAGCTGCCTCACAAGTTCCCGTTGTCGCGCATCAGGTGAGCTTGATGGCACTGAAATCTGTCATTTCCGGAGATTCGAGTCAATCGACTCTGACAAGCTACAAGCAGAGAACCGATGTCGTCGAAGTGTGGGATACAATTGGGAAATGCTGTATGTCAACCTGGGAGATCACTTGAATGATAGCCAACCAAGGGATGACGCAGAAATGAAAATATTCCTAAACCCAATCCGGCGGGTTCATCGCTATTCCAGAAAAACACCTGCCCGAGGTGCGTTCAACTATTCGGAATCTCGCCTCAAACCAATAATGACTACGTGAATACACGCATTTTTAGGAGATTTTCGACTAAAGTTCATTTCATTCAGCTATATGAACACAATACAAGATTGAGTTTAAATCAAATATATAATTTCAGACTAACCGTATACCACTGCAATCAAATCTTCAGCATTTCTGAATCAGAACCTGTGCCCTACAGGATTTCATCCCCACTTTCCTTGTCAATCGTTCAATTGAGGAGCTGACTGTGCGAACTAACAATCTTCCTTGGATCATCGCAATTGTGATGGCCGTCGTCGCTATTCTTAGCTGGGTCTACAATCTCAATTCAAATGATGAATCAGCTCAAGTTGAAACTGTAGTCGTCGAGCAGGTTGACACCAGCCTTGCCGGTGAGATCGACAGTCTGCGAAAGAAAGTCGATGATCTGAATCTGGCACACCGAGGACTCATCGAAGAAAACACCGCACTACGTACACTGAATGAGAATCTGAAAGGCAAGCTTAGTGGGACATCCAATGAAATTGCTCAACTCATTCAACAGCTGGACCAAGCGAATATTGAAAACGACGCAGCCAAAGCTGAACTGGAGTCGATACTGGCCAAGGTACAAAATGGCGAAATAAACACCGTCGTCCCTGAAACCGTTGTCACAACTTCCAGTACGCAGTCGAGCGAATCACAGCAGATGATAGGACATCTTGAATCCACCATCTCCGAATTGGAAGGAGAAATGCAAACGTTATCCGCTGAATTGGAGATGGCCAGGGCGAGCGCAATTGAATTGGAGAGCTCGGGCGCGCGGACCGTCGAGCCCCAGACAGACAGTTCGATTCCAGCTGTGACAGAGCAAATCTCCACGAGTGACCCTGAAACTGAAAATACTCAATCAAACAAACTGCAAGCGGATAAGATCGCAGGTGTGCAGTCAACCGAACCGCAACCCGACAGCTCGACTCCAGGTGCAGCAGAACAGGTGGTGACGAGTGACCCTGAAACTGAAAATACTCAATCAAACAAACTGCAAGCGGATAAGATCGCGGATACGCAAATTTCCCAACCACAATCCGAGAATTCGGAGTTGATCGAGAAAGTGCAAACCTTGACTGCCGATCTTGGAACTACCATTGCCGAGACCGCCAACCTGCAAAGCAAAATTTCCGATTTGAATGCAGAAGTACTGTATTTGACGGCTGAATTGGAGATAGCAAGTGCAGGTAAAGAGAAATTGCATTCCAAGAATTCGGAGTTGATCGAGAATGTGCGAACCCTGTCAGACGATCTTGAAAGTGCCAATGCCCAGAACGCCAGCTTGAAAACCACAAACGACAAATCACTTGCGGATAAATCTTTGCTCGAAGCCGATTTGTCAGACAGCAAGCGAGCCAATGACGCGCTCGCCGCCGAAAACGTATCGTTACAGAACAATATTCAGAATTTGACAGTCGCATTGAACCAAACCAACGCGGAATTGTCGGATACCAAAGCAAATGCCGAATACTTGGGTACACGCTTGCGTTACGCAAGCAAACATTTGAGACGTATTCGCAAACAGATTCGTACCACCGAGTCCGATACAGACGCTCTAATATCGCGTCAAATAGAGCTGACTGCTTCTCTGTCTGACGAACTGCAAGTCAAGCAGACGCAGATGGAAAGGCTGATTTCCGATTACTCAGCCATCACCCTAGAGTCGGATGTGGTATATGAGTCGGGTTCGGCAAGACTGAACGAACGCGGGTTTGCGGCTCTAGCGAATATCTCAGAGCAACTATTGAATTTTCCAGGCAGAATAGTCAGCGTTGAAGGTCATACAGATAGCAAGCAGATTTCGGCCAGACTCGCTCAATTTTATCCAACCAATTGGGAACTGTCTGCTGCCCGAGCGGCTGCAGCAGCCAACTTCCTGATTGATCAGGGCGTTCCTGAAGAAAGTGTACGGGTTGTCGGTTACGGTCCGTTGCGTCCGGTCGCTTCCAACGATTCCGACGAAGGGCGTGCCGCTAACCGTCGAATTCAAATTCGACTCGTCCCGGAACTCGCTGAAAGGACTCAAAACTGATGGTCTGGACGTCCGACCACTCGACCCACTACCCCTACGACCCGGACATTGCAATTCGACATTTTGAGAATGTCGACAAACCGCTGTTCGATCTGACCAGGGAGATCGGAGCGTATCGGTTGGAGCTCCGATCAGATATGACACCTTTCACGGCACTGTTGCGATCAATCGTCTATCAGCAACTTTCTGGTCATGCAGCCAAAGCCATTTTAGATCGGGTTCTGGAGCTGTACGACACTGAATTTCCACGACCAAAACAGTTGATGGCCACCAGCTTTGATCAATTGCGCGCGTGCGGTCTTTCGCAATCGAAGATCAGGGCAGTCTGGGACCTGGCGGAGAAGGAAGATGCCGGATTGTTACCAACACCTGCAGGCACTCAGAGTATGACTGACTCTGAACTGATTGATGCCTTCACGACGGTACGCGGTATTGGGCCGTGGACAGTACAGATGCTGCTCATATTCAATCTCGGTCGTAGCGACGTTCTGCCTGACAACGACCTGGGAGTGCGACGCGGATTCAAAGTGGCATTCAACCTTGATGAGATGCCAAGTCCCGAAGAACTGAAACAGCATGGCGAGTGCTGGACACCCTACCGCAGCGTTGCCAGCTGGTATCTGTGGCGCGCCGCCGATCCGAAATTTCGCTCATAAGCTTGAATCAAGCCTACATCGATTCAATCAGTGCGGTCGCGAACTCACTGGTTGACACTTCGGTCGCGTTGCTCATCAGTCGGGCAAAATCGTAAGTTACTGTTCCGTTCGCGATAACTTTCGGATAGGCAGAATTGATCAAATCCGCTGCCTCGCGCCAGCCGATATACTCAAGTAGCATGACACCTGAAAGCAGCAGTGACGATGGATTCACCTTGTCCTGATTCGCATACTTCGGTGCGGTTCCGTGTGTGGCCTCGAACACCGCCACATGGTCGGCGATATTCGCACCAGGTGCAATTCCAATCCCACCGACCTCAGCCGCAACCGCGTCCGAAAGGTAGTCTCCGTTCAAATTCGTAGTCGCAACCACGTCGAATTCCGCTGGACGCAGCTGCAGCAACTGAAACATGATGTCGGCAATTCGATCCTTGATGACAACCTTGCCATCGGGCACCTCCCCATCGAATTCATCCCAGACCTCATCTTCCGTAATCGTCTCATCAGGAAACTCATCACGAGCCAGTTCGTAGCCCCAGGAACGAAATGCACCTTCGGTGTATTTCATGATGTTGCCCTTGTGCACCAAGGTAACGCTTTCGCGTCCGCCCGCTATTGCGTATTCGATTGCTTTTCTAACCAACCGTTTCGTACGTGCCTCACTGACTGGCTTGATGCCGAGTCCTGCGCCTTCCTCAAAGCTGACATCCATCTCCTCTCGCAAGAACTTGGCCAATTTTTCGTTTTCAGGCGAGCCACTTGGAAACTCGATACCGGAATAGACATCTTCGGTATTCTCTCTGAAAATCACAACATCCACTTCTTCAGGTTTGCGCATCGGCGACGGAACACCTGAAAAATATTTCACCGGACGGATACATGCATACAGATCGAGTGCCTGACGAAGTGAGACATTGAGCGAACGAAAGCCACCACCCACCGGAGTAGACAGCGGGCCTTTGATCGCAACGATCAGATCCTGGATGGTTTCGAGCGTTTCGTCGGGAAAGTAGTCTCCATCGTAAATCTCTCCGGCCTTCTCACCCATGAAAAGTTCACACCAGTGAATTTTTCTGGTCCCACCGTAAGCCAAATCGACCGCGGCATCCCACACCCGCATTGATGCCCGTGTGATGTCCGGGCCAATTCCGTCGCCTTCCACATACCCTATAATTGGGTTATCCGGGACACTCAATGCCCCGTTTTCTAATGTAATTTTCTCACCACTTTCTGGTATCTTGATATGACCTGTCATTTGCCTGTTTCGGTTTCGTATGAATTCAACATTAACGAATAATATAGTTGATTATATAAGCCCGAAAACAAGCATAACCAGATTCCATGGGAACAACAATTGAATTTGGCGAATATTCAGGTTTCTGGCAAGTTCCGCAGAATGTTCAAATAAACTCGAACCGTATAACCAATATTCAACCATATAAACTTCATCCAACTTCCATTTGATCTCGTTCAGTCTCAAAATCGCAAAATACCAATGAACAAGGGTATCGTAACTGCCGGGCACGAGAAAACGGCGAATGCTGCCGCTGAGATTCTTCGTAGCGGCGGAAATGCATTCGATGCCGCTATCGGTGCGATGTATGTCATGAGCATTGCGGAGCCGGCTCTCGCCTCTTTGGGTGGAGGTGGGTTTCTCATGGCGCATAAGCATGGTGAAGCGCCTGTTCTGCATGATTTTTTCGTACAGACTCCACGCAACTGCAAGAAACTTGAAGAGCTAGATGCAAGGAGTTTCCTATGTGATTTCGGTAGTGCACAGCAAGAATTCATAATCGGAAGCGGAACCAGTGCAGTACCCGGGTACGTCAAGGGAATTTTTGAGATCGCACGACGTTATTCCACCATTCCGATGACCGAGTTGATCCAGCCTGCACTGGACGTTCTCAAGGAAGGTATGGTCGTCAACGAAATGCAGGCACATATCTTCAAGATACTCACTCCGATCTATCTCAGCGACTCAGCCCGACCAATCTACGAAAGCCGACGCAATCCGGGTAATACCATAGAGTGCGGAGAGACAATTGAATTTCCGAATTTATTTGATCTACTCGAAACATTGGCGATTGAAGGCGATGATCTGTTCTACCGAGGTGAGATTGCAAGTGCGATTCATGCGACTGCTCAAAACGGTGGCTTGGTCGACTACGATGACCTAACCAACTACCAGGTCGAACTTCGGAATCCAATCCGAACCCAATACAACCGTTATCGTGTTTTTCTCAATCCCGCACCTTCAAGTGGAGGGATACTGATCGCCCTTGGACTGTCGCGGCAAAAGAAGTCGAGTGCTGATACTTGGAAATTTGGCACGACCGAGCACCTGACCGCAATGTTTGAGACACTTGCCGCCTGCGACGCTTTGAGCGAGAACAGGATGAAAGGTGATTTGGGCTTTGATCCTGAACTCGTCACGATATTCAGGCAAATAGCAGACACATATGCAAAAGCACCGAGAGGAACGACTCATGTATCCATCATTGACCGCGATCAAAATGCGGTAGCCATCTCTGTCAGCAATGGAGAAGGCTGCGGCACGCTGATTCCAGGCACTACGGTGATGATGAACAACATGCTGGGGGAGCACGATGTCAACCCCGACGGTCTGACTGATTGGCCGACTGACACCCGACTCAGTTCGATGATGGCGCCGACAGTCGCACTATCCGATCAAGGGGAGCTGATCGCGACCGGAAGCGGAGGGTCGAATAGAATACCTGCCGCAATTTTTCAGGTTCTTATAAATCTCATCGATTTCGACATGTCGGTAGAGGATGCGGTACGAGCTCCTCGACTTCACTACCACAAGCGTGAAGCCTACTATGAGGACCTGTTTGATTCGTCTGCAATGGACGGAGTGATTGAAAACTATCCGGAAAGCACGAGATTTGATCGCCGCAACGTGTTCTTCGGTGGTGTACACACTGCCAAGTACTGTCGCGGTCAGGTTGAAGGTTTCGGCGACAGCAGACGAAGCGGCATCGCGATCGCGGTCTAGTGCGTTACTACATTCAAGACCTCATTCCGGACCCATTCAACCGGCGGGTACTGCTATCGATTATTGCGGTCATCTCGGTCTACGGACTGAGCATCGGATTCATATACCCGCTGATCAGCCTGAAAATGGAAATGCGGGGGTATACACCGTTGGTGATAGGAATAATGGGCATGATGCCATTCATCGCCTCAATCATCGCCTCACCTCTGATACCGCTCATCATACGTACTTTCAATGTAGCCCGTCTTGTGTTCATCGCTATCTGTACTGAACTGGCGATGATCGTAATGATGATTACCTTTGACAATCTTAATGTCTGGTTCGCTAGCAGATTTGTTATGGGTGTTGCGGGAACAGTTCTGTTTGTTGTATCGGAAACCTGGATCAATGAGATCGCGGAAGATCGGACAAGAGGTCGGATCCTGGGACTTTACACGTTTGCGTTCAGCGCGACATTGGGGATATCGCCATTGTTCATCGTTTTCTTGGGTGTCGAAGGTAACCTTCCATTTTTCGTAGCGTTTGCGGTTATCGCACTATCTCTAATTCCACTTCGGTGGACGCGAGGGTCTGAGCCTGATTTTTCCGGAGGAAGAGTTTCCCACGTCTTGAAATTCATCGTGTTGGCACCGACCTTGGTAGGCGCGGCAGCCCTGATGTCTTTTGAGGAAGCGGCAATCGTCACACTGCTACCGGTTTACTCAATAAAAAGTGGCGTATCAACCGATTGGTCGGCCATGTTTCTGACTGTCATTGCTGTCGGATCAATGATCGCTCAACCCTTTATCGGATCGCTCGCAGACCGGATGAATCGCTACTACCTTATATTTGCCTGTGCTGGCGTGATGTTGATTTCGGTAATATCCGTACCATTTGTCATCAGCACCAAGATCATCATCTGGCCGGTTCTGCTTATCTGGGGTGGTGCCACCGCCGGAATCTATACGGTGGCATTGACGATTATGGGACAGCGATTTCGCGGTGCCCAGTTGGCGGCAGGCAATGCTGCGTTCGGAGTGATGTGGGGTATCTGTGGCGCCGTCGCACCAGCGTCGGGCGGCGCTGCAATGACTGTTTGGAACGAAAACGGTTTGATTGTTACGATGGCAGCGGCGACAGTTGCGTTTCTGATTTTGGGATTTATACGACGTATGGCTGTGAAAAATTGAATGCTTCTGCGTTTAACACACCCACACTTCAAATTTGCTGACGTCCTGCATGGAAGTTTGACAACATACGTGTGCGCTTAACTGTACAGATACGAAGGTAAGGTTCCAATCACTGGCGATTTTTGCGTCGAGGGATCGCTTCAAGCAATTCGTCGAGAGAATTCAGCGGCGCAAGGCATTGAAACCCACAACAGACATAGGCGACAGTTGAGGAGTTGTCTGAAGGTCTCTTCTCAGACAACAGTCCAGGCAGTTCACCGGCGTCATCAGGAATAGCGAATACCATTAGATTCACCGGTCCGGCTTTCGCACACGCATTCGCCCATCGATCAATCTCGTTGTAATCTCCACGAATGACAATATAGGTGCCTGGGTTGACTATTTCCTCAATGGCAACGAGACTCGCTCCGAAAGAAGAAGGCATGTGAAGAGCGGCTGGTTGGATTGCGCGTAGAATTTTGTCGGCTGCATCGAGATAGCGTTGCTCACCGGTCATGTGCCCCAGTTTAATCAGTGTATGCGCGGCAACACCATTCGCAGACGGTGTTGCGTCGTCGTGGGTTGGAATCGTACGGGTGATGAGTGCTTCGTGATCGTCAGAGGTAAAGCAGAGTACACCGAACTGCTCGTCGACAAAATGCCTCAACAATACTTCAATCAACTCGATTACAAATTTAAACTCTTCGCTGTTCCAACGTGCCTGCAACAGCTCCAGTACCCCCTCCGCTAGAAATACATAGTCATCAAGATACGCATTCAGACGGGCTTTTTCGTCTGTCGCTGTCGCCAGGAGTCTGCCATCCTTCCACATTTGGCTTCTTACAAAGTTGACCGCTTTCTGTGCTGATTCAATGAAATCCGGCCGACCAATCATCCTACCCGTGTTAGACATCGCCATGATCATGAGCCCGTTCCAGGATGCCAGAATTTTCTCATCCCGACCCGGACGCGTACGCTTGCCTCGCGCAGCGAATAATTTACTGGACGCCCGTTCAAGTAATGATGGAACCTCAGTTGGTGGAAGTCCGGCGCGATCGGCAGTGAGTTCCAGCGAATTGGCGACTCTCAAGTGCCATTTGCCTTCGAAATTCGGCTCACCGCGCAATCCGAAACGAACATCGGTCGCCTTGAACTCCTCGTACGTGAGTATGTCTTTCAGTTCGTCTACCTTCCACACGTAAAATTGTCCTTCCATACCTTTTGTATCAGCATCAAGTGTGGAAAAATAGCCGCCAGCTTCGGACTGCATTTCCCGAATGACCCACAATCCGGTCTGAATCGCAGTTTCGTGGAAGTCTTCTCTCTGAGCAGCAATTCCTGCATCGACATATAACGGCATAAGAAGCGCGTTGTCATAAAGCATCTTTTCAAAATGAGGTATCTCCCACCGTGCATCGACCGAATAGCGATAGAATCCACCACCCAAATGATCGTACAGACCGCCTTGCGCCATCGATTGGAGTGTGTGGACAGCGATATCCAAAGCACGGTCAAGGAAGTGTGAATCTCGAACGCTGACCTGCCAATATGTCAACAATAGCTGTAACTGGGTGGTGTGGGGAAACTTCGGCGCGTCACCAAATCCCCCGTAAACGGGATCATACTGTGAGAAGAGGTCCCTGACGGCCGTTTCCAGCAACGAATTGTCCACCGGCAAGTCGAAGTCTCCATCAACAAGTCGAAGTCGATGGAAAGCGTCCTTCATCATTGCGTTATGCTCGTCAAGGTCTTCTTTCCGTTCCTGATATCTCGCGGCAATGTTCTTCAGCAGATCACTGAAAGATGGCATTCCAAATCGCGCTGTCGGGGGAAAATATGTACCCACAAAAAGCGGAGCATGCTCATCGGGCGTGAGAAAAGCGGTAAGCGGCCAACCCCCAGCCCGTTTGTTGAACAGCTGATGGGCGGTCTGATATATGATGTCAAGATCCGGCCGTTCTTCCCTGTCCACTTTGACACAAACAAAGTTCTTGTTCATGATCTTGGCTACCTTCTCATCCTCAAAGGATTCATGCTCCATGACATGACACCAATGACAGGCAGAATATCCGACAGATAGCAGAATCAGACGATTTTCTTCTCTCGCTCGGCTGATGGCTTCTTCCCCCCAAGGGTACCAATCGACGGGGTTGTAGGCGTGTTGGAGCAGGTAAGGGCTTGTTTCGTGAATCAGGCGATTTGTTTTAGGTTCGTTACTACTCATTAGTCAGCGATTTTATCGTAAGGATCATATTTGGAATTTTCAATTTCTTCGAATTCGACGCTGTTTGGAACTGAAATTCAGATATCACTTAGTGATTAATGGAAAACTGTGAACTAATTTTTTTATGACTTAAGCGATCTTTATGTCGTCAACAGATTAATTCCTAAATGTTGAATACTGATTCATTCCGGAAGAAGTCTAGATAAAAATATATTGTTGCATACTCACCGATAAAATATGGAACTAATTGCAAAAGTCAGATTATTCCTGTAATTGCCCCTGAATTCTGTCATGCTACAGGTCACATTTCGGAAATATCGGGGAAACGATTGATGAGCATAGGTCTAATGGACACCAGTCAGTACGAAAGAGCTGGAATGGCGATCGTCGAACTGATCGGGAAGTTACCGGCCGACAAGGCTACTGAGAAATGATTCGCCAACGACAACATCATACCGCCAAACCAAATCTTCCGTTCCCGCGTATTCGATTTCGTCAATGTCACCAGTCAGCCTGTGCTGGCACCATTGCTTCATCAGCTCAACGAAATTCGTGCCATATTCCCCGGAATCCAACCGTACATAATTTTCGAATTAACCGACTCCGGTTCCGATTCGGACCCATGTGAAATTTGGCAAGGTCAGGAAGCCTGAAATTGTAAAATCAACCTATCGGCGTCGGCAGAATTTTCAATGAACGAATGATTCTCCCTGCGTTGCCGCCAATTAAATCAACATAGATGAACTTTTGATTCGAAGATCAAATGACCAACTCAGTAAAGAAAGCGCCACCAAAAATAAAACAGAAAGAACGCCCCCCTCAGTTCACCGGATGGGCAACTTCTGATGAGGACGAAATAAGACGACGTCAATGGAGGGGAAAAACTGAAATCAGCGATGTCAGACCACTTGATGAGTCCGGTGAAGTGTATGGCGATTACGAGGTACGATCGACGAGTGGCATCAGTTACATCGTTGAAATTCGTTCGCTGACAGAAAGAATCAACTCCTGCGAGTGTACGGACTTCCTCACGAACCGATTGGGGACTTGCAAGCATATTGAAGGTGCAGTTCATCACATCCGACAAAATCTACCGAAAAAACTGCAAGGTTACCCCAACCCACGGATAGAGGTCTTCCTCGATGAGCGAGCCAAACGCAAAGTAGCTGTTGCACAGTCATCTTCACCGGTCACTTCCGAGTCGGAAATCAATCGGGAAATTGAACGGTTGGTGGGAAAGCTGCGGCGTGGTTCTAAAACCGCATTGGATTCACTCAGGTATCTGGAACAATTCAACAGCGACAGTTTGCGGGTTTCCAAAAACTTGGACGCCTGGGTCGAGTTCAAGCTAAACGAACGGCGTAAACAACGCCGACGAAGTCGTTTCGAACGTGGACTGCAGACTGGAACATACGACCTAAATTTTCTCAATCTTCCATTATTGCCCTATCAGATTGAAGGCGTTTTGCATCTGGCTTTCGGCGAACGCGCATTGCTGGCGGATGATATGGGGTTGGGCAAGACAGTGCAGGCTGTCGCCGCGGCGATGCTTTTACGTAATTTAAGGGGTATACAGTGTGTCTTGGTGATATCGCCTGCTTCGCTGAAGACGGAATGGGAAGAGCAGATCAGGCTGTTTTCAGGCCTGCCGACACAGATTGTTTTCGGTGACATAACCGCCCGCAAAAAGGCCTATCGAAATCGTACATTTTTCACACTGTGTAATTATGAACAGATACTGTACGACAGGGAAATAATCCAGGAACTTCTGCATCCGGATCTGATCATATTGGATGAAGCCCAACGCATAAAGAACTGGCGAACCAAAACAGCCACTGAAATCAAGCGGCTTCAAAGTCGCTACGCATTCGTGCTGACCGGAACGCCCCTTGAGAATCGAATTGATGAAGTCTACTCCATCGTTGATTTCCTGGATTCTGATCTTTTGGGCCCGCTTTTCAGATTCAACAGGGAATATTACAGGCTTAACGAGAATGGCAAGCCGGTCGGCTACAAGAATCTGGACAAGCTTTCGCACCGACTCTCCTCGATAATGCTTCGGAGAAGAAAGGAGGACGTTGAGAAAGATCTGCCTCCACGAACAGTGAAGAATTTTTTTGTTCCTCTATCAGAGGAGCAGGAGCCGATTTACGAAAACTACAAGGCAATGGTCGGCCGTCTGACCCGCATTGAAGAATACAGACCGCTGACGCCTGAAGAGTTCGATCGACTTCAAAAATACCTGGCATGTATGCGAATGGTCTGTGACACCGCCTATATTCTTGACAGCGAGTCTCGTGTATGTCCGAAACTTGATGAGCTGAGAAGGGTCATACCTGAACTGCTTGAAGATCCTGACCGCAAGATTATCGTGTTTTCGGAATGGGTACGAATGCTTGATTTGATTCGGGAATATGCCGTTGAGGAGGAAATGGAGTTTTCCTGGCATACCGGAAGCGTACCGCAACACCGTCGTCGCGAGGAAATCCTAAGGTTCCGAGAGGATCAGGAGTGTCGGCTGTTTCTGTCGTCGGAGTCCGGCGGGGTTGGACTTAATCTGCAGGTTGCGGATACCGTGATCAATATCGATCAGCCATGGAATCCCGCCCGTCTTGAACAGCGAATTTCCCGCGTCTGGCGAAAACATCAGGAAAGACCTGTCTCTGTCATCAACCTGATCAGTGAGTTTACGATTGAACATCGGATGCTGGGATTGCTGAGTGCGAAACGAGCGCTCGCGGAAGGTGTCATTGACGGGCGAGAGGACATCAAGGAAATGGATTTGCCCAGTGGTCGTGCTGCATTCATGGAGAAACTGAAAGAGGTCATAGGAGACGGCGATGCTGAAATTACCGTTGAGGATGAACAGCCTTCGACGCTTGATCAGTTGCGAGACGACCTTGTTACCGAGCACGGCAACGCTCTGCGTTACATTTACGTATCCGATGACTCAGTATTGATTGTCATTGACGCATCTGCGAAAGCAGTCACTCGGGTCGAAAGCGAATTATCAGGTAACCTGGACATGAAAGCCAGCGCCATTGAATTCAGCTCCTATCAAGCCATGATGAAACTCGCCTCGTCTGGAATGATTCCGAATCCGACTGCAAACTTCGAGGAATTCTACTCGGCAGACAGTCATGGCGAAGAAGATTTACACATGATTCGGCTGAAAAAAGCGAATACATATATTGATCAGGCACAGCACAAGCTCAAGGCGGCAGTACTGCTGGAGGGAGGAGGGTTCATTGAGGAATCGCTTGTACCTGCGAGGGAGTCGGTGAAATTCAGCATACAGGGTTACGCGGCATTTCACGGAGACCCGGAACCGGAAAACTACGAAACCGCTGCGCAATATCTGCTTGAAGGTGATGTCGGTTTTCGCAAAGCGGTTCCGCACAATGTGATCGGCATACTTTCAGGAGACAATTCAAATCAGATGAATGTTGCAACCGTAAAGGCTTTTGTCGATTGGGTGACTGATGAAATAGACAAGATATCTAAAGAGTGAACAGGAACGCGCGTGACACTTGCAGTGCTTCTCGGATAAGATACCGATTGGAAAGTCCTACTAAATTGTCTGTCTTCCTGTAGTTGTGATTGATCTGCTTTGCAAATGATTCAGATGAAATGCTTTTACAGATGGACTTGTTTCACTTTTGCTTTGTTATCAGTCCATCAAGGGTTCCGGTAAAAAACTGAATCGAATGATTTGACAAAATCCGCGGCGCACGACCAGATGACTTTGAGCACATTGCAACGATTCAGATAGTCGGACTCCAACAAGATTGAAGTACGCCGGTCGGTTGAATCATACGAGTGTGCTATTGTCCGTCCAGCTGAGAAAGCACTTCTGGCAACGCGTGGAGTGGAACGGCCTGACCGGCCTGTCTGATTTGCTGTTCAGCACCACCATAGACTACCGTTCTCGTTGAGATTTGCGGCAACAGTTCCGATACTTTTTTAAGAGCTTTGAAAAAACTGGATGAAATCGTGGCACCCGACTTGATTTCAAATGCACCGATGTTTTGACCGCATTCGTACAATAGATCACACTCCAAACCTCGGATATCCCGATAAAATGATAGGTTTGATCGACGGCCCTGATTGAATCGGTATTTGAGCGCCTCCACAACGACGGCGTTTTCGAATAGAGCGCCGCGAAGCGGATGTGTGCTGATCTGGTTGGCATGTTCAATTCCGATGAGATAACTGGCCAGTCCGACATCGTAAAAGTAGAGTTTGGGTGATTTGATCAACCTTTTTCTCAGGTTGGCGAAATGCGGCGGAAGTTGGAAAATGATGTAGCTCGCTTCCAGAACAGTCAGCCAATGACGTGCTGTTGTGTGGGAAACTCCGGCATCGGCACCCAGTTGTGAGAGATTGACGAGTTGGCCGACGCGTCCGGCACATAGACGTACAAACCGCCTGAAGCTTGAGAGGTTTCGAATTTCACCGATTCGCCGAACATCCCGTTCCACGTAACTTTCCACATAGTCGCCGAGAGTTTGAGTGGGATTGCGCTTTTTGGCGTGAACTCTAGGATAAAACCCAGAATACAGAATGTCGTCTATATTGTTGCCTGCTCCGGTCTGATTTCGTTCAGCCAATGTGAACGGCAGCAATCGAAGTAACGCCGTCCGTCCGGCAAGAGACTGGCTGATTGCATTCGAAAGCTGAAAATGTTCGCTCCCAGTCAGTACAAAGAGGCTGTCGTTTCCAGATTCATCAGCAAACACCTGTAAATACGACAAAAGTTCCGGAACCCTTTGAATCTCATCAATGACAGCTCCCTCGCCCAGCTGTGCAAGGAATCCCTGTGGGTCCGAGTCCGCAAACTCTCGCTGATTAGGTAGTTCCAGATTGACATATTTCAGTTCGGGGAACGCTGCACGGCAAAGCGTCGTCTTTCCAGACTGGCGTGGGCCAGTTACAGTAACGAATGGGTACCGCCCGAACAACCTCACCAGATAAGGTGTTATTTCTCTTTCAATCATGTCATTATTATAGTGTATTATTGAATATAATACTTTCATTTATACACTATTTTTACAATGCTGCTCTGCTTTGGTCCGAATTTATAGGTTCATTCTTGCTTTCTATTGGGCCGACGATAGCATTCAGTTGCTGACGCGGTAACGATGTCAGGACATTTTCCATCTTCTGCGCCAGTAGATCTTTTTCCTTTGCATTATGCCGGACTGAACACTGGTAGAACTTGGGCATGGACAATATGCCTTCCATATTCAGCAATTACCGATAACTCACTTATCAGCAACCTCATCAGTCGGAAACATCGGGGGCGGCTCACCGGTCGTCATGCAAACTCTTTCATACCGTTCAGGATCCTTTTGACCCCTTACTCATCAGTCTTCTCCCTGACCTTGTCGAACTGTAACCTCAGCATGACAGTATCTACGTAATGACAGGAAAAATTTGACTTTCATATAATTCCCAAACACTCCCATGTTCCCGTTTCCTGACATCAACCCCGTTGCGATCGATCTTGAATTCATACAGATTCGTTGGTACGGGATTGCGTACGCTGTCGGGATCGGAGCAGCCGTTGTTCTAGGCAGAATTCGCGCAGGACTTCCCGGCACATATCTGAAATCACAAAATGTCATCGATCTTGTGCTCTACGTGGCGCTCGGAGCGATAATTGGTGGAAGAGTAGGCTATGGGCTGTTTTACCAGCCTGAACACTACATCGGGAACCCTATTGAGATTCTGAAAGTCTGGCAAGGCGGTATGTCATTTCACGGTGGTTTACTAGGTGCATTTGCCGGAGGTTGGATTTTCAGCAGAAGATTTGATGTTCCATTATTGCGAGTCGCTGATTTTTCCAGTCCTCTGTGCGCTATCGGATTATTTTTCGGTCGGGTTGCAAACTTCATCAATCAAGAGTTGTGGGGGCGGACAACAGACGTCCCATGGGCAATCGTGTTCCCAGCGGATCCGGAACAGCTTCCGAGACATCCATCACAACTCTATGAGGCAGTTTTGGAGGGATTGGTGTTGTTCCTGGTGCTATGGATTTATTCTGCGAAACCCCGTCCGGCCGGTGCTGTCACCGGTATCTTTCTTGCCGGATATGGATTGTTCCGCTTTTCTGTAGAATTTTTCCGCGAGCCTGATGTACCGCTGGGGTTCATTCTTTTCGACTGGGTCACCATGGGCCAGATTCTTTCTCTACCTCTTATAATCGGCGGTATTGGTCTCCTGAGTCTGGCAAATCGATCATCAAACCTGACAAAATGACCGAAAAACAGAAAGAAGCACTTGTACGTACTCTGGATGCGCTGCAAGTTCCATATCAACTGATTCCCTGCGACCCGGAACTCGCGGATACGGAAATTTTCGTCAAGCACTACGGCTACGCACTTGAAGACTGTGCCAATACAATCGTCGTCAAGTCAAAGTCAGGCGAACCGAAATTTACCGCCTGCGTTGTGCTCGCACACTGCAGACTGGACGTCAATCACACGATCAGAAAGAAATTGGAAGCAAGAAGGGTTTCATTCGCCGGCGCCGAGGAAACACAAGCGATCACCGGGATGACGCTGGGCGGAGTCACTGCCGTCGGGCTGCCCGACAACCTACCACTGTGGGTTGACAGTGCTGTCATGGACCGAGAGCAGATCGTCCTTGGCGGATCAAGTCGGGACTGTAAGATCATCATCTCCCCGTCGGTATTCGATCACACCGGCAATACGGAAATCGTCACTGGACTAGCGAAACCGATTCCAGTCGCTTCAAACTGAAAAGGCTCAGATCTGCAGAAGTCTCTTGTAAAACGGAGTCCAGACCGCAAACAGCACGAACAGACTGATCAAATCGTACCAGAT
Organism: Arenicellales bacterium; assembly: GCA_963666625.1. Classification (GTDB taxonomy): domain Bacteria; phylum Pseudomonadota; class Gammaproteobacteria; order Arenicellales; family JAJDZL01; genus JAJDZL01. Next base: position 1,130,047 of record OY762925.1, read on the forward strand.
CATATGACGGTACCGTCTACGCTGTGCCGCGTTCTTGCCGGACATCATGATCTTGCACATTGTTGCGTCCAGCAAATTCACAAAAAACAGCATCGGTACGATCGCCGGTGCGATCAGTGTCGGAAACATCATGAATCCTGATTTCTGGGTCTCGCCCATCGAAAAGAATGCCGACAGAAACAGAATCAGCATGAGTAAGTAGAGCATGGCGCGCAACGGACCGACGTAGACAAAAAAATCCCGAATGTGTTTCATCAATTCAACCTCAAGTCTTCCCTGATTTTTTTCGCATCGAATTGCGATAATCGACAATTCGCTGAACCAATCCCGGTGCGCTCACCGAATCAATGAGATCTGCCATGTCTTCCTGTCGAGTATCGTTGACAACCACATTCAGCATTCTTCGGACATGTCCATCAGCAACTGCATTTCCCGCCTTTCTCGCAGACTCGATGTTTTGCTGCCAGCAATTCTGACTCGCGATATGCGTCAGAAAACCCATCTCAACCGCCTGTTCCGCATCAAAGACCCGGGTATTGATCAAAACACTCACTGCGTTGTCGGCTCCTATTCGTGCTTTCAGTCGTCGTGTGCCCAGCAGAATTCCGAAATTTAGTCCCGGCATACAAAAACGACTGCCTGGCTCAGCAATTCTCACATGACACGAACAAACCAGGTCCGCGCCCGCTCCAAACGCCATGGACTGCACCAGAGCCACGGTCAGAAAGGGTGCGTGATGCAGGGCCTGCAGCATCTCCTCTACATTGACGATTCGTTCCGCGACTTCGGTGTCGGTCGCCTCTTCCAAATTTCCCAAGTCGAACCCGGAACAGAATGAACGACCTGAACCGCGAATGACGAGTGTCCGCGTTCCGTCGTTGGAAGACCGATCGATCTCATCGATCAAAGCCTGAACCAGTTGTACGTTCAGCGCATTCGCGCGATCCGGCCGATTCAACTGCAAAATCTTCAGATCTTCATCCCGCTCAACAATCAGCACGCTCATATTTCCAGCTGGCTCCATCCTTTATAATGTTCGCTCTATCATATACGAAATTCCATCGGATATTTCGAGTGCGGAACCAACCTTGCAGGCATTCTGTTTGAAGGAGTCAGCCAACCCAATCATAGTCGAAGTCACACGCGGCGATATGGTGGAAAGTTTTCATCGCGGTGCCGTCGCGGTCGTGAGCGCAGGCGGTGAAACAGTAGCAGAACACGGTGATGTCAGCCGTCGAATCTATCCCCGGTCGGCCATCAAACCGCTACAGGCAATGGTTCTGGTTGAATCCGGAGCATTGGAGCGATACGCGCTCCGCGACGAACACATCGCGCTCGCATGTGCTTCACATTCAGGCCAGGCGTCACACGTTGATTCAATCAGGCAATGGCTTGAACACCTCGGATTGGATCAAACGTATCTGGAATGCGGTACCCATGATTCCGTTCACCGAGAAACAAGGAACGACATGATTCGACGCGGAATCAAATCCAATGCACTCAATAACAACTGCTCGGGTAAACATGCTGGCTTTATCACAGTTGCCCTTCACAGCAACTTTCCAATCGAAGGGTACGTCGACCGTGCACACCCGGTTCAGCAACGTGTGCTTCAGACACTTGAGGAACTGAGTGATGAGTCCCTGCAAGAAGGACCAGCTGGACTGGACGGCTGTGGAATACCTGTCACCGGGATGTCCCTGCGCGGCATCGCGATGGCATTCGCTCGATTGGCTGGTACGAAATTCAGTTCAAATGTACGTCGCACTTCCGCAGAACGGATTCGTTCTGCAATGGCACTATTTCCGGAACTTGTCGGAGGCGAGAATCGCTTCTGCACCGTCGTACCCAGAATAACGGAAAATCTGGCACTGGTAAAAGTGGGAGCCGAAGGTGTATACGCCGGTATGACCTCGGATTTCGACGGACTGGGTTTCGCGCTCAAAATCGATGATGGATCAAGACGCGCCGCGGAAGTCGCAATGGGTTGGCAGATAGAAACGCACTGTAATCTGAAACAATCGCAATTGCTGCAACTGAAGCCCTGGTTTCGGCCGGAAGTGAGAACGGTCGCAGAGAAACATGCCGGCGTCATTCGCCCTGCCTTGCAGTAATATATTGGTGGGAACAAAACTATATGGGAGAGTCAAGTCATGTATGAATATGAAGCCTTTAACGATCCGATTCAACGTCCTCGCTACACTGGGATTGCGACATTCATGCGCGTGCCTCACTCGGAAGATTGGAAGGATGTTGATATCGGCCTGGTCGGTGTACCGTTTGACGGAGGTGTCACAAATCGGACCGGCGCGAGACATGGACCGCGCGAGATTCGAAACCAATCCAGTCTGATGCGGCGTATGAATCAATCGTCCGGAATCTGTCCATACGATCTGTGCCGAATTGCTGATCTGGGCGATGCGTGGATTCAGAAGCCCTTTCACCTCGAAGAGAGCCTCGATGAGATCGAAAACTATTTTCAACACATACACGACCTCGGCATCATTCCGGTTTCTGCCGGTGGTGATCACTCCGTAACACTGCCTATTTTCCGGGCGATCGCAAAGCAGGCACCTGTCGGTATGGTGCATTTCGATGCACACTGCGATACGGGTGACGATTATCTAGGATCTAAATTCCATCATGGCGCACCGTTCCGAAGAGCGGTCGAAGAAAATCTCCTTGATCCCAAGAGAACCGTTCAGATCGGAATTCGCGGCTCACTCAATGACCTGGATATCTGGAAGTTCAGCCACGACACCGGTATGCGCGTAGTCTATATGGAAGAATTTGCCGAACGTGGGTGGAAGTCAATTATCGAGGAAGCGCGGGGCATCGTCGGAGACGGTCCGACTTACATCAGCTTCGATGTGGACGGACTCGATCCAGTGTATGCACCTGGAACAGGAACACCTGAAGTGGGCGGACTCACCACATTGGAAGCGCAGATGATGATCCGAGCGCTCGAAGGGCTGAATCTGATCGGGGGTGACGTCGTCGAAGTCGCGCCGCCTTTTGATCCATCCGGCAATACCGCACTTGTCGGCGCAACCATGATGTTCGAGATCTTATGCGTCGTTGCTGAATCCGTAGGAAGACGAATGAACGGGAGTTGAGGCTGGCACATCCGTGCGCACTTCGCTCATGAAATCCTTCACTGAGTCGACCAGCTGAATCGCTGCGTCGCGATCGACATCAAGGTGCGTCACCAGGCGCATGGGTTCGCCGGGTGTGACGATAATGTCACGGCTACGGAGAAATCCGGCAAGTTCCTGTACTCTGCCATCGCGTACCATGACAAATACCATATTGGTCTGCATTTTGTGGTAGGTCACATCGATGCCGTCAACTTCAGATAGTTGCTCCGCGATCCATTTCGCATTGTCGTGATCATCCTGCAGTCGCTCAACATGATTTTCAACCGCATGCAAGGCCGCTGCTGCGATAACTCCGCCCTGACGCAGTCCGCCTCCGACTAGCTTGCGCCAACGTCGTGCCTCCCGAATTTGTTCTCGACCACCGCACAAGATCGAACCGACCGGTGCGCCGAGACCTTTGGAGAAACAGCAAGAGACCGTGTCAAACCTGCTCGTGATCCTGTCGACGTCAACGTTGTGAAAAACCGCAGCATTAAAGACCCGCGCACCATCCAGGTGGAAAGCGAGTTGGGTCGACTTGACGAATTGTTCCGCGTCATCAAGATATTCCATGGATAATGCTCGACCGGCCTGGGTGTTCTCAAGGCAGAACAGCCGTGTATTGGCAAAGTGGTCGTCATCGGGCTTGATAGCGCGACGCGCCAATTCTAGATCGATCGATCCGTCTTGCGCAAAGTCGAGAGGTTGTGGCTGAATACTGCCGAGAACCGCGCCACCGCCACCTTCGTATTTGTAAGTATGAGCCAACTGCCCGACAATGTATTCGTCTCCGCGGGAACAATGGGCCATCAGGGCCAGTAGATTGCCTTGTGTTCCGCTGGTGACGAAGACTCCGGCTTCCATACCGAATTTTTCTGCCATGGTCTCCTCAAGTCGGTTGATGGTCAGATCCTCTCCGTAGACATCATCCCCCACTTCCGCACGGTACATTGCCTTGCGCATCGCTTCAGTCGGTTTGGTGACGGTGTCACTGCGAAAATCGAAACTCATACTGGAACCCCACTTGTTTAAAATTTACGGATGCTGGTTCTTACAGCCAAATTATTTCATTCCTGCCGCATTTTAACAATAACGGACACTTGTCACCTCTGATTCGGTCTTCACAAGCTGAATTTCATGACCGACGATTTCAGCGGGTGCGAGCATTGTGACCTGTATTGATATCGTTCGGCGAGGACATTTACCACCCTACTCGACATAAGCATGTCGTTTCTCTCCGATCTCATGATATTGCAGAAGGTGCCACCAATGCGCACCGCACAGTTGCTCAGGATAATGATCGGTCGGCAGAAAAGTGCGGCGATTCGGCGGTTGATTGGCATGCCTAACGACACTTGCGTACCGGAGTCTGCGACGATATCACACAGACAGCAGTATCAGTTTCTGTCGAGCAGACACCAAAGGAGGGAACAAAGCGGGTACCAATTGATCGCGTTGAGTTGGCCGGATATAATTTGGAGCATGACAAATCTCCAAATTCAATCTGTTCAGAGTCCGTTCGACGATCCTAAACTTGCTGAGGCAGCAATAGGAGCACTGAGCCGCGCCGACGCAATGGGATTGTTGCCTGAACAGATTACGTGCTTGGACAATTCGGCCATGGAGGAACTTGAGACAGGTATGTCAGAGGCTGGAATTGGGCAAGCCATTCTATCGGAACTCCACCGTCTGCCATTTTCAGACTCAGTTCGACTAACTGCCTTGCTGGAGAGAATCAACGAGGCCTTGGACGAATCGCCTGCCCCCACCTACGAATGGCGCACTTTACACAGCACACTTGGGTTGAGCTTGCTGGCGGAACTCCTCGGCATCTCCCAATCCAGTGTCCGACGCTATCTCTCAGGCAACCGATCCACGCCCGACACGGTCGCAGCTCGGCTTCACTTTTTGGCCTTTACAGTCGGTGACCTTTCAGGTGCGTACAACAGCATCGGCGTGCGACGTTGGTTTTCTCGGCCTCGCAAGCGACTGGACGGTCATTCGCCCGCCCAATTCCTCACTGACCACTGGCTACCCGATGACGAAAATCCACTGAAAGTGCGCGAGCTCGCCCGCTCCCTCGTGTCGTCCCCCATCACGTGATCGCATTCCGCCACACAGATCCTCGCTTTCCCTTTCTGCGCGAAGGCACATCACAGCCTGCTGGAAGATGGAACCTCGACGACGAGTTGACCCACTATTTCTGTGATACGCCTGACGGAGCCTGGGCTGAGTTTCTCCGCCATGAGGAGATTGACGATCCTGAAGACGTTCTCACCATTCGTCGAGCACTTTGGGCAGTGGACATCGGAGACGCTCCGACGCGGATACCTGATCTACCTCATGAAACTATGACGGGTGGACTTGAGACTTGGTCAGCATGTCAAGAAGCTGCGCAACAACATCGAATGTACACAAACGGAATTACCGTCCGGTCGGCCGCACTAAAGGTGGATGGTGCACATGGCTGGCAGGTAGATGGAGGACTTCAACCTGGTCCTGATCGAAATGGTAAAGTATTCGCACTCTTTGGACCCCGTCCTGATCTGGTTGGATGGGCCGCAACGGCAAACGGTCGCCCCGGGGTTGAATTGCTGAGAGACGTGGAGCATTTCTGAGGCGCCGACAATCGAGCCGATATTTGTGGTTTTGAAGTCAACTAGTGTCTGTCAGAAAACTGTATAACGTATTGATAATTATAAACAATGATGCGATTTTCTCAGGCGAAGATTGTTCGGTTCCGGTAAAATAAAGGGGCAAAACGGCGATTTTCGCCGCCAGATGCCCCAGATCCGCAAAATCTTCGAGGTGACAACCCATGCGCAAGACGGAAAATCAGCAGAATCAGTTCGGCGAGATGCCGATCGGCTCGATCCGGTTCAATCCGAAGGACCGTGACGACATTCCGGTGGTGCTGCGCGGTCTGCAGCACATCTATACCGATGGCCGGTGTCGCGCGCAGGTGTTCTCGCTGCTGCAGTCGCATGTGTGTGCGGAGGTGGACCCGGGCACCGGTCGGCCGGGCATGGATCTGTGGAAGATTCTGGTACTGGGAGTGCTCAAGGCGGGGTTGAACTGCGACTTCGACCGGCTGGTGAACCTGGCCAACAGTCACATGGATGTGCGTCGGATGCTGGGGCTCGGCACCTGGCACGACGACACCCGTTTCGAGCTGCAGACGGTGATCGGCAATGTCTCGCGGCTGACCCCGCAGCTGCTGTCGCGGATCGGCGAGGTGGTGGTTCGAAGCGGACACGAGGTGGCCGGAAAAAAGCCTGGCGCGCCATTGTGCGGGCGCGCTGACTCGTTCGTGGTCGAGACCGATGTCCACTATCCGACCGATGTCGGTCTGCTGTGGGATTCGGAGCGCTGTCTGATCCGCGAGGTGTCGCGGGCGGCCAGGCGCTGTGGGTTGCCGGGCTGGCGCCAGCACCGGCATTGGAAGCGTTCGGTGAAGAAGCTTTACAACAGTGTCTGCAAGTCGAAGCAGCAAAGGAACAACCCGCAGAAGGTGGCCGACTACCTGGAGTGCTGCGAGATGCTGATCGGGCGGGCCGAGTCGACGCTGGAACAGCTGCTGTCGCATCCGTCCGCCAGGGTGCATGAGATTGCGGCGATCGATCATTTTCTGTGGCATGCGAGGCACCAGGTTGACCTGGTCCGGCGGCGCCTGCTGCAGGGCGAGACGATTGCGGCGGGCGAGAAGGTGCACAGCATTTTCGAGCCGCATACCCGATGGGTCAGCAAGGGCAAGGCGGGGGTGCCGGTCGAGCTGGGGGTGCCGGTCACCGTGGTCGAGGACCAGTATCAGTTCATCGTGCATCATGAGGTGATGTGGGACGGGCACGATGTCGATGTCGCGGTACCGGTGGTCGAACAGGTGCGGTCGCGTTTCCCCGAGTTTATCGCCTGCAGTTTCGACCGCAACTATCACAGTGCGGACAACCGGGTGCGGCTCGACGAGATGCTGGACCTCAATGTGCTGCCGAAGAAGGGAAAACTGAGTGAGGCGGAGCTCGGGCGCGAGGCCGAAGAATCGTTCGCGGCGGCCCGAAAGCAGCATCCGGCGGTGGAGTCGGCGATCAATCATCTGGAGCATTGCGGGCTGGACCGGGTGCGCACACATGGACGCCGCGGCTTCGAGCGCACCGTAGCCCTGTCGGTACTGACCGCCAACACCAAGCGTCTGGGCAGACTGCTGCACAAGCGCGACCGCAAGCTTGCCAAACGCACCCGCCATCGCCTGCGCGCCGCCTGACTTCATTCCACCCGTCTCCGAAACCCTGTGAAAAGCACCCGGAACGCATCCCCGCGCCTGTTTTTCACCCATCTGTCGCCGATCGTGTCCGAGAGCCGCAAAATTCGGAGTTTCGCAGCGGCCACAGTCAGGTCGGTCATCGGATCCAGACATTTTCCGCATTCTGATGTATGATTTGGGTAGTTTTCTGGCAGACACCAACTAAAATTAGGGCCAATAAAAGTTGCGCAAAGTGATGAAAATGAACAAAATTCCTGAGTCCGGAAAGCTCGCGGCCATAACACCGGAGCAGTCTGATAAGCTAGTAGTTGATTGGTTGTAAGAAGGACAATTTCGTGGTTACGCATGGAAAGTCCCAATAGAATAATTCCTCTACTATAGGGCACGTCTATTTATTCGACATGAATGATACAGCCTGAGACGGGGAGAGTGAAGGCGACTCGGATTCGCGATTTCCGGTTCGATATGAGATAATGTGGATTCATTGGTAAGTCATTCATTTTACGGATTAATTGCAGGGTATTTGAGATGGAGAGACGGCATCTGTTCGAGCGCGAGATGCAGCAGCGGGCGCTGGAGGAATTTGATGGTCTGGCGCGTATCAGGGCGCTGGTGGACTGGCAGGCGTTTGTACCGACACTTGAGGAGATTTTCGGTGTCTGCCATGGCGGTCCGGGGCGGCCGGCCTGGGATCCGCTGGTGATGTTCCGTTCGATCCTTCTGGGTGTGATGCACTCGCTGAGTGACCGCGACCTGCAGTTCATGCTGCTGGACCGGCGCACCTTCAAGCAGTTTGCGGGACTTCAGAGCGATGACCAGGTGCCGGATCAGAAGACTTTGTGGAAGTACCGCGACCTGCTGAGCCGGTCGGGTCGGATTGATGAGCTGTTCGATCTTTTCAAGGCGCAGCTGCGCTCGCATGGCTACGAGCTCACCAGCGGCCAGCTGGTGGACTCGTCGATTGTCGAGGTGCCGCGTCAGCGCAACAGCCGCGAGGACAACCGGACGGTGAAGTCCGGCGAGGTGCCGGAGTCCTGGCAGGACAATCCGAACAAGCTGTGCCAGAAGGACACCGATGCGCGCTGGACGAAAAAGCGCAACCAGAACCACTATGGCTACAAGAACCACATCTCGGCGGACCGGGAGACGAAGTTCATTGACGAATGGGAGGTGACGGCGGCGAGCACGCACGACTCGCAGGTGTTCGTTGAGCTGTTGCCGGAACGGCCCGAGGGCGATTGTCAGGTATGGGCTGACAGTGCCTACCGTTCGGAGGATGCGTTGAGGAAGCTGCGGAAGCGGGGTTACAAACCCCGTGTCAACCACAAGGCGACGCGTGCGAAGGCGTTGAGCGACCGTCAGGACGGGGTGAACCGGGCGTATTCGAAAGTGCGTTGCCGGGTGGAGCATGTGTTCGGTTCGATGACCAATGAGATGCCGGAGCGGTACATGCGCTGTATCGGGAAGACGCGGGCGCGGACCTGGATCGGGTTGCGCAACCTTTGCTACAACATGAGACGGCTGAGCTATCTGCAGCCGTCGTTGTCGGCGGCGTAGGGGAAGCTGTGTCCGAATGGTCGGAATTCAGGGCGATGAGGCTCGGATCAGGGGGTTTTCAGGCCGGAAATTGCGGAAAATCGCCTTCGGAGCGGGAAATTTTCGGAAAATGCGGTCCGGAAGCATGGATTTTTTCAAGAATCGGCATCGGACACTCAGGGACTCTCAATATTCAAGGTTAATAGAGGTGCCCTATATTTGCCATCCAATCCAACCCGTCATTCAGAATAATCCAGTGAGCGATCAACCAGAATTCACCATCGGAATTGAAGAAGAGTACCTCGTCATCGACATAGGTACCTTGAATCTTGTCTCAAAGATGCCTCCAGCTCTGATGGCAGATTGTGCAAAAGTGCTCGGAAAGCAGGTCACCAAGGAATTTCTGCAGTGCCAGATTGAAGTCGGCACCAAAGTCTGTACCGACACCCAGGAGCTCAGACAGGAACTGATACGACTGCGCGGTACTGTCGCCAGAATCGCCCGCGAGCATGACTGCGTGATCATGGCTTCGTCAACCCATCCTTTTTCATTCGGATCGACACTGTTGACAGATGACGAGAGATATCTGGATCTCGCTGAGAAGATGCAACGTATTGTGCAAAGACTTTACATCAGCGGTATGCATGTCCATGTCGGAATTCCAAATGACGAGCTACGAATCGATTTGATGAACCAGGCGTCCTATGTCTTGCCTCACATTCTCGCACTCAGCACGTCTTCGCCATTCTGGAGAGGCGAGAATACGGGTCTGAAGTCTTATCGGGTATCGGTCTTTGATCAAATGCCGAGAACCGGGCTGCCACCGCAGTTCCACAGCTATACAGACTATATGAATCACGTCAACGCCTTGGTCGATCTTGGAATCATCGAGGATGCTACCAAGATATGGTGGGACATCCGGCCCAGCTGGAAATTTCCAACACTTGAAATGCGTTTGTCGGACATCTGCACAAACATTGAAGACGCGATTACGGTCGCTTGTGTTTATCGGTGTTGGATGAGGTTGTTGCATCGGTTGAGATTGCAGAATCAACGTTGGCGTGAGTATTCGACGTTTTTGGTTCAGGAGAACCGATGGCGCGCGCAGCGATACGGTATTGACCGCGGACTGATCGATTTCGGACGACGCGAAATGGTTGATTACCCTGACCTCGCAGAAGAGATCATCGAAATAACCTCCGAAGATGCGGAATATTTCGACTGCGTCGAAGAGGTAAAGAACATCAGGAACATCATAAAACGTGGAACGAGCGCTCACCAGCAATTATCTGTATACAGTCAGTCAATTGCGGAAGGCCGGTCCAATGAATTGGCGTTGGTTGATGTGGTGAGATTCATTGTCAAAGAAACCATGGCTGGAGTCACTGACTGAATCTACCACACAAACACGCGGCTAACAGTAAAATTCAATCGTGCCGTCGCGATCTGCCTGGTCCATGAGTTGGACTTCCCATTCCAGATAGGATCTCATTCTCTCCTCCTGATTCGTATCGTGATGATAGGGCTTGTCCCAAACATCAGTTACATCTACCAGCAGATTGTTCATACCGTCGATCAAGGGAAAGCCAGCGGCTTTCCAACTGCGGTTTCCACCATTGAGAACCCTGATCAACTGTCTGGAATCTGACTTGATCAGATCGGCAACCGCCAGATGTGCCAGGATGCCGTCCTCTGACGTGAGTACAAGCAGTCCGATCGGTTGGTGGAAAACCAAGGCGGACTCAAGTCTCTGTCGGATGCACCAGTGTGCTTCGCGAATATGACCACTGCGGTAGTTTCGGCTGGAAGATAGGTCAACTACCATCGTTTTCTCACCGGACTGCAATACCGCTCTTAGCTCACCAGGTTCGATCGTCTCACATTCCCTGTAGGCGACAACAGGTACTTTCTTTGCACCGGTTTCCATCTCCATATCGTTAAAGAAGCCCCGGAGTACATGAACATCGCGATGTCCCATCTGCATCAGCCATGACGCAGTCATGATTGCGCGGACCTCTTTGTCATCAACCAACACCGTACGGGCATTGCGAACAGCGATAAACTCGTCGGTGGTCTGCACCAACTGGCCTCCGGGAGCATGACTTGAACCAACCACATGTCCGACCTCAAACTCTTGTTGTGTGCGGACATCAAAAATGTAAAGCGATCGATCCGGGGCATGTTTCCATTTCGACAGAGTCTGATAGTCCACAAAGGAAACATCAAACCGTCTGGCCACCCGATCCGCAGCGGCAATTGCCTTGGCAAGATTCTCTTCAGAGGGTGGTGCACCTTCATGTGTTTTACCATGGTCAAGCTGCAAACCAGCCAGATGCCATCCCATCGTACCGTCTTTCAGCAAACTGACATTATTTGGAATTTGAGCGTTGATCAGCGACATCGCACCAACAATACTGCGAGTGCGTCCGGCACAGTTGACAACTACGTCAGTTTCAGGGTTGGAGGCTATCTCGAACACCCGATAGACCAGTTCCGCACCGGGAACATCAATCGCACCTGGAATACTCATTTCGTTGTATTCATCCATCGGACGGCTGTCCAATACAACGAGATCATCATTCGCTTCCAAACGGGTGTGAAGTGTCTCGGCGAGTATTTCGGGTGGCTGTCTTTGTTGAAGCAGATACTCCCCAAAAGTCTTGCTGGGCACATTCAATCCGGAAAACAGCTCAAAACCAGCGACTTTCCAACCCTCGATCCCACCTTCGAGAATACTGACATCGGTGTAGTTCAGCTCTTCCAGGCGTATGCACGCACGTCGAGCAGCAGTTTCCTTTCCTTCCGGACCGCTGTCATAGATGACAATCGGTACACTGAGCCGCGGCAACAGTTCAGAAACCAGGCACTCCAATCGGCTCAGGGGGATATTGGTGGCCCAAAAAAGATGGCAGTCGAAATAGATTCCTTCTTCTCGAACGTCGATAATCGCAATTTCGTCACGGGCCAGGATGCGCTGTTTCAGGTTCTCGGCACTGATCTCGTGATTCATCGCGTAACATATCCTGCATCAACGATATTGCTACGATCCCTGAACTTCTTCCAGCTACCGGTCCCTGTGTCATAGTATTCTCGCTCAGTCAGATATTCCAGACCGAGTCCATACATATGAAAGTTGATAACGGCCTCGTTGTCGGTAATATGAATGGAATGAAGATCATCCGGAAGAAAACTGACTCCCGAACCCGGCCGCACCATGTGCGATCCAACCACTTCGACACCACCGTTGCTACGCCGATAGAATCGATTGAGTTCTTCACCTCGGATGCCGGTTATCGCCGCCCATGTATCGTGATTGTGAGCGGGAGTATTTGTCGGTGCGCGAGCCGACTGGATATACAAAGCAAAACGATTATCCTGTGGGTCTTCCGAAATTCGATAGACAAACGATGAATCTTCGGACTTCTGCTCCGGTGCTGGGAACTCGTTCTCGGTGAACCAATCCTCATGGCTCGCGAGTTCTCGCAGCTGCAATTCGATCTGTTCGAGCCCGGTTCTGGTTACACCGTGTGTTGATTCAATATTTCTTATACGTTCGACAGTGGAACGCACAGCGTTTCGTCTTTGTTCATTCACAGTCATTGTTATCCTCCCTGTGCACGATATTTGTTCTGCGAAAACTCATCGCAGTCATCGAAAAAGCGGTTCATCGTTTTCGGCATCGGGACACGAGCGCTTGATATGTATGCGATCAGATTTCGTCCCTGCTCAAACAGCTGGCAACCGTCCAGAATCTCCTGCTCGATGTGACCCCTGTTCTCATCAAGAATTGTCTCAACCAATTTCTGCAGCTGATCGGAATTTGTTACAAATTTAGGCCAGATGCAAAAGTAATCGGGGTCAGTTTTCATGATTTCGCTGTTGAGTTTCGCAAATTCTGCATAATCCGCCAAAATCGGCCATGCATTGTTGAATTCCTCGAAGGATTCCAGGGTTTGCGTCAGCACTTCCTTGATCCTATCGATATCCCGCATTGTCTGGGCAATCTTGACGTATCTGGAATCGTAGAAGTCGACTGTAGTCATCGAAAATGCCTTTAACGGCTCGCCCCATAATTCGTCAATCCCCTCATTGCCGCTGAAATGTCGAACAGATTTTCCCAGTTCCATCGCTTCGGATAGACACTCACCGCACTGCTTCACCAGCTCGTTGTCCAAACTGATATGGACCCCTTTGTCCTCAAGCTCCACTACCGACGTAATGATGTCGGTCGCCCGATTGAACAGGGCGCCTGCCAGCATTGCCGCGTTCACCCGTTTCTCTTCTTCCGATTCCGCCTCCTCATAAGCGGCTCGGGCACGGTCAAGATTCTCTCCCGGAGTGTTTATACCGGGTTCTGTGTGATGGAAAGTTCTTCGGGTCAGTCCGGAAATCAGATTCTTCTTCGCTGTCCAGGTCTCCTGAGGTGGACCGTAATAGCGTATCCAATATCCGTCAAAGAAAATTCGTTTGACGCTATCAATTTCGGATACTACGCCGTTTTTCGAATGCGTTTCCGAATCTGTCATGCCACTTTTCTAGTCCGTCCTACCGCAACGCAAGTTCATTTTAATCCGACTGACTCACAAATAACACTATTGATGCCCGGAATATTCGGTCCGACTGCAAATCCACCAAATGAATCAGTGAAAATAATACAGTAACAGCAGAATATCGCCGGTGAAAATGCTAAATTTGCATTTGGGTAATTATTCGACTTAAAATTAGTTTAAAAGTAAGCAAATGGCTTTATATTCGACATTGATACCTCAAAAGGATTGGATTCTTGAACGATAGAACAGAAGATAGGAATATCACTCTCGCAGAAGAGGTTTTACTTCTGCTACTGGACGAAAAAAAAGGAACTTTGATTCAAGTTCCCCAACTGACACTTCATTTTGTTCTCGCCGGTGCGATTCTGATGGAATTGGCGATCAGAAACAAGGTAGACAGTGATATCGATTCGTTCTACATCATCAATAAAGATCCAACAGGTGAACCCGTTCTTGATGCCATATTGACCAAAATTGACAGCAGTAACGGCAATCAGGACCTGAAGTACTGGGTCAACGCGATCGCTGACGAAGGCGCGGAAATCCTGGAAAGCAGTATCAATCGGTTGATCGAGAGAGGTATTTTAGGCCGAACGGAAAAACGGATATTGTGGGTCGTCAAAACTGAATCCTATCCCACGATCGATCAGTCTGTCGAAAGAGAAAGCAAGCGGCGAGTGTTGAATCTCCTGTACAGCGATGATATTCCGGATCAGGAAGACATCGTTCTGGTATGCCTGCTGGATGCCAGCAATATGCTTCGAACACTGATCGGTCAGGCAGAACTTACACGATTGCGTCCCAGAATCGAGCAAATCATCCGACTCGATCTTATCGGTCAGGCAACTACGAAACTGATTCGGGAAATCCAGGTTGCCCTGGTAGCAGCTCACGCGCCGCTGTTCTGATAACCTAAGCTGGCAAAGCCAGCGCTAAAATTTGTTGCATTCTGCACAAGTTTTCATTCGTGTGAGACTCAATGTGCGCATTGCCACCCAGCGGAATTTGGATATCACTCCAATCGTCGGTACATCTTACCAGACTTGCTTATGTCTGTTTGACATTGGCCAATGTCTGAAAGACTCCTGAATTACGGACTTATGATCGGTGGTAATTGAGAAAAGACTTGAATATGTATTGATTTGTTATGCTCATTGTAGTCAGAAAAATTGGACAAACATTACTACATTGATCCGGCAATTTTGCAGGAAGTCCCGAACGATTCAGATCTGGTGCAGTATGAAGTGGTAGGGCGAGTCGAATCTACCGAATCCTAACAGGCCGAAGAGGAGGTTCCACGAATTGCCAACGATTCAAACCACGAACTCGCAGCAGGGATATGGTCGCGTTCAGTTATTCGCGCGATGTGCATTGCAGACAAGATTGAGTGAGGGACGGTTTATGTTAACAACTACTTCAATGCAGTAATACAGTCATCGTTTGCCGGTTTTGAACAATCCGGTTATGGACGGAAAAACTGCAGGGAAAGGATGCGCTGTTTCATGCAGACCACGTCGATTTGGCTGTCGATCAATCACATCAGCCCGAACCCTTTGCAGGATAAACAGTTCGTCGCCGAATTGTCCCGCGGCCTAATTTTCGGTTGTATGGATAAAAAGATTCCAGAACATTCACACCGCAAAACCAAATGTATTATGGGGGTGCCAGATTGATGAAGAACCCTTCTGCCAAGTTTCAACTTGACTGCGATCGGGTTGAAGTTTCTAGTGATGATGCATTCACTAAAATTTCTGCAATATTTCGACTTCTTGGTTGCAGGGAAGAGATTGCGAATTCGGTCTCCAATCATTTGATTGATTCCAGCCTTAGTGGGGTGGAAAGCCACGGGGTCATGCGCGCTTTAGAGTATACGAAGCAGTTCCAATCAGGATTTATGAAACCTGACGCAACACCGAAGATAGTGACCTGTGACAATGGCTGGGAAGCTGTCGATGGAGGTGGAGGTGTCGGAATTCCAGCCATGGAATTAGCCTACGAACGAGGTATGCTGCAGGCGAGAAAAAAAGGTGTATCAGTCGTTGCTGTTCGCAATGTCGGACATACTGGACGAATTGGTGCTTATGCAGATGAAGCTGCAGAAAAAGGATTTATGACAATCTGTATTGGAGGTGGTAACCGACAGATTTGGCGACAGGTTGCACCGTATGGTGGTGCCAAGGCGCTATTTCCAAGCAATCCTTGGGCCATCGGGATGCCGGGTGGAAATGAAGATCCGGTGGTGGTTGATTTTGCAACCTCAAAGATTGCAGGCGGCTGGGTATATGCTGCGCGTTTAGCTGGAGCACAACTACCCGAAGGATACCTTATAGATTGTGAAGGAAATCCAACCACAGATCCAGAGGATTACTTTAATGGTGGTGCTATTCTTCCTGCCGGTGAACACAAGGGCTATGGGCTCGGTCTGGTTGGTGAGATCGTTGCAGGCGCTTTACTGGGAGAGCCGACAACCGAAGGAAACTGGTTAATCATCACAATAGATACCGAGGCAATGCAGTCGAGTTCAGCATACTCAAAAGCTGTCGAAGCAATATTGGCTGAAGTTCGCGAATGTCCGCCAGCACCAGGATTTGAATGTGTTGAAATTCCAGGTCAGCGCGCGCGAAATCGCAAAAGGATCTGTAATGGAGTTGTTGCCATCCCAGAGCATACTTGGCGAAAACTTTGCGATATTTACACGGAGCTGTCTGAAGGGATTGATCGTTCAATTGATCAGCTCAATGGGCATAATGCACCTTGATATTGGCTAAAGTACTGACTCGGATGCAGTGCTCAGTTCAGAAAAAGCTGAGTATGAATTTACCGTGAATGAAAAATCATCACCCAACCTCGAATCCACCTCAATTGACGCATCAAAGATATTTTGCCACTCAAGACAATTCCCAATTGTCAATGATCATAAGTATGTTTGACTGTATAAATCAATCAACACAAGCTTTTTGATAAGTAAAGGATATATGGTGGAAAACGACACCCTGGTGAGCCTGGCACAGCTGGACGACGCGTGTCCAGGCGGGGAGCGAGGCGGTACCATTAGCGGACGTGGTGCCAGTGTTGTAGACAACTGTCTGAATTTCTGCAATCCGCTGTAATTCATGAAAGGCGCGACATACAAGATGAAATTTGAAATCAAGATTTTCCTGAGTTGTTGCCATGACTGATTTGGTACGTTGCTGGTGGTGTGAAGATGACCCACTGAACCGCGAATATCACGACCTGGAATGGGGCAATCCGGAGCATGACAGCAGGAAATTGTTCGAATTGCTATGTCTAGAGGGGGCACAGGCCGGGTTGAGCTGGATCACCATTTTGCGCAAAAGAGCGCACTACGTAAAAGTGTTCGAAAACTTTGATCCCGAGCGAATCGCCCGCTATGGCGACGATAAGGTTCAGGTGTTGCTCAATGATCCGGGAATCGTGCGTAATCGGCTAAAGGTCAGGGCATTCATCCAGAATGCACAGGCTTGTCTGGACATGCAAGAGGCCGGATTAAATCTTGATCAGTATTTCTGGGATTTTGTTGATGGATCTCCCATTCAAAACAACTGGTCAGCACCGCAGCAGGTGCCGACGAATACCGCCTTGTCGGATTCGATGAGCAAGGATTTGAAAAGACGAGGTTTCAGCTTTGTTGGCAGCACTATCTGCTATGCGTTTATGCAGGCAGCAGGTTTGGTGAATGATCATCTGGTGAGCTGCTTCCGACATTCGCAGTGTACAACTAACGATCCCGTTTAAAACTGCATATTTTGTCTGAAAGTTTTCCCATGACGGGCGATAACGAGTGGTCCGAACCATTGACTCGTTTACAGTAAATTGAACACTTGGGAAAACTGATGCAGAGAACTTTCTTCATAGAGAGTTTTCAATATGGCGAGTCAATTTCCCGTGAGATTCCCATTCCAAAATCTTAGGAACTAGTGCAGCTGGAGCAACGGACCACATGCCCAAGAGTGCATGCCTGAAGCGCGGGTACTACGGCGTGTATCATAAAATGAGTCCCAAGCACCTGCAAAAGTATGTGGAGGAGTTCAGCGCCAGACAGAATGCTCGTTGAACTGGACACCATGATTCAGATCGACAGCACCATCTCCGGTTTGATTGGCGATCGGCTAAGGCCCGTAAATCGCGCTTGGCAACCATGTAGCAAGCTCTGGGAAAAACCAAAGTACCACCAGCATCAGCAACTGTATCAGTACAAAGGGAATAACGCCTTTGTATATCTGCATTGTCTGGATGGTCGAAGGCGCCACGCCGCGAAGATAGAAGAGCGAAAATCCGAAAGGTGGTGTCAGAAATGAAGTCTGGAGGTTGACCGCCATCATCACGCCCAACCATACCGGACTCATTGGCACACCTGGTGCGACTTCCATCTGAAGCAACACAGGTCCAACGATCGGTACGACGATGAAAATAATTTCCAAGAAGTCGAGAATAAATCCCAGCAGGAACATCACCAGCATGATCAACAGCAATACGGTCAGCGTTCCGCCCGGCAGATTGTGCAATACGGACTCAACAACCTCGTCACCGCTCAATCCCCGAAAAACAAGCGAGAACATGGACGCTCCGATCAAGATCACGAACACCATGGTCGACACGATCAGAGTCTGCTGCATGATCTGCGGCAAAATGGATTCACCCTGTTGATCCCGCGTTCCATACACGCGCAATATGGCGGTGAATATTCCCAGGACCAGACCGACTGCACACACCAATGCCACAAAGACAGCCGTCCATTCAAGCGTGGTAAGCGTCTCTCTCTGCATTCGCAGATCAAACAGCAACGTGATCAGCAACATGATCGCGAGGCAGATTCCTCCGATGACAATCAGACGTCCGCGTCTGGGAGCCGCTCTGTAACCGGCCATCATCAGTGCTCCGGTTCCTCCCATGGCGGCGGATTCTGTCGGAGAGGCAAGTCCGGCCAGAATTGAGCCGAGTACCGCTACGATCAGAGCCAATGGCGCAAACAATGTTGACACCATCGTTCTCAACATGGATTTGCCGTCTTCTGTCCTTATCTCGTCCCGCGGTATAGCGGGACAGGATTCCGGGCGGGTGATCGCGATGATGATCTGATAGATGATATACATACCGACAAGCACCAGACCGGGAATCAGGGCACCCGCAAACAGATCGTTGACCGACAGTGCATCAGGTGAGAAATTCCCCATTGAAAACTGCGCCTGCTGAAACGCGGTTGACAGCTGATCCCCCAGAAGTACCAGCACAATCGAAGGTGGTATGACCTGACCGAGTGTGCCTGAAGCGCAAATTGATCCGCAGGCGAGCGAAGGATTGTAGCCGCGACGAAGCATCGTCGGCAGAGACAGCAACCCCATGGTAACAACTGTTGCACCGACGATACCGGTAGAAGCAGCGAGCAATGCACCGACTATGCACACGGAATATCCCAGACCGCCTCGTATACTGCCAAACAACTTACCCATGTTGTCCAGAAGCTCTTCAGCGATTTTTGATTTTTCCAGCGTCACCCCCATGAACACAAAAAGGGGAACGGCGACAAGTACCTCGTTGCGCATGATGGAAAAAATTCTTTGCGGCAGGGCGGAAATGTAGGCAAGATCAAACAATCCGAACGCGGCAGCAACAAATGCGAACAGCATCGAGGCACCTGCCAGACTGAATGCCACGGGAAAACCGAACAGCAGGAAAATGATCACCGAGACGAACAGTGCCGCACACAGAAATTCAGGGGTCGCAATAAAATCAATCATTCCTGTGCCCGCTGTCGAGGAGACTCATCGGGAGGGGCTGTGAGCTGCAGAATACTGCGGATCGCCAAAGAAATACCTTCAATGACGAGTAAGACTGAGAAAACCAGGATAACCGTTTTGAATAGATAAATAAATTGGAGTCCCACCGTTTCGGTAGAGCCCTCCCGGACCGCCCAGGAATTAAGTACCAATGACCACGCAAAGTCGAAATTTACAATACAGAAAGGCAACAGAAACAGCGATGATCCGATCAAATTAATCCAGGCTTTGGTTCGTTCCTTCGCTTCACGGTAAAAGACATCAAGCCGGACGTGTCCCTCTTTCGCCAGCGTGTAACCGGCACCCAGCATGAATAGAAGGCCATGCATGTACCAGATTGATTCCTGCATCTGAATCGATCCATAAGCAAATACGTAGCGCATGATTACAACCACAAACTGCATCAGCGTCATAAACAGCACCAGCCATGCAGCAAATCTACCGATCACAGTATTGAACAGTGTCAGGCAGGAAGCTATCAAACGCAGCACACTTCGGTAGCCATCCATCGACTTCGCAGCATCTCTGTCTGTGCGAAAACTACGAATGATCTGATACGGTTCTGAGCGAAGCATCAGCACGACGGGAACGGCAAAGAAAGCGGCGACGGTTGTCAATACCAACAGATAAACCGTTACGCTGAACAGAAACGGCAAGCGTTCCAGAGAGTGCCAAAGTTCTATGAAGTCGATATTCACAGGAAACTGCCACAGTTACGTATCAATTACTTTTGGCACCACGTTACAAACAATCGATGGTTCGCCGGCTTCACAGGTTATTCCTCTCTTTCTTCAACACAGCATTTTAAGGACCAACCCTGAAACGATCTTGTAATCGTCTTCAAAAAATGAATCCGCTCCAATATTATGGAGCGGATTCATCTGATCTGACCACAATTGATCAAACAACGATCATGAATGGAAGTTCACCAGTGCACGTTTGTTCATGTAAGTCTGGTCAGACAACTTGGACCACCCGATTACATCCTTCCGGAAAGCCATGAAACTGTCATAGACTTTCTTGGTCGCCGGGTCAGTATTTCCAACCGTGGACAAAACATCACGAGCGGCCTCGCCCATGGTGGTGAACACCTCGTCGGAAAATTCCACCAGCTCAACACCATGCTGGGTGAGCAAAGTGTCCAAAGCGGATGCGTTATTGGCATTGAATTCAGCCAGATCATAATTGTTTTCCGCTGTGGCAGCGTTTTCAATGATCGCCTGTTCCGCTGCTGACAATCCGTCCCATACACCCTTGTTCATCCCGAAACTAAGCACTGTGCCTGTTTCATGAAATCCGGGATAGTGATAGAACTTAACCACCTTGTAGAAACCGAACGCCAGATCATTCCAGGGACCGACCCACTCGGTGGCATCGATGGTGCCCGCCTGAAGTGCCGGCATGATTTCTGATCCGGCAAGTGTGACTGATGAGCCGCCCATGGCATCGATGACACGACCACCGAGTCCTGGCATACGCATCTTCAGACCCTTGAAGTCTTCTGCGGAAGTCACAGGCTGCTTGAACCAGCCACCCATCTGCGAGCCGGAATTTCCGCACGCGAAATGTTTGACACCAAAGTCCGCACCTATTTCGTCCCACAATTCCTGACCGCCACCGTGGTGAATCCAAGCATCGATTTCTGCTGGAATCAGACCGAACGGCACGGACGCAAAGAATGAATATGCAAGTGCCTTGCCTTGATAGTAATACTCCGCCGAATGATACATATCGGCGGTTCCTTCCTGAACCGCGTCATGGCATTTCAGCGGATGCACAAGCTCGCCACCGGCAAATACCTTGACGGTCATCTTGCCGTCAGACATATTGGTAACCCGGTCGGCAAATCGCTGTGCCGCGGTGCCAAGACCCGGGAAATTTTTAGGCCATGAGGTAACCAACTTGAACTCCTTGTGCCCCATGGAAATTGCAGGTGCCGCCAGGGTACCGGTTGCCGCTGCAGTACCCGCGAGGGCACCAGTTTTGAGAAATTTTCTACGTTCCATGATTAAATAACTCCTCCGAACGATTGATGTGATGTAAAAAGTGGAAAGGCACTGACAGAATCAAAAATGCCTTTCAACCTATCTGTACAAAATAATAGTGAAAAATCGCCGAAAACTCTATATGCAAAGGCAAATTTTCTGGCCGAGTTATCGCGTGTTGCAGTGGATTCGCTCCATCAATTCCATCGACCACTCGACTGTGACAAACTCGAATCCCCAGGAATTGGATCGATCAAGAATAAATAGCCAGTTATGGTACGTCCATCAATCACCTGAATGGTGGTCTACGCTGCTTCAGGTTGATCTGCCCCATCGTCAGTCCAAGCAGAAATTGGAGGACAACTGCAAACCAACTCACGGTCGCCGTGTACATTGTCAATTCTACCGACGGGTGGCCAGTACTTGTCGTGCCAAACCCACTCCAATGGAAAGAATGCCTGTTGCCTCGAATAAGGTAAATCCCAATCATCCTGAACGAGCAGGTCGAATGTGTGTGGTGCATTCTTTAATGGATTGTTATCGCTGTCGAATTTACCGGACTCAATAGCATCAATCTCTTGCCGAATCGCAATCAGCGCATCGCAGAAGCGATCGATCTCACGCATGGCTTCGCTTTCGGTTGGCTCTATCATCATGGTATCAGCCACTGGAAAGGAAACCGTCGGTGCGTGGAACCCAAAATCGATCAGTCGCTTTGCGACATCTTCAACTGTGATGCCCGTAGACTTTTTGATTTGACGCAAATCCACGATGCATTCATGGGCCACACGGTCATTTCTTCCCTTGTAGAGGATCGGAAAGTGAGGATCTAATCTCACCGCCATGTAATTTGCATTCAGAATGGCGACCTGGGTGGCAAATTTCAATCCTTTCGCGCCCATCATTGAAATGTAAGCCCAGGAAATCGGCAATATACCGGCAGAGCCCCAGGGTGCTGCCGAGACAGCACCCACTGTCGGTCTATGGCTAGCATAAGGATTCACACCTTCAACAACGACATGATCTGGCAGATATGGAGCCAGATGAGGTTTGACTCCGATAGGTCCCACACCCGGACCGCCACCGCCGTGTGGTATGCAGAATGTCTTATGAAGATTCAAATGCGCAACGTCCGCACCAATATCTGCAGGGCGAGCGATTCCGACCATGGCGTTCATATTCGCACCATCCAGATAAACCTGCGCACCGTGTTGATGAACCATGTCACAAATATCTACAATCGCCTCTTCAAATACGCCATGCGTTGAAGGATAAGTAATCATCAAAGCGGCTACTTCGCCGCTGTATTTCTTCAGTTTTTCGGCTAAATCCGAAACGTTTACATTGCCCTGCTCATCGCATTTCACGACAACAATTCGCATTCCGGCCAAAACTGCACTGGCGGGATTCGTACCATGTGCGGACTGAGGGATCAGGCAGATATTTCGGTGGCCTTGTCGTTGCTCTTCCAGATAGCGCTTGATCACCAACAATCCAGCGTATTCACCCTGTGAGCCTGCGTTGGGTTGGAACGAGATCGCGCTGAATCCGGTTATTTCGCATAGCATGGATTCCAGCTCTTCGACTAACTGGTGATATCCCTGCGTTTGGTCCAGTGGTGCAAATGGATGAATCGCGCTGAATTTATGAAAGGTAACCGGAGTCATTTCCGTTGTAGAGTTAAGTTTCATCGTACATGAACCCAATGGAATCATTGATCGGTTTAAGGCGATGTCCTTGTGTCCAAGCTGACGGATAAAGCGAAGCATGAGCGTTTCGGAGTGATACTGACCAAAGAACGGATGAGTCATGAACGCGCTGGTTCGCCTCAGTTCTTGCGGTATACAGTCTTCTATTTCGGCATCGATCTCGTCAATGGTGAATCTGGAATTGGCGCGAGTGTCGAAAATACTCCACAAACGTTCCAGATGTACTCGCTTAGTCGTTTCGTCAAACGAGATTCCCAGCTGGTCGGCATTGAGAACGCGCAGGTTGATTCGAATCTCGCGAGCGCGTGCGGCGATACGACGAGCTTGGCCATGTGCGCTGATGGTTATAGTGTCAAAGTAGCCGTCGTGTACTGTTTCGTAACCGAGTCGGCGTATTCCTTCCGCTGCAATCTGCATGAATCGATGAACTTTAGCTGCAATGGCTTTCAGTCCATCAGGACCATGATAGACGGCATACATGCCGGCAACAACTGCCAGCAACACTTGCGCGGTGCAAATGTTACTGGTTGCCTTATCTCGGCGAATATGCTGTTCGCGCGTCTGCAAAGCCATACGAAGCGCGGGTTTGCCACGTGAATCGACTGACACTCCGATCAGGCGACCGGGAATGGTTCTGCGAAATTGCGAACGGGTCGCCAGAAATGCCGCATGCGGACCGCCATACGCCATTGGCACCCCGAACCTTTGACTGTTGCCGACTACGATGTCGGCTCCAAACTCACCCGGTGGCTTGAGTAGGCAAAGGGCGAGTAAATCAGTCGCAACTGTGACAATAGCCTTGGCTGAATGCGCGACATCCACAACTTTTGAAATGTCGAACAGTCTGCCGCTGGACGCGGGATACTGCAAAAGGATGCCAAAGTAGTTGTTTTCTGTTTCGACCAGGTCTTCGATATCTCCGACTACAACATCATATCCAAGTGATCTCGCACGAGTCTGTACTACGGCAATTGTCTGGGGATGACAGTCGTCTGAGACCAGGAATTTCCATGACTTGACTTTCACGATACGCTTTGCCATCGTCATCGCTTCCGCTGCAGCTGTCGCTTCATCGAGCAACGACGCATTGGCCAATTCCATTCCTGTCAGATCAGCGACCATTTCCTGAAATATCAACAACGCCTGCAGACGACCTTGGCTGACTTCAGCCTGATAGGGTGTGTATGCCGTATACCAACCGGGGTCTTCAAGAATGTTTCGTCGAATTACCCCCGGCAGTACAGTTGCGTGATAACCCATACCGATCATGGAGGTCATGACGACGTTACGCTCTCGCATTCTTCGTATGTAGCTGATCGTTTCATTCTCACCTTCGGGCGTTGGCAGGTCCAGACGCTGATTGAAACGAATATTTGGCGGAACCGTCTGGTCAATCAATTCATCAAGAGACTTGATGCCGAGCACCTCCAGCATGTGCTCTATCTGGGATGTCCCCGGACCTATATGCCTACGAACAAAATCGTTCTCGATTTCCAATTCGCCAAGGGTTGGTAAGAATTTGGATAAGTATTTGTTTGATTCAATCGAAGGCATGTCGATTTCTCCTTCGTTTAAGTTTGGGAATTATCCATTTCAGTTGACAGACGTAATTTCATCCTGCCATCCATCCGTTTTTTCTGTTCAGCCTGCGTAATCCGCTCAGCGTATACTGGTTGCTCTTTGCCCTGTTGCAGGGACCGCACAGCAGAACCCGGTTCGATATGTGATTCATCCCGCCATCCGAACGCGGCGTGTTGTGATCAAGTTCCAGGTATCTTGGATCGTCAAATACCCTGTCGCATCCCTGACACCTTGAGCCATACTGGTCAAGCAGATGCTCATACATCTGAGCCCGCGTCCATCTTGGACCTTCCGGTTCTTTAACACGCTGTTTCACACGCAGAAACGGCGACGCGGTCTCTCCGTCATCAGTGCGCTCAGGGATAACGTCTATATAGCGAACATCACCGAACAATCCCACTTCGTCGTACAGGCGCTGAACGACCGTCTCATGCGCCTTGTCCCATATATCAATTCCTACCCATTGCCGATTGAGTCGTTCAGCCGCCACACAGGTCGTGGCACAGCCTGCGAAGGGATCCAGGACCATATCGTTTTCATCGCTGGATGCCCTGATGATCCGTTCATATAACGCAAGGGGTTTCTGGGTGGGGTAGCCTGTGCGTTCCGCTGATGTGTTGGCAATTCGCGGAACATCAGTCCAGATATTGATGAGTGGCTTACCCTGCGACTCATCCAGATATACCTTCAGTCCATCCATGCGGGGTGTTCCGTCGCGCTTGGTAACAATGCGGCCCTCCTTCCACCATGCCTCAAGCTGGTCCAACCTGTATCCCCAACCCCTCGATGGTGGCGGAAGTGTTCCCCGCCAGTCAAACTTGCCTGAATCAGAGTTGGTCCGGGATGCTGTGAGATTCTCGAGCTTGTAGAGTCTTCCGTCGTCATCCTTGTGTCGAAACCGGCTTCGTTGAGCTTCGCCGTATGCCTGGTATTGTTGATTCCACACAAATTTACTGGACTTTGTGTAATACAGGATTATTTCTGAAACGTTGGCATAACGATTGGCAGTGTTGTGGCTGTTGCTACGCTGCCAGGTAATCTGGTTCCTGAAATTCCGCCAGCTGAATATCGCATCCATGACAGCCTTGAGATAATGACTGGCTGTGGGGTCGCAGTGAAGGTAAATTGAGCCTGTTGGCTTGAGCACGCGGTGCATGGCCAGCATACGCACTGCCATGAAGCACATATACGCGCCCATGCCGTCCGAATGGGCAAACCGGGCAGAC
Organism: Arenicellales bacterium; assembly: GCA_963666625.1. Classification (GTDB taxonomy): domain Bacteria; phylum Pseudomonadota; class Gammaproteobacteria; order Arenicellales; family JAJDZL01; genus JAJDZL01. Next base: position 1,155,827 of record OY762925.1, read on the forward strand.
TCAATGGCTTCCATCAGACGCGGGTAGTCATCCGTAATCTGATCCGTCCAGGATTCATGCACATCGCGCTCCCACGACCACCGATCCTGGAACTTCGCACCGGCTGCGAGACTGTCGGGCGTGGCATGAAAGTCTCGACCCTTGTTGAATGGCGGATCGGTAGCGATCAGATCTACCGATTCAGAATTCATGGCGCGCAGGAACTTCAGATTGTCACCATGAAACAGCGTACGATTCTGCCAGTTGGGACAACTCATCCAAAAAGTGTCCTATCCAATGCGGTGCGGCGCACTTGCCACGTCTTCAGTGCATTCTGCTGAATGTATCGCGGAAAATGACTTGAAAGCGGCATGGCAGGCAATCAAATAGCTTAGGGGAAATCGGTAATATGTAAGTCTACTCTCGGTTACTTGTAAATATATCATCGGTTATTTGTAAATAGAACTTCGGATTAATGTAATTATTTTGTCGACGGAATGAAAGCATTTGCTGTCTATTCGACCTGTGGGGTTACGCCATGTACCGATACAGCGAGGGTCCCTGATGAAACTTAAGAAAACCAACTTGTTATTGGTTTTAGCAACCTTTAGTGCCTTGCCGCCAAAGAGTTTCACTAAATCCAACCATGGATGTCGAATACCATCAATTTTCTTGACCTGCGACTTGCAACATCAAAAGTCATCCATCGTACACATTGAGGAACTGCACTGGCTCACACATTTTCATCCTGCGCACTGTTTTGCCTGTGTGCATAATCGGGATTAACTGCCCCCCCCCCTGGTCAAAAGCGCTTGAGTAACGCAGGCAGGTTAAAGCTAAAAACTAGTGCTGTTTAGTTGAAGCGGAACATCCGGAACAGTTAGTTGAGCGCGATTCTGTACCTGTAGCACCCATCGGACTTTTTTATCGTGCCATAACTTTTCGTTTTGTGGATTTATCGTTACACGATAGCTTCGATAAATTGAGTGGGATACGGGGCTCTCATATAAATGAAGTGATTTCATCTCCAATAGTGATTTATTCGAGACTGGCGACATATTCGCTGTATTCGTCTTCATTCAGTAGATCATCAAGCTCTTCCGGACTGGACATCTCCAATTTGCAAAACCAGCCATCCTCCGTCGGATTTTCATTGACCAATTCAGGTTGATCCTCCAGTTCTTCATTGACTTCGATGACCGTACCCGATACGGGCGACCTCAATTCGGCTGCAGCTTTGACAGATTCAATTACCGCAATTTCATCCGATGCGTCAACATTGACATCGACTTCCGGCAATTCAATAAAAACGATATCACCGAGCTGGTCTTGAGCGAAATCGGTAATACCAACTTCAACGATATTCTCTGAAACAACTCGAACCCATTCATGATCCTGTGTATATCGAATCTCACTCATTCTGATTCCCTCCAGTTGAGATGTCTGATATCTTTGCAATAGTGCGATATTGATGTTTGACAAAAGGCAATCTTACGACTTCAGCCGAAACCAAACTGTTTCGAATTTGAAGGCTGACGACAGCTCCAACATTCGCATGCGACGCTTCAATATACCCCATCGCAATCGGTGCTTGCACAGAAGGTGCGAACATACCACTGGTTACGACACCGATTTCAGTACCGTCATCCAAACAAATTTTGGTTCCTTTGCGAGCAAGTGCTTTTGTGTCGAGGCGCATGCCAACCATACGTCGCTTCGAACCTTTGGCAATTTGCTGTAATATTACGTCGGCACCTGGAAACCCACCTTCTCGCTCGCCACCGATTCGCCGGGTTTTTGAAATTGTCCAATGAATGCCAGCTTCAACAGGAGTTGTCGTTGTATCCATGTCTTGCCCGTATAACCTCAACCCTGCTTCGAGCCTCAATGAATCTCGTGCGCCGAGACCAGCGGGTTTGACTTCGGGTTGTGTCAAAAGTGCTCGTACCAACTCATCTGCATTCTGTGCAGGAATTGAGAGTTCAAATCCGTCCTCTCCGGTATAGCCGGAACGACTGACAATACAAGGTACTCCATTCAAGACAAACTTATCAATCGTCATGAAATCAAGATCAGCGATTTCAGAATGAAATCTTGCCAGCACTTCCACTGCCTTCGGTCCCTGCAGTGCCAACAGAATGTTCTCGGAATGTTCTATGACCGAAGCTGTCTCAACATTGTCACGCAAATATTTTAAGTCCTGTCGCTTACAGGCTGCATTCATCACCACGAAAAATTCCGAACCTAGATTTGCGACAATCAAATCGTCAAGAATTCCGCCTTGATCGTTGGTAAAACAGCAATACTGCATTTTTTTGAATGGCAAATTTACAAGATCTGAGGGAATCAAAGCTTCAAGAGCACTGGCCGCATCAGCTCCAACAATGCTGACTTGTCCCATATGCGATATGTCGAACAAGCTTGCTTGTGTTCTCGTGTGGTTATGTTCGGCAATGATTTTTTCCGGGTACCATATTGGCATGGAATAGCCTGCAAAAGGCCCCATTTTGGCACCCAATTCGAGATGGATCTTATGCAGGGGACTAGTGAGAAGAGACAATGTATCTTTGCTTCAAATTGTGTAGTTCAAAATTAAATCGAACACGATCATTCATGTCCGGACGTATCTTATATAGTTTGTTAGCATCCCCCTGAATTAAGGTTTTTCTTTTCGTATTCGCTTAGTCCAACACTGAGTAAATATCCGGATAAGAATGTTACAGTGTTTGGACTCGGATATCACCACCAAAGTAAAGGCTATCTTGTTTGTTGAAAATTTCTCCGATGATGAAATTGCATCTCGCTTCTGTGGGTTCAGTTATGCACTATCAACCATTGCCTGCAGAACCTCGCACCAACCGAGGGCGATATTTCGTCTGTTGTATCCACCTCCTCCTGTCGCGATGATTCTACCATTACTGAACTCGTCGGCGATCTGGCACAATCGGCGGCAAGCGTGTCCATGCGCTTCGGGTGTGAATTCCATATGCGTGATCGGATCTCCGACGATACTATCTGCACCTGCCTGCAATACGATGAACTCCGGTTTGAACGCACGAATAAATTCCTCAATTTTCCCCCAAGATTCAAAGAACACGTCATTGCGACTGCCGGGCATCACCGGAATATTCAGCTTGGTTTGCGCGGCGTCTCCCTTACCGGTCTCATAAGCAAATCCGGTGCCTGGATACAGAAATCGTCCATCCTCGTGAATATCGCCGATGATGACATCGGGGTCTGATTCAAATGCATAGAACACGCCATCACCGTGATGCGCATCGATATCCACATAGGCGATTCGTTGAATGCCATATCGCTCGCGCAAGGTCTGGATCAGAACGCCAAGATCACTGATCGCACAAAACCCTGCCGCCGCACTGGGACCGCAGTGATGAAGTCCGGCTATAGGAATAAAAATCCGGCTGAACTCACCCTTCATCATTCTGTCGATCGCGTCGAGATCGCTGCCAACAACAAAAGATGACGCTTCGAATACACCTGGGAATACCGGTGTATCCCCGCCGTCCAGATAACCGGTGCCCTCTTTGGACTTTCTTTTGAGGAATTCTATGTAGCCGGGATCATGGAATCGCACGAGGTCGTCTTCCCCACAGGCTACCGGTGTGAGAACTTCGACCTGCTTGTCCAATCCGATACGGATAGCCTCGTTCCAGAACGCATCGTGACGGTCCACACCGAACGGATGACCGGCGGGAAAACCGTAGCGTTTCAGATCTTCTCCGACATAGACGCCGGTACGGTTGGAACCTGTCATCACCAGCGTGTGACAACCATGCCAGATCGTTTACGAGTTGATTCGGGCTTTTGATCGCCAGCCCGGTTGATGACATAGGAGGAGCCATTATCCTGAATGATTTCGATATACATCAATGTATCGCCTGATCGAAATTCTCTGACTGTACTTGCACCATACCGGTACTCGGTGTAATTCATATTGTCGGGCTTTTCGTCAGCGTCGAGAGATTGACTTGATGTTTCAGTAGATTGGACGTCATCAGAAGTGTTGATCACCTCACCTGTCACGACCGCGGGACGATTGGCGATCTCGACCACATCAACCAGCGTGCTGTCCTGATCGGATTGAACCGCTGTCGCCGACAGGAAGAAGATGCCAAGAGCGGATCCCAACCGAAACAAGGTTGAGCTAAGATTGTCGTTTGCCCGTGAGCTGACGGAATACATCTTCAAGTTTCCCCTTCTCTTCAGATAAAGTTCGAACGTCCCAGTCGTTTGCCTGCGCGGCTTCCCACACTTGGTCTACCAGCGAACAGCCATTTTTCGAAACCAATCGAAATGACCCTTTGTTTTTGTTATACAACACGTCCGCGACTTCATCAATACCCAAAAGTTGTTGCTGGATGTCCTCCGGACTGCATTCGTTCAACTGAAGATGAACCGAGTTGTGAAACTCAGACACCTCAGCCATAGCAGTGGGCGGCTCGTCAGCAACAACCTTCCCCTGATTGATGATCATCACACGATTGCAGACTGATTCAACTTCAGTCAGAATGTGCGTGGACAAAATGATTGCTTTTCTCTGAGATATCTTCCCGATCAAGGCAGCTATCTGATCTTTCTGATTCGGATCCAGTCCGTCAGTCGGTTCATCGAGCACCAGTGCTTGGGGGTCATGAATCAACGCCTGCGCAATCCCGACTCTGCGCTTGTAGCCTTTTGACAGCGTATGGATCGGTTGCTCAAGCACATCACCGATCTGAACATCGGCAATGACCTCGGCTATTCGATTTGCAAGTTGAGATCTGTCGAAACCACGAATTCTGGCAATGAAGGTCAAAAACGACTGTACCGGCATATCACCATAAAGCGGGATGCCTTCAGGAAGATACCCCAGTCTTTTCTTGGCTTCAATGGGATCTTGTGCCATATCAATACCGTCGATATGCACTGAACCGAGATCAGGCTTGAGGAACCCGGCAATCATCTTCATTGTCGTCGACTTGCCCGCACCGTTCGGTCCCAGAAAGCCCAGCACTTCACCTTGTCGCACAGAAAATGTCAGGTCATCAACCGCGATGGTCTGTCCGAACCGTTTCGTAAGATTGGCAACGCGGATCATGGAGTCTGAGATTTGAGTGATTTGTGAATTTGGAAGAACGGTCTATTGGGGTACGTATGTTAATTCAATACTTGACGAAAGAAAGCCTCATTTTCCATTTGTGGGCGCTGACGTACGAGTGTGTATGATTTGACCATGAACTTACTACGGAAGATACCTTTCAACCGATTAGTTTACCTTTCAACAGACTAAATCATACAGGAGTCGTGCGCGTGGGATTACCCATTTCAAAATGTGTTCAGAATTCAAATTGAATATAAAGACTACGAAAATAGTCATAATCGTCATTGAAGTTATGAACATTTCCATCACTCAAGCAAAATCGAAATTCAGTCAAGTCATACGCAAAGCAGAATCTGGCGAAGCCGTGACGATTACCCGTCATGGTGAACCGGTTTTCACATTGCACCCCGTGCAACAAATTCCCAATGTGCCGAAAATAGGTTCGATGAAAGGCATGATTGAAATTGCTGACGATTTCGATGATCTTCCCCCGAAGTTCATGTTGGCATTCCGGCTTGACCAGGAGTCAATATGAGATTGCTCGTCGATACCCGTTGCAATTTCGCAAACGAGTGCTTCACTCGACCCAAAACCAGACCGAATTATGAAATAATCATAGTTGACCCAACTAGTTCTTTTTACGAGTCGCTGAATTGATAAAACAGAATCCAACAATCATCCTGGTTGACGGCACTGCCTACGTGTATCGTGCGTTTCACGCCTTCAATCTGAGTACGTCGGATGGACGACCCTCAGGTGCAGTCTATGGCGTCGCCAATATGCTCAACCGGATCATTCGGGATTATTCTCCCGACTATCTCGTAGTTGTTTTTGATGCTAAAGGCAAAACATTTCGAGACGACATCTATGCCGAATACAAAGCCAACCGCCCACCGATGCCGGATGACTTACGCTCACAATACGAAATCGTACGTGAACTGGTCGAGGCAATGGGCATCAAGTCGATTTCAATCACGGGAGTGGAAGCGGACGACGTAATCGGTACCCTTGCTGTCGAAGCGGCCAAGTCAGGACTGCAAACTGTCATTGCAAGCAGCGACAAGGATCTCGCTCAACTGGTCACCGACGACATCGTCATGCTGGATGAGCAAAAAGGATTGTTTCTCGATCCCTCGAAAGTGAAGGAGAAGTACGGCGTACTGCCAAATCAGATCATCGATTTTTTGTCTCTGGTAGGAGATTCGTCCGACAACATTCCCGGAGTACCGCTGGTCGGTAAAAAGACTGCGGCAACATGGCTGGACAAATTCGGCTCACTGGACAGCATAATCGACAATGCCGACGGTTTCACCGGAAAAACCGGAGATAACCTTCGAAACTCCCTCCAGCAACTGGAACTTGCAAGACAGCTGGTTACCCTGAAGACCGATGTCGAAGTTGAATTCGAACTCGATAGTTTTGTCAAATCCCCGGGAAATGTAGAACGTCTGCGCGAAATTTATTCAAACCTTGAATTCAGATCGTGGCTGGCAGAGTTGGATGCCAATCAAGATCAGCCGAAACAGACTGCAACTAACCATGCTGTGACAACAGTCGATCAATTCAGCAATCTTGTCGAAAGACTTTCACAATGCAAAGTATTCGCCTTCGATACTGAGACGACCGGATTCAATATGAGATACGAACATCTGGTTGGACTGTCCTTCAGCATGCAAGCAAATGAAGCCTTCTACATACCGGTCGGCCACAACTATCCCGGTGTACCGGAGCAATTGGACCGGAATTTCGTACTGGAACAGCTTAAACCCATATTCGAGAATCCAGATATCGCGAAAATCGCCCAGAACTTGAAGTTTGATGCAGTTGTACTCGCCAAATACGGTGTCAATGTGAAGGGTTGCATGTACGACACAATGATCGAGTCTTACGTCCTGAACAGCACGGCTGTATCCAAGCACAGTCTGGACAATCTCGCACTGGCCTATCTCGACCATACAACGACCAAGTATGAGGATGTTGCCGGCAAAAAGGGTAAGAACCAACTCACATTCGACCGGGTGGAAATCAATGCCGCAACTGATTACGCTGCAGAGGATGCAGATATCGCCTACCGACTGCACGAGAATCTTTGGCCGAAAATCGTATCAATTTCAAGTCTGCAGACTGTTTTTGAGAAGATCGACATGCCGCTGATGCCGGTACTTTTGAATATGGAGAGTCATGGTGTAAAGATCGACCGAGATTCACTGGCTCGTCAAAGCGCCGAACTCCACAGTGAAATGCAATTGATCGAACAGAAAATTTTCGAAAGTGCAGGTACCCGATTCAACATCTCATCACCAAAGCAGATCGGAGAGGTTCTATTCGGAATTCTGGGACTTCCGATTGCATCGAAAACCTCAACCGGACAGCCGTCCACTTCTGAGTCGGTGCTCAGCGATCTTGCGATTCACTATGATGTGCCCCGATGGATTCTGGACCATCGAAGTGTTGCCAAACTGAAGTCCACCTATACAGACAAGCTTCCGGAAATGATTGACGGAATTACCCAGCGGGTGCACACTTCCTATCATCAGGCTGTAGCCACAACTGGTCGACTATCGTCATCGGACCCCAATCTTCAGAACATACCTATCAGAACTGCCGAGGGCAGACGAGTTCGGGAGGCATTTATCGCCGAACCGGGCTTTGTGCTGGTGTCTATCGACTACTCCCAGATAGAACTTCGTATCATGGCGCATCTTTCGGAGGATCCGGGGCTGATCGATGCATTTGCAAAAGGTGAGGATGTTCACAGATTCACCGCAGCGGAGGTATTTGACACCACTCTGGACGAGGTGAGTGCCGATCAGCGGCGCCATGCCAAAGCAATCAATTTTGGATTGATGTATGGGATGTCGCCTTACGGGTTGTCGCGTCAACTTCAGATTGAAGTTCACCAGGCGAAAGACTACGTCGATCAGTATTTTGCTCGGTATCCGAAAGTTCGGGATTTTATGGATTCGACACGAGAGAAAGCGCGCAACGACCGTTATGTCGAAACCATCTACGGTCGCCGTCTGTATCTGGCCGACATCAATTCGAAGCAGTTCGGTCGCCGCCAGCATGCGGAGCGGACCGCGATCAACGCACCGCTTCAGGGAACAGCGGCCGACATCATCAAATTGGCAATGATCGAAGTGGATCGTTGGTTGTTGGACAATGCACCAACTTCCCGTATGATCATGCAGGTGCACGATGAACTGGTTCTCGAAGTCGCCGAGTCCGAAAAGCAGATGGTTTGCGAAAACGTGAAGTCAATCATGGAAGGTACAACGGAACTTCGGGTGCCGCTGGTGGCAGATGCGGGAATCGGAATGAACTGGGCACAGGCGCACGAATAACTGATTGCTATCCGATGGAATCGCGCTAGTGGCGCTTCAACGATGAATTCAGTTAATTCTCGTCGCAGCTGATCGATAGTCTACCGAATTGTTCAGATTCGTTTCATTCGCGACCCGGTCGGGTCGAACGCGGCAGCAGTCAGCACGCGCCCACCGAGCAGGGTTCCAGCGATATTGACTTTTACAAAGGTAGCGTTTTCCAGCACCGAAGAATCGTCAATTACCGCAAGCGCAATGGGTGCACCGATGCGAAACCCGAAAGCCGCCGAAGTCGTTTTTCCAACAATTTTTCCGTCTTTCAACACCGCTTCATCACCTATCGGAACCGCATCGAGATCATCAAATACTATCGATACAATCCTGTTCACAGCACCTGCGTTTCGCTTAGCTTGCAGCGCTGACCTACCGATAAAGTCTTTACTCCAGTCAACCGTGAAAGCCAAGCCAGCATCAAGCGGCGTGATATCACAATCAAGTTCGTGACCGAAAGCGAGAAACCTCTTTTCAATTCGCATGGAGGTCTGTGCGAACAAACCTGCAGGTTGAGCACCGAGGGTACGTAAAATCGAATAGATTTCCTCTGCATTTTTAGTGGGGCAAGTCATCTCCCAACCGCACTCGCCGACATAGGAAAGTCTGACCGCTAAGACAGGGTGACCGGCGATGTTTGTGTTGCCTGCCTCGAAATAACCAAGGGCGTTCAGCGCGTCAGCTCCGACAGCCGCAGCAAATTCGGGGGATTTAGGACCCATTAACCCGATAACGGCATACGCATCAGTCGAATCGGTTAGTTTTACTCTCTCTCCACTTTGCAAATGTCGATTCAGCCAGGCCATATCCCTTTTCAACGACGTCGTTCCGACGTAAAGTCGGTAGTGATCGGCACGAATTCGTACCGCAGTCAAGTCACTTTCGATTCCGCCGCGTACGTTGAGCATGGAGGTGTAGATTGCAGTTCCGACTTTTCGATTCATCTGATTCGCGCAAAGCCGGTTGAGAAAGCTACAGGCGTCGTTACCCTCCACGTCAATCTTGCCAAATGTAGATTGATCAAACAAAGCGGCGTTCGTGTGTGCCGCACCAACTTCACGCTCCACATTCTTGTGCCAATCCGGCTTGCCGAATGACAGCACAGGCTCAGAAGCCTTGTTGAAGTAAAGAGGACGCTCCCAACCATAAAACTGACCGAAATATACATTTTCATTTTCCCAAACCTTGTCTAGAGGCGATTTCCTCAAATTGCGTCCGGTAGTCCATTGACGACCCGGATAGGTGATTTCGTAGTGCTTTCCCAGAACCTCCGGCACCCTGGCTGAAAGCAATTCGATTGAATTGAATTCAGGTGCGAAACGGTTCGGTTCAACCTCGCTCAGGTCCGTCGGCATATGTCCGTGCTGAATGCATTGGGCCAACGCCATACCTGCTCCGCCACTGCTTGCAACACCAACCGAATTCATACCGCATCCAAGAAACAACCCGCTGGTTTGGGCGGATTCTCCCAACAAGAAAGACCCATCCGGTGTGAAGCTCTCCGGACCGTTCAGCAACATTTTTATTTCTGCAGATTCCAGCGCAGGCAGACGATGCATTGCGTTGATCATCATTGGCTCGAAATGGTCCCAATCCTCCTCAAGCAGCTGAAACGCGAATTCCTCTCCGATGCGTTGCGGTGAAATTGGCTTGCCTCTTGGTTCGAAGCAACCAACCAGCAACCCTCCGCTGTCATCGCGAATGTAAAGACAACTATCGTGGTCAGAAAGGGTGGGTAGGTTTCCGGATATCCCTGCAATCGGTTTGGTAAGCAGATAAAAGTGTTCGCACGGCCAGACGGGTACATCCGCACCAGCCAATTTGCCCATGTCACGACTCCATAGACCGGTACACAACGCAATGGCATCGCACCTCATCGAGCCGCGATTCGTTTCCACTGACCTGATAGTGCGGTTCTGCGTAGTGATGCCCTGAACGATGGTATTCTCAAAAACTTTGGCACCTCGATTTTTTGCGCCCTTGATCATCGCGGCGCACAAATCTGACGGGCTGACCCTCCCGTCGTCGGGCGACCAAATCGCTCCGATGACATCATCGGCATTCATATGTGGCCATCGTTCCTTTGCTTCTCCGACCGATACTGAATGCGCGCGGACTCCAAAACAATGTGCCAAAGCCTCCTGACGCCTGATGTGAATCAGCCGATCTTCAGTGGTGGCAATGGAAAGCGAACCTTTATTGATCCACCCTGTATGCTGGCCTGTTTCCGATTCAAGCCGGGAATACAGATCGATTGAATAGCGAATGAGATCTGTCAGGTTTCTTGATGATCGAAGCGCTCGAACCTGTGCAGCAGAATGCCAAGTAGTACCCGATGTCAGTTCGTTGCGTTCAAGTAGAATTACATCACTGATTCCGGCGCTCGCAAGATGATAGAGAGTCGAACAACCCATAATTCCTCCGCCAATCACGACAACGGAGGCATGCGAGGGAAGCTCTATTTTTCCCAATTGGAGGACGCCTCAGTGTACTTCGCCAACCAGCAATTTAGCTTCTGTTGCCGCTGGTCGCGAATCTTCCAGCAGGAACGAACTGGACACAAGCACACGAATAACTGAGCTCTATCCGCTGGAGTCGGCCTTGAGCAGTGAAACGACTCGTTCGCGAGCCTGATCAACACCCAGTCCGGTTCTCCCGGAAAACACCTGCAGAGTGACACCTTCTACAGCTTTTAACTCACTCTCGACGGCTCTTTTTGCGTTTGCCTGTTTCGATTTGGACAATTTATCTGCTTTCGTCAACAGGATATGAACACCTACTGATGATTCAATGCACCAATTGAGCAGTTGACTGTCCAATTGTTTCAGGGGATGTCTGATATCCATGGTCATGATCATCCCTTGGAGACTGCTTCGTGTGGTTAGATATTGCTCAATGACACTCGCCCAGTGTTCTTGAACTTCAGGTGGAACTTTCGCGTATCCGTAACCAGGAAGATCAATGAGCCTCCGCTGAGAATCGATCTGGAAGAACACAATTTGTTGTGTACGGCCGGGCGTCTTGCTGGTGATCGCGAGCCGTTTGTGACCGACAATGGCGTTGAGTGCGGTTGACTTACCGCTGTTTGATCGGCCCGCGAATGCAACTTCGCTACCAAGATCCTGCATCCACTGCGACGGCTTGTATGCAGCGGTTACAAACTTCGCATTGTTCAGATTTATGGTCACAAATCCCCACTGTGCTCAAGAGTCTTCCCCAATCTTTAACCAACCAACTAATTCGCTTTGGCGGAGTACGGAGATCACCGATTCCATTTTACAGGGTTTGCTGTTTGGGTAAAGGATGTGAAATAGATTTCCGAATCCGAGTAATGCATCAACTATGAGAAAAGAACAGACCATAGTTGCGCATATATTATTAGTTACGTAAAAGTTACGTATAAAATTGCACTAAATCTAAATAGTTGCGCATTTTAGAGTTTATGTTGCACTTTCCATCTGTTTTATGCGCAAGTATAATATGGATGATGTTGCCGATACTATTCTCACGCAAATGTTTTATTGCCGATAACTTTAGAAAGCGCAATAACCGTTCAATTTGTACCTCACATCTTCATATAATATTGTGTTGCCATGCCGAGACAGATGCCAGAAGAAGATCTCAAAGAGATCTTGCTGATTGTTTCCGGTCACCCGGAAGGAATCGGATTCAAGACGATTGAATCGGAAATCACTGGAAACGTACCCCGTCGAACTCTCCAATACAGACTGCAGCATCTGACGAATTCGCGTCGGCTTGTCGCTGAGGGCGATCGTCGCGGACGAATTTATAGAGCTGTCGAAACTGAAGCTGTAGTCACCCGTAATGTGATTAAACCAAAAAAGAATAGAAATTCGCAGTGGGGTTTCGGGGGATGGGATTAGTAGTGTCTCTAAATCAATCGTGCGTTTCAATTCATGATATATTTAGCGGGTGATTTTAATTTCTGACGATAGTCGTCAGAGTCAACCAATTAAATTCCTGGAATTTCAACGCAGCGTAGATTGTCAATGTTAAGGAAGTTATTAACTCTGATTTCGTCCATCGGGCTTCTTTTTGCCCTGACTAACTTGGTGTTTGCGGCCGGTGATGCCGTAGCCGGCAAGGAAAAGTCTGTTACGTGTGTCGCCTGTCATGGTATCGACGGTAACGGCGTGGCACCTGATTTCCCAAAAATTGCGGGGCAGATTCCTGGCTACGTTGCGAGCCAATTGGCCGCCTATAAATCAGGTGAAAGACCGAATCCAGTAATGGCGGGGATGATGTTGGCTCTTACCGAACAGGACATGCTGGACCTAGACGCCTACTACTCCCAATTCGAATTTACCAAAGCGAGCATTGATGAAGCTGATTTGGCTGCCGCCAAGAGAGGTCGCGAAATATACAGACGTGGACTTACTCAATATGCCGTACCTGCGTGTATGGCGTGTCATGGACCTTCAGGAGACGGACTCCCTGCCCGCTATCCGAAAATTTCAGGTCAATACAAAAACTATCTGATCGTTTCATTACGCGAATTTAAATCTGGAGTACGAAAGAACGAGGAGATGAATACCATCGCCTTTCGTCTTTCTGAGCAGCAGATTCAAGATCTCTCAACCTATCTGCACGGATTGGATTAATCTGAATTTACGGTTGCTGACCTGACTGACAACCGCTTATTTGCCAGTCTGTCTTCGCGCAAGTTTCTTGATTGTCGGTGCAACCACGATTTTGTGGTTGCTCGAATACTCCTCATGATTCTTGATGATCTCATCCAAGTCGTAAACATAGTTCGCCAAAATTCCGGCAGATTGTTTCAATCCATTCGAGGATAAATCTGCAAGCCAGTTTATTCGTGCCAACTTTGCACCGTTTCGCAAATGAAACCGGGCGACAGGGTCATATGGCTCAATTCCAGACTTTGCGTACAGAAAATACCTCGCCGCCAGACGAATGAGAATTGGACGAAGCTGCTGTGCTGTGGTTTCATTTTGGTACCAGTCCGGTTGATCAAGCAGTTCCAATACATTCCGCTCAACATCTGTCACATGATCACCTTGCGGGTCCTCCAAAGCTCCAGCGACCCATTTTCTAAATCTAGGGATCGGTGAAAGTGTGGCGAAAGTCTTTATTTTCGGATACTCACTTCGAATTTCGAGAAGCACCTGCTTTATGAGAAAGCTGCCGAATGGAATTCCAAGCAATCCCTCGTGGCAGTTATTGATCGAATAAAAGATAGCTGTATCAGCTTTCGCTGGATTCGTCCGGCTTCGTTCTCGATCGATCAACGCTCCAATTGATTCTGTCATGCCATTGACTAACGCAACCTCTACAAAAATTATCGGCTCGTCAGGCATCGTGCCATGGAAAAATGCGAAACACATACGGTCTTCGGCCAACCTGCCCCGCAAGTCCCCCAGCCCTTTATCTCATGCACACTTTCGTAGTGAATGACCTTTTCAAGTATGGCTGCGGGAGTGTTCCAATCAATCCTGCGCAAAGTCAGGAATCCTTTGTTGAACCAGGAATTCAGAAGATGGGCCAGATCATTCTCCACCAGGGCAAGGCTCGAATCCTTGCGCTTTAGGCGTAACAGGTCACTGCGCATCGAAACCAATGTGGAAATACCGTCTGGTGCCTGATTGATTCTTCGGAAAATTTCCTGTCTCTTGGACTCCACCGCCGAAAACAGTTTGCTGTAGCTGTCGCCATCCCGTTTGTAGCGATAGTCGTTAGCGAATTTTAGAATCTTGTCGATATCAACTTCGTAGCTTGTCTTCAAGACCCGGAAAAATTCAAGCTTTTCGTTGTCTGACAATTCGGAGTATCCGTTCACGATCTGTCGGGCGATAGTAATTCCCGACGCTTCGCCTGCGGCCGAAAGCAATTCTTCGCACCATAAATTCAACATTGCCGGTGTGGTCTTTTTCGCAGAAGATTTTCTGAACAAGTCGGCACCGGCATCCGCAACGGTGTTCAGCAGCTGGCTCAGACTTATTGAAGACATTTCAATTACTTGAAGTTAGTTTCGATAGGTATGTGAGTTCTAAAGTAATTCGAGTATTTCACGTAGACTTTCTGATACAGGCTGTCTCAGCTTCATACTGTGTACCGGACGTCCAGACTCACGGAGAACTTCCAAATCTGCGCGAAGTTGGGTATTGAACAACTCACCAAACGTATAAGTTCGGTCACAGACCGCAAAATCCACACTTTCTTCGACACCGATTATCAGATAGTGACCGGTTCCGGGGCCACCTTTGTGAAGTTGACCTGTCGAATGCAGATATTGCGGGCCAAAATTCAGAACCGCCGTAAGACCGGTGAGCTCGCCCGATCTTACTTTCAACCGCGTCAGAGTATCAAACATCTCGCTGCTGGGCTCAGTGAACGCAAGCAGACAGATGTAGTCATGTTTCTGGGCATGTTCTCTGACGTGCCGTAGAATGGATCGTACCGCATTCACGGACTTTTCCGTTTCCTCAACCGCTATATCTGAGCCTTGAATGTTTTCGGCTTCCATATCTTTTGCCCTAAGAGCTGTCAGCACATTAAGTTTACTCTGCTCGACATTCGGTTGGTTAAATGGATCAATGTCCAAAAGGTAACCTGTTATTGAGATTACCGTCTGCCAGAACATAAATAACTTTGCAGTCTGTTGCAGGGTGTTCAGCTGGTGATCAAATATCGAACATACCTCGATATTTTCCGAAGTCGCCCGTACCTGCAACCTATTGCTCGGAGAACCCTCGGACTGGACGATTTCAACAACCGGAAGGATACCCAATCCAGATTTGCCGAGACTCTCGGAAACAATTTGTTCAATCCACTGCAGTACCGGAAGCAGATGAACTTCAGCAGCAAGCATGATCCTGCTACTTGAGTCAGAGGCAAGTGCTGCAAGTATCGCCGCCGTTTCATCGACTTGCTGACTGACGTGTGATCTGTCATTCGATACTTCTTGGACGAATTCATCATGACCGCTTTGAATCTCCTGAAGATCATGGTCGAGCAGGTTCAACGGCAATAGGCCAAGCACACTGAGTGCGGAATAACGGCCGGGCACGTAGGGGTCGGAGGAAAATACCGAAATCGCGTTGTCTTCCGCCCAAATTCTCAATGAATTCGGTTCCGGGTCGGTGACAACACAAAACCTGTCCGGTGCGCGAACACATTCAAACAGGGTTCTAGCGATATCAAGAGTTTCAATCGTACCGCCTGACTTGCTCGCTACTGCGTAAAATTTACTTGGCGAAGCGGCACCTTCAAGAATTGAGCGAAGAAATTGAGGTGACGTACTGTCGACAACCTGTAATCTTTTGCCCGCCTCAGGTCCGAGTACGCTTGAGTAAGATTTTGCCGATAAACTTGCTCCCCCAGTTCCAATCAGAACAAGCGTGCCGTGTTCTGAAGATAATTTTGGAGCATCCGAGACAATCGGCATCGAACGCCTCAACGAATCCGTCCAATCCATGCAACGCGCTGCTGAATCAGGCGGCTCTATGATGTCTAGCCATATAGATTCATCCTTTCGGAACAGCCTGGTCCGGATGTGTAGATCAGCGAGAATCTTGCTGTAACGCCTGAAGCGATTGTCAATCGGATCGAATTCTCGAACTTGATTTGTCCAAGGCATGATCGCGTTCACCGATTCCGTTCAGCTGATGTCGAAAGACTCAGACTGAAATGAGAGGTCAAGTCATGAACTTCTAATGGATATTGAGGCAACAGATGGCGCAACAGTCCTTCATTTGACCAGCACGAAGTGAGTTCCGCAATACGGACAAAGCGCGCTGCTGGTTTTCTCGATCGGCAGATATACACGCGGATGTGAATCCCACAATCTCATGCTTTCCAACGGACAGTGCAATGGGAGATCGTCTTCGGTGACCTTGATCAGCATCTCCGAATTAGGAGTCTCACCCTGCTTGGGTTGATAGGTATCAGAACTCATCGTTTTTCAGTCAGACGTACGTCAGCCAATGCTGATGCCTTTCACTTCGTCCTTCCACCACTTCAAAATACTTGGCTTGCAGCCCAAGCGTGATCGGTCCGGGCTTGCCACCACCGATCAGTCGTCCATCAAGCTCGCGGATGGGTGTGACTTCGGCGGCAGTTCCGGTAAAAAAAGCTTCATCGGCGATATAGACCTCATCCCGCGTAATGCGTCTCTCCTGCACCTCATAGCCCATCTCATGAAGCAACTCGATTGCGGTGGACCGGGTTATGCCTTCCAATGTTGATGCAAGATCCGGCGTGAGCACCTTATTGTCGCGTACAACAAAAAGATTCTCGCCGGAACCCTCCATGACAAAGCCATCGGTATCAAGCAACATTGCTTCCTCGGCCCCATATTCCATTGCTTCCCGAAGCGCAAGAATGGAGTTGGTATAGTGCCCGCAGACTTTTGCTCTGCACATCTGTGCATTGACGTGCAACCGTGCAATGGAGGATGTCTTGACCTTGATTCCATTTACCAGGCCATCAGCACCGAGATATGCACCCCAGTCCCATGCCGCGATCATCACGTGTGTAGACAGGTTGTCCGCTCGCAACCCCATGCCTTCCGAACCGTAAAATGCGATCGGTCGGATATAGCAACTCTCAAGATTGTTTTCACGAATCACCGTGCACTGGGCTTCATTCAGTGTATCCCGATCAAATGGCATATCCATGCGCATGATATGTGCAGAATTCATAAATCGGTCCGTATGGTCCTGTAACCGGAATATCGCTGGTCCCTTGTCGGTCTTGTAGGCACGGACACCCTCGAATACAGCTACGCCATAGTGCAGTGAATGCGTTAGTACGTGTACAGTCGCCTCGCGCCAAGGCACCAGTTTTCCGTCATTCCAGATGACGCCGTCTCGATCGCTGAATGAAGTAGTCATATAGTTTGAATTTGTTGGTTGGTTGGTTGATAGTCGGGTGTCACTTCACATGGTCACCGAACGGCTCCCTGTCGAAAATTCGTTGAACCATGGGTTTGAAAAATTCGAGCGGAAGAGAATCATATTCCGGGTCGAAACTGTTTTGATCCCAGTATTCGCAGAAATCAGCACATGCCTGATAGTGCTCGTGATCCTTGTAAAGATCTCTAGCATCTCGGTCACCGCCTACGTGATGAAAAAAGTAGTAGCCCTGAAAAATCCCATGATGCTTCAGAATCCAATAGGTCTTCTCCGAGACATACGGCCGAAGTAAGGCAGCTGCCACCTCACTGTGATTTTCCGGAGCTAACATGTCTCCTATGTCATGCAGCAGGGCGGCTACTGTCATTTCCTCACCTGCGCCGTCTCGCCACGCTCGACTCGCAGATTGAAGAGCGTGTTCCAGTCTGGAAACCTTGTATCCTGCGAAACTGTCCTCCAGATCCAACAGATGCTGAAGCACGCGGTCAGCCGTCTTTTTTGAAAATTTCCGTTCGTAACTGTGGAGCAACTGGTAGTCGTCAAATGAACCTTCCTTCATTTGGGTGAATTCAACAGTCTGTTGTGTTTTGTTCATTGATACAGCGCACTGTTGTAGTTAATCGACCGTTTTATCGATCAAACTGATTTCAGAGAAATTGGAGAGAGCATTATACACTTGCAACTGAGCAATCGAATCAGACGCGGAGATGAGATCTGCGAGGGTACAGCGTTTCAAATTGCTCGTGATAGAATTTTATTCATGATTCGCAAGCGGTGGTTGTTACGCCTACCCGAACGAAGTGGATTTCATCGACGGACGAGAAGTGAGTGACCGATTGAGACAGCTAACGCAAGTCAGATCATGGGTTGATATATTTTGCGATCATCCCATAGCTATTACGATCCGTCTACCAAGGATTCCGCAATCAGTGGCGGTTCGCGGTGCACGCAGAAGCATCTCTCATACGGCATCTGTCCGAACCGATACCTGTCAGTAAATGCCGACAGGCACAATTTTCGTGAGCGATTTGCAACCGACCTGAAAAACTGCTATCCGACGGCTTATCAGGACTCTACATCCTCCAGACTGTCACTGGCTTGTTTCCCGCCATCTCACTCTGCCGGAATATCTTCTCCTCCCAGGTACGCTTCTCTGACCGATCGAATATCACCAGATGACCCTCATCGGTGCCGCATCGGTCCATGTAGTCACTGATCTGATCCAAACCTTTGGCCAATACACTATCCAGTCCGTTTCGCCGCAGCTTGCACTCGATTACGATTTTCTGCCTGGCATCGCCCACGCGCCATACAACCAGGAGATCGATACGCTTGCGTCCCACACCATACTCCCTTTCAATCCGTCCGCCGGCGTTGACAATGCGCTGCAGGAATGCCTGCAGCAAAATCTGCGGGCCCGCCTCAAGGTAGTCGTACCGCTGTACCCAGTGCTCGGAATTCTCGCGGAAAAACTCTTGAAACGACTCCAGTAAGCGATCCATTACCAACCTGTCATCCTCCACAAACCACGCTGTCTCGTAGGGAATGATCTCGTCGGTCGAGTTGATCAGCTCGCGCGGGATGATCTCGCGGTAGATCGGGTTGGCGACCTGTATCGGTCGACTCTGGCGGATCAGTCCGAGGTCGCGCACATACTGGACATCGTCGGACCCAAACGCGTCTGTATCCGATTCACCGCTCAAGATCGGTTCAATCACCCGCTTCACACGCGGCTCGCGCAATTTGTCGGCCAACTGGTCCAGATGTGTGTCACGACGCCGGATCAGCACCTCTCGCGAATCAATGATGTCGTCACGCCTGATCTGCTGGCTTAGGTCTCCCACCTTTTCGCAAACCTCATGAGCCAGCGCATTCACCAGCCACGGCTGGCCCCGGGTCGACTCCCATACCTCTGTCAATGCGTTCTCGCTCCATTCCTGTCCGGTCTCCTCAGTATGCTGCACGAGCAGGGTCCTTGTGTGCGACTCGTCGAAATCACCCAGACGCAATGATTTCGCTTTGATGTTGAAGGCGCTGCCACCGGTGATGATCTGGTCTTCCCGGCTTGAGCGGATCCGATAGTCGCGTACATCGCGCACCCCGCAAAGAATCACGCTTTGCGGGAAATTCACCGGACGCTGCAGATAACCTGCCCGCAACTGGCGAAGCACCGATATCAGCAAGTCGCCGGACAGCGCATCGATTTCGTCAATCATCAAGATCAACGGACGGGCATCTGCTGCCGACCAGCGTCTCAACACTTCTCGAAGCGCATCTGCTTCTCCAGCAGATTCCAGAATCCCCTGCCAATTGTGGTACACGAACAGGTCGTTCAAATTATCCTCAGATTCGGCACTCAGGGAAGATAGTATTGACCGCATTCCGGTATTGAGATTATCGGGTACAACCTGAGCCGGTTCGACATTGATATACGCGGCACGGTAACGCCCGGACGAGTTCAGCTCGTCTCGCAAAGCAATCAGCGCAGAAGTCTTGCCGGTCTGGCGCGGTGCATGCAGGACAAAGTAGCGCATTCGCTCAATAAGCACCAGCAACTCGTTACGGTCTAGTCGCTCCAGAGGCGGAATGTGATAGTTCATATCGGGCCTGATCGGCCCGGCGGTGTTGAAAAAGCGCATGGCTTCAATTATACAGTGAGCATTTTTATCGCCCGGGACTATCCCTCAGTGATGACTTCTGTACTATCCGATTCGTTGACCGGCGATTTCGTCAGGTCGAATACCGCAATCGCAGTCCAAAGTGGTTGCTTCCGGATACCAGTATTGTCGTACCGAAAAAGTGCATCTTTGAATCTTGACGCGCGGGCATCGATGAAGCTCGGTAACACCCGATCCCAACCCACCGCATCTATTCTGTTGATCGCGAAACGTTTTAACAGATTTAGGCGTCGGTGCTCGCACCCGATTTCGTTGTTGTCACAGGATATCTTGATCGCCAGGCGGGCGGTACTCCTATGTATTTGATCCGATTAATGGCAACAAAACCGGTCAGGTCGTGGTGAGGGTTGGCCGGACAAGTTTGGCTCGTCAATGCGCTCCGATGTCACAAACTCGGCCTCAAGCAGGATGAACTCCCGTGCGAGCTCGGCGTGCTGATTCGAACGGCGCGACATGCTTATCTCGAGACAAAGCGCGCCGGTGACTGAGACAGTGGAATCCAAGAAATGATTCGGGCTGTTGAAATCGCGTAATCAATCCGAACTCGACTCGGCCAATCTAATCATCGACGAACTCAAGACCAGCCAATTCCATCACGAGCAGTTTTTCGCCAACATCTTCAAAATCTATCCTGATTATTGTATTTGCATGCTCCGCAGTCACGTCGATGACAATTCCTTCACCGAACTTCTTGTGGCGCATCAACTTTCCCGGCAAGTCTTCCAGTTCATCCTCCGAATCAAACAACCCGGTCGATATATCAGAACTCGCTCTTTCGCTCTCAGAATCAAGTTTTGCTTTCTGAAGATACTCCGAAGGAATTTCGTTCAGAAACCTAGACGGTTTGTAATAATCGAGATTTCCAAATGACAGGCGGTATCCCGCACGGGTCAGGTACAGCTGATTTTTTGCTCGTGTCATACCCACATAGCACAAGCGACGCTCCTCTTCGATTTGGTTGCTTATTTGACTTGGGGTACCGTAAATCATTGAGTTTGCATGTGGTAGCAGCTTTTCATCCATACCAACCAGAAAAACTACTTCGTACTCCAAACCCTTAGCCTGATGCAGTGTCATCAGACTCAGGGTGTCGGGTGCCTCATCAAATGTATCGCCTGCATCCAGTGTTACGCTATCCAAAAACGGAGTGATTGATTCACGCCCGTCACCGACCGATTCATTTGATGTCGCTTCACCCATGCTCGTTCGTACGAAATTTTCACCCGCGTTGATCAACTCGTCGAGATTCTCGACGCGAGGCTTGTCTAGCTCCGTATCTTTCGAAAGATAATAATCACGAAGTCCGGAATGTACGTTGACATGTGCGATTATTCTGCTCAGGGTAAGTTCTGAGCAGTCAGAATCCATTCGTTCTATCAATTCGACGAACGCCTTCAGAGGCTTTCTTATTCTCACCTGCTCCAAGTCGTCGTGCGCAATCATTCTTGCCGCTTCCATCAAGGAAACATCTTCGCGTTGGGAAAGTTCGAAAACCCTTCGTTGCGTAATTTCGCCAATACCGCGTGGCGGCTCATTGATGATTCTCTGAAACGCCGGATCGCTGTCAGGGTCAACAATCAATCGCAAGTACGCGAGCGAGTGCTTTATCTCCATTCTCGAAAAAAATCGAACACCGCCATAAATCCTGAACGGAATCTTGTATGAGGACAGTGTAGACTCGAAGATGTTTGATTGCGCATGAGTCCGGTAAAGAATCGACATATTCGAATATGGCAACCCAGTCTCATACAGCGCTTTGATTTTGTTTGCGACAAAATGCGACTCATCCTGATAATCGTAAGCACTGTAGTAGCCAATCGGATCTCCACCTTCCTGATCAGTCCACAGATTTTTCTCAAACCGGTCGCGGTTGCGTGAAATGACTGAGTTGGCAGCACTCAGAATCGTTTGCGTCGAGCGATAGTTCTTTTCCAGACGAACCAGCCTGGTGTTTGGAAAAATTGATTGGAAACTCAGCATATTCTTTGCCACAGCCCCGCGCCAGCCGTAAATGGACTGATCCTCATCACCGACTGCGGTAATGTAGTTTAGATGACTGCTGAACAACTTCAGCCATTCGATCTGGATTTCATTGGTGTCCTGGAACTCATCAACCAAAATATGGTGATACCTTTCGTGAATCGCGTCTCGCACAAGTTGATTGCGCTGCATCACCTCAACAGTGCGAAGCAGGATTTCCGCAAAATCCACCAGACCCCGGATGTTGCATTCCCGTTCATAGAGTTCGTAGACCGGACCGATAATCTCGTTCAGATAATGTGAATCGTTATACGCTTGCGAAGCACGCAACTGTCGTTCC
This sequence comes from Arenicellales bacterium, assembly GCA_963666625.1. Lineage (GTDB taxonomy): Bacteria > Pseudomonadota > Gammaproteobacteria > Arenicellales > JAJDZL01 > JAJDZL01. The sequence goes on from OY762925.1 coordinate 1,178,173, forward strand.
TTTTTGTTATTGATATACGACTGGACTTCCCTGGGTGTTTTGTTGCGAACATTCAACTGACTATCTTTCATCAACCGGTTGATAAACGACTTCTGATCATCTTGGTCCAGTATTGTGAAGTCTCGCGGCAATCCGGCCGCTTCATGATGGATACGCAGAAATCTATTTGAGAACCCATGGAACGTTGCGATCTGATAAGGTGCGGAATTCCTTCCGAGCAGACTATCAACACGTAACTTCATTTCCCGCGCGGCTTTGTTTGTAAAGGTGACCGCAAAGATTCGATGTGGAGAAACACCGTTAGCCTCAATCAGCCAGGCAATCCGACGAGTGAGTACAGTCGTCTTTCCACTACCCGCCCCGGCGGTGATCAGCAATGGCCCCGGAGGTGCTACAACAGCCTCTCGCTGTTGCTCGTTCAATCCATCGAGAATTTTAGTGACATCAGTCACAGGCTGACTATCCTCATGGTTGGTGATGTAATTTCCCGACGCACACTAAAATTGGAATTAAGTTGAAATTGACACATTGGAACTCATATTAGAAAGTACAATCTACTGTTGTATCGGTAAGGTCAAAATGTCAGTATCAGCAAAGTTCAAACTGGGCCAGATTGTTCGTCATCGTTACTACTCTTTCAGGGGAGTGGTTTTTGATGTCGATCCGGAATTCAGCAATACCGAGGAATGGTATGATGCGATTCCGGATGACATTCGTCCCCGGAAAGATCAGCCGTTCTACCACCTGCTGGCTGAGAACGAGAAAACCACATATGTCGCTTATGTTTCTGAACAAAACCTGATGCCGGACGAAACAGGCAACCCCGTCGATCATCCGGCAGTCACAAAACTGTTCGGTGATCTGGAAGGCGATCAATACACCGTCCCGTCCGAGCAGTTCCACTGAATCAATGACAGTGAGGGTGACTGATCTTCCGAATCAGCCATTATAAATCTTTCAGGAATTCGCGCTTCGGTCAAAATCCCGGGAGTCCAACGCAATAGTGGATATCAAACAAGCAAAGTTCAACATGGTCGAACAGCAAATTCGACCGTGGAATGTATTGGATCCGAAAGTACTGGATGCGATTTCGGCTGTACCGCGGGAACATTTCGTTCCGAAAGAGCATCATGATCTGTCGTTTGCAGATATGAACATCCCGATCGGCGACAACCAGGTCATGATGCAACCTAAAGTTGAAGCCAGGATGCTCCAGGCACTTGAGCCAGGGCCCAATCATCTGGTTCTGGAAATCGGAACCGGCACCGGCTACATGGCCGCACTGCTGGCTTATTGTGCAAAGTTTGTTGAAACAGTAGAGATTCGCTCTGCCTTCTCTGATCTGGCAATCAATAATCTTGGCGAAAATAAAACCAACAACGTGCAGGTGATCAAGGGAGATGGTGGACAGGGATGGCAGTCAGATCAACAATACGACTGTATTTTTTTATCCGGTTCCGTCATTGAGCTGCCTCATAGTTATCGTGAACTACTGAATATCAACGGGCGTTTGGTTGCAATCATCGGAGAAGAACCGATTATGAATGCAATTCTGGTCGAAAGGACAGGGTCGGTTACATGGAAAACAACTTATTTGTTTGAGACTGTTTTGCCTGCGCTGGACAATATCGTACAACCCAGTCGTTTCGTATTCTAGTATCATCTGAGACAGAAGTTGAGGCCGTTTCAGTCAACCCATATCAGACCGGCATTTCTACGATTCAGTACAGACATTGAACTATTCAAATTGGCAAATTGCTATTGCTCCGAATCGCCTGTATCTAGCCCGAATTCGATGAAGTTCAACCGAACAATCAGTTTCATATTCTGTTGTGTTTTCGCTTCAGGAGTCTTTGCTTCAGACCTTCTGGACATCTACGAACTCGCTCTTGAAAACGATGCCACATTGAGTTCACAGAAGTATTCCTCCGAGGCGAGTTCCATGGAGACCTCAATCTCTCGGTCAAGGGCTTTCCCTACCGTTTCGTTGCGTGCGAATTTCAATGAACAGCGTGTCTTAAAGGGTAATGAGGTGAACTCCACTTCAGGTGAGCTCACTGTAAACGTTCCGCTCTATACAACCGCACTGAAACCGGCACTTGATATTGCTGAATCGGAGGTGGTCATCGGAGAACTGCAGCTTAAGAAAGCACAGCAAGATCTTTATCGCAGAGTTGTCAACGCCTATTTTGAAATTCTTGCGGCACAGGATGATCTGGATACCACAACCAGCGAGGTCAAAGCAATTGCAGAGTTCCTGAAAGTCACCAAGACACGCTTTGATGTCGGTCTGGGAACCAATAGTGACATACAGAACGCAACAGCCCGCGAAGCCTTGGTAAGAGCAGCAGAAATTCGCGATGAAAGTGCGATCGAAACCGCATGGCTCTCTTTGATTGAAATAATTGGCAGCCGACCGGATCACCTGAATCGGCTCGCGGAAAAACTGGCAATGCCGGTACTCATGCCGGAGCACGTCAATCACTGGGTTGATCTGGCTCTGGAAAACAATCCGGACCTGGCCATTCAGCGTGAATTGGTCAAGATAGCAAAAAATTCGATTCGAGCTGCCGGCGCAGACACAGGCCCGAACGTCGTACTCGGACTGACACGTCGAGAATACGGCGACAAACCCAGGAACCCGAACCCGGAGCGATCCGTGATTTCGCTCAGCGTCAGCAAGTCCTTCTCAGTTGCCGGACATAATCGAAAACTCAAGAAACAGGCCGCACTGAACCACAAGTCTCGCGTTCAACAGCAAATGGCGGTAACTCAGCAAATCAGAAGTAACGTGTCGCGCACATACTTCAATCTGGTGAGTCTCTACAATCGAATTGAAGCGCTTGAAGCGGCAAGAAAAGCCAGTGAAATTGCCTTGGATGTGACCGATCAGAGTTTCCACGTAGGCACTGTCGCTTCCATCGATGTGCTCAATGCGCAACACGATCTGTTTCAGGTTACGCGCGATCTACACCGGGCCCGTTACGATTATCTGAAAAATTCGATTCTCATCAGACAACTGGTCGGTACGCTGAGTCTGACGGACCTGGAAGCCATGAACAGCCTGCTTGAATGAACCCGAAACTGAAAGCATCATAATTCAGACATTAATCTTTCACACGTCCGCTTCACTGAACCTCGATTTTCCGCCAGCAACTGATACCCTCTGACAACCATTTCCTGGTGCAAGTCAGAATTTTCCAGCAGTAGCTTGACGGTCTTTGTCAACTCATCCATATCAGGCACCTGAAGGCCGGCTTGTGCTGACAGTACAAGCTGGGAGATCTGTCGGAAATTTGACATCTGCGGGCCGAAAATCAATGCGGTGCCCGTCATCAGAGGCTCAAGAACGTTGTGACCGCCGACAGGAACAAAACTTCCACCAACTACAGCAACGTCACAAGCAGCGTAAAATTCCATCAACTCACCCATCGAATCAACCAACAAAATATTGGCCTCCTCGGGTAACCGACCTTTCCATTGACTTCTGCGAACCACATTCAATCTGCGTTGAGATATGGTTTGATAGACCGCGTCAAAGCGTTCCGGGTGTCGCGGTACGATGACTCCGAGAAGCATCGGGAACTCCACTTTCATCTGTTCAAACACATCCAGAAATCCAGTTTCCTCACCATCGTGTGAACTCCCCAGTATCATGACCCGAACATCATCTCCACCCAGACACTCACGAATCTTCTTTCCTCTCATCAACACCTCTTCCGGTGCGGTAACATCGAACTTCAGATTACCGGTAACGCTGATCTTTGAGTCAGGCACGCCAATCTTGACGATTCGTTGATAGTCATCTTCGGTCTGGACACAGAATGCACTCACGTCATTCAGGACGTAACGACTGAATGGCTTGAGTCTTACAGCTCTTGCGAAAGTTCTATCCGAAAGGCGCATGTTCGCAAAAAGTACTGGGATATCTGCACAAGTGCTCTGATCAATAAGATTCGGCCACATCTCCGTTTCCATGATCACAATCATCGCTGGTTTCAATTTGCGCAGGAAGGCTCTTACGATAACTCCGACATCAACCGGGGCATAGACATGTACAACCTGATCGCCGAGTGACTTCTTGATCTGCGCTGACCCTGTTGGTGTCACACAGGTGACTAGCACCTGTCGATTCTGAGTTTGCAGGAGATTTTCTATCATGGGGACGGCAGCATTGACTTCACCGACCGAAACCGCGTGAACCCATATCATTCCGGTGGGTATGCTATCCGGGAGAATCCCAAATCGCTCTGTAATTCTTTCCCGATAGGAAGGTGTGAAACCAGCTTTCAGCAAGTATCGAAAGTAAATCACCGGCAACATCAGAAACATCACCATGCGATAGACAACAAGAATCATCTTGCCCATTACAGATCACTGGATCCTCTCAACCAGTCGCGTGGTTTGAGAAACACGTCCACCAGCTCCCGCTCTGGAGACCCTGGTTCCGCCTGCCAGTTGTAACGCCATATTACGTTCGGCGGAAGTGACATCAAAATTGATTCCGTTCTGCCGTTTGACTGAAGTCCGAACAAAGTACCTCTGTCATACACAAGGTTGAATTCTACGTAGCGACCGCGACGAATCAACTGAAATTCTCGTTCCCGATCACCATAAACCTGATTCATCCTTCTTTTGACGATGGGTAGATACGCCTCCAGAAAATGTAGTCCGACATTGCGGACAAACTCAAAACTGTGAATAAAACCGCCTTCTCTGAAATCATCGAAAAACAGTCCACCGATTCCGCGATTCTCATCTCGGTGTTTCAGGTAAAAGTACTCGTCACACCAATTTTTCAGTCGTGGATATAGATGTTCACCAAAGCCAGCACACGCGGCGGCGGCAGTTTGGTGCCAATGAACCGCATCCTCGACAAACCCATAATACGGTGTCAGATCAAATCCACCGCCAAACCACCAATCGCCCCCTTCAACACTAATGAACCGAAGATTCATGTGTGTCGAGGGCACGTACGGATTGAAGGGATGGATTACGAGCGAAACGCCAGTTGCGGTAAAAGGTCGACTTTCCAGATGTGTCCGCTTTTCTGTCGCAGCCATCGGCAAACTCGCACCGCGAATCGAAGAGAAATTCACACCTGCTTTTTCGAAGACATCCCCCGATTCCATGACACGCGAGTCACCACCACCGCCATCGGCAAATACCCACTCGTCGCTTTCAAACTTGCCCACACCATCCAAGCGCTCCAATTCATTACAGATCCGATTCTGCAGATGCCGGAGGAAATTTTCAACTTCCGTATTCTGCTCTGATGTCACCGTCACTTTAAATTACTCCGGGACTCCCAGATCAGGCAGCGCGCAAGAGTTCGCCTGTTTGCGCGTCCCTGATCTGTGTCGGATTTCTCTGTCCACCGATTGGACCTCGAACGACGAAATCAAGGTTCGGTCCCATTTGTCTTCGAACCATTCCGTAGTCGCGGATCGGTAGCCTGCCATGTAGATTGGCGGATGTTGACACAATGGCACTGTCAGAAAGTCGAGTCAATTGCGCGGCTATAGGGTGTGCGGTGACCCTCACTGCAATGGTACTGCGATTCGCACACAGCAGTTGCGAAGCCTTCCGACTGGCTGGAAAGATCCACGTATACGGACCTGGCCAACTCGCCAGCGGTTCATCGAGAACCGCCTCGTGTCTGATCGAAAGATAGGGCAACAGAGTCTCAATACAATGCGCAATCACAATCATCCCCATTCCCGCGGGTCGACTCTTGATTTCCAGTATTCGTTTCAACGCTGATCGATTTTCGGGGTCACACCCCAAACCAAAACACGCTTCGGTCGGGTAGGCAACCACACCTCCCAACCCGATCAATCTGGCAGCTCTGGCTACATCAGTCGCATTCAACTGTCTCACATCAATTCTTGAGGTCGGCCTGCAACTGCTCGTTTTTCTGCAAAATCGACGCTCGGTTGTCTTCTCGATACTTGTGAAGGCTGCCAGCCACCGCATCATCTCCCAATGCAAGAATTCTAGCCGCCAGATAAGCGGCGTTTTTCGCACCGGCACTACCGACGGCAACACATGCGACCGGTACCCCTCCGGGCATCTGGACTGTCGCAAGCAAAGCATCGAGTCCGCCCAGCGTACCTGCGTCAAGCGGCACACCGATTACCGGTTTCAGCGTATGCGCGGCAACTGCACCGGCAAGGTGCGCAGCCAACCCCGCCGCCGCAATATAAACGGCACAACCGCGCTCATCCGCGCTGGCAAGATACTCGCGTACCTGATCGGGTGTCCGATGCGCCGACAGAATCCTAATCTCCCATGAAACGCCCAGATCATCCAATACATCCAATGTTGACTTCATGACTTTCAGGTCAGAATCCGACCCGATCATGACAGCGACAAAGCTATTTTTCAATGTAACCTCCCAATTACCAATCAATTTATCATCTTGTAGGCCAAAGCCTTGTTACCAATATCGGTGCGGAAATGCATCCCGTGCGTCGAAATTTCCGAAATTGTCTCATATGCCCGAAACTGTGCCTGTTCAACCGTCGATGCCAGTGCAGTCACACAAAGTATACGACCGCCGTCGGCAACCAGATTGCCATCCGAATCAAACGCGGTACCCGCGTGAAAGACTTTGACATCCGAAGCATCCACAATGTCTATACCGGTAATACGATTTCCTTTCGAATAGTTTCCCGGATAGCCTTCAGCAGCGAGAACCACACCGAGTGCCGCGCGCTCGTCCCAGTCGGCGCTCGCTGCCGCAAGTTTGTTGTCCAATGCGGCAAGAATCATTTCGATCAGGTCCGATCGTAGACGAAACATAAGCGGCTGCGTCTCCGGATCGCCCAGACGACAATTGTATTCGAGGACCTGTGGATTCCCTCTGTTGTCAATCATAAGGCCGGCATATAGAAATCCGGTATAGCGAATGCCCTCACTCATCAGCCCTTTCACGGTGGGTTGAATGATATCGTCAAGTATTCTTCGCTCCAATGTAGGATCGACGATCGGTGCCGGAGAATAGGCTCCCATTCCGCCGGTATTCGGACCCGTGTCACCGTCGTACACCGCTTTGTGATCTTGCGAAGAAGCGAGCGGGAGGATATCTTCACCATCGACAATACAGATGTAACTCGCCTCTTCCCCGGTGAGGAAATCCTCGATCACTACCTTTTCTCCCGCCGCACCAAACCTAAGGTTGGTGAGCATGTCCGCGGCGGCTTCTTTCGCCTCATCTGCATTCTCTGCAACAATAACGCCTTTTCCTGCAGCCAGCCCGTCCGCTTTGACGACAATAGGCGCACCACGACGGTCGATGTATTCGCATGCAGCCGAAATGTCATCGAATGTCTGAAATTCAGCACTCGGAATACCGTGACGTTGAAGAAATCTCTTCGTGAAATCCTTGGATCCTTCCAGCTGTGCTGCATTCGCATAGGGACCAAAGCATCGAAGACCGTGCGCGACAAATCGGTCGGTAATGCCAAGCGTCAAAGGAACTTCCGGACCGACGATAGTCAGATCAATTTTGTTTTCCAGTGCGAAAGCCAAAAGAGATTGAATATCCTCCGCACTGATCTTGATGTTGGTGGTGTCAGGTTCAAGCGAGGTTCCGGCATTGCCTGGTGCGACATAGACGTGATCGACAAGATCTGATTGCCTGGCTGCCCACGCCAACGCATGCTCACGTCCCCCGCTACCGACTACAAGAACCTGCATCGAATCAGTACCGCAATCAATGTCGGAAATGACGCATACCCGTGAACACCATCGCAAGGTCGTGTTCATCTGCGGCTGCAATCACTTCGTCATCGCGCATGGAACCGCCGGGTTGTATAACTGCTGTTATCCCTGCACCTGCCGCCGTATCTATACTATCCCGGAAAGGGAAGAAAGCGTCCGACGCCATCACCGCGCCCGCTATTTCCAATCCGGCTGAAGCCGCCTTCAGTGAGGCGATCTGCGCTGAATCAACCCGACTCATCTGACCTGCTCCGATACCGACTGTAGCCAGGTCCTTCGCATATACGATCGCATTGGATTTGACATGTTTCGCTACCCGCCAGGCAAACAGCAGATCTTGCATCTCGCGCTCGTTCGGCACTCTCGAAGAAACCACCTGAGGTTCGTCATGCGCCAGAATCTGCGAGTCCGAATCCTGCAACAGTACACCTCCACAGGCTGTTTTCACAATCCATTCCATTTCCGACTGCGACCTCTGGGGCGGGTGTTCCAGCACCCGGATGTTCTGTTTGCGGTCAAGTAGCACCAGTGCTTTTTTTTCCACATCCGGAGCCAATATGACTTCAACGAACTGATTGCGGAGTATCCGGGCTGCCGTCGACGCGTCGAGTGTTCGATTGACCGCGATAATTCCACCGAATGCAGAAGTTGGATCGGTTTTGTATGCCGACTCGTACGCTGTTGTAACGTCGGCTGCACACGCCACACCACAGGGAGTAGCATGCTTGATGATTACACAAGCCGGCTCGTCAAAATCCTCAATACAGCTGTAGGCTGCATCCGCGTCCGCGACATTGTTGAAAGACAGTGGCTTACCCTGATGCATTGTCGCGTTCTCAAGCCATCCTGTCGTACCGCTGCCTGCGACATAAAATGCAGCTGACTGGTGTGGATTCTCTCCATAACGCATGTCCAACTTCTTGCGAAATGGAAGACTCAGTGTGTCCGGGTAATCGGAGCTATTCTCATCGCGACGCTGCATATAGCCTGCTATAACCGAATCATAGTAGGCGGTTCTAGCGAATGCCTTGGTCGCAAGTCGGCGCCGCGTTTCCAGACGTGTTCCACCAAGAGACTGGATCTCCTCGATCACCACCTCGTAGTCGTAACTGTCAACGATGACACAGGTCCAGGTAAAATTCTTTGCCGCCGCCCTGATCATTGCCGGACCGCCGATATCAATATTTTCGACCACGGTGTCGAAGCTGGCGGTTGGGTCACTGGACACACTTTCAAACGGATACAGATTGACCGCTATGAGGTCAATGGGCTGAATATCATTTCGCAGCATCTCCTTCAGGTCAACATCCTTGCGGCCCAATATGCCCCCGTGAATTTTAGGGTGCAGGGTTTTGACCCGCCCATCCATCATTTCGGGAAAACCGGTATGATCGGACACGGACCTCACTTCGATGCCAGCGCCTTCAAGTGCCTGAGCCGTACCGCCGGTAGAAAGTATCTCTACACCACTCTCAGCAAGTGCCTTGCCAAAATCGGTGATACCGGTCTTGTCGGATACGCTGATCAGCGCCCTGGAAGGTTTTATCAGATTTTCGGTGTTAATCGATTCTCTCCTCAGCACTCAGAGTTTCTGCTGAGCGTTTGAGACTCGTCCATGCCAAGTTCATACTGAGTCAGTTTCTTACGCAAAGTGCTTCTGGACATTCCCAGTATCGCTGCAGCACGACTGCGATTTCCGTTTGTATGTTTCAACACATAATCAAATAGATGTCTTTCCAGTTCCTGGGTCATCTGATCGTGAAGGTCACTTGGGTCCGTACCATTCAGATCATCGAAATACTGTTTTAGTGAGCGTCTGATATAGCGACTTAGTGGTTTCGCCTTTTTTTTCGAACCCATTCTTTCTCTTTACTCCATCGGATAATTAAATTTGGACACCCGGGCATTAATGACCGGCCCAGTTACCTAACTGCAAAATACAAAAGTCATTGTTTTTATTGAATCATTGCCTACTTGGCAGATATAATACGGACTTCAACCAGCGAGAATTCCGAACTGAACTCGATGCAATCCAGTAGTCGAATTGCTGTTCAGAAGCGAATTCATTTTAGCGTTTCTTTTTGTAGCTTTTATAACAAATTCTGATGAATCTTGCCATTGACCGATTAAAGGATCCGGACGTTCTGAAAGATCGCGTTTATCGTTCTTTGCGCGATGCCATTTCGTCGTTGGATGTCTATGTACAGGACGTCAATCTGCGCTTGGATGAGAGAACATTGGCGAATCAGCTCGGTGTGAGCAGAACGCCGATTCGGGAAAGTCTCATCCGGCTTGAAAACGAGGGTTTTGTCAAGACTATTCCGCATCGGGGCGCGTTCGTCGTACGAAAATCGATTGATGAAATTCTGAATATGGTCTACGTCTGGGCAGCTCTTGAAGGCATGGCTGCACGTTTGCTGACACAGCGCGCGACTGATGAGGAAATCGGAAAACTCCGCAAACTCTTCTCGACCTACGATGGTTCAAAGTTCAATGCGCACATCAATGAATACTCGGAAACGAACATCGAGTTTCACCGAACCATCATCGAAATGAGCCGCTGCCAACCATTGATTGAGATTGCTGAAAACCTGTTTCTCCATTTGAAAACCATTCGTTTGCGAAGCATCTCCGACCCCGACCGGGCCAAGCATTCAGTGATCGATCACATGCATATCATTGAAGCTCTTGAGGCTCGCGATGCCGATAATGCCGAAATGCTCGTGAAAAATCATACACTGCGGCTGGCAGAGCATATCAAAACCCACCTTAATTTCGAATCCGACAATTAATGTCTTTCGAATTCGGATTTTGCAGTTTGTAAATGCCCGACTGACAATACGTTTCTAACTTTCAGAACTTTCCAAAAAGTTTGATTTGGATAGATCTGAAATGAATGGGATAGTCATCGACTGCAGATCGGAAGACTCATGAGATCGGAACTGAGTCCGAATCAATTCCTCGATCAGTCCGCTGCCATATTCAATGTGAAATAATCATCCGGGAAAACCGAACAGGTAGAATACTGTCTGTATAGGTTCCTGAACTTCCTTTTTGAACCAACGCCAGATTCTGGTTGTCCTCGGGCCCGACAGGCATGATCAGTCGTCCTCCGGGCTTGAGTTGGTCAATCAGAGCCTGTGGAATTCGGTCGGCCGATGTGGACACAATTACCTTGTCATATGGTGCATGTTCACTCAGCCCAAATTCGCCGTTGCCCAGATGAACATGAACATTGTCAATACTCAGCCTGAGCATGATTTCACGCGCGCCTGCAGCAAGCTCTTCAATGATTTCGACTGTGTGGACTTCCCGCGCCAGATATCCCAGCACCGACGCCTGATACCCGAGCCCACATCCGATTTCAAGCACTCGGTCTGTTTTCTCCAGATCAAGCAGGTCCGTCATCAATGCAACAATGAATGGCTGGGAAATGGTTTTACCCTGGCCGATCGGAAGTGGTGAGTCGTCATAGGCGATCTGTCGTACGTCTTCCGGCACAAAATGGTGACGCTCGACATTCAGCATGGCAGTCATGACAGTATCGGACAGGACAGGACGACCCGTAAGGTCTCCTGATGCCATCGCATGAGCTGCGATGACCAATATCATTTCCCTGCGCAGTTCAGAAAAAGGAGGCTCTTCCGATGCAGTCATAACTTGACAGCTCCCCAACTGCAAAGTGGTTTTAGAAATGCGAACTGGCAGACGAATAGGTCACGCTAAATCATTTCCGGTATGCCAGCGTTCCCGAACTGATGTCTATTGAAATTGCGGCGAAACATGTCCCTCAATCGATGAGTGGTTTGGTCATACGCACCTTTATCGCTCCAGCAGTTTCGTGGGTCGAGAATTGAGGAATCAACTCCTCGGCAGGTGAGAGGGTGACGAATTCCGAGTATCGGATGTTTCGAAAATTCTATCCCCGAAGCTCCGTTGTGAAATTCTCCACGCATCGCGGCATCAAGCAGTGCACGGGTGGCGCTGATCGAAATACGCGGTGCGTTTCCGGCGGAACCACCAATCCAACCTGTGTTCAACAGCACGCAACGTGCGTTGGAAAGTTGCATCTTTTTCTTCAGCAGATTGGCATAGACCATGGGCTTATGTGCCATGAATGGAGATCCGAAACACGAACTGAAGGTGGCTTCCGGTTCCTTGAGTCCAACCTCCGTCCCGGCAACTCGCGCAGTGAACCCCTGAACAAAGTGGTACATCGCCTCGTCTTCGTCCAAAATAGAAATCGGGGGCAGAACACCGAACGCATCGGCTGTCAGCATGACTATGGTGGTGGGATGGTCACCTCGTCCCCCTTCCGCAAGATTGGGATTGCATGAAAGCGGATACGAGAATCGCGTGTTTTCGGTTATGGACTTGTCATAAAGATCGAAATCCTGTGGGTCTGTCTCTTCATACGGTATACCTTCAAGACTCGGTACATTTTCAATCAGCGTCCCTTTCATGGACAGTGCTGCCGCGATGATCGGTTCAGCAGTTTTGTCCAGATTAATGAGTTTGGCGTAACAACCATTCTCGAGATTGGATATCCCGGAATCTGTCCAGCAAATTTCGTCGTCCCCGATCAGTTTACGTTGAGGATCGGCAGACAGAGTGGTCTTTCCGGTTCCTGACAGACCGAATAGAATTGCGGAGTCGTTATCGGAGCCGATATTTGCCGAGCTGTGCATGGACAGGATTCCTCGCTTCGGCAACAGGTAATTCATCACAGTGAATATTGACTTTTTGACTAATCCACAATAATCAGCTCTGCCTGCGACAAGACAGATTCGATTCCGAAAGTCCAGAATGGCGACCCGGTTGGATCGGCAACCGTCGCGTTCGGGATCACATTCAAACGTCTGGACATTCAGCATGGTCCAACCATCGTCAGAAGCGTCGCAAGTGTCAATGTTCGTGTTTGATGTGATAAACATGTTTCTCGCGAACATCGAGTGAATCGCATATTGACCAATGATTCGATACGGAATCGAACATTCCGGATCCTGACCAACTACGACATCCTGCACAAACAGTCTGCCGCGATGTTGATTGAGATGTGAAATTACCCTGGACAGCAATTGTTGGTATTTGTCAGGGTCGTATTTCTGAAGACTGTCCTTCCACCAGATTTCGGACTCGACTTCCGGCCAAGCAACTGCGTATGTATCAGATACCGGACGGCCAGTGCAGTCCGGGTCTGTACGGAATACAATCGGACCGTCTCCTTTCAGTTTGGTGGTATACGCTTTTTGGTCGCTGTATCCACCTTGCGGATCGATACGTCCGCGGTCGAATTTCAACGACGCCTGAAACAAATCCGACCACGAGAGATTGTGGTGAATCTCAGGGCCGTCAATTCCAAGTTGGGACTTCAGCAATTGCTGTATTTTTGTCATCTTGTTGGATTTCTATACTGGATAAATCCAGTTCTTCAGGGCGAAATTCGAACATACAAAATTTGAATTATTTATATCACTTTCCTCGTCTATTGTTAGCCGTCAATCCGCAAAAATTTTAAAGCTTCAATCATTCACGGAATCGCGCGGCATCCTGGCTCGCGTAGCCCGCTACCATACGATCAGCGGCACATACTTCTGTGAGCGCTTCGATAATATCCTTCAACTGTCCGAATGGAATGGCACAGGTCATTTCATTGTTGTTCATTCCAGTTCGTGCCCGACTGAGCATGCATCCGACACTGACCGCCGGGTTTTGCTGCTCTCGTGCAATGGGTATGATGTGGCATTGTGGTTTACCTTCGAATTGAAGTGAAGGAACGGCCGAATGCAACTGCATCGCCTGTTTGGCGACCAGACGCAAAAGAACGATGTCGGGGTCGGATGTCGCATCCGACAACGGACCGTATACTATGCTCTCCGGGCGCTCGGCAACAGTCGGAATGTGTGGAAAGATTTCCGGATCTACCCACTTCGCCTCGCAGATTGCCTGAACATCTGCGCGGGTTGCCGCTTCTTCCAGCGGAATCAATCCATGGGTTAGACTACCGACACTGCAATTGCCGTGATCCGATGGAGTGGTTGCGAAAGTACTGTCATGTGCTCTCGTCCAAAATACGCAGCTCGCTGCCACAGCACCAGTACGACCGTCTTCGGTCGGCTCGGGATAGGCAACCCCAATTCCAGGAATATTGTCTGGTACAGCATCGAGAAATGTGATTGCGATCGGGGCATGTGTCAGCCCGAGTAATGTCTTAAGTTGATCGTCGGTTGACTGGTATTCGTTCACTTGGCTCTCCTAAGATAAATAATAAATTTGTTCGCTTGACATTCGTATGGCGGACTGTCATCGCTTTTCCTGCATTTCCACGGTGAGTTCAAAGAATGTTATGGACTTCAATTTCGGACTCAGACAAGTTTTCACCCCAAATCCTAGATTGATAAGACTCAGTAAAGTGTAGGTGGTGTGAATCAATCAGGCTCACTGAAGGCATCACAACAACCGCCTTAGTCATCACTTTTGAAACGCGTTTTTAATAACGGGATACCGTCCTCTCCAACTTGCCGACATTCCAACTGTTGACTTAGCGCTTCATCGCCAGCCAACATTTGTCCCGCGAACGGGCAGACAAGAGGTAAAAAATTATTGTTCGAGTGGTCGTGCTTGCACGTACAAACCGTCCTGTTGCATCATGTGGTTGAGCAACTGAACCAATGCGTACACAGATTCAATGTGATGCACCTTCGTACCCGTCATCGCGGCGATTTCAATTACCGCACCGATCAAAGCCTCCAGTTCAAGCGCCTTGCCCACCTCGACATCCTGCAGCATTGAAGTCTTATGCTTGCCTACTTTCTCCGCACCGTTAATTCTTCGCTCGTTGGAAAGACGTATACCGACACCCAATCGTAAAGCAACCTCGCGGCATTCAGTCATCATTTGGTCAATCAAATTTCGCGAGGGCTCAAACTGACAGATATCTACCAGAGTTGAATGTGTCAAGGCACTGACGGGATTGAAACTCAGATTTCCAAGCACCTTCAGCCAAGTCTCCGCACGGATGCTCTCAAGAATGACTGACTTGAAACCAGCCCGGTTCAGCAGATCGCAGAGATCTCGGGTGCGCTGCTTTTCGACACCGTCGATTTCACCGACAGGTACTCGAAGTCCTTCAATATGTCTGATCACGCCTGGCTCGCTGATTTCGGCGGCAGGATAGGATATGGAACCGATGATGTGTTTTGGATCGATACTACCGCTAATGGTTCCATCCGGATCGACTGTCTGCAATACACGATTGTTGAATTCGCCGCCATGCAATTGAAAGTACCACCACAGAATTCCGTTCTGTATGGTAAGTAGAATGGTATTTTCTCCGAGCAGGGAATTGATTTCATCCACGATAGGCGCGATCTGATGAGCCTTCACACCGAGTATTACAAGATCCTGCTCGCCGACAGAATTGATATCGTTTGTTGCCTTGATGCCTTCCGCGAACTCGACCGTACCGTCATTCATGACCAGTTCAAGGCCATTATTCGCCTGTATTGCCGCTAGATGCGGACCGCGTGCGATCAGCGTCACATCCTCGCCGATGTTGTGGAGCTTGACTCCCATCATGCCACCCATCGAGCCGGCACCAACAACACATATCTTCATACTACCCTCCAAAATGCAAAACAAAATCACTGCGATTGAGGAATTTGCATTTGGAACATCCTCAACGCCTCAAACTCAACTTACCGGGAATTCAGCAGCGTTCGATCTGACTGCTTGTGCGAATTTTCTTGTCCGTATAATAATACAAAATTAGAAACTTGCTTTCTTCATTCCAGCGTCCAAAGCAGACAATCCCAAAATTGAGTCGAAAGACGTGTAATGTACGACTGTAGGTGACTGGGTGCAATTTGCCACACTGGCATCCATTCACCCTGCACAGACTGTGCGCGGGATCTGTCTGGGACGGTGGAAATGGAATGCCGGGACCCGAGCGGGTACGTCTGTCCCGCGGTGCATTTCATATCTGAATGAATGCAAAAGCAAACGTTAGCTGCGATCAGATTTTCTGTGCGACCATCAAGCCGTCGCGAACGGTCAGCAAAACATTCATCACCCGTTCATCGGCCGACACACGCTCATTGAACTCATGAAGGCTGCGCGCGTCCTCGGTCTGTGGATCAAGCACCGCACTGCTCCACAACACATTGTCCGCAACGATGACTCCACCCACACGGACCAATGGCATGACAGCTTCATAGTAATTCACATAATTCGACTTGTCTGCATCGATGTAGACCAAGTCAAACGGACCGTCCAGGTCGGAAATGACATCCAAAGCGTCACCGATGCGAATGTTGATCTTTCCACCATGAGGGCTTTTTGAGAAAAATGAATCTGCAATCGCTTCCCGTTCCTCGTCGATATCAATCGTAATCAACTCCCCTTCATCCGGCAGAACCTCTGCCATGGTCAGCGCAGAATACCCGGTGAACATCCCGATCTCCAAAATTCGCTTGGCTTGTACCATTCGAGCTAGCAATTGCAAGACCGCGCCCTGCAAAGCACCGGAGAGCATTCTCGATGCATCCGAGTTGGCTGTTGTCCAGTCGTCAATCTCCTTCACGAGTGAGGACGGTTGCTGGGAATGGGCAGTTGCGTACAACTCAACTTTTTCGTCGACAAAATTCATCAAATTACCTGTTCGGTCAGTCCCTCGCGGAATACAGTCAATTCAGCCGCGTGACAATTCTGCGAAGTATTTTTAGTTGAATGTAAATATCGGAACACGATTAATTTCAGTTTACAATATATTTTCGATTTTGTGCCGGTTGAATGTTCGCATCGCCGGCGAGACAGGTAGACCTGAAAATTCCACCCTGTCGTTCAATATTAACCAAACAACTTTATTTGAATCATCTTAACTTGTATTCGGCGATCCACAATGTGCGGAATTGTAGGTATATATCTAAAAAATCATGACCTTGAGCCGCGGCTCGGTCAATTCGTAGCCGACATGCTGGAGGAAATGGGTGACCGCGGGCCTGACAGCGCAGGTCTCGCCATCTATCGAAACCCAGCACCTGAGAACGGTTCGAAAGTCTCTTTATTCAGTACCGACCCGGCTGAAAAATGGAGCCAGCGGCAAGTCGAAATTTCTTCTCACTTCGAACGCGAGTTCGATTTGTCAGTCCACGCCAGCCACGCCATCCTTTCGAGTGAGATTCCGGTTGATCTGGTCGAACCATGGATTCGAGAACATTGGTCGGAACTCCGAGTCATGAGCATCGGAAAATCCATTGAGATATACAAGGAGAAAGGACACCCCACAGAAGTGATTGACCGGTTCGGGTTCAGGAACTTTGCCGGCACTCACGCCATCGCACACACCAGAATGGCAACCGAAAGTGCGGTCACAACCGAACACTCTCACCCTTTTTCAACCGGTCTTGACCTGTGCCTGGTGCACAACGGGTCATTGTCCAACCATAATCGGCTCAGACAATACCTGATCCGTCAGGGAGGTCAGTTTCAGACGGACAATGACAGTGAGGTGGCTGCCGGATTTCTTACTTGGAGATTGTCGCAGGGCGATTCGGTGGTAGATGCGCTTCGAACCGCAATCGAGGGACTTGATGGTTTCTACACATTTGCAATCGGAAGTCGAAAAGGATTTTCCGTGCTTCGCGATCCCATCGCCTGCAAACCGGCCGTACTCGCCGAGAACGATGACTGGGTCGCAATGTCGTCGGAATATCGCGCAATCGCAAAGCTTCCGGATGCCAAGCATTCGAATATCTGGGAACCTTCACCAGCACAAATTTACAGTTGGGAACGCGACTGACTCGTCTAGAAACCGGTATGGGATCAATGGAATTCGACCTGACAACAGACTCCCTGCGACATGTAAATCAAGTTTTACATGATCGCGAAAACAGTCAAATCGAACTGTTCACTATCCATAACCCAAAGGGGTGCCATGCTGTTGCTGTAGGCATGACACACCAGGTTCAGGTAACGGTGGAAGGGCACGTCGGATACTACTGCGCAGGCATGAACCAGAATGCCGATATCATCGTACGCGGCAATGCAGGTCCGGGTGTTGCCGAAAACATGGTTTCGGGCAGTGTCCTGATCGAAGGAAATGCTTCCCAATACGCCGGCGCATCCGGTCACGGTGGACTACTGACGATCAGGGGCAACACCAGTTCTCGATGCGGTATTTCGATGAAAGGCATTGATATTGTAGTGGGCGGCTCAGTCGGACACTTCAGCGCATTCATGGCACAGTCAGGACGTCTTGTGGTGTGCGGTGACGCAGAACATGATCTTGGTGACTCGATATACGAAGCGCAGGTGTTCGTTCGAGGCGATGTCGACAGTCTGGGTTCGGACTGCATCGAAAAGGAAATGCGACCTGAACATCTTCAGGCACTGGACAGGCTTCTGAAACAGTCAGGGTTTGAATTTCCAGCTGCGGACTTCCGCCGTTATGGTTCCGCCCGAACTCTTTACAACTTCAAAATTGACAATGCCGATGCCATCAGATAGCGCAAAACCACCTTATGACGCACGTGCTTTGCGTCCGTCCTCCACGTTTCCGGAACATGTGCTCGCAGAAATTCATCGGGCTGCCGATCAAGGTGTCTATGAAATTCGAGGCTTTGGCGCAAAACGGTCGCTCCCGGATTTCGACGATCTGGTTTTCCTGGGTGCTTCAATGTCGCGGTATCCGCTTGAGGGTTATCGGGAATCCTGTGCAACAGACATCATCATCGGCGACCGCTACGCCAAACACCCGCTTCATCTTGATATTCCGATTACCATTGCCGGAATGAGTTTTGGCGCACTCGGTGCCAACGCCAAAGAATCGATCGGCCTGGCGGCCAGTGAGATGGGCACAAGCACCACCACCGGTGACGGCGGGATGACCGATGAGGAACGAAATTCGTCCAAGACTTTGATCTATCAGGTTCTTCCATCACGCTATGGACTGAATCCAGATGATGTCCGCCGGGCCGATGCATTGGAAGTTGTTGTGGGACAGGGTGCCAAACCGGGCGGTGGGGGAATGCTACTCGGCCAAAAAATCACCGAACGTGTCGCAGAGATGCGGAATTTGCCGACTGGCATCGATCAGCGAAGCGCCTGCAGACATCCGGATTGGACGGGCCCTGACGACCTCGAAATCAAGATCCAGGAACTCCGTGAAATCACCGATTACCGGATTCCAATCCTGATCAAGGTTGGAGCGACCCGGGTGAAGTACGATGTCGCGCTTGCGGTAAAAGCCGGTGCCGATGCCATCGTTCTGGATGGAATGCAAGGCGGTACCGCGGCCACGCAGGATGTATTTATCGAACATGTCGGGATACCAACCCTGCCCGCAGTACGACAAGCCGTCAATTCGTTGATCGATCTGGACATGCATCGCAAGGTCCAGTTGATTGTATCCGGCGGAATTCGATCAGGAGCCGATGCTGCCAAGGCACTCGCACTGGGTGCTGATGCTGTTTCGATCGGTAGCGCAGCGATGGTTGCCATCGGTTGCAATCGCCCGGTCTTCGAGGATGACTATGCTGCAATCGGTACCGCGCCGGGATTTTGTCACCACTGCCACACTGGCCGGTGCCCGGTCGGCATCACAACGCAGGACCCACAACTGGAATCACGCCTGAATCCGAAACAAGGGGCGAGATGGCTCAAGAATTATCTATCGACGATGGTACTCGAACTGCAGACACTGGCCCGCGCATGCGGAAAGAGCCATGTCCTGAATCTGGAACCTGAAGATATGGTTGCACTGACTGTCGAAGCTGCCGCGATGGCTCAGGTTCCGTTGGCCGGCACCTCATGGATACCAGGCAAAACATAACACGACCAATAGACAAATTCACATTGACCCAATTATCAAGGAATACTGAACCTTTCAATCAGAAAGCAAACAAGGAGTAAAACTATGGATCTTGCAAAAATCGCGAAAGAGGAAAATATCAGATATTTTCTGATCAGCTTCGTTGATCTGTTCGGAGGGCTTCGGGCAAAACTTGTGCCGGCAGGCGCAATCGGTGGCATGCAGGAGGAAGGTGCAGGCTTTGCCGGGTTTGCGACCTGGCTCGACATGACACCTGCAGACCCGGATATGCTGGCCGTCCCTGACCCCGAAAGCATGATAATTCTGCCTTGGCAGCGGGATGTCGGTTGGCTTGCCGCCGATCTCTGGATGGGTGGTGTCGAAGTGGAACAGTGCCCCCGCATCATTCTTAAACGGCAGCTGGCAAAGATGGCCGAAAGCGGATATAGAATGAAAACCGGCGTGGAGTGTGAATACATGCTGCTGGAACAGGACGGCAAGAACATTCACGACACGCGAGATTCACAGGAGAAGCCGTGTTATGACCAGACGGCATTGATGCGGAATTTTGACGTTGTCAGCCAGATCTGTGACGCCATGATCGAACTGGGCTGGAATCCATACCAGAACGATCATGAGGATGCGAACGGTCAATTCGAGATGAATTGGGATTACAGCGATGCGCTGACAACAGCCGACCGTCATGTGTTTTTCAAGTTCATGGTCAAGACACTTGCGGAAAGAAACGGACAAAGAGCGACATTCATGCCTAAGCCGTTTACCGACCTGACGGGTAACGGTTGCCATGCGCATGTATCGATCTGGAATTCCGATGCAACCGAGAACCTGTTTCTCGACGAATCAGACGAAGTGGGACTTTCCTCGCTGGCTTACAGTTTTTTGGGCGGGATAATGCACAACGCGCAGGCTCTGTGCTCGTTGTTCAACCCGACGGTGAACAGTTTCAAGCGAATCAACGCGCCCCGTACCCGTTCCGGTGCATCCTGGTCTCCCAACTCAGTAACCTATACGGGAAATAACAGAACACATATGATCCGGATTCCCGACGCGGGTCGGTTCGAGCTGAGACTGATGGATGGATCAGCGAATCCATATCTGTTGCAGGCAGGGATCGCGGCCGGCGGACTGGATGGCATAGAGAACAATCGGGATCCGGGTGAGCGGCTGGACATCGACATGTACGCCAACCCTGAACTGGCGGGTGATGTCAGGAAACTGCCGCTGAACCTGCTGGACGCGATTCGGACTACAGAAGCAAGTGAGGTTCTGCGCTCTGCTTTGGGATCGGACATCCTGGACAGTTACTGCAAGCTCAAATTGGCGGATTGGGATCAGTTCTGTTCGCAGGTTTCGGACTGGGAACGCGACAGCACGCTTGACTGCTGAATCAACTCTGCCGAAGCGTCAGTTTCAATGCTGACGCTTCGGCATGCAGATGTGCTCTGGTGGATTGGCTATCGAACCCAAAATCACCGCCTTACCGGCACCGGTGACAGACGGAAGATTCGCTGGCTGATTCAGCATCCGACACCGTGCAAACCAAGCAAAGGCAACAGCTTCCACCTGATCCGGAGGGATGCCCAGTTCATTGGTGCTAACGACATCAATCCCCGAGTCGGTTCGAAGATATCTTACTATCGCCCGATTGTACGCACCGCCGCCGCAAAGATAAATTTTTCGGACTTCGGGCATCCACATTTCGACTGATCGCGTAATCGATCGGGCGGTAAAGGCGGCAATTGTGCTCTGAACAGTGGCAGCATCCAGGTCTTCTCCATATCCATGAATCTGATTTTTCAGCCATTGAATATCGTACTTCCTGCTATCCAGACTTTTCGGGGGCGGTATTTGGAAATATGGATCGTTCATCAAATGATTCAACAGGCCTTCATCCATATTTGCGGATTCAGCCCAATCGCCATGCATGTCATATGGCAAGTTCCTGTGTTCGCGAATCCACTGATCAGAAAGTGCATTACCCGGGCCGGTATCAAAACCGACAACACTCTGCGACGCATCGGCGGGTAAACAGGTCGCGTTGGCAATTCCTCCAATATTGACAACAGCACGCGATTCCTTGTCACTTTGAAAGGCATGGAGATGAAACGCTGGTGCCAAAGGGGCGCCTTGTCCACCTGCTCTCATATCAGCACTTCGAAAGTCGTACACAACCGGAATGCCTGTCCTTTCGGCAACGACATCACTGTTTCCGACTTGCCACGTGAATGGAGGATCAGCATTCGGCTGGTGGATGATGGTTTGGCCATGGCATCCGATTGCACGGATCCGGTCCCCGGAATAATTTCCGATCAATCTCAGTATGACATCGGCGTATAGATCACCCAATGTCCGGTCAATTCGGTGCGCGAGAGGTGTATCAGGCTGAGGCGTTGCAAGTAGCGCTCCAAGAGTCGAATAGATATCCTCGGGATAACGCTCATACAACCAGTGATGTACACGGACAGGATTTCCGGGTTCAAATGAAGCAAGCACTGCATCGATGCCGTCCAGACTTGTGCCGGACATCACACCGACATACATCTCAGTCATCGGTCATCCGGATATCCGCAACAGCATCCCAACAATGTTTCATCAGGCGGACTACTGCTGAGGGTTCGAAGATACGGCTACCACTATGGTCTCGTCAATACCCTGCAGTCTGGGCGACAGGGCTGCGACTTTGCGGTCGAATTCCTCGCGCAATTCTGCAGGTACCGGTTTTCCCTTTGGCATCGGGTAATTCAGTGGGTCCCGATGGACACCATTTACACGAAATTCGTAATGCACATGATCACCTGTAGACTGCCCGCTTGAACCGACATACCCGATGACCTGCCCTCGCTTGACATAACTGCCGGTACTGGTGTTTTTCGCAAATTTATTCATATGCGCATACAGTGTCTGATACTTGCTTCCATGTTGGATAACAATCACTTTTCCATATCCACTCGGGTTGTTGGCGCGCCTGGCTACAACACCGTCCGCGGTCGAAATGATCGGTGTATTTCTCGCGGCACCATAGTCGACTCCCTGATGTTTGCGATACGTTTTCAGGATTGGATGGAATCGATTGTTGCTGAAGACCGACGTAACCCGAGCCGACTTGACAGGTGCCCGCAGAAAATGACCCAGCATGTTTTCACCGTGTTGATCGTAGTAGCGAGTATCACCAATTTGATCGGTGACCCGGAAAGCCTGGGTTTTATGGTTTTGTTGTTCCAATGATGCAGCAACAATTCCCACCCGACCGACAATTCTCTCCTTCACAAACTTACGCTCGTAGATCATGCAATAGCGGTCGCCATTCTGCAACTGACGGCTGAAATCAATCCTTGATGCAAAAATATCCGCAAATTCATCAACGGCTGCGAACGGGATTTTTGCTGATTTGGCGGCACTATAAAGATTGTTCTTAACGGTCGCACAAGCCTGATATTCCCGAATTTCCGATTTCATTTTCCGGAAGCCGACCGTGTAGTCTTCACCATCTGCAATGACCATGCGAATTTTTTCTGATTTGAAATCGAAAACTTCGATCATGGCGAAAGTGTCATCAGCGCGCGTTGCAATTCGAATTTGTTGTTTTGGCATCAGTCCGGAACTCAACCAGTTACCCGATGGAGCGAGTGCCACTTCGAGTGCGCCTGAAATACCAAGTCGACCGAATATTCGACCGAGTGTATCGCCCTCGCGTACCGTCACTTCAAGCCACTTCAGTTCCTGCTCCTTGACGGCGGCGACTGTATTGACGAAACTTTCTTGCTTTTCTTGCATTGCGACGCGATGCTGCTTGTCGAATATATTCCGAAGCGAACCTGCATTTCCAGCGACAGCCGGATCGATCAACTCAACATCGTCATCAGTAAAAACAAACATCAGAACGCCCTTTTTTTCACGCCGAAATTCAATTCCAACCAATTCACCCCCACCGCCTCGTGCAATCGTCAACTGATCTTTAGGGTAGACGATCTTGAGCATGTCGGTTCCGGGCACATCAAGCATTTGGTACATCGTCTTCAGTTTGATTCCGTTGCGTTGTAAGACTTTTGAAAGCGTGTCATTCCGTTTGAAGACCGTGGTTGACCAAACCAATTCCAAGCCTTCAGGCAAAATCAGCGCGGAGTCGACCGGTGGCGTTTCCAACTGAAGTTCATTCTCAGGTACTGTCTGATCGGGCACTTCGACAGGTTCCCGGTCGACCATCGCAATCTTCTGTTCCGGAACTTCCAGATCAGCGACTGTTGATTCGGACTTTTCATCCACTACGGTATTTTGGACAGATTCTGAAAATTCCTCTGAAACCTGAAGTACCGGTCCAGGATTCTTTTCTGCCAATTCCGTATTGATAGCCTCCAATGGTTTGACGGTATCCTTGTCGACGCTTTCGCTGGTAGTATCGGGGGATTCATCATTCCGCTCGGGTATTGCGGTTGACCAATCCAATACCAAGTCTTCCGCAAAATTCAGTGCTGATTCGATTGGTACCGTTTCCCGCTGAAGATCAATCTGAGGTTTCATCTGATCACGCCCCACAACTAACTCTCGGTCGACCATCGCGACCTTTAGAGCGGGAACATCCTTGACCACTATCGTGAATTCTGATATTGCATCTGTTACACTTTTCCGGTGTATTTCTGACATTTCCTCAGTAATCCGAAGCGCCGGTTCAGGTTTCTTTTCGGCTGGTTCCAAAGCCGAACTTTCTGAGAGGATATTGACATCACCGGTGATGCTTTCGCTGGCAACATTCGAAAGTGCATCATCCTGACCGGACGTTGTGGTGGACCAGTTCACTTCCGAACCTTCCGGCAAAGTCGGCACGGAGTCAGTCAGCAGCGCTTCCACCCGAAGATTATTCTCAGGTACTCGCGGATCGTGCTGTTCGTTGGATTCTCGATTGACCATCGCAACCGTTTGTTCTGGCGCGACATGATTCGTGATTGTGTGTTCGGAAATTTTTTCCGCGACCGTAATTTTGTGTGACTCCGATGACTCTTCAGGATCCTGAAGCGCTGATTCAGGTCTCTTTTCGACTGGTTCCAAAGCCGAACTCCCTGAGGGAATATCGACATCACCGGTAATGGTTTCGTTGGTAATATTCGACAGTGCATCAGCCTGAGCGGACGTTGTGGTGGACCAGTTCACTTCCGAACCTTCCGGCAAAGTCAGCGTGGAATCGGTTGGAGGAGTTTCCATCCGAAAATTGTTCTCCAGTACTGTCGGATCGTGCTTTCCGACAGATTCTTCATTGACAGTCGCGACTTTCAGTGCCGGTGTTTCCTGATCTGGAAGTATGAATTCTGCGTTTTCCTCCGCAACGGCATGTTGTTGAAAATCCGATGTATCCTCAGAAACCCGAAAGACCGGTTCAGGTTCCAATTCCGTCAATTCCGAAACAGAATTCTCTAAGGAAATCTCGACACTGCTGGAGGCGCTTGTATCGGTATCGTTTGAAGATACCTCCTGCCAATTTTTTGGACCGTCGACACCGGCTTCAACTGAGGCGGGTGACTGACCTGTGGAAATTAACTCTATCGCTTGTTCTTTGAGTGCGCTGTCGTTGACCGTCTCGTTTGTCCCCATGGATAATGAAAGCGCAACCGCCAACGAAACAGGGATCAAAAGCAGTGCGTAATCCGCGTACCTGCGCAGAAAATTCTCGACTACAATGCGCGATGATCCCAATTTAGGAAACTGATTTTTGTTACTCGACCAATTCATTTGTCTGTTTGCGCGATAGCACACCCTTGAAAAAGCACAGGAGACAATTCACGAATTTTCAACCGCAAGGGAAATTATATTAAAGTTTGTGTTTATTCTATCGCGGCGATATATTCCCTGATTCTGATATAGAGCATCTCAGAACAAGAAGCACCCTGTCCGTATAACTGGATGGACAGAAGTTACCTTCACCCAAGGGTGCGAGCACTGATACCGGTTTCAGTAGTGTTTGATATAATTTCACAGCACTGGATTAACATCAATTGCAGTGCGCGTTGATCAAACCTGACGTGTTTGCAGGCTTTCATCAAATCATACAACTTCCCACCCATTCAATTGAGACGTGAAAAAATCTCTGACTGAATTCTGGGTTGGATTGTTTGTTCTGGCAGGTATCGCTGCGATCGTGTCGCTCGCCTTCAGAGTCGACAGTGCGTCCATCTTTGAAATCGAGGATGACTACAAGGTCTACGCCACTTTCGAGAATATCGGAGGTCTGAATATCAAAGCTCCGGTCACGATTGCCGGAGTGAACATCGGTCGTGTATCAGCAATTACGGTCGATATGGATAATTTCAGCGCCAAGGTCGAAATGACCATATCCGATAGGTTCGCACGCATCCCGATCGACTCGAGTGCTCGAATTCTGACATCAGGCTTGCTCGGTGCACAATACATCGGACTTGAGCAGGGTGCTGAAGATATTTTTCTGAAAAGCGGAGACTTGATCGAGTTTACGCAATCATCATTCAGTCTTGAGGATGTGATCGGCGAGTTTCTGTTTCGGGTGACAACACAAGGCTAATCGATTTGAGCGCGAAAGTTGAAACATCCGTTGTAGATGGTGTCGTTCGGGTACACGTGTCCGGTGAACTGCGTTTGGATACAGTTGCGGCGGTACACCGAAGCGTGAATCTTTCATCGTTTGGGAACAGAAGTATCAACATTGAACTTGGCGATATCACAGATGCCGACAGTGCCGGCTTAGCACTCTGCGTCGAGTGGCTCTCGCAGGCTCGCAGTAACCAGACACCTCTCCGATTCAAGAATGTACCGAATGTACTGACGCGTATCGCTCGAGTCAACAAGTTGGATG
This sequence comes from Arenicellales bacterium, assembly GCA_963666625.1. Classification (GTDB taxonomy): domain Bacteria; phylum Pseudomonadota; class Gammaproteobacteria; order Arenicellales; family JAJDZL01; genus JAJDZL01. Next base: position 1,204,545 of record OY762925.1, read on the forward strand.
ATATTTATCAGGCGGAGACGGATTCAAATCCGGGAACCGGGTGAATTCAGGTATCGAAACTTCGTCTGTACCATTCTCCAACTGATTGCTCAGAAAAGAACCAGCCCCCTGACTGAAATACTTCCTGCATAGGTCTTTTCTGCACAGAAATTCAAGCCGGAAAGCCAAGAAATGCAACTACTTGGAACTGCGGACGGAGAATTGGTCATACGGTGATGTGGTAAAATATCAAATTGAAATGCTGTTTCGTTGAAAATGTCGCTGAGGAATAACCATGGTAGCGCCTGAACAGGTAAAAGTTTGGATCGAAGAGGGTTTGAGCGGATCATTTGCTGATGTGGTCGGAGACGGAAGACACTTCGAAGCCGTGGTAGTCTGTTCTGAATTTGCAGGTAAATCCATGCTCGAGCAGCATCGTATGGTATATGGAGGACTCGGAGACAAGATGGATGAAACAATCCACGCACTGTCATTGCGAACCTATACTCCGGAGCAATGGAACAATCAGTCATCCTGAACCACATAATTTATTGATATTTGATAGGAGAAGAAGCAAATATGAGCGTCGAAGATCGTATTAAAGAAACTGTAAGCAGCAACCGTGTGGTCCTTTTCATGAAAGGAACACCACAGTTTCCCCAATGCGGGTTTTCAAGCCGAGCTGTACAGATTCTTGAAGCTTGTGGCACACAGTATGAAACTGTCAATGTTTTGAGCGATATGGAAGTTCGAGAAGGCATCAAACAATATTCGAACTGGCCGACAATACCACAAGTCTATATCGACGGCGAATTCGTTGGTGGCAGCGATATCTTGCTGTCGATGTATCAAAACGGTGAACTTCAATCCAAACTGAATCCGGCAAACTAACAAATCAGATATTGGGTTGGCCGGACGCAGAAAATCCTCAGAGGTTTTCGCAATGGAAAATTTGATTATCTCCGGAGGTCTTCCATTAAATGGCAATGTCCGCATATCGGGTGCCAAAAATGCAGGCCTGCCTTGTCTGATTGCCTCCCTGCTGTCATCGGAACCTCTCCGCATCAGTAATATTCCACACCTGCAGGATGTCACCACGACGCTCGACTTGCTGAGTCGGCTCGGCGCGGCGGTCGAGCTTCAGGAAAGCATGACTGTGGTGGTTGACTCCAGAAACGTCGCGAATTTCCGAGCGAATTACGAGATCGTTCAAACCATGCGCGCATCAATCCTGGTGCTCGGTCCGTTACTCGCCAGATTCGGGCACGCCGAAGTCTACATGCCGGGTGGCTGTGCGATTGGGTCGAGACCGATCAATCTGCACCTTGAGGGACTCAAAGCCATGGGCGCGGATATCGAATTGGAAGGCGGTTATATCAAGGCGACCGCAAACAGATTGCACGGAGCCCACATATTCATGGATATCTCTTCGGTTACCGGAACAGAAAATCTGATGATGGCGGCTTGTCTGGCGAAAGGCACCACTGTGATTGACAATGCTGCAATGGAACCGGAAGTGGCAGACCTTGCGGAGTGTCTGATTGGAATGGGTGCGAAGATTGAAGGAGCGGGATCGAGCCGGATCAAGATTGAGGGATCAGACTCCCTGAAGGAGCACACTCACCATATCATCGCGGACAGGATCGAGGCAGGCACCTACCTGGTGGCGGGTGCTGTTACAGGTGGAAACGTCAGCGTACTTGATGTACAACCCGAAAATCTACTTTCAGTAGTCGATAAGCTACAGGACGCAGGTGCCGATATCGTTGTAGGAGAGAACTACATTCAGCTTTCCATGAATGGCAGACGCCCCAAAGCAGTCAGTGTCCGAACAGCCCCGTTTCCTGGGTTTCCGACAGATATGCAAGCACAGATTCTGATGATGAACTGCATCGCTGACGGAACCGGTTCGATCACCGAGACAATTTTTGAAAATCGCTTCCAGCATGTGCAGGAACTGATTCGAATGGGAGCCGACATATCGACAAGCGGCAGTACTGTCACGGTAAACGGCGTTCCCAAACTCAATGGCGCCAGGGTAACTGCGACTGATCTTCGCGCTTCGGCGAGTTTGGTTCTAGCGGGACTGGCGGCTGAATCTCAGACAACTATCGAACGCATTCATCATATCGATCGCGGTTACCACTGCATCGAAGAAAAACTCGCGTTGCTCGGTGCGCAGATTCGGCGAGTTCACGACAACGGCACATCTCTCGATCATCTGGACGCTGATGCGGAGCATGTCAGCGGCAGCTGACCGGCATTCGCAATTTGAATCCCCTGGGTCAGACTACGATGGGAAATCGTACTAATCGTATTGCAATCGCAATCTCAAAAGGGCGTATTGCCAAAGCCGTCACTCCGCTGCTTGACAAGGCCGGTATCGCGCCGGTCGAGGACATCAGTAAATCACGCAATCTTCTTTTCGATACACAGAATGAGAATGTTCAACTAATCGTCGTCAGAAGCACGGATGTACCGACTTACGTGAGGCTGGGCGGAGCCGATCTCGGAGTCGTCGGAAAAGATGTGTTGCTTGAGCTTCAAAACGGCGGTTTCTACGAACTGGTTGACCTCGGAATATCGAAATGTGAATTGGTTGTCGCACAAAAAAAACGATCGGCAAACGATTCGGATGAACACCGAAGGAAGCTCAGGGTGGCGACAAAATATGTAAATACCACTCGTAGACACTTCGCGGCCAAGGGTGTCTATGTCGATGTCATGCATCTGTCCGGGTCGATGGAACTCGCGCCCTCGCGCGGTCTGGCTGATCGAATCGTCGACCTCTCGCAGACTGGTGAGACATTGCGCAGTAATGGATTGGTCAAGGTGGAAAGTATTGCCGATATCAGCGCAAGGTTGATTGCGAACAAGGCTGCTATGCGACTGAAGGAGAAGTTGCTCAAAGATATCGTATCTAAACTCGAACTGGCTGCCCGGAAGCGGAAAGATGAATCTTGAGATCCGACAGCTTTCAACATCCGATAGTCAATTTGAGGAGGAATTCTCAAAGATTCTGCAGCGAGGTGTAGAGTTCACATACGAGACCGATCAGATAGTAGCAGAGATCATCTCCAAAGTTCGGAACGACGGTGACGATGCGGTGCTTGAGCTGACCAAACGTTTCGACAGAAGTGATGCTGACAGCATGGCAGACCTTGAGATAGACGCAGATGAGCTGGAATCTGCTGCCGTACGCATTAAGTCCGAGCTAAGAGAGGCGATGATCACAGCAGCTGATCGAATCCGTCGATTTCATAAACGTCAGGTCGAGCAGTCATGGGTCTACGAGGAGGAAATCGGATCTCGTCTGGGTCAGAAACTGACTGCAATTGAAACGGTGGGAATCTATGTTCCGGGCGGTCAGGCTGCATATCCATCTTCGGTATTGATGACCGCGCTGCCTGCGCGAGTTGCAGGAGTCAATGAAATCATCATGACTGTGCCTGCGCCAGATGGAGAAGTCAGGGATTCCGTTCTCGCTGCCGCGCATATCGCAGGTGTCGACCGAGTATTTACGATAGGTGGTGCGCAGGCTGTGGCAGCACTTGCTTTCGGAACCCGGACGATTCCAAAAGTTGACAAGATTGTAGGGCCTGGAAACGCGTGGGTGTCGTCTGCCAAGCGCCAGGTGTTCGGTTATGTCGGGATCGATATAGTGGCCGGGCCTTCGGAGGTTGTGGTGGTCTGCGATGAGAACACCAACGCCGAATGGGCAGCCATGGATATGTTCGCCCAGGCAGAACACGATGATGATGCACAGTCAATACTGCTTTCGCTGAATCAAAATAAACTTGATGAAGTGCGAGACTACATGCGGACTATGCTGCCCAGAATGGAACGAAGTCACATCATTGCGAATTCTCTGGCCAACAACGGTGCACTTGTTCATGTGCGCAATCGCGAGGAACTCATTGATGTAATCGACCGCGTGGCTCCAGAACATCTCGGTTTGATGGTGGATGATGCAGAAGAAATCGCACAGATGGTTCGTAATGCAGGTGCAATTTTCATCGGTCCGGACAGCCCGGAAGTTCTCGGTGACTATTGTGCAGGTCCGAATCACGTACTGCCGACATCAGGCTCAGCAAGATTCAGTTCTCCTCTCGGAGTCTACGACTTCATGAAACGGTCGTCAATCATTCATTGTTCGAGAGAGGGATCACGGGAACTCTCGAAAACCGCAAGTATTCTGGCACATGAAGAACAGCTCACTGCCCATGCACGCTCAGCAGAGTATCGATATCTCGACAATGGATAGCAAGGCGCAAAAACCAACCGGTCTGGTGCATCCGCAGATTCGCTCTCTCAGTGCCTATCGGGTTGTACCGTTTACGGGGAACGTGAAACTCGATGCAATGGAATCACCTTATGGTTTCAGTGAATCTCTCAAGAAGAAATGGCTGGAACACATTGCCGAAGCAGAAATTAATCGTTATCCAGACCCGACTGCGACTGAACTGAAAAGGAAGATAAGCGAAGTTTTTGAGGTTCCCGATAGCCTGCAATTGACTTTGGGAAATGGTTCAGATGAACTTCTGCAACTGTTACAGATGGCGGTCGGTGGTTATGGAAAGACAATCATGGCACCACGGCCTTCGTTTGCCATGTATGAAATTATCGCCCAATACACGAGAGGAAATTTTGTCGGTGTTGATCTGGATGAGAATTTCCAGTTATCACAGGATTCCTGGCTCTCAGCGATTGAACGTAATCGACCCGCAATTATTTTCATCGCCTATCCCAACAATCCGACCGGGAATTTTTTCGACGGGCAATTGATTGAGGACACCGTACGCGTTTCTGACGGTCTGGTCGTTGTCGATGAAGCGTACCATGCCTATTCAGGGCAAAGCATCATATCCTTGTCTGAGAAATATGAAAACCTCGTAATCGTGCGAACATTATCCAAGAGCGGATTCGCAGGGCTTCGAGTCGGATACATGATGAGTCATCCCAGTTGGTCAGCCGAATTTGAGAAAATTCGCTTCCCCTATAACATCGGCGTACTTGCACAGGAGAGCGCTGTCTTTGCGTTGAACAATTGGGAGGAAATCCGCCTCGGTACCGAAACCATAATTCGGCTCAGAAACTCAATGCTCTCACAACTTCGGCGGATCAGCGGTATCAAAATCTTTCCTACGCAGACCAACTTTGTCACAATCAGGGTTACCGATGAGAGTGCAACGAGAATCTTTGAGGCTTTGCAACAGGATGGGATATTGGTCAAGAATCTGCATGGCTATCACCCATTGCTTTCGAACTGTTTGCGATTGACTGTCGGTACCGATGACGAAAACAGACAATTGCTGGCTGCATTGGGCAGATGCTTGTAGGAAGTTAAATTTGATTGGATTCCGGGAGGCGCGCTCAAGACAATACCTCAATTTCGGGCAAGGAATCTCTATCGCCCTACCATTGAATCCCGATTGCGACCAGCGCATCGCACCCGTGCGATGACTATCGGATCGATTCTGCAATCGACAACGACTTGTATCCAAGGATGGCACCGTGATCCGCCGCAACCCGCACAGATGCGTGGCTCACGGGATGACATTCACAGGCCAAGAGAACGACCACGGTATGCTCAAGCCACCAACATAAACCGCAAGTTTGTAACATTTGAACCAGTCGCAATTAAACCTCAAGGCGCTATTGAGTTCATTGCTTCGCCTCTTTTGTAACAGGCTCATCCACCTGGTCATCATCCATCAGTATCCGATGAGCTTCACCGTCCAGATCTTCGTATTGTCCGGCTTTGACCGTCCATAGAAAAAAAGCGGCAATGATGATTGATACAACAACAGCGATTGGTAACAGCAGATACAGGATTTCCATTGCGGACTTACTTGAATTCCGGTTGGTACGACATTATTCTGAGCGAGTTTCCGACAACCAGCAAAGAACTCACCGACATGCCGATTGCTGCAGCAAGTGGCGCCACAAATCCAGCAGCAGCGAGCGAAATACCTGTTAAATTGTAGGCGATTGCCCAAATCGTGTTGGTTCGCATCACGCTAAGCGAAAAACGGGCAATGTTTCGCACGACAGTCAGCAAGCTCAATTGATCATCCAACAGCAGAACGTCAGCATGCGCTTTTGCGATATGCTGCGCGTTGGCTGGCGTAATTGATACGTTTGCAGCCGCCAGTGTTGGCGCATCATTGACCCCGTCCCCGACCATTGCGACGCAGGCACCTTGCGACTGATACATTCGAATGATTTCAAGTTTGTCTTTGGGCGAACAATCGGCATAAATTTCGGTAATCCCCAATTCGGCAGCAATACGCTCGGCTTCGCTTTGCCGGTCTCCAGTCAGCAGTCCGAGACGGATTTTGGGTTCAGACAATGCATCAATCAACGGTTTCGCATTTTTCCGCAACGTATTTTCGAAGTGAAAACTTGCAATCCCGCGAGTGTCGTCGCAAAGATACGCTACCAGACCAAAGTGTTCCGGCGAACTGTGCCCATACACTCCCGGAGCCCGTGACTCGATATAGTCAAAAGAACCCAAATAGTAATTTTTGCCGTCAATGACTCCTTGGATTCCACCACCATGCCTTGATTCAACATTGCGCGTGTCAATGAACCTTTCCTGAGCCTCGTTCGTCAACGCCCTACAAATCGGATGGTTGGAAAACTGGGCGAGCGAACCAGCGACTTTCAATGCTTGGGAGGGATTCAATCTCCCTGATGCTTCGATGTGGTTCAACCGTGCTCGCGCCTCGGTCAAGGTTCCGGTTTTGTCAAACAGAAAAGTATCCGCCTTGGCAAGAGCTTGCACTGAATTCGGATGAGCCAGCAAAATTCCGCGCTTTGCGGCGGCATTGACCGCTGCTGTCAGAGCTGTCGGTACCGCTAGTGATAGCGCACAGGGACAGGCAATGACCAAAACCGCGATAGTATGAGAAAGCCATTCTTGACTCCCGTTCAAAGTCCAGAACCCCGCAACGCAAGCCGCAAGCAACACTACGGCAACGGCAAACTTTCCAGCGATAAGGTCAGTCAGGCGGTGGTTTGTCGGTTTGCCTGCAATTGAATTTTCGAGCAGATCAACTATGCAGGCCAGTGCCGATTCTGAACTTCGGCGGGTAACCCGGACAATGATTGAATTGGTTGTATTGACCGATCCCCCAAATACAGAATCGCCAGCACCGCGCTGTTGTACATTTGACTCTCCCGTGAGAATCGCTTCGTCAATGTCGGTTGTGCCGGACTCGATTTTACCGTCAGTCGGAATTATCTCACCGGGATTGACGACAATGTGGTCCCCGATTTCCAGTCGAAGTGCGGGCACGACTTCAACAGAATCAGGCGTTTCCAGATCAGTCAATCGACTTGCATAACCAGGGGAGGACGCGCTGAGGTTCGTGATGCGGTCGGTCATTCGCCGGTAAGCGCCATGTTCCATGAAGCGCGCTATCAACTGGAAACAAACGAACATAGCAATGCTGTCATAGTAGATTTCACCTTCACCCGATATCGTTGCAGATAGGCTGGCAACGAAGGCGATCAGCAGCCCTAAAGCGATCGGAACATCCATTGTTGCAGTCTTCAGCTTTAGATCACGCAATGCTCCGGAAAAAATCGGTGCGGCCGAGTAGAAGAGGATCGGCAGGACAAACAGCAGACTAAGTCGGCGAAAGACCTCTTCGTACGTACTTTCAATTGAGGTCCAAGCGCTTGAATACAATGCAACGGCAATCACCATAATCTGCATCCCGAATACACCGGCCACTCCCAGTCGTTTTAACAGGTCCTGGTGCTGAATACGAATAGTCTCTGAATAGATGGTTTGACTGAAGGGCAGGATTCCATAACCGAGTTCCTGAATGCACCTGACGACATCAGAGAGTGCGAGCACGCCCGGTTGCCATTTGACAGTGAGTTTCTGGGTTCGAAAGTTAATCTTTGCGTCGCGAATTCCTGTCAGAAGCCTGAGGCGGTTTTCAATCAGCCACACACAGGTGGGACAGTGTAAGTTCTGAACGATGAATTCTGCGTTGCAGATTTCACCGTCTTCCGACTCGACAAATTGATCCTGAATGACTTGATCATCGAACAGTTCAGAGTATTCCACTGGTATCGAATGTCTGGACTCGTCAACCGGACGCGGTAGCGCGGTGCGTTTCTTGTAGTAAGTTTCAAGCCCACTTGCGTGAATCACCGTCGCAACTGTCGCACATCCTTCACAACAAAACGACAGCGTGGATCCATCGATCTGACGGGTTGCTTTACTGCTCGGTCGAACTGGTGTTCTACAGTGAAAACAATCAGTCATTCGAGAAAACAAATTGGCCAGACGAGTGAAAGTTGACGCATCATGCGAAAGTAACCTTACAAGTCAAGTGGTAGGGATATCCGACCTTGTATTGACTGTCTGTCATAAACCTGAATCAGTTGCTCCATCATTTCGGGGGCTTGCTGCAATGACCAATTCTGCAACTAGACCCGTAATTTTGTATCATAAAGTGTTAATCAACTCACCGCAAATATGTACGCGGAACACTACCAATGTATCGAATTATAGGTTTGTTGATTAACCCGCAGAGGACGTGGGAGAAGATCAGGGATGAGCAGCATGGAACCGCTAGGGTCTTGCTTGGACACACTATGGTTCTTGGTCTGATACCACCGGCATGTGCCTATTTTGGGACGACACAAGTCGGTTGGACGATTGGGCATACCGACCCCATTCGTCTGACAACCTCAAGTGCCTTGCCAATTACGATCATCTACTACATAGTTATACTCATCAGCATTCTAACTATTGGTAAACTGATTCACTGGATGAGCGAGACCTATGGCACAGACCGTTCTCTGGGAACATGCATCAGTTTGGCAGCGTATCCTCCCACACCTTTGTTTCTAGTCAGTGTTGTTCAACTTTATCCTGTGCTCTGGTTGAATTACCTGGTTGGTTTGCCGGCTTTGGCATATTCAATCTATTTGCTGTATTCGGGCACCGAGATTCTGATGGAATTGCCGCGTGAACGGGCTTTTTTAATGGCCAGCGCAATTCTTGCGGTTTGTTTGGTAGCATTGGTCGGTGTGCTCGCTGCCACAGTAACGCTCTGGGGCTTCGGACTGGGTCCCAGTTTTACGCACTAGTTTGAATTTGGTTGAAAAAATGGATTCAGAGCAGTTGACCTACAACTACAAGGTTGTCCGACAGTTCGCTGTCATGACGGTTGTGTGGGGTATCGTCGGCATGCTGGTCGGCGTTCTGATCGCCGCGCAGCTGGTTTGGCCGGCACTGAATTTTGATATTCCCTGGCTCACCTATGGTCGCCTGCGACCCTTGCATACCAATGCTGTCATATTCGCATTCGGTGGCTGCGCACTTTTTGCGACCTCGTACTATGTGGTACAAAGAACCTGTCACGTTCGCTTGTTCAGTGATAGACTGGCGGCGTTTACGTTCTGGGGGTGGCAGGCAGTCATCGTACTCGCGGCGATTACGCTGCCGCTCGGAATAACCACGACCAAGGAATACGCTGAACTTGAGTGGCCAATCGATATTTTGATCACCGTAGTCTGGGTGGTCTACGCGATTGTTTTCTTCGGTACCATCATGCGACGCAGGATTCAACATATCTATGTCGCAAACTGGTTTTATGCCGCGTTTATTTTGGCTGTCGCCATGCTGCATGTGGTCAACAGTGCTGCATTGCCCGCATCGTTCCTGAAATCGTACTCGCTGTTTTCCGGTGTTCAGGATGCGATGGTGCAGTGGTGGTACGGTCACAATGCAGTCGGATTCTTTCTGACAGCGGGATTTCTCGGCATCATGTACTACTTTGTGCCAAAACAGGCGGAACGGCCAATTTACTCTTATCGATTGTCCGTGGTCCACTTCTGGGCTCTGACGTTCACCTATATTTGGGCCGGGCCGCATCACCTGCACTATACCGCACTGCCAGACTGGGCACAGTCACTCGGCATGGTGTTTTCGTTGATTCTGCTGGCACCTTCCTGGGGTGGGATGATTAACGGCATCATGACGCTGTCGGGTGCCTGGGAAAAACTGCGAACAGACCCGATATTGAAGTTTTTGATTGTGTCAATTTCGTTTTACGGGATGGCCACCTTCGAAGGACCGATGATGTCGATCAAGACGGTCAATTCGCTCTCGCATTACACCGACTGGACCATTGGACATGTCCATGCGGGAGCTTTGGGATGGGTCGCGCTTATTTCCATCGGAGCAATGTATTACCTGATACCGCGTCTTTATGGGCAAAATCTGTACAGCATCAAGTTGGCAGAAATTCATTTCTGGGTTGCATGTCTTGGAATATTGCTGTACGCAACTTCAATGTGGGTATCCGGCATAACTCAGGGTCTGATGTGGCGAGCGGTCAACCAGGATGGCACGCTGACCTACAGTTTTCTGGAAAGTGTTCAGGCGATGGAACCGTTTTACGTTATCCGGTTTCTTGGTGGCGCGCTCTTCCTCGGGGGCATGTTGCTGATGGCGTACAACTTGCTGAAAACAATTCAGGCTGGCGATGCGGTCGAAGCGTCGATTCCAAAACCAGCTTAATCTGGAACGGAGCTACCATGCTGTCACGAAGTGAGAAGAACATCGGGTTGATGATCGTATTCATACTCGTGCTGGCGAGTATCGGGGGAATCGTTCAACTCGTTCCGCTGTTTTTTCAGGTCTCGGTCACACAGCCAATAGAAGGACTCAAGCCGCACTCCCCGTTGGTACTTGCAGGTCGCGATATATACATTCGGGAACAATGTGTATCCTGTCACTCACAGATGATTCGCCCGCTGCGTGCGGAAACTGAGCGTTACGGACACTACTCTGTGGCAGGAGAGTCTGTTTACGAAAGACCGTTCCAGTGGGGCTCGAAGCGAACCGGACCGGACCTTGCGAGAGTGGGTGGACGGTATAGCGATGAATGGCATCGGCTGCACCTGATCGATCCGCGCGCGGTCGTTCCAGAATCAATCATGCCCGGCTACCCATGGCTTGCCGAACGACTGGTGGATGCGCAGGCGACCGTAACCAATATGCGAACACTAAAAAAACTGGGGCATCCATATAGTGATGATGATTTTGAAGCCGCACCCGCAGCACTGGAAAACAAAACCGAGATGGATGCGGTAGTTGCCTATTTACAGAGTCTTGGCACCATCCTGAGTTCGAGTAGATAAAGATGGTGTGGATTCATATCGTATGGACGGTTTTGCTGTTGACAACATTTGTCCTCATTGTCTGCTGGGCCTGGAGCAGTAAGCAGAAAAGTCGGTTTCAGGACGCTGCACAGATTCCGCTTGAGGATGACGAAGCCGGAATACAGCGCATAGGGAAGAAGTAATGGATTTTACAAGTCAGTTCTGGACCTATCTGATACTTGTGCTGACCGTAGTCAGCCTGGTGTTCGTCGTTTATCTGGCGGTCACCAACCGGACTACATCGAGCGGTGCAAACGAAACGACCGGACATGTCTGGGATGAGGATCTAACCGAATATGACAACCCCTTGCCCGCATGGTGGCTGTATCTGCTCTATATCACCCTTATTTTCGGTGCGATATACCTTGTTTTATACCCTGGAATGCTGCCAAATGGAGGGTTCCTGAATTGGACTCAGATCGGACAGTATGAAGAGGAGATTTCAGCGGCAAACGAATCCTATGCCGCAACGTTTGAAGCTTATGGAGAGTTTGCACCTGTGGAGTTGGCGAAAAATCCCGAAGCAATGAAAACCGCCGCACGGCTTTTTTCACAGAATTGCGCGCTCTGCCACGGTGCGGATGCCCGCGGTGCTCCCGGAATTCCCAATTTACGAGACGACGATTGGATATATGGCAGTTCTCCCGAAGCAATTCTACATACCATACGAGAAGGAAGAACTGGTGTCATGCCGGGATGGGGACCGGTTCTGGGCGGCCTGGAACCCACCAAGGATGTTGCGAACTATGTATTGTCGCTGAGCGGTGAAGTCGTAAACGTTGAAAGCGCCAAACGTGGGGAGACGCAATACAAAATGTTGTGTGTTGCGTGCCATGGATTGAACGGGGAGGGCAATCCGATGCTTGGCGGAATGAATCTGACTGACCGAATCTGGGTGCATGGCCGTTCTCTAGAGGAAACTATGGACATCATCGCGAACGGTGTAACCAACCAAATGCCGGCTCATAAAGATATATTGGGCGAAATCAAGTCCAAGTTGTTGGCTGGCTACGTGATCAGTTTTTCGAACTGATACTTTTTACAAACAGATTCCTCCAGTTCAGGAATCACATTCAAGGCACTATCTTCCCCGGGTCATCGACTGAAACTGACAGCTGAGAGTGATGGAATCACAACACCAGTTATACCTTTCCCATGAGAAGGTATACCCGCGTGAAGTTCACGGAAAATTTGCTTTTTTTCGTTTGACTGGTGTTGTCGGATTGCTTGGGATCTATTTTCTGGTTCCATGGCTGAATTGGGATGGCCGACAAGCTGTATTGTTTGACCTGCCCGGACGCAAATTCTTGATTTTCGACCTGGTGATATGGCCACAGGAGCTTTATTTTCTTGCCGCCTTGCTGGTCATAGCAGGCGTTACCCTGTTTCTGTTTACCGCGATCGCGGGCAGGTTGTGGTGTGGCTACGCCTGTCCTCAAACGGTATGGACAGAAGTGTTTTTGTGGGTCGAGCGACGAGTGGAAGGCGACAGGTCTCGGCAAATGAAACTCGACCGGTCAGCTCTTTCGCTTGGCAAGGTATGGAAAAAAGTTATCAAGCACAGCGCATGGCTGGCAGTATCGATCTTTACCGCGATTACATTCGTTGGCTATTTCAAACCAATAGACGATCTTTACCGTGAACTGATCAACTTCAGTCTGCATCCTTGGCCACTGTTCTGGGTGGCGTTTTTTACTGTTGCCACGTACGCCAATGCCGGCATGATGCGCGAGCAAATCTGTTTGTACATGTGTCCTTACGCCCGCTTCCAGAGTGCAATGTTTGATCCAGATACATTGGTCATTTCTTACGACACGGCCCGAGGTGAGCCGCGCGGGGGACGAAAGAGGGACATTGATCATCGAGCTCAAGGGCTGGGCGACTGCATCAACTGTCAAATGTGTGTTCAAGTTTGCCCGACAGGCATCGATATTCGCGACGGATTGCAACATGAGTGCATCGGTTGTGCGGCCTGTGTTGACGCTTGCGACGGAATCATGGAAAAGATGAACTATCCCAAGGGGTTGATTCGCTATACAACCGAAAACCTTTTAAACAACAAGCAATCTCGGATTATCCGACCGCGCAGTGTCATATACGGTGTAATATTGCTGACTTTGGTATCCGGTGTTGGATTTGGCCTGTCAAGTCGAAGCCTGGTTGAATTCGATGTATCCAGAGACCGCAATGTACTGTACCGGGAAGTGTCCGGCGGACTGATCGAGAATGTCTTCAGCGCCCATATTATCAACAAGGACTTGCGTGCCCATGAATTTCAAATCGAAATTTCAGGGCTTGATAATCCACTGATCCTGATCGATACACAACAAACGTTGGTAGCTGCGGGTGAAGTGTCCGATATTAATCTGACTGTTCGTACAAAAGCGGATTTTCACGGCAGTAAGGAAATATTGTTTCATATTGCTGCTTTGGACAATCCTGAGATAAATTCAGAGACAGAAGCAATATTTCTCGCTCCGTAGGAACTGTGGTGATACGACTTGGCGACAATGGTGGGAAGGACACGGTGTAGTAAATCGTGATAACAAGCTCTAATTCACAGTATCGCTGGTATCAGATTCCAATCGTTTGGCTGGTTGTTGGGATCCCGCTGGTTTCAATCGTTGTGACTCTATCGATTGTCTGGATATCCGTCAAGACTTTTGATGGTGTGGTTGTAGACGATTATTACCGAAAGGGACTTGAAATCAATCGGGAGTTGGCACGCGACCGAAATGCAAAAAGTATCAGTCTGGAAGCAAATGCAAGCATTGTCGACGGCCAGTTGCACTTCGAACTTCGGAGCGATTCAAATGTTTCTTGGCCGGACAAACTTGAACTGGGGTTCTATCATCCCACGGTTTCGAATCGAGATATCCTGGTTACCTTGAATCACGAAGGCTCCGGGCAATATTCCGCTCCACCTCTGCAGCTTGCATTCGGAAAGTGGAACGTCATCACCGGCACAGAAATTTGGCGTCTCAAAGGAACACTGTACCATCCCGCCGAAAAAGGATTTTCTCTGAAACCGGTACAGTCGGTCAGTGTCAGCAGGTGACATAACGATACTGGCGGGTTTTGTCGCCGGTTTTGCAGGGTCTGTTCACTGCATTGTGATGTGCGGGGGCCTAGTCGGGGTGATTTCGGCATCAATACGAACATCATTCAGGCGTTCAATTATGTACTGGTGTAGCTATCACTTCGGACGAGTGACGAGTTATACGATCGCCGGCGTTTTGGTAGGCGGAGTCGCGGGACAGGCGGCCGAACTGTTTCCAATGGATCGTGCCAAAATAATCGGATCATACACAGCAGGCTTGTTCCTGGTGATTCTGGGTGGTCACGTCGCGCAGTGGTGGAACATTCTGAACGTTGTTGAAAAAGCCGGTGGACGATTGTGGCAGAAACTTGTGCCAATGTTCTCAAAAATTCTGCCGCCGCGATTGCATCGGCATGCGGTCATCGGTGGCTTGTTATGGGGTTGGATTCCATGCGGACTGGTTTATTCAACTATCGTTTTGGCCGCGACCACAGCAAATCCATTGAGTGGCGGGTTAACCATGTTTGCATTTGGTGTCGGTACATTGCCGATGCTGTTCGCTATGGGTGTATTTGCCGGTCAGCAGGAGAGACTCAATAGTCTGCATTGGCTGAAGGGTATTGTGGGCACCGCGCTTTGCGTATTCGGTGCTTTAGTGCTATTAGGTTTCGTCCCGCTTCATGCGGAGTTCCATGCAATGTAGCAAGTTGTACAGATTGAAGATTCAACGGGCAACACAATGAGGATTATTGTCGTCAAAGTCAATTCGCTACCAATTATCAGTGAATAGTTGTTACTGAAAAACTTCACGAGCCCTGTTCTTTGTTCTTGTTGTCGTATTTGCGCAATCGGTGCTACCGATTTATTTTCAGTATAATTAAAAGTATTATTTTTATTTATACTCAACATACCGATATAATTACCCATGATTGTAAATCGAAATCTGGAGCCAAAGTTAAGGCAGGCAGCAGGGCAATCGCCGGTCCTCACGATAACCGGACCTCGACAAAGTGGGAAAACTACACTGGTTAAAACCGTGTTTGAAAATCATGCTTACGTTAATTTGGAACTACCCCATAGCAGAGCCCTTGCGAGTGAAGATCCGCTCGGATTCCTGAAGCAGTTTCGTACCGGCGTCATCATTGATGAAGTGCAAAATGTTCCACAATTGCTGTCTTATATCCAAGTAATTGTAGACGACAAACCAGTGCGTGGTCGCTGGATTCTAACCAGCTCACAAAATTTCACTTTGCTGGAGCAGGTAAGCCAGTCTCTGGCCGGACGAACTGCATTACTTCAATTACACCCTTTGTCTTGGGACGAAATCAGACAATTTCCACAGCATCCCAAAGATCTTGAACAGGCACTCTATACTGGCGGCTACCCAAGAATTTTCGCCGAAAGTCACAACCCCACAGAATGGCTTGGTGACTATATTCAAACCTATTTGCAACGAGATGTTCGTACACTTAGCAACATCGGAAATCTTGAGACTTTTGAACGGTTTATTCAACTTTGTGCCGGACGAAGTGGAAGTCTGGTCAAATATTCAAACTTAGCGGCGGATTGCGGGATTTCCCAACCGACCGCGAGGCAATGGATCAGTGTATTGGAAGCCAGTTTCATTTTGGTTCGTGAATTCCCATTTCACGGTAATCCGCGCAAACGAGTGACCAAGATGCCTAAACTTTACTTTCTTGATACCGGACTGTTGTGCTATTTGCTTGGTATTCGTGAGCCTGAACACATTCTTTCACATCCCCTGCGTGGACAGATTTTCGAGACATGGGTAGTGGCGGAAATCATGAAGAGTCGATTCAACCAAGGTGTACGTGATGGACTTCATTTCTATCGAGACCACAATGGTATCGAAGTTGACCTTGTAATCCCTGATGTGGAGAAAATTCTGCTAATTGAAGCCAAGTCCTCATCTACACCGTCAAGTTCGATGCTGCGTGGTACCAGGCAAGTAAAGAAGCATCTGCAACACTTACCGCAATCACTTAATGCGTTTGTCGTATACGGCGGAGACAGTTTCCAAGAGCGTAAAGACGGTACTTTAATTCCCTGGCGGAATTTGAATCTACTATGGCAGCCCTCACAACCAACAAAAGAAAGCGATAGTGCAGTTTCAATTACTGTATCAGCCGAATCACAGCCTTTGTCTGGTGTGGAAGTTTTGGCATTATTTCCCAACAAAACTTGGGTAGCTGCGTCAACAAACCAACATGGTATGGCGCGACTGGAACTATATACCGTTGAACTGCCAATGACGGTTTATGCTGCTTCGACAGGGTTTGCCGCACATCATGAAATTGGATGGGTTCCTCAGGAGCGTAATCTACATATCGTATTACGTCCGCTCGCAGGCGGGGGTTCGGTTATTTTTCAAAATGCGACAGGAGAAGTCCCGGATATGTCCGGGTCACTGAATCCAATTCTTGACACACTCAATCGCTCCTGCCTGTATGCAGACAACATTGCCATCAACGAAGGCGAGCAGCAACCGGTAGAATTTGAATTTGGGGAGACAATACATCTGATGGATGCGTTTGGTCATGTGCTGCATATTCGGGTTATCGACATTACTGGACGAACTGTATTGTTAGAATACGAGCCAACTCACCGTGAGGTATGACTTCCGGCCAGATTGAGCTTAGCGCTGGACAATCCCACCCGCCACCGATTGTGCTACAACCAAGTAACAGCTAACGCCGACAACAACGTTAAGTTGGTAAAAAAACAATGCTTGCTCCGGAGATGGCTAACATAAATACCCTCTGCCGTGGTTCGCACCGTCCTGTTGCAAGTAGGATTCAACTTAAGTAACACCGAATTACCAACACAAGAAACACGCAGTCGTTCATTCGGGAATTGGAGGAGGGTCAGGCGTTTGAGGAACACTGGAAGCTTTGCTTTGTCTTAGCGAAGATAAAGTTCAAACTGCTTCATATACAGAGATATTCGTTTTTATATTTAATTTGGACAAAGTTATAATTTGAATTAGTCGTATCTTTTATTTTAAATTAGTCGGAATCATGGAATCCGAACTGTATCCTCGTTTTATCGAAAATCGCGTTCACATTGCGTTGAACGATACCAGGGTTGTGTTGATCTGTAGCCCTCGTCAATCAGGTAAAACTACGCTCGCGCGACAAATTGCAGGTGAGAGCATGCCATTTTTCACGCTGGATGATCCGATTGTCTTCAATTCTGCCACAATTGACCCCGTTGGCTTCGTACGCGACCTTGACCGAGCAGTCATTGACGAAGTCCACCGAGTCCCTGACCTTATTCTGGCATTGAAGATGACCGTGGATACTGACCCAAGTCCGGGTCGTTTCCTGTTAACTGGATCCGTAAATTTGTTTCAACTCCCGAATATTGCTGATTCTCGCGCCGGCCGTATGAGCACAATTCACTTGTTTCCTCTAGCCCAGGCGGAACTGCAAAAAAATCGGTCCTCTTTTCTGGAGCGAATATTCGCTGGTGAGATGCCGAAATTTGCGCCACCTGTTGTTGGC
Source organism: Arenicellales bacterium (assembly GCA_963666625.1). Taxonomy (GTDB): domain Bacteria; phylum Pseudomonadota; class Gammaproteobacteria; order Arenicellales; family JAJDZL01; genus JAJDZL01. The sequence continues at coordinate 1,222,281 of OY762925.1, forward strand.
AGTGACCTCACCCGTATTGTGCTCGCGGGCGGATACCCAGAAGCCTTGGTTCGTACCACTTGGGAACGTCGACAAGATTGGCATCTGGATTATGTTGAGGCAGTCGTTAAACATGATGTCCGCGATGTCGCACGAGTCGATCAATTGAATTCGATGCCGGGGTTGTTGCGCGTTTTGGCGGAGAATTCCGGGCAACTTGCAAATTACTCCAGTATTGGTAGAAAACTAAATATGAACCAGGTCACCACTCAAAGATATGTGGGGATTCTAGAAAATTTGTTCATCGTACGAACTCTTCGGCCTTGGTTTTCAAACAGATTGAAGCGTCTCATCAAGTCTCCCAAGGTGCATTTCCTGGATTCAGGACTGCTGGCTTCATTAAGAGGAATCTCATCGGAACATCTGATTGGCAATAGAGTGCTTTTAGGACCGTTGCTTGAGAGTTTCGTTTTCAGCGAATTACTCAAGCTTGCAAGTTGGTCCAGTGACCGGTATGAATTCTCGCATTTTCGAGACAAGGAGAAAAATGAAGTTGATATCGTGATAGAAGACAGACGCGGTCGTGTTGTAGGGATTGAGGTCAAAGCCTCAGCAACTGTTTCCAGTAAAGACTTCTCCGGTATGCGGCATCTTGCTACAGCATGTGGTAGCAATTTTATTTTGGGTTTGGTTCTATACGACCACGACAAAATTCTGCCGTTTGGTGATCGAATGTTTGCTGCTCCTGTATCGTTATTGTGGGCTTGAACCCAAGTTTGTCAGCATAGGAACACCTCACTTGGCATTTACAAATTTAACTATACCCCTCATTGACTTCCTATAATGTTGATATTCATTACAATTTGCTTGATGACCATTGATCTGATCATAGACGTTAATCGTGAACACTAAAGATCGAACAGCTGACATTCACAGAAAGACCAAGGAAACCGATATTGCGGTTTCGCTGAATCTTGAAGGAACCGGAAATTCAGAACTCGACATCGGGTTGCCGTTCTTCGAACATATGCTCGAACAGATCGCGCGACATGGTATGGTCGATTTGAAGATCAAGGCAGTCGGCGACCTTCACATCGATGCGCATCACACAGTCGAGGATGTCGGAATCACGCTGGGCAAGGCACTGAACGATGCTATCGGCAACAAGTCCGGTATCGTTCGATATGGTCACGCATATGTTCCATTGGACGAGGCATTGTCAAGAGTGGTGATAGATTTCTCAGGCAGGCCATCACTCGAATATTCCGTTGAATATCCGCGCGCCCGCGTCGGGGATTTCGATGTTGATCTGATTCGCGAATTCTTCCAGGCGGTATGCAATCATGCTCATATCACTTTGCATATCACCAATATCAGTGGCAGAAATGCGCATCATATCGCTGAAACTGTATTCAAGGCGTTTGGACGGGCTTTGCGAATGGCTGCTTCATTTGATCCAAGGTCCGAAGGTTCTATTCCATCGACCAAGGGAAGTCTCTAGAAAATTCTTCAGCTGCATCCACTGCAGCAGTCCGCTGTTATGTCCAAAGTTGTGATCGCCGATTTCGGCACCGGTAATCTTCACTCTGTAATCAATGCCATCGAGAAGGTAGCCGATACCGCGGATGTGATTCCGACGCATAGTCCCGAACAAATTCGAAACGCAGATCGTCTTGTACTCCCGGGCCAAGGGGCTATCGGTACCTGGATGAATGAACTTAAAAACGATGAGGTCAGAATGGCGGTCGAATTTGCCGTCAACACCAAGCCTGTACTCGGTATCTGTCTAGGACTCCAAGCTCTTTATGCTCACAGCGAAGAGGATGGCGGTGTCGAAGGGCTGGGTATCCTATCCGGTCATGTGCGAAAGTTCGACGACCAGCTCGTGGATGCCGGGCGACGAATCAAAATTCCGCATATGGGTTGGAGCAAGGTACATCAGACTGCGGGACATCCACTTTGGGATGGAATCCCACAGGATACTCGATTTTACTTCGTGCACAGTTACTGTGCACAGGCGGACATCCAGTCCGAAGTCTCGGGGACCGCCACTTATGGAATGCAGTTTGTATGCGCCGCGGCTAAAGAAAACCTGTTTGCCGTACAGTTTCACCCAGAAAAAAGTCGTCAGCAGGGTTTGCGACTTCTGGCCAACTTCATCAACTGGAACGCTACCGGCTGAATTGCAGCTACACCAGCAGACGTATAATCTCAATTCTCAATTCATCACCTGCCTCTGCAATCATGCTTCTGATCCCTGCAATTGACATCAAGGACGGCCGATGTGTTCGACTCGTACAGGGACGAATGCTGGATGCGACTGTTTATTCGGACGATCCGGTTAGCCAGGCTGACCGTTGGGTTGACTGTGGTGCGCGACGAATTCACATAGTTGACTTGAATGGCGCTTTCGAAGGAAAACCCGTCAACGCTCATGTTGTCGGCAAAATCGCGGAAAGGCATTCGAATATAGAAATTCAGATCGGCGGTGGGATCAGGACAGTCGAGACAGCCAGAAGCTATCTGGAAGCAGGGGTTGGATTTGTCATTCTCGGTACACGTGCAGTCAACAATCCGTCATTCGTCAGCGAAATCGATTCACAGTACCCGGGGCAGGTGATTGCTGGCCTTGATGTGCGCGAGGGTCGGGCTGCTGTTGAAGGTTGGGCTGATAGCGGTCGCGCTGATGTCTTGGAGTTGGCCCGCGAACTCGAACGAAACGGCGCATCAACAATTGTCTACACAGATATTGAGCGCGATGGTATGTTGAGCGGAGTCAATGTTGAAGCGACTGCTCACCTGGCATCAAAACTATCCATACCAGTGATTGCGTCAGGCGGAATCAGGGATATTAGAGATATCGAAAACTTACTTGATGTCAGCGATTCCGGCATCCTGGGGGCCATCGCTGGTAAATCGCTTTATGAGGGTACACTGGATTACTCAGAAGCGATGCGGCTGATTTCCAGTTGCAAAAAAACTGCTCGCAGTGAGGCGGTCTGAGATGCCTCTTGCCAAAAGAATCATTCCCTGTCTGGATGTTGACGACGGTCGTGTTGTGAAGGGTGTGAAATTTGTCGATATCCGGGACGCCGGAGACCCCGTTGAAGTCGCGCGTATTTATGATGAACAAGGTGCGGATGAAATCGCGTTTCTTGATATTACGGCCAGTTCAAGCGGTCGTGATACGATTATCAATATTGTCGAAGATGTCGCCCGACAGGTGTTTATTCCGCTTACCGTCGGAGGTGGAGTGCGAAATGTGGATAATATTAGAAACCTTTTGAATGCAGGTGCGGACAAGATATCGATCAATACAGCGGCCGTGGAGCGTCCCGAGTTCATTGAGGAGGCTGCCGGCAGATTCGGTTCGCAATGCATTGTCGTGGCAATAGACGCCCGTCGGATCCCTGATAGCGAGCCGATTGCCTGGGAAGTTTACACACATGGTGGTCGAACGCCGCGCGGACTGGATGCCATTGATTGGGCAATCCACTTGTGTAAACTGGGAGCGGGTGAAATCCTGCTCACCAGCATGGACCGTGACGGAACCAAGATCGGATTCGATCTGGAACTGACACGAGCAGTGTCTGAATCAGTGCCGGTTCCGGTAATCGCATCGGGGGGAGTCGGTGAACTATCCCATCTGGCGGATGGAATAGAATTCGGTCACGCTGACGCGGTGCTTGCGGCAAGCATATTTCACTTCGGTGAATATACAATCGCGCAGGCCAAAGAACACATGCGTTCAAGAGGGATAGAGGTTTGCGAATTAATTCAGGAGCAATGGTATGGCAGATGATTGGTGTGATGAGTTGAAGTGGTCTGACGACGGACTGCTTCCAGCGATCGCCCAGGATGCCGAGTCCGGCAAGGTGTTGATGGTGGCTTGGATGTCGCCTGAGTCACTGCGATTGACAGTATCTGAGGGACGGGCAGTTTACTGGTCGCGTTCCCGAAACAAGCTCTGGCACAAGGGAGAGGAGTCCGGACATGTACAGACCGTTCGCGAGATTCGGGTGGACTGTGATGCCGATGTGATTCTGATGCAAGTCCAGCAACATGGAAACATTGCCTGCCATACAGGTCGCGAGTCGTGCTTTTTCAGGAAACTGAAAGACGGTAAATGGAGCGAAGTCGACCCCGTCTTGAAAAATCCTGAAGAAATTTACAGAAAGTAGAACGTGTAGCATTGTGGATAAAGATATTCTAACGGCTTTGATGGATGTCATCGAGTCCAGAAAGAACGAGCAACCTGATCGATCTTACGTAGCATCGCTGCACGAACAGGGTGTGGACATTATGTCCGCAAAAGTAGTCGAGGAGGCAAACGAAACAGCCGAAGCGGCCACAGCCGGCAATATCGAGCAAATTGTTTACGAGACGGCTGACTTGTGGTTTCATTCCATGGTGCTGTTGTCACGTTTTGATCTGACACATCATAATGTGCTTGACGAACTCAGCCGTCGATTCGGTATGTCCGGACTGGAGGAGAAAAAGTCACGAAGTTGACTAATATTTTTAATTTGAGTGATAATTTGCTGATTACAGTTTTATTTGAGGTTGAAATATGAACCGGGAGGGGAAATGTTTGGTCCAGGAGGTATAAGCATCTGGCAGTTGCTGATCATACTTGTCATCGTTGTGTTGTTGTTCGGCACAAAGAAATTGAGAGGTATGGGCGGCGATCTCGGAACAGCTATCAAAAGCTTTAAGAAATCCGTGAAGGAAGATATGGACGAGGATGACGAGTCCAAGGAATCTCTGGAAGATACCAGTGCCAAGGCTGCCACGGAAGAAGTCGAGACAGCTGAAAAAGAAAAAGCTTGATCTTTACTTCATTGCGTTGTCAGGTGAGGTTGTTCCAGCGTGTTTGATGTCGGTTTTTGGGAAATTGCGATCATTGCATTGATCGCGTTGCTCATACTCGGGCCGGAGCGATTGCCGCGCGCTGCGCGCAGCATCGGTCTTTGGGTCGGCAAAGCACGAAGAACTCTGGCCGAAGTCAAGCGTGACATTGATCGCGAACTTGATGCCAGCGAACTGAAGGAGCTGAAAAGTATCAAGAAAGACCTTGAGGATACAAAATCCGTTGTCGATAAAGATATGACAGAAACCAAGGCGATGTTCGAAGAGGCGGCTACGTCGCTTAATGAAGAAATTGCCGATGCGAACGAAACGGTCGCTGTGAAGGCGGACTTTAAGAAACCTGAACCCGTACCCGTAGCCAAGGAAGAGGAGACGGGTGTGGTTGAAGAAACCAAGGCTACTGGCTGACGCGACGTATGGCAGACGATAATCAGGACCCCAACGCAACGGGTACCACTTTTATCTCTCATCTTGTGGAGTTGCGCCAACGCTTGATGCGTGGTGTGATTGCCATTTTGGTGATATTTGTCGCTTGCGCACCATTTGCCAATACACTCTACGAGTATCTGGCGGCTCCCCTGATGGGAGTTCTGCCAGAGGGCAACACCATGATTTCAACAGAACCTCATGGACCGTTTTTCGTACCGTTCAAATTTGCTTTCGCGTTCGCTGTCGGTATTGCAATGCCTTATCTGCTCTACCAGCTTTGGGCCTTTGTAGCTCCTGGACTGTACAAACATGAAAAGAAGGCGGTGGTGCCACTTCTGGTTTCGAGCAGTATTCTCTTCTATCTGGGCATTCTTTTCGCCTACTACGTCGTCTTCCCGATAATTTTCGCATTCTTTACCGGAACAGCACCGGAAGGCGTTGCAGTGATGACCGATATCAACGCGTACCTGAGTTTCGTATTGAAACTGTTTTTTGCGTTTGGTATCGCATTTGAAGTGCCGATCGCGACGGTACTGCTGGTAAAGGCTGGAGCGACTACACCGGAGAGTCTGGCTGCCAAGCGGCCTTACATTATTGTTGGCGCGTTTGTGGTTGGTATGTTTCTAACACCGCCGGATGTCTTTTCGCAAACCATGCTGGCGATTCCAGTCTGGATTCTGTTCGAAATCGGGCTTTATTTCTCCAAGCTTACATATGCCAAGAAGTTGAGTAAAGAAGAAGATGAGGATGAGGTCGAACTCGATCCAACCGGCTAAGGGTTCAATTCGTCGCCTCAACTGCATGGGAACTCTCCGGGATTTCAAAACGGAGACCACCCGAAAGAGAATAATACATCCCTGACTACTTTCTTTCATTGGCCACAATCGCGTCGCAATCAAAATATCGGGTAACACGTTCGCACGTTTTGGCCCGGTTTACATGATCGTAGTAAACAACTTGCGTCTGAGGCCCGGCAGGCTCCCTGCTGACGTACGTGCGGTAGATCCCCACCTTGTAGTAGACTTTTTTGCCTTTTCTTTTTGTTTGTCCAGTCCATTCGTAACGCGGTATTGTTTCACCATTTACATAGACGCGATAAAATCCATCTTTCTTATGTGTCCAGCGTACGTGAACCAGTACGTCAGACCACTTGCCCCGCATTTCCTCGTCTGTCAATATCTTTACGGACTCAAGAGTTCGGCCAATAGTTTGATTGTCGACGAAATAGCCGCCAGTTCTATTTTGAAACATCCACACAACATGCGAGTTCTGCTGATGAAATTGTCCTAAAGCAACCTTGACAGGGAAAATGACAGGGTAGTCCTCAGGCAAAAAGATAGACCAATGATGCCAGTACTCACCCCCGCCCCACGCCTGTCGGCTGAGAAGTTCGTGTCTTTCACGATCCTTTTCGCAGTCATTCCATCCGATTGTCCAACTACAATCGCCTGCTCGTACTTCAAACCGCATGGATTTTTTTCCATCACGCACTGGGTGTCCGTCATTCTTTTTCGCGACTAGATATCCATATTTCTTGAAGTTTGCCGGCAAACTCTTCTTAAATGTCCAGCCTTTGTACAGGTCCTTGAATTTAGTGGATGCCAACGTCTCATCACTAAACGTGGTCGCAGTGACCATCACACAAAGTACGATCAATGCCAAAGTTGCCAATCGAAATGGTGCTCGCATGCGTACTACTCTAAGTCAATCTTACAAAAATAGCAAAATTGCAAATGCCCACCCCTGAATCACATATGCGGCCGGCGGTTGCAGTTCTCACGCCCGTCATGCGATGATCGCATGGAATTCCTTGTACTTTCCCTAAATCTTCAGCTGCATAAGAATCAGGTTCCTCGATACAGATATCACCTCACGAGCGGCCGAGGTAATTTCTTGGTCTTCCAATGGTCGTAACAGCAGCAAATTCGCTTGGTATTGATCGCATCGGCTTCACCTTCAATGTGAGTATTTAGCCGTCTCAACGAAGTTTTGCTGTGTGCTGCCGGCGAAACAAATAGTCAAAAGATTAGTCTGATTTTATTTGATTGTTATTTGATGGGTATTTGATAATTTTAAATAATTGGTCTGCTTTGCCAACATAACTATTTGTTTTAAATAAATAATTGGAAAATAAGTTTATTTGATGGCTATTTGATAGAACGGCCAATTTGACCGTATACCATGCTGAAACGGGCAATGACAAACTAATCAGACCGAATCCAAATTACAGTTTGTCCGATAGGTTGAATCGCTCACAATTTCATCATTGTTTCTTCACCAAGCCACGTAACATTGATTCCATCAAACGTTTAATTTTTTCCTGTCGCAGAATGCGGGTGACCGAACAAAATTCTTGATTTTTAGCCATGTTAAAATAATATGAGTGATAATCGTGTTATCGTAAATAGACATGATTTCTTACTCCACATTTCGTGATATTTGGTAAAAGATCAGAAGACACCTGATCGCCAACATCAACGCATTTCAAACAGAAGAAGTGCGTTACACCGGATCGAGCGTCAACCATGGCCTCAGAAGAGTTGGAATTTACCTAGAAATCAAACACAGTAACACCCGCAAGCGATTAATCAGAAAGTGACTTGAAATTTGAACCCGCAACTTTACGAACATATCCATGAGTGTCGCCTATTCTGACGAATATCTTTCAGGTCTGGTTCAAGAATTGTGCAGACTTCCTAGTGAAATGGAATGGGTGGAATTCAAGCAGAATAAAGCAGACCCTCAAGAAATTGGAGAATATATATCTGCACTTTCGAATTCTGCAGCACTAAATAGCAAAGAACACGCCTACGTAATCTGGGGTGTAAAAAGTAATACACATGAGATAGTCGGCACAAATTTCCATCCAACCAATACCAAAAAAGGAAATGAGCCTCTAGAGAATTGGCTATTGCGATTGTTAAATCCGAAGATCCAATTTCGCTTTGACGCGGTAAAAATTGATGATCTGCAGGTGGTAATATTGGAGATAGATCGCGCGTATCGTTATCCAGTGAGTTTCAGCGGTAAGGAATACATTCGTATAGGAGAGATAAAAAAAACATTAATCGCAGCACCTGATCGAGAGAGGGCACTTTGGCGAATATTTGATCAGAGACCCTTTGAAGGTCTGGTTGCGGCTGAACATCTAAACGTCGAAGAAGTCCTGAATAAGCTGGACTACTCGAAATACTTTGAATTATTGGAATTACCATTACCGGTCAACCACGATCGAATTATTGAAGCTTTATCCAACGATAACTTGATTCGGGCGTGCCCGGCAGGAGGTTGGAATATTACTAACCTTGGTGCAATTCTCTTGGCAAAGAATCTGACTGATTTTCGCAGGCTTAGTCGTAAGATCGTGCGTGTGATTCAGTACCGTGGTACGAGCCGCATCGAAACTATCAAGGAACATCAACCAAGCGTAAAAGGATACGCTGCTGGATTTGAAGATCTCGTTAGCTATATCAACGGCTTGCTTCCAAGTAGCGAAGTCATTGGACAAGCACTTCGCAGGTCAATACCAATGTATCCAGAACTGGCTATACGTGAACTAGTGGCAAATACACTGATTCATCAGGATTTCTTTGCTACCGGTACAGGCCCGATGGTCGAAATCTTCAAAGATCGAATCGAATTCACCAACCCCGGGAAACCTCTGGTTTCCACCCAGCGTTTTCTGGATACATCACCTAAATCACGGAACGAGGCTTTGGCCTCTCTCATGCGTCGTTTTCAAATTTGTGAAGAACGCGGCAGTGGAATTGACAAGGTGATTCTCAAAGTAGAGTCGTTTAAGTTACCTGCCCCATTGTTTGAATCGTCAGGAGATTTTACGCGCGTCGTTCTCTTTGCATATAAAGATCTCAAGAATTTGGGTAAGCTTGATCGTATTCGAGCATGTTACTTTCACGCCTGTCTTTGTCGCGTCTCTAATCGTGAAATGACCAATACTTCATTACGAAAACGGTTTGGTATCGCTGATCAAAATGCTGCCAGTGCCTCTCGTTTGATAAAAGAGGCTTTAGAGGACGGTAAAATTGTTTTGGAAGACCCGTCTGCAGGTCCACGGAACCGAACATACTTGCCTTTCTGGGCTAGCCCAATGGCTGATGAGTAAGCTGGATTTATTTGATGGTTGTTTGATGGATTGTTGATTTTTTGGACTATCTGTTCTGCGTTGCGAGCATAACTAATTGTTTTTATAAATAAATTTGGAATATTTTTTATTTGATGGTTGTTTGATAGAACAGGTAAGTTAACCACAGCCAGTTCTGAAATAGGAAAATTTAGTTGAGCAGGTCGAACGCTTCCCCCCAACAATCAGACAACAGATAGCCTTTCGGATAAGGATCCGTGGGATCAAGCCCGATTTGATGCACTCCATGAATCCAGCCTCTGCCAGCGATTGACGGTACAACCGCATCTCGTCCGTAAATTTTTGTCGTTCTAAGCAGTTTTACGTGAAACTCGCTATCAATGATGGACAAAGCGGTGAATTGATCCCCGACCTGTACCTCACCCCTTGAATGCATCAAGGCCATCCGCGCTGAATTGCCGGTACCACAGGGTGACCGGTCAATTCGACCCGGTGGCAAAATAGTAGCGCCTTTCAATCGTCCGTCATCAGTTGTGCTGACGAACATGACATATGAAAGACCGTTCAATGCGGAAAATTCCGGATGCGCTATCGTGAGCTGACTGTTGGCGGCGCGCTGAATTCTTGATCCGGCATCAACCAATGCCCGCGCAGAATCCGGGTCAATGGTCAGATTGACAGCAGCGGGGTCGACCAGCGCATAGAATATTCCGCCGAATGCTATGTCGATCGGAATGTGCCCCAACCCGTCGACGTCGACTTCTACGTTCGTGGAATCCACATAGCACGACGGCATCTCCAGTTCCACAGTCTGACACTTTCCATTGGAGCAAATCGCCTTGGCTGTAACGAGTCCGGCAGGCGTATCCAGAATTACAGATGTCTCGGGCTCCCGCATCTCGACAATACCGGTCTCCAATACCGTGGTGACAGTGCAGATTGCATTGGAACCCGACATGGCATGTGCTTTGTCGCCTTGAAGAACGATCATGGCAATATCTGCTTCTGGTCTTGTCGGAGGCAACAGCAACATCGTGCTCATTTGCGCATAACCTCGGGGCTCCAGCACCAGAAACTTCCTCAGGTCATCACCGTCGGTATTCATATAGTCGAGCTTCTCGACCATTGTGGCACCAGGAATATCAATCACTCCGCTGGTGATTATGCGTCCAACCTCACCCTCAGCGTGAGCTTCGATCATTGTGACAGTTTTTTTCCAGCGCATTGTTTTGCGTCGAGTACGAAAGGTAGGTTATGAATCCAAACTCGGTCCAGACATTTGAGTGGAATTTTAACAGAAATTTTATTGCTCCCCTGCGATGCAAAGTGCGTTAAATTGATAAAATCAAACTGAAAATTGCAACTACAGATTATCTTTCTATGAGCAGATTGAAAAACAAAACAGTTTTTATGACGGCGGCTGGGATGGGTATCGGCAGAGCCAGTGCAATTGCCATGGCCAAAGAAGGCGCTGCAGTATTTGCATCTGACATCGATACTCCTTCATTGACCAGTCTGGAGCAGGAAAGTGACAACATTCGTTGCCTGCAACTCGATGTGACCGATAGTGCAGCGATTGCTCGATTACCGACGACGATACCGACACCTGATGTGATATTCAACTGCGCCGGATATGTCCATCACGGTACTCTTGAAGAAGCCAATGATGACATCTGGGAAAAGTCGCTTGCTATCAATGTCCGAAGTCATGCCAGGGTGATTGAGGCTTTTCTTCCGGCAATGATCGAAAACGGAGGCGGTTCGATCATCAATATGGCAAGTGTTGTTTCAGCGATCACAGGTGCCGCCAGTCGCTGTGTATATGGTGCCACCAAAGGCGCAGTACTCGGTCTGACCAAAGCTATCGCCCGCGATTACATAAAACAGGGGATCCGATGCAACGCAGTGTGTCCTGGGACTGTACTAACCCCCTCACTGAAAGAGCGACTGAGAGCCCGCGGGGATTACGAAAAGGCCTATCAGGAAATGCTGACCCGTCAACCTACCGGAAAGATGTCGCTACCGGAGGATATTGCCCCGATCATCGTCTATCTCGCATCGGACGAGTCGAAAGTCGCAACCGGACAGTTCTTTGTTGTCGATGGCGGCTGGACAATCTGATCAGCGAGTATCTCGAACTCAGGGCAAGTATTGGGCAAACTCCTTCTCCACTCCTTTTGGGTTGGCATCAAGACCTTTGGACACACCGTCAGCCATATCGCCCGGGTAGAGTTCCTCCAGTCCTGACTCCAAGGCATCAAGCGTCTGCTCGGCCACTTCCGATGGAGGCATTTTCGGAGGTGGGAAATCACGGCTCATGTCTGTATCCACTGCACCCGGCATGACAGCGAGCACCAAAGTACCCTGCTTCGCGGTTTCAGCCCGAACCCCCTGCGTCAGACTGAGTCCGGCGGCTTTGGACGCGCAAAGCGATCCCATCATCGGCAGATTCACGCGCGCCAGAATTGACAGGATATTCGCAATCGCACCGCCACCGTTTTGCCCGAGCACACCAGCGAACGCTCGACACATCGCCATCGTCCCGAAATAGTTTGTCTCCATTTCCGCTCGTGCAGCCGAAATGTCATCACCGGCAACAATCGCGTTGAGACGATTGATCCCGGCATTGTTGATCAGCAAAGTCACGTTACCGCACTGTTGGGCGACTGTTTCAATCTGTTCGTGATTGGTAACATCCAGCTCGATAGCTTCAACTGTATCTGGATGATTGCTGACAAGATCGGCCACGCCGTCCGTGGATCGCGCACAGGCATAAACTTTTTTCGCTCCGCGATTAACCAGAGCATTGACGAATTCTCGCCCGATACCGCGATTTGCTCCTGATACCAGTGCAACGCAGCCGGAAATGTTGAATTGACTATCCATTTTTCCTTCTTTCTCCTCCTTCATCGACAGATCGTCAGTGTTCTGAACTGACTGACTGTCGTGCAGCCAGCCGGGTTCAACTACAGGTAGTGGTATGGCACTGATCAGACTTTTGGTGTAATCCGCCTTCGGCGCACTGAATAATTCATTGCTGTCCGCAGTTTCGACTGCTTCGCCACCATGCATCACAAGTACCTTATCACAGATATGATTGACAACCGCAAGGTCATGACTGATAAAGATCAATGCCAATCCAAGATCATCCTTCAGGCCTTGCAGCAGATCCAAAATTCGTGATTTCGCAGAAACATCCAGACCAGAGACGATCTCGTCGGCAACCAGCAGTTCGGGGCGGACCGCGACCGCCCTTGCGATATTGATGCGCTGACGCTCCCCACCGCTCAATTCATGAGGATAGCGATTGACGAATTCTGTCGGCAGACCGACACGCTCCAGCAGGACACGGGCAATCCGTTCTGATTCTTTCCGACTGTCCACTTTTCCAAACGCCCACAGCGGCTGCGTCAGTATCACATAGATTCGGTGTCGGGGATTGAGTGATGACATGGGATCCTGGAAAATCATCTGCATTTCAGCACGCATCGGACGAAGCTCGCTTTCCGCAAGATAGGTGATGTCATTCCCCTTGAATCGAATCTCACCTCCCGTCGGCTTGTACAGTCGCATGACGGTACGGCCGAACGATGTTTTACCACTACCGGATTCACCGACGACCCCGACCGATTCGCCTCTTTTCACACCCAGGTTGATTCCCTTGAGAATCTCAACGTTCGGGGTAAACCCGAACAGCGGTCTTCTGGCACGATCGGGCAGATGAAGACGCAGATCGCGAATATCAAGTAGCGATTCTTCTGGATTTACAATCTCAGGCATGATCTTGATGCTCAGCGATTGCCTCGCTTTGAGGATTCGGACTGCGGTCGAATCGATAATATTTCGAAGTCGTCTCCAATAGTGACCGGGTATAGGCATGCTGTGGTTCGTCGAAAAGCGACTTCGCTGTCTGGCATTCAACAATACGCCCACTTTGCATGATGCTGATGCGGTCACAGATTTTGGCGACAACACCAAGATCATGCGATATGAAGAGTAATGCAGTTGCGGAATTCATCTGGAGATGTTTGATGAGTTGCAGAATCTGCCGTTGCACTGTGACATCCAAAGCAGTGGTCGGCTCATCCGCGATGATCAGTTCCGGTTTACATGAAAATGCGATCGCAATCAGCACTCTTTGCCTCATTCCGCCCGACAGTTCAAATGGATACTTTCGCATCACTGTTTCCGGCTCCCGAATCTGAACCTGATCGAGCAGACACTGTGCTTCCCGTTGCGCCTCTGCCCGGTTCATTCCCATGTGCAACTGTAATACGTCACATACCTGTTTCCCGACCCGACGAACTGGGTTCAGTGAAGTCATCGGATCCTGCGGAATCATGGCAATATGTCGACTAGCGAGATATCGACGCTGTTTTCGGTCGAGACGGGTGATATCTTTCCCGTCAAAATGAATTTCGCCATTCCTGATTGTTGTCGCCGTGGATAGAATGCCAAGGATCGCTTTGGCGAGCATGCTCTTGCCGGCACCAGAGTCACCGACGAGTCCATGAATCTCTCCGATATTGATTGAAAGATCGACTCCGCTCAGTACCGCGTTTGCCAACTGATTCTGCCTCACTTCCAAATGGAGATCTTCGATGTTCAAAATTGAATTCATCTTCGCATCACAGGGTCCAATATTGACCGCAAGCCATCACCAAGCGCATTGAATGCCAGGACCGACGCGATAATGCATAGAACCGGCAACGTCATCACCCACCATGCCTGATGCACGTATAGCCGACCTTCCTGAATCAAACCTCCCCAAGTCGCCTGATCTGACGATACACTCAGGCCGACGAAGCTGAGGATTGCCTCGACAATGATGGCGATACCCATCTCAAGTGTCAGCAGTGTGATCAGTAGCGGTACGATGTTCGGCAGAATTTCCCGCCACAGAATTGTCCAGCGGCCGAGTCCGATTGTAACCGCCGAGGTGATGTATTCCTGCTCTCGCTGAACCAATACTTCCGCTCGCACAACGCGACAGAATCTCGTCCAGTCAATCACAACGATGGCGATGATCACCGAATGCAGCCCGGTACCGATCACAGCAACCAGGATGATCGACAGTAGAACCGGCGGGAACGACATCCAGATATCCACCATGCGGGAAATAGTGGTATCGAACAGGCCACCGAAGTAGCCGGCCAGCAGACCCAGAACTGTACCGAGCACGGCGGCGAGAGTCGCTGCAACGATAGCGACGATGAGTGCGATTCTCGCACCGTATATCAGTCTTGACAGAAGGTCTCTTCCCAGACTGTCCGTACCAAGAAGATAAGTTGAATCGTAGTCGGATGACCAAAATGGCGGGAGCAGACCGCTGATCAGATCCTGTTCCAGCGGATCGTGGGGAGCGATCCAAGGTGCGAGCACCGCAGCTATGATCATCAGCAGGACAACCGATCCTCCCAAGTAGACACGTATATGACTGGAAGTGAATTTTCCGAATCGGCGACCGGACTCATTCATTGGCAACTCTCGGATTGAGCAGACGGTAACTCAGGTCGATCAGCAGGTTGGTGAAAATGAAGATGATCGCAAAGGTGATGATCAGACCCTGTATCAATGGAAGATCACGATCGATGACGGCCCCGATCGCCATGTTCCCTATACCGGGATAGCTGAATATCCTCTCGATCAGCACCGTGCCACCGAGTAGGAAGTTGAACTGAACTCCAGACAGTGCCACAGTGGGAATCAGTGCGTTGCGCAACGCCTCGACGATCAGAATCCGCCATCTGCTGAACCCCTTGATCTCACTGAGCAGGATGTAATCCTGTGTCATCGTCTCGAACAGTGAAGCCTTGAGCGTTCGGGTGATGACGGCGGTCAGCGGAAGTGCCAGTGCTACCATTGGCAGAAGCATGTGTCTCACAAGGTCGATCAAAATTGCGAATTCACCTCTCAGAACGCTCTCCACCAGATAGAACTGAGTGGTGAATTCAATACCTGTCCTGGGGTCGATTCGACCGGAGATTGGCAGAATTGGCCACAACACCCCGAGTACCAGGATAAAAATCAATCCCCAGAGAAAATCTGGAATGGCCTGATTGAAGCCGCTGATGCCGTCGATTACGGCCTCAGGCCAGCGGTTCTGCCAGTAGGTACCGATGATTGCCAGGGCGATACCGAGCACGACCGCGAGCGCCATTGCCGACAGGGCCAATTCTAAGGTTGCCGGGAGCCGCGATAGGATCAGGTGGACAACATCTTGCCGCAGACTGATTGAAATTCCGAAATCGCCACCCGCTACAGCACCGCACCAGATCAGGTACTGATCCAGTATTGATTTGTCGAGTCCGTAGAGTTGTCGCAGGTTGTCGATGTCCGCCTGACTGGCGCCCGGTGGAATCATCATGGCAATCGGATCGCCTGGTACCACCCGCAACAGGACGAACACGATGATGGAAACGCCGAACAGTGTCGGCAAAATCAGTAGCAGCCGTCGCAGGAGAAATCGCGAGGCCATGAATCAATCCGCTGCCTTTTCAGGCAGCGGATCACTTATGTGTTGGATATTGCCGGTGACACTCAATTGGTTTTTGTGACCGACTGCGGCAGAACGAAGTTTGCCACATGCGGTGTCACTTCAATGCCATCCCGGTGTACGATGGGTTGCACGAACTGCAACAGAGGAATGACATAGGCGTTTTCTGCGATGTACCGGTCAACTGCCTGATAACCGGCGATGCGCGTGTCTTCGTCCGGTTCACCCCAAAGCGGACCGATCATCGCGTCCAGATCGTCGGTGTCCCAGGTCGAATGTGGTGACGGACCGAACATGGCGAATCCGGTCGACGTGGACGGATCACCAATCGCATTGCCCCAGTTGTAGAAAGCTGCCGGTGCGAGAGTGTCAAGTGCACGTAGTTCGAAGTGCTTCGCAATTTCATACACCTCAATTTCAGCTTCAGCACCGATTTTCCGCCACATGCCGACAATAGCCTGGATCATTTCGTAGTCCTTGGGCTTGAACCCCCGCGTGGTCTGGATCTTGAAACGGACCGGATTGTCTGTCGAATAACCGGATTCAGCCAACAGCATTTTGGCTTTCTCAGGATCGTGTGCGACGCTGATTGATGAGTCAAAAGCGGAGTACTGTGGTGCCTGCAAGGTGTCAATCGGAACGCCATAGCCACGAAGCAGGTGCTCGACGATCGCATTCTTGTCGATGGCATGTGCGAGCGCCTTGCGAACGTTGGCATCCTCCATCACCTCGATGTCGTTGATGAAAATCATACCAATGTCGGAAACAGGAGTGCTGCGGCCGACCAGTCCTTCCTTGGCTCGCAATCTGTCGTATTCCTCGTACGGAATTTCAATGGTGATATCGGAACTGCCGCTCTCGATTTCCGCAACGCGGCTACTCGCGTCCGTTACAAATTTGAAAATGACGGTCTCAAATTCCGGCTGTGGTCCCCAATAGTTGTCAAAACGTTTCAGCCTTACAAAGCTGTTTCGCTCAAACTGATCAACCATGTATGGACCGGAACCGACAGGCGCACCCTCGAATCCCTCAGCCCCGACTTCCTCATAATATTTCTGCGGAAGAACGTACGCGGTAAGGAAAGCCATCCACTTGAACAATGTTGGCTCAAACGAGACAACATCGCCGGTGATTCGATTGCCATCAATGCTGAAATTGGCAACCTTGCTCCAAACAAACATGATAGGATTGCCGGTATCCGGATGCCCGGCCCTTTCAAGTGACCAAACCACATCCTGAGGAGTAACCTTGCTGCCATCGTGCCAGTAGGCGTCATCGCGGACTTCCAGCCAAATTTTTGTCCGATCCTCATTCCAACCCCAACCGGTCAGTAACCCGGGCTTGAAACTCAGGTCCGGATTCTGATCGACATATTGATCGAAAACGGACTTATAGATGGACTGTATGGTCGGATTGACTGCCGATAAGCCGACTGTAGGATCCCAAGATGGGAGGTTGACGTTGTACGCAATGGTCAGCGTGTCGTCGTCTGCCTGCACGTGCGCCACTGTGGCGAAACACAATGCAAACATAACAATTAGAGATTTGAGTCGCATTTTTATTTTCTCCTGCGTATGATCAGGTAATCTATTTACCTTCGCTGGTCGCCCATTTCGCCATGAGCGTGTTGGAAGGCAAGGTTTCATCAATGAGTTTTTTAGCGGTTTCCTGACCCGCTACTGGTAAACCATCTGAATCCAGGACGCCGATCTGTACCAGAACCGACGCCTGGTCCCAATAGATGTGCTCGTGGCACAGCTTGTCCCCGCGAAAATTGACAATCGCCACCAAAGGCACCTCAACATATTTACCGGTTGGCGCTATACCCGGCAGCATCCAGTCAATCTCACAATCGTGGGTGAAGCAGAACAGCATCTCGTCGACCAGCCGGTCAGTGCCTATCGTCCGTGAAATGGGAATCAGTTTCGTATCCGCCGGATTCGAATTCACAAAGTGGTGCTGGTAGAATCGGCTGAGTTGTTGGTTGCCAACGCCACCGGTCATGGTGGGGATGTGGTTTACATAAGGCTGATCAACCATTGTCGCCATCGTGGCAGGGACATCTCGGCCGACAAACTCGTGCTCACAGTGTTTGTCCCACAATTGGCTCAAATCATAGATCGGGCCCAATATGCTGCGCAAAAGCGTGAGACTTCGTGAATACGCCATCATAGTCGACGGCTTGTGATAGCTGTCACGTCCCGGTGTCGCGAAGGCATGGTTGACACCGTGATAATAGTAAATCTCGACATCCGAACGTCCTTCAAACGCGTTACGGACGGCATCGACTGCATCCGGTGGGACGAACTGATCTTCTGATGCGAAATGCATCACCATCGGGCAGTTGATGTTTACCGCCTCGTCCAAAGAAGCCTCGATTGCGACCCCGTAATACGATACAGCACAGTCCACGTCGGTGCGAGCCGCTGTGAGGTAGGCCAGCTTGCCGCCCAGGCAGTATCCAAGTGCACCGACTTTTCCCTTGCACTGTTCCATTGATCTCAGGGCAGCTACCGTGTCGCCGACATCTCTGATGCCTTGGTCGACGTCGAACTGCTGGTAAAAGCCGAAAGCCTTACCAAAATCTTCATCGCTGTAACCAAGAACGACCCCGGGCTCCATTCGCCAGAACAGGTCCGGCACCAATACAACATATCCCTCCTGCGCAAACTGGTCCGCCATATCCCGAAGATACTGGTTGACTCCGAAAATCTCCTGCAACAGGATCAAGCCCGGTCCGGAACCCTGTGCTGGTGTCGACAGGTAGGCCTCAAACTCTCCTCCGTCCGATGCACCGATTTTTATCATTGAACCGTTCATTGCATCTCCCTACGATTGAATTAGAACATTTATTTTTGACAGTAAACTATTCATTGTACAAGGTTTCCTCGGTACGAAAGCGTTTAGATTTGTGCAGGATTCATTGTAAATTATGAATTTCGCCAAACTTGAAATAAATTCTTGAACGGTTAAGAACTCCAGCGCGGATATTCGGGAGTGCAGGGTTCAATGCTAGAGCGGGTTCGAAATTGTTGTTGGACTCGTAAGTCATTGAGTGGTATAGATTAAACAATGCGAATTGGTTTCACAGTGATCGGCTGCCAAGTAATTCTCACATGGCTCTTCGCGGCAGTCTGTTATGCGCAGGACAGACAGGAAAAGTTCGGTAACTGGATGGTGCTGAACGGGCAAATCCCCATTGCCAGAACTTACGCATTGGATTTCAGGACATATCTGGAATTCTTCTGTAACACCGATGAACTGAAGAGTGGCAGGCTGTTTGTTCGTATAGTCTGGGATACTGATGATTTGTATTATTCCGGTTCCTTTCCTTTCACTCACCAATTTGATTCAGACTCACCCAAAGAGCGGCCGTGGATAGTTTACGCTGATGTCGGACACACAATATTGCGAGGCGCAACGGCAATAGAATTTATCCGAGACGCGAAGGATTCTTATATCGTGAATATCAGAGGAACACTGAAAGAACTGTCTGCGGTAACATTTGTACTTGACGGTGCAGAGCAAGCGGCCGAACACGTACTGGAACAATGTACAGTGAACTAACCGGGTAAAACGACCATATTTCACGTTTGGGAAGTAGTCATGAGTGAACGAATAGCTGTGATCGGGCTTGGCGCCATGGGGTTCGGAATCGCATCGAATCTGCTTGATGGCGGCCATCAGGTGTCGGTAACAGTGCATCGGAACGTAAACAATGTAGAGCGATTGGTTCAATCAGGCGCTCGGTTGTACACATCGAAATCAGAAGCGGTCAAAGCCAGCGAAATCGTGATTCTTTGTCTGCCAAACTCAGAAGATGTAAGTAACACCATCACCGAGATTTGGCCTGTCCTGAATGACCGTCATCTGGTGCTTGACACCGGAACGTCTTCAGTCTCTGCGACATTGGTCTTGGCGGAACGTCTCAGGGAGAAATCGGTTTTGTTCGCTGAAGCGCCTCTGGCTGGTGGAAAAGCTCAGTCCAATGCAGGTGAACTTGGTGCCTTTGTCGGCGCTGATAGCGAAGTCTTCGCAAGGATTGAACCGATTCTAAGGAATTTCTGTTCATCGGCTTTGCACTTCGGTCCGGTAGGATCAGGTGGTCGTGCCAAATTGATCAGCAATTACCTCGTTCTCGGTATGGTAAGGTCCATCATCGAAACTTTCCACGCTGCTGATTCACTTGGGATTGACTGGGAGAAGTTTTATCGAATCATCTGCCGGGGTTCGGGAAATTCGGTCGCGTTGAACAGGATCATCGGACAGATCGTCGATGAAAATGACTACGAAGGTTATGTCTTCAGTGTGAGAAACGCGCTGAAAGACTCAAGATATATCGAACAGTTGATCCGACAGGCAGGACTTGGTTCATCAATGAGTGATTCGGCATTGACGCTTTTTGAGAATGCGATCGCCGAAGGCTTTGGAGATCTGATGATCTCCGAGCTTCTTCGCGAAGACCTACGCGCTAAATTACCGGCTATGCTTGCTTCGGGCGAACCGGACCCGCCTCAATGAAGTAGTTGTGGTTTCTCACGAGTTGGAATCGTGGACTTCTCAGGTGGTTCACAACCGGTATCGCAGCACTGTCCGGGTTGTTTGGTGGTATTCTCGGAACTTTCGTGAACACCGCGTTCAATCAGACGCTGTACGAATTCTGCTTTGTCTGCGACGGGGTACTTCCTGAAAATCTCCCGTTTCATCGCCTCTGGGGACCCTCCACCGTGCACGCTGATTACCGAATACCAGGCTCCGGAATGGGAGGCGGTCAGATCTTCGATCAGCCGCGCGACAGTCGCCCGGCGATGCGGTGGGATATCGGGACTTGCTGACATCAGAGTATCCAGCTTGTCCATCGTGTCTGGATTGTGATCATCATCCGGGTGCGGAAGTGTGACGATCAGACCGCCCGAAACAGTGTTGGCGATTCGATGCATGTCGTAGATTGAATTCGCCAGCATCAGTTTGCCGATGTTCGAATAGACCGCATCCGGCTCGCAGTTGCCTGCCGGTGTCGTGGTGCAGTAGACCGAAGCTGAAACACCGCATGCATAGAAGCTCTCTACGGTTTTGATCAATTCCACCATCGAGTCTCTCAGATGAGGCTCCGCGTTGACATCAAGTCCGTTGGTCTCAATCATCATTCCGGATGCGCCGATCAACAGATCACCGAATCCGGCCCGGGCACCGATACAGGTGTGTCGATGATGATTGGCGTACGTCTTGGTGAGATATTCGGCATACTCCCATTCGCCGCACATATAGACCCGATCGTATGGTACAAATACATTCTCGAAAATACACACCCCGGTTGACTGGCCGAATCTGTTGCTGAACTCCGCAGTGGGGTCGCCGGGACGACCCGCAGGCCGGGCAATTATCGTAAGTCCTTTCGCATCAATCGGCACCTGACATGCCACCGCGAAATCCTTGTCCTCGCGTGTCATGTTCCGTCCGGGCAGCACGAACAACTCATGCACATACGGTGCCGCGGTGACAATGGCCTTCACACCGGAGATTTCGACCCCATCGGGTCTTCGATTGACGATACGCAGATGGCTGTCAGGCTTGGGCTGTTCGCTGGGCCTCAGCGAACGGTCGCCTTTCGCATCAGTCATCGCAATACCGACTGTCAGATCCTCTTCCTGAATGCGGTGCATCTGCTCGACAAGACGAGCACTGTACTCGGTGCCGTGTTCGGCATCCATCCGATACGTTGCCTGGTACAAGGCGTTCAAGCCGTCCATGGACAAATATCGCATGGCGCATCCAGTCAGCTGACAGACTGCTCGAACATATTCCAACTTCGAAAGAAGATCGTCTGCACTGCGATTTATGTGTACAAATCGGTTGACCGTCTTGCCTGAAGTGTGTTGCTCGGCGAGTGCGTAGTCTCGGTGCTCGGACATCCTCGCAAAGTCATAGGTCATCGCGATGGCATTCACTCCGGGTGCGAGCATTGGATGGCTCGCCACGCTATCTACCTTCAAACCGCGAACATATACAATCGGACTGTATTCCTGCAAAGACTCGCAATATTCCTGAGATGTCATCAAGTTCATGAGAAGCTCGCCAATAGGTCAAGATTCGCCATGGCACGCAAGCTCACGTCGGATGAAAATGCACGTGAGCAGTACCGGCATCAATTTCTTTTTTCCATGCAGTACCATAAATTATGTCCACTGTCAGTATGATATTGCCATCGTCATCGAGATCGCGGAACTGTCCAGTCAACGTTGATTGTACGCTTTTTGTTGACTGATGTCGGGTATTGCGCAGCAGCATGGCATACGTACCAGACTTTTCGAGCACTTCGGTGAGAGTTCGAGTGTCAGGATAGTGCAGACGCTTGCGATCGATGTCGACAATCGGGTTTGCGAAGCCGCCAGCTAAAAGAAGATCACCGATTTCGTGCATTTCGGGAAACTTTCCAAAAACCTGTGAAATCCCTGAATCCCTGCAGGCTAGTTGCAATTCCTGGAACGACCTCATTGCGAACATCGAAAACAGGAGCGTGCCGTCTACGCGCAGTACCCGATAGCATTCTGAAAAAAATACTTTTGGGTCACAAAACGAGGCGGATAGATTGGATACGATCAGGTCTGCTGATTCGGCATTAAGCGACATACTTTCCAGTTCGGAGACTCTATATTGGCTATCGGGCGCAGTAAATTTGTGTTCTGTTTTCGTGCCTGCATTAGTCGACCCATCACTCGTAATCACCGAAGCATCGGGAATATACGACTGCAGCAACCGACTGAGCGAGCTTGCATGGCATCCGACATCCACGACCTGTTTCGGCCGGTGCGATAGGAATTGCAATCGTTCACCAAGTTCTTGCCCGGACTCCTCGTGAAACAGGCCAGTCTGCGCGGTTGAGCAGTGTCCCGGCTGGATTTCTTTGCAGTCGCTCATGCTCTAGTGGTCCATGTCTTCCGCAATAGTCAGGTACTTGCTGTGAAGCTCATCCACTGAATCTCTAAGCGAATGTTTCGAGCCGGTATTCGAGATGATGTCGTCCGCAATCGCCAGACGTTCCTTTCGTGTCGCCTGAAGGCGGATGATGCGTTCGACTTCCTGCGCGGACTCGTTATCCCGATCGGACACCCTGCTGATCTGCAAATTCATAGGCGCGTCAATGACCAACACCCGATCAAGTGGATATTTACGTTTGCTTTCTGCCAGCAGAGGAATGACAACGACGGCGTACGGTACAGAAAGATTCGACAGCTGGTGCAGAATTTCTGCGTGAATCGCGGGGTGTAGTATGTTTTCTAGCTGAGTTTTCTTCTCGGGTTCGGAAAAAACGATTTTTCTGAGTTTAATTCGGTCCAGCCGGCCATCGGGGGTGGCGAAATCAGCACCGAAAGTTTCGATCACTCTCTGGCAGGTGGGTCGGCCGGGCTCCACGACTTGCCGCGCGATCACGTCGGCATCAATGACAGGAACACCGAGCTCCGCGAACCGGTCCGCGGCTGCTGTCTTTCCGCTACCGATTCCTCCGGTGATTCCAACGGCAAGCATGTCAGGAGCGCGTGGCCTCGATCACCGCACCACCGAGACAGATCTCATTGTCGTAAAAGACAATGGACTGTCCGGGTGTGACTGCGCGTACAGGCTGCTCAAATTCCACAAAGTAGCCCTGATCCTGTGAATGACAGATGAGGCAGTTTTGCTCTTCGCCCCGGTATCGCACCTTCGCGCGAGCAGGATAAGGCAATCCGTGTTGCATTGATATCCAGGTCAGATTGGATATATCAGCCTGCCGACTGAATAGCAGTGGGTGATCGTGACCCTGCACCGCCATCAATGTGTTGCTCGCGACATCCTTTCTCGCGACATACCAGGCTTCACCGGGCCCGCCGATTCCAAGTCCGGTTCTTTGTCCGATTGTATATAGAAACGCTCCTTCATGTTTACCAAGTACTTCGCCCTCTGGGTCGGTGATCGAACCTTCGGTAGATTTCAGGTAGCGACGTACAAACGATCGAAAATTTCTTCGTCCAATGAAACAGATGCCAGTACTTCCTTTCTTGTCGTGGTTTTCGAATCCGAACTCGCGAGCCTTCGATCGTACCTGTTCCTTGGTCATGAATCCGATTGGGAAAATTGCTTTCTGTAACGCATCAGTCTTCAATCCGTAGAGAAAATATGTCTGATCCTTATCACTGTCAATTCCTTTCAGAAGGTTCAACGTACCATTGCTGTGATCAATTCTCGCATAGTGACCGGTAGCGACGTAATCAGCACCGAGTTTCATCGCCCAGAGCGGGAATTCTCGGAACTTGATCTCAACATTGCAAATAATATCGGGATTTGGGGTTTTGCCACGTTCAAGGTCTTTTAGGAATCCGGTAAAGACCCGCTCCCAGTATTCAAATGAAAAATTGACCGTCTTCAAGGGTATGTCCAGAACTTCACAAACGGCTTGGGCATCTGCCAAGTCCTCAGCCGCGCCGCACTCATCATCGTCATCATCCTCCCAATTCTTCATGAAGAGTCCGATAACGTTGTATCCCTGCTCCAGCAATAATGCGGCGGATACGGACGAATCAACTCCTCCGGACATTCCGACTACGACTGTTTCAGCGGTACTTGAAGGCATGGTTGGCATTAATGCGATACGATCCGAACAGATCGAATGAATTCATGAGTAAGAGCGCGCAGTTCGACGGATTCGGAATACCACACGCAAATTGGCTTCTCTTTGATGCCTGGATATTTTCGTACTGATTTTACCGAAGTTTACTTGCTATTTGCGCCAATCGTTCACCCAGTGCCATACACAGCGATTCCTCATCCTTGCTCAATGTTGTGTTGCCCGCAAAACCCGCGACATGCGAAGCACCGTAGGGTGTTCCTCCGGTGCTGGTATCAGACAGTTCCGGTTCTGTGTATGGAATACCCACAATGATCATCCCGTGATGCAATAGCGGTAATATCATCGACATGAGTGTGGATTCCTGTCCACCGTGTATGGATGATGTCGAGGTGAATACACAGGCTGGCTTTCCGGCAAGTTTACCTGACAACCACAGCGAGCTGGTGGAATCAAGGAAGTACTTCAACGGTGCGGCCATGTTGCCGAACCGGGTCGGACTGCCAAGCGCTAGTCCGTCACAGACTTCAAGATCATCCGGTGTCACATACGGGTGACCGGCTGATGGAATTGCGTCTTCAACCGCTTCAATGGTCGTTGAAACTCGCGGTACACATCTCAGTTTTGATTCGCATCCGTCAACTTTGTTGACGCCGCGGGCGATCATTTTCGCGAGATTCGCAACACTGCCATCTCGGCTGTAGTACAGAATGAGTATGGTTTTCATCAACGCTCTCTCATTTATTGTTTGTTGTCAAGCGATCGTAAACCACTCGCGCAGAGAATTTCCCAGGTTTCGTCCAATTCTGCCAGTTGAGGGACAGTCCGTCGCCAGATAGTGACCTGTATTTCTGATGAATCTGGGAAGTCTGAGCGCAGATTGCTCAGAATCACCGAGTTCGATGTGTTCTGGAAATCCCGGAAACTTGAATTCCAGCCGCGATGCGCCTGTTCGTCCGAATGTTTCAATTTGTTTTCCCTTCGTACAGCACTAAATCCAAAGCACCGGTGGCTCGGAACCAAAGACACGGTCAATTATAAGTCGTCCTGACAGATGCCTCAGATTCATAAAACAAACTGATTCACTCGTATTGTAGGGGTATTTCCGGCAGTCACAAATTGGATGTCCTCAAACCTCAAAGTTATAGATAGTTTACCTATACACGGCGTAAACTTTCTATAACTGAACAACACTTACACAGCATGAACTCTATCATTCCTAAAGTTATAGGTAGTTTACTAAAATATGGTATAAACTTTATATAACTAACTGATGCATACACAGCACGAACTTCAAACCTATAGCTAATAAACTGTTTTTAGGTTGGTAATTGGACCCGAGAATCAATCCATACGCACCAGGAGCAGGAACACCGCCGCCAGAACTCGCTGGGCGAGACGAGGTTCTTGACGATGCTCTCTTAGCTATACAGCGAAACAAGTCTGGGCAGTCAGCCCGCAGTTTTATATTTATTGGGCTGCGCGGAGTCGGAAAAACAGTTCTGCTGAATGAAGTTCAGACCATTGCGGAAGACGAGAGGGCATTGACAGACTTCATTGAAATTAGCAGTCATGAACCATTGTCAAAAGTGATCGTAGACACTTTACGCGCAATTTTGCTAAAGCTCGATCGATCTAAGGTAGTAAATGAGCATGTAAAAAGGGGGTTGCGGGTTCTAAAAAGTTTCGTCGGGGCAATAACAGTCAAAGTGCAAGGTGTAGAGTTCTCCGTTGATATTGAAGGAGAACAGGGTGTAGCGGACAGCGGTACACTAAGCCGTGACCTTCCTGAGGTCTTTATCGCTACTGGTGAGGCTGCAAAGGCGCGAAATTCGTCGATTGTAATCCTAATCGATGAAATTCAGAACCTGTCCACCGAAGAACTGGAGGCATTAATCATAGCCTTGCACAGAGTGAATCAGAAAAAACTGCCGGTGTTGGTAGTAGGTGCAGGGTTACCTCTACTGTTCAAGCTATCGGGAGATGCAAAGAGTTACGCAGAGCGACTCTTTGAGTACCCAGATATTGGTCCCCTCGATCCACCGGAAGCGAGGCGCGCCCTTGTCCAACCAGCGATACAAGCAAACGTGGTGTTCAAGGATGAAGCGATTACTGAGATTATTTCCAAAACACAGGGTTATCCCTATTTCCTTCAAGAGTGGGGATACCAAGCCTGGAACATCGCACCAGCCTCACCCATCACAATTGAGGATATAGAGAAAGCGAGCGCTACCGCGATTAAACGACTAGACCGAAACTTCTTTCGATCTCGATACGAACGATTATCGGATTCTCAAAAAGTCTACTTGTATGCAATGGCGGAACTCGGTCCTGGCCCGCATCGAACAGGACAAATTGCCAAGGTATTAGGTAAGTCAGCGCAACAACTCGGTCCTATCAGGGAAGCACTAATTGTCGGTGGCATGATCTACAGCCCGAGATACGGCTATGCTGCATTTACTGTTCCACTCTTCGATGCATTTATGAATCGGTTGCGTGGATCTGGGATTTCTTTGGTATAGGCAGCTTGAAGCCGAATTTCGTCGGAGACTGTCTGAGGTTCTGCCCAAAGAAAATACCTTGACTATGTATTAATCATTTCGGAACACTAAGAACAACTTCGTGAGGGACGACCATTCAGACTTATAGATAGTTTATCGAAATGTGGCATAAACTTTCTACAGCTGAACAAGACTTACACAATACGAGTCTTATGACTTCAAAAGTTATAGATAGTTTACTGGCACATCGCATAAACTTTGTATAACTAATCGGAGTATAGACAGCAGCATCATTGTGCCTAAAGAATCCAGCTGATAAGGTCCTTTGCTTGTGGACTCTTAGCTCCATGAAAAACGCAGTAGGCAGCTCATAGTCGACGATCAAATATTGATCGGTGAAATTGTTACGTCCGAACAAATTATTCGGCAGATTTCGAAGCTTGAAAACTTAGATTCAGTTACGTTATATACTTGTAGCACAAATCTGTTCACTATAGTGACCTAGTTTGGGAGGCATTATGGATACCAATACGGTGGCAAATCAATTTTCTTTAGAATTGTTTTACGACCAAGAATGTGGGGTGTGGGCTGGAACAAGTAAGGATATACCTGGTTGTTTCTGGAAGCTGAATCAGTTTCTGAACTGTTTAAGGAAGGAGAAGAGATGATTCCCTATTTACTTGCGGAGAATCTTCACATCACGGCAGGAGAAGTTTTGGTGCAAGTAGATATAAAATCAGAAACTAAAGAGTCAAATCCCGTGAGTAATGAGGTGAAAACTACTTACGCTATGACTGGAAAAACTGTTGAAGCTCTAGCAACAGTTTGAACGTAGATGTCGTATTACAGGAAAGTTACGGAAATACCGAAAAACAATGGTTGGCGTAAGCTGAGGCAAGGAAAATGAAGCCATGAAATTTGGGCGCAAGAAGGAGAAGATAATTCAAACAGGAAGATATGTATCCCTTCTAACCTGAAGAGTAGGCACTTAGCAAATGGAATACTAAAACAAGCGGGTATAAAATCGAAAGTCTAGATTTCCCATTCCAAACACCTCGCGAACAAAATTCTCGAATTCTTCACAAACAATTCCTACATACTATTCGCTCCTTTCAGGTGTATCGTCACTGGATAAATCGCTTTTACACAGTCGCAACGGACGACATACGATAGCCACATAAGTGTTCCTGTCTTTACAGAGAAGCCACTAAAACCTAGTTGGCATCAGGAAAGATGGCTCTCTATAACTGGTTCGTGTTGATGATTTTCGTAAAGATTGGCACTTTTCGTTGGGAGAAAGTTATCTTATAGTCGGCCTTGGCAAAATAAGCGAATTTTTACAAGCTGATTGCACTGCAATAGAAAAAAATCATGAGCCAGACAGAAATATCAACTGGGATATTTACGATTGGTCATTCTACGCACAATACAGCCCGGTTTGTTGAACTATTGCAGGGGCACCATATAAATATCTTGGGGGATGTGCGGTCAATGCCCTATAGCAGGTGGCGACCAAATTTCAATCGAGAAAATTTGAGCGACGAGTTGAACAAGTGTGGAATTGAGTATGTCTTTCTCGGTGAGAAACTCGGCGGGAGGTCAGACAAGGAATACTGTGAGATGGCCCGAACGGAACTGTTTGATTTAGGTATCCAGCGCGTGAAGGACGTAAGCCAACATAAGAACATCGCACTGATGTGTGCGGAAAAAGACCCTATTTTCTGCCATCGGGCTTTATTAGTCGCACGAACGCTTGTCGCTTCGGGCTGGGCCGTAAAGCACATTCTTTCAGATGGCAGTATTGAAGTTCATGAGGCTACAGTGGAAAGGTTATACGAGCACTTGGGACATCAAAAGAATCAAATGCGAATATTTGAAAATACTACTGAAGATTGGGATGATGCTGTATATAAAGAGCAGGAGAAACGAATCAGAAAACACTTTTGAGTACTGACTATCTGTTTTACGAAGAATACCGAGCATTTCTTTAAGGCATTGGGACAACAGTGAATTTAAGTTTGAATTGAGGAATCCGATGAAGGATTTCACAATAGTGCGACAAGTCAATTCAATTTCGACTTAAGGAGGACTACATGGAGACAATCAAATATCAACTTCCCGAAAGTGAAGTTCCGAAATTCTGGTACAACATCGCGGCCGATCTTCCCAAGCCGCCACCACCGGTGCTGCATCCGGGAACGGGACAGCCTGTCGGGCCGGACGATCTGGCACCGCTTTTTCCGATGGGAATCATCATGCAGGAGGTATCCACCGAGCGTTATATTGAGATTCCCGAACCTGTCAGGGATATTCTCGTTCAGTGGCGTCCGAGTCCTCTTTACCGCGCACGAAGATTGGAGAAGGCACTCGATACTCCTGCAAAGATCTACTACAAATACGAGGGTGTCAGCCCAGCCGGGTCGCATAAGCCGAATACAGCTATTGCGCAGGCTTTCTATTCCAAGAATGAAGGTGTCAAACGCATCTCGACCGAGACAGGTGCGGGACAGTGGGGCTCGGCGCTGTCGTTGGCAGGTTCTTTCTTTGGTCTTGATATAGAAGTCTACATGGTGCGTGTCAGTTATGATCAGAAACCGTATCGGCGAGCATTCATGGAAAGTTTTGGGGCAACTTGCGTTGCGAGCCCAAGTGACCAAACCAATTCCGGTCGGGCGATACTGGAGCAGAACCCCGACAGCACGGGTAGTCTCGGTATCGCGATCAGTGAGGCGGTTGAAGCAGCCGCTCAAAGAGACGATACCAAATACGCGTTGGGCAGCGTACTCAATCACGTCCTGATGCATCAGACAATAGTCGGACAGGAGGCACTGAAACAGTTCGACATGGCTGATGACTATCCTGATGTAGTCATTGGCTGTACGGGTGGCGGCAGCAATTTCGCGGGACTTACATTTCCATTTCTCGGCGAACAGTTCCGAGGCGGCAAGCGGGTCGATGTCATTGCAGTCGAACCTGCGAATTGTCCTTCATTGACAAAAGGCCAGTATGCCTATGACTTCGGCGACACCGGTAATCTTACGCCATTGGTGAAGATGCACACACTGGGTTCGAAATTCGTTCCTCCCGGATTTCACGCAGGCGGTCTTCGGTATCACGGAATGGCACCTTTGGTGAGTCTGGTAACAGAACTCGGATTTGTTCGGCCGCGTGCATATACGCAAATGAAGACCTTTGATGCCGGAATTCAGTTCGCTAGGAGCGAAGGTATTCTCCCGGCACCGGAAGCCAATCACGCTGTTGCGGCCGCGATTGATGAAGCCAATCGGTGCAAGGAAGAAGGCACTGAAAAGACGATTGTTTTCAATCTGTGTGGTCATGGATATTTCGACATGCAGGCATACACCGATTATTTCTCTGGAAACATACACGATCAGGCATATTCCGGAGAAGAGGTCGCGATGGCGTTGGCTGGACTACCATCGGTCGCTTGAATGCTGTTGGAATAAGTTTCCAATAGCTATTGCTGGACTAAGTTACAGTTACGGCTATTGGTTTCGAAATGAGAGAATCTCCTGGGGTGATTTCCGAACAGCTGATGGTACCTCTCGTACTCGATGGAGAGTGCGTCTCACTAGCCGTGCGTATCTACCGGCCGGATGGTACGGGTCCGTTTCCTACACTGATCCACCACCACGGATCGACCGGGTGGGGGGATAATCCGGAACTGTTCGCAATGTACTGGCCACCCGTCGGTACTATCGAGTATTTCGTGAGCCGAAACTGGTGTGTCGTGGTGCCCTCCCGGCGAGGTCGTGGCGGAAGTGAAGGACTGTACGACGAAGGATTTACACCTGAGCGCGACCATTACGCCATGAGTCCCCGTTATGCAATGCCTGGTGCTGACCGTGCTCTGACGGATATCGACGCAGTTACCGAAGTGGTACGCGAATGGTCGTTTGTCGGTCCGGAGAGGGTCGTCGCGAGCGGCGTCAGTCGGGGTGGAATCCTGAGTGTCGCACATGCCGGCCAACGCCCGGATCTATATCGAGGCGTAATCAATTTTGTAGGCGGTTGGATCGGTGGGAAGAACCCCGAACATAATCACGTCAACCAGACGCTGTTCAACCGGGGCGTTCCGTTCGGAAAAAACACCCTTTGGGTTTACGCGCCCGGCGATCCCTTCTATTCACTGGCAAACACCCGAAAGTACTTCGAGAAGTTTGTGAAAGCGGGTGGCAAGGGGGTCTTCTTCGACGACTTTCCGGATGGAATCGGACATGCCGCCGAGCAGTTTCCCGAACACTGGGGACCGGCTGTGGGCGCATATCTTGCTGGTCAGGGAGTCAGTCTCCGGGAGGAGTCGCATGCGATTCGATATCGGCCAGATCCAACCCGACCCACGAGCGATTTTGTCGGAAAGTGGGAAGGTGCTTACGACTTTCCCGCCAGCGTCAGAATCCGTAGTGTTTCCTCCCAGAGGGTGGACGGCGAATATAGGTTTCAAATTTTTAGCCAGACCAAGCTCCAGTCTGGAATCAAGGACGGCGTACTACAGCACAATTTTAAAAACGGCGCTTTCATCGAATTCTTTCTCGGCCGCGAGGACGTGATGATTGCGACTTATGCAAGCGAGAAGAAAGATGGCCAGCGAACGCTCACCCGGTTTCTGCTAAAACGTGATCTCGACTAGGCCCGGTTTCGAAATCTCGCGGAGACCACGGAGAGATTTTCCGACGTGCTTTATGAGACGTAGTTGGCGAATTATGAGGCACCGAGAAGTAGTCTACGGATAACATCGTCTTAGCGATGAGTGAAACCGACCTGGCAGTTAATTGGGAGATCAAGTCGTGTCCGTCTTGATCCAGCTTTGTTGAGAGTCAAATCCGCACCTGATATCAATTTATTCACAATAAACATTGACATTGACAATTTAGTCCTTATAATCTGTTAGCACTCAATTAAGGTGAGTGCTAACAATCCTTGGTTTGTGTATCGGAGATTATTGTCGAAATATTGGTTCAACTGGTTCACTGGTTGAATCATTTTCGTTTTTGTTCCGAAGTAAATTGAATTGCGCGTCGAATATTCGGCGCGAGAAGTTCACAAATTTTAACTATTCAATCCTTAACTTGGAGGTTGTAAGTGAAAATTCGTCCACTTCATGATCGTGTAGTCGTTCGCAGGGTCGAAGACGAGCGTAAAAGTCCTGGCGGTATCGTAATTCCCGATACTGCGGCTGAAAAGCCCATGCAGGGTGAAGTCCTTGCCGTTGGTAACGGCAAGATTCAGGATGACGGTAGTGTTCGTCCTCTCGACGTCAAAGTTGGCGACAAGGTGCTTTTCGGCAAGTATGCCGGTACCGAGTTCAGACAGGACGGCGAGGAAGTCCTCATGATGCGTGAAGACGACATCATGGCGGTAATCGAGTAAATCATCTATCTGCAACGATTAAATTTGGAGTAAATCAAAATTATGGCTGCTAAAGAAGTCAAGTTCGGTGAGAGTGCACGTAATCGCAAGATTACCGGTGTAAATGTGCTCGCCGATGCTGTAAAAGTAACATTGGGCCCCAAAGGCCGTAATGTTGTATTGGAAAAGTCATTCGGTGCACCGACAGTCACCAAAGATGGTGTATCTGTCGCGAAGGAAATTGAGCTGAAAGACAAGTTTGAAAACATGGGAGCCCAGATGCTGAAAGAGGTCGCCTCGAAGACTTCAGATGTGGCGGGTGACGGAACCACCACCGCAACAGTGCTTGCTCAGGCGATGCTGCGTGAGGGTCTGAAAGCGGTTGCCGCTGGCATGAATCCCATGGATTTGAAGCGGGGCACCGACAAAGCCGTTGGCAAGGCTGTTGAGAGTCTGCTGGAAGTGTCGAAGCCTTGTTCTGATTACAAGGAAATTGCCCAGGTTGGAACGGTTTCCGCAAACGCCGACGAAAAAGTCGGAGCGATCATTGCTGAAGCGATGGAGACCGTTGGTAAGGAAGGTGTGATCACAGTCGAAGAGGGTTCCACACTTGAGAACGAACTGGACACCGTTGAAGGTATGCAGTTTGACCGTGGATATCTTTCCCCGTACTTCATCAACAATCAGGACAGCATGTCAGTAGAGCTGGACAACCCGCTTATTCTGGTTCATGACAAGAAGATTTCGAACATCCGAGACCTGCTCGGCCTGCTGGAAGCGGTTGCCAAATCCGGCCGTCCGTTGCTGGTCCTGGCTGAGGATATCGAAGGCGAAGCGCTGGCGACCCTGGTTGTGAACAACATCCGCGGAATCGTCAAGGTCTGCGGCGTGAAAGCCCCTGGTTTCGGTGATCGAAGAAAGGCAATGCTTCAGGATATCGCCATTCTGACTGCCGGTCAGGTGATTTCCGAAGAAGTGGGCATGAGTCTTGAGAATGCCAAAATCGACGATCTTGGTTCGGCCAAGAAAGTTCAGATCACCAAGGAAAATACCACCATCATCGATGGTGCCGGTGACACCGATGACATCAACGCCCGTGTCAATCAGATTCGCGCCCAGATTGAGGAAGCGACTTCTGACTATGACCGAGAGAAGATGCAGGAACGCGTCGCCAAACTTGCCGGCGGTGTCGCAGTGATCAAGGTTGGCGCGGCAACTGAAGTCGAGATGAAGGAAAAGAAAGCCCGAGTCGAAGACGCGTTGCACGCCACCCGTGCCGCAGTCGAGGAAGGTGTTGTTCCCGGTGGCGGTGTGGCAATGGTGCGAGCAATCGATGACGTTGCTGGCCTTACCGGTGCGAACGATGATCAGAACGTCGGAATCAGAATTGTCCAGCGTGCACTGGAAGAACCGTTGCGACAGATTGTTGCCAATGCCGGTGAGGACAGTTCAGTCGTATTGAACAAAGTCAAGGAAGGCGAAGGTAATTTCGGTTACGATGCTGCAACTGGCGAATACGGCGACATGATCGATCTGGGAATTCTGGATCCGACCAAGGTTGCCCGTGCAGCACTTCAGAATGCTGCATCAATCGCAGGATTGATGATTACAACGGAAGCCATGGTCGCAGAAATTCCGGAAGAGAAGCCTGCCATGCCGGCCGGACCACCGGACATGGGCGGAATGATGTAATCAAACCGTTCCATAGATCGGAAAAAGCCCTGCCTTTGTGCAGGGCTTTTTTTTAGGATTTAACGGGTAGTTTATCATCTAGATAGCTTGAGTGCGAATAATCTTTACAATTGAGTCAAATATTTGATTCAAGGTGAAAATCTGAACCTACACATGACTCGACGGTTTGAGGCAGAGCCTCGTTAGAAATACTTCTGATTTATGTTATAGATTCGACGTATGTATACGTTCCATCAGATTGACAGTGCAGTCGATTGTATCCCAGAAATTTGAGCATTGGAGAAGAGTGAAGTGACTTATACTTTTCCAATTTTCTATAGGACACCGCAATTTATCAAGAACTTTATGAATCCTTCATTGCCGGATGCTGATATCTTTGAGAGTATTATCCATTTAAGTTGACAAATCTTGGATCTTTAGATATTCTCCCCGACTGATAAATCAATGGGGAGTATTTTATGAGAAAGAGAAATGACGAACGTATCAGAGTCAACCTCTATGAATACATGTCTCGATTTAAATCCGATCAGGATGCAATGCAATACATTGAATCGATCAGATGGGCAGATGGTCGAACATGTCCCCTTTGTGGGTCCAAAGAGAACAGCAAAGCCATTCACAAGACAATGCCTTACTGGTGTAGGCAGTGCCGAAAGTATTTCAGTGTCAAAACTGGTACTCTGATGGAAGACAGTCGGCTTCCATACAAAAAGTGGCTTATGGCGATTTATCTGGTTTCGACATCCCTAAAAGGGGTTGCTAGTACAAAACTAGGGAATGACATCGGAGTAAGACAAAGTACCGCCTGGTTCCTAAATCATAGGATCCGAACCGCTTGGGCGAAAAACACATCACAACTGTTCGGTTGTGAGGTAGAGGCCGATGAATCCTATATCAGTGGTAAAGAGAAGAACAAGCACAAGCACGAGGACAAGAAACTGAACGCGAGCAGGGGTGCGGTCGGCGAGACTACGGTTGTCGGAATCAAGGAACGTGACGGCAAGAATATCAAGTCATTCAAGATCCCAGACACTAAAGCGGTTACGCTCCGCCAGATCATCTGTGACAGTGGTTCAGTCAAATCAACCATCTATACCGATGATTCCATTACATTTGAAGGACTTGAACAACACGTATACAAAAATGAAACCGTCAAGCACTCGGTCGGCGAGTATGTGAAGGGACAGATGCATATTGACGGGGTGGAATTATTGTGGACGTGCTTTGAGCGTGGATGTGGTCCCAATCGCAAGATGAGTCCGAAGCATTTGCAGAAGTATGTGGATGAATTCGAAGCCCGAAGCCAGGAAGCCAGGTAGAATGCTCGAGGACTGGATACGATGGTTATAATTAATTGCTCCATTCGAGATCTGTTCGGCAATCGGCTCAAGTATGCTGACTTGGTTGATGGGTCTGACAGCCGGTAGCAATAGGCAAGGGAATATTATGCCGTCTCGCGTGGAAGCCGAAGTTCGGTTGCAGATAGACTCCCGTCTTCGAGCCAAAGGCTGGGTACTAGACCCACAAGCACACGAAAGAAACGTATTTGTGGAGCGCGGAGTGCTTGACCGTCTTTCATCAATTCAGCAATCCCGACTGGGTGACAAGAGCCCCGATTACACGTTGTTTACAAATGGTGCTCCCACCGCTGTCCTGGAGGCGAAAAAACCAGATAAAACTATCGAACATGCGTTTGAGGATGGATGCGACTACGCAGACCGTATCGGAGTCGATTATGTTTTTGCGTGCAATGGACCAACTTTTAAAACTTTGCACATACCTACCGGAGAGCCACTTCATCTGAATAAGATTGAAATTCTTGAACCGATTCCACCTTCCACCCTCAATAAATTCAGTGTCAACGGCACCAGCCGTATTCTCACTGTATCTGAGCACGTAATCAAATCACGAGACGAGTTGATTGACATTTTCAAGCGATTGGATAAAACATTGAGAAACGATGGTATCCGTGCTGGATTGGACCGGTTTACGGAGTTTGCGAATCTGTTATTTCTGAAACTACTCAGCGAGCAGGAAGAAGATACAGACTTGTGGAACGAACTGATCCGCACGTCAGAAAATGATCTGCCTGACTATTTGAACAACTTCGTATTAAATAAATTGCGTGGGATGTATGGGAGTGATGTGATCTCCGAGACACATACTACCGGCAAAGCACTTAAAGAAGTCATTAGAGAACTAAACCCGTTACGTCTGTCCTCTGTTGATGAAGATATAAAAGGTGTGGCGTTTGAGCATTTTTTGAGGCGTACGACATCAGTTCAAAATGATTTGGGTGAATATTTCACACCGCGTCATGTCGTTCGATTCATGGTGAAACTGCTCAATCCACAGTTTCGCAAAACCGTCTATGATCCGTTTTGCGGAACTGGCGGTTTTCTCACCGAAGCATTTCGTCATCTTGGTGCGCAGGTAGGAAGCGCCCATGATGCTTATGAACAACTCCATCACAACTCTATTTACGGAATGGAAATTACAAACAACGCCCGAATAGCAAAGATGAACATGATCTTGTTTGGCGATGGGCATTCGGGCGTGGAACAAGGCAGTAGTCTTGACCCTGCAAGGGAAGGGCAGTACGACTATGTCCTTTCCAATATTCCATTTTCGCTAGATTTGGAGCTTGATGCCGTCAAGGCGGTGGACCAAATTGCGAAAGATGATGATGAGGCGTGTCTGCTCAAATGCTTCAACAGCCTTCGCATCGGCGGGGAAATGGCAGTCATCGTTCCCGATGGACTCGTGGTAAATCGGACACACAAGGGGTTTTGGCGATATCTTTGCCAGAATTCTCGCATCCGCATAATTGCATCGCTCCCACGCGGCACTTTTGCGCCTTACACCGATGCAGGAACGAAAATTGTTTACCTGACTGATAAAGGCGTGGAAAGAACGAAATGGTTTTACGATGTGAAATTGGAAGACGAACCTGAAAACTCTATCGGCTTGGATGGATTTCAATTTTTCTATCAGGCACAAGAAGACCCACCATCAAATCTTCCAAATGGAATCAAGGTGGTAACTGTTACGGATAGCGACAAGGCAAGCAGTTTCAGTTTTAAACGTCCCTGGAAGGTTGATACTGGTATTGTTACTGTGCCGCTTGATCAAGTCGCTGTTATTCGCAACGGAACCGCGATCACGGAAGCAGATGCAACCCCAGGGAAGTATCAGGTTATCGCGGGAGGACGAGGAACAGTTCCATATACTCACGATGAATTCAATGCTGATGGCAATTGCTTTACAATCAGCAAATCCGGTGCCTATGCGGGCTATGTCTGGTGGCACAAAAACCGGATTTGGTCGTCAGACAGTTTGATAGTACGAAGTCGGACAGAGGAGGAATACTTGTCGTTTTATCTTTTCCTTTGCATGAAAACGAAACAAAATGAAATATATGACCGTCAACAGGGTACCGGACAGCCGCACATCTATTCTGAACATGTCAAAGATTTTCCCATACCTCACATGTCGATTGAAGATCAAAAGTTATTTACAACTGAGGCATATGAATCACTAATTGCAGCCTTGGAGGCGAACGAACATGCAAATCTACACCTTGACACTGCAGTTCATCGCCTAGTTGAAAAATATGGAGGCAGTTAGTAGTGACTGATTCTAATGTCAAATCGAAGCCATCAGTGCCTCCCATGACCGATTTCGAGATTGATGATGTTGTTGCGATTTTGATGGGTGTGAAACCGGAATCTACGCGGAAAACTCCAAAGCTAAATTCCACCAAGAAACCCAAGAAATTGGATTGACATCGAACCTGTCAACTTAAATGGATAGTTTCCATTTTGAGATTCTTGGGCTTTTGGTGGTTATTTTGAACTATTCCTAATTTCAGAGCAAAATTCCGCAATTTTCAACCTTAAATCCCCATAATTCGAACCTCATTGCCATCAATCTCACCCATTCGGTTGCAACTTTTCTCATACCGCTTGGACAATTAAGGTTTTAGATAGCTCAGCTGTTTCACGTTACAGCTGCATAGCTTCGATAACCGAACCCATGCTGGTCCTCGACACGCTGATAATACGATAACGCCGTACTAAAAATAACTTGTGCAAGATATAACATATGTGTCAGAATATCATGCCGCTTTATTCGAATTCTTTGGCTCTGGCTTTGTTATCTTCGGATTTCTATATAACATAACCCTTCACAATGCAATCACTCTATAAAATCAAATTAATTTTCTAAGGAATATACGATGACAATTTTGAAACTGCCAGCGTCTAAATTAAGACAAGGTGATTTAACGTTATTCTCGACAGCTATCAAGGTCAAAATTTTGATGCAAAGTAATTTTTACTCCGTAGAAACCCTAGACCCAAATAGAAGTGACTCGGGATACCAAAGACTACTAAATCAATCGCGGGCAAATCAAGTAGCTGAATACATTTTGCGAGGACAAGATCAGCAAGACGCCTTCCTACCTACATCTGTGTTTTTAGCCACCGACAAATCTCTTGAATTCGACGAAGCTTCAAATACTATCGTTATTGATACGAATTCCCTCCAACCCTTTAGCGTTGTGGACGGACAACATCGCCTAGAAGGTTTGAAAATCGCCGCAGGGAGGGATTCTCGAGTACTTGAATTTGCTGTACCTGTCAATATCGCGGTCAACTTACCGAAACTCCATCAAATGTGCCATTTTTTAATAGTCAATACGACACAGAAAAGCGTCGATAAGGCAGTCGCGCAACGAATAGTAGCGCGATTGACTGAAGCTTTGGATGTTGAAGACCTGCCAAGTATTCCGAAGTGGATACTTCGGCTAGTGGAAAAGGGTGAGCTAAATAAAGCCTTGAAATTAGTCGAATATCTTAATGAACGAAATGATTCTCCGTGGAAAGGCAGAGTCATCATGGCAAACGATCCAAATCCATCTGGCGATGGAACAATTAGGCAACACTCGTTTGTAACTGCGATTGTCAAATATGTACTAACCGCAAATAATCCAATTTCTGCTTTGAATGATTTCGATAAGGAGAAGAGAATTTTTCTCAATTATTGGAAAACGATTGCTGAAATACTGGGAGACGACACATCAGTATTGTACAAATATAATGGAATACAATTATTTTGTCGATTTTCAATTCCGTTCTTTCATAGACTTCTCAACGAAGGTAATTTTACCGTTGAGACAATGAAGATGCTCCTAAACGATTGTTTCCAAAATATTGAAAGTGACTATGCCGGAATTGGTCATCCAGACTGGTGGGCCAGTGGCAGTACTGCAAGTGGATTGAATTCGGCAGCGATAAGTCAAGTTGCTCAAGCAATGAACAGGGCACTCCATAAGACATCCATGTCATCTAATATCGAGATATGAAAATAAGTTCTCTTGATCCCTCACCAAAACATAGAATAAATTTTCGTCGAGATCAGCAAAAATTTGTTCCAACCAAGGCTGGTTGCTATGTACTGGCAACATTTGTAGGCGTCGTACTCTATATCGGGCTTACAAAAAACCTGCAACGTCGTTTTGGAGATCACCTAGATGATCAACATAAAACCTCAACAACTGAATATGGTTCGGTTTTTTACTTCCATTGGATCGAACTTGAACTCAATCAACTGGAAAAAGTTGAGAGGACTTGGCAAAATGAATGCGAACTAGAGGATGGTGTACTGCCAATTTTGAACAAAATAAAGTCCCCAGTTTCTACTTAACTTCCTGATCGTTCTTTGAATGGGTGTAACTGGACTAGTACAAAGAATCTGCAAAACAATTCACATTAACTGATTTGTAATTAGCTCAATAGCTGATTGAAATTTGGAACTAATATAATTCTACAATTCACACAGGTAAGACCGGAGAAAGCGGTAATGAGGCTTTTTGGTATTCCTCGGAGCGAGAGAGGCGCACCAACACACTTCAAACTGGATTTGATAGTTCCATCACAGTATCAACTAGCCCATAGTGGATAAGATTGTCAGGATATCGGGCTCTCGGATGTACGTATTGAATGTAGGGTGTACCATTAAACATACAGTACCAAACTCCGCGCTTTGTTGATTTCCAGTCCTTGTTGTTTCCCGGATATACACCGTTGTGTTTTGCCGCAAAGATCAGCTCGGTTACTATACTCCCACAGCAGATCACATAGTCAGGCTCATACAAGGAAAACTGACACGAGATAAATTCACGGTCACGCTGTACCGCGTTTCTCAACTCTCTTTCATTAGTCGACCCGGCACCGGGCTCCTTTTTCAAATTGATGACGGCGATCTTTGACAGCCACTTTTTCCTCAAGTCTTCATCGACTTCAAAAAGCTCATCCCACGCTACAATGTCTGGAAGCCCATAGATTCCCCTTATCCACCTAGTTACAGTATTCCATGTCGACCCTACGGCCCCGTCCCGAAGAAACTGCCGAAGATCCCAACCGCCACCATCAGGGTCATTCACCTCTTTCAGAACGAACAATAGCTTCACGCAGCTTCGTTCATATTGATTGCTATCGACAACACCGTCCTTTACAAAAGACTCGCGTCCATTTGCCCAATTATTGAACAACCTGTTTTCCTCGTAGGTGATTCGATTCATCAGTACCCCGTCCACAGTATTGAACACGTTGTAATTAGCCTTCGAATTGAATATGGATCAAGAAAGATCAAATCAACGATGTTGAATTATCAGCATTCAATCCATCCTTTCGAGTCTATCATCTTAATTCAGAAGTGTTGATATTCATTGACTTTTGTCTCTACATTATTCAATTGTATATTGAATACTTAGATTAGTAATTCTACGCGCTAACATAGTCGCCGCCGTAACTGGTCAATTGGTGGGAGCAACTAATTATGTGAGTAAGTACATCCGAATAGTGGCTCGTAATACCGGTTAGATATTCCCCATAGAATCACTAGCAAGGCAAACTGTATTCCAATAACAATGAGTGATTGCTGACTGATACAGATCACAATAATATCGATTTCAAATCGAAATTACGGATCGATCAAGCTTCTGAGAATCAATAAGAAATTCTCGAACATAACAATTCGGGGATTCAATTTAAGCGAATTCAGATTTCTACTCAATGTACCGACATTTTCGAAGAAGCAAGCAATGATTCCGCCTTCCGTTTTGCACGTTCTGCTTCATCACCACACTGTAGCTGCTCCAGTACGCTCGCTGTCTTCTGCCAGGTAACCGGACTCGTTGACTTCTTCGCAGCCCGTTCCGAAAGAAGCGCACGTGCATAATTCAGCCGACCGGACCGTGTGGCAGATTCAATCAGAGTCTGCGAGATGACATCTCGCTGTGCATGACTGCCACCGAAATGATTTGCAGTATAACGAACTTTGGAAAGCAGATCCGTGCAACCGCCATAGTCGCCTCTGCCGAACGCCACTATGGCCTCACCAACCGGTAGTCCGACATTACGAATCATACTTCCGGAACCGTTGGAATTCGACGCGCCACTTTTCAACTGGTTGACCATCTTATCGGCCAAGTCAAACCTGCCACTTCCGACAAAGGCCAATACCGCATGCACATCGTTGAAACAGTAGTAACCGGCCTGCTCTACAGTCTCAGCCCACTTGTCGCTCAATACATTCCAGCGATCGCCAGTGTCTATTCCCATCAGATGCAATCGCCAGAGCAATGCACTTGCATCCAACATCTCCAGCGCAACTGTACCATCAAAGATTGAGTTGTCGTATATCTCCAATACCTTGTCGATTCGATGAAGGTCAAGATAGTAAAGAGCAAGATGCCACCAGTTGTGAACTGCAAATCCATTGTCCACAGACCAATCATTAACACGTGATTCATACCAGTCGATACCGTCATCCTGCCTACCCTGCATCTCCATGACATGCGCCACTGCATGAATCGCCCATACATCACCCGCGTTCATTTCAACCGCTTTCTTACCGGTTTCCTCGGCAATCGAATATTCGTTGCATTCTTCCAATCCAAATGCATACATTCCGAGCGCGTAACCATACTCAGCGCTATCCTCAGGGTACTGCGGCAATACCCGGGCAACCCGATCGCGCAGATTGTGTGCATCACCGCGGTAAAAATCGAAAAGATGCGAAATCAGCAAAGCCAGCGTGTCTCTCGGATAGTCCACCAGCACGGACTCCAAGAGCTCGGTCGCCTGATCAAAATTCCCCTCAAGCCAATTGCGGGCTGCTGCAATATGCTTTCGCTCGCGGTCATTGGCTTTGTCCACCAGTGCCTCAGCGTTTATTACCGACTCCCGCACGTGATCACAAAACGCAGCATCCGCCATTACACCCCCGGCATGTGCCCGCAGACAGTGACCCAGAACAAATTCCGGATCTTCGGCAATGGCCTGCTCTATCGTTTCGACCGGATCACCGGTGTAGGAAAGCATCTGAGAAAGCGCGGATTCAAAATGGTCCAACGCTGTCTGGCTAGCGATTGTCATCGCCAGACCCCGGTTATCATTCAACTGATTCATCTTCGATCATCCTCCTGATCTTTTGTAAAATTCTTTCTCTCCAATCACTTCAAAATCACAACTCAACATGAAATTATCGACGGAAAAATTATAGTTACATCTATTTGACGCACATTTGAATCAAGATTCCCATGTAAAGTTGCCCTAGTAACAGGTGCGATGTCATCGCACTCCTATCTGCTCTACTATCGTCCCGATGGTGAATCCTCCAACGACAGTCTCAATCTCGAATTGATCTTGAAGCGTTCGGCGGTACCGAATTCCCGCAAACCCACACCTGCTACAAAATCACCCAGTACCGGACCGTGCTTGAAAAGGTGCCCCGAACATCCGCCGACGATCACAACATTCTCATGCTGTGGATGATGGTCGATAATGAAATGTGTATCCGG
Source organism: Arenicellales bacterium (assembly GCA_963666625.1). Taxonomy (GTDB): domain Bacteria; phylum Pseudomonadota; class Gammaproteobacteria; order Arenicellales; family JAJDZL01; genus JAJDZL01. The sequence continues at coordinate 1,265,187 of OY762925.1, forward strand.
TGTCATAGCGATCTGACAAGCTTTCTGATCGACAGCTCTTTCTCTGACCAGCCCCGGCAGGCGATTTCGAAGATATTGTCGGGTTCGCGTGAATGTCGCCTGATCGACGATCCGTTCATCATTGTCCAGATCAATGATAGCCTCGGTCCAGGCGATCGCCGCCTTGACACCGTTACCCTCAATGGAAGGTGCGCCATAAGCGGAATGGCCATGATCGATCCAGCACGGCATGTTGGCACCGTCGTATGTCGTGTCCGCATCGGGCGTTGAGGTATAGATGATATTCTGTCGAACGATATCCAGAATCGGCGCGATTGTTCTCGGGTACATGCTTCCAAGCCAGGGACCGGCACTGACAACGATCAAATCGGCTTCCAGGGGTTTTCCATCGATGTGTAATCTTTCATGTTCGTCTGTACGAACGTGATGGCGATGAACGCTACCCCCTTGTCGGACAAACTTTTTTGTCGACTCGACTATCGCACGATGCGCCATCAAGGCACCTGCTTCCGGCTCATAAAGTCCGTAAGCGACATTGTCGAATTTGAACTGCGGAAATCGAACAGACAGCTCGTCAACATCATATTTGAAATAGGGCACACCCAGATCATCAAACGTCGCGAACGTGGCATCTTCCCAATCCGAATGGCGCTGCGTTGCAATTACCAACGCGCCGCACTCGACATAGAGCACACAGTTCAGTTCGGCCTGAAGCTCCATCCAACGCAATCTGGACTGCCTCGCCCACAGCGTGTACATGCGATCCGCACCGTGAATATTGCGAAACAATCGATTGTAGTCGGTCGATGAAGCTCGGGGATGGCCAGGCTCCCATCGATCAACCAGCGCGACACGATATCCTTTCTGCTGCAGGCTCAACGCACTCATTACACCGGCGATGCCCGCGCCGACTACTATGATCTCACTGCCTTTCATCTTTTCAGAATCCGATGTAACTGCATACCTTGATCAATGATTCCGAACCTGTAAACCAAGCAGGAAAACAGCACCTTTCTGACTCAACAATCATCCCCTTCAAAACACATAAATTGTGTGCGTAATCAATAAAACTATTTTAGGTTACGAACTGACTCAATTCGTATTTACTACGCTTGACTTAGTATAGCGTATACTGTATACAGTATTCATAATTTGAGTGAACAACCAGTTTTCGAACGGAAAGAAGAACGGCATGACAGATAAGAAATTTGAGACTCTACCGGAAGGTACACATACAGTTGCCATGGGGGCTGGCGATCTCAACGGCATCATGCGCGGCAAGCGAATTCCCGCCAGTAACTGGCCGAATGTCTGTAAAAATGGAAATGCACTTTCTATCGCCCTGCTGGCACTGGATATGACCAGTGATGTATGGGATACGCCCTACGTGAACTTTGACAACGGCTATCCCGACATGCACATGTTTCCTCTTTCGCAACCGGTGTCGACACCTTGGGAACCCGGGCTCGCAATCTGTCTGGGCTATCTGGAAGGAATGGATCACAAACCCGTACCGATTGATCCGCGCGGTGCACTCGTCGATCAGATGAAGCGCGCCGAGTCAATGAATTTATCTGTACTGGTCGGTGCTGAACTGGAATTCTACCTGCTGGATCCGGAAACCATGAAACCCAGGGACAGCGGCATCCAGGTCTACAGTCTCACTCGGGCCGCCGAGCTTGAGCATGTGATTGGACCCATTCGTCGTCAGCTCAATGATGTGGGCATACCGATCGAGCAGTCCAACCCCGAGTACGCCGCCGGACAGGTTGAAATCAACATGCGTTATGATGACGCGCTGCTGGTCGCCGACCGGGTCGTAATGTTTCGTGAAATAGTACGCGACATTGCCCGAATACATGGCTATCACGCGACTTTCATGTCGAAGCCATTTTCTGACGAATCAGGCAACGGTTTTCATACGCATCATTCCGTCTGGAAAGACGGTGCCAATCAATTCTCCGACGGCAATGGCAGACTGTCGGAATTCGGAAAATCCTATCTTGCCGGTATGCAGGCACGGATGGCGGAATCAGCAATAGCGAGTGCTACAACTCCCAATGCGTACCGCCGCCGTCAACCCTATACTTTCTGTCCGACCAACACTACCTGGGGGATGGACAATCGTACAGTCGCACTCAGAGTAATCGAAGGCGCAAATCACGCTGTGCGAATCGAAAAGCGCGACGGTTCCGCTGACTGCAACCCTTACTATCTGCTGGCTGCCGAAATCGCATCCGGGCTGGATGGGATCGAGCAGAATCTGCAGCCCTCTGAAATGTGCGATGGCAACGCATACGAACTGGCCGATGCCGATCCAATCCCGCTGGATATCGTGTCGGCAATTCAACAGGCGCAGGAATCCGAATGGCTCCACGATGTCATCGGTGAGGACCGTCTGACCATATTGCTACAGCAGGCACAGCGCGAGGTCGATTTTCTTGCCGCACAGGTGACACCGACCGAAATTGAACGATATCTGGAGAATTTCTGATGCGAATTGCGCGAGTAATCGGAACCGTTACGGCAAGCGTCAAAGATACAAAACTGGCAGGCCATAAACTGCTGGTCGTCGATATTCAGGATGGCGAGGGGAATCTGCTCGAACCCTCCGTCGTGGCGGTCGACAGCATCGGCGCCGGCACCGGCGAACTCGTTCTGGTGGTAATCGGATCTGCCGCAAGAATACCAGCCGGGGTATCCAATATCGCTGTGGACGCGACCATTGTCGCGATCATCGATGAGATTACCCTCACACGAAAATAATTATCTAATCTATTGATTTTGCATTCTTTCATTACAAGGAGGCCCTAAATGGCAAAAAGTGCAGAAGTCGGTCAAACCGCACTCGGCATGATAGAAACCCGAGGAATCGTCGCCTCAATTGAGGCTGCTGACGCAATGGTGAAGGCAGCAAACGTCAGTCTTTTAGGACAGACCAAAGTCGGTGGCGGACTGGTATCCGTCATGATCCGTGGTGAAGTGGGTGCCGTCAAGGCGGCAACTGATGCCGGGGCCAGCGCGGCCAACAAGGTCGGTGAAGTGGTTTCCGTGCACCTCATCCCGCGCCCGCATGACGAAGTTGAGTCGATTCTCGACAATCTGAGCGGCTGAAGGTTCGTACATCGAGGGTCTTGACGATTGGCGCGAGCGCGCATGTCGAAGACCAACAGTCTACTATCAGATCGTACCGCGATGATTCTTTTCTGATCACTGATTATGGTTTCTGACTTTGAACGGTTCACACAGGCTGTCGAACAGGGCAGCGGCGCGAAAAAGCCGACACCGCAGGCCGCATCGTATACTGCAGTAACGGTACTCGGAGGCGGTGCCGACGGCAGGCTCCTGGCCGCACTGTTGCTGGCCGAGGGGTTTTCGGTCACGCTCTTCAGCGCCTACGGGGCGGACATGGGCACGATTCGCTCGACAGGTGGTATCACCTTGCGCGGCGACGGTCCGGCCGGTACCTATCAGATTGATCGCGATCAGTCACCGTCCATTCGGACAACCGCTGAATTGGATACTGCGGTCGCCTCAGCTGACATGATTTTTCTTACCGGTCCGGTTCACAAGCAACGAACTTATGCGATGGTGCTGGCTGACCATCTTCGCGATGGGCAGATTCTTGTCGCAGCGCCGGCGAGAACCTTTGCCGCGTTGGAAACTGATTGGTTGTTGCATGTCGGAGGCTGTCGTGCCGACTATACGATTGTGGAGTTGCAGCACCTGCCGTTTTGGACTGAAACAAACGCCAGTACACTTCACCTGTCAACCTGCAACGTTACGACTGGAGCCGTTTTGCCGACCGGTCGCACCGATTGCATTCAGACTCTGAATTCAATCTATGACGATATCACCGTGGCGCCATCGGTCATCCACAGCGGATTGTCGGACGCAGGCGGAGCGGTTGAAAGCGTCGCATTCCTATTGGGTGGCTCACTGATTCACCAGTCCGGTGAAACGCTGCCAGAAGGCGCGGTTGCGCTTGAAGAACGTCGCACCGTGCGTTCGCTTATCGAAAATGAGAGCAGTCTTACATTGCTGGAGACACTGTTGCAGGAACGCCGTGATACGGCCAGACAGTATGGTGTCCGTGATCTCCCTGACAGCAATGATTGGATTGAACGATACTCGGGGACCATCGCGGGTAGTGGAAGCCGAAAGATTCCGAGCCAGGGGCAAGCGGTGGACCTGTTGCACTGTGCGGTCGTCGGATCGCTCGTACCACTTCAGTCAGCGGCAAGACTTGCCGGTGTCGCTACTCCGGCAACCGATTCAATGATCGCGCTCGCTGGTGCCAGTCTGAACAGAAAATTGGAAACTGCGGGGAGGAAACTCGAAACCATGGGTATTGATGCGGGTTCTGCGGATATTACACGCCGACATCTGGAATCGGTAGCACGCGGAGAAAGATGATGGACACTGACCTTCTGTCAATCGCAAACGCCCGCAGATGTGCGGACGCTGCATGGGAAGCCTATATGAAATTCCGCGGGTACGACCCCTCGGATATCGACAACATCGTCGATCAGATGGCCAGGGCAATTGAACCCGAAGCGTATCGACTTGCTGAACTGGCGGTTGAAGAGACCGGTTACGGCAACGTGCCGGACAAGCGCATAAAGAATCTATTCAATTCGCTGTCAGTCGCAGAATGGCTGAGGGACATCAAGACCCTGAACCTGCTGTGGCGCGATGATGCGGCAAAAATTGCCGCCTTCGGTGAACCCATGGGAGTCGTAGCGGCGCTGATTCCGGTCACCAATCCGACATCAACAGTGATTTACAAGACTCTGAGTGCGGTCAAGGCCGGCAATGCGGTCATCAGCGCGCCGCATCCAAGAGGCGTCAAGTGCGGTGTCCTGACAGCCCAGATAATGGCAGAAGCCGCCGAACGTGCCGGTGCGCCGAAGAACCTGGTCCAATGCCTTGACACAGTCACATTGAATGGCACCGACGAACTGATGCGACATAGACGTACATCTGTCGTCATGGCCACAGGCGGACCTGCAATGGTCAAAGCCGCATATTCGTCCGGCAAACCCACACTTGCAGTCGGCGCCGGTAACGTGCCCTGCTACGTACATGCCTCCAAACGAGATGACCTCGCGGAGGTGGCCGAGCAAATCATTTCATCGAAATGCTTTGATTACGGTACTGCCTGCGTAGCCGAACAGGCAATTGCAGTGGACCGTTCAATCATTCGCGAACTGAAAGCGGAAATGAAACTTCGAGGCGCCTACTTTTGCAGCAATCAGGAAGCGGGTCGCCTCGCCAAAGCGATTTTTCCTCGCGGCAACATGATTGATCCCGACCGGGTTGGACAGTCTCCGGAAACACTTGCGTCGCTCGCTGATATCGAGCTGCCACCGAGAACCCGCGTGCTGGTAGGTGAGCAGACTGAAATCGGATGGCAGGCACCGTTGTCCGCCGAGAAGCTGAACCCCGCTCTGGCGTGGTACGAGGCCCGCTCCGAAGACCAGGGTATGCAGATTTGTACTGACATTGCCAGATTCGGTGGTTGGGGGCACACAGGTGTCGTTCACAGCGATGATCCTGACATCGTCGCCAGATTCAGTCAGACAGTTCCGGTCAACAGGGTCATTGTGAACTCACCGGCACTCCATGGCGCGATGGGATTTTCCACAGCGTTGGAACCGAGTTTCATGCTGGGAACGGGAACCGCATCCGGTTCAATCGTTTCGGACAACGTCACCGCGTTGCACTTGATCAACATCAAGCGTGTCGCCTATCAATCGCGGCCCTGGCGCGATATCAATGAGATGTATGGAGAGTAGGGTTTGGCAAAAGATCTGACAATTCGCGCGTTGATGCAAATCGATCGCCTTCAACCCAAATTCGCCGCCTACAACGGTGCGACAGTGCAAGGGTCGATTCCACTCGCCGGAGATACCGTGCTGATCGGCGAATTCGCTCCCGGCAATGAAGTATTCAGCCTGATTGACATCGCGCTGAAAGCGAGTCCGGTTGAGGCAACCAGTCAGATTGTTGAGCGTGAATACGGATTCTTTATCCTGCGATCACCATCCAATTCACATATCAGTGCCGCTCTGAATGCGATTCTCTCCGAAATCGGACAGAGTCTACATGATCGCATCAAACCGAGAATCGAGTCGACCCAGATCATCACATCGGTCGAACCCTATCAGGCACAGCTGCTGAACAAGTGGTCAGCGGGATCTTTGGTTGTTCCCGGACAGACGCTCGGTATCGTCGAGTGTTCGCCTGCCGCTTATATCTCCATTGCTGCGAACGAGGCGGAGAAGGCTTCGGTCATTGACATGGTGCAGGTTCGCGCTGTGGGACGATACGGAAGACTGTTCATATCGGGTACCGAGGAATCCGTGAAAATCGCCATCAATTCGGCTTGTGAGGGGATTGAATCAATTGAAGGGCGGGGTGAACAGTGACGCAATCCACCGTTATCGCCAACGAACAGGTTGTTGAAGCTCACCGCCGCGGTAGACAGTTCATCGAGATTCGTTCGGGTGACATTGTCACGGCACAGGCGAGAGAAACCGCGGAGCGACTCAATGTCCAGTTGCTAGACCACCCGGTTGAGTCACCGGCCTATCATCGTCTCGATGGTACCACGGCGATGCGCAGAATCCTGTATCGGCGCAACCCCACTTGGGAACCCCCGCAAAGAAAATTGAACACCAATGCTCGGATACTGGACAAATTGGCGATAGTGGGTGTCGGCGGAGTCGGAGCGAATGTCGCCCACCTTTGTGTAAATCAGGGATTGGCCAAGTACGTTGTACTGGTTGATGTGCTGCCGGGCCTCGCTGAGTCCACAGCGCTTGACCTAGAGCATTCGCGGGGCTCAACGCGAACCTCAGTGCACGTTTCAGGTAACGAGAACATGCGTCTTCTGGTAGGTTCGGAACTGATAGTCGTTGCTGCCGGTCAGCCGCGAGCACCGGGTATGAGCAGGTCTGACCTGATCGAAGTCAACTCCAGAATCATCAGAGGTATTGGTACCACCATCGCTGATCTCGCACCACAGTCAATCGTCATCGTGGTCAGCAACCCCTTGGACGAGATGACGCACCTGATGCTTCAAGCCACCGGATTCCCTCGTGAACGTGTACTCGGAATGGCTGGCACACTCGACAGTGCTCGATTCCGCAATGCACTGGCCATGGCGGCAGATGTTGACGCGGCAGATGTCGAAGCGATTACGCTGGGGAGCCATGGGGACGAGATGGTACCTATCGTATCCAAAGCCACGATACGCGAAAGACCATTGACCGAATTTCTGAATCAGGAACAGATTCAGGCGTGCCGCGATCAGACCATAGCAGCAGGAGGCGCTGTGGTAGCCTTGCGAAAGAAGGGTTCGGCAACAATCGCACCGGCTCACGCAACCGTGGAGCTGATCAATCACATTCGAGGCGCCATATCCGGTTCGGTTCCAGTATCGGTTTTGCTCGAGGGCGAATACGAAATTGACGATACCGTGCTCGGTGTGCCCTGCGAACTCGGGCAAACCGGAATTTTGAATATTGTTGAGATGTCACTGAGTGCGGATGAGCTGGCAGAACTTCAAAAGGCCGCTAGTGCAGTTCATTCGAGACTGGAGAAGAACTCATGACGGTTGCGAAAGTCTCAACAGGCGGACGGTTCGAGGAAATTGGTGCCTACAGTCGTGCCAAGCGCGTCGGACCTTTTGTTTTCGTTGCCGGTACCACCGCAATTGAACCGAGTGGTCGTCTGCATGCACCTTATGACGCATATAGACAGTCCAAGTACATATTCGAGCGCACTGAATCCGCATTGCGACAGCTTGGGGCGGAAATGCGTCACGTCGTACGGACGCGTGCATTCTTGTCAGACATCTCCAAGGCAGGTGATTTCGTGCGCGCGCATGGTGAAGTATTCAAGGGCATTGATCCGGTTACCTCAGGCGTGGAGGCCGGATTGACGATGCCCGGAATGATGGTTGAAATCGAATTTGACGCACTGATTCATGACGAAAATGGTGAAGTTGATTACCGATAGGCAATATCTGAGGCCTTGTTGCCACTCGCCGAATTTGAGTTTGACGCAAGTGCGAGAAGGTTTCCAATACTCGCTTCTAACTGGCGTCTGCAATGAATTATCGCTGGGCAAAGCGACTTTTCCGCACGGCCTGCTTCTGAAGAAGCCGGCTGTGTTCAATTTATCTACACATCAGGAGTAAAAGCAATGAAAATATCTAAATCATCCAGACTATTGCTGGCGTTTGCGGCAATGCTTTTGGGATTTGGAATGAGCGGATCTTCAATCGCTCAAGACAAAGACCCGATTGTCGTTGGATACATCGGATCGTTTGCTTCCGATACCGGTCTCAGCACAATCAGAGGTGCTGAGATCGCGATTGACGAACTTAACGCCGCCGGGGGCGTCCTTGACGGACGAATGATCAAGTTTGTCAAGGCCGATACCCGTGAGGACGTAGCCGAAGGCATCAAGGCGTACGAGTATCTCGTCGAGACCGAAAATGTTGATTTCATCATTTCCGGCAGTATCGATGACGTCTCGCTCGGATGGCTGCCGCGTATGGCGGAATACAAGACACCGACACTGGACACCTGGACATCATATGTCGGAATTATCGATCTTGTGGTCAACGAATACGACAAGTACAAGATGTACTTCATGAACATCGCATGCGATGAGGCGTTGGCAACACTCTACATTGACTTCGGTAAGGATGTTCTGGCTAAGGAAATGGGATACACCAGCACCGTGCTGATGTACGAAGACACGGCATTCGGTGTGTCCATCGCCGGTTTGGTGGAAGGTTTGCTTGCACCTGAGGCTGGAATCGAGATCAGCGAAAAGATCATCTATGATGCCAATACGGTAGATTTCGCGCCTCTGTTCAATAAGGCAGTCAACTCGGGTGCCGATTTCATCTATCTGGTATCTTCCGTTCGAAGCCAGGTTCCGGCATCACAGTATGTGAAACTGCAGGTGCCGATCCCGATGACGGGCGTCAATGTCGCCGCATTCGGACAGGATTTCTGGAATGATACCGGAGGACTGGGAGCAGGAACGTCTACACTGAGCCCGGTACCTTCGGTGGGCATGGCGTTGGATGATCGAACCGCTGAGTTCATCAAAAGCTATCAGGCAAGATATGGGAACGAGCGTCCGATTTATCCGCACTTCAACGGATTCAACGCCTACTATGGCATCTACACGGCGTTCGCAGCCGCGGAGCGGGCCGGTGGCTTCGCACCGTTGGATGACTGGATTCGTGAAATGGAGAATGAAGATCTCAAGCTGTACAAGGACGGCGAACTATGGTTTCGCTATGCATTCTGGAAGCGAGGTGAGATTGAGCCCCGAACTCAGCGTGAATATACGCACAACATAAAGTTCGATATCACACCGCCGTTTGATGATGGTTCTCCGGCAATGGTCGTGGTTCAGTGGTATGAGGATGGTTCCTCTGCCGTTATATATCCGCCCAAGTTCGCAACCGGGAAATTTCAGGAGCCATCTTGGGTGAAGTAACCGAGAAATTTGACCCGTTTCCGGTGACATTCGCCGGAGACGGGTCACTGACTTTCGGATAGTTTGACTTTTCAGATTCAGTTGTGCTGATACAGATTTTGTTACCGGGATTATTGCTCAGTGGGCTTTACGCGCTGATTGCAATCGGATTCACCATGATTTTCAGCGTCGGTCGTGTGCTGAACCTAGGTTACGGTGCCTTCATTATGTTCGGTGGTTATATCTATTATCAGACTGCGCAGATTATGGGACTCGGGAAGTTGCCGAGTTTCATGATTGCAACCGCCGCTGGTGTCCTGCTCGGGTTGATCGTCTACGTCATCCTGATCAGGAAACTCAAGGGGGATGCAATCGCGATCGAGATATCCACATTGATTTTCGCGATCGTCACGCAGGCGGCAATCGTCGTTGTCTTCTCACCGTCTCCCAAATCCATGTGGCCGCTGATTCCAGGTGTTCTTCGAGTCGGTGATGTGATTGTCACCTACAACCTCGTGGTTGCGGCTGTAACCAGCTGGGTGGTATTGGCAGCGTTGTTTCTGTTTATCGGTAAGACACACATCGGACGTGCCATCCGCGCGGTGTCGATGGACCCCAAAGGGGCTGTCATATCTGGAATCGATCCGGACCGAATCAACCTGATTATCTGGGGATTGTCAGGAGGTCTGGGTGCAATGGCCGGAATTTTCCTGGCAACCTATACCCAACTGGCACCGGCTATGTGGGTAACACCGCTCATCATCGCGGTTGCGGTCGTGATTGTGGGCGGCATCGGCAGCATACTCGGTGGGCTGGTCGCCGCACACGTCATAGGGATGCTGGAAACAATCACGACAACGCTGATTGCCGCGGAACTCAGAGGCGTTGCAACGATGCTGTTGATCATACTGGTACTGATCATCGCACCAAAGGGACTGTTCGGTAAAGCGGAGCTATAGTCGTGTTCGCAAAAGGTACGAACAAGGGACTCCTCGGGTGGATGATATTTGGCATCGCGATGCTGGCGTTGCCATTGTTCGCGAGTACCGCGACAGTGCGAATCTTTGTTTTTGCCAACTATATTGCAATATTCGCGATCAGTTGGGATGTCCTGTCGGGAAGAACCGGATACATCAGTTTCGGGCATCCATTTCTGATTGGCATCGGCGGATACACGACTGCCCTTTTGACACATCATCTCGGTCTGCCGCTTTACATCACAATTCCAGCGGCAGTGTTTGCAACCATGATCGCAGGTACTCTATTTTTCCTCCCGGCACTCAGGATAAGGGGCACCTATTTCGCACTGGTTACTCTGGCATTCATGGAACTGATGTACGGACTCGTGCAGGTCGTGGCTCCGGACATCACCGGCGGCACGCGTGGATTGACGGGACTTCCGAGTATCGTCACAGGTGCAGTGAGCAACTACTATCTTTCATTCGGTGTGATGTTCACACTTGGGCTTGTAATGTGGTTGCTTTTCAAAACCCGACTCGGTACTGCGCTCGGTTCGATCGGAATGAACGAGGAGGCAGTCCGCGCCTGTGGTTTGGATACCACAAAACTCAAACTCTTCGCGTTCACGCTCAGCGCGATGATCGCCGGACTCGGCGGCGCGATGTACATACATTATCTGGGGTCGATCGCACCACGTGGGCTGTTCGATGTCAGTTTTCTTTTCACCATCCTGGTCGCTTGTCTGCTCGGCGGTGCAGGCACAATTACCGGTCCCATCATGGGTGCTTTCTTCCTCACACTGCTTCTCGAATTTCTAAGACCTTACATTCCAGGTTCAGAACGTTATCTGATTTACGGCACTGCGACACTGGTTCTCTACGTACTTCAGCCTCGTGGAATTCATCGACTGATCGAGATCACGGTGAATTGGTTTGTCGAGGGATTCATGCGAAGAAAATCGACATGAATGATTTCATCGAAAATCAGGTTCTCGACACATTGTCGACAAGCGGCAAGAGTCGCCCGCGGCCGATGCTTGAAGCGAAGGGGCTGACAAAGTCTTTCGGTGGACTGTTGGCGACCAAGAATGTTTCCCTGCACGTAAATCCGGGGGAATCCCTGGGAATTATCGGTCCCAACGGTGCTGGAAAAACGACACTGTTGAATCTACTGACCAAAGAGATCACACCCGATCAGGGCAGTGTATTTCTTGACGGAAACTGTATCGATCGCTTGTCCATTCACAAGCGTGTACTCGCCGGGTTGGCGAGAACCTATCAGGTGCCGCGTCCCTTTCATGATCTGACCATTCAGGAGCACATTCGAGTCGGTATGATGCCCAATCGCCTGCTCGATATGCTGTTTCACGGGGCCGACGACGAAAAGGAGCAGGAAATTGCCGAAAGCGTTGGACTTGGTGGTGAACGTTCGCAACGGTTTCCATACGAGTTGGCCATGGGCGACTTGCGCCGCCTGGAACTGGTACGCACCCTGGCCACCGAACCGAATGTCCTGCTACTGGATGAGGTCTTCGCCGGACTGACCGTCGGGGAAATCGAGCAGATTTCGGATTTGCTCACAAACAGGCGGGCAACACACAGTACGACGTACATGATCGTCAGTCACGACCTCAAGGCATTGGAGCCATTGGTTGACCGCGTAATGGTGATCAATTTCGGTGAGGTGATGGCTGAGGGCACTTTTCGGGAAGTCGTTGCGGACAAGGATGTGCAGAACGCGTATCTGGGCACCGGCTGGGAGCAGGAATAGCGGATTCAAATAAAGCGATGATGTTGCAAATTGAAAATTTGACCGTGTTTTACAGCAAGGCCATGTCTTTGAACAGTGCCTCCATTGAGGTTGAGGCGGGCGATATTGCTGCAATTATCGGACCCGTCGGAGCCGGCAAGTCCACTTTGCTGGACGCAGTACTGGGGTTGAATCATGCAACCGGAAACATCACTTTCGAGGATCAGGACCTGCGTCAGCTGCCCACCTCGCGGATCGTGCGTCTGGGCATCGGCTACGCCCCGGAACGAGGCAATCTTTTCACACAGATGAACGTCAGGGAGAACCTTCTGGTCGGTGCCTACACCAGTCGCGCCGGAATAGAATCAAACCTTGAGTTGGTATTCGATCTATTTCCGATTCTGGAACAAAGACAGAACCAGGAAGTCGGCACCCAAAGCGGTGGTGAGCGACAGATGGTGTCTTTGGGGCGGGCGTTAATGAACAGTCCCCGCATGTTGCTGGTGGACGAGCCGACAATCGGACTCTCACCCAAAGTCTGCATGGATATCGCAGCCGCCCTGACGCGGCTCAATTCCGAACTTGGCCTCACGATTCTGATCGCCGAGCAGAATGCCAATTTTACGCTTAGTCTCGCCCAGCACATCTATCTGCTTGAAGCTGGCAGGATCATCGGCAGTGGTACCGCGGATGAACTGCGCAAAGACAAGGCGATCCAGGAATCATATTTTGGTGATCGTGCCTGACCGTAGCAGGAAACTCTCGATGTATGCCAAGAACGAAATAGGTTTCTAGTCATGGAGACATTCAGCAAAATCAGGCATCTGTCCCGATTGTCGGATGAAGTGTACGATCAGATTCTGCAAGCGGTACTGAATCGTACTCTCGATCCCCATCAAAGAATCATTCAGGAAGATCTTGCGGACCGGATGGAGGTGAGTCGTACGCCTGTCCGCGACGCGTTGCTCAGGCTCGAAGGTGAGGGCGTACTGATGCGGGTGGGGCGAAGTGGGTTCAAGTTGCGCGAATACACCGACGACGAGGTACGGCAACTGTATCAGGCACGCGAAGCTGTCGAATGCTATGCGCTCGGATGGCTCAGTCAGAATGCCCAAGCCGACGAAATCGACCGTCTGAAGTCAGTCGTCGAGAAAATCGAGGGTGATGTCCAGAAGTCGCTTATGGATTACTTCAAAGCCAACCTTGCAATTCACCGGGAGTTTGTACTGGCGACAGACAACGCCGTTCTGGTGGAAATGTTTGACGGTATATGGAATCGAAGCAGGTCGTATTTTCTGTTCGCGGAATTCAGTCCTACAGATTTGGAAAAGTCCCTGGAAGGTCATCTGGAGCTTTGCGATGTACTGAGAAGTAAAGACGAACAGCTTGCCATACAGCGGATGAGGAACCATATCCAGGACGGACTTGAGCTTCAACGGGGTGCGCTTGAAAAACCGAATCGGGAATTGGTTGAACAGTCGGAAACTGTAGACTTGGATTGATGAAGAAGAACCTCTCAATTGTGACGGGATAGGATGTTATGTGCGGTATAGCAGGACGAATATTGAGCGAATTTGGGCCGATCGGAACAGATCTCGTGGAGCTGATGGACGCCCAGTCTCACAGGGGGGCTGATTCCACCGGGTTTGCAGTCTACTCTGACCCATGTCGCGTCGGATACAAAGTCAGACTCATGGGGTTCAATCGAAAGAATCTGAACGCTGATCTTGAAGAATTTCGTCTCATACTGAAAGAACATGACTCGGATCTGCTTGAAGAGCCACAGATCAACGAAACCGAAGAGGCGCACTATTCGGTGCGAATGCTCATCAGGGAACCGCGTTATCTTGACAAATGGATTGTGGACGCGGATCAGATTGCAGACCGGATTGCGGTGCAGTCCGTCGGAAAGTCACTCGAAATCATCAAAGATACAGGTGATGCGTCGGCGGTTGCAGACAAGCATGAGTTGCGAGCAATGTGCGGTACTCACGGACTCGGACACGCACGACTCGCGACCGAGTCTGACGTACTCCCGGACGCGAGTCATCCATTCTGGGCGCGCCCTTTTCCGGATGTCGCCATCGTTCACAACGGACAGATCACAAACTACTACACATGGCGTGACCGCCTGGAGTCTGTCGGTTATCGTTTCCTGACACAAAACGACAGTGAACTCATCGCCGTATGGATCTCCGACCAGATGAGAAGAGGGCTGGGTCTGAAACAGGCACTGCAACAGTCAATCGTCGAAATTGACGGAGTTTTCACCTACATGATCAGCGACCGAAAAGGAATCGGTTTCGCAAAAGATCGATTTGCAATGAAACCGCTGGTCACTGTTGAGGAAAATGACGAACTGACAGCAGCTACAGAAGAGCAGGCTGTCCGATGTGTGTTACCGGACGCGTTGGATGTTGTCAACTACGACGGACCGTCAATGGTCAGAATATGGCCAGTAAATACAGAGCATCTCAGGGCAGCATGAAAGAAGTCGAAATAATTGCGGGACGAAGAAACATCCGCGAAATCAACGATGAGATCAAGGCGGCGGCGCTCAACGGACAGAGCGTGTACGTTCGCGAGACTCTGTCTCGACATAATCTCGGCGTTGGTCTGCCGGCCAGTGCGAATGTTCGGTTTGAAGGCAGTGTCGGCTACTATTGCGGTGGCCTGAACAACGGCGCAACCATAGAAATTGAACGAAATGCGGGCTGGGGGACCGGCGAGGGCATGTCTGACGGACACATCACTGTCAACGGATATTCAGGTATGGCAACCGGTGCCTCTATGCTGGGCGGCACAATACACATCAAAGGCGACAGCGGACCGAGATGTGGCGTGGCGATGAAAGGCGGCACCATCATCGTAGAGGGCAAGCTGGGATATCAGTCCGGCTTCATGTCGCATGCAGGACAAATCATCGCATTGGGCGGTGCAGGCATCTCGTGCGCGGATGCGCTATGGGCTGGTGAAGTCTGGGTTGTCGGCGATATCGAATCTCTGGGCGTTGATGCAGAAATCGTTGAACCGCTGCCGGAGGAAGTCGAATCAGTCGAATCACTTCTGAGCCGGTACGAACTGGCGGACTCGAGTCGCGAATGGCAGAAAATCGTCTCAGGCGAACGCCTTTGGTATTTCGAAAGTCGGGAGGCAAACGCGTGGCTGATGATCTAGACAAATCCTATCAATTCCCAGAACCTCCTTCGGAAGAGGAAATCGCATTCAACGACCATGCGATTCCGAACAGGCCGGCGGGTGTGCCCTCATCCTATGATGAGGGCGGGTCAGCGCGTTGGACACCGGATGCCATAGCAGAAGTTCAGGCACTCGCTCAACTGGGCAGATATCAGGTACGCGGTTACAACACTTTCAACAAGCGCCTCCCTACGTTCGATGACCTTACATTTGTACCCGCCACGATGACACGACTGCCGCTTGAGGGTTATCGGGAGAATTGCGATACAACCACCATTCTGGGTGCTGGAACCGGTCGTGTTGAGAAGCCCATTGAACTGAAAATTCCCGTATACATCGCATCCATGTCGTTCGGCGCGTTGTCCGCCAGCGCCAAGATGGCGCTCGGCTACGGCGCTTCCAAGGTGGGCACCATGACGTGTACGGGTGAAGGCGGCATGCTGGACGAGGAAAGGCAAGCCAGTCAGTGCCTGGTCTATCAGATGACACCTTCGCGGTATGGCGTAGATGTCAATCACCTGAGGCAGGCCGACGGGTTTGAGTTGGTTATGGGCCAGGGTGCCAAACCGGGCACCGGTGGATTGCTGCTTGGAATGAAAGTGTCACCGCGGGTATCCAAGATGCGAACTCTGCCGGAAGGTGTCGATCAGCGCTCCACTGTCCGTCATCCGGACTTTCTTGGCGCGGATGACCTGGCGGTAAAGATTGAGGAACTGCGTCTGGCGACTGACTTCCGTATTCCCATATTCGTCAAGATTGGAGCGACGCGGCCGCGCTACGATGTTGCAATTGCGGCCAAGGCAGGTGCTGATGTTGTCGTGGTTGACGGAGCCGAGGGTGGTACAGGCGCGTCGCCGGAACTTCTTTTGAACCATACCGGCATCCCTACGCTGTCAGCGATCAGACCGGCTCGGGAAGCATTGGATGAATGCGGAATGACGGGCAAGGTATCACTGGTGATTTCTGGCGGTATTCGTTCGGGTGTTGACGCTGCCAAGTGCCTGGCATTAGGCGCGGACGCGGTGATGATCGGCAATGCCGCAATGATCGCACTGGGCTGCAACTCACCAAGATATGAACAGGACTACAGGAAACTAGGCACATCACCGGGTGCTTGTCACCACTGTCACACAGGATTGTGTCCGGTTGGCATCACCACCCAGGATCCTGATTTGGAGAAAAGAGTCAATGTTGCGGCAAGCGCGGAACGGGTCGCAAGATTTCTGACTGCCATCACGATGGAAATTACCATGTTGGCCAAATCATGCGGGAAATCATCGGTGCACAATCTGGAATCGGAAGACTTGCGCGCTCTGTCGTTGGAGGCTTCTGCACTCACGGGCGTAAAGATGGTAGGGATGGACAAAGTGTTCGAATGGTAGCGAATCCACCGAAGTAATACCTGACGACAACGTCTTCAGACGGCACATCCTTGGTGAGCAATTTATGGAAGCATGGACTTAGAGTCATTAATCTGCACAGGAATCTTCCGATTGTGGCAATGTACGCCGGAATGGCAAATTTCGGTTCGATGTCGGTCACCAACCTATCAAAGGATCTCCGCATCGAGTTGGAGAAAAGCGTAAATTCCGACAGCTACACTCTGGAAGAGGTGGCGAACTATGCGATTATGTATTTTCAAAAAGAGTATAAGAAATCTCATACAGTTCCAAATCAATATCATTCGTTTGAATTCTGGATTGGCGGCTATAGTCACGGTAACAAGCATGGTGAGATCTGGAAGTTTGAAATTCGCTATGGGCAATGGATAAATCCGGTACAACTTGTCCAGGCCGAGACAAGTAATCGAATCTTATGGGGTGGACAA
Source organism: Arenicellales bacterium (assembly GCA_963666625.1). Classification (GTDB taxonomy): domain Bacteria; phylum Pseudomonadota; class Gammaproteobacteria; order Arenicellales; family JAJDZL01; genus JAJDZL01. Next base: position 1,282,429 of record OY762925.1, read on the forward strand.
ATTCAGGCAATAAGTCGGTTGCTGCTCGGCTGTGACCCACAGATCGTACAAACGATGAACTTGGATGCAGATAAACTTTCGAAATTTCATACACCATTGGTGGATGCGTCAATGCCCGTGCAGGATGCTATCGATCTTGCGGATTTTTTGGTGGACATGACCAAAAAGTATTTCGCATTTCTGCCTGGAGCCGACATTGTTGCAGGTGACACAGATATTGCGACAGTCACCAAGCATGAAGGCTTCAAGTGGATTCGCAGAAAGCACTACTATTCGTCACAATTAAACAGGAGGGAAACTGATCATGCCACACAATGAAGATAACAAAGGAACTGTCATTCCTGTTGACCTGATTCGTGAAACTGTAATGGCTCCTTACGAGTATCAGAAACCACAAAACGGTTTCGGTTCAACAGGTGTTAGTCAGTCTCATGATGTCAAGAAGCCTGGCCAAAAGGTAGGAAAAAAATACAAGCCACGAAAGTCAAAGTAATACACCACCTACTTTTGAGATGGCGGTTTGCTCTTTATAAACCGCCATTCATTCTACAGCGGTTCTTACATTGTTGACATGGTCACCCGTTCCAGTGTGATATTCCGAATAGAACCGGATGATTTGCGGTGTTCATTCTATTCTTTTTCGTAACTCACCTCAATTGATTCAGTCTTGACGGGCTGCGTACTGCCGTCGAGTGGTCACTGTACAGGTTTTGGTGCCGTGACCCGGATGTAGTTGTTCCGAACCATTGAGTTCTGGCTACCGATCATCGTAAATACTTGCCTATTTATAGGGCGATCATGTTTGCATCCTGCGTCCCATTCTATAGCATTCATCAAAATGTTGATGTCCGGAGTGAAATGACCTTCAACGGTCATGAAGTTCGTCACGCCTTACTTTAAGGCCTTTGAGTGATACACCTTCATCCATTCGTGCCATCATCCGTTCATACGCGGAAACCCATCGGGGTCAACTGTCTTGTCCAGCTCACAAGGTGTTAGTATGGCGACCGGAAGTCCGCGTCTGGTAATTACGAATTTTTCGCCGTGCTCGACTTTTTTGGTCAATTTCGAAAAGTTTTGGTTCGCAGTCGTCAGAGAAATAGTCTGTATTTACGTTCCCCGTGAGAATTAAGTAGAAGCATACGGAAATTATTTTTCATTTGTCAAGATCATATTCAGGATTCTGGCAGAACAGCTCACTTCAATATCAGACGGTATGCTTTCGGAAAAACGATTGCACAATTGAGGTTTGAATGATTCGGCAGGGCGTTGCACCTCTAGATTCTACAGTATCCACTCCCAAGGATTGGTGTTCATCCTGGTCAAACACCAGATCAAACTTCAATGACATAGTTGCGGCGAAATACCGAGTCTTTTTTCGGAACGATGAGTCCTTTGTATTGAACTTGAGCAATTGGCAGACGGTCAAATAGTTCCTTAGAATCCGAGAGAACACAATCAGATTGATTTTCAACTCGATTGTCTTCTCAAAAAAGCAGGACGGTCTGTTCATGACTATTTTACGGACTGTGCAGTGTGATACCACTGCATCGAAAATCGCCACAAATTCCCAAACCACGTCTAATGGCCGATTTAATAATGTAAAATATTCATCAATCTGCACAGGATTGTCTATTCTGCCAACTTGCAAGTCTCAACACCTGCCAATTCGTTTCTTCCCACCGGTAATATTTGAAACATAGGTGTTCGGTAACCTCGGATGATCACCATCGGTGAGGAAATTTTCATCCTTATGCTGGATTTGGAAACCGGCAGACTGACGGACAAGCTGCCGTCCGAAACAATCAGCAACACACTCAGCGGTGCACTCCTGATGGAACTAGCGATCAATAATCGTATAGATACCGATCCGGAAGGATTGTTTGTGGTGAGTTCAGACCCAGTGAGTGAGCCGTTACTTGACATCGTGCTGGAACAGATTGTCGCGGACTCAAAAAAACGCACAATAAGTTATTGGGTTCGGGTATTCGCGACGGGTGCTGAAGGTATTGTCAACAGACTCACGGACAGTCTGATTGAACGCGGAATTCTTTTGCGACGGCGAAACCGGTTGTTGAGATTTGTTGGCAACTATACGATTACCTATGAATCCGGTAAATCAGATCGCGATGTGCTACGTCGAATCGCCGGTATTCTGCTGAGCAATGATATACCCGATCCGAGAGATATCATGATCATCGCATTGGCGGATGCCTGCGGTCTTTGGAAACATTTTTTCGATCCTGAAACATTTACAACTGTGGAACCACGCATCAAGAATTTTGCCGGTGTAGAGTTGATAGGGCAAGCTGTCGTTCAGGAAATTGCCAACGAATGCAGTAGCTGAACGAAAGTAAAATCCATCATGAGAGGGTATCCGGCAGTAACCAATCTGCCTTCGTGCAACTGGTTGGCAGCCTCGTGAATATTGGCGGAATCCTAAAATAAAATATCTGGCGCATTGAACGCCTACGCCATATGCAACTTGACGTATTCGAATTCACCTGGCATGTTGTTGATGCCCACTCTCGGTGGTGCAATCCAGCTGGCAAATCTGCCGGGCTCATAGCAAGGCTCCATCAACGACTGAATGAATTCATCATCGCCACTCGTCGGTAGCCATTCGCTGACATTTCGATCCCACTCCTCCTTGCCGATCAGATTTCCATCCACGTCCGCATGAACAGCGGCGAAAACGCCGATCTGACGATGGAAGGCTTCATTCGGCAGTTTTATCTCGAATTGAATTCCGTTTCTACGAATCAAACTGTTCCATCGCTTGACGCCTCTCGCTGCATCGATTATGTAGTCATCTCTTAAACGCATATTGATTGCCGTCAGTGCTGGAACCTCTTCTGCAATAATTTCGCCATTCTTGACGGTTCGGACGGTATAGGTGTCATCCACAAGTTTGTGATCATCCTCAAGCTTGGATTCCATATACCGCCCCTTGATTCCAGCATTGAAAGCATTGGCTGCATTGGTTGACATTTCCTGACCGAACAAATCCAGGCTGAGCGAAAAATGCAGGTTCAGTTTCTTCTGAATTGTCGGCAGATCGATGACGCCGAGTTTGCGAATTCTGTCAATGTCATTCGGATCGTCTATATCTGCGCGGTTCATCGCATCCAAGGTCGCCTGTACGGTTCGCGTGATACCGTTCTCACCGACAAACATGTGATGCGCCTCCTCCGTCAACATGAAGCGGCAGGTTCGACTAAGAGGATCAAAACCAGATTGTGCCAGACTCTCCAGTTGCATTTTCCCATCGCGGTCCGTGCAGAAAGTGAACATGAAAAAGGATAGCCAATCCGGTGTCTTTTCATTGAATGCGCCAAGCAGTCTGGGCGTTTCCTCAGAGCCGGATGAACGACGCAGGAGGTCCTCACCCTCTTCACGACCATCTCTGCCGAAATACTTGAAGAGCAGATATACCATCGCCCAAAGATGACGGCTTTCCTCGACGTTCACCTGAAAGAGGTTGCGCATGTCATACAGCGAAGGGGCACTGAGGGCGAGCAGATGCTGCTGCTCTACAGAAGCAGGCTCGGTATCGCCCTGAATGACAATCAGACGTTTGAGCATGTTCCGATATTCCCCAGGAACGTCCTGCCACGCAGGCGCGCCATAGTGCTCACCACAGGGAACCCGACGGTCTTCCTGACGCGGTGCGAGAAGCACGCCCCAGCGATAATCCGGCATCTTCACATAGTCAAACTTTGCCCATCCTTTCGAGTCTGCCGAAACCGCGGTTCGGAGATAGACCATGGATTCCTGATATCGCGGTGGAATCAGTTGGTTCCACCAATCGATAAAGCCAGGATGCCATTTTTCCAAGGCTCGTAGAACCTTCCGATCGGAGCTCAAACCGACATTGTTGGGAATCCGAGTGTCGTAATCGACCTTTGTGTGATCTTCCACTTGATTACCTCAATTGTTTTGCTGAGACAGCATGATTCGAAATTGATTCAGACGCGTTCCATGTCAAACTTGCCGCGCATACCGCTGCCATAGCGTTGTAAGGCGCCTTTATCCCCGACCGCGTTGGGACGGTTGAATATCCAATTCTGCCAAGCAGTCAAACGTCCGAAAATTCGTGTTTCCATCGTCTCGGGACCTGCAAATCTCAGATTAGCTTCCATTGCTGTCATGGCGTCCGGACTGAAAGAAGCGCGCTCTTCCATGAATATTCTAAGTTCGTCATCCCAGTCCAATTCATCCAGCGACATCGTCACCAGTCCGAGTTTTTCAGCGTCATCAGCATCAAGGCTTTCACCCTTTCGGTCTGTTGCCGCTTCCAGAGAATTCTGATCGCCAAGAAAGCGTGTCTGCAGCCGCGAGAGGCCGTTGGCCATTGGAAACATTCCAAGGTTTGCATCAGTCAATAAAATATGGGCAAACGGTCTGTCGTCGTTTTCAAACTCATCTTTCATCATATAGCTGCGATCAACAGCGAATAGAATTTCAGCCAGAATTCCACTGAAGCAAGAACCGTGCTCTATTGTGGCGATCATGGAACGTGACGTGATATCTATACGCTTCAATACCCTTTTCCACAGTTGCAGCACCTCATTGACCATCCAATGATGAGCGTTGTTCAGCAACAGGGTTTCGTGAGCGATGAACTTTTCGTGCCCACCCTGTGACCGGAAAATCAAGAGTCCGAGCTCGAGTTCGTTCAATCTCAGATGAAGAACTGCATCGTCGAGTTCACGGGCAAGGCGGAGCAGATAGGTGTCTGCACCGTCGTCAACAAACGATTCGATGTCCGAAGGTGTTGAGTCCGGACCGAGAATCGTTATAGTTGCCTTTCTGGATGCACGGTCAACTTCAATATTGACTGCGGAGTATTTGACATTTCCATTGCTCTCAAACGTACGATCGAGATCAGTCAGCACAATGCCTTCAGTCACGTCCGACTTGTCGGATGTAACCGCAAATTCACCGGCGCGTTCAGTTACTACCTGATCGAATCTGGAATTCGCAATCACCTCATCAACCAGTCGCCACTCCTGCGCTCGTTTTCCTTTGACCCCTTCTTCTGTCGAACAGAAAACATCTGCCAGGTCACGGCGCACCTTGCGCTTGTCTGTCAGACGGGTGAGACCGCCTGTTCCAGGCAGCACAGCAAGAAGGGGTACTTCGGGAAGGGAAACAGAGGTATTCCTGTCATCTGTCAGCATGATGTAATTGCACGCGAGGGCCAGTTCATAACCGCCTCCCGCACAGGCGCCTTTGATCGCTGCGATGTATTTCTGTCCGCTGTCAGCTTCCGCAGATTCCAAAGCATTCCGTGTCTCATTGGTGAACTTGCAGAAATTGACCTTGTGACTGTGTGACGCACCGCCGAGCATACGAATGTTGGCACCGGCGCAGAATACCCGCTCCTTGCCGGATTGAAGTATCACAACCTTTACCTCCGGATGTTCGAAGCGCATGCGCTCAACGATATCTGCGAGCTCAATGTCGACACCGAGGTCGTAGGAGTTCAATTTCAGGTCATATCCATCAAAAATTCCACCGTTGTCATCGACATCCATATAGATATTGGCAATCGCACCATCGTATTCGACACGCCAATGTCGGTATCTTGATGGGGCGGTCTGAAAGTCTATGAATTCTTTCAATTATCTATCTCAATTACTTCACTACTCGGAAAACCGCTAGGTGGAGCAGACAATGTAGCTGGTGATATTTCAACTTTCACTTGGAATCTCAGATCGAAATTGGTGAACAGGCAGTCAGAAAATCGAATTATATCTTGTCAACCGAATGACACAATTTGGTGATTCGAATCATGTTACCCTGCTTAACTGTTCTGAATAAATTTCTGTGACACCAGGTCGCGATCAGGTAGTATTTACGAGTTCCCTTTCGAATTTTTCAAGTCGCATTGAAAATTCGGTTATAACTGCGAGCGTCTTTGCCGGCTGGTTCAGGTGAGGCGAGTGTGCACACCCCGACAGAATCAATTTCTCGAATGGTGAATTGATCCGATCTTCAATTTCACTGATTTGCGCCAGTGTCCCGTACTGATCGTCTTCACCCTGGATAGCGAGTACAGGAATACGCAGGTGATCGATGACATCGCTCACATTCCAACTTCTAAAGTCAGGATGCAGCCACGCATCGTTCCAACCGCGGAATGCAACTTCCGGGTTTCGGTGGTATTTCGCCATTTTGAGTTTCATATCGCTTGTCTCGAACATTTCTTTAGCTTGTGCGATTTCCACTAAGCCGACCTCTTCTGCAAAGAAATGCGGAGCGATCAGAATAAGGCCTCGAATTCGAAGGTCGGAAACCGATCCCGCGTAGATTGCGGAAATTGTTGCTCCATCTGAATGACCAAGAAGGATTCCGTGCCTCAGGCCGATCGAGTTCAGAACATCCGGAAGAACATCCTGCGCCTCTTTTGTCATGTAGTCCAACGGACGCGGCAGTGTTACTGCATCGGACTGACCATAACCGGCTCGGGAGTAAGTGAATACGCCGAACCCGGTCGATTGCGATACCATCTTTGGAAAATCTCGCCACAGGCGCACACAGCCGAGGCCTTCATGCAACATGAAAAACGTGGGTGCGCTTTTCGGATCCGGGCCGTAACAGGCATATTCGAGAGAACGCCCGTCAGCTTGAACGAAACCAGTGGCGCCATCAGCCCAGGCGATCCGGGTCATTGATGTTCCCGCAGCTTGAACCGCTGAATCTTCCCCGTCGCTGTTTTAGGAAGTTCGGACACGATATCAATCCAGCGGGGATACTTCCATAACCCGATTTTGTCCTTAACGAAATCCTTGAGCACCTCTCGAACATCCAACTCATTCGCACCATCATTGAGTACAACAAATGCCTTTGGTTTTTCAAGTCCGTCTTTGTCTCTGCCCGCTACAACTGCAGCTTCGAAAACGGCTTCGTGTGCAACCAGTGCCTGTTCCACCTCGAACGGTGACACCCAGATACCTGAAACCTTGAACATGTCATCCGTCCGGCCACAATAGATGTAGCGTCCCCCACCGGAGTATTCAAACTTGTCTCCGGTACGTGTCCATTCGCCCTCGAATGTCAGTCGACTTTTTTCGCGTTGATTCCAATATCCGTCGGCGGCTGAATCTCCCCGCACCAGCAACTCACCGATTCCACCGACTTCTATCTCGTTTCCATCTTCATCCACACAACGTAGGTCATAACCGGGCACAGCAGTACCCGACGTACCAAATACGACATCATCGGATCGGTTGCTGAGAAAGATATGAAGCATTTCGGTGGACCCGACTCCATCGAGGATATCGACATTCCAAATTTCCCGCCAACGAAGCCCGATCTCTTCGGGTAATGCCTCACCCGCTGAGATACAGACTCGTAAATTGGATGATGGCGTATCCGTGATTTCCAACCTGGCGATCACTGCCGCATACAAGGTCGGAACGCCGAAAAACACCGTCGGTTGTTCCTGTTCGATGACTTGAAGAATGATGTCCGGTGTGGGCCGCCCGTTGTACAGCAGTGCGGTGGCTCCGACTGACATCGGAAATGTCATCGAGTTCCCAAGCCCGTAGGCAAAGAAAATCTTGGCTGCCGAAAAGACTACATCATCTTTTGCGATTTCAAGGACTTTTGCGCCGTAGGTTTCAGCCGTAGCCCGCAACGCGCTGTGGACATGCCGCACACCTTTGGGTTTTCCGGTTGAACCCGACGAGTAAAGCCAGAATGCACACTCGTCCCCGTCGGCTTGAATTGCCTGACGCGGTTTTGTATCCGCCAGAAACTCGCTGTAGACTGACATGCCTTCCGGTGCATGATCGCCGACTACGACGATTTCGCGCAGGTAAGGGTTGCTCTCGATTGCCGGCAGTACTTTCTCAAGCAATTCAGATGAGACAATCAGGCAGACTGACCTGCTGTCTTCGAGGATAGCACCATACACCGCTGTTGACAGCAATGTGTTGACCAACACCGGAACAACCCCGGACTTCAGTGCCCCCCAGAATACCTCTGGATATTCAATCTGGTCGAGCACAAGGCATGCAACTCTCTCCTCGCGTCGAATGTCCAGTTTGGAAAAGGCATCTGCCACCAGCCCGGAACGTTCGACCAGCTCTCCGTAAGTCAGAGTTCTGTTTTCGCCGTACATCTCCTTGAACGCCACCTTGCCGGCACTTCCCTCTTCAACATGCCGGTCAACAAACCAAACTGCGGCATTTTCGTTTTTCGTACCTTCCATCACCTTATTCGACAACGCGAGATGAATTTCAATTGACACAAACCCTATAGACTTTGCGGTTTGACATTACAAGTACGTCCAATCATTGTATATGCCTGAAGAAAGTATCGAAATCCCGTATCGCAGTTCTGTCAGGAACAGTATCCCGGTGTATTCACCTCGTAATAGAGGCAAAATCGCGGTATTGCGCTCGTGTCCGAGCGGCAATCATGTTGTTCAGACCAGCCGACGTCACGGATTTCATTTCAGACAGTCTAACCGGTGTCGATGACCAAGACCGCCCGGCGACTCTTTCTCCCTTTCCCACTTGTGCCACCCGGGCGCCACTCAGGGTGCCGTTTCGCACTGCAACGTCAACCGGTGGGCACCGCCCGAAGATGCCGACGCGGCTGCCGCGAAGCGACATTCGTGAACGATTCCGGCCTGAAATTCTCGGCATTTACAATGTTGGCACTGTCGCCGGTCGCCCGAATCACATACAGGCCCTCTCGCTCGACATCCAAATTTGAATCCGAATCGCAACGTATATATGCCATCGCACCATATACCGCCTTCGAGCTGTAGTCCGGAAAATACTTCGTAATATCCCCCATCACCTCCACGAACCGCTCCACGTCATCCGGCCTCAGGGTCGTCTTGACCTCCACCACGACCACTTCCTCACCATTCACCGCCACCAGATCAAACTCCTTGTGCTTGCGCATACCGTCGTCCCGGACGTAGGACATCTGCGAACGGGGAAGGATACCTTGCACCTCGATCCCGCGCTCGTTCAGCAACCTGAGCAGATCGCCCTCGACCAGGGACTCCACAAACTTACCCCAGTTGCTGTTCAGCTCGCTCACCTTGTAGGCATTCTTGCTGACTATCGCCTCCGTCTTTTTCAACTGTCTTGAGTTTTCCCTCAGTATGGCGCGTATTTCCGCCACCTCGGCTTCAGCTCTCTTCTGCATGGCGTGTATTTCCGCCACCTCGTCCTCGGCCCTGTCCTGCTTGGCGGTAATCGACGCCATGTGCCTTTCGAACTGCGCCCGGTATTCTCTGATCTCTTCCTCTATCGTCTTTTCATTGTCCATTGTCTCTCTCCATTTCAGATGGGTTGTTCTTTGCTTGCCGACCATCCGCATGGAAGCTATACGTGTCCGATCGAATTGATAAGGAGATTGTAACCGATCGCAAGCGCCATGCGCTGACTCCTGTCAATATCCCGCAGATCTCGCACCATCAGACCAAATGCGAGGTCACAGCTGAAAACCGAACCCCGCATCAGTGTCAAAAACCACTTGAAATCGGACCGCCACCACACCTTTGCCCCTCTTTCTTCACACCTTAATATTCGGTTGGAATTATTGGATAATTGTTTGTCAGTTACAGTCAAATGTTCAACCCAACCAGAGTTCATGTTTTCCAATGTCAGAAGCCTTTATCTGTGATTACATCCGAACACCGATCGGTCGATTCGGTGGTGCGCTTTCCGGAGTTCGAACCGATGATCTCGGTGCGATTCCGCTCAAGGCGCTGATTGCGCGTAATGCCAACCTGGACCCCACAAAGATAGACGAAGTGATATTGGGGTGTGCCAACCAAGCCGGAGAAGACAACCGAAACGTTGCCCGCATGGCACTCCTGCTTGCGGGAATCCCAGATACAGTTCCGGGTACGACAATCAATCGGCTGTGCGGGTCGGGAATGGACGCGTTGATCACAGCGGCCCGATCGATTCGTAGTGGTGAACTAGATCTTGTCATCGCCGGAGGTGTCGAGAGCATGAGCCGTGCCCCATTCGTCATGCCGAAAGCGGCCCAGCCGTTTTCGCGCAAAGCGGAAATATACGACACGACCTTGGGCTGGCGCTTCGTCAATCCGGTTATCAGACAGCAATATGGAGTCGACTCGATGGCGGAAACGGCGGAAAATATTGCTGTGGAGTATAGGATCTCGCGCGAAGACCAGGATGCATTCGCACTAATGAGCCAGTCCCGCGCCAAAGCGGCTGCAGCAAGACTTGCAACGGAAATCGTTTCAGTTGAGGTCCCGCAGCGGAACGCGGAACCCATTTCTGTCAGACAGGACGAACATCCTCGCAATACAACACTTGAGAGTCTGCAGGCGTTGCCGCCATTTTTTCGGAAGAATGGCTGTGTCACTGCGGGCAATGCTTCCGGAATCAACGACGGAGCTGCCGCATTAGTGGTGGCGAGTGAAACGGCTATCCGCCAGTTTGATCTGCAACCGATAGCCCGAATAATCGGCGGTGCTTCAGCCGGAGTGCCACCCAGGATTATGGGAATCGGTCCTGTTCCAGCCACCCGCCGGCTGTGTGAGCGACTGAATTTGACTCCTCAGACATTCAGCGTGATCGAGCTGAACGAGGCGTTCGCGAGTCAGGCGCTTGCAGTCCTACGTCAACTGCGTATCGACGATGATGCCGATTATGTCAACTCAAACGGTGGTGCGATAGCACTCGGGCATCCCCTTGGGATGTCCGGCGCACGCATAACCGGCAGTGCCGCACTCGAATTGAAAGGTTCCGGTGACATGGCGTTGGCGACAATGTGCGTCGGTGTGGGACAGGGAATCTCCATCGCGATCGAAAAAATCTGAGAGATGTTCTCAACGAGCAGCTTCAAAGTGTTACTCTGAGGTATCGCCGCTGCCTCATTTACGATAATCGGAAAATTTCAGATTATCGGCGACACATTGATACAGTAACGAACTCGGTGCCCATACGACAGGATCTTCCTTCTGAAGATTTTCCAGCCTGGCCAGAATATGATCCACACCGATGAAATCAGCATAGTGCATGAGGCCACCTAACCAGCGCGGGAATCCATAACCGAAAATGGTAACCAAGTCGATATCAGCTGCAGAGTGTGCGACCCCCTCTTGTAGGACATCCGCCGCCTCATTGATCATTGCCAATAGAAGACGATCCTGAATTTCGTTCTGTGAATATTCGACACGATTTACTCCAGCGCGTCTGGATTCTTCCAGTATCAACGCCTCGACTCGTCGATCAAATTGTTTTTTACCTGACCCGGGGTACTGATACCAACCAAGCCCGGATTTTCTACCGAGCCTGTCACTTTCGACCATTTTGTCCGCGATTGATACATATCGACGTTCCGGGTCGCGTGTGGCATCCTGACGCCTGCGATTTGCGTAGGCGATGTTCAGTCCGGAAAGATCCTGTGCTTCGTAGGGTCCCATTGGATAACCGAAACTGACCATGGCCTGATCGACTTCCCAAGGTAATGCACCGTCCAACAAAAGTGAGTCGGCGGCGTCTCTGTATCGGGCCAGAATACGGTTTCCGATAAAGCCGTCGCAAACGCCGGCGACCACCGGCACTTTGCGCAATCGTCGGGCTATGGCAAACCCTGCAGCAAGCGCACGTTCCGACGTGGCATCACCACGAATTATTTCCAACAGCTTCATGATATGGGCCGGCGCGAAAAAGTGAAGACCAACCACACGAGATGGATCTTCCAGAACACTCGCAATCTCGTTGAGATCGAGATAAGATGTGTTAGATGCCAGAATCGCAGTGTCTGCGACATTTGCCTCCAGCATTGCGAAGACAGACTTTTTGGCCTGCATATCTTCGTATACCGCTTCAATTGCTACCGACGCGTCCGCAATACTCGCATAGTCGCAACCGGCCACAAAGTTGGCTCGATAGTTCAACCCGTCCGCTTGTGTAATGTATTTGCGATTGATGCTGGCGTCGACAATCCTGTATACATTTGAACTCGCCCGATCGATGGATTCAGAATCCGATTCAATCACTGTCACACGGTAACCGGCGTTCAACAGCGCATAGGCAATTCCTGAACCCATTGTCCCACCACCGATGACCGCGACATGATCATTCACTTTGGTATCAATACTTGGAATTTGCTCGGATTTTGCCTTGCGCTCGGCAAAGAAAATATGCCGAAGTGAACGCGCCTGCTCGCTATTGCGCAGCTCAAGAAATGTCTCCCGCTCCAATTTCAAACCTTCAGCAAGCGGCAGTTCGGCAGAATTCAGAACAAGCTCAATCGCCTTTCCAGGAGCTAAGAAATTTTTTTTTCGAGGTGTAATCTTCCCACAGAGCTCGATAGCTTCAGTAGTAACTTCCGGTGCAGGCAGTCGATAGATATTCTTTGCGTTCGAAAGCGTCGATTCACCGAGTTCAATTGCTGTCGTCAGCGGATCTTCCGAAATCATGTCCACAAGACCAATCGCCAGTGCATCTTTGGACGAGATTCGTTTACCTTCAGATATCAGAGTCATCGATTCTTCGATGCCGATCAATCTCGGTAGTCGCTGGGTTCCGCCTGAACCTGGTACCAGGCCCAACGTCACCTCTGGAAATCCGATTTGACACCCCGGAACTGCGATGCGGTACCTGCACCCGAGTGTGAGTTCGTACCCGCCTCCCAGCGCAGTTCCGTTGATGGCGGCAATCCATGGCACCTCCGACACCTCAATCTGCGAGATCAGATCCGGCAAGTGCGGTGCGACCGGTGGCGAGTCGAATTCCCGGACATCTCCGCCAGCAGCGAATACATCGCCCTTTCCTATAAGGATCGCCCGCGACACACCTTCCTGGCACTCAAGCTGTTCCAGCGATCGTTGTAGCCCTTCCCGTACATCGAGCCCAATCACGTTAGCCGGAGGATTGTCGATCTCGACAATGAAACTTGATCCTACTCGACGTGTACTGACTGCCATGGAATCAATTGTTCGACCGGTACCTGAAGTGTCTTCTCTGTCGTCTGGTCAAAAAACGAAACTCGCAGAATTCGCTTGCCTGTAGCGCTCTTCCCGATCAGAACCTGAACATCAGCGCGGTGAGAATGTAGTCAACTCCCAGAATGGCCAGAGAACCTGATACCACTGTCCGCGTTGTCGCACTGCTGATGCCTTCGGCTGATGGATAGGAATCGTATCCTTCAAATACCGCAATCCAGGTCACGATCACCCCGAATACAACACTCTTGATCATCCCATTCACGACATCCTGATAAAGATCCACACCATTACTGATTGCAGACCAGTAAACACCTGCATCGACTCCAAGCTGCACAACTCCGATGAAATAGCCGCCGAGTATGCCGACGAAGGTGAACATCGCGCACAACAGCGGTACGGTTATGATTCCGGCCAATAGACGCGGGGCGATAACACGCTGGATTGGATTGACGGCCATCATTTCAAGTGCCGCCAGTTGTTCAGTTGTTTTCATCAGGCCGATCTCCGCGGTGAGCGCCGATCCCGCCCGGCCGGTATACAGCAACGCAGACAGAACCGGTCCGAGTTCGCGGGTCAGGCTTAACGCCACAACCAGCCCGAGCGAGCTTTCAGCACCGAAATCAACCAGGGTGTAGTACCCCTGAAATCCCAGAACCATACCTACGAAAGCACCTGCGACAATGGTGATCACTACCGTCAGGACACCGACGGAGTACAGCTGCTGGACGATGAGCGAAGGCCGTACGATTACTTTGGGGATTCGGATCACGCACCGTAGCAGGAAAATCACCGCGTAACCCAGCCGTTCCACAACTCCCAACGATGTTGACCCGATTGAGCCTATCCAGTTTGTGAGATGGTTAACGTTCAAGCAAGTCTCCCCGGTAGTCACTGGCTGGATAGTGAAACGGTACCGGTCCGTCGGGTAGACCATGCAGGAACTGTCTTACCTCAGGCTGGGAACTTGCGAGCAACTCTTTCGGTGTTCCGGTCGCCAGCAGTGTTCCATCACCAAGCAAGTAAACATTATCTGCGATACTCAACCCCTCCTCGACATCGTGCGTTACCACAATGGAGGTGGTATTCAAAGCATCCGTCAGCTCTCTGACAAGTTTGGTGATTACGCCCAAAGACACTGGATCCAATCCGGTAAAGGGCTCATCATAGAGCAACAGTTCAGGATCCATCACAGTCGCTCTGGCCAACGCGACGCGACGTGACATGCCACCCGACAGTTCCGATGGCATGAGTCCCTGTGTACCCCGCATGCCCACCTGCTCGAGTTTCATCAGTACGAGACTTCGGATCAGTTCCTCCGGCAGGTTGGTGTTCTCGCGCAGAGGGAATGCGACATTCTCAAATACACTCAGATCCGTCAACAGAGCATTGGACTGAAACATCATCCCCATTCTTCGACGAAGCCGAAAAAGATCAGGTTCATTCAGATTCGAGACATGTTGTCCGAATACCTTGACATTACCGCTGCTCGGGCGCAATCTTCCGCAAATCAGGTTCAGCAGTGTGGATTTTCCACAGCCACTCGGTCCCATAATCACACTGATACCACGAAGAGGTATTTCTATGCTAACATTAGCGTAGACTTTCTTCTCTCCAAAGAAGAAACCGACTTCTTCGATTGAAACTATAGATTTACTTGGTTCCGACAACGGACAAATAGTTGGGTGGGTGTTTAGTTTCGGTGACCGGTACTGCAATGTAAAGTGAGTGAACCCAGAGATTTGCTGCGCGGGCGACTGAAAAAGTTAGTGGGTGTGGCCTCGATAGTCGCAATTTGTCTGATTGCTTTTACAAGCCTGATTATTCGGGAAGACAGCGACATATCAAATGATTCTGATTTCTTTCAACGCAACCGAGTCATTCAGCATGTCGTGATCAACGGCGTTGTACCTGATACTGAAGTAAATTATACGATTGAAGCAGACAGTCTGTTACAGTTTCCTGAAAAAGGCCACAGTGATTTGATCAAACCCCGAGTGTCTCAGATTGACTCAAAAGGGTTCAAACGCGTACTTGTGGCAAACAACGGGAAGTATTATGAGGACAGTCAGGAAATGTCACTGATAGGGAACGTTAGTATTTCTCTGATCAACCCTGATAAACTGAAAATTATGGAATCGACAACCAGTAATTTTACATTTCAATTGGGAGACTTGGGCAACTGAGATTTGAATCGTGGAACAAGGAATAAATTGGTGAAAAATGAAACCCAGGAATAGAATTCGCAAGTCAGTAATAGGAATACTGGCAATCTGCATGGCAATGTGGTCCGTCAAGTTGATTGCGGATGACGAAGTCACAATTACCGCTGTATCAGCGACCTACGACCACGACAGTGCAACCACTGTATTTGAAGGTGAGGTTGACCTTTCCAGCGAGGACGTGAATCTGATTGCCGAACGCGTTGAGATTCTAACGCTGGAAGATGGCAGCAACAAAATCACTGCGACCGGGAATCCAATAGAATTTTCGATCCGGGAATCGGATGAAGAGCCGGCCAGGGGTATCGCGAACCAGGCCATCGTGCATTATTCTACTGATGAGATCTACCTGAGAGGAGATGTCACTTTCGAGCAAGGCGATGTCGTCATCAATACTCAAACAGCCGCATACAATTGGACAACCAAAGAACTCCAGACATCCGAGTCCGAAGATGAGAGTGTGGCGCAGTCCGACAATCGCACGACGATCAGAATTCAGATTCAGAACTGATTGGTTGTGTGTGAGTGAGATGAATGGCAAGATAGGCGGAAAAAAATGAACGCCGTACCCAGTCGCCTGGAGGTAGTCGAAATTTCCAAGTCGTTCAAGTCCAGAAAAGTTGTCGATTCAGTCAGTCTGCATGTTGACAGTGGTGAAATCATCGGGTTGCTGGGTCCCAACGGCGCCGGTAAGACAACATGCTTCAATTCCGTAATCGGGTTGGAAAAATGCGACAGTGGATCGGTCCTGCTGGACGGGGAGGACATCTCGGACCTGCCAATGTACGCTCGAGCTCGAAAGGGAGTCGGTTATCTGCCCCAGGATTCATCCATATTCCGCAATCTCACTGTCGAAGAAAACATAACGGCGATGTTGGAAACCATAAAATCTTCCACTTTTGACGAACGACAGGAAAGTCTGCAAGATTTGCTGGAGGAGTTCCATATCGAACACCTGCGCTATCAGAAAGCGTCGACACTATCAGGTGGTGAACGAAGGCGCGTCGAGATCGCAAGATCACTTGCACTGGAACCCAGATTCATTTTGCTGGACGAGCCGTTTGCCGGTGTTGACCCTATCGCAGTGATTGAGCTGACCGAATTGCTTCAAATGCTCTGCAAACGAAATGTCGGTTTTCTCATCACCGACCACAATGTACGCGAAACATTGACTGTATGCACCCGAGCCCACATCATGAACGCGGGCACCGTTATTGCTTCCGGCACTGCCGATGAGATTCTGGCGGATGATGGCGCAAAGAAATTCTATCTGGGTGAGAACTTCCACATCTAGGGACAGGTAAAACTGCACCGGTTCAACCTGACGAAATCAAATTCAGCTCCGGACCTCATCAGGTGGGTTATTCGGGTATTTCATCAATTCTCGCCTCAACCGCCAAATTCCTTTGCGTATTTTTCTCGTATTGCAGTAGAATGAATGGTTAGTTCATCATGAGACAGACTGCAGAATTACGTCAGCGCCAGAAGCAGACTTTCAACGCGCGATTCAGCACCGCCGTCCGGGTTCTGCAATTGTCCAGTTCCGAACTGGCGGACGAAATCAGGGATGTTCTTGATTCCAATCCACTCCTTGAAGAGATCGACCGGAATGTTTCAGACGACTATGATGAGGCATGGCTCAAGGGCGAGTTGCCAACGGTTGGCATGCATTCCACCGACCTCGACTCCGATGAGATGCTGGAGTTTGCAGCGAATCGGATGGAAAACATGTCCATTCGCGATCACCTTGCTCAGCAGGTCCTTGCGTCCAAACTCTCGGATTGGGATCGTGTCATTGCCGACACAATTATCAATTCCATTGACGAACGCGGATACCTGACAGAATCGATTCAGGATATCGCCGAATACTTGCCTAGTGTCATCGACCCGCGACAGATCGAAGCTGTTCTGAAGGTGGTACAGCAATTTGACCCACCAGGTATCGCGGCAAAAAATCTCACGGAGTGCCTGTCCATCCAGCTTGACGCGGCCAAAGCCCCGGCATCGGTACGGCGGAACGCCAAAGCGATACTGAACGATCACCTCGAATTACTTTCCGAGATGCAAATCGAGCAGATTAGCTCTGAGATGCAGTGCGATTTGCGGGCGGTTCGCACTGCCATCAATCTGATACAATCTCTGAACCCTTCGCCGGGCAGCAACTTTGGTCCGGCCGCTTTAACCGTGATCCCTGACGTCATCGCGCGCAAACAAAAAGAACAGTGGGTCGTCTACCTGAACTCGACGATTCTCCCGAAGCTGAGGATCTCGGAAAGCTACCGATCAATGATTGACGATAGTATCGAAGCCGGCGAGCGCAAATATCTTCAGACCAATCTGGCCAGTGCACAGACCTTTGTGGATAATCTCAGCAGACGAAACGATACGGTTCTGCGAGTGGCCAGAACAATCATCATGCATCAGAGACCATTTTTAGAGAACGGCGACCATGCTATGAAACCATTGACATTGCAGCAGGTCGCGGAATCTCTCAATCTGCATGAATCGACCGTAAGCCGTGCGTGTTCCGGCAAATATATAATGACGCCAAGAGGCACTTTCGAGTTGAAACACTTTTTTTCAGTTCGCATAAAGAGTGACATCGGTGAGGATGAGTCAGCGATGTCCATCAAACATAAAATCCTTCAGATTGTAGAATCTGAAAACAGACAGACACCCTTGAGCGACCAGCAGATCGCACAGCGGATGTGGGACAGCGGAATTCATATCGCACGCAGGACTATCGCCAAGTATCGGGCTGAAATGCGTGTTCCGTCTTGTAAGGTACGTCGTTCGATCGCGACGAATCAATTGTCAAACCTAGAGTGAGTTAGAGGTATAGTTATGGAAATTTCGATCACAGGACATCATCTGAACGTTACAGATTCACTCCGAAAGTATGTAAACAAGCGCTTGAAGAAAGTGGAAAATCATTTTCGTCAACCCACCAAGGTCGAGGTGATTCTGCACAAGGAGAAAACGTCTTTCCAGTCGGAAGCGACTATTCACGCACGCAAGGTGTCCATTCATGCGAAATCACAGGCACCGGACATGTTCACCGCAATTGACTCCATGTCCAACAAACTCGACCGACAAGTCATCAAACACAAGGAACTTCGCACTGATCATGGAAGACACAGTGACGGTCAGCGAACCATCAGATACTGATCATGAGCGACGGTCCGGATCATTCGTCAAACGAAGCGGATTCCCGACACTCGGTGCGGCTAGGGCATATTTTCTCACCGACCAGAATTCGGACAGGGAGTGAAGCTTCGTCCCTGAAACGAATGATTGAAGAGATGGCAGGGATGTTCGCTCGAAACAGCCCCCATCAATTGGACCGGGACACAGTTTTTCGGGCATTGCTGGAACGCGAACAGATTGGAAGTACATGGATCACCGACGGTGTGGCGATTCCACACTGTCGTCTGGAATCTTTGACTGATTCACTGGGTGTGATATTACGCATGGAGACTCCCCTGTGCGTGGATTCAAGGGAAGAAAAATTTGTCAGCGTGGCCTGTGGTTTACTGGTTCCTCAGGAAAGCGCAAGTTCGCATGTCAAGGTTCTGTCCAGACTGGCGGAAGCATTTTTGCACTACGACCTGTATTCGAAGTTGATGCAAGCCGACGACTCAGAGGAAATTTACGACCTGCTTTCGGATATCGAGTCAGAGATCGAGAGAGCCGAACAATAGATCGTCGAAATCACCGGGCGTCCAGACTTCACTTTTTTCGAGGCGAAATCGCGTGGAACAAAGCACCAAGAACGACGGGGACAGCAAGTACCTCAAGGTGATAACTGGATTGTCGGGATCGGGCAAGAGTGTCGCGATGCGCGCACTGGAAGATCTCGGGTACTATTGTGTGGACAATCTTCCGATTGTGCTGCTTGAACCATTCATCAACTCGGTGCTGGAATCTGAGCACGAACTTTTTCGAAGGGCGGCAGTGGGCATCGACTCCCGCAACAGAAAATTCTTGGATTCACTCGATGTCAACGTTCGATACCTGCGACAAAGCGGTATCCAATTTGAGATCATCTACCTTGATGCCGAAGTCAGTGCGCTGATCAAGCGTTATGGAGAAACACGACGAACCCATCCGCTGATGGAGGGTACGATGTCACTGCTTGAAAGCATTCAGACCGAGAAACAGCTGCTTGCACCTTTATCGGAAATCGCCTCCAAACATTTTGACACCACGAGTATTTCACCACATGAGTTGCGTAATCTTATTCAGGAAGACGCCGCAGGCTTTGGTGTTGGCGACTCTTCGCTACTGTTCAAGTCCTTTGCATATAAACGCGGAACGCCCCTGGATGCTGACTTTGTGTTTGATGTACGCTGTCTTCCCAATCCTTACTGGATCGAGGAACTGAAAAAATTCAATGGGCTGGAAGATCCGATCAGAGAGTATTTCTCCACCAAGCCCACAGTTCAAGTCATGATCGATCAGATCGATGGGTTTGTACACCAGTGGCTCTCAAAGTTTCATGATGCCGGTCGCGTCTATCTCACCATAGCGATCGGATGCACCGGCGGTCGACACCGATCAGTCTATGTTGTCGAACAGCTTGTCAAGCGGTTTGCCGACCGCGGGCACAATGTGATCAAGCGACACAATGAACTCAATTAGCCAATGAAATCAAGCACTGTTCAGGTACGCAACAAGCTCGGATTACACGCCAGAGCAGCCGCGCAACTGGTACGCGTCGCGTCTGGATTTGAAAGCGAGATCACACTAATCGACGGTACCAAATCAGCCAATGCCAAGGGCATAATGGGGTTGATGATGCTAGCCGCCACGCAGGGAACCAAGCTTGAGCTTCGGATTGACGGAACAGATGAAGTGACCGCCTGCGAAGCTATTCTGCAACTGTTTGACTCGCGATTCGGGGAGGACGAGTAGTGATATTGCTACAGGGATCAGGTGTCGGGTCTGGAATAGCGATAGGAACTGCTTTTTTCGCTGATACGGCGGTTGTTGAAACATCGTTCAAAGTCATCGAACACAACAGACTGGCAGCGGAAGTTGAAATTCTTGATCTTGCACTGAAGCGTACCGCAGAGACGCTCAGGAAAACGCGTGAAGAGGTTCCGGAGAACGCACCTCACGAAATCGACGCTTTTCTTGAGGCACATGTGCTGATGGTCGAGGATGCGACACTGCGGGAAGAAACAGTAAAGATCATATATAGAGAGTCTGTCAGTGCTGAAACGGCGCTTATGATCCATCGGGATGATCTGGTGAAAGTGTTCGAGTCGATGGAAGATGAATATCTGAGAAGTAAAAAAGATGACGTCAGTCAGGTTATTTCGCAGATTCATCGCCAATTGCTCATCTTGCAGGGTGAAAATGACAGTCGAACTGAACAGGACCTCAGCGAATACATCGTAGTCGCTCATGAAATGACACCGGCGGATACTGTGTTGTTTATGAAAATGAAAATGCGGGCATTCGTAACTGATTTGGGAAGCCGGATATCCCACGTCGCAATTCTTGCCCGAAGTCTCAAGATACCTGCCGTTGTCGGTCTGCACGGCGAGGTGAGACATATCCCGCATGGTGCGACGGTTGCGGTCGATAGTCACACCGGACAGGTCATCGTAGATCCTGATGAGAAGACACTTGAAGAACTGACACTTCGACATCAGGAGTATGATAGACAACACCAACGACTGTTGGCGATCCGACATCTGAATTCAGTTACGCTTGACGAACATGAAGTAACGCTTCTCGCAAACGTGGAATTACCATCAGAAATTGATACAGCGTTGGAATCAGGTGCGATCGGAGTTGGTTTGTATCGAACCGAATACCTGTTCATGAACCGAGAGCAGTCACCGAGTGAAGAGGAGCAGTATGAGTCTTATAGACAAGTTGTACAGGCTCTGAACAATGTTACCTTCCGGACGCTTGATCTGGGCGCTGACAAGCAGGTGGATGGCGGACGTAGACAAGGCAAGGTAGCTATCAATCCTGCACTTGGAGTGCGTGCCGTGCGATTTTGCCTGCGCTCTCCAGACATATTCCGCACGCAACTGAGGGCAATTTTGCGCGCCGCGGTTTACGGCAAGGTCCAGTGCATGATTCCGATGCTGTCGAACCTGGAGGAACTCGCGCAGGTGAAGGCAACGGTTGCGCGGGTGGCAAGCGATCTCAGGAAGGAGAATATAGAGCATGATTCAACCGTTCCGATCGGGGGAATGATCGAGGTGCCTGCGGCCGCGATCACCGCGGAGCAGTTTGCACAACACCTGGATTTCCTGTCGATTGGCACGAACGATCTCATTCAGTACACCTTGGCCATCGATCGGGTGGACGATGAGGTCAATTATCTGTACGACCCCCTGCATCCATCCGTGTTGACGTTAGTCAAGCACACCATCGACGCCGGAAGAAAATTTGACAAGCCGGTGTCCTTATGCGGGGAAATGGCAAGCGATAGCAACTACACCAGATTGCTGCTCGGTATGGGGCTGAAAATTTTCAGCATGGACCCCGCGACGCTTCTGGAAGTGAAGCAGGTTGTGATGAATAGCTCGGTTGAAGAGGCCGTTGGACATGTCAGCGAGATAATCCATTGTCAAAATTCTTCAAAACGGCTTGAATTGCTGGAACAGTTGAATCGGATTGACTCGACAGGTGAGACTGCCCAGGCATTCGCTTAAGCGAATTTCGAACCCGGCGGCCACCAAGCCGGACTCGATGAATAAAAGATTCTGTTGACTGTGATATTCCACATTTACGTGTCCTATGAATCCGATTACTAGTCTTGCACTATAGTTGCTCAACTCCGAAACGCAGGGTGTCAAAAGGAGTGTGCTAAACTTATAACCTCCAAAAGTAGCGGTCATTCTTCTCACCGCACTTGATTCAAAAAAATCCCATGACCACCGGCGAACATACCGAAATTCGAGAATTTGTGTTGCAACGCCTGCAACACGGTGCGGCCAGTGAGTTGCGAGACGCAATTCATCGTCTTCATCCGGCCGATCTTGCACAGGTACTCGAAAGCATTCCTCCTGAGCAGAGGCGTCTTATCTGGTTTGAAGTCGCGGAATCAGATATGGGTGAGATTCTTGCGAAGGTTTCTGACGGAGTTCGCGAAAACCTGATCAGCCACATGGATTCAAACACCTTGGTGCGCGCGATTCAGACGCTGGACATCGATGATATCGCCGAATTGGTGCCCGATTTGTCGTCCCAGATCATAGCTGACGTCATGGTGGCGGTTGACGAGGACAGGCGAGAGAGTCTGGGTGCGGTGCTGTCCTATGAGGAGGAAACCGCTGGGCGGCTGATGAATGTAGACACCGTCATAGTGCGCGAGACCATTCCAGTCGGTGTCGTGATGCGTTATCTGCGTCTAAGAGGGGATTTGCCCGAGCATACCGATAAACTTTATGTCGTAGATCGAGAAGGGATACTGCGGGGCACCTTGTTACTGCGCAATCTTGTCACATCAGACCTGAATCAACAGGTATCGGCGGTTATGGACGAAAATCCTCAGACGTTTCTGCCATCCGATTCAGAAGAGGAGGTCGCGGCATCCTTCGAACGCTATGACCTGACTTCAGCACCGGTCATTGACGAAAAAGGACTTTTGATCGGGCGCATAACGATCGACGACGTGGTGGACGTCATTCAGGACTCCGCCAGTCGTACACTGCTGGCACCAGCGGGTTTGGACGATGAAGAGGATATTTTCGCACCGGTATTCCAGACAGCCCGAAAGCGTGCAATCTGGCTTGGTGTCAATCTGGTCACCGCAGTTCTGGCATCCTGGGTAATCGGCCAGTTCGAGGAGGCTATCGAAAAACTTGTCGCACTGGCCGTTCTGATGCCGATCATTGCAAGCATGGGTGGCAATGCCGGCACCCAGACTCTGACCAAAGTCATCCGCGGGCTCGGTGTCGGTACGATTTCAATCGCAAATGCGAAAGACGTGCTGAAGAAGGAGCTGTTGGTTGGAGGACTGAATGGATTGGTATGGGCACTGGTTGTTGCATTCATTTCCATTCTCTGGTACCAAAATTACGGCCTTGCTGCAATCGTCGCAGTTGCGATGCTGGTCAACATCTGTGTATCGTCGATTTCCGGGGTGGTACTGCCTGTGCTTCTCGAACGTATCGGTATTGACCCCTCATTGGCTGCCGGCGTCGCGTTGACTACGATCACCGATGTAGTGGGGTTCCTCGCAATACTCGGGTTTGCTGCCCTGGTGCTCGTTTAGCCTGCAGCTCGGGCAGACATCTTGCGTGCAACCGCGAGTAAGAAAACAATGGCGCACAATAGCAACACCGGTATGTTTCCGAATCTCACATAGGGCGTTGAACCCGACTTCGGTGTAATCTGTGTTTTCAATATTTTTCCTTCATCTTGCACCAACTGTGCTATGACATTCCCATTGTGGTCAACCGATGCGGATATGCCTTTGTTGGCTGCCCGAAGAACCGGTCGAGCGGCCTCCATTGCTCGCATCCGCGACATTTGAAGCCGTTGAAACGGGGCAAGTCGGTCGCCAAACCATGCATCTTCGCTGAGGTTGACCAGATAGGTTGATTCGGGAAGCATTTCGAAAAACTCTTGAGGGAATGCATCCTCATAACAGATTGAGATTGCTGCAGGCTGACCGGCGAGAATCAGGGGACTCTGAATCCCATCATACGATGTGAAATCTGATTCTGGGATATCGATGTAGTTATCCAGCCAACCCAGTACGGACCGAAACGGTGTGAATTCTCCGAAAGGAACCAGATGACGCTTGCGGTATTTTTGAACTTCATCCCCGATACCGTACGCACTGTTGTAATGGACAGTCGTTCCTTCATTTTCCTGTTCTTCAACAACGCCCAGCAGAACATCCGGTTCAAGGTCCTTCAATAATCTCCACAGCTGAAGCTTTTCAAGTCGCTTGTCAGTTTGAACAATTGCGATTTCCGGCCATAACACGAGATCCTGATTTTCCAAAGCCTCAGTCTGCCTGACGAAAAACTCAAGGTTTGAACGGGCGTTGTGAAAATTCCACTTGTCTACTATGTCGACATCAGCCTGTACTATCGCTATGTCAATCGGTGGATGACTTTCAGTCGTCCAATCGATCGTCTTGCTCCAAAGTCCAGCCAATACGACTGCAATTGCCAGTACAACTATATCAATCCGAAATCCATTTCGATATGAATGCACCAAAACTCCTGCAATCATGCAAACCATGAAGCTCACCCCTAGAACGCCGAGAATCGGTGCCCATCCCGCCAGCCAGCTGTCGGTCTGACTGTAGCCTACGTAAAGCCATGGGAATCCAGTCAATATCCAGCTACGAGTCCACTCCACAGCTACCCACATTGCGGGTATGACTGCGAGGCAACGCAGTGTCATGGAAATTTGCAACCGTGCCTGGAGATACCCACCGACAGCAACCAGAAACGACAGGAAACAAACCAGTGCAAAAACCATGAATCCGGCGAGTGCCGGCGCGGCCGCACCGAAATCGTGCAGGCTGTTGTAAATCCAGTGGATTCCGAAGCCGTAGAATCCCAAAGCAAACGCGAAGCCACTCCACGCGCACAGTCGGGCTGATGAGTCGCTCCATATCCAGAACAGGACGGCGAGCGTGAGAAAGGCAACGGGAAATATACCAGCGGGTTCGAATGCGACATTGGTGACGAGCCCGGCAACGAACGCCGACAGAATCTTCAGCAGGTCTGATTTCAATTTACTACGGTCAGATCGCCGGCTGTCAGTTTCGAGTGGTTGACCTGTCGGAATCCTTGAGGGTAACCTGTAAAGAGAGAATTTTCCGCTGGTCGGCACTGACGATCTTGAAACTCAGTCCCTCGTAGTCGAAAACTTCACCTTCATCCGGAACCTTACCCGCCAACTTTAATATAACTCCCCCGATTGTGTCAGTATCTTCGTCGATATTGACGTTAAAAGTATCGTTAAAGTGACTAATTTCAGTTTGGGCGTGAACCATGTACTGATTGTCGGCAGTCTTTGTGATCCTTTCGGTTTCGTCGAAATCTGACTCATCTTCGATTTCGCCGAC
Organism: Arenicellales bacterium; assembly: GCA_963666625.1. Taxonomy (GTDB): domain Bacteria; phylum Pseudomonadota; class Gammaproteobacteria; order Arenicellales; family JAJDZL01; genus JAJDZL01. The sequence continues at coordinate 1,307,666 of OY762925.1, forward strand.
GATCTCCTCGATCACATCTTCGATGGTAATCAACCCCGCAATTCCATTGTATTCATTGACGACAATAGCCATATGGTTGCGGGTTGACTGAAACAGCTTGAGCAGTGTATTCAGGCGCATCGCTTCCGGAACCAACATCGCATCTCGTAGATTATCATGAAGACTGAATTCTTCGATGGAATCGTCTTGAATGTATTGCAGAATGTCTTTAGCCAGAAGGACTCCCTGCTGTTCATTGTCCGAGTGTCCGCCCAAAACCGGAAATCGTGAGTGGCCGGATTCTGTAACAATCTTGAGAATTTCATCGACACTTGAATCAATATCGAGCGTGACCATCAGCGCGCGCGGAATCATCACATTCTTCACTCTCAGTTCGGAGACTCCGATTACGCGCCGGATTATTTCGTTGACATCCGGCGCAATAACGTCGTTTTCGGTCGCTCGGCCAACGACTTCAATCACTTCATCCACCGAATCCGGTGATGGCGCTATCATGCGGGCAAGTTTGCTGCGAGCCTTCCCGGACAGAGAATTGATGGAAAATCTACTATCAGTCATGATGTCAATCTCGAAAGCTCTGTATGTGAAAGTCCGATTTTTTTCAAGATTTCGGCTTCTGCCCTCTCCATGTTGATCGCTTCGTTCGGTTCCGCATGATCATATCCGCACAAGTGCAGAATCCCATGAGCAATAATTCTCGCCCAATGAGCCGGTTGGGAAATTCTGTGATCGGAGGCATGTTGATTGATCACCCCGGCACAGACAACAACATCACCGAGAAGATCCATGTCAACTCCCTCTGGAAGCTGATGTGGGAACGCCAGTACATCTGTGGGAGTGTTCTTATCCCGATAGACTCGGTTCAGGTCTGTGATTTCGTTCTCATCCACCACACGCACTGTCACTTCAGCGTGGACCCGGTTGACATGTATCAGTGTCTGACGTATCCAATCGTCAATGTCTGTGTCGGCAGGCAGGTCTTTGGACGAGCTTGAAATTTGAATGTTTACGGACATGTTCACCGATTGTCAGTCCTTTTGACTGGAATCGCGCTCATACGCATCTACAATCGTCTGAACCAAAGGATGGCGCACGATGTCAGAATTGTTGAATCTGACAACGGAAATATCCTTGATATCACCTAAGATTCGTAAGGCGTGTTTAAGTCCGGATTGGGTGCTGCGGGGCAGATCAATCTGCGTGATATCGCCTGAAATGACCGCATGGGAATTGAACCCGACACGGGTCAGGAACATTTTCATCTGAGCCACTGTCGTGTTCTGGGCCTCATCCAGAATGATGAACGCATCGTTCAGGGTTCTGCCTCTCATGAACGCCAACGGTGCGATCTCAATGGTATTTCGTTCAAGCAACCGGCCAACCCGATCAAATCCTAACATTTCATACAACGCATCATAGAGCGGGCGCAGATACGGATTGACTTTCTTTTCGATATCTCCCGGCAAGAATCCGATGCGTTCTCCCGCCTCGACAACCGGTCGAACAAGGACGATACGACTAACTGAATCGTTTGCCAGTGCATGTGCAGCACTGGCAACCGCCAGATAGGTCTTTCCTGTGCCGGCAGGACCCACACCAATCGTAATGGTGTTCTTTTCAATGCTGCGTAAATAGGTTTCCTGATTTTTCGACCATGCGCGAATGGTGCTTTTTCTGATTTTCAGGGAATAGGACTGGTTGCTCGATTGCTTCTGGTTCAGACGGGAGATCGCACCCTGAACATCATTCGAATCAAGACGGTCAGACTTCTCAGTCTCATCATAGAGGACACGAAGTACAGATTCTACATCACGAACCGAGCTCTCGTTTCCTTCGATGTAAAACAGATTTCCCCGATTCGAGACACGGACGCTGAAGTGTCCCTCGATAGACTTGATATTGGCATCGAACTGTCCACATAGATTGGCCAACCTTCGACTGTCGGCAGGAGTCAGTACGAGGACGTTCTCGACTTGGGATATGTTTGATGGATCAGCCAATTCGGGCAGTTTGGGAATCCTGGGTGTGAATTGCAGCGGCAACACCGCGAAGCGAGTTTGGCATGGTCTCAGTAATATGCAAATCGATGAACTTTCCAACCAAGTTGAGTGGTCCATCAAAATTAACCACTCGATTGTTTTCAGTGCGGCCACACAACTGACCGTTTCTGCGTTTTGATGGTCCTTCAACCAGCACTGACTGAATGGACTGTACCATAGCATTGCTCACGTCAGCGGCATAGGTGTTGAGTTTACCTTGTAAGCGATGCAGGCGATCCTTCTTTTCCTCAATGGGGGTATCGTCTGACAATTGCGCAGCCGGCGTGCCAGGCCGTTTACTGTAGAGAAAACTGAAAGACTGATCGAATTGAACCTCGTCGATCAAATCCATTGTCGCCTGAAAATCTTCCTCAGTCTCTCCCGGGAACCCAACGATGAAATCCGATGTGATGCTGATATCCGGACAGTGGTTACGGAGGTTGGAGATGATCTCAAGATAACGCTCACGCGTGTACCTGCGTTTCATCCTTGTCAGAATGCTATTCGAGCCGCTTTGTACCGGGAGGTGAACATGTCTTGCGAGTGAACCTAAGTCACGGTGTGCCTTAGCCAGACCATCGGTAAATTCGAGCGGATGGGAGGTTGTATATCGGATTCTGCCAATACCATCGATTTCGCTGACGTATCGAAGCAGAGCGGCAAAATCTATTTCCTGGTTCATATGATTGGTCGTGCGGTAGGCGTTGACATTCTGTCCGAGCAGTGTCACCTCCCGCACACCCTGCTCGGCAAGTTCATAGACCTCTGTAATAACACTGTCGAACGGTCGGCTATACTCCTCTCCTCGGGTATAGGGAACAACACAGAAACTACAGTATTTGCTGCAACCTTCCATGATCGACACAAAAGCACGCGGGCCTTCCACGCGTCTCGGAGGCAGACAGTCGAACTTTTCAATTTCCGGGAAAGTGATATCCACGCTGTGTTTACGTGCAGATATCGCCTCATCAAGCATTTCACTGACTCGGTGATAGGTCTGGGGTCCGAATACGAAGTCGACAAACGGAGCTTTTTTCAGAATGACGTCGCCTTCCTGGCTGGCGACGCAACCTCCCACACCGATTACGATGTTCGGGTTATTGACTTTCCAAGGCCGCCATCGACCCAGCAACGAAAAAACCTTTTCCTGCGCTTTTTCCCTCACAGAGCAGGTGTTCAGCAACAACAGATCGGCATTTTCAGGTGCGTCGGTTTCGCTGTAGCCATGGGAAACTGCGAGCGACTCCGCCAGTCTCGACGAATCATATTCGTTCATTTGGCAGCCGAATGTCTTGATGTAAAGTTTCTTTTCCACTATGGAATGCCTGTCAGAATAGATATGCGCGGATTCATACTGTACTGCAATATGAGACCGCGAACCAGTCTACAATCATTGTCCATATTGTAAACGAATGATCGCAAAGAGTTGGCTCATGCCAGTTGCGGGGCTGTGTCACTTATATCCGGGATCTGAATCTGTGTCGCCAACGCAATGTCATCCCCAGACATCAGTGCTGAGATAGCGTTCACCGGTATCTGGCAGAATCGCGAGCAACGTTTTTCCTGCGGAATTCTCGCGCTGTGCCACAGTCAACATTCCGAAAACTGCCGCACCTGACGAGATGCCTGAAAATATCCCCTCTTCCGTTGCCAGATAGCGTGTTGTCCGATAGGCCTCCTCGGTGGTCACAGGAAGAATCTCATCGTAGGAATCTGTGTCGAGAATTTCCGGAATGAATCCGGGTGCCGTTCCCATAATCTTGTGCTTGCATGCGATGCCTTTTGACAGTATCGGTGAATCTGCAGGTTCGGTCGCAACGATCGTAAGGTGCGGAATCTGCTTTTTAAGGTAATGATTCATTCCGGTGATGGTGCCACCGGTACCGGTTGTGCATACGAGATAGTCCAGACTGTCACCGAAATCCTCGAAAATCTCATTTGCCGTCGCCCGGTGTGACTGCGGATTGGCAGGATTGAAATGCTGGCCGACAAAAAAATAATCTTCCTGCTCCTCGAGCTCTCTCGCTCTTTCTATAGCTCCCTTGGTCCCTTTGTCAGCAGGTGTCAGTACGATTTCAGCTCCGAAAGAAGTCAGGATTCTCTTTCGCTCCTCACTCATGTCTTCCGCCATGGTAAAAATCGCTCGATACCCCTTGTAGGCCGCCACCATTGCAAGACCGATCCCCGTATTGCCTGAGGTCGGTTCGATTATTGTGTCACCCGGTTTGATCAATCCTCTTTTTTCCGCGTCCTCGATCATATTCAATGCTGGTCGATCCTTGACAGAACCTGCGGGATTGAAGCTTTCGACCTTCACCCAAACCTCCACGTCACTCGGCGCTGATGATTTGTTCAAACGCACTACCGGTGTATTGCCGACGGTCTGCAATATGTTTTCATACTTCATTGATGTCTCACAGTGTTGCTTTCGATGTTGCTCGGCGGCATACAGCGCATGTCTGAACGCTAAATTTGCTGATTCCGATTCAGTTGGCGATAACGGGCCTGATGATGCTCGGCATCTCCATAAAGAGAATTCAGCGCAAACACACGTTTCAGAAAATGGCCGACAGGCATTTCATCCATCATCCCCATCGCACCGTGCAACTGAATTGCCTCCTCCGCATTCAGAATCGCCAGCCTTCCGATCTCCGCCTTGGCTGCTGACACCAACCGGTCCTGTTCCGGACCGATGAGATCGTTGCACGCGCGCGTCGCTTCTGAGCTCATTGAAGCTGCCAGTTCACAGCGCATGTACATGTCGACCAGACGATGCTGGATTGACTGGAAGGATCCGATACTGCTCCCGAACTGGGTGCGAGTCTTGACAAATTCCAATACCAGCTTGAATGTCGAATCCATCACTCCGGCCATTTCGGCGCACAGCATAGCGATGGCAAAGTTGAGTGATTCCTGCAACTTCGGCAAAGCCAGATTCTCGGGTCCGATCAGGCCATCGGGTTCCACTGCGACATGATTCAAATGAACGATAGAAACCCGCCCACCATCGTGCGTACGATGATGATCAAAGCTGATTCCCTCGCGATCTTTTGGCACCAGGAAAACTGACAATCCCTCGCGATCAAGCTGATTGCCTGAAGTTCGTGCAAGAATCAGCAGATGCGTGGCGATGTTTCCGTATTGCACACCGACTTTTGAACCTTGCAATATATAGCAGTCATCCGATTCTGTCGCTGATGCGATGATATTGCCGAGATCATATCTGGATTGCTTTTCGTAAATCGCAGCTGACACGATCGCCGAACCTTCAGCAATCTGATGCAACATGTCGGCCCGTTCCGAGGCTTCTGCCATGACTTCCAGCACCTTCGCACCGACTACTGCACTGGCGAAATAGGGACTCTGGTAGTTGTGACGACCAAACTCCCGCATCAGGACCGCGACGAAATCAGCGTCGCCACCGTGCCCGTCAAATTGTTCTGAAATAGGCAGGTACATCCAGCCGAGATCAGCGGTTTCGCGCCACTGGTCATAACAGAATCCGGAATTCGTATCGATCAGTTTTTGGCGAACTGCAAACGGGTATTGATTCTGCAGGAATCGCGTCGCAGCCTGCTCAATCATATTGCACTGTTCGATTTTTTCACCTTGATTCACGACTAGAGTCCCAATGCAGCCTTGGCGACGATATTACGTTGGATCTCATTTGATCCTGAATAGATCGGTGTTTTCCGATAGTTGAAGTAATTTCTGGCGGTGTGGCCAAGTGAGTACGGCGAATTTATATCGCTATCAATCTGGTCTCGGGGCAGGTCAATTTGTGAGAAGTGGGCACCAGCGCGCGCCGTCAGGCGAAACACATCACATTGAATTTCGGTTCCGCGCACCTTCAGCATAGAGGCTTCCGCACCGAGCGACTTGGACGCGTTCTTGTCGAGCAGAAATCTTCGTTCAGTCATTTCAAGCGCGTGAAGGGAAATTTCCAACTTGTCGAACTGTTCGGCAAACGACGCATCATCAATCAGTCGCGAGCCACCGAGCACTTCTGAATGTGCAATTCGTCGCAACCGCTCAAGACTGGCTTTGGTGCGGGATATCTCAGCGGTCCCGAAACGTTCCAAACCAAGAAGATATTTCCCGATTTCCCAGCCATGATCCTCCACGCCAACCCGATTTTCCACTGGAATCCGGACATCTTCGAAATTCACTTGATTGACTTCGTGTGTCCCCTCGAACAACAGCAACGGATCAATGGTGATTCCTGAGGCCGACAGGTCAATCATCAAGAATGTGATACCTTGTTGTTTACGACCTCCTTTACTCGTTCGAAACAGACCGAAAATCCAGTCGGCGATATGTGCCTCACTGGTCCAGATCTTCGAACCATTGATGATGTATTCGTCTCCGATACGCTGCGCCTCACACTTCAGTGAGGCTAAGTCCGATCCTGAATTGGGTTCGGAGAATCCCTGGCACCAGAACGTATTCGCGTCAAGAATATCCGGCAGTATTGTTTCTTTCTGGGATTCGCTTCCATACTTGAACAAAGTAGGACCCAGCATTCCGACGCCGTAGATCATCAGACGCGGTGCATCGTTCAGCGCCAACTCCTGCTCAAATATATACTGCTGCGCGTCGTTCCACTGTGGCCCGCCGTACTGCGACGGCCATGAAGGACAGCACCACCCGCCTCGGTCCCGTAAGATTCTGTGCCAACGGGCCTGCGCCTCACGCGGCAGGTCCATCTGCTCAGCCGCTACCATCGTTCGAATGTTATCCGGCAGATTTTCCTGAATGAACTCCCGGACAGTGCCGCGAAATTCCTCCAGTTCAGGATTGAAAAGTGGCGAGTTTAGCATATTCTTTTTACGAGCAGACGCATTGACGTAATTAAATCAAATATTATTTTCCTTTATTCGATTAAATGGAAAAAATATTGCCAACATGACGTTTTCAGTGATCTTTTCACTGACAGTAATATTGTGCTGAAAAGGATTAATTCAAGGAGTTGACAACTCAGTCGTTGACAACTGCGTACCGGTGACTGTTTTACAGTGAGGTTGCCAGAGAAATGATTCGTTCACAGGCTGTCCGCAGATTTGATTCTGATTCACCGATATTGATCCTGATCAAGTCGTTTGCGCTGTCACCGAAGGCATCACAGGGCAAAGCAGCGACCTGATATTCATCCAGCAGACGCCAAGCGAAATCGATACCCGAAATTCCCAGATCCTTGACTTCAAAAATGACGAACATACCATATCTGGAACCACGAATGTTGACACCTTCTATGTCTCTCAGACATGAAATAACCAGATCTCTCTTCCGGTCAATCTCATCGCGCACCAAACTGGCAATGCTGTCGGTATGCTCCACCGCCGTGACCGATGCGTCCTGGATAAACATCGGTAACCCGTAGCTCATGCAGGTTGAAAGATTGAACACCTTCTCGATAACCGGCTCTGCCGCAATGATCCAGCCGAGTCGCCATCCTGTCATCCGGTGCGATTTCGACAGGCTGGACACAGTGATGCAACAATCAAATGCATCTGGTAGAGTTGCGGGACTACGGTGCATACCAGGCGGCAAAAAACAGCTGTAGACCTCATCACTGATGAGCCAAATGCCGCGTTCCCTACAAATGTCGACCATGGCCTGCATGAAGTCGTTGTCATAAACAATTCCCGACGGATTGTGCGGTGAGTTGACGACGATGACACGGGTTCGGTTTGAAATACACCTCTCAACATCCTGGATTTGTGGCATAAAATCGTCCTCGGCATGCGTCTTTACAGAAACAACGCTTGCGCCACCCACTGAAAATGTTGCAGGGTAAGTGGCGTAGTATGGCTCCATGATGATCGCTTCATCGTCCTGCTCAAGCGTACACAGCGAAGCAGCAAAGAGTGCATTCTGCGCACCGGCGAGAACAGCACAATTGGCGGCAGACACCGTCAGTCCGGACTCTTCAGAAAATCGCTTTGCTATCGCTTGTCTCAAGTCCGGTTCTCCGCCGATTTCACTGTAGTGATGGCGGCCACTGTTTATGCTTTTAAAAGAGGACTGGATGACAATGTCAGGTGTACTCTCAATCATTTCCTGACCAATCGAAAGTATGACAATATCCGCGCCTTGACGTTGGCGCTCGATTGCAGCGTAGTGAATCTCCCACGCGTCCGAACCCTTACCACCGACGCGATCTGTCAGACTGGTGAAATACAAGACTAATCCTGCTGAATGATGAAACGAATCAAGGTAGGACGACTTTCTGGATCACCCAAGCACTGACTGTGATGCGATGCTGCACATACTCTCAATTCTGGATCCGAGGAGGGGGAGGTTCGGCTCAATTCTGTATTTCATTGGATGGATTTACGCTTGAATGCAGTCAATAATCTAAACTTGATATGTTGGATTTTCCGACGATTGAAAGCAACTTAAATTTTATCAAGTAAATCAAAACTGCTTGTAAAATTATTGAATTCCGATCATTGGGCTGTCGGTCGAATGCCGGAACATGGTGACAACGCGACTGTAAGTATTTGATTCTGTCGAATTGTAACCTTGGTCAAGTCAGTATTTTCGGCGATATCGGAATAATGAAGAGATTCACACACAAAAGAAGGCTGTTCGGTCCGAGCGGGAATTGGAAATTTCCTTTGATGACGATCGCGCCAACCCCTCAAAATAAACCAGTCCAATGATCCTGGAACCCATTCGGCGTCCTGTTGTCGGCATAGGCAATTTCTTCCGAGATATCGGTACCATCTACATCGCGAACGCTGTTGTAGCGATACTGTTTTCGTGTACAGGACCTGTCGCAATCATCGTTTCGGTCGGCCTTGCAGGTGGCCTATCGCAGGTTGAGATCGCATCCTGGATATTTGCGGGCTGCGTCGTAGGTGGCGGACTGACTCTGATATTCTCGATCGCGTACAAACAGCCTCTGAGTTTTGCCTGGACGATTCCGGGTTCTGTTCTGTTGGGATCTTCCTTGGATCATCTGAGTTTCCCGGAAGTGATCGGAGCGTTTTGGGTTACTGGAATACTCGTCGGTGCAATTGGATTATCCGGCGGTGTGAGAAAAGCACTCAAATACACACCGATGCCGATTGTATTGGCAATGGTCGCCGGGATTTTTCTCCAGTTCGGGCTTGACCTGGTTTTGGCGTTTGAAAAGGAGTTATTGCTGGCGGCGGTCATGGTCATTGCCTACTTCGTAGTAATGTTGATACCGCGACTGACAGCCATTTGCCCTCCAGTGGTTGCAGCCCTGGTCGGAGGTGTTGTAATTGTCATGTCAACCGGCAACTTTGAGGGTGAGCAGGTCGCCAGATGGTTCGACTGGCCGGTGATGCACATGCCGCAATTTTCACAGCAGGCGTTGTTCGAGCTTGTGATTCCGCTCGCGGTCACGGTACTGATCGCCCAAAATGCCCAGGGTTTTGCGGTTTTGATAAACAGCGGCCACAAACCTCCCGCGAATGCGATGACGACTGCCTGTGGTATCGGATCACTGGTGAACGCAGTCTTCGGGTCCGTATCCGCCTGTGTGACAGGGCCGGCGAACGCGGTACTCGTCAGCGGCGGTGAACCGGCGAGACAATACACCGCGGGGGTGTTGTTCGGCATTATGAGTATTGCCTTCGGCCTCATGGCATTCACTGCCACCTGGCTGATTCTGAAACTGCCGCCTGAGTTTATCGCAGTCCTGAGCGGACTGGCTTTGCTGCCAGTCCTTCAGAGATCATTCGTAACGGCATTTTCAGGAAGGTTTCAGATGGGTTCTTTGGTCGCACTGGTGGTGACAATATCTGATATCACGATCTGGAACATCGGCGCACCTTTCTGGGGTCTGGTCGCAGGATTGGTTGTAGGGTTCACAATAGAGCGAAGCGATTATCGGGAACACCTTAAAGAAGCGCAGTCTTAGTGCTTTTGGACTGCCATGTGATGGAAATTGCTGCTTGGTGGCTATGGGTGGACTCGAACCACCGACCCCGGCATTATGAGTGCCGTGCTCTAACCTGCTGAGCTACATAGCCTAACATTCATAGCCACATTCAAGAAGAAAAAAATTTCCTGCGGACAATTCGGCGAGTAGTATAAATTACGAAGCCGCTTCACATGACACGAATGGAAACGAAAAGTCTTTTTTCAGCAAAAAGAAATGTTCAGACATGCGCCGTGAAATGAATCAATTACACGCCTTCGTCTCTCTGTCATTTCACTGTCTATTATACTGTCTATATTCTCACGCTTGTGAGACGACCTATTCACATCTGTCTCGGTTTTCAAGCCAGACTATACGACACCGTCCGAGAAGAAATTTCAGATCTGAAAGGCGTCTTTCTGCTTTTTTGTCCAAACCTGCATTTCACGCTCCGTGAAGTCTGCTGGTATCATAGTGCGTATTACTTGTGTCGAAGTCTTTGTCGTCTCACCTTTCAAGGAATTACAGGAAATTTACAGTGCTTAAATTAGCCACCTGGAACGTCAACTCACTGAATGTTCGCCTACCCCATGTAAGAGACTGGAGCCTCGAACATCAGCCGGATGTACTGTGTCTTCAGGAAACCAAAACCATAGACGAGAAGTTTCCGGAAGATTCACTTTCGGAAATCGGATTCACATCCTGTTTTTCCGGGCAGAAAACCTATAACGGTGTGGCAACACTGGTGCGGGGGGAGGTCGAGGACGTAATCCTCGATCTTCCGGGTTACGACGACCCTCAAAAACGGGTTCTTTCGATAACAGCCAGCGGTGTCCGTGTAATCAATGTGTACGTGCCCAATGGAAAAGAAGTCGATGATCCGAAATATTTTTACAAGCTGGAGTGGTTCAAGCACCTTCTGGCATTTGTCGAACAGGAAATCAGCCGTTATGACAAGGTTGTCGTAACAGGTGATTTCAACATCGCACCTGCGGATGAGGATGTGCACGACCCGGAATTGTGGAAAGACAGGATTCTGTGCAGTAAACCGGAACGTAACTGCTTTCAGGAACTCGTCGGCTTGGGATTGGTGGATGCATTTCGCGAGTTCGACCAGCCCACAGAGAGTTATTCCTGGTGGGACTATCGCGCGGCTGGTTTTCGTCGAAATCTCGGCCTTCGAATTGATCTCATCATGATCAGTGAAGCACTTCGGAAAGTCTGTTCAGGATGCACAATCGATAAAGAACCCAGGAAGTGGGAGCGGCCATCGGACCACACTCCGGTCGTTGTGGAGTTTGAACTATGAAGTGACTCTATTTCAACACCCGCCCCTCAGTGACTCGCGGTAACCCTGCGAGGTCCTTGAAAGTACAGATATCCGTATAGCAATGACGCATCATTAGTTCTCGAACCGCTTCATCCTGATCGAACCCGTGTTCGATTACCAACCATCCATCGGTATTCAAATATCTGACTGATGATTCGATTATTCGACGTATGGCGTTCAGGCCGTCAGCCCCTCCGGTCAGAGCCAGCCTAGGTTCGTGCTGCATTAATATGTCCGACAGACAGGGATCGTCTTCCCTGATATACGGCGGGTTTGAAACGATCGCGTCAAACCGCAAGGATGACAGTGTATCGGTCCAATCTCCCTGAATCAAATTCACGTTTTCCAAATTCAGATTTCGTTGGTTCTGACGAGCAACCTGCAAGGCTTCTTTTGATATGTCTGTTGCAGTGATATCCGAGTTGCCAAGTTCAACGGCCAATGCCAGCGCGATGGCGCCACAACCCGTTCCCAGATCAGCGATTTCGGGTGAATCCAGATCATTGCAGTGAATCAAAGTACGCTCGACTACCAGCTCTGTTTCCGGACGCGGTACCAGCGTCGCCGGACTGACACAAAAGTCAAGCGACCAGAATTCCTTTGAACCTGTAATGTAAGCGATGGGTTCACCCGCCAACCGTCTAGAAAGCAAAGATTCAAACTTGCTCTGTTGGACTGAATCCAATTCGACATGTGGCATCAAATTCAGCATGTTTCGATGCATCAACATCGCTTCTGACAGGATGATATCAACGTCAAGTTTCGCGGTATCGCTGATGGATTGAAGCCGGCTGCTTCCGGCACGCCGCGCTTGCTCGACCGTCACGGTCGGAAGATTCATCGTCCATCCAGCTCCATATCGGCCATCAACGCAGCTTGATGTTCTGCGGTCAGTGGGTCAATAACCTGATCCATATCACCGCTGATGAATTCTTCGAGTCGGTAGAGCGTCAGATTGATCCGATGATCGGTGATGCGACTCTGCGGAAAGTTGTAGGTTCGAATCCTTTCGGAACGATCACCGGAGCCTACCATGAGTCTGCGAGTTTCCGTGCGTTCGTCGTGTTGCTTCTGAATTTCCGCCTGCAGCAGACGTGTCCGAAGCATGACCATGGCTCTAGCACGGTTCTGATGCTGCGATCGCTCATCCTGACACTCGACCACGATGCCTGAAGGCAGATGGGTTATCCGAACCGCGGAATCCGTTCGATTGACATGTTGTCCACCTGCACCGGACGCACGATACGTGTCGACTCGCAGATCCTGTGTATTGATATCAACACTGATTTCGTCTGTTTCCGGTAACACCGCTACCGTACAGGCCGACGTATGAATTCTGCCCTGCGCCTCGGTTTTGGGCACTCGCTGGACCCGATGTGTGCCGGACTCGAACTTCAACCGCGAATGGGCACCTTTACCGATTACTCTGAGGATCACTTCCTTGTAACCCCCGTACTCACCTTCGTGTTCGCTGACCGTCTCAAATTTCCAGCCCCGGTTTTGCACATATATCCGGTACATTCGGTAAAGATCGCCAGCAAAGATCGCTGCCTCATCACCACCCGTACCCGCGCGAATCTCAAGAAAAATGTTACGTTTGTCATTTGGGTCTTTCGGCAGAAGCAATAGTTGAAGTTGCTCGCTGGTATTCTGAATACCCGCTTCGAGCTCCGTCATCTCTGCTCTAGCCATTGCCTGAATTTGATCGTCATCGTCCTGTAGCAGAAGCTTTACATCTTCCACCTGTTGTTCAAGACTACAGTGCTCGCGGTACTTCTGGACGATTTCAGATATCTCGGACAACTCTATCGAGAGTTGTCGCAAGCGTTCCGGAATCCGCAGATTTTCGGGGTCCGACAGCTGTGTGTTCAACGTATCGTGGCGAGCTGTCAGAATATCAAGTTTATTTCTCAGTGAATCTTTCATTGACGGGCTTTATCACTTTGGTGATTTCAGCAATTGAACCCATTGGTGTGGAATGTTCCGACCGTGAGCCTGTCTCACGAATTCGAAAGTCAGACAAAATCTAACATTATAATGAAGTGGATTAATCGACTTCAGACACTACAAGAAGATTTAAACCCAGCCAGTCAAATTTTTGGAATCATCGGCACGACGATCCAGTGACCGAGAAACGACTTCAGCAATGACAGAACCGAAGGCAAGATCAATAGAAAAAATCGCCGTCATTATGCTGGCAACGATCAGTCTAGGTGCCTGTACTGCAACCACAGTGTCTACGCAGACTGCCCCGGTCGATCGTCGATGCTACTGAAGTTTCCATAGTACCGGTCCTGCCAGATGTCCCGCTCAATGCGGATCTGTTATCGAAGCTCATGCTTGCTGAGATGTCCTATTTCCGCAACGATCCCCATACCGCCATTGAAATTTTTGAGGAGGTAGGGTTCGAAACCAGAGACCCCAGAATTGTGGCCAGAGTATCGAAGCTGGCGATCGAAAATTCCCGCTTGGACGTCGCGGCCAATACAACGGATCTGTGGGTTGAGCTGAGTCCGGAAAATTTCGAGGCATGGTATTGGCGAGGCGCAGTCAAAGTCATCACCGGTGACCACCGCGATGCGCCGCTCGACTTTTACAAAGCGCTTGAACTGGGAACTGATCAAGCAATTCTGACCCAGGAGATTGCACGAATCATCAACTCCAATCTGGATCCCGAAGCGGCATATGATCTTTTCGACGTTGTGATGTCGAGATTCCCAGACAACCAGATCGGTCGTCTGATCCAAATCAATCTAGCGATGCGCCGCGATTTCCGCAGGCAAAAGCAATGAGGAAGCCGATGCCTTACTGGTAGCAGCCGAGGATGTCATAGAAGACAAGGATATGCTGGCAAACGCGAAATTCGGTGTGCTTCGTTTTACCGATCGGACGGAAGAGGCTGAATTGTTCGCACGGAGGTATCTGCGATTCAATCCTGAATCACCGCGACTTAGACAGACGTACGCAGAATATCTGTCGGATAGTGGGTTTTACCGAGAAGCAGTCAGCCAGTTTGAACTGATCGACAGCGCGGAATCTCTTTTGGAGCTTGGTGATCTGCACTCCCGTGCAAATTATCTCGACCTGGCATACGAAAAATATCTTGACTACCTGGAGCTCAGACCGCGAGATCAAATCGTTTTGCTGGGACTGGCGGAAATCTCACTCACCCAGATGAGATACGATGATGCCAAGGAATGGATCAATCAGATCAGGTCTCCGAGATTCGTGTTTCAACGGATATCGTTGTCGGCGCAGTACATCGCAAGAACCGAAAGTGTGGAAACAGCGATATCACTGCTGAAAGAATACAGACCCAACAATGATCGAGAGCGGATTCGGCTTGCTCTGGCCACGAGCCAGGTTTACCAGGACACTCACAGGTATGATGAAGCGAGAAAGACACTGGATGAGGCATTGAAGGTTTTTCCCGGAAATACATCTTTATTGTTGGCTCGCAGTTATATCGCGGCCGAACTCAATCTAGTCGGGCTGGTGGAGATTGACATAAGAGCAGTGCTTAATCAAAATCCCGACCACCCCGTTGCCCTCAACTCGCTGGGATATGTACTGGCCGATCAAACCGATCGACTGGACGAAGCCTATGAAATGATCGAAAGGGCACTGACTCTAAAACCCAATGATCCCTACATTCTCGATAGTATGGGTTGGGTTCAGTTCAGACTCGGTAACCCGGACTCCGCAATTGAGTATTTGGAAACTGCGCTCGACAAGCGGGATGACCCGGTCATCGCAGCACACCTGGGCGAGGTATATTGGGCGATCGGAAACCGGAACAAGGCGAGAAAGATTTGGGACAGGGCTCTAAAAAAGTCACCCCAAGACAGGATATTGATCGAAACAGTTGAAAGATTTGCCAACTGATGGTACGTGCATTAATACTTTCGCTGCTTTTGGTCTTTGCAACTGGCTGTACGACCATTGAAACCGCTATTGAATCGGTAGACCTTGATGTCTATCGAGCCCATGCCGAAACTTTATCTTCAGTCGATCGCTGGAACCTGCGGGGGAGAATCAGTGTTCGTGCCGGATCAAAAGGAGAAATCGGCAGAATACTCTGGGTTCGGAATGGGGATGCACACCAACTGGAGCTGTATGGAAATTTCGGCTCGCGTCGAATTCGCATAGTTCAGGATTCGGATGGTGTTTTGTTGGAGGACACACAAGGCAAGAAGATTATTGGTTCAAGCATACAGGCAGTACTTGAACAGCGGACTGGACAATCGCTGCCGGTGGAGTCACTGACTTACTGGCTGGTCGGAGCAATCGATCCGAATTTCGCTTCGGTAAACGTGTGGGATGTGGAAGGCCGATTAATCTCCATCCAACAAGCGGGCTGGACGGTCGAATTTTCAAAATACAGGGGTGTCGGTAGTAATCAACTTCCAACACGGTTGAATATTGTTGCAGATACGGACACAGCAACCGCCCAGGAATCTGATGAGAAAATCGAAGAGATTCGAATTGTGATCTCCGATTGGGGAATCGAATGATTCCGGTATAACCGCGACCAGAGCCTGATCGGAGAATTTTATTGAAAATTTGGCATGCCCCCGCCAAGTTGAATCTCTTTCTTCATGTCGTGGGCTGTTTGGAGAACGGGTATCACCAACTTCAAACAGTTTATCAGTTCATCGACTGGAAGGACGAACTGGCATTCGAGGTCACCCGCGATGGAAGAATAAGCCGTCCGTTCGAGGTAACAGGGATTCCGGAAGATCAATGCCTGACCGTGAAGGCTGCCCGCGTGCTGAGGGATCAGTTTCCTGGCACTGAAGGGGTAAACATCCGACTTGAGAAAACAATCCCTGTTGGGAGCGGGTTGGGTGGCGGCAGCTCGGATGCCGCGACGACTCTCACCGCATTGAACAACCTGTGGAACCTCGAACTATCGGATGATGAGCTTGCCGAAATTGGTGCGTCAGTCGGTGCTGATGTTCCGGTATTCATTCATGGGAAGAACGCATGGGCGGAAGGCAAGGGGGAAATCCTCTCAGAGATATCTTTGTCTGAGCGGCTCTACCTGGTTGCTGTACCGTCAGTCGAAGTCTCTACGCGACGGGTGTTTCAGGAATGCGGTCTATCACTTTACCGCGATAGAATTTCAATGCAGGATTTCTACGATGGTGCTGTCTGCAACGATCTCGAACAGACTGCTTGCAGACTTTACCCTGAAGTCAGGCTCGCGTTGGAATGGCTCAACCAATATGGCGAAGCCAGGATGACCGGGTCCGGAGGCGCGGTGTTTGTGGAAGTAAAGTCCAAAAAACAAACTGAGAAAATTCTGCAGCAACAGCCTCCCGGGTATCGCTGCAGAATCTGTGTCGGTATCGGGAGCTGATCCGGCACTGATCGAATCAAATTACTGCTTGTCTGAAAAACCCGTAATCAGCACATCAAGTTCGGTCCGCAACCACGTCCTTGCCGGACCAAATTCTGTTCGTGATAACAAAGAATGGGAGTAGGAGGAACACCGCCGTCAGCAGTTTGACTGCGTAGTCACCAATCGCCCACGTTATCCAAGGCAGACCGGTCGCGGCGAATGCGATCGAGTAAAAAATGATCGTGTCTACTGTCGAAGCGATACTTGAGGAGATAAGTGGTGCTCGCCACCATTGAAGTTTTCTCAGACGATGGAAAACAGCGATATCCGTCAACTGACCTGAAATAAAGGCAAGTCCGGATGCCAGCGCGATGCGCGGCGTTGCCAACCAGAATGACAGTATGACAGCAACGAAAAATCCGGTATAAGCAACAGTACGAGCCTGCGAAGGACCGAGTCTGCGATTCAGCAGGTCCGCCACCAGGAACGTAAACGGAAAACTGAAATGTCCCCAAGTCAGCCAGTCGTTGATTGGGTATTGGACAAGTATGTTGGAAATGGTGATGATCGCACCCATTGCCACGATACCAATGATAATGCCAAGATATTTGCAAATAAATTTCATCACTCCAATCTCAAGTCAGGGCTCTTAGTCGACCGCTGGCATTTCGCCAACAAGCAACCCGACATCAAGTCGACTTGTGAACAGGTTAATTCGCCAGTCGATGTGTGCCCCGGTACTCCTTCCTGTGGAACCTACCGTTGCAAACGTCTGTCCCTTCTTCACATACTCTCCTTCTTCGACCAGGATTTTTTCAAGATGCAGGAAAGCCGATGACAGTCCATGCCCGTGATCGATGATCACGGTGCCACCCGAAAAGTACATATCAGGGTGTGCGACTGTCATAATACCGGATGCTGGAGCGCGAACCGGTGTACCGGCGGGTGCGGCAATATCTATTCCGTAGTGAGGTCTTCGCGGTTCACCATTCAAAATTCGCTGGCTGCCGTATACACCAGTAATGATTCCGTGGACCGGCCAGTCGAACGATTCGAGAAAATCCGTTCTTTCATCGTCAATCATTCGCGCTTTTTTGATGAGTGCGGTCTCCTCTCGAATCCTCTTGAGATCCTCTTCCGATGGCGTGACCATACTCGGAGGAAGACCGTCAATGCGCTGAATGTCGTATTCACGCTTTGAAATCCCGATTTCACTTTCGAACAGTTGGCCATCAGGATACTCAATGATCAGTGGCCATACGAGTTTGGCGTCGCGGCCGAAGCCAATCAGAAATTTACCCTGCTCTGAGACTCGTATCGAATTCCCGTCAAACAAAACCTTCGCACCCACCTCGGTTGTACCGATGATGAGTCCGCCTTGAGTAAAACTCCCATCGAGCCGAGCTCCGATTGATGCGTCAGACCTTATTTCAGCGCTGGCGGGACTGAAAGTGATCGCCAGCCATAAAACAAAATGCGTGACTAGCATTCTTGATAATACTGGTTTAGCAAAGTTCGTTTTGCGGTACATTTCTCAAGCAGCAAGCATTAGTTTTTTCAGTTCGTCTGTATTGTTTGAAATTCGCCTATACCTTTCCGGCTTATCCAGAAGACTGGCCAATTGTGCTGGAATCATCACGTCAGTACTGACTGATCGCTCAATCGTGTCCGGAAATTTTGCAGGATGGGCAGTCGATATCACAACTAACGGAGTGCTGGAATCGGCTTTAAACCGATCGGCCGCCGATAGGGCTACAGCACTGTGTGGATCGATTATTGTGCCGGTTTCTGAGTAAAGCCGGGCGATCGCCTCACAAGTCTCCTGCTGATCCACACGAATGGCATCGAAGTGACCGCGTGCCCGATCCAACGTGTTCGGGCCAACCTCAAACTGTCCGTTCTCTCGCAACTGACGCATCAGTTCTGTCACTTGCTGACCGTCGCGACCAAGCAAGTCAAACAGAAATCTCTCAAAATTGCTGGACACCTCAATATCCATGCTCGGTGTCACGGTCTGTCTTACGCCCTGTTTTTTCATCACACCGCTCTCAAAGAATCTTGTCAGGATATCGTTCTCGTTGGAGCAAACCACGATCCTCTCGATCGGCAGTCCCATACAAGAAGCTGTATACCCCGCGAAAACATTACCGAAGTTTCCGGTGGGCACAGCAAACGACACCGCGGTTTCCGGAGACCCCAACTGAACCGCTGCGTAGAAGTAATAGACAATCTGTGCGGTAATTCTCCCCCAATTGATCGAATTTACCGCGCCGAGCGACCTGTGTGAGCGGACCTCTGTGTCATTGAAAATATCCTTGACCATGGCCTGACAGTCATCAAAAGTACCGTCAACCGCGTAGTTGTATATGTTTTGGTCCTGATTGGTCGTCATTTGACGCCGTTGCATGTCCGATACCCTTTGAAACGGGTGCAGCATATACAGTTCGATCGTCGGACATCCACCGACCGCACTGATTGCAGCAGACCCGGTATCACCCGACGTTGCTCCGACTACGGTGAGGCGCTGGTTGTTTCGCTGAAGGCTCCAGTCCATGAATCGCCCTAGAAACTGCAGCGCATAGTCCTTGAATGAAAGGGTTGGACCGTGGAACAGTTCCAGCAGGTACAAACCCTCCCGAAGCTGGCGTACAGGCGCTATCTGCGGATCATCGAAATCCGCGTATGCGAATTCAATCAGCTGCCCCAATTCTTCTGAAGAGATAGCATCTCCCACAAAACGGGCAATTACTTTCTCCGCGATTTTGGTGTACGGCAACCCCTTCAGCGAAGCGATTTCATCATGGCTGAACTTCGGCCATGACACCGGAACGTACAAGCCCCCGTCCGCCGCCAAACCACAGGTTGCGGCATGTTCAAAGTCAATAACGGGAGCGTTCCCTCGCGTGCTGATGTAGTCCACGAATTACCCGAGCAGGAATGTTATCAGTCGTACCAATAGGGTTTATATATTTTTCTACACATAAAATTAAGGTTAACGTGCTCTGTCCCCAAGAATTTTCTGTCGAGTTCATTCATCACTTTCATATCACTACGGTCACTGACTCTTAAACCTTGAACGAATTAGAGAATTTTTGGAAAATCAGACTTCCTGACCTCCAAATATCGAATGTTTGTAACCAATATGGGTAAGAAATTGTTTTAATTCCACTTTTCCTGAAACTGTGATGGTTTGGAATCGAATTTCTAGCTGTCAATGATTAAAAGTACATGTTAGCCAATACTCGCTCGCCAAACCATCCCACACCTCAACCAGTAATGTTCGGCAATTCGAATGCAACCCGCAATCCCATGGTTCTTTTCAGTGGTGCACGGTACCGCGATCGGTGCGAATTTCATTTCCAGCATCGCGATAATCGAACATACTAATTCTGTTGAGATCAGGAAGTCTGAAGTTATTTTTGCGCCAACCCTTAGGACTAAGGCCACGCGAGTCTATCGAGCCAATCTTGAGGTACTCGACCGAATTTTTGGAAAGCTTCCTCCAGTCGCCTGTTCAGGTAATGCAACCCCCTCTCAGAGAGTCTGACGTCTTCGGCTTGGCGGTAAGCGTGACGAGGATTAGTGTTGCCTTCTCCATTTTCCGCATTTTCCTGTGTTGATCCAAAGAATTCACTTCCAAGATTGTCCATAAGCTCATTCAATGAAATCCCATTTTCCATATTACCCGCAACGAACTCGGCATGATGCAGTCGGACGTAACGATTCCTACGCTTCAACCAATCTCGATCCCTTATATCGTCCTCCGTAGCATTATCTTCTTCTATATATGGCATGGCGATAGCACGACCAAACACTCGGAGATCATCGGGTTCATTCGTGAAGCGCGCCCAGAAAATAACTGAATTTTGTTTGATACGATTGGGGCGTTTGTGATAAGCAGCAAGCCGATGAAAACCGCCCGATTCTATATCATCAGCTATATTATAGAAAACTGACACCCGATCAACGGAAGAACCAACTAACTTGACAAAGGCTTGTTTTGCATCTGTTACAGCCGGTGATTGATTACCGAGTGAGGCATCAAGATTCGCATATTTTCCGAAGTCAACTAAATTATCTGTCTGCATGGGACTCCCTCCGGACGTACGATGGTTATCAACAATTGTGGTCCATTCATCCAGCATCTTTTTAGACAAATTGAATTTTCCGAATTCCCAGAGTCGATCAAAATAGCTCTGACACTCTGAGATAATCGCCGTATCTCCTGCAACCAAACCAAATTCCTGATTGAAGTCAAGTGCAGCCTTCGTCAGGTTGGCTGACGTAATAATCGCACGACTTTCGCCGAAAATGTAAATCTTCGCGTGAAGGTTTTGAATGCCGCGTATTTCCGCTCCAGCTTCAAGCAGAAGTCCTAAAGCTTCAATATCACTGACGCCTGCGGAAAATTCGGATAGATTAAATCTAGTGATAACCTTGACCTTGCTGCCCAGTTTTTCCAATTCGAGACGTTCGACCACACCTACCTTGATAAACGGACAGATAATGTGAACGCTACTTTTGTCGGCGCGGATAGCATCAATCAGTTCCTGACTCCATCCAGTATTGACGAGGTAAATTGGTGACTTGTTCATTACATAGTCCTGATTTTGATTGGTATTGAAATATGGGTATTATCCTTTTAAATGATGTAGCACCACCTCACCTCGCCGTATCCAGTTAATCCCCGTTCCCAACACCTTCTTTCCAGCGTTTGTGAGGCAGTTGGCATAAGACTCGAGCTGTGGTCTGTAATTCATGAATACTACCCCCGGATCATCGACCTGATCAGACTTGTGATCGATCACCCAGATACCTGCCGCAGTTTCCACAATCAAGTCGGTCGTTCCAGATACGACGGAACCTTGATCGTCCAGTGCCAGTATTGGCTGCTCTCGTAACACTGAGTTGCCGTCAAAATGATCTGTCAGCCAGGACTCGAATTGCTCCACGGCGGCGGCAATCTTTTCCAAGTCATCCGACTTGATTTCCACACCGGTAATCTGTGGAATTCTCTCCTTGAGGTCTGGCTTCGCTCCCAACACCTCGAAGCATCGGTGAATGAAGGTTCCGAAACTCATCCCTGCCAGACCGACATCAACCTCCAACCCCGCGCCGTACTGTTCAACATCCAAACCTGCCCGACCCCGCTCATCCGGAACCACCTCAGTTGTTGAGGGTGTTCGGCTGTCCGGGGTAAGCATTTCCGGGACTACGCTGGCTTTTATCGCGCGCCGGCCCGTTACCGGCAAATCCGAGTCCTCTGGAACAGCGTCGATGTCAAGATCAATTGGAAACTCAGCCGATCCCTCGATAACGCTACAGGGAAATTCCTGCTCACCAATCTGGATATTTTCCTCGCCCAAAGTGAGATCAAAATTCCCGGAAAGAATCGACCAATAGGTGGTTTTTTTGCTGAATCTGGCAAGATAGTCCGGCCACTCCAGGACTATCTTATCCCTGGCCCGAGTGAGTGCAACGTACAGTAGCCGTCGTGCCCTGATTTCCTCGACATTCTGGAGTTCGGTTAGGAACTGTTCGTTGGTTTCCGAGGCTGCGAATTCTGGGGCGTACTCGATCCGGGCATTCTCAAGCAAATATGACAGTTCGTCAAAGGTGCTGTAACCCAGTTCGATATTAGGTAACTGTGCCTTGATTTCCCGATCAAGTCCACATACCGCGACCACCGGCCACTCTTGCCCCTTGGAGCCATGCCAGGTCGAGAGCACTATCGCATTTTCGTCGAGTACCCGATGGTCCGGCTGCTTGTCGCCTCCCTTTTCCTCTACCCTGACAACCATCCAGGCCAGAAAGGTTTGAATCCCGGAACCGTGAAAACCACCGCTAGCCAGTGCTTCGAGGTTGGCGTCCATGAATTCACGAGCCTCCGCCTGCAAACGTAACAGGTTCGCTCGAGCCTGCTCACCATCCGACCAGAGTACTACCGCGTCGAAAAGGCCCAAGGCACGGAGCATGTCTGCGACGATCATGTAAACGGTTCGCTCATTCACCCCCTCTGCCAGTTCGTCAAGCCTCGCAAGCAACGGCTCTTCAATACGACCTTGATCCATCAGCTGGGTTAACGCATCCTGTAGACTCAAGGATCCCAGTTCGGTCACAGCCAGGTACAGTGCCGCGTGACGGTCGGCTGGATTGATCAGGTAAGCCAAGGCGTGCCAGGCAATCTGAACCGGTCGCGACGAAAACCAGCCGTCTGCCTGCAACCGGACACGCAGTCCTTGCGCGCGAAGTACTGTGCTGTATTGGGTTAACATGTTGTTCGTCGGACAAAGCACCGCGATATCGCCTCCGCGAAGTCGTCGCAATTTTTTCGTTCGCCGGTCCACAATCTGCTGCTCGTTATCGTAGAGCAATGCTTTCAAACGCTCGCCCACGGCCACAGCGCGTATGGCGTGCCAATCCTTTCTGGCACTCTTCAGGAACGACACTATATCAAGAGGCGCGAGGCAGCTATCTTCGCTCTGCGGAACCAATGCGACATAGTCCTCTCGGAACAGACCCGGCCCGAGCGCGTTGACAAAATCCATCAGCCGGGGTTGAGAACGCCAGTTCAGGGTTAACGGCTGAATTGAATCCGGATCTTGGCCTATCAGGGCCTCGAACAACCTCGGATCTGCTCCCTGGAACCCCATGACGGACTGCTTTAAATCGCCGACTATGACTGTCGGGACACCAACCTCTTTCAATTGCCACAACAAAGCGAACTGCTGTGGGTTGGTATCCTGGAACTCGTCAACTACCAGGCAGTCCACTCGCTGTTTCAGTGTCTGTAGTACATCTGGACGCGAGCGGAACAACTGACCCACCATGGCGATCATGTCGCTGTAGTCTACCAAGCCTGCCTTACGCTTAGCTTCGGCGTAATGGTCCAGTACTTCCTTTCCCGCAGACAGGAGTGCCTGAACATGCTCATTAGCATGTGCCAGTGGGCCTGGGTGGCGCGGTAATTCGTTTGCCGCCTCCATAACCACAGACGACAGCGTGTCATACATTTTCGGCAGTTCCGACCCCCGCTTTGATTGGCGCAACCCACGTAGGCTATTCCAAAGTTTCCAGTCACTATCCAAGCTATTCCCGTCGAGTGCCCGTTTCAAATTTTGAAAGTCTCCGCGAAATTTACTCGATGCTGTAGGACTAGTTCCATACTCCCGAACAAGACTTTCCGGGTATGCATCGAGTAAGGCCTCCACGCTTTGCCGCAGGGTATTAGTCAGCTCTTTGCCGTCCGTGGTCGTACCGTAACGTGCCGAGATCCAATCCACAGACGGGGTGGCGTAAAAATCTGTGTAGGCCTGCCAACCCAACGATCGTAACAGCTCCACGATATGTAACAGACGGTCACGGAAATTGTCCTCCCCGCTTTTTTCGGTGCCAAAGTCATAGGTATAACCGTAGGCCGCGAGATCGGACATTATTTCGTTCGCCTTGTCCGTACACGACAATGCCAGTCGGATCAGGGCATTCTTTTCGTCTTCATTGAGCAGACGAGGCTGAGGCGATGAACCAGCCTCAAACGCAAATTCAGTCAGCACCCGCAGACCAAAGCCGTGGATCGTGGAGATATAGGCCTGGTCAAGGCGCAGTGCATCTTCCACCAGTCTCAAATCAAGCAATTTGGCACTGATGCGTTCCCGCAGCTCAGCCGTAGCAGCATCGGTAAAGGTCACCGCTACTATCCGTTCCGGCGCGACACACCCGTCGCGAATCCAATCTCCCAGTTGCTGCTGGATCGTGTAGGTTTTCCCCGAGCCCGCGCTGGCTGGAATGACAGTCAAGGATGGCATGGTCATTGCGCTTCCTCCGCCTCACCCGCCACAGTGAACAGATCGATCAGAGGGCTAATTTCCAAGGCGTAAGGTTTTATCCCGGCCTTCTTGTTGAAAAACTCAGCATCACCCTCCCGATTGAGACGCACCTCGCCCACCCTGACCTCCTCAACACGCCGCTGAATCAGTTTCATTGCACAACTTGCAATGTCGGCTTCCAGCGTCTGCCAACCCGGTACGGCATCGGATTCCGACAGTACCGAATCAGACAGGGAGACCTGATCGTTCAGCATGTAGTAAACAATCCCTGTCCGGGCCGCGTTGCGAATCTTGCTCAGCAGCGTTTCGTCTGTGTCATCCTTGGTGCCACCACTTTCCAACATTAACCGGTAAAGGTTCGCCTGACTGTCGTAGCCTTTCATCATGCGCGAATGTTGACGCATCGATTTTGAGCGTTTGTAGTCCACGACCAGCAACAAATCCCCAGGTAAATCAAGAAGCAGATCGGTTTGACCATGAATTGGGATTTCCAACCAGGTTCCCTGCAACCAGGCCTCACTGGCGATGACCTCCGCGTCCAATTGGTCCAGAACGTTGCGCCACACCAGCGCAGCTTTGATGGTCTCGGCTGTGAAGTGCCGTCGCTCTACTTGCCACTGGGGAGCTTGGAGAAAGGGTGCCAGGTGTCGGATGGTGTCGTTCAGCAAGGCTTTCACACACTTCGGAATCTCGCTTGTCTTGGGCAGTGCCGCCCCGGGGCGAAACAGGCCTTCGAACACCTTATGCACAAGAATCCCCAACAAAGTCGCATTCACTGATTCCGGTGCCCACCGCAAAGGCTCCGCGTCGAGTCGGCGCAACAGCCAAGCCAGGCTTGAGATCATCAGTGTCTCCAGGTTGCTCGGCGATTCTGGCATCAACCGATCATTCTTGTCGGTTCTCAAGGTCAATAAGTCACGATTAAATTTCAGGTCTTCTGCGAGTAGATTGCGAGGTGCCTGTGGAGATGCCGGGGCGGCCAAAGCCAGGTGTCGAACCCTCAGCTTGTCATCAACAGAGTCCAGTTCAACAATTCTTTCGTCAGCCGAATCCGGACCAGTAAATAACTGGTGCATGAACACCAAGCTCTCTGAGGGTGATTGCCTTTCCCCTCTTGGCTCACAGCGCGGGACGAGAAAGGTCACCGATTCGGAGACGGCACCCAACTGCCGTTTGAAGCGAAGGCGCTGGCCTACCAGTACTTCTGATGGTGTGCTCATAGAATAACCAGTCAACTCGCAAATAGCTCCAAGATCGCCGGCCGAGAAAACCGGATCTCGTAACATGGCTGATGGATAATGCCCCTGAGCGAAACAAAGTACGATCAAGTGCTTTACAGGTCGCCAGACTTCTTGGGATTCTCGCCACACTGTCACGCCTTGGAGATTGAAATCGGGTAACTCACCTGAAGTAATTAATCCCGGGCTCACGGTTCGACGCAATTCCGTCCAGTCAATGGACGCAGCACTATCCAGTGTATCTTTCAGCCGTTCGGCCGTCGCCTTTGCCTGTTGAATATGTCCGACAAGCCCCTCACCGCCTCGAAGCAAAGACACGAACTTCTGCAACGCTTTGGATAACGAAGCAGGCTTATTATCACCGTTCCGCAAAAGATTCAGCATACTTTGCACGCGCTTACTGCTGGACGATGACGGACTCAATTGGTAATCACCACCCATCACCTTTTGAGCCAGCACCGCCCCGAACTCTCGAGACCAGGGCATCAATGGCGATGACAGACAAACCGCCAGTGCCATGGCGGGTGCTGGTTTTTGTCGGCAATACAGAAAATGAAAAACAACCTCGCGGCCAAGATCACGGCATCGGTTTTCCGCTGGCAATCCCGAAAGCGCGATGCCGCCAAGAACACACGCATCCTCCAACGCCTTGGCATACTCGAAGCTATCGGGAATGAGCAGGCCGATGTCGGCGGGTTTGAGGTCAAGATTCTCACTCAGCATAGTCTGCACCATACCAGCCGCGACTTCTGATTCCTGCAAAAAGTCCCGGGTGCCGACCCACTGCACCGATCCGTCTACCTGAACTTTGTCTGTGACAACTTCAAACAGCCGCTCCTGTAGTACACGCAGACTGCTTCCTCGTTTCCCTAAAAAATCGCTGCCTAGCACTTTGTTCAGAATCTTGGGCAAATCTTCGTCGTAACATTCCTCGATGCGACCCGCGTCCTGATTGAGTTTTTCGACTACTTCAGTTTGCCAACGGGTTAACCGAGGGCTATTCTCACTGCGGTAAACTCGGATGGTACGGAGGGCATCGTTAGCATCAGCGGACAGCACTGACTGCATCTTTGACAATTCCTGTGGCCATCGCCCTTCAAGCAACTTGGCTAGGCGAAACAGATCATTGAGGTGCCGCTGTGGTCTTTCAGGCAGTTCCTCCAGACCAGCAACTCTCATATCGCTCGCCGGATCTGTGGCAGATACGATCTGCACCAGTGCCGACCTGACCGCTTCAGCGGTTTCTACAGGCGCAACCGACAGGCTCTCAGTCCAAAAGGCATCTTCGAGTTCTTTCAATGCTTCCCTGAACCCACTAGGATTGTCATCGGTTGTTTCCGCTACCAGGTATGCACGACACGCCCTATCCATCAGCTCCGGCCATGTGCCCACGACAATACCGGAACATGCACTCCGCTCCACCAAGATACGCCGCAAGCGGCGAGCCGCGTTAGCATCAGGTACCAATATGTACTGAAGGATTTGTCTAGACACTATTCTCTCTTTTTATCCAAATATCAGACATCCTGACATCAAGTATTTAAGCGATTCAGATCAATCCAAGTAAAACCTTGATTTCATTTCGTATTTACGAAAGGGCATTATCCATTTAGGTTGACAAGACCGAAAATTTAGTAGCCACTTGCTGTTTATCCTGAAATTTTTGTTAACAAAGCAAAAATATTCCAAAAAATTGAAGAAATCGGATTGATTATTCACGTGTAAACTTAAATGGATAAACCCCTTACGAAACTACTGCAAATCAACTCATATTTCCTGTCTGTAGTTGGCTGAAAACACTTTACCACTATCAACCAGCTGAGCTGCCCCAGCAACAGCCAATACACACATCCTGCATTAGTCCTGACTGGTACCAGTGCTCCATGGCTGGAAAAACGGTATCACACCTGCATCTTTACTTGAATGTGAGCATGCACATCTCACTCCATACAGCGCGAAATTGTTCAACATCATTTTGGTTGAGTTCGGGATGTCTGAAATTATATCGCTGACTACACAACCCGGCCTCTCCACGTACGGGTCCGATTGACTGGGAATTTGATGTATATATAATGAAGATACATAAATTCTTCGAGGTCAAATTCATGGGAACTATCCAATATGTCAGCAAATGGGGAAGCAGTCTTGCAGTACGAATTCCAAAAGCGATTGCCGAACAATGTAATATTGTTGAAGGCGCGTCGGTCCAACTCGATGCAAGTAACGAAGGGATCGTGATTCGCAATAATCCCTACAACCTCGCGACCATGGTTGATCAGATTACGTCTGACAATATGCATCGTGAACAGAATTTCGGCACACCGGTGGGCAAGGAAATTTGGTAGGTTCGCAATACGTGCCCGACACCGGGCATATCGTTTGGCTTCAGTTTTCACCGCAGGCGGGTCACGAACAAAGGGGACGTAGACCAGCCTTGGTCCTGAGCCCACGCGTCTACAATGGACGAACCAAGTTGGGTGTATTTTGTCCTATCACTTCAAGAATCAAGGGATACCCGTTCGAAGTTCCTCTACCAGATTCGCTTTCTACCAACGGAGTGGTTCTCGCCGATCAGATCAGAAGTCTGGACTGGTGTGAACGAGAGGCACAATTTATCGAACAGGTATCTCTACGAATTGTCACTGAAGTTAAATCCAAGATCGCTGTTTTATTGAGATAACACGATTTCCCTTGGATGATGTAATCTGCCGGAACACTTTGAAGAGTTGCCTGCGGCTACAGAACATTCTTCTGAACAGTTTTGAACTCGTATTTGATCGCAATTGATCAGTGAAGATATGAATTGACTATATCAGGCCTGAAGTGACAGTGGATCGTCATGAAAATACCAGAACAGCCGGAAATTAGCAGTTGTAATGATGCTGAATTGCGGTTGCAGGCAGTCGAATCCAATCGGGTACGATCGAAAGTGAAGCGTGGGATGCTGTTCGTGAAGTCGATAGGGCTAGAAGCACGTCCTCGATTTTCAGATGCCAGATTACTGCTTTCGCTTTGACGATAAGTGACATGGTCGTCTCAAGTGCATTCATCCGATCTACAGAATGGTAGCAATATAGGATTCAAGCAATACTTTGGCAGATGTGTATCAGGTTTTTTGCTCGCTACTCGCAACAATGAAAAACTCTCGGTAAACTCCTTTAGCGGGTGTGCCCTTCCTACGGAGTACATGAAAATTCGAGTTACCACAGGGAAAAATGGGATTACAACCCATCTTTGTCCACTGGCATTGATGTTTTAATAAACTTCTACGAACAGGAGAATACATGATTATGCCTACTCCTATTGCAAAGCAACATTCAGATAAGGGATTGAGTTCCATACTTGTATGTCCGAAGTGCCACGAACGAATCTATTACTGTCCAATTCCTGGTTGTACAAAACAGTTCCGCATGGGACGGGCTGGTTGGGATTCACATGTTACCTCATTCCGCTTGCATCCTAACTGGCTTCCCGACATTAAGGACGGCGATAAGCGAAAGAGTAAGTTCCGAAAAGATTTTTTGGAGTGGTTTAAGAATTGAGAACCGAGACAATTACATCGTCCGACAAATCGGAATCGTGGAAAATCATTTTGGAGATCTCATTTTGCCTATCCCAATTGCAAAGGAACACATACTACGAAATTCAAAACGCCACACTAGTGCTGGCTTTCGACCTACGAAACTATCACTATTCGCAATCCCTGTTGAAATGCTGAACGCATTTACTCCGTAAGTGTGGTAAGGCTAAACGCGTTATCTTTTGCACTCGCTTGCTCGTTTGGTTTATTTCAAAGAAAAGTCAATGATGTTTTTCGATATGTACAATCAGACAAGCAATTAATGTAATTGATTTTGCGTTCATCTCTTTCATCACTTCAATTCTTTCATTCAACAAATTCAATTGTTGTTCTTCGTTAAGACTATCGACCATACTTAACACCCTTTCATTACCCTCGTCCACGAAATTCAAATATAAGGTATACTCCGTCAAAATCACATTACATTGTTCATGCGACTTTACTTCTTCGGCTGCCGCACCGAAGAGCAGCAACACTATGATTATGATGTTGCTTTTAGTTTTCTTTGTCATATTCATGATCCTTTTGGTGTTCGCGAAATCCATACCGTTCAAACAACTCCTAACATTGGTATCGATGAAGGTTACGAACCTGCCGCACCTCGTTTGCGTACTTCATCAATTATGGAGACATGTTGCCCCCAGTCCGGTTCTATTCCTCCGCTTTCTCGTTTGTCACACTCAGCGAAGAAAGCCTTTAGATTCGCAACCGACTCAAACGGTTGGACTCGTGATTTCCATTCAAGCCTTTCAGCGGCAGCTGTGCCGAACCATGCACCCAGTGTCTGACCTTCTTTGTTAGCCCCTGATGCATGTACTGGCTGTGGTCTAACCATGTTATTATTCCTGTTGAACAGTGTGTATGTGTAATTTGTATACGTGTCAAGGTTTATGTTATCAAAATATTGACAAAGCATTTGTAGTGGCAAAGAGAATTCAATCGCTCGTCAATCTGCCTCTGCCCATCAACAGCCCAAACTCGGAGCAAACCTTGCTGAAACTGAAAAAGCGAGTGCTATACTAAACAATCAGGTACAGATGAGTCTTGACGCTGTCAAGTTGATAGTGTACGGGTAAAATACTGAATCTGATTTTAGTCAAACCATTGATCTGCACGAGGGGAAACACTCGCTTCAGATTTTGTCTTTGAGTTTAAATTTAGGAGGATACCATGAAGAGAAAATTTATTGCACTGACGACACTGATCGCGTTGACATTTGGATTTATCGGCACAGCAATCGCCGAATGCACGAATGACGTGTGGAACAAGGTCATGGATCGCGGCAAGGTTGTCATAGGTGTTAAAGCAGACTACAAACCCTGGGGCTTTCGAGATGCCGATGGGAGTCTGGTAGGTATGGAAATTGATATGGCAATGGATGTCGGTGCCACATTGGGTGTCGAAGTGGAACTTGTTCCGGTTCAGTCGTCCAATCGCATGCAATTTCTTGAGCAAGGCAAAACTGATATGTTCATTGCAACGATGTCAGACCGCGATGACCGGCGTAAAATTGTTGGAATTCCACAGCCGAACTACTACACATCAGGCACCAACATCATGTCGCCCAAAGCACTTGGATTCAAAGAGTGGGAGGAATTGCGCGGCAAATCGGTTTGCGGAAAACAAGGTGCTTTCTATAACAAAATTGTCACCGAAAGGTATGGTGTGAATATTGTCGCATTCACAGGTAATGCCGAAGCCAAACAGGCCTTGCGCGATAAAAAATGTGTAGCATGGGTTTATGACGACTCTTCGATCGGCTCCGATCTTGCATCAGGGGATTTCGATGCATTCGAAATGCCGCTCATGTCCGAAGATGACAATCCGTGGGGATTGGCGGTACCGCTTGACGAGAATAATTGCATTTTCGGCCGCTTCATGTCCGGTATGGTCTTCAATTGGCACCAGAGTGGTCAATTGATCGAATGGGAGAAAAAGTGGGGTATCAAGCCAACCGCATTTCTTGCTGACCATCACGAAAAATACAAAGACTGGCTGAGCAACTAGTTCAAAGTAGTTTCTGCCGGCGGTGAAGCATGGCTTCATCGCCGGTATCAGTCTGTACAATCGGAATCGACAAACCGTCTGAATGATCGAGACGATCACGTCATTTTTTCTCCAGCTTGCGGACGATTATCCTCGCTGGAACTTCATATTCTTCTACGATTCGTTTCAGTGGTGGCGACTTGTAGGCGGATTGAAAATGACCATTCTGTTGTCGATAGCCTGTGTACTGCTTTCTGTCGTCATCGGTGTTGTTGGCGCCTGGCTGCAAGGTTCGCCGAAACGCTGGGTACGGTTGCTGGTACAGGGATACATTCAGTTCTTCCGCAACACACCACCGTTTGTCCAGCTGCTGTTCTTTTATTTCGCACTTGGGCAGATCACACCGACTATCACCGGACCCGACGGCTGGACCGAAGTACCGCTGATCTCTAATGTCGGTTGGGCTATCATTTCACTGTCGTTCTTTGCCGGTTCGTTTAATGTTGAGATCTTCAGGGCCGGAATTGAGGCAGTCCCGGAATCTACCCGGGAAGCAGCTGATTCGCTGGGTTTTTCGAGATTTCAGTCGTACGTGGAATTGGTGCTGCCACTGGCGTTTCGGGTCTCGCTCCCGGCACTGAACAATAATCTGGTCAATCTGATCAAAACCACCACTCAGGCGATCGGAATTGCGGTACCCGAACTGCTTTACGAATGCGTGGGAATCTGGAACGACTACCCAAGTGCGCTCTACCCGACGATGACGGTTCTCTTCGTCGTATTCATCATACTGGTCGGGATTCTCGTTGCCGGCATGCATAAATGGGAGAAATCCATGAAAATTCCTGGCTACGGAGCATCCTGATGGGCTCGCGGCCGATACCGGGAGTTCAGGCGCGGGCGAACACCGATTTGCCGGTGCTGTTGCCTTATCGATATCGGGGCACCGACGAAAATGGATTGGTTGGATTCAGTACCTGGCTGGTCAGCGCAACCCCTTGGATTGTTCCTGTCGCATTTGCACTATGCCTGATCTGGCCGCTCACGGCACTGGCCGCGGGTTATGGCTATGATGATGCCATCAATGCGTTGTTCAAATGGCTTCCTTTCTTGTTCCTGAGCGGTTTTCTGTTTAACCTGCTGATCTCAGTTCTGACAATGCTGATCGGCACCTTGGCCGGCGTTCTGCTCGGGTTGGCCCAGATCTCGCCGGTTTGGGTGGTACAGTTCGCGGCCAAATTTGCGACTCAGTTATTCCGCAACTCTCCCTGGCTGGTGCTTTTATTCATCGTGCTGCTGGCCCTGCCATTCGAGATTACGATCGGTAGCATGATCATATCCGTTCCCGACTGGTTCAAAGCGGTGTTTGGGTTGTCATTGCCC
This sequence comes from Arenicellales bacterium, assembly GCA_963666625.1. Classification (GTDB taxonomy): domain Bacteria; phylum Pseudomonadota; class Gammaproteobacteria; order Arenicellales; family JAJDZL01; genus JAJDZL01. The sequence continues at coordinate 1,340,286 of OY762925.1, forward strand.
ATTATGGCGAATATATCCGAAGTGGTTCGCGGTGCAATCCAATCGGTGCCGACAGGCCAGTGGGAAGCGGCCGAGTCTTTGGCCTTCAGCCGACGGCAGATACTCTGGCAGATCATTCTGCCGCAGTGCTTCAAGCGGATGATCCCACCATGGATGAACTGGTATGCGATTTTGACGATGGCCACGCCTTTGTGTTCGCTGTTGGGTGTGGAAGAACTCATAACCTTGAGCCGGCAGGCAATTGAGTCAGAAAACAATCATCCCGAACTGCTTGTACCGTTTTACAGTTTCGCACTGATGATATTCTTCGCATATTGTTATCCGATTGCCCGATTGACGATTCGACTGGAAAAACGTTATGCTGTCAAACTTTGACATTGCAGCTACACCTCCGACTCACAGTGGGATTACTAGACATAAAAGGTAACGTATAGTCATGAACTGGACTGAATCCGAACCGATCGTATCGATCAAGGACTTGCACAAATCTTTTGGATCGCTTGAAGTTCTGAAAGGAATTTCGATGGACATCATGAAAGGTGAAGTAGTCTGTGTAATCGGACCTTCCGGTTCGGGAAAATCCACATTGATCCGCTGTATCAATGCATTGAATGACATCAACTCCGGCTCCATCAAGGTTGAAGGGCAGGAGGTGCATGACCCCAAACTCGACAAGCTCGAGCTGAGAAAGAAGGTTGGAATGGTGTTTCAGCAGTACAACCTCTTTCCGCATAGGACTGCGTTGCAGAACATTATGATGGCACCGGTGAAGGTGCTCAAGCAGAACCCTGAGGAAGTCAAGGAAAGGGCAATTAATCTGATGACTCGGGTCAATCTCACCGGCAAGGAAGATAGTTATCCGGGAGAACTGTCAGGAGGACAGCAACAGCGCGTTGCAATCGCTCGGTCACTGGCGATGAATCCGCGGGTTATGCTGTTTGATGAGGTGACAGCGGCACTTGATCCCGAAACCGTCAAGGAAGTCCTGATCACGATCAAGGACCTGGCCGAGGACGGAATGACATGCATATTGGTTACTCACGAGATGGGCTTCGCCCGTGAGGTTGCTGACTGCATCTACTTCACCGATCGCGGAATCATTGTTGAGTATGGACCGCCATCAACATTTTTTTCTGAAGCAAAGGACCCACGAACCAAGGAGTTCCTCAGTCAGATTCTCTGACTCTTCCCGGTACTTTCCTTAAGTTATCGTCTCAAATTGGATTCTTGCAGTTATTCGGATTCGAAATATTCGGAGACGGCTAATACGTTACTCTAGATTCTGCGTAGTACTCGAAAAGGAATTCAGGCGATTCCGTACATACGCTTTCGACGTTCCGCCCATTCGACTAACAGTCGATCGGCGGTCAGTCCGATAAACGCAACGCACAAACCAATAACCAAACCTTTACCTCCATCATTGAAAGTCAATGCACGGAAAATTTCCTGCGATAGATCGACTGTACCGATAAAGCCCGCGATCATCACCATGAACAGACCAAACATCAGGGTCTGATTCAGACCAAGAACGATCTCAGGCATCGCGATCGGCATTCTGACTTTCCACAGAATTTGATTCTCCGTGCAACCAGATGTTGTTGCTGCTTCTATGATGTGGTGCGGAACGTTGCGCAATCCAAAAATCGTATAACGGGTAATCGGGATCAGTGCATAGATGATGATGGCGAAAATTGCCGAGACATCGTTGATCTGGAACAGCATCACAACCGGAAGCAGATAAATGAATGACGGAAAGGTCTGAAAGGTATCGCACAAATTCTGCACAAGTTTGGTCGACCAGTCGCGTCTTGACGCCCAGATCCCAATCGGTATGCCGATCATCGCGCAAATCATGAGTGATACAACAACCATGTAAAGCGTGATCATTGCCCGGACCCAGTATCCCGAGACGGCGATGAACAAGACATAGGAAACCACAAGCAATGCCAGTTTCCACCCGCCCATGCGCCAGCCAAGACACACAACCAGAGCTATGATAGCGATCCAGGGAATTGAAGTGATGGCACTTCTGACCGGTATCAGGAAATAGACCAGAAAAAAGTCTCGAAAAGCTCCCAGCGGTCCGTAGAAATTCAAGGTGATGTAATCCACGACAGCATCCCAGAACAGCGATGTAGATATGGTCAGTTCCTGTGGGAAACGTACCACGTGTGGTGTGACGAAAGAGAGAGCAAGTGTCGCGACAATCAACGCGACGGCGGCACTGATGAATGGATGCCGCACCCAGATAGGCCCATGTCGCAAGTGACTGGGTGTTTTTTCAGCCATGGCCTGACTGAAACGATCGAGCGCGATGGCAATCAGGACGACCGCGATTCCAACTTCCAGGGCCTGACCGATTGCCAGTCTCTGCAATCGGGTCAGAAGATCATATCCGAGACCGGACTGACCGATAAACGAAGCTATGACGACCATGGCAAGACACTGCATGATAACCTGATTGACACCGAGCATGATTTCGGACCTGGCAGAGGGAAGCTCGACCTTGAACAACATCTGCTTAGGCGTACAGCCGGCCATTGTGCCGGCTTCAATAACTTCTGAAGGAATCCCCTTGATACCCAGCAAAGTCAGTCTGGTCATAGGTGGAAACGCAAAAATTACCGTGGCAATCACCCCTGCCTTGGATCCGACTCCAAAGAAAATCGCCACAAGAATGAGGTAGGAAAAGTGTGGCAACGACTGAAGCACATTCAGAATCGGCCAAAGCACATGTTCGACCCTTCTGCTCTTTGCAGCGAGAATTCCAAGTGATAGCCCAATGATTCCGGCCAGTGGTGCCGATACTGATATAGCCGAAAGCGTTTGCATCGAGAGATCCCAGATTCCACGCTTGCTGAATAACGCAAGATAGAAAAAACAACCGCCACCGAGCAGTGCCAATCGCCAACCTTTGAGGTACCAACCGAAGATCGCGGCCAAACCGACCAGAATCACCCAGGCTATCGGCTCAACACCTATATCAGTAAAACCTTTGTGGAGCAGGCCTTCAGAAAGATCCAAAGGCACCTTGATTGCATCTGCGATGGCACGGGTAATATCCTTGAATGTAAACAGACCGAAAATTTCGTACTTTCTTAGAAAATCAATTATCGCGTTGACTATATCGACGATCGGAATGATTCCATCGATATTTGCGCAGCCGGCAAGACAGCTCTTCGGCGGTGTGATCGCCCAGTCTGGAAGAATCGGTCGAAGTGCGATCAGCACCAGGAAAGGCGCCGCAACCAAAAACAACGCAAACCGCCTGGAACCAACTGTCAATTTTTCAATCATCAACTACTGCAACCTTGTATTAATCGGGCGAGCATCTCAAGTGCTATGGCGGCCAGAATTCAGACTATCAAATATGCTTGCGAATCTTCGGTTTCTCATTGATTGCAGAGTGCTTTATCCGACAAAAAAATTCTGGGCGCCACCAATTGGCATTTCGTATACAATAAGCCGAATCATTTGCGGGTGAAAATTACTCGCATTCATGAATAAACTTGCAATCATATACTTTTTGAGGATTTACGTTGTGAAAAATTTCAAAGCAATACTTATAGCGGTGATCGCCGCGTTGAGTGTTTCCGCTGTCGGCGCTGTCAACGCTGATTCAGTAAAAATACCCACTCATAACTGGTCAAGTCAACTGGTTGGTGCCAAAATTGTCGGTGCCTTGTTTGAGATGGTTGGTGAGGAAGTCGAATATATTCCGATGGACAGCCAGACAGTCTATCAATCCATGTGCGAAAACGACATCGATATCGTTCATGAGGTTTGGCAGGGTGCATTCGGTGCAGCGTTCGAGAAAGTTGTCAACGAAGGATGCGTTATCGATCTTGCTACACATGATGCCAAGACTCGTGAAGAGTGGTGGTATCCTATGTTTGTCAAGGAAATGTGTCCCGGACTTCCCGACTGGAAAGCACTTGATGAGTGTGCTGACAAGTTTACCCGAGCAGACTCCGGCGGCAAGGGCGTATTTATTGGCGGCCCCGTTGACTGGCTCAAGAATGATGCCGAAAGAGTTGAAGCTCTTGGGATGAACTTTGTGGTCAAGAATGCAGGATCCGCAGCCGCGATCTGGGCAGAATTGGAATCTGGCATCAAGCAGAATCAGCCGGTTGTGATTTTCAATTGGACACCCAATTTCATTGAAGCGCTTTATGAAGGTGAGTTCGTGGAATTCCCCGAGTACGATGCGGCGTGCACAAAAGATCCGGCATGGGGAATGAACCCAGATATGGCTTACGATTGCGGCAATCCGAAAGATGGTTACCTCAAAATCGGTGTTTCGCACGAATTCAAGGAAACAAATCCGAAAGCCTTCGCAGTTGCCAGCAAGATCAATTTCACAAATCTTGACATCGCCAAGCAGTCCAACTACGTCGATACTGACGGTATGGAAGTTGACGCCGCCGCGCAGCGTTGGCTTGACGAGCACAAGGATACATGGCAACCTTGGGTTCAGTAATCTGAGTAGAACAAAAGTCCAGCCACGAGGTGGTTGGTCTTGATTCCTTTTTGAAACTGGCTGCAATATTGCAGCCAGTTTTGTTTTTTGCGGTTGTAATCATGCAAGCAAATCGTCGTGATGCTATAAATTGAGCTGTGAATCGGTCAACTTGAATTTGAGCAAGATGAGTGACAAAGTAAAACTATCGTGTAAGGATGTAACCAAGCTATACGGCGACCATCCCGAGCAGTTCCTGAAAAGTCATAACTACGCACCGAGTGACGAGGCGATCAGGGAAGGCGGATACATTCCGGCCGTAAGACATGCCACCTTTGACGTGTCCGAAGGTGAGATTCTGGTCGTCATGGGCTTGAGCGGCTCCGGAAAATCCACGCTGATCCGATGTCTTGCCCGGTTGATTCAACCGACGCATGGTCAGATCATTTTTGATGGAATCGACCTGCTTCAGGCAAGCAAGAATGAAATGATCGAGATCAGACGCCACAAAATGGGGATGGTGTTTCAACACTTTGCTCTTCTACCACATCGCAATGTCCTGCAGAATATCTCCTTTCCTTTGGAAGTACAGGGCATTGACAAGAGCACAAGAGAGAGTCGCGCCCGAGAGATCATCCAGATTGTCGGCCTGGAGGGAAGAGAGGATTATTACCCCAGAGAGTTGTCTGGTGGTCAGCAACAGCGCGTTGGTATTGGCCGCTCGCTGGCGGTAGAACCGGATCTTTGGTTCCTGGACGAGCCTTTCTCTGCACTGGATCCATTGATTCGTAATGAAATGCAAGACGAGTTCATTCGTTTGCAGTCCGTGCTGAACAAGACTATCGTGTTCATCACGCACGATTTTGACGAGGCGATAAAGCTCGCTGACAGAATCATCATCATGAACGAGGGGAAAATCGTCCAGATTGGAACGGCTGAGGAGCTGATCACCAATCCGGCCAATGATTATGTGGGCGAGTTCACCAAGAATGTATCCAGAGGTAAACTTCTGCCGGTGAGTCACGTCATGGACGAGATCGGTGATCCAACCCATCCTGACATTGTTGTGCGAATGTCTGATCGGCTGGCTCAGGTGGCGGGACAGGTATTGTCGGTCAATCAGGATGTTCGCGTAGTCGACGAGGACAATCAGCCGGTTGGCGTACTGAAGTGTCAGAAATTGATTGACGCGCTATTCAATCAGAGTGAGCAGTCCGCAGAATCGGAACAAGCCTAGTCGACTCTAGTCAGCTCGCCTGAATCGATTCGGGCTAACCGCCAAGAAACAGCTCGCTGACTTTGGGGTTTTTCAGAAGACTGTCACCTTCGCCGGCGATTGCCAGTTCTCCTGATACCAGTACATAACCGATATCGGCGAACTCCAATCCCTTTTTGGCATTCTGCTCAACCATGATGATTGTCTTGCCTTGCTTGTGCTGAAGGTCGTCCAGTATCTCGAAAATCATGTCGATGAACCGCGGTTCCAAACCAATAGAAGGCTCATCAACCAGCAGAAGTTCAGGTTCCATCACCAATGCACGCGAAATTTCCAGCAGACGCCTTTCACCACCTGAGAGAACCTTCGCCTGGTGCTTGCGGCGTGCCGCAAGTCTAGGATATTTATCAAATATCATCTCCGCTGTCTGTTTGGCCTGTTGGGAGCTGTCTTTTAAAAATCCACCCATCCACAAATTCTCTTCAACTGTCATACCCGGAAAGATGGATTTGCTTTGCAGTATGTAAGCAATACCAGCATTGGCAAGTTTTTCGTTCGGTGTCAATGCAGTAACGTCCTGGCTGTCGGCACCGCAGCCTACCCTGATACTGCCGCTGAAAATGTTTGTGAAGCCAAAAATCGAGTGCAGGATTGTTGACTTTCCAGCTCCGTTCGGACCAATCAGGCACAGCGATTGTCTACGCCCTACACGAAGACTGAAGTCATGCAGAATCTGCATTTTTCCATAGCCGGCATTCAAGTTGTCTATGGACACGAAAGGCTCACCCGAAACAAGCTCATCCAATGTTTCGATCGAGGTCGGTTCAACAATCAGCGCGGCCTGCCGTGTGACCTCATCCACCGAGATCACGGTTTCAACATCGCCACTGCCATAGCCGACAACAGGCTTATCATTGTTGTTGTTCGCCATAGCCAGACTTAATGCGCGCCTAGATACGCGTCGATCACTCGAGGATCATTCCGAATTTCATCGGGCGAACCTTGCGCTAGCAGTTCTCCATGAGCCAGGCAATAGATCTTGTCGGCAAGATTCATGATTACTCGCATGTTGTGTTCGATCACGAACAGAGTGATGCCAAATTCACTGTTCGCCCGCTTCAATCTTTCGATCAGTCCATTGATCAGAGTCGGGTTGATGCCTGCCGTCGGTTCATCCAGAAGCAGTGCAGTCGGCTCGTTCATCAATGCCATCGCGAATTCCAATAGTTTCTGTTGCCCGAAAGACAGCGATCCTGCTGTCAGAAAACGCTTTTCGTACAATCCCACAAAATCCAAAAGCGCATCGGCTTTATCAAAATCCGAACCGGAATGTCGATGAAATGACTCGCTGAATTTCATCTTGCGATGTGGCAGCGAAATCAGCATGTTCTGGACACAGTTCATCGCACCGTAAATCCGGGTCTGCTGGAAGGTTCTGATCAACCCCAGGCGCGCAATTTCCTGTACCGATTTCTTGGAGATCTCCTCATTCTCAAACCTGATTGATCCGGAATCCACCGGGTGGTAGCCGACAATCGAATTGAACAGGGTAGTCTTCCCCGATCCATTTGGTCCTATCAGACCCGTGATACTGCCGAGCTCTACCTGCATCGAAATTTCGTTATTGGCAACCACACCGCCAAAGGACTTGGATACCTGATCCACTTCGATAATCGACGTCATGATGCTGGGCTTCCCTGATTTTTTGCCTCGACCCTGATTCCGAACCATTCCGGGCGAACCAGTTTGAGCCAACCGGTGATTCCATCTTTGAAGTACACAACGGTTACGACGATCAGCACGCCCAACGCAACCCACTGCCATCCGAGAAAATAATTCCACGTCACTTCCTTGAAAAGGTGAAATAGGATTGCACCGATTACCGGGCCCCAGAGCGTTCCTTTGCCTCCGAGCAGTACACAGACAACCATGAAAATTCCAAGGTTGATGGTCTGGTAAGCCGTCTCTAGAGGTTCGAAGTGTATCAACTGAAACGCGGAAATCCCTCCTGCCACGCCGACAAAAAAAGCGGACATGGACCAGGCTGTGAGTTTGTATCGAAGCGTGTGAATACCCATAGCCTCGGCTTTTTCCTCATCATCGCGGATCGCATTGATAGCCGCACCGAACCGTGTCTGATATAGCCACCTGACAAACAGAAACAGGATGACCCCGGTTGCCGCGAACAGGTAATAGAACATGATCTTGCCCAGTTCCAGATCGTAGGGAAATACCGGCAAAGAGATTCCCTGACCGCCACCGACCCAGTCCCAATTCGAAACCAGCTCACCTGCCGCGATGGCGACACCCAGCGTACCGATCGCGAAATAAGGTCCGCGAAGTCCGAATGTTATGTATCCGATCACCAGTGCGCTGAGCGCGCAGAACAACCCGGCTCCCAGGATTCCGACGAAAGCGCCAAGAAAATATTCCGTATCGGTAAATTTGTAGATCTTGTCGCTGAACGCATTGGTGTATTCACCCACGTCGAACGGGATCGCAATGGCAATGAGAGCGGCAACATACATGCCGGTTCCGTAAAAGAAAATGTTCCCCAGCGAGTTGTATCCCATCTGTCCGCCAGTCATGTCCCAGGAGATCGCAACAATAATCATCAGCCAGAGCGTCGCCAGCTGAGTCTTATAGTCCGGCAGCAGGAAAGGTGAGGCCAGCGTAAAGAAGATCAGGAATGCGTAAAATACAACACGTTTTGCGGACACGACAACCCCTTACTGCAGACTCTTGCGAACCCGTTTTTGCTGCTGTACCCGAATAAGCAGAACCAACAGCAGTAACAAGACTGCAACTGCCTGTTGGTAACCGATTCCAAATATATGTGCGCCATACTGTTCGAGTGCGCCGATACCAAGACCGGCGGCGATCACACCCGGGAGATTACCGAGACCTGCCGCGGTTACGATAACAAACGAACGTATCGAATGGGTAATTCCATAAAACGGCTGAATCACCCAGACCATGACAACAATCGCACCAGCAGCACCGCAAATTGCGGCGTTCAGAGAGAATGTAAAGGAATAGACTTTTTCTGTATTGATGCCCAGCACTCTGGCGGCCCGGGCATCCTGAGCAGTTGCGCGTATCGCCTGTCCCATACGACTGACTTTCATGAAAGTGATTACACCGGCCGCCAGAACAGATGCCATCAGAACGCCCAGGAGTTTGGCTATCGGGACATCAATAAATCTGTCAGCGAAGTAGAGCGTGGGATATTCGAGCGCGATACTCTGTGTATCAGAACCGAAAAGCAGGTTCAGGATCTGTGCAATGATGATTGCGAGACCGAATGTTGCCAAAAGTGACGTAAAAAGATCCCGCTCGATCACCCGGCAAATGACCAGTCTGTAGATGCCCCAGCCGATACCCCACATAACGATGAACGCGGCCGGTACTCCAAGCAGGGGATGTACACCGTTTTTCGCCAACCACCAGGCAACGTAACCCCCGGCAATGACAAAATCTCCCTGCGCCAGATTCTTGACGTTCATCACGCCCCAAACCAGAGCCAACCCGTATGCCGAAAGCGCGAACAGGGCTCCGATCATCAATCCGTCAATGACGATTTTCAGATTGACAATCGGATATTCGAAAAGCAGTGAGATGTTAGACAGAATCTGGTCCATACGCTCTCACCTTGTCGTCAAGCCACGGTTTCTGAGTAAATTCAGATTGTCTGAGACAACAAGACAGACCGGTACCCGCGGCATCCGGCCTGTCCGTGTCTTTTGTCAATCAGTTTCTCGGCCAGTTCAAAGCATGGGATGCGAAAGCAGACGGCGCAACGACGTTGTACTCACCATCCTGAATCTGGCGCAGAACCATTGGCTTGGCGATGTTGTTACCAGCTTCGGAAAATTTGATCTGACCGTAGAAAGTGGAAAGATCAGTCTCGGCTATCGCATCGCGTACAGCTTCCTTGTCCAGCGTACCAGCCCGTTCAAACGCATCTTTGAAAACGTAGACAGCGGCTGATGCCTGTGCAGTCTGATACGGAACCTTCCTTTCAGCATATTCGGGATAGGCTGCCTTGAATTCCTGTTCGTACTGAGCCGCGGTACCGAAAATCTCATCTTCGTAAGTCAGGGTTTCCGCCCACTGCGTGGAGCACAGTATGTCATTGGCGGCAGCACCGAAGTTGCCAACCACATCAGCCGCTTCGCAGTGTGTGATCGCAATCATCGGAACCTTGACGTTCTGCTCCTCAATCTGGCGCACTGCTGTTGCCGCGCCTTTGGAGTGTCCACTGACAACCAGTACATCCGGCTTCACCAGCTTGACCTTGGTCAGAATTGCACTCATGTCCGAGAGGTCTCGGGGAAGTTGCTCATCGATCACGACTTTCATACCGTATTTGGCTGCATCTTCCATTACACCGGCTCGGATATCGAGGGAAAACGGATCGTTTTCGACCGCAACCGCGACCCTGACCGCATCTGGAGAACTACCGGACTCAGTGGCTTTTTCCGCTGCCAACGTAATGGCGGAAGCAAGATACTGCTCAGATGTGGACAGCACGGCGAACAGATATTTGTATCCCTTATTGAACAGCGAACGGCTTGCGCCTTCGGCTTCAACCATCGGAATCTGGTACTTTTCAGTGACTGGAGCAATCGCTTTTGTCAGACCTGACGAGTATGGGCCCAGCATATATTGGACCTTGTCCTGATTGATCAATCTTTCAGCCAGGGTAGCACCGCGGTCGCCTTTGGATTCATCGTCATAGTAGATAACGCTGAAGTTGTAGCACTTGTCGCCGATTTTGACACCACCGGCTTCCTTGATCTTTTGGATGGCATAATCATAGCCATTCATTGCGTGAACGCCGTTTGTGGCATATTTTCCAGTCAGTGATATGGCCGCGCCGAGTACAAGTTCCTCACAATCTTCCGCCATTACAGAGTTGGCGGAAAAAAGCATAACAAAACCTGTTACCAGCCACGAAATCACACTTTGTTTCTTCATTGGTTGATACTCCTGATTCGGTGAATCAATTGGTCATACCGACCGAGTTGAACTTGGATAGAAGGATAGTAAAGTATAAAGTACGTCAAACACGAGTGGCGTGCTAACTCTCCACAAGTGCTGCATCCAAGTAGGGATTTGATGTTACTGCTTACCCAGTGAGATTCGCCGTCCCACCCAATCCGGCCGTGGGTCAATCTCCGCCTCAGCCAACATGGTCTGAACATCCTGAGGCAAGGGAATTGTTTTGTTTTCACGAGTGCTGTAGTGCAGCAGCATGAACTCTGCTGTCGCGCATAATTTCTCCTCCACCAGCATCACATGTGCAAACCATATTTTCTTGGGATCCGACCCGAGAATCATGGTATCCACGTCGATCGTCGCAGGTTTCCTGACTTCCTTGAGGTACCGCAGATGGGTTTCCACGGTATATAGCGCACATCCGGTTTTCTCAAAATAGTCGACACCAATCTTGAAATGATCCTGCATGATCCAAGTTGTGTTGGTGAAAGGAACAAGGTAATAGGCTTCATTTAGATGTCCATATGCATCCAGCCAGGCATCCTGAAGGGGTTCAGAATGAAATCTCATCGCTGTCATGGTCAATCCAACCCTCTCCTCAACTGTCTTTCAATTTTTTGATCAATCAATACAGACATCTTACAGTCAAATTATTGGTAACGCGGCTTAACACGTCTATGCTTCCACTGGTGTGTGTTACGGGGTGTCGTTGTGATGTTCGCACCATCGGTCTCGCTGCACAGACATTTTTCCGCTCTTTTGGCAACCCTAAAATCAGGTTCAACATCACAAACACGCTTCAGTTAAATACCCTATATCGAAACCCGAACTTGGATTTGAAGGTACTAATAGGTCACTCATTGGTAGTGCACCTTCAGTTGATTTAGACGTGACCGTGGCAAGTTACCTTCTCGTTGCATCATGCCAACAACGATTCCAGGTGCTATTCCTTGAATTTCGGCAAATTTCTTTATCGCATCTGCGTGCTTCGGGTGTTCAGCCAAGAACTTCTGCCATAAACTTTTGCTTACTAGACTACGTAATGCCCAATCATTCGCCTCAAATTCCAATTGTGATAGTTCACCTTTGGTTTCGTCAACAAAAACTCTCCTCTTGCTATGAAGAATAATGTGAGCAGCCTCGTGAAAAAAACTTAACCAAAGATGGTCATCGGATTTGTGTAGTGCGTTCAATTGAATTACGGCTTTGCGAGGGGAATACCACCAAGCTGCTCCACTCAGTACTGTATTTGGGAATGGATGAATTAATGCAAGCGCAACTCCGGCCTGATTGCACAACAAACTAGCTTGCTGCAGAGCTTTATCAATCGGTTCGCGTGTCAGTTTTCGAATTTCTTCCATCGACTTAATAAAGTGGCCTTGATTGTAGTCTTTACAATCCTGGAGTTCGGCTTCAAGTTCACCTAGTCGTAGCCAGGTAGTCAATACGGCTTCATTACTGGTAGAGCTCGCTGAGCGAAACCATGAAACATTCGCACTGTTGTATCGTATATGCCAAGCGTCTACAGAACCGACGCCGAAGAACTGTAGCAACTTCAATACTGTGTCAGCTTCTGAATCCGGTCGCTGAATATATTTTCTTTTTATCAGTTCGCGAACTGGAAACGACTTTGCCCACTCAAGGTGCGCCGCTGCATTTTCTGCGTCCAGTTTCCGTGCTCGGTGAATCTGATAGTTGGTTTCAATTCCGGACCAGATGCTGGCATCAACACCGAGCACTTTTTCAAATTGAAGCACAGTTTCCGGCTCAAGTGGTGCTTTACCGGAGATAATTTCACTGATGAGTTTCGCAGAGCGCCCACATCTTCTGGCAAATTCGGCCTGCGAAATGTCTAATACTTCCAATCGCTCTTTGAGTACGGCTCCGGGTGATACCGCATAATCTGGGTTGTATTGGCTTCTTGTCACAGCCATTTGTCTTTGCTCCTATTTATCCTGTTTAGTGATAGTCTATGACTTCTAAAATCTTAATCTCTGTAACCTGCTGTAAATTTATTCCTCCGTCCTCCGCAAGAGGGACCGGCTCGTGATTTGGTGTGAAAACAAGTCGATAGGGGTGAACCAGATCGACCGAAAATTGTCCCTTACGATCTTCAGTCAACTGATGGCGTCTTTCTGGTGGTCTAGTCGGTACTTGGTCAAGACTACCCGCTAAATCCAGAAGGGCCATTCTATTAATGATTACACTCGCCATCCGTGACCCGTATTTCCTTTGGAGAGCTTTCTCTGTGTTGAATGTCCTCTTGAGCTTGTGGGTAGAAAAAACAATCTTCAAATCATATTCTAATTTTCATTACGCAATAGGTAACACTATATCACAAAATAAATTGTTACAACTTAGTTCCTTGCCATAATTGGAAGCTCGAATGCTACAACATTGAGGAAAATCTTATGCGATAGGTGCACACTAAAATCTGAATTTCACCCGACGACAACCACCGCGACTGTTAAACCTTTCAGATTGACTCTGTTCGCGTTCAACTATTGTTGCCGATGAATTCTTCACGGTATATCTCCTCAATTCGCGAAACCTCGTCGTCTGTCAGCGCAACGAACTCTCTTTTCCGCCTGCGACGAGTAAGCGTACCAGCATTTTGGTGGAGGTAGCGAAAGAGAAGACTCGACAGGCGATCTGGCATATCGACAATCATGTTCAGGTCGTTCCGAAATGCATCGTACCGCCTCAAGAATTCCACTTTTTCCGGCATGTCCAGTTCGATAGTCCGCTGTACGCAACCATACAGAAACTCGGTCTGCAGAGTAGCATCGAAATACCGGTAAAAGTCGCTGGTATCGTTCAACACCCGAATGTTACCGTGTTCCGTCGGTTCCCATTCCACCAGCGGCAGCAGGCGTTGAGAATAGTCTTCGAGCACAGTTCGGTAGTCATCGATCCGGTCCAGAATCACCGCTGATACCGGAAATACAAGTCCCTGTGGACTAAAACCTCGTTGTGCCAGAACATGGTGAATCAGGTAGCGGTGAAGCCGGCTGTTTCCATCTTCAAACGGATGAATGTACACGAAGCCGAACGCTGCAACCGATGCTGCAACAACCGGATTGAGGTAGTGGGTGAATTTTCGGTCGAAATCGACCAGTCCTTCTACCAATTGCGCCAAATCTTCCGGCCTGGCACCGATGTGGTCGGGAATTGGTATACGCCACTCGTAGTCGTGTTGACCGACAATACCGCCTTCGGTCCGTGCCCTAGATTGATGAAGCGGGCATCTCCGATCAATATATGTTGCAAACGCAGAAGTTCGTCACAGTCTACCGATTGCTGTCCAGCATGACCAATGGTGCGAGCCCATCGCTGGATACGATTCTGCGGAGGACGCTCTCCCTCGATGGCAAAACTCGATTTCGAATCCTCCAGAAGTAGAAATGCGGCTGTACGCGCCAGCAATTCGCGCGGTACAGCGGCGATGGCTTCCTGCGCACTCAAGTGCAGGTCTGCGGCGATAAAATCATCCAATGCTTTGGTGCGGAATACCAACGGACAAAAAGCCGGTGTTCCAGGCAGGTTGTTCTTGACTCGATGCCTCGGAGACACTTCTGCTGAGGTGTCATATTGTTGGTTAGGATCAACAATTAGCGGATATGCCCCACTGGCGGCATTCGGAAGATCAAGTCGCGCTCCGGTCAACCACTCATAGAGAAACCAGATACGTCGAGCGTAAGTACCCGTAGGCTTGTTTTTGACTAGTTCGACCAGTGGAACTGGGCCGGTCGCGGCAAACAGCCTCTTAAGGACTGCCAGATCAAGCCCTTCATATTTCAGAGCGAAGGTAAGGTGACCTTCCAGACTTGCGTCTGGCTTGTAGCGCGGCGTATCGATACGCCAGCCGTCTCTTTCCATGAACTTGTGCCGTTCACCAATGGCACAGAGGTTCCGGGGAAGAGGCACTTGCAGATCGTATGCTCTGATCAGCGCAGCGTAACCTGCCAATGTCGCTGTCACAGGAAGATTTCTCTCCTGAAAAACAGTAACAAGACTTGAAAAACGATTCTGTGCGGAGGTATTCATGAATTAATTGTTAAATTCGTAAAAAATACTAACTATATGATCAATTCCAAGAAAAACGATAACTATTCATGAAAAACGATAATACAGATTTATTTCTATGAAAAATAATAATAAAGTATTCTTGCTGAGAATCATTGTCGATCTATTTCTATCGCCAATGGCACATAACTTTTATGGTACTTGCATATCTGAATGGAGTTTTTCACAGGTCCAGCTGTACCAAACACACGTTCGATCCAAATCAGTTCGCAATGCTCGATAAGATGACAATCATTCAACAATAAGTCATAATCAACATCCAAGTTTGTCGAAATAACCTCTGGCTGAAGTATGAGACATGGCAAGTGATTATCGAATTTTGGTTTTTCAACACATAGCCTGCGAGCATCCGGGAATATTCCGAGAATACATGCAACAGGATGGCATCAGTTGGGATGCCGTTGAGTTGGATGAAGGAGAGGCAATTCCAGATATTTCCCGCTACGACGCGATGATATCGATGGGCGGTCCGATGGATGTCTGGCAGGAAGATCTGTTCCCTTGGCTGACAGCAGAAAAAGAGGCCATACATGACGCTGTTCGAATACGCAACATGCCATTTCTCGGAGTATGTCTGGGACATCAGCTTCTTGCTGAAGCTGCCGGCGGATCGGTAGGAAAGGCACAGACTCCGGAAGTCGGCATGCTCGATGTCGACTTGACCGATTCCGGCAAGACGCATGTACTTGGAAAGGGTCTGCCTCAGAGTTTCAAGACCCTGCAATGGCACGGCGCGGAAGTGAAGTCTCTTCCCAATGATGCCAGTGTACTGATGTCGTCGCCGGTGTGCGCTGTTCAGTCGTTTGCTATCGGAGACACCTCACTTGGCATACAGTTCCATGTCGAGACCGGGCCTCAAACGATTGACGAGTGGAACGCGGTTCCAGAATATGAACAGGCGTTGACTGCAACATTTGGAGCCGATGGTGCGGACAATCTGAGAAATGAGGCAAGGCGGTACCAAGCAGACCTCTCGTCTACCGCTGAAATCCTATATCGGAACTGGATGGATCAGTGCCTCGCCTGACTCAGGCGAACTTCATTACTTCGAGTCCGTCAGTACCGAAATCCGGGCAATCCTTCGTTTACCCACCCGAATGACATGTGACGTTCCAGCGGCAACTTCCTGCCTTGAGTCACTGATACGCTCACCATCAATGCGCACCGCGCCTTGATCCACCATTCGATGCGCATCCGAAGTCGACGCGACCAAACCTGCATCTTTCAGCAGATTCGCAAGTGCGATACTTGACTGTTCAATGAATATATCCTTTTGCTCAATATCAACTGGATCGATGCCATGCTGAAATCTAGCGACAAATTGTGCATGCGCGTTTACCGCATCGTTACTTGAATGGAACCGTTCAACCATTTCTCTAGCCAGCAGGACTTTGAAGTCCCGTGGATTGGCACCTTCAGCCGCCTGCTGTCGGAACTTCTGGATCTCGTTCATTGGGCGTGCACTGAGCAGCTCAAAATATCGCCACATCAGTTCGTCGGACAACGACATCAGCTTGCCGAAAATCTCACCTGGCGGTTCATCAATTCCAATGTAGTTTCCAAGTGATTTCGACATTTTCTGCACTCCATCCAGACCTTCCAAAATTGGTACAGTTATCACGATCTGTTGCGGCTGTCCATACTGTCGCTGCAGTTCTCTTCCGACCAGAAGATTGAATTTCTGATCTGTACCGCCCAGTTCGACATCCGCCTCAAGCGCTACAGAATCGTAGCCCTGGACCAGAGGATAAAGGAATTCATGAATGGCGATGGACTGCTGGTTTGCAAATCGCTTCTTGAAATCATCCCGTTCGAGCATTCTGGCAACCGTATACTGTGAAGCCAGCTGAATCATCATCGCCGAATTTTCTCCCGAGAACCATTCCGAATTGAACCGGACAACCGTTTTGTCCGGATCTAGTACCTTGAATACCTGTTTTCGGTAGGTTGCTGCGTTCGCCTCAATTTCTTCGGTAGTCATCGGTGGCCGCGTGGCGTTCTTTCCAGACGGATCGCCAATTCTGCCCGTGAAGTCACCGACCAGAAAGACGACCTTGTGTCCGAGCTCCTGAAACTGCCGCATCTTTTCCAGCAGAACGACGTGCCCAAGATGTAAGTCGGGTGCCGTGGGGTCAAATCCTGCCTTGACGCAAAGCTGGCGTCCTGAACGAATTCGATCAACCAGTTCTGAATCCAGCAGGATCTCATCGGTTCCACGACGGATGAGGTCGAGCGACTCTTCGATAGAGAAAATCAGTTTAGAAGGCTCCATTGACGGTGGAAAAATGGAATGAACTTATGATTTTAAATTATCGGGATTCCAGGTGGGAATCAAAATTCCGCATCAGTGATTTCCAAGTGCAGTAATCGTACTATATTTCCATGTCAACAAAGGGGCATTGCCTGATTTCGGTATCTATACGAACTTCATCGAAAATCGACAGCGGTGGTGGAACTTGCACTGCAAATTCGATTGGGATTGCTTTGCAGATTACCCTGAACATTGGCTTTATCTCGGGTATCCGCACATTGGTCAACGGAACAGAAATATCATCCGTTTCTCAGATACATCAACGGCCGGTGCCTCAACGCTCTCAGGATGCCCAGCATGCCCAAAACCAGAGAAATGATCAATCCCAGGACCGCTGTGTTCAAAGCTGGAAGTGGAATCAGGTGCCAGTCCCATCCCATCAGCCCCGAAACAACCGCCCAGGACGCGACTGTTCCGAATATGACGGCAACAGTTGCGGTAATCACACCCTGTAGAAGATATTCAAACGAAAATGCCGCCAGTACATATCTGCGCGATGCGCCGATCGTCTTGAGCAACACGCTCTCATAAGCCCGTCGACGGTTTTCCGAAATCACAATGCCCGCCAGGACGAGAATCCCCGCCAGGATTGTGACTAAACTGATACTACTTGCGACGGTCCTTGCCTGCGCCATCAGGTTGGAAACCCGGTCCAATGCATCCTTGACACGAATGACGGTTATGTTGGTGTAATTACTCGCAACCTGCTCCTGCAGTGCGTAGTCAACTTCTGGTGGTGCGCGCACCGTACCGACACTTGAGTGAGGAATCGTATTCAAAGGATACGGCGACAACATGATGGCAAAGTTCAGACGCATAGATCGCCACTCCAGATCGCGCACATTGTGAACGGTGCCGGAAATCTCCCGGCCGAGAATGTTCATGGTAATGGTATCCCCGACATCGACATTAAAACCTTCGGCGACATCCCGATGAATTGAAAGCAAGGGCGGACCAGAGTATTCTGGATCCCACCAATCACCCTTGATCACCTCGGTACCCTCGAGCGGATCGGCTGTATAGGAAAATATCCGCTCACCGTCGTCATCAACCAGCCATCGGCTGTCTTCATCTACCAAAGCATCAAGCGGGTTCATTCCCTTGATCTGTGTGATTCTGCCTGGAATGTATGGTAGGACGTTCAAATCTGATACACCATCGGTAGCATTTACCAGATCTTCAAATTCAGTGAGCTGCTCTGACTGAATACCCAGGAAAAAGAAAGTCGGGGCATTGTCCGGAATCAGATTGTTGATCTGCTCGTCCATATTGGCTGACACCATTGCAGTCGCCACTAGGACAGACAGTCCTAGACCGATTGCCAGCACAATATCGGAGGTAGCAGACCCTGGACGATGGAGGTTGGCGATTGCCAGCCGAAGAGCAGGCAGATGCCGGTATCCGAACTTTCTCGACATAAGGGTAATAATCAGACCTACCAGCCTGAATGCAACCCACGCAGCACTGACGCAGGCCACAAACCAGATCGCAAACCGAGTCTCATATGCTGTCATAATCACTATCACAGCCAGCACGACAGCCAGCAGTGCTGAAATCACACCATACAGCCATGAAGCCGTACGTTTTTCTGCGTTTACGGCATTTCTAAACAGCGCGGACGGCATGGTGTTGAGGGCGCATGCGAGCGGCCATAGTGTAAACAGAATCGCCGTCAGCATGCCATACGTGATGATAATCACTGCGATTGGAAAGCTGAACGAGAATGCGATGGGAACCGAGTACAGGTTCTCAATGATCGTCCCACTTACCACTGATGCAACAATCCCGATAGCCATACCTAACGCGATGCCAACACCGGAAAGCAATAGAATCTGAGCCAGGTAGATCTTGAAAACCAGACGTTGCGGGGCACCGACACATTTCAGTATGGCGATTGTCGAAAGTCGGGTATCCATATAGGCGCGAATGGCGTTGCTTACACCGACTCCACCGATCAGCAATGTGGTAAGGCCGGCAAGTGCCAGTAACACGCCAATCCGTTCGATCACCTCGGCGAGGTTCGGCGATGCGTTGGTAAAGTCGCGGACATCCAATTGGGGATGCAGCTTCGATAAACTTGCTCTGAGTTCTTGAGGGTCTACTGTCTCTTTCAGTTTGACGCGGTAGTCGAAGTAAGTTCGACTGCCTTCCACCACCAATCCAGCATCCTCGACCGCCTCGTCACTGATGATGACACGCGGCCAGAAACCGAAACTACCTGTACTGCCGATGCGGTCCGGCTCGTTTTCGATCACTCCAGAGACAGTAAACGCCGCGTTTCCGAAAAAAACCTGCTCGCCGACTGACACACGACCTGAGTCGACCAGAACCGGATCGACTATTGCGCCCCATGTCTCGCCGTCTCGATCGATCAATTCGCTCACATTCCCGCCGTCACGCACGTCAAACTCTCCATAAATAGGATAGTTGTCGTCAATCGCTTTCAAGGAGATGAGTACACTTCTGCGAACATCCTCGCTACGAAGCAGGGTTCGCATTTCCACAAATCTGGTTATTGTGTCGGAATATTCCTCAATTTCGAGACGCTGTTCATCGGTCAAGTCATGAAACTGCTGCCCGATCGCAATCTCGCCACCAAGCAGAACCCTGCCATCTCTTGCTATTCCGCTGACTAGACTGGCTGACATCGTCATGACAGCAGTTATCGCTGCAACACCGAGCGCGAGGCAACTGAGAAAAATCCAAAAACCGCGGTGTCCGCGACGCAAGTCGCGGTACGCAAGTCGCAGAACGGTGGAAAGCATCTGATTCTATCCTTCGGTTTTGGTGATAATTCGGCCGTCCGACATTTCCACGTGCTGGGTGCAGCGTTGCGCCAATTCTCTTTGATGCGTAATGAGAAGCAACGTCGCGTTCTTGTCGGCACATCGCTGGACCAGAAGATCCATGATTCGTTCGCTGTTTGTCATGTCCAGGTTGCCGGTCGGTTCGTCCGCAAGAATCAGGTCGGGCTGTGCGATCAACGCACGAGCTATCGCGACACGCTGCTGTTCGCCACCGGACAGTTGGCTTGGATAGTGGCCGAGCCTGGCCAGAAGGCCGACCTCCGCAAGCTCATTTCTGGCCCGGTCGAATGCGTCCTTATCTCCCGACAATTCCAGCGGAATGGCAACATTTTCCAATGCTGTCATGGTTGGAATCAGATGAAATGACTGAAAAACGATACCAACATTCTGTCTGCGAAATCTGGCAAGTTCCTCTTCTGTCGAATCGTTGATTCGCACGCCGGCAACGACGACACTGCCCCTTGTGGCTTTCTCCATGCCGCCAATAATCATCATCAAACTGGTTTTTCCGGCACCTGACGGTCCCGAGATACTGACACTTTCGCCATATGGCACGTCGAGATTGACGCCTCGCAATATCTCGACATCACCGGCCTGGCTTTTGAGCACCAGCCACAGATCATTGAGTGTAACTATGGACTGAGATTTTCTGTTCACGACCTGGACTCTTCGCTGGGTACAAACATTTAGGCAACCCCGATAAATCGGCTAATGCGGTCGGCCACTGACTTTGATCGCCCGCATAACCGATTAAATATGACTGTTTGAACTGTTTTCAACCATTGGAAGTCGAATTGAATAAAAAAATTGTTTCTGTGTCGTTAGCTATCCGGACTGAAATGGGCAGCACTGAGCTCAAGCTCACCTTGGTCGCTCAACAACCAGTTTTCTATTGTCAGAATCAAATCTTCAAAATCCGTTCGCTGCTTTCCTTTCATACTACATTCCCAGACTATGAGTACCCGCCACCCTAAATCAAGTAACTCTGCCCGAACCTTCTGGTCGCGTCTTTTATTGTTCGTGATTTTGTCGCTCCAGAATTTCCGGTTCGTTGCCGGCATCCTGAACAAGGCGCAGTCATGTCCATGCCAAAAGCAACCGTTGACCATGATCACCGCGTTGAATTTTCGAAATGTCAGATCCGGCGTGCCGGGAAGGGCTCTGCTATGAAGTCTGAACCTGTAACCCTTTCGATGCAGTGCCTTCCGAATCATTATTTCCGGCTTGGTATCCTTTGCCGTAATGGAAGCCATAATCTGGCTTCTTTTTGCTTTGTCAAATACATCAACCATAACCGGCACGGCGTTGAAAATATTTTGAAATCCTTGGAATCAACGATACAGTATTCCTTGATGATCTATTGGAGCAATCGGGAGCGTCCGGTCTTTCACACCAAATTTGCTCCGACCACAGTCAACTGAAGGTTCATCTCGGTCAATTGGGTTCCTGAGAGTTTTTCTGATTCGCTCCGCTTTCGTGGTCCGCGTCACCGATAAGATCGATCTCGTCCCTCACACTGTGGATACTGCGGATAATCAAGGATACATCGCCCTGTAGCTGGTCGAAGTGCTTTTTCAGTTTGGTGGCCAGCTCGTCCAATTTCTCGACTTCACCGGCGACTTTCAGCAAGGCCTCTCTGACCTGCTGAGCCTGATTACTCAGTTCGGCGTCTCGAACAATGCCGCGGATCGCTGTTACTGTCGCCATCATGGTCGTAGGTGACACAATGTATACCCGAGCATTCTGCGACTCCTTCACAAGATCCTGGTGATTGCCCTGAATCTCTGCGAAAATTGCCTCCGATGGCAGAAACATCAGCGCGAAATCACTGGTTTCTCCCGCTACGATATATTTTGCCGCGATATCCGCGATGTGCTTTTTGACCGCTGTCTTAAATCTTCCGCGGGCGCCGGCTGCGTCCTGTGCACCGCGCGCATCCTGAATGTCCTGAAAAGATTGGACCGGAAACTTTGAGTCAACACAGATCGGACCGGGCGGATTTGGTATCTTCAGCATCAGGTCGGCACGTCTGCCATTCGAAAGCGTATACTGAAATTCATAGTTCTGTGCCGGCAGCACGTTGTAGATGATGTCCTCAAGTTGCTGTTCCCCGAAAACACCCTTTTGCTTGTTGCTTGCAAGCACCTGATGCAACTGGGTGACACTGACCGACAGTTCATTGATGTTTTCCTGATGTACTGATATCTGCCCAAGCCTGTCTCTCAGGTCGCCCAGTGTTTTCGAGGTTTCAGAAGCCGTTCTTTCGAGAGTCTGTCGAACGTTGTCACCGCTTCTTTGCAGACGCTCATCGAGCATGCTGGTCAGCAGCCGTTCCTGGGAGGAAAGTTTTTCGTTCACCTGCTCAAGCAGATCGAATTTATCCTCATGACTGCTGCTTGTCGATGACCGTTTCCTCACCAGCAGTACAGCTACAACGGACACAAATATAACCAATCCGAGCACAAAAATTGGATCTGTCATAATTTGTAAGGCTACTTCCCTCATCAGGTGAAGTTCTCCGAATCTATAGGTTCCTTTGTGTTGGTTACAACTACATGCCTGAGCGCCTGCTGGCGCAGACTATTGTAATGTTCAATGGAAAATAATGCGCTGAACATAGCATTCTCGCGGTTTGATTGGCGATAATATCGAGTGTGTATAAGACATCCAATATTGTGATTCGGGCGAATACGGACGGTAACCGTTCATGAACACTTCAATCCTTGCCGAAAACTATCGAGCGGTAGTTGACCGAATTCGTGCAGCCGAAAGATGCGCGAACAGGCAAGTCGGGTCCGTCAACCTGGTTGCCGTCGGAAAACGGCACCCAGCAGACGCAATCAGAACTCTGGCTGGATGTGGCCAGCGAATCTTCGCGGAGAATTTTGTACAGGAAGCAATCGGCAAACAGCAGGCACTGTCTGATCTGGATATTGAGTGGCACTTTGTGGGCAGCATACAAAGCAATAAGACAAGGGACATTGCAAACCACTTTTCCTGGGTACACAGTGTCGACCGGTACAAAATCGCCAGACGACTGAACGATCAACGACCTGATGACTGGCCACCCTTGAACATATGCGTCCAGACGAACCTGCAGGGTGAAGCGACAAAATCCGGTGTGTCCGGTGAGGAATTGTTGCCATTGTTGGACGAAGTCGCGAGCCTTCCCCGCGTTCGCGTACGAGGATTGATGATCATTCCAGAACCGGTCGATGCGGTGGATGAGCAACGTGCAGTTTTTGGACGACTGAGAGAGTGGTTGGAATTAGCGGTCGAACGAGGACATCCGCTTGACACATTGTCAATGGGTATGACCGCAGATATGGAAGTTGCAATCGATCAAGGCGCAACGCATGTCCGAATCGGCACCGCCTTGTTCGGACCGCGACCCGCCAAGACACAGGATTTCTAAACGTACCGGATAAACCATATTTTTGTTGTTTTGAAACTCAACTCAATTCGGTCAGCAGCGACGATGTATCGCATAACTTGTAACTCATTTGTAAGGTTAGTGGCGTTCTTTTTTGTTGTTATGAGCATGATGCCTACGGGAATTAACGCTGCTCAACCGGATTCAATAAAAATCGTCGCTATCGGCGACAGTCTGATCGCCGGTTACGGACTCAAACCAGAGCACGGGTTCACATCAAAACTACAGAACATGCTGGTCGAGAAAGGCTGTCCGGTAAAAATCATCAATTCCGGTATATCCGGTGATACGACAAACGGTGGTCTTGCGCGGGTCGACTGGGTATTATCCGATCCATACTCCGGCGTGATACTTTTCCTGGGCTATAACGATGCGTTTCGAGCTGTGCCAGTTGAATCGGTCCGACACAATCTGACTGAAATGATCAAAAAGATCCAATCAAGAAATTTACCGATTCTGTTTTTCGGCGCTAAAGCTCCCCGGAATCTGGGAGCCGATTACTATGAGAGTTTCGACAGCATCTACCCGGAACTTGCTGCGGAGTACGGTTTGCTGTTTTATCCTTTTTTTCTTGATGGTGTCGCAACAGAACCATCGTTGAATCAGAAAGATGGAATTCATCCGAATGAGGCAGGCGTTGATCTGATCGTCGACCGAATAACACCGTACGTCGTGCAGTTGACCCGACAGATTGTTTCTTCTAAGTCCGGCGACGAAGTACGCCAGTACTCAAATTGTTCACTATAATAACTGCCGATTCATAATGTTATTCGTTGAAATTTCTGATCAGGTAGTCATTGAAATGTTCAAAAAATCTTCCTTGATTCTATTCGCCACCGTAGCGTTCTCACTCGGAGCGCTCTCGGGATGTGGTGGCGACAGAAAGACGGGCCAGGGATCAGATCATCCGCCCATTCCTGATACGCCAAAAGGAGGTGGTGACACCACGGGCGCGCCGTTGTTTTTGTTCAATCAAGGTGGTGCGCGCGGAGTGCCTGGTGAAGATGACGAAGCTTACCGAGAGTACCTGCTATGGAAGGAATGGCAGCAGTATCAAAAATATCAAGAATGGCTGCGAAACAACCCAGACGCCCAGCCCGGCAGTCAACCCAGCGAATAAGCGCACAATCTTGAGCAATCGATACTGCCTGATACCAGGTGCGAAGTATTGGTCTGATGGGCTTCAGCCTTTGTCAATGTGTTAATAGTACCATTCGATAGCGTCAGTATCGTTCAGACATGAATGGAGATGTGTAACCGGTCATCTCCTGAAGTGAATCGCTCAGTCGACGAATCAATTCGAAAATTTCCGCTTCCGTTATGATCAGCGGTGGTGCCATCACAATGGTGTCGCCGACCGCCCGGATGAACAACCCGTTCAATGCTGCAATTTCCACGAGTTTCGTCCCTGCATCCGATTGCGATACGGATAAATTTCCATTTGAGTTGTTTGAAATCAAGTCGAATCCAGCCATCAGTCCAACAGTCCGAACATTTTCGACAACTGACATCGCTTGGAGTTTCACCAGTTCTCGGTTAAAGATTCCAGAGACTGATCGGACATGTCCGATAATGTCTCTTTCTTCAAGAATATCAATGGATTCCAGTGCGATTGCCGCACCAACCGGATGCCCGGAATAGGTGAAGCCATGGCTGAATAGACCGGATTGCGCACTCATTTCGACCAGGGTTTCATAGACTTCATCGGTTACCATCACCGCGGACATCGGAAAATAAGCCGAGGTGATCCCTTTTGCAGTTGTCATTATGTCTGGCCTGATGCCGAACGTCTGAGATCCGAACATGTTCCCTGTCCGTCCAAAACCGCAGACAACTTCGTCGATGATTGTCAGGATTCCATATCGCTGGAGTACAGGTTGTATTCGCTCAAAATAGTTTTCCGGCGGAACAATCACTCCACCGACAGCCATAATCGGCTCTGCAATAAATGCCGCGATGGTGTCGGGTCCAGTCTCCAAAATGAGATTTTCCAGCTGAACTGCCAGTCTTTCTGCGAATTCTGACGCACTTTCGCCTGGTAATCCGTGAGCAGAATAATCCGGGCAGCCAGCATAAACTACATCAGAATTACTCGTGTTGATGTGTTGCTGCATAGCATTCATGCCTGACAATTGCGAAGCGAAAATTGTCGATCCGTGATACCCGTTTATTCTTGAGATAATCTTGCGTCTCTGATGCTCACCACGCTGTATGTGATAAGACCAAGCGATCTTGATTGCCGATTCATTCGCTTCAGAGCCAGACCCTGCAAAATACACTTTAGTCAAGTGGCTTGGTGTTATTTCGATAAGTTTTTCCGCCAGGGTAATCAGTTTGTCGTTACTACGTCCGCGAAAAGTATGGCACTTGGGTAGTTGCGACATTTGCTCGAATGCCGCATTTATCAGGCGTTGTTCGCTGTAGCCCAGGTTGACGCACCACAGGCTAGCCATGGCATCCAGATATTCGATTTCGTCAGCGTCATACAAAAAGATGCCTTCTCCGCGGCAGATAACGGATGCATTCTGAGGCTTGTACTGACTAAGATCGGTAAATGAATGCAGATGCCGAGCGTGGTCAATGTTACTGAGAAGACCAGATTTACTCATGGATGTTCAGTGGTTACTGTTTAACGTGAATTCCTAGACGATGCGTCCAAATAGACTGATTTATTTGAGTTTCGTGTAATCCAATATGCTCGCCGCACTTTGGTTGAGATAGTCGATAATCGGTCTGCGAAAAGACTGTACATGCTCAATCGTAACACTCTCAACCATAGCAAAATCTCGATGCCTGATAGCTTCAGTCAGCCGGTTGTGTTCGTCTACACTTATTGTGATGGCTTCGTCCAGGCCTGCATTGATTGACCGCGAGTACCAAAACCAATCGACTCTCAGTGCCTTCTTGAGCAGATCTGCCATGAGTCGTTCCATGTGTCCGTTGTGACCCGCTCGTGCAATCGCCAGATGAAATTTCTCATTGATTTTGATGATGGCCTTGACATCCCGCCGGTCTCCGGCATCTTTGTAAGCCCTGCATTGCTGGACGATGTTTTCCAGATCATCCTCTGTACGACGCTGAGTGGCCAGATGACCCGTCGCAAGCAGGAGAAATTCGAAACTTTCCAAAAACGATCGAACCTCTTCAATGTCCAAAGGAGGTATCCATGCACCTCGATTGGGGAGTATTTCGATCAACCCTTCTGCCGCCATGCGTACAAATGCCTCCCGTACAGGCGTACGGGATATCCCAAGCTCCTCAATTATGATACGTTCTTCAATTCGCGCACCTGAGGACAGATGCATATTGATGATTTTATCGAGTAGGTAGTCATATACGATGTCTGGCGTGTCCCCGCGTCGCTTCAATGCCTTGACACTGTCGGGTCCATTGATCACTTGGTTTTTCATGAATCAATCAACTGTTGTAAACACACTGTCGATGCCTAGGCGAGCGACGCCTGAATTTTGCGGCGCCACTCATCCAAGCTGTCAAGTTTCCGAACTCAACCGCCAAGCCAAGACTGTACCAGTTCCTTGTTGGCATCCACCCACTCTCGGGCATATTCCGCGGGGTCACGTTCGTCCACACCGATCGCGAACGACCATTCGTTGATTACTTCCTGTGACCACTTAATTCCATTCAGCAGCTTCGCCATATCGGGAACCTCTGTCTCAAGTCGTGTGGAATAGGCAATCTGGGAACTGATCGGCGGAAACGCAGTAGCCACGTAGGAATTTTCATACCAGTTCGGATCTTCCGAAAGATTCGCCACTTGCCACTTTTCGGGGTCGTGTGCAGGCTCTTCCAGAATTACCAGTGGGTGCATATTGAAAATATGATGTGGCAGATAGCAAGCCCAAACAATGACGCGGCCCGCTTTCGCATCGGCATCAATCTGGGAAAGGATGACAGTCTCTTCGCTTACCGTGAGCTCGTACAGATCGGCAAATCCATAATCTCGAGCGCGAACCTGATGGATTTTTGTGGACTTCCACGCTGGAGCACCCATCCAGATTTCACCCTTGCCATCACCATTTCGATCAGTCAATTCCACGATTTCAGGTCTGGTGAGGTCATAAACCGACTTCAGACCATATTTATCCACAGCTTCCTGTGTCGTACAGAATGCATCGGTTGCAGGAAATTTCACGTCCGTCAACGCGACGGTTCCTTCCTCATGAACATACTTGTCAATCAATCCCTGATTGTTGGGTAACCAAAGATCAGGGTGAATGTCCACTTCGCCTTTACCCTGACCCATTCCCTTAAAGAAAACAGCATGGTTGCCCGGAACAATTTCGACTTCAATTCCGTAATTTTCTTCTGCAACGAGTTTGATGACGTGTGCCATGATTTTGGCATAGCCCCAACTCAACTGACCTACCACCACTTTTTCTGTAGCAACGGCATTGCCTGCGAAAAAGATGCTGATCACCATCGCAATCAGCGAATTTC
Organism: Arenicellales bacterium; assembly: GCA_963666625.1. Lineage (GTDB taxonomy): Bacteria > Pseudomonadota > Gammaproteobacteria > Arenicellales > JAJDZL01 > JAJDZL01. Next base: position 1,368,057 of record OY762925.1, read on the forward strand.
TGATAATTTTCATATCAATTTCCTCCTAATAAACAAACAATTACGTACTTTCCAGCTTGTTCATACAAGCTTCTCCTTTGTATTGGGACTACGTCCCTGAATGATTCTGTCCAGAACCATCGCACAGAACAGAATTGCCAATCCGGCTAACATTCCCTTGCCCTCATTCGCATAACTGAGCGCATCAAGCACTTCCTCTCCCAGGCCTTTTGCACCGATAAGAGATGCAATTACGACCATTGACAAACACATCAGAATCGTCTGATTGATACCCGTCATGATTGAAGGACGCGCGAGTGGCAGATCAATCTTGAAAAGCAGGTCAGTTTTTGAAGCACCAAAAGCCTGAGCTGCCTCCCGAACATATTGGGGCACACCGTGCAAACCAAGTACCGTCAGACGAACAACCGGGGGCATGCCAAAGACCACGGTTGCAATGATTCCAGGTGGCTTACCGATTCCGAAAAATGCGATCACCGGAATCAGGTAAACAAATGAAGGCATGGTCTGCATGAGGTCAAGTATCGGCCAGACTGCAGTGTGCACAGATTTCTTTCGGGCACACAGAATTCCCAATGGAATCCCAATTATCAGTGAGAGCAGGCAGGCAGACCCAAGAAGTGAGACTGTGAGCATGCTTTGCTCCCAGAATCCCAGTATTCCCAGATAGGCCAACGCAAACCCAGTAAAAATTGCCACTCGTGCTCCAGCAACCTTGTATGCGAGCAGAATGATCAATCCCATCATGATCGGCCAGGGTGTTCCAATCATCAACACCTCCAGAAAATCCAAAATCATAAGGATCAATCGCGTGACACCACTGAATAATCCGGCAAAAGTTTCAGTCAGCCACTGGAACATGTTATCAACCCATGTTTCGGAATTCCGCCGCCATGCGATCCTTGCGGGTACACCCTGAAGCCATTCCGGAACCTGTTCAGATGTAAACCGATATGCACAGACTCCGGCCGTAACCACACTAACACCAGCCATAGGTAGAGCCAGTTTCCAGGGAACTCCCTTACTCATGGAACGATTGACGTTCCACTTTTCGAATCGACCTTTGAGTGCATGATTCGCGATCAACCCTTGAACCAGTTTTACCGATAGCAGGCACCCGATTCCGACAATAACCAGCAACGTGTCCTGTGCCGCTACTTGTTCCGCCACTGCAAATGCCTTGCTGCTGGCGTTTTCCAGTGCGGTAGCTGATTGTGCCAAAGCACTCGCATTGTCGGCGCCGCTTTGTAATGCCTGTTCCGCTTCATTTCGTCGTATTTCCGCACTTTTGAGCAATCGTTGCGCGCGTGCAAACTCCTCGGCTCCCAAATTGGCGAAAAAACCGCGGGATATCTGAACGATTGCTATGGACTCGACGAACAGGAAGAGCCAGAACCAAGACCACATTTGGCGGGATATCCACCACACAGTACCTAAAATTGCCGCAGCCCAGTTGAACGAAAAGCTGATTCCTCTCGTCTCGTCGATAGACTTGAACTTTTTTCGATAATAAACCACACTCGGTCCAATAAACTCCACAAGTGCGTTATCCTTTGCCTCGCGTTGTTCTCTTAGTACTGTTTCAAAGTCAGCCATTCGGAAAATCCTCGCTATAGTGATCTGATTCAGGTTGACATGGAAGACGTCCTGGTTAGTTTCGCTGGAATACAAGCTTAAAATAGTTGAATTTGCATAAATTAATCGCGAAACGCCCCCGGCGTGGATCATTCAACTGGTCAATTTCCATACCGCGATTCATGCTGTTTGAATTTGAACCCAATATCATTGTAAACAGTGAGTTCGAATTATTGTGTCAATTGTATTTTAATAAAATACAAACTCGATGTTGAAATTCATCTATACGGAACCGCAATGCCCGATATAAACCGAAACTACACCCATTTCATAGAAGGCGACTTCACAAGTGCCAGAAACTGTGAATTCATAGACAGTATTGATCCGACCACAGGTAATGTCTGGGCAACATTTGCGCGAGGCGATGCGAATGTCGCTGATGAGGCAATACAGTCATCTCACCGTGCCTTTGGCGGCTGGGCTGCCCTGACCGGACATCAACGCTGGTCTGCGATTCTAGAACTTGCGGATGCCTTGGAAAACAGATGGGAGGAACTGGTCGAAACCGAGATTCGCGACAATGGCAAACGCATTGCCGAGGTTCGCGCTCAGTTCTCGGGATTGCATAGCTGGTTCAGATACTTTGCGGAACAGGGTAAAAACATAGGACCGAAAGCACAGAGCAACACGAATCCCGCGGTTGAGAGTGAAACGCATTATGTGCCATACGGTGTCGTTGTCGCGATTACGCCGTGGAATTCGCCGCTCATGATTCTGGCGTGGAAATTGGCCCCCGCATTGATTGCAGGCAACACTGTAGTTGTCAAGCCATCGGAACACGCGTCGGCGTCAACACTCGAATTCGCCAAACTCGCGTATGAATCCGGCATCCCGAACGGTGTTCTGAACGTGACAACCGGTTATGGACATGAGATTGGAGATGCGCTTGTCCGCCATCCACTCACCAGAAAAGTCACGTTTACCGGTTCTGACACGGGTGGACGGTTGGTAGCGACATCAGCCGCCGAAAATATTATCCCCAGCACGTTGGAACTGGGCGGAAAATCGCCGCAAATTGTATTTGACGATGCGGACCTCAATAGTGCAGTGAATGGCATTCTATCCGGAATATTTCTATCCAACGGACAGACATGCGTCGCTGGTTCCAGGCTGATCGTACACCATCGAATCAAAGATACCCTGATTGACCGAATCATATCCTGCGCAAATTCCCTGCAAAGTGGCAATCCGATGTGTACGACAACACAAATAGGCCCATTGGCTAACGAAATGCAACTGGATAAGGTATTGACACACATAGAAATGGCCAAAAGGGAAGGTGCTGTATGCCGAGCAGGAGGAAACAGGATTCATCCTGAAGACTGTCCCAATGGCTATTTTGTCGAACCGACAGTCTTTGACAACGTCAAGCCAAGCATGCGAATCTGGCAGGAAGAGATTTTTGGTCCCGTGCTTGCTGTCACATCGTTCCATGAGGAAGAGGATGCCTTGTCGCTTGCAAACGAAGGAAACTACGGCTTGGCTGCGGGTATCTGGACCTCGGATCTTGATCGGGCAGGCCACATAGCGAATAGAATCAACACGGGTACTGTTTACATCAACCACTATCGAAGTGTCGACCCTGCCGCTCCGGTTGGCGGCATGAAGCACTCTGGATATGGGAGGGAACTGGGGCCCGACGCGGTAGAGGATTTTCTGCAGGTGAAGTCGGTATGGACAGGTATCAAACCAATACCAAGTCCTTATCCGGGATTGAAATGGTGACGCGAAAGCTTTTTGCTTTATTTACGCCACGCCGGTTCGCCTGTTTCAGGTGAGTAAGCGTTCGTAAATGATTCCCAACAGTTGTTCACGGTATTTGGCATCCGACTCATCGTCTCCCGATCCCTCAACATGAATTCTCGTTTGGGTTCCGTTGTCTGTGACCAACACCCTGAAATGCTTCTGTGATACCTCTTTTTTGTCTTTCCTCCAGAATGCCAGTCGCCATCTTTTCTTTTTGTCTTTTTCCAAACTGCTGAAGCTGACAAGGTATAAGCCCTGGCTTCGGTCCAGATCATCAATGCTCACTCCGGACGCTTCCAGCGTTCGTCCAACCCGAACCCAGGCTGAATCAAAATTCTCGGCGAGCACAATTGTCTGTTGCCCCTCGTCCATGGTCAGCCACTTGCCTGGAGATACGCTTGCCAGTGCTGTTCCGGCTTCATCCTGCTGATAGCTCGTTAGCAGATAGTACCTCAGTCGGGTCATGAATTCTTTGCTGCCCTCGGTATTTACCTCTATATTGAATTCTGTCTTGGCAAGCACATGTGTTTCGGTGGCGCTCATCGTTAACAGATGCAACTCATCAATTCTTCCCCGATACTCTTTCAGTCCCATTCGCTGGAGCAGGGTCGGCAACTTCTTTATGTCAACACCAGAGACAACGAACTTAGCCATCTCCTCGTTTGCATCGTTTACCTTGACACCCATGTCTTCAAGCACAATTTTCATCCGTTCAAATACTGAACCTGAAGAATCAACCACCCGCAGCCGCGTAGAATCCTGTCCGGTATCGAATAATGTCACCTTAAAGAAATCCTCACCGCGTGCTACCGCCTCACGATACTGATCTGTGTCAACGCCGATACCCTGATCAACTTCTTGAAATTCCTTGAATTTTTCAAACTCTATCCATGTCGCATAATTTCTGAACTGTTCAGGCTGAAGATCTTCCGGTTTGAGATCGGTCGGGTCGTAGTCAGCGGGAACATGGAACTGTTCCGCTTCTGGAAGAGGTGTCATGCCCGGAGGCACTTCCAACGGGTCCAGTACATGGGACGATGGAAGTAATGACAGCTGCTTTCCTCCAACCTCGGCGCAGCCAGTGATAACCAATGCTGAAAAAATGACTATGACCAGCTTGGCAGCATGAGGCATACGCAATTTTGTGTCAATTTCCATAGCTTTTTCTGTCTTCAATCGATGTTCAGATTTATTCGTTCAAGAATTCCATCAAGTTCATCAAGATTCTTGTAGTTGATTTTGATGTATCCTTTTCCACTTCGGTCATGTATATTCGCTTTAGCTCCAATCCTTTCTGACAGTTCACGTTCCAGCCTGGAAATATCGGGGTCCTTGGATTTCGTTATTTTAACCGACTTGTTGTCGAGATTCCCCCACCGTTTGACCAATTCTTCTGTTTTTCGCACATTCAGGGCGTTTTGCACAACAAACCGCGCTGCATCAATCTGATCTTCTCCGCTTAACGCGAGCAAGACTTTAGCGTGACCTGTCTCAATCTGACGATTCTGGAGCATTTCGAGCACCGGATCAGCCAGTGACAATAGTCTCAGTATGTTGGTGATGGTGGCTCGTGACTTGCCAATATTTTCTCCGATTTGAGCGTGCGAGAGACTGAATTCGTCGGCCAACCTCTTGATCATGTTTGCTTCTTCGACCGGATTCAGATCTTCCCTTTGAATATTTTCAATAAGTGCCATCGCCATACTCGACTGATCGCTCAGTGTGCGGACCATCACGGGCACTTCGTGCAAGCCGGCCATCTGAGCCGCACGCCATCTTCGTTCTCCGGCAATAATCTCAAATCCAACACCACTGTCGGATTCGCGCGCAATAATCGGTTGAATTATGCCGTGGGCCTCAATGGAGTCGGCCAGTTGTCGCAGCGGTTCCTCTGCCATTTCCATACGTGGCTGATAGGTGCCGGAGTGTAGTTTTTCGATTGCGATCATGCGCACATTGTCTATCGGTGCCAATGTGGCTTTCGTCGCGGCTGATCCCAGCAGCGCACTCAAGCCTTGTCCTAATCTTTCCTGACTACTCATCTTGACTCTTCCTTACTTAGCATTTCACCTGCTAAGGCGAGATAAGCCATTGATCCTGCGCATTTTTTGTCGTAATCAAGTACGCATTTACCATGGCTTGGCGCTTCAGCAAGCTTGATGTTTCGGGGTATGAAGGTGCGATAAACCTGATCATTGAAATGACTGCTCAATTCTTCTGACACTTCCTGGTGCAACTTGTTTCTGCGGTCATGCATGGTACGCAGAATTCCGTCCAATCGCAGATTCGGGTTGAACGACTGACGAACTGATTCAATTGTATCAAGCAAGTCAATTAATCCTTGAAGGGAAAAAAACTCGCATTGAGTCGGAACCATCACACCATCGGCCGCAACCAGTGCGTTGACCGTCAGTATGTTCAGCGAGGGCGGACAATCAATCAGGATGTAACTGTAGGTCTCTCTCAGAGCGCTCAATGCGCGCCGGAGCAAGTATTCACGATTTTCTAAACTTAGCAGCTCCACTTGTGCACCGGCAAGATCCCTGCTTGAGGACACCGCATCCGCACCAAACCCTGTTTGTGTAACTACCTCTGAAATGGTTGCCGCACCAATGAGAACATCATAAATTCCTTTCACGTTGCGACTCGTCACAAGTCCCACTCCGGCTGATGCATTTGCCTGGGAATCCAAGTCTACCAGCAAAGTCTTACGCTTTGCACGTGCCAGCGACGCCGCGAGGTTGATGCCTGTTGTTGTTTTTCCAACCCCACCCTTTTGATTTGCAATAGCTAAAACGCGGCCCATGATTCTAATCAATAACTAAATCGTTTTTCTTTTCAAAACAACAAGATGTCGATTTTCATCCAAGCCAGGTACCGATAGCTGATGAACAGATGGATCGCATGCTGTTCGAAGATCGTCTAGTTCTCGGCTTGGATATCTTCCTTTCATTGCCAGAATACGTCCATTCGACTTAAGAATTGGCAGGCAGTACTCAGAAACTGTGTCCAGCGACCCCAGTGCCCGTACAAGAACGCTGTCGAAACTCTTGTCGCCTTTCGCTATCTCCTGCACTCGTTCGCATGTCACGGTCACATTGCTCAGCCTCATCCGTGCAATTGAATGCCTGAGAAATTCGGCTTTTTTCGCGCTTGAGTCCAATAAAACAACATGTGAATCCGGCATAGCCAATGCAACCGGAATGCCGGGAAATCCGGCTCCGCTTCCGATATCAATGATATCTTTCCCTTTCACATACCCAAGAACTGAAAAACTATCAAGCAGATGCCTGACCAAAATATCGTCCATACTCCTGATTGCCGAAAGGTTATGGACACGATTCCACTTCACAAGCGTTTCCGCATGATCCAGACAGTAGTTGATGGCATCTTCTTCAAGTGATATATTCAATGTTTTCAACCCATTATGTAAAATATCGTAAGCCTGTGACCTACAAATCGCTGCAGACGTATCCGCACTTTCCATAACTGGGCTCTCAATCAGATTTACTATTGAGTCAACAGATAGCACAACCAGAATTCAAGCGGATTTCAACATCGCCCGCTTTTTCAGGTGTACAGAAAGAGCGGCGATTGCGGCAGGTGTCACTCCCGGTATTCGGGAAGCCATACCTAGGTTATGCGGCTTGTTGGATTGTAGCTTCTGTCTGACTTCATTGGACAGCCCGTGCACCAAGGTGTAATCCAGGGATTCTGGCAAGTTCACACCCTCTGCATGCGAGGCTCTTTTGATCGCCGACCGTTGTCTTTCGATATATCCTTCGTAACGGGCCTCAATTTCAAGCTGCTCCTTTACCGTCTCGTCTTCAATGGGCGTGCCGGAACCTGGAATTTTCATCACGGTGTCATAGCTGACATTTGAATCTCGCAGCAGATCAAACAAAGTCGTATCGTTTGTCAGATTTCGCCCCAAAACGTGGCTGATTGCGTCCTGATTTGTTTTGGATGGAGTAATCGCGTGCTGCTCCAGCCTTTCGCGCTCGTGTATCAGTTCACTGCGTTTTTCAACAAATTGTGACCATCGGCTGTCACATACCAGTCCGAATTCACGACCCTTCTCAGTCAAGCGCAAATCTGCATTGTCCTCACGCAGAATCAAACGATGTTCAGCTCTCGATGTGAACATGCGATAGGGTTCATCTGCCCCTTTGGTGACCAGATCATCAATCAGAACGCCGATATACGCTTCATCTCGGCCCGGCCACCAAGGTGACTTGGATTGTACGGTCCTTGCCGCATTCAACCCGGCGATCAACCCTTGGCACGCCGCCTCTTCATACCCGGTAGTTCCGTTTATCTGTCCCGCCAAAAACAATCCTGCCATCAATTTCGTTTCCAGAGTCGGTTTGAGATCAGTTGGATCAAGAAAATCGTACTCGATCGCATATCCGGGACGTGTCAGAATCGCATTCTCAAATCCCTCTATGGATCTTACGAACTCACACTGAACATCAAATGGCAAACTGGTCGATATGCCATTCGGATAGATTTCGACCGAATCCAATCCTTCTGGCTCGACAAAAATCTGATGTGACGTGCGTTCCGCAAATCGAACTATCTTGTCTTCGACTGAAGGACAATATCTAGGTCCAATTGAATCGATTGCACCGCCGTACATCGCTGATTGATCAAGTGCACCACGAATAATGTCATGGGTACGCTCATTTGTGCGTGCGATATGGCAGGAGATCTGCCGGGGATGCTCCTTGGCTGAACCCATGAACGAAAATACCAGAGATGGATCATCACCGGTCTGAATTTCGAGCTTGGAGTAGTCGATGGTTCTGCCGTCTATTCGGGGCGGTGTGCCGGTCTTTAGACGTTCCACGTGGAACATCATCTCTCTCAGACGCTTCGCAAGCTTGTTTGAAGCAGCATCACCCGCACGTCCGCCACTGTGGCTCTCAAGACCGATATGGATGGCACCGCCAAGAAACGTGCCGGTTGCCAATATGACGGCCGGTGCCTCTATTCGAATGCCAAATCGTGTCAAAACCCCTTTCACAGCGCCATTTAAAACCAGAAGATCCTCGACTTCCTGTTGAAAGATCGTAAGGTGTTCCTGTTGCTCCAGCATAGCGCGGACTGTGGACTTGTACAGCGCGCGGTCAGCCTGAGCGCGAGTGGCTCGAACCGCTGGTCCTTTTCTGATATTCAGACGCCGGAACTGTATGCCGCTTCTGTCGATTGCTCTCGCCATAATGCCGCCCAAAGCATCAATCTCACGTACGATATGGCCTTTTCCGATTCCGCCGATGGCGGGATTGCATGACATCTGTCCTATGGTATCGATGCTCTGGGTGAGCAACAAGGTCTCGCTACCGGTGCGCGCCGCCGCCATTGCAGCTTCAACGCCGGCATGTCCGCCGCCAACTACGATTACGTCGTAATTCTCAGGATGATTCATGTGTCAAGCGCAGTTAATTTATTGGTGATAGTAGTCATATCGGGACAGTATTTGCTGGGTAAACCCCCAAGCCTCCTCGAATGTCAAAAGTTCCTGTTGAGGGAACACAATTCGCGTATACAACCCTTCCGGTCGCTCAGATTTCAACTTGGAAAGAACCGCATCCAATTGTTCCCGATCAACGAACGTCGCCACTGTCTGATCCGGCAGCTTGTAGGAAATGACCTGGGCTCCGGATTCATCTTTTGTGTAGCGCACTTCCACAACATAACGGTTGGTGGGACTTCTGGCTGGACGCAGCATCAGTTGTGTCTCTTCCTGAAGCTCGACCAGATCCGATCTCAGATCATGTGCTTCCTGACTTCTTTCGGAAAACGCGACTTCCAGTTGCGCTAATTCATTCAACCGGTCCTGATAGGCTCGCTTCAATTCCTCAAGTTCACTTCGTGACTTTTGTCTGTCGGCTCGTAAATCTTCTCTCTGAACTGTCAGTGTATCAATCTGCTGCTGTCTTTTCTCAATGTCCGCGCTGAGCCGGTCCGTCACAGAACGCAATGTCTCAAGCTGTGTTTCCTGATCGGACTGTCTACGCTGCAGAAATGATATCTCTCTTTCCAAAGCCTGGTTCAGGTTATGCAGGTCGATTCTTTCTTGAAGCATTGTCGAAAGATCACTCTCGAGCTTTGCGATCTGGGTTTGCTGAACGTTGATCTCCTCTTCGCGGGCCGTTGACTGTTCGCGCAGCCCAAGCTCCACTGTGCGAATGCTTCCAAGCGTTTGATTAAGCGTTGAAAGTTGGCGCTGGTACTGGGCATTTGCTGCATTCAGCTCTCCAATTTGCATCTGCAAATTAGCTATTTCCTGTTGTTGACGTTCGATTGTGATCAGATTCTGTACCTCTAAAGCAGTCAGTCGACCGATGTCTGTCTCCTGCTCCGAACCAGTCTGGGTCAATTGTTCTATCGTTGCCTCCTGCTGTGCACTGGTCAATGTGACTAGTTCAAGCGCTTGGCTGCGCGCGTCCAGTTCTGCCCGAATGACTTCGAGTTCTCTTTCCCGTCTGGTTTGTTCCCTTTCGCGCTGGTCAAGTTCCTGGCTCAGTCTGGCAAGCTGTATCGCCTGCTCTTCGCTGCGAGCTTGCAATTCAGTTCTTTCATCGTCCAACTGAACGATGATCTCCTGTTGTTCCTGGCCCCGCACTTCCAGATCGGTACGTTGCTGAATCAATTGAGTAATCTGCCGTACTTGCTCTTGGCCCACTTGCTCAAGCTCTTTACGCGCTTCAATCAGTTGTGCGATCTCTGTCAGCTGCTCACTACGCAGGGATTCCAGATTTTCAATAGTCGTGCTCAGCTGTGCAACCTTCGTCCGAAGTTCTTCGCCGCGATTCTCCAGTTCGATCTGTGTTAGGCTTAATTGTTCAATCTGTTCCTTTTGCGCGTGGGCAAGTTTCTCAAGCTCAATTCGATTCTGTTCCTGCTGAGTAATTCGTATCAATTGCTCTTTTGTTGTCGCTTCAAGCCCACCGCGAATTTCTAGCAATGCTCCGATCCGGGCCATTCGCTCCGCACTCAGCGCTTCAAGTTCACCGCGCTCAACTGTCAGTTGCGCGATCTGTGACTGCTGCTCTTCCATGGTGGACTCAAGTTGTCCCCGATTTTCAAGCAGGGTCGCAATACGTGCAACCTGATCTTCACTTAGTGATTGCAGCTCGTCTCGTTCAACGGTCAGCTGCGTAATCTGCGTCAGGCGGTCTTCTATGGTGGATTGAAGTTGTCCCCTATCTTCTAGCAGCGTCGCGATACGTGCAACCTGTTCTTCACTCAGTGATTGCAGTTCATCACGCGTTTCCGTCAGTTGGGCAATTTCTGACTGCTGCCTTTCTGACTGTTGTTCAAGCTCATTATGTAATTGAATCAATTGTGTTATTTGTGATTTTTGTAGTTCGCTTAGCGACTCCAACGTCATCCGTGTTTCGATCAGTTCCGCGATGTTTTTTTGTTGTTCAAATTCAACCGCCCGCAGATTTTCCAAGGATTCCTGCAGGGCAGCGATTTCATTTTGTTTTTCCTCAAGGTTTGACTCTACAGCCTGAAGTTCAATCAGCTTGTCGTCGAAGTTCTGTTGCAGAGTGGCCAAGGCTTGCGACTTGCTCTCACTAACGGACTCCATGTCCGCGATAATAGAGTTCATCGACGCAATACGCTCAGTCAGTTGTGCCCGTTCGGCACGGGATTCCATGAGTTGATTGTTGAGACCCTCCAATTCCATGTTCAACTGCGCCTGTGTACGATAAAGATCGGCCGTCTCGTACTCGAGCTCAGCAATTCGAGTACCGCGCTGTTCCGCGAGGATGCTTGTTTCTTTCCTGAGACGCTCTGAATCGACTGCTCGTTGTTCCGTTTGTTTAATGATCTCAGATAGATAGGCGGTTCTTTCTCGAAGTGAGAGAATTTCCTGGGTGGCTTCGCTTTCAGCCGAGATGGATGACTGAAGATCTTTCCCCAACTGAACATTCCGAAGCATAAATATGACAGAAGCCATCAAAAATATCATCACGATCACCATCATGATGTCCGTGAATGATGGCCATATGCTATCGTCTGAGTGACTGGCTTCGGATGCCCGATGAACGCGCAGATCAACGAATCCGCCAGTATTCCAGGTCATGTCTATCCCCCCTCCGGGGTCAGTTTTCTTCGTCAGACTCGTCGCGCAGTCTGAATCCAGCACGCAATATGCCGCGAATATCCGTTAGCAGATGCATATTCTGGTCGGTCAATTTCTCAAAATTGGTAAAAACCTCGTCCTGCTTGGCACTGATTTCCTGAATTTGACGAATGAAAGTGTCAAACTTGTTGATTGTCTCAACTGTACCGGCGAGCATCGCGCTCAAGTTCTGTTCGGGCGAACGGGTAGCGGCCTGATACTGTGGAACCAGGACTGTGGCTGTTACGTGTTCGATCTTTCCAAGGACGTAAGATTGGGTGTCAAGCAATTTGAGGTAAAAATAACCAAACAGAAAATAAGCCAGAATTGCAGTCATCGTAGTGGACAGTGCCGTTGACATGCCGTGAATGACGATATCGATACCTCTCAGGCTGTTGGCATCTGAAATCGCTGTGGACGCTCCCAAAAGCGCCACGGTCAGCGATATTATCGTTCCGAAAACACCTGTAAGTATCAGTATGTTGTTGACAAATTTAGCAAAACTGGTGCGGCTGGTCTCGTGTGCAAGTAATGTTGCGGCAAGCGCATTGTGATTGAACTCAGCACGGGCGCTGAAAAAATCACTCACTATCCGATACCTTTGTCCGATGATTGTGTTCTCGGATAGCTGGCTGAGTTTCTGATCCATATCTTCCGACGATATTGCATCGGAAAACTGCTGTAGTGCTTTCTCCTCCCGATCATACAGGAAGAACAGCCGTACCAACTGAGAAAGACCTGCGAAAAAGAGTAACACAATCGCAACATTGATTACCAGACCAATTCGGGTGATCTGATTTCGGATATATAAGTCGGCAAGATAATCGTACTGCCATATCACGATCGTAGCAACCGCCACCAATACGATCAGCATCTGCAAGAGAATGGTTTGCGATTTATTCAAGTGAGTCATAGTGTGTTCGGTGTCAATAGAGTCGCTGGGGGATCATCGGAAGTTGTACCAGACTCAGTTTCAATTACCCCGCTTATTTACCTATGCAGAAATTTGCGAATATCTCGCCAAGCAATTCGTCCGAGGAAGGCGTTCCCGTAATCTGGTCAAGCGCCTTCATCGCGTCCCACAAGTCCTGGGCTGCAAGTTCACCTGCCGACTGTCTTACGAGCGCATCCTGCGCACGCGCTACGAACTCACCGGCATGTTTCATTGCGGAAAGATGTCGTCGACGAGCGAGAAAAATTCCCTCTTCACTCACTTCATAACCCGCAACCCGCTGTATTATTTTATAAATTTTTTCGGTGCCCAACCCAGTTAACGCGGAAACATGAATCTGGTGGCAAAACTCAGATGCAAGTTTGGGCCGAACGTCTCCTATCAGGTCAGTTTTGTTCCACACAATAGCGCAGCGAGCGGAATCCAAACCATCAATCTCCTGCAGGTCATCATCACATACCCCCTGCTCACTGTCGATAACATATAAAACGATATCAGCCGACTGCACCGCTTTTCGCGTACGTGAAATGCCTTCCTGTTCAATTGTGTCAAAAACGTCACGCAAGCCGGCCGTATCTATCAGTCGCACTGCCAGCCCACTTACATCGATAGTAACATCCACAGTATCACGGGTTGTTCCTGGGTGCGGTGTCACGATCGCACGATCCTGTAGTGCCAACCGGTTGAAAAGACTGGACTTTCCCGCATTGGGACGACCTGCAATCACAACTGTGATCCCTTCGCGTAGCAGGCTTCCCGCGGTTGACTGGTCAATCAGCTCCCTCAGGTCATGCCTGATTTGTTTAATCGCCAGTGCAATATCCGAATTCGCCAGGAAATCAATTTCTTCTTCAGGGAAATCGATTGCTGCCTCAATGAACACCCTCAAATTGACAATTTTTTCCACAATATTATGCGCTCGCTCGGAAAATTCCCCACTGAGTGAGCGCATGGCAGATTGTGCAGCTACAGCTGTTGAACTATTGATCAGGTCAACAACGGCTTCTGCTTGAGCCAGATCAAGCTTGCCATTCAGAAATGCCCTCCGGGTATATTCTCCGGGATCCGCCAGTCTTGCACCTAGCTCCTGCAGTCTTGACAGGAGCAGATTGAGCACGACAGGACTTCCATGACTGTGGAATTCGCATACGTCTTCGCCCGTGTAGGACCCAGGTGCCGGAAAAAAAAGAAGAATGCCCTCATCGATCAGGTTGCCACTGTCGTTGAAGAAACCAGTGAACATCGCTTGTCTTGCGACAACGGATTTTCGGGTTACGGCATGTGCCATATCGGACGCCTTTGAACCCGATACTCTAATTATTCCAATGCCACTGATGCCGGCGGGGGTAGAAATCGCCGCTATAGTATCGGCTTCAACGATCAGGTCGCCGCCAACTTTCTGGTGATGTACCACTGCTGTGCGATTGAAAGGACATTATTGATAAGCCAGTAAAGCACAAGACCGGACGGAAACCACAAAAAGAAAAATGTAAACACAATCGGCAGGCTCATCATAATGTTTTTCTGCAGTGCATCCAACGGGGTTGGATTCAGGAATTGCTGTGCAAACATCGACGCACCCATCAATACCGGCAATACATAGAATGGGTCAGCTCTCGAAAGATCGTCAAGCCAGAAAATGAACGGTGCTTGGCGAAGTTCGACACTTTCGAGCAAAACCCAATAAAGCGCAATAAAAACAGGTATTTGAATCAAAATTGGAAGACAACCACCAAGCGGATTGATTTTTTCTTTTTTATAGATCTGCATCATCTCCTGGTTCAGTTTCTGCTTGTCATCACCATATCTCTCCTTGAGAGTTTTGAGCCTAGGCTGAAGTTTTTTCATTTTTGCCATGGACTTGTAACTTGCGGCCGACAATGGGTAGAACACAATTTTGACCAGCAGCGTCAGCAGAATGATTGACCATCCCCAGTTCTGGATTACGTCGTTGATTTTCTGCAGAATCCAGAACAGAGGCGAGGACACAGGTGTCAGCCAACCATAATCAACTGTCAGAATCAGGCCTTCTGATGGATCTTTGATTCTGTCCTGTTCCTTCGGCCCCGCATAAATCTGGGCACGCAGGGTTCCAATAGAATTGTTTTCCACTATTGTCGGGGTTCGAGTGACAAAACCCGCAAGATAACGCATCTGCCCGCTGGCATCATGGAGGGGTTTAGTATAGAACTCATAAGGAGCGTTTTCGTGAGGCAGCCACGCGGTCATGAAATAGTGCTGCAACATTGCCACCCACCCGGAATTCGTTTCGAACACCGGGCTGTCATTTCGTATTTCCTTGTAGTCTATCTTTTCGTACTTATTCTCCGGTGTGTATAGTGCGGCACCCTTGTAGCTCGGTAAAGCCTTGAAAAACAAAAATCCCTCGGACTCCTCAACGTATTCGGTGCTCAGATATTGTCCATACAGATAAGTCTCCAATCGATTTCCGCTTCTGTTATCGACGGTAAAATCAACGTCGATCAGATAGCTGTCCCGGTAGAAAGTGAATGTTTTCACATAGTCTATGCCGTCGGGTGAAGTCCAGCGAAGAGGCACTTCAAGCGAACTATCCGAGTCCAGCAAATCAAAGGATTCCGCTTCGGCTTTGAATTCTGTTTTGTGATTCGGAAACTCACCGCCCGTTCCTACCAGGCCTGATTGTGCTACCAGAATTCCGGGTCCGGTATCCGTCAGCAGTCGAAACGGGACATCGGGCATGTCAACCTCGACCGGGTATTCAAGCAACTTGGCTTCTCGAATCTCGCCACCGTAGGTATCGATCTCGACTTTCAGGAGATCGGTCTGAATCTTTATCCGCTGTGCTGAATCCAGTGCAGAACTGGCGGCTGGTACCCCAGCAGTCGGTGTGGTCGATGTTGGAGTGGTAGGCGTTTCAGGAACTTCGCCGATTGCGGTAGACTGAGACTGGCTTGTGGTGGCGGGTGATGTCGGAACACTCGGAGCAGAGTCGGTTTGGACGACCGGTATGACCTGCTCTTTTTTTTGCTGAAAATCCAACCATGCCTGCCAGATCAGCAACAAGATCAGTCCGAGCGAAATAGACAGCAGTGCGCGCCTGAAATCCATCAACTTTTCTCACCGGCCTCCGGTACCGGGTCGAATCCACCTGGATGCCAAGGGTGGCATCGTCCGATTCGGCAGATAGTGAGGAACGAGCCTTTCAACGCACCGTGATTCTTGATCGCCTCAACCGCATAGCTGGAGCATGTCGGGTGAAACCGGCAGCACGGACCGAACAGCGGACTGATTACGTATTGGTAGCCACGTATGGCCAGAACAAGAATTCTCTTCAATTTTCCAACTGTTTGAATAGTTTAATCAGTCTGTTGCGTAACTCAGAGTTTGGTGCCGACTCACAATCGCGATGTGCAATGATTACCAAGTCGCGATCAATCAAATGATGCTGGTGAACCCTGAAACACTCGCGTATCTGACGCTTGATCCGATTTCGCTCAACTGACTTTTTAGATACTCGGCGAGAAACAACGATTCCGAGACGTGGTCCTGTTCGGTTCGGCTCGCCATGCACCAGAACCCGAAAATACCGGTTTGAAAACTGCTTGTTCTTGTCGAAAACCGTCCGATAGTCAGCGCGCTGCTTTAATCTAAGGCTTCCCGGAAAGCAATGTCCTCTCGGTGATGAGTGTTTTTCATGCACTGAGCCTTGAGCGGCCTTTCGCTCGTCGTGCATTGATCACGGCCCGACCGCCACGGGTTCGCATGCGGGCACGAAACCCGTGTTTGCGTTTTCTTTTCAAATTGCTCGGTTGAAAGGTACGTTTCATAAATTCAAACCACGATATTCTGTTTTCAATTCTGCTGTCCGGTTGCTGCGACAAGATAAAACATGCTTCTTGGAATGAACAGCAACTGCCAAATTATAGCAAGCAAGCATGAAACGGGCTTTAAATTTGTGCGATGTGGTCGCCATACCAATACAATCCTGTAGAGCAAACACTTCCCCTTAAAGCAAATTGTGTAGCCGATAGCCCGAAGTACAGTGCATGATCCAGAGACGAAATATTGATGTTCTCAGAAATTTCTACTACTTCAGACTGAAGGTATGGAATGCAATGTGGTCTTCGATAAAACTTGAGATGAAATAATAGCTGTGATCATAGCCCTGCTGCATACGCAGCTGCAGTGGCTGACCGGTATCATTACAAATGGACGTCAGCAGTTCTGGCTTCAGCTGATCATACAGAAAATTGTCCGCATCCCCTTGATCCACAAGAATCGAACCGCTTCGATGACCATCCCTGATCAGTTCCACAGCATCGTATTGAGCCCACGTACTACTATCTTCACCAAGATACCCGCTCATCGCCTTTTGACCCCACGGACATCGGGTTGGCGAACAGATCGGAGAGAAGGCGGATATAGATCGGTACAGTTGTGGATTCTTCAAGCCAATTGTCAATGCGCCATGCCCACCCATTGAATGCCCTGTTATTCCTTGTCGGGTTCGGTCGACCGAAAAATTTTCGCAAACTACATCCTGAAGTTCTTGGGTGATATAGGAATACATCTGGTAATTTTCATTCCAAGGTGGTTGTGTAGCGTCCAGGTAAAATCCAGCACCTGTTCCGAAGTCGTAGCTCTCATCCTCGCCTTGGACTCCAGCACCCCTTGGACTCGTGTCGGGCGCGACAACAATCATTCCGTGGCGCTCGGCGAATTTCTGTGATCCAGACTTGACCGTAAAATTCTCTTCGGTACACGTCAATCCAGACAGAAACCACAAAACAGGATGCGTTCCCCGATCAGCCGACGAAGGTACGAATACCGAAAACTGCATCGGAGTCTTGGTGTACCCGGACTGATGGCGATAGATGCCCTGCACACCCCCGAAACAGCGGTGCTCGCTGACAACTTCCATAAACGACCTACGAGAACTCGACAACGCTGCGGATGGACTTGCCTGCATGCATCAGGTCAAACGCATTATTGATTTCATTCAAAGGCATTTTATGGGTGATCAAATCATCAATATTGATTTTTCCATCCATATACCAGTCAACTATCTTGGGTACATCTGTCCTGCCCTTGGCACCACCGAACGCAGTGCCGCGCCAGACCCGACCTGTAACGAGCTGAAATGGCCTCGTATTGATCTCCTGACCAGCTCCGGCAACACCGATGATGATGCTTTCTCCCCAGCCTTTGTGACAGCACTCGAGTGCCTGTCGCATCAGTTCGACATTCCCCACACATTCGAAACTGAAATCTGCACCACCGCCCGTCAGCGAAACCAGGTATGGCACAATGTCACCCTCAACTTCATTCGGATTGACGAAATGGGTCATACCGAAACTCTCGGCAAGCGCTTCTCTTGCTGGATTGATGTCAACCCCGACAATCATGTCAGCACCCGCGATTCTCGCGCCTTGGACAACATTGAGTCCAATTCCGCCAAGACCAAACACGACCACGTTATCGCCCGGCTGTACTTTCGCGGTATTCATGACAGCACCGATTCCGGTGGTTACACCACAACCGATGTAGCAGACTTTGTCGAATGGTGCGTCTTCGCGAATTTTTGCGACTGCAATCTCAGGGACGACAGTGTGGTTCGCAAACGTCGATGTTCCCATATAGTGAAATAGAGACTTACCACCCAGGGAAAAGCGGCTGGTTCCATCAGGCATAAGGCCTTGGCCCTGTGTTTCCCGAATCGCCTGGCACAAGTTGGTTTTTCCACTGGTGCAATACTCGCACTGCCTGCACTCGGGTGTGTACAAAGGAATTACATGATCACCGGACTTCACGCTGGTAACTCCCTCACCAACATCAACCACCACACCTGCTCCTTCATGGCCTAAAATCGCTGGGAATAGTCCCTCGGGATCGGCACCAGATAGTGTGAATTCATCAGTATGGCAAATGCCGGTGGCTTTGATCTCCACCAATACCTCTCCAGCTTTCGGGCCATCAAGGTTTACCGTCTCAATTTCAAGTGGTTTGCCTGCTTCATAGGCTACGGCTGCGTTAGTCTGCACGAATTCATCCTCCGTCATTCGTTTTATGGCATTTTTTGTCGATTATATTGAACTGTATCAAACTCAAATCGAATTCAGACAGTATAGCAATTTAACAGTTTGCCCAATTACTCTCGTGGATTCGTCCGACTGTCAAATTATCGTGCTCCAGTATAGATTCTGAAAATCTCCGGAAGGGTTAATTTGAAGGAAACCTGCATATCTTTTTACTCGCGTTACCTTGACATGATTCAAACTGGAAATTCAGCCGCTCTGTCGGCAAGCCGGGCAAACAGAAATGACTCGCTGCGGGCGGGATGTATTCATCGGCAAAATCCGGTTTCATTCTATTGATTTTCTAGTGTATTTCATCTCTCAGACACAATGTTCGGAGGGTTTGAATGTGATCTGTGCCGAAGTGGAATCGACTAGCTCCATCGTCTTGAATTTGTCGTAACAAGCCGATCAGCCAACTCATTAATCTGTACTTGATCCTTAATTTTGTGTTACATATCAATATCTTAAAATTCAATCATAAATTAGCCAGGCCATATTGGATGCATAGAAAAAACGTCCACCAAATGACTTTCGTACGATTTTTACGGCAATGACATACGCAAAATTCGCTGGCAGTTGTAGTTGATTGGTTCGAACGGCTTATAAAATCAATCTCTTAGCGAAACTGCCAAAAATCGCTTCGAAAAAGTTTGACAGACTGCGTAAACTGTGCATTACAATCGGCTTTGGAACACCATGCTCCATTCGGGCATCAAATTCTCGAGTTTTCGTGCAACAAATGTTGCATTTCAAACCAAATTAAAGAATTAGAAATGGTCTGAAAAATTATGCCTTCAACTTTATGGAAACAAACTCTTTCGCGTTTGGAGCAAGACCATAATGAGGCTGAAGTAACTGCCTGGCTGCGCTCTCTGAGCGCGGTAGAATCCGGCACTTCCCTTGTACTAAACGCACCCAACCGCTTCACAAAGCGTAAAATCGAATCGAATTACCTTTCCCAAATCGCCGAGATCGCTGAATTTCTGACCGGGCAAAAGTACGATATTTCAGTAAAAATTGGTACGGTATCGAATTCTGGGGCCAATTCCGACGTGAATTCCTTTAGCCGTAAAGCCAATCCAAACAGTCGCCAAGCGACCGCGACGAACAACAAACAACCCTTTGGATTCGAAAAACTCACTCCGGAATACACCTTTGATCAGCATGTAGTGGGAGAATCCAATCAACTGGCAAGATACATGGCGCAAAGAGCGGCCGAAGAGCCAGGACTGCGTGACCATAACCCACTGTTCATTTACGGGGATGTCGGAAACGGCAAAACCCATCTGATGCAGGCAGCCGGACACGAGCTGATTCGAAGATTCCCCGAAAAGCAGACCCGTTATGTTCGGGCAAACAATTTTGTTCGCCACCTGGTAACGCTGATGAAAAGAAAGGACAGCGAGAGTATCGAGCGATTCAAGAATTTCTACCACGACCTTGATGTGTTGCTGATCGACGACATTCACCATTTTGCGGGTGCCGATGTATCGCAACAGGAATTCCTGCACACGTTCAATGCCTTGCTGGAAGGAAACAAGCAGATCATCATCACCAGCGACCGGTTTTTCAAGGAAATCCAGGGCGTTGAGGATCGCCTGAAATCCAGACTCGGACAAGGTATCGCGATCCGGGTCAAACCACCGGAACTCGAAACCCGTATAGCGATCCTGGAATCCAAAGCTGAAAGACGCGGCGTGGAACTTGATCCCGAGGTGTCAAGGTTCGTCGCGGAAAAAATTTACGGCAGCGTGCGTGAACTGGAAGGCGCGCTCAACCAGCTGATCGCCAGCCATCGATTCACAAACAAGGGGATCACAATCTCAGTCGTCAAACAGGTTTTGTATGACATGCTGGAATTCAACGCCCGCCCCATTGATATTCAGACAATAGTCAGGGAAGTAGCCCGCTTTTACCGAATTCGGGTCGACGACATCCTTTCAAACAGCCGAAAGGCGAACATTGCGCGGGCCCGGCATGTCGCGATGGTTTTGTCGAGGAACCTGACAACCCACAGTCTTCCCCGGATTGCCCGTGAAATCGGTGGCAAGAATCACACCACAGTGGTTCACGCCAGTAAAAAAATCGATAATCTGCTGGAGGAAGACAGCGAATTCAGAACCGAATTCAATACCCTGAAAGACATCCTTTCTTCTTGACTTCACTCATCTGCAGCAGCGACTTATTGACAGCAGTCTGTAAGCATTTCAGTGTATAATGTGTGCATAAGTTTTTGAGGTTCTGTGAGAACCATCAAGCAGATTTGTCGAGACACATTTTCTCAACTATTTTGCAGAAAGTTTTCGACAGGCATCACTCGAATTACCGGCTTGATTACATTGACTAAATTCAACTTATTCTAGTTGCACACAAGCCAAACAAAAACATAATTAATACCCTTTGAATTTTTATGCAATTTATTGTTGAACGAGACCAGATTCTCAATCCTCTGAATCGAGTCAACACTGTCGTTGACCGAAATCCTACAATCCCTATTCTCTCGCACGTTCTTTTGACAGTCAATGAAGACCGGAACGGGTTTCAACTGACCGGTTCCAATATCGAAGTAGAGATAAGTGAATTCGTACCGGATATACAGGTCACTGAATCCGGTCGGGTCGCTTTTCCGGGTCTGACAGTACAGGAATTCTGTCGTCAGCAACCAAACAACTGCCAGTTGAAGTTTGACTTTTCAGATGGGATGATGAACATAAACAAGTTGGACGATGGTTTCGGCTCGCGAGCCGAATCAGAGGCAGAGGGAGAAGAAAGTCCTGGTGGTGAGAGTGGACAGAGTCATCTGAGCCTGCAGGCAATGGCCCAAGACACATCGGATGGCCCGTTTCCGATTCTGGATGCAGGTGATTGGGATATTCAATTTCAGATCAGTCGTTCCGATCTACGTACTATCGTGCAACGCGCTCAGCACGCAATGGGGACCCAGGATCTTAGGTACTACCTCAACGCGATGCTGTTTGAAATGAACGAATCTGAATTGCGGACGGTCGCTACGGATGGCCATAGAATGGCCGTGTGCCACACCGAAGTGATGACCGGGCTGAATGACAGCATGCACCGTGCAATTGTGCCTCGGAAAACAGTGCTCGATCTGGGCAAGCTACTCGCTGATTTTTCGTCACCGGTTACATTGGAATTCAATTCCAATCATGTTCGGGCGAGTACACCGAGCATCGAGTTCACCTCAAAACTTTTGGAAGGAACCTATCCTGACTGGCGTGGCGTGATTCCAGCGAATCTATCGCGTGTCTTTCAGGTCACCCGGGAAACCATTATTGCGTCGCTTCGAAGAATAGTTGCAATTCTGGGTCCGGATGTACCAACATCAATGCAAGTAAAAGACGGTAGGTTGAGAATTCATGCGCGAACATCCAGAAATTCGCAGGCTGAGATTGATGAACAGATGGACATAGAACAGAATGGGGAGTCTCTTGATTTTCAAATCAACGGAAAATATCTGCTGGACATTTTCGAGGTTATGAAAGACTATGACAAAGTTGAGTTCAACCTGAAAAATGCCCAATCCGCATGCCTGCTCAAGTTCCCTGGAAATGAGTCCTCAAATTTTCTCGTGATGCTGTTAAAGGATCGCTGAAAATCAATAAAAGTTGATTTTTGATAATTTCATCCGGCCGATGATCTGTTCATAGTCCGGATTTTCTAAAAATTCTGCGCTATATGACATCAGACAAGCCCGCAAACGACACCTACGACCATACCAATATCCAAGTCTTGCGAGGACTTGTTCCGGTACGCACACGCCCTGGCATGTATATCGGGGATACGGACGACGGCACAGGCCTTCATCACATGGTGACTGAGGTCGTCGACAACTCGATTGATGAAGCCTCGCAAGGATTCTGCGATCGGATCGTAACAAGAGTGCATACCGATGGCTCGGTTTCAGTCTCTGACAACGGCCGCGGAATTCCGACTGGAATCATGGAGGGCGAGGGCGAAAACGGCGAAGATTTGCCTGGTGCCACGATCATCATGACGATCCTGCATGCCGGTGCCAAATTCGACAACCTTTCATATGACGCATCGGGTGGGCTACATGGTGTCGGTGTGTCGGTTGTCAATGCACTGTCAGAGCATCTGTCCATGACCATTCATCGGGAAGGCGAGATTCACTACCAGGAGTTTCGAGACGGCGTGCCGGTGGAACCGCTGAAAGTGATCGGCGAAACCGAAAGTACAGGCACTACAATCCGATTCCTGCCTTCTTCAGAAGTGTTTTCGGATACCGAATTTCGATTTGATACCCTGCACCAGCGACTGAGGGAACTGTCGTATCTCAATCCCGGTGTGCGAATCGAATTGTATGATGAGCGTGACGGTCAGCAACAGATCATGTACCACAAAGGCGGCATTGTTGAATTTGTTGCGGACATGAATCGTGTGCGGCATCCGCTGAACGAGATGGTCATTTCGGTAAGCGATGAACAGGAGGGAGTTCAGGTAAACGCTGCGTTGCAGTGGTGTCAGCAATACTATAACGAAAATATTCGCTGTTACACAAACAATGTCTATCAGCGCGACGGCGGCACCCATAATACCGGATTCCGTAAGGCGGTTACCCGGACTATTACGGGATATATGGAAAAACAGGGACTCAGCAAGAAAATCAAGATTACCGGGGAGGATGCTCGAGAAGGTCTGACTGCGATACTATCAATTAAGTTTCACGACCCGAAATTCTCTTCGCAGACCAAGGATAAATTGGTTTCGTCGAATGTTGAAGGTGCGGTGCAGTCGGTGGTTTCTGAAGGATTGGCTGAATTCCTGGAAGAAAACCCGAAAGTCGCCAAATTGATCTGCGAAAAGGTAAACAGCGCTGCAGCCATTCGAGAAAAGTCGCAAAAGGAAAAGGCGATGGCTCGCAAGAGTGCCTTCGAGTCGACCAGCCTGCCTGGCAAGCTGGCTGATTGTCAGGAGAAAAACCCAGCCGAAAGCGAGCTGTTTCTTGTAGAGGGTGAATCGGCCGGTGGTTCGGCCAAACAGGCGAGAGACCGTAAATTTCAGGCGATTTTGCCGTTGAAGGGCAAAATACTGAATGTTCAAAAGGCCTCATTCGACAAAATTGTGCGCTCCGATGAGATCCAGACCTTGATTGCTGCATTGGGCACGGGTGTATTGCCCGATTTCGATATCGAAAAATTGCGCTATCACCGTGTCATCATCATGACGGATGCCGATGTTGATGGGTCGCATATTCGCACCTTGCTTCTGACCTTTTTCTATAACAAGATGCCTGGTCTGATCGAAGGCGGACATCTGTATATCGCACAGCCGCCACTATACAAGGCTAAATATCGTAAATCCGAAAAATACCTCAACGACGATCAGGAACTTAATGGGTATATTCTGGAAGTTGCGGTAAACGGCAGTGAAATTCGATTCGATTCTGAAAATGAATCGGATAGATTGACGTTGACCGGCGATGCGTTGGAAAGGCTGTGTGAGTTTCATGTCGGTGCTAAAAACGCCATAAATTCCCTGAAGAGATCGTTTGATAGCGATGTTTTGGCAATCTTGGTCAAGACGGCAGAACTGAATGCCGCCAAATTCGTAGATGAACCGTATTTGATTTCGGTTGCAAGGGAATTACGGGAAAATCTCGCAAAGGAGCTGAATGGTAATACGCGTTTTGAAATTGATGTCGAACCTGACGGCGAGAAGAACGGACATCAGCGTTATAGATTACGGATAGTCAGGGAGCAATTCGGTGATAAAGTCGAGTTCAGAGTCGACGACAAATTTGCACGATCGCAGGCCTATAAGTCGATAGTCAATTTTGAAGAAGAGCTGAACAAGTATGCAAAGGGCACCGTCGAAGTCATCAAAAGTGGCAAATCTATCGGCAAAATTAGTTTTATCGAAGCACTGGACTGGCTACTGGAAGACGCTCGCGACGGAATATCCATCCAGCGCTATAAGGGACTCGGCGAAATGAACGCAGATCAGTTGCGTGAGACAACGATGGACACCAGTGAGCGCATGCTGCGGAAAGTCAAGATCGAAGATGCCATGCGAACAGACAAGGCGTTCGAGGTGCTGATGGGCGACGAAGTGCTTCCGAGACGAGAGTTCATCGAGACAGAGGCGCTGACAGTCCAAAATCTGGATATCTGATCGTTCCAGACTCAGTGCAAAGTGCTGTGCGCAGACAGCACAAATTGCGGGATTTCCGCATCAAAACTCTCGCCTTCATCGGTGACCATCTGATAGCTCCCCTTCATCGTGCCTACCGGCGTCTCCAGTACTGCACCACTGGTGTATTCAAACGAATGCCCTGGCATCAGGTGCGGTTGTTCACCGACCACTCCGTCTCCGCGAACATGCTCCACTTCGCCGTTCCCGTCGGTAATGATCCAGTGTCGAGTCATCAGCTGCACGCCAACCGTCCCCGAGTTGGTAATTGTAATGACGTAAGCAAATACGAAACTACGCTCTGCCGGGTTGGAGTTGTTCGCTATGTAGTGAGTTTCGACATTGATGTCGATTTTATGAGCATCGGACATTGTGTTCTTGGTTCGGTGACTGTCAATCGTTCATTGTAGTTTGAACATTCGCGGGCATTTAATGAATTTTTCGAAATTTCCAGAATCAGATTGAGGTGACGCCTACTTCTTACAGGTAACCTGGGTTATTGCAAATGATTCACCATCCAGTCTTGCCGCACTGAGACACCGCCCCCAACAGCAACCCGAGTCCATGGCAAGAATGCCAGGTTGCTGATAGACACCAAGTGTGGACCAGTGCCCGAAAACAACCGTAGGTCTGATTTTGACTCGACCTGGGAACTCGAACCATGGTATGAGGTTTTTTTGTTGTTTGCCTCGTGTTCGGACTTCCTTGAAGTCGAGTTTTCCGTTTCGCTTGATATATCGCATGCGGGTGAAGACATTGACCAAAAACCGGATACGCCTCCAATCTGACAAGGAATCCGACCAACGGCGGGGTTTGTTACCAAGCATATGCGTCAGAAAGTCCGACCGGTGCGGACTGGCAATCACCTGTTCGACTTCCTTTGCATAAGTCAGGATATCTTCAAGTGTCCAGAACGGATGAACTCCAGCATGAACCGCGAGAATGTTCAGGTTAGGTTCTTCTATTACCAAAGGTTGGCTGCATATCCACTTCAGGATTTGCTTTCGGTCAGGTGCGGTCAGGATATCTGAGAAAGAATCTCGCTCGCGAGGCTTGACGATATTTTCCAAGGCGCCAAGTAGATACAGGTCGTGGTTTCCGAGCACAGTCCTGACCGACGACGCGTGGGACATGGCAAAACGCACAACCTCCAAAGAGTTCGGACCGCGATTGACCAAATCCCCAAGCAGGATGAGATTGTCGCGCT
This sequence comes from Arenicellales bacterium, assembly GCA_963666625.1. Lineage (GTDB taxonomy): Bacteria > Pseudomonadota > Gammaproteobacteria > Arenicellales > JAJDZL01 > JAJDZL01. The sequence goes on from OY762925.1 coordinate 1,393,964, forward strand.
CAGGAGAGAACCGAATGCGATCAAGCAGACGTAAAAAATCATTGTAGCGACCTTGAATGTCGCCGACAGCATAAGTTGCCATTGCCTGCAGGTATCTGAAGGAAAAAGGTATGTTAAGGATTGCAGATTGTATTCAGACGGGATTGCCGATAGCTTTCCCGGGCAAACAGATACGGATCTGGTTGTTGGTCGAGCAGGTCAGTGAATGGCAGCAGGCGAGCTCTGCTGTCAATCACAGATCCGACTTGAACAAACGTTTGATGTTCTGACTTCTTGATGCGTTTCTCTACATAGGTAACGTGTAGATGAGTCGCAGAGCCGACAGAATCTCTCAAATTACTCGGACCTGTGAACGGCCAAACGATATAGGGACCTTCACTGACTCCCCAAGATCCAAACATATGACCAAAATCGTAGTCTGTGTAAGGAATTCCCGACTTATCCGCTATATCAATAAGACCGAATAAACCGACAGTCGAATTCATTGTAAACCGCACACCGGATTTGGCCGCAATTCCCAACCTACCCGATAACAGAGACGAGATCATGTTTCGCGGTTCCTTGAGATTCCTGTAGAAACTTGAAACACTGGATTCTACCGGATCGGGCGTGATTTTTTTGTACGCTCTCGCGATGGGTTGATAAATCGCCTTGTCTGAGCTCAAGTTGAACTTGAAAACAGCGCGATTGGCTGATTCAAAAGGATCGGGTGTTTCTGTGTATTCTTCGGGGTCCAGTTCGTTACAGGCAGTCGGCGTATAAAACGTCGCACAACCGGTGAGCACCCATATTAATGAGACGACAGCGGTCGATAGAATATAACGTGTGTAGCCGGTCACAGATTACTGCAATTCTGGATTGAGCGCGTAGGTGCCGACGACTGAAGCCTGATCAAGGATGTGGCCCTGCATGGCTTCGACGACTTGTTGCCCGGTAAACGATCCACTGACTGGCAAACTTTCGATGTCCAATGCGTAAACAGTGAAATGGTAGTGGTGGATGATGCTGTCGTTCCACGGTGGACAAGGCCCGTCGTAGCCGAAATACTCACCGTCCATGTCGTTGTCACCAGAAAACCAAATTGTGTAATCGTTGATTCCATGACGCATGCCTGTTGGTGCATCATCTGCCGATTTTCCGCGGGGAGTGACCTCGCTGCTGTGGGATGCCGAAGCGATTTCAGTGATTGATGCCGGAATGTCCACCAGTACCCAGTGATAGAAATCAATTCTAGGTAAACTTGCAGGTACAGTTTTTCCTGTCTGGTTCACGTCATCGGGGCGACTCGGAACATCCGGATCGCAACAAAGCAGTGCGAATGACTGCACCCCGTCCGGGGCATCGGCCCATTTGAGGTGAGGGTTACAATTGTTAGACAGCCCTACATTGGAATCCGGGTCCGGCTTGCAGAATGCCAACCTTACCGGAATTTGCTCTCCATTGTCAAAATCTGTGCTAGATAGTATCATTTCATGACCTTGAAAAGACGAAGAAAAAAATGGGATATTACCCTATTTTATTCAAATTCATCGCATTGGGTTACCGCGATTGAAATCAACATTCGCTCATGCATGAAACCCCGTTTCTGCACAATATATCTGATCGCCTGTCTGTTTCTGACAGTCAGTGCTGGAAACCTGGTACATGCCTCCTCTGTTGAGGAGACCGCGAACAAAATTTTCAAAGCTTTCAGCAAAACCAACCAACTCAAAAGCGACTTAGATGTCAGTCCCGCTTCTGCAGTAGCTGTTCAGGATTTCTATATCGCCTTGCTGCGTCCGACTTGGGGGATGGATGTCGGATACGCAGCGGTAAGCGGTGGTGACACAGCAGGTCCGTTGACAGGCATTTTGCTGGAAAACATGTTTACCGGCACTCGCGCGGTCATAGACCGTTCGTACGGAATTCACATGCGTGCTTCGGCGGAGTTGCTGTTTCGTGTTGGCTCTGATGAACTGAATATCGCATCTGATCGAACGGAAGCATTGGCAGCATTACAGTCTGTTATTCCAGGTGTCCGGTTGTCGGACGCGCTTTTGGCTGACGGAATATCGCACCACCATGCAGTAACCTCTGCAGCAAATCTCGAAGTGCGAATGTGTGTGCTTGGCGGTGAATTGAAACTCGTTTCCGATACCGACTGGGTTGATCGGCTCGCCGAATACTCAGTTGTGATGTACGACCAGGACAAAGCAACAATCTCCGACTACCAGAATTCAGCTGCCACTCATCCGCTTGATGTCGTTTTGGAGATACGCGATGCGCTGTCACAAAGAGGGATACTGCTTCAGCGGGATGACCTGATTGCACTGGGTCCGCTCACCAGCGGTGTATCCGTTGAGGAATTGAGCCGCCTGCGGGCCGTGTTTCACGGACTGTCGGACGAGCAACAGGTTTCTGTTTATATGGGTTTTCGGTGAACTGTAAGGGATTGATTCTTGCGCTTGGACGATGGTCGCAGACTTATCAGCCGATTACGGTAACCGGAAGCCACATAGAAAGAGTCGCTGACATACCGCGCGTGAGTTTTACCATTGATATGATGGTATCGGCGGGTATCAAAAAGATCCTGATCGGCGCCACACCCGAAAATCTTATCCGTCACCGCGAAGCCGTCCGTCAAAACACCAAATTGGAGGTGAATTTATCCTATCTGGTTTTGGACGTGGGTGACGGAATAACTCAGAGCATACTAGCGGCCAGTGAATTCGCCGCACAGTCGAATCTTCTGGTCGCCAACGCGGGAGTCTATTGCGAAGGTCAGAGTCTTTCGTCGAGACTGGCGACGGTGTTGCATCGCTCCAAGGGCGTTACGGCATTCAGGATGAGCGGACGACTTTCCCTGGACGGCGAGTTTGTGCCCGATATGCTGTTGTTAGATTCGCGGGTTCGAGGCTATCTGCGGAAAGACGGTGCCGAAAATTTAACCGAAATATCAGCATTGAGGAGACATTGTGCGATTAACTTCAGATATTCGGAGTGTGACTTTGAAGATGGTAATCATTTCGTCGATCTGGTTGGCTGCAGTGAAGTGGATGAGTCGTTTGTTGGTAACGCAGTGCCGAGAAATAAGATGAATTAAACCGGTTGAGTTCCGGTTTGTCTGAACGGGTGGCAGAATGTCGGATTTGTACGACAGCGAAAGCTGGCCTCCGGACAATGGATTCAGATCGAGCGATCACCCATTGGCCGAGTCAGCGATTTTCGACAATCCCTCCAACACCAGATTCGGCACGTATTCAAATTTCTTTGACGAATGTTTCTGAATGACCTGTGCGTCGCCGCCGGAAATCAGCAGTCTTGAAGATTCGCCGACGATTTCACGATACTTGTCGACCAGCACCTCGATGCCACCTACCAACGAAAATATTACACCGGTGGAAACAGCTTCGACAGTTGCGCGCGCCGGTATGCTGGTGGGCATCCGGACTGAAGATTCGCTTATTCCCGGTGCTCGTCGATAAAGAGACTCTTTAGACAGGCGAATACCTGGCATGATTGATCCACCGATGAATTCCGCTGAATCGGATAGTGCATCGACAGTGACGGCCGTGCCGCAGTCGACAAAAATAGTTGCGGTTCGGGTTGTGTGCCAGGCACCGATGGCGGCGGCCCATCGATCAGCACCGAGCTGATGGATCTGTCGGTAGCCGTTTTTGACACCGCATTGCTCCAGCTGAGGGACGATTTCAACGGAGTCGAGGTTCCATATCGACCCAACCCAATTCCGGAACATTTCGGACACCTCGCGTCCGGCGACATTGACAAAATATGCTCCTGTCACACCGTCAAGCGGGCGCAACTGATCCGAAAAGTGAAGACCTAGCGAAGATGAGGGTGATGACTCGAAGGAGCCTTGTTGATCTCCAAACGACCATTTGACGTATTGATTTCCGATATCAACCAGAAGATTCATGACCGCTATTCCCATATTAGGAAGCTATCGACTTCAAATAAAAGTGAATGAGTTGAGAGAATCGATGTTGAGACGAGCCGCCGCCGCTTTCTCACAGCCAATAATATGATAACTGCTTGGACTGCACAGTGCAGACCGATGCGAATAGTCAGTTGACCTGAGTCAGAATGAACGCCAGTGTCGCGACAGAAACCACCGTTGACAGAAGAATGGAGGCAGAAGTGCGAGCAATGTAGGTGTTGTATTGCTGGGCGAGTATGTAGGCGGTAACCGCAACCGGCATGGAAGCTGCGATAACCGCACTTCTTGCCCAGTCTGTATCAACCGAAAAAAGATGGTACATGGTGAACCAGATAAGCAAAGGATGGATCGCCAGTTTGATCAGACTGATGACGAAAATCTGCGCCTGCAGAAAGTCAGCGCGATCCTCATCGATGCTCGAGCCAAGAGCGAACAGTGCACAGGGTGCTGCAGCTGATCCGAGCAGTACCACGAATCGATCAGCGACTTCGGGAATCTGTAACCCGGATAACGAAAACAGGGCTCCCATGATTACTGCAACAATCAAGGGGTTCTTGATGACCGATAGGAGTGAATCCGTGTAAATGTTGCTGACCCCGCTCGAAGGCTCCGTTTTTTCCAGCAGCACCGAAGCCAGAGGCAGCATGACCGCAAGATCAATGGTTGTACACAGGACCACCGGAACACTCGCATCCTGTCCGAAAGCGATGATTACGAAGGGCAAGCCGAAGTACCCGGTATTACCGTATATGCACGCCGTTGCGAACACCACTGAGAAGCCTCGTCCCAACCGGAAAATCAGCCGAGCGACAGCGAACGATAAGAAAAACAGAGAGATGGCGACGCTGAGATAGGCGGCGATAAAAGTCCATTGAAACTGACCCCTGAGGTCAGCTTGTGCCATCAGCGAAAATATCAGAACCGGCAAAGCGAAATAGTAGACAAAACGGTTCAGTCCCGTTCGTCCTGCTGCATCGACAATTTTCCGCCGCGAAGCGAAGAACCCGCATGCGATTACAGCGAAGAATGGAATGATGATCAGAAATGCTGTCATGTGCTACGACATTCAATGTGAATATGAATCGCGGTTTATACTGTATTGCACGATCAGGCCAGTCAAATTATTGGAACCCCAAAAAGATGAACTACTGTAGTTCTTGCGGTGCGACAGTATCACGAAGAGTGCCCGAAGGTGACACTCTGCCCCGCCATGTCTGTGACAGTTGCGATGCTGTTCATTATCAGAACCCCAAGATCGTCACGGGCTGCATCATCAAATGGGAGGACCAGATACTGTTATGTCGAAGAGCGATCGAGCCGCGTTACGGGTTATGGACTATTCCCGCAGGATTCATGGAATTGGGCGAGACCACCTACAATGCCGCCGCCCGCGAAACCTATGAAGAGGCGATGGCAGTGGTGCAGATTGATGAGTTGTTCGCGGTCTATAACATTCCGCACGTCAGCCAGGTCTACCTCATCTATCGCGCTCATCTCGAATCACCGGATTATGCACCTGGTGAGGAAAGTCTCGACGTCCAACTGTTTTCAGAGGATGAAATTCCGTGGGACGAGCTGGCTTTCCCGGTAGTTCGAGCTAGTCTCACTCGCTATTTTGAAAGTCTGAGGACCAGCGACAACAGGCCTTATGTAGACGATATCATAAGATAGCGATATCGCTAGCTGTCCATGAGCAATTGCCTGCACATCGACTCCGCCTGATGCAGGTAGCCGCTTCCGAACAGATTCAGGTGGTTGAGAATATGGTAAAGGTTGTATATGACCTGTCTTTGCTCCCAACCCGACGGCAGCGGCCACTCCCTTTGATAGCTTTCGTAGAACGAAATCGGAAACCCGCCAAAGAGGCGGGTCATGGCAATATCTGTTTCTCGGTCTCCGACATAAACTGCGGGATCAAAGATCACCGGAACCCCGCCTTCAATGAATCCGAAGTTACCCTGCCACAGATCACCATGAAGGAGTGATGGTTCAGGTACGTGCGAATCAAGGATAGTTGTGACACGGTTCAGAACTCGATCCTGCAACACACCCAACCTGTCGCCGAAACCGTTGTTGCACGCCAGTTGGAACTGATAACCTAAACGATTGTTCCTGAAGAACTCAGTCCAGCTTCGTTGATGTGAGTTCATCTGGATTGAGCCGCCGAGGAAGTTGTCGCGATGCCAACCGTAAGGTGTGCCAAACGAGCGGTGGAGCTTGGCCAAATCACGTCCCAGATGGGCAAAATCTGAACGACGATTTTGTAGCACAAGGATATTCAACGACCAGAAATCCAATGGAGTCCGACTTGCCGCTGGCTACTGGACTTGGAACACGGATCGAACTGGAAGCCGACAATGCATTTAGCCCATCAGCTTCGGCTTCCAGGCAGTCATGGTTGTTGCTTAATTTGAGGAAATACTGATTGGATTCACACTGGATGGAATAGTTGCGAGTAAAACTGCTGTTTGACAATGATGTGACAGTCCGAATTCTATCCTGAATACACGAACTGATTTCTGACCAAACGGGTGATTGAGGAAATGCTGCATACATTAGGTTACATGTAGTCAGGTTGGTCGCGTGCTATGGTCTAAAATTGATTGGGACTGGCTGTCAGCAGGAGAATACACGACTTGAACGAAATTTTATCGCAAAGTTCGAAATCCGAAAATCAGTGCTTTGTTCGGGTAGCGTTACCGATACATCACATGGACCTGTTTGATTATCGGTGCGAATCACTCAATTCCGCAGGCGTGGGTTGCCGGGTTGTTGTTCCGTTCCATCACGGAACGCGGTTGGGCATTATCGTCGAACAGCAGCTTGAGTCAAAAATTGATTCTGACAAAATCAAACCCATTATTTCTGTGATTGAGACGGAGCCGGTCATCGACGAGGACTTGCTTCGTACTTTGCGATGGGCATCACAATATTATCACCAACCGATCGGTGAGGTCATCTGGGCGGCGTTGCCAAACGCAGTTCGCACCGGAAAGTCGCTGCAGCCAAACATCGAAATGGGTTATGTCCTGTCCGAGATTGGCCGTAACCTTGACATAGGCGAGCTTTCGAGAGCGCGGGTTCAAAAAGCGATCGTTGAGATTCTGAAGTCGACGACCCAACCTGTCGGCCGGGTACAACTCAGCAATACCGGCAAAAGCTGGCAAAGCGCCATTCGACAGTTGATTTCCAGACAACTGGTAGAAGCACAGCCCCTGAAGAGTTCCGAATATTCCGGTCACACGGAACTGATTCAGGATCTTACAGATGCCCAGGTCGAAGCTGTCGAAAAGATCGTGGATGCATTGGGTATCTATCGGTGTTTCTTGGTGCATGGTGTCACAGGTAGTGGCAAGACTGAAGTGTATCTTCACGCAATAGACATAGCTCTCCGTCAAGGTGGACAGGCCTTGCTGCTGGTTCCCGAAATCGGACTGACTCCGCAACTGGAGCAACGTGTCAGCCGCGCACTGGGTGTCACTGCTTCGTGTTTTCACTCCGGGATGACAGACATTCAACGACACAAGACTTGGTGGGGTGCGCGTACCGGAGATGCGAAAGTCGTGATTGGGACACGATCAGCGGTCTTTCTTCCATTCAGGAAACTTGCGATGATTGTCGTTGATGAGGAACATGACACATCGTTCAAGCAACAGGAGCGAGTGCGGTATCATGCGCGTTCGGTTGCAATTCACCGCGCCGCAACATTGAAGATTCCGTTGATATTCGGAACGGCCACGCCGTCAATCGAGACGGTCTTCGCGGCACAAAAAGACCGACTTGAAAAAATCGACCTGCCTGAGCGTGCTACAAACATCAAGATGCCGACGATGAATCTGGTCGATCTGAACAAGTCGCTCCTGAGAGACGGTGTGGCGATTCCGATATTGAGTGAAATTGAAAAACGACTGCATCGCGGCGAGCAGAGTCTGATCTTCATCAATCGCCGTGGATTTGCACCGGTGGTCATTTGTCTTGACTGCAAATGGATGGCGAATTGCACAAATTGCGATGCAAAGCTGATCTATCACATCTCTGACCAGCGACTGCACTGCCACCACTGTTTCGCCAGATTCGAGATGCCGAGCCAATGTCCTGATTGCATGTCAGATCGCATCAGTCAGTTGGGAGAGGGGACGCAACGGATTGAACAACTGCTTCAAAACGAGATTCTCGGTGCACGCGTAATGCGGATCGATCGCGATACCACCCAATCCCATGCTGAGTTTGAACGGAAATTTCAGCGAATCCACAACCGCGAAGTGGACATTCTCATCGGCACGCAGATGTTGTCGAAAGGACATGACTTTCCGAATGTCACTTTGGTGTGTATCCTCAATGTTGATTCCGGATTCTACAGTATGGATTTTCGGGCGACAGAGCACTTGATTCAGCAGGTACTGCAAGTCGCGGGCCGAGCTGGCCGATTCGAAAAGCCGGGTGACGTCTACATACAGACATTATTTCCGGACCACGAGGTTTTTTCGAGCTTGCTCACCCACGACTACCTCAAGTTTGCTATGCAGGAACTGAATCAGAGAAGGCTGGCTAGACAACCGCCTTATTCGCACTATGCGCTACTTCGCGCAAACTCACCAAATGCAGGGAGAGAGTTGGAGTTCCTTGACCAAGCGTTCGACAAGGCGACAGGCATCCTGATGAGTCAATCCTGTTCCGGTATTAGGCTATTTGATATAGTACAGTCCCCGATACAAAAGATATCCAACCGGTATCGGGCGCAGTTGCTTGTATCGAGTGAAAACTTCCAGTCGTTGAAACAGTTTCTCGGTATCTGGACACAAATGTTGCGAAAGATTCCTCATCGAGGCAAGTTGCGCTGGAGTCTGGATGTCGACCCTATTGATTTAATGTGAATCTCAAAATCGTATGAAAACGAAAATTCAGGGCCTGCTCTCGCATTCCATTGGACGCCTGGTGGGAATGGGTGAGGTGCCAGTTGGTGCTTTCCCCGTAAATATGCCGGTTGAAGCATCACGTCACAGTGGTCACGGCGACTATGCGACCGGCGTGGCAATGAGTATGGCGCGTGCAAGCGGAATGAAACCGCGTGATTTGGCGGACAGAATTCAGGCAAATCTCCCTCCGGCGGATTTTCTGGAAAGAACGGAAATTGCAGGCCCTGGATTCATTAACTTTTTCCTGGCAAAGGAAGCACTGACAGGGTTGGTCGGTGAAATACTTGAGCGCGGTGACAGTTTCGGCAAGTCAGCACCGGGCAGTTTCAGCCGCATCCTGGTTGAGTTTGTCTCAGCCAATCCGAACGGCCCATTGCATGTCGGACACGGGCGCGGAGCGGCTTTCGGTGATGCGCTTGCGCGATTGCTACGGGCGGCAGGCCATCACGTAGACACAGAATACTATGTGAATGACCTTGGCCGCCAGATGGACATCCTGTGTGTGAGTGTCTGGATTCGGTACCTGCAGATACATGATCTCAACATCGAACTTCCAGATGGGGCTTACCAGGGCGAATATGTCGTTGAGAGTGCAAGAAAGCTCAAGCACAAGGAAGGCGCTTCGCTTGTGTGTGCCGATTCTGCACAAATTGACATTCAGCTGGACGACAAGGATGCCACTTTGACGGAGTTGATCAGTCGCACCAGGCAGATTTTGGGAGAAGATGTTTTCTTCCGACTTCGCGACAATATGCTAGCTGACATGGTTGAGAAGATTCGTTCCGACCTCAAGCTCTTCGGAGTTCAACACGATCGCTGGTTCTATGAAAGTCAGGTGTCAGAGCAAGGTGACGTAGATCGCGCCATAAAGGTATTGCGTGATTATGGATTTCTCTATGAGGCGGATGGTGCGACCTGGTTTCGCTCAAGCGAATTCGGTGACGAGAAAGACCGAGTGGTGGTTCGAGCCAATGGAGATCTCACCTATTTCGCGTCGGACATTGCCTACCATCTGGACAAGATGAGGCGGGACTATGATCTTGTGATCAATATTTGGGGTGCTGATCATCATGGTTACGTCGCGCGGATGAAGGCAGCGATGGAGGCGTCGGGTGAGAATCCGAAGCGTCTTCAGATACTGTTGGTTCAGTTTGCGACGCTGTTTCGAGATTCTGTCAAGATGTCCATGTCGACACGGTCCGGAGAGTTTGTGTCACTGAAAGAACTGATTGAGGAAACTGGACGGGATGCGGCACGATTTTTCTATATCCTGCGCAAATCAGAACAGCATCTGGACTTTGACCTTGAGCTCGCAAAGCGGCAATCCGGAGAGAATCCGGTCTACTACGTTCAGTACGCCCACGCGAGAATCTGCAGTGTCATGAGACAGATGAATGAGCGCGGCCTCAAACGGACCGGCGGCGACAATTCTCTGCTCTCGCAGGATTCGGAGATGGACCTGCTTCGGCGCCTGTCACGATTTCCTGATGTGGTTCTGAGCGCGGCGACCGATTATGAGCCTCACCAGATCGCGTATTATTTGAGAGATGTCGCAACCGACTTCCATTCCTTTTACAACAAGGAACGAATTCTCGACTGCGAGGACGCACTACGTTGTGCGCGACTGGACCTGATTGATTCGGTGAGACAGGTTCTTGCAAACGGTCTCGACATTATTGGGGTATCTGCACCTGTTTCAATGTAAGTTATTGATAAAATATAAATAGTTGACAGTAAAAATCGAATGATATATAGTTTTACCGGCGATACATGTGGTTTTGTAAATGTCTCCGTTGAGGATGCAATTTTCAATTCCTAGAGCCACTATTCAATCAACGCAAATTCTATTTCCGAACGGACGTCCATTGGCAACAGGTAGGAGTTGATGGGTCAGACCAAGATGCAGGGATTCGGCTCAACCGGTCGTATTGGGCACAACTCCGAAGAATTCTACCTGCGCAAAATGTATAGGGAAGCTGCCGGCGGTCCAAGTGAAGATTTGTCTGAACGGTCTGTCCCCGAGAGTTCGCTCGATAGAATATTCAATCATTCCAGCGAGCAGATGCACGAGCTGCCGGACAACAGTGTTCATCTCATGGTTACCTCACCTCCGTACAACGTCGGCAAGGATTATGATGACGACCTGACTCAAGCCGAGTACATGCAGATGCTGAACAATGTCTGGCGAGAAACATATCGTGTGCTGGTACCGGGCGGTAGGGCATGTATCAACGTGGCGAATCTGGGTCGCAAGCCATACCTTCCATTAAACGCCATGATCACCAATGAGATGAGAGAGATCGGTTTTCTCATGCGTGGTGAGATCATATGGAACAAATCTGCTAGCGCAGGCTCGTCATGCGCCTGGGGTAGTTGGTGCAGCCCCGCAAATCCGGTGTTGCGTGACGTTCACGAATACATCATGATTTTCTCCAAACGAGATTTTTCCAGAAACAAGTTGTGCAGCAAGTCCAAATCGGCAACAATCACTGGAGAAGAGTTTCTGGAATTCACGAAGAGCATTTGGAGTTTTCCGACGGAGTCCGCATCGAAAGTTGGGCATCCTGCACCGTTTCCTGTAATGTTGCCTTGGCGGTTGATTCAGTTGTACACCTACTCTGATGACGTGGTTTTGGATCCTTTTATGGGAGCTGGAACGACCGCAGTGGCGGCTGTCCGAGCGAATCGTCACTATGTCGGTTATGAGGTATCGACCGAGTATTGCGATTTGGCGAATCAGAGAGTCGAACGCGAAACACCAGCATTCAATCTTGTGTCTTAATCAATCAACGGGACGGAATATTTCACGATGGCGCGTAAGCGGAGTAAAAAGGGAAGCGGGCGAAAATCGTCAGGGTTTGGCCTGTTCGTACTGGGACTTCTGGTCGGCGTAATATCGACCGCACTGACTTTCGGAGTCATGAAAGACAGACCTTCAGATATCGGGGCTGGTATCGAGAGTCTGATCGATCTGGCTGAAAACAGCAATGATGCGACCGAGTCACAAAGCGCAACAGACGAATCCAAAACCGAGTCACGACCGAAACTTCAATTCGGCTATCACGAGTTTTTGCTGGAGGATGAGTACGTGTTGCCCCAGGCAATTGCGCCGGAACCACCAAAACAGACAGCCAAAGTGTCCCAGCCTGAAGAGGAGAAAAAGCAGCCGGAACCCGCTGCCCAACCTTCGCCAGCACCGGAAGGTTCCAAATATGTACTGCAGGTTGGGTCCTTCAACAAATTTGAGGACGCCGATGCGGTAAAGGTAAATCTTGCACTGAACGGTCAACAGGCATTCATTCAAAAAGTGACAGTCGAGGACCGGGGAGATTTCTATCGAGTCCGGCTCGGTCCTTTTGACGAGTTGAGTGTATTAAGCGAAACCAGCGCTTTCCTGGAAAGCATCGGGTATCCATCAATAAGATTCCGAATCAAAAACTGATTCGGTCCGTTCCGCATCAGTTCCGTTCTCGAAGCCAGTTTGATATTCTCAGTGGGATGTCGCGTCCGGCTTTGCCGCTGACATAGATGCCTATGTGACCCGTGTCATAGACGAGTTCCGAATAGTCTTTCGATCCGGTCAGATATTTCAACGCCTGCGACGATGCCGGCGGGACCAGGTGATCCTGTTTGGCGAAAATATTCAGCAGTGGCTGAGTAACTGACTTCATATCGACAGGGTTACCGCCAATAGATAACCCGCCCGTAACCAAGCAGTTTTCGTGAAAAAACAGTTTAAGGAAATCACGAAACATCTCACCCGCCTGGTCGGGACTGTCGAATATCCATTTTTCCATCCTCATGAAGTTTTCCACTTTTTCCGAGTCATCGGAAATCTTGACAAAATCCAAATATTTTTCGACACCCAACTTGAATGGCTTCAGTGAGAGAAAAATGCCGTTCAACAAAGTTCCCGGAACATTACCCGTGGTGTCCACGAGAAGGTCGACATCGATTTTCCGAAACCAGTGCGTGAGCATGTTGTCCGAGGTGTGGAAATCAACCGGCGTTACCATTGTGATCAGATTTTCCACTTTGCTCGGTTCCAGGGCCGAGTAGCAAAGACTCATGGTACCGCCTTGACATATGCCGAGAATATTCACTTGTGTTGCGTCCGAGTGTTGCATTGTTCGGTCTACACATCGATCGATCAATACCGAGACATACTGTTCGAGATCCAAATGACGATCACCAGGCCCCGGATATCCCCAATCGATCAGATAAACATCAACACCCTCTGCGAGCAGGCCTTGAACCAGTGATCGCTGCTGATGAAGGTCAACAATGTATGGACGATTGACCAGCGCATATACGATCAGCAATGGGTTGGTAGTAGTTTCAGTATCCGAAAGTGGCTGATATCGGTAAAGGCACAGCTCGTCAAACTGATCGATCAGTTCCTTGGGTGTCGTTCCGACGCGAATTTCACCGAGACTGGCAGCGACCCGCGCGCCTTGCGCAAGCTTTGTCTGGAACTTGACTGATTCCTCAAGAATTTTTTCGAAGTTCTGCATCTGAATCGCTATTTCATCTTCTTGGTTCGGGTAGCGGATTTTCCGGGCGCGCTCGGCTTTTTGGATGCTTGTCTGCGAGGAGAGGTTTGCGCTCTCTCCAGATGTTTCTCCAGATTCTGGATTTTCAGATTGAGATTCTCAATTTCCGTGCTGGCCTGCTTGTTTTTGAGATGCAGGTTATTCAATTCCGTTCTCGTAGGCTGTCCCGTCATGGCGGCCCACTGCTCCTGCATCTTCGTCCCGTGACGAAGCAGTCGCATGTAGGCATTGATCAGATTCCCATACGCATTGCAATAATCCTCGGTACTGGCGATTTTCTGAAACTCATCGTCACAACAATCAATCCACTGTCGACACACGTCCTCAAAGCCTGTGTTTTCGTCAATATCCGAAATCGATCCGATAAAGCGTTCGCTCGCGCCGAGTGTGAATTTTTCGAACACCGCTGTAAACTCGCGCAACGCCGTATCGTACTCCTGCTGTAATCTAAGGAACTCTGCCCAGTCTTCCTGGTATTCTCTTCCGATTCCCAGTGCTGGTGGCTGACCGCCGGTTGACGCTGACCCCATCAGTGTTTTGCTTTGGTCAAGGAAATGCTGCCATGGGTTGATATTCGTAAATTCCGTCATCGACGGGAAGTTTGGCAGGATCGGGTTTATGGTGAACTGCCTCACCATCTGTTCTATTTGCTGTTGTCTGGTGGCCTGATCGGACGGGGCTTGCCCTGCTTCAAACATGGAACGGAACGCATTGCCAAGTTCGTACATCTGTGCATAGACTGATGATGCGGGTGGTGAATTTGACCACGCCTTACTCCACATCGAATAGATATCAGCGGGATTTTGTGTCACCCAGGGATTAAACATGGTTTTCAGGTTTCGAGTGCAGGTCGGATAGTTCGGTCGCGCTGTCCATCAAGCCAGATTCACTTTTCGATTTCTTTGAATTTCATAGGCAGACGCATCTAATCAATTTAGTTGTTTTCTGTCAATTGGAAAAAAAGCGAAAGTTGATACGGCAAAACTTTCAGTTCATCGGAAGACAAAGATACTCTTTCGGTGTTTGCTTGTCCAGCGATTAAATTCTGTAGAACTGCCGGGAGGTAATCGTAACACATTTCAAAAACCTTCCGAGTATTCAGAATTGTCCGTTGCAGACACTCGACAAGTAGTCGCCGAATGAATATATTGAATTGTTTCCAGCAAACTGCTTGATTCTGATAGATATCGGGCCTTGTTCAAATAGATGAACTTGACCTGTCTCGATATTCTGCGGAGTTCAATTTTTGAGTGGAAACTCCATAATCGGAACACAGTTGATCGCAAATGATAGGAGATGAATGATGGCTGTAACTGTAGGGCAGAATGCCCCGGAATTTACGTTGATGTCGACCGACGGCGGTGATGTGTCGCTTTCTGACTTCCAAGGCAAGAATGTTGTTATCTTTTTTTATCCGCGTGATGACACACCTGGCTGCACGAAAGAGGCGTGTGGTTTCAGAGATCTCTGGGATGAAATTCGATCCACGGGTACCGAAGTAATCGGGGTATCGCCGGATGACGCCGAATCTCATGCCAAATTCGTTGAGAAATTCAGATTGCCATTTACTCTGCTCTGTGACACGGACCGCAAAGTCATGAGCGAATACGGTGCGTTCGGTGAGAAGATGATGTATGGCAAGAAAACGGTAGGCGTGATCCGATCTACGGTGATCGTTGACCGTGAAGGTAAGATCGTACGCCATTGGAAAAAAGTTCCGAAAGCGGCTGCACACCCCGCCAAGGTATTGGAGGCATTATCGGAAATGATCTGACCGGCTTGGTCTACGACAACTTGTGGAGACAGCCGTACGTGTGGCCGACAGTGTTAAAATATCAATTTTGACATAACATCAAGGATGAATGTATGAGTTCACAAGTTGCAGTTGTTACAGGCGGTACCAGGGGTATCGGCGAAGCGGTTTCGATCGCGCTTTCTGAGGCAGGATACAGCGTTGCTGCGAACTATGCCGGCAATGTTGAACGTGCCCGTGAATTCAGTGAGAGAACCGGAATTCCTGCCTATCAATTTGACGTAAGCGATTTTGGGCAGTGCCAGGCGGGCGTGGCAAAGATCACAGAAGACCTCGGCAATATCGATATTGTTGTCAACAATGCTGGCATCACACGGGACAGGACCCTTCATTCGATGGAGTTTGAGCAGTGGAATGAGGTTCTGCAGACGAATCTTTCATCCTGTTTCAATATGTGCCGTTGTGTGATCGAAGGCATGCGCGAACGCGGCTTCGGACGAATTGTCAATATAGGTTCGGTCAACGGTCAGGCCGGTCAATATGGTCAGGTCAACTACTCCGCCTCAAAATCCGGTATTCACGGGTTCACTAAAGCGCTTGCCAAGGAAGGCGCCGGCAAAGGCATTACTGTCAACGCAATCGCTCCTGGATATGTAGACACAGATATGGTACGTGCGGTTCCGGAACGGGTGCTGGAAAAAATCATCCGCACGATTCCGGTTGGAAGATTGGGGCGCGCAGAAGACATCGCACGAGGCGTGCTGTTTCTGGTGGATAAGGAGGCGTCATTCATTACCGGATCGACCATTGACATCAACGGCGGGCAGCATATGTATTGAGTGTGCCATGGACGATCCAAGAGTCATCAAGAAGTATTCGAACAGGCGTCTTTATGACACTGTCGAAAAGAAATATGTGAATCTGTCGGAAGTGCGACAGCTGGTGCTAGACGGCGTAGAGTTTGTTGTGACCGACGTCACCACCGGCAACGATATTACCAGACAGGTTCTGCTCCAGGTAATCGCTGAGCAGGAACTGGGTGGTCAGCCTATGTTTACGACCGAAATTCTCAGTCAGATGATTCGGTTCTATGGCGGTGCGTTTCAGAATGTTTTTACAGACTATCTGAGCAAAACCGTTTCAATCGTCAATGGTCAACAGCAGGCTTATCAGAACCAATTGAATGAGTTGCTGAACGCAAGCGGTATGTCTTCAGTCAGCGAAATGACACAACAGAATTTCAAACTGTGGACCGACATGCAGCAGCAGATGCTGAAGATGTACGGCCTTCAGCCAACCGACAAAGACAAGTGATTCTCCGTTTCGGTCCCTGCATGAGCGGCCTGATACATCGATACTGACAGCCCTTCCGGACAGTCATACCGAAAATCGCGACGAATCCAAATTACTATGGACTACAAGGTATATATGTGCGTGGTGTGTGGCTTCCTTTATGAGGAGGAGTTTGGCTTGCCGGAAGAAGGAATAGCTGCCGGAACTCGTTGGGAAGACATTCCTGACTCCTGGATGTGTCCGGACTGCTCGGCCTCAAAAGATGATTTCGAAATGATCGAAATCTAGTCGAATTTCCTATTCAAGCCTGAGCGAGTCTGGATTCGTATGTTTTCAGTTGTTCGGCACTGATCAGCAATACTACAGATTCGCCGCTTCTGGAAGTCAGCCAGAAGAACGGAACATCTGAATACTGTGATTCCAGAACTTCTGCCGATTCGCCAAGCTCTATCAGCAAGTGGCCATCATCAGAAAGGTGTTGAAAGGCTTCTCGAAGTATCTTTTTTACGATCTTGAGGCCTCCGTCTTCTGCTTCAAGCGCCAGTCTCGGCTCGTGCTTGTATTCCACTGGCAGGTCGTCTGTGTCAGAGCTGCTGACATAAGGAGGGTTGCATATGATCAGATCGTAGCGATTGTCGTTAATGTTTTCGAATAGGTCGCTCTCTATCAATCGTACGCGCTTGTCGACACCAAAGCGTGTGACATTGACCTGCGCCACATCGAGTGCATCACGGTCGATATCAGTTGCATCAACAAGTGCGTTCGGGTAATGCAGTGCCATCGCAACAGCTATGCAGCCACTGCCCGTGCAGAGATCCAGTATGCGGCGCGCGGATTCCGGCTTGACCCAGGGAACGAAACCGTCTTGGATCAAGTCTCCGAAATGTGATCGTGGCACGATGGCACGTTCATCGATATAGAACGCAAATCCAGCGAACCATGCTTCGTTAATCAGATAGGCAAGCGGTTTTCTGGAATCGATTCTCTCATCGATCAACGCCTGAATTTTCGAACTCTGTTCGCTGCTTAGTTTTCGATCACAGATATCGCCGAATTCCTGATCAATCAAGCCAGCTACATGTAAAGTTGTCCAGATCGCCTCGTCGCGAGCGTTGTCACAACCATGTCCGAAGAACGCATCAGATTGTTCGAGACGCGCAAGCGCCCATTCAACATGTTCTGAAACTGTGACGGGTGGCGTGCTAGGCACAATACGGGGAAGCCATCAGAGCCGGATCAGACTTGCTGACGACAGACAGGAAGAACTCTCAGAGTCCGTACTTCTCCTTGAACCGTCCAACCCGACCTGCGGTATCAATGATCTTCTGCTTGCCGGTGTAGAATGGATGACAAACAGAACAGATTTCAATGTTCAGGTCCTTTTGCAGGGTAGAACTCGTCTCGAAACTATTCCCACAGACGCAGGTTACCTTGATGGTTGAATATTTCGGGTGAATGCCTTGTTTCATGGGGTTCGTATAGTTGTTTTAGGTTTTTCGAAGAATGGCCGAACATATTTGTTCAGGCTGTATAGCTCATCGACAAAATTACGAAAGACAATATGTTATCAGATTGGATTTGTCTGAGTCTTAAGAATTTTGAAGATGTTTCCCTGTCGGTCAATGTCAGAAATCGTCTTTCAGCCGGTCAGGACGCGCGCTTCATGGAAGCAAAGAATTCTGCGTTGGTTTTTGTTGCGCGAAGCCTCTCCAACAGCAGTTCAATCGCTTCGATATCATCGTGCGAGTGCAACAATCGACGAATCGCCCAAATCATCTTGAGCTCTGTCGGCTCTGTGAGAAGTTCTTCGCGTCGTGTTCCCGACTTCGCAATTATGATCGACGGATAGACCCGTTTTTCAGCGATACGTCGATCAAGGTGAATCTCCATATTCCCGGTACCTTTGAACTCTTCGTAGATCACCTCGTCCATTTTCGAGCCGGTTTCGATCAATGCGGTTGCAAGAATCGTAATGCTGCCACCTTCCTCGATGTTCCTTGCCGCGCCGAAAAACCGCTTTGGTCTTTGCAGGGCATTTGAGTCGACACCGCCCGTCAGAACCTTTCCAGAAGCAGGGGCTACAGTGTTGTAGGCACGTGCGAGCCGGGTGATCGAATCGAGAAGTATGACTACATCCCGCTTGTGCTCAACCAGTCGCTTGGCTTTTTCAATGACCATCTCAGCCACCTGTATATGGCGCGAGGCGGGTTCGTCGAATGTCGAGGAGACAACCTCTCCACGGACGGAGCGTTGCATTTCAGTCACTTCTTCCGGACGCTCATCAATCAAAAGCACAATCAGTTCCACTTCTGGATTGTTCGCGGTGATTGAATGTGCAATCTGCTGCAACATGACGGTCTTACCGGTCTTTGGTGCGGAAACGATGAGTCCGCGCTGGCCTTTACCGATGGGTGCGACAAGATCAATAATTCTAGCTGTCAGATCCTCCGTGCTGCCATTACCCAGCTCGAGTCGCATGCGTTTGTCCGGGTGCAGGGGAGTGAGATTCTCAAACAGAACCTTGTCCTTGAGTTTGTCCAGATGCTCATCGTTGATTTTTTCTACCTTGAGCAACGCAAAATATCGTTCCGAATCTTTGGGTGGTCTGACCAGTCCGGATACCGAGTCCCCGGTTCTGAGATTGAATCGTCGGATCTGACTGGGAGATACATAGATGTCGTCAGGTCCTGCAAGGTAGGAACTTGTTGGCGATCGAAGAAAACCGAATCCGTCCTGGAGCGCTTCCATTACGCCTTCGCCGGTGATACTGCCGCCATTTCGGGCTTCAGCTTTGAGGATTGCGAATATCTGATCTTGCTTTCGCATCCTGCCCACGCCGTTGATATTTGCGTTACGGGCGATTTCGACCAGTTCAGTCGGTGATTTTGATTTTAGCTCCGTTAAGCTGATTCCCATAGAAAATGCCTCTGTGATAACACAATAGGTTATATGGCAGCAGGCGCCGCCGAGAATTAAGAAAGTGTTTGTGAGTAGTTGGTAACTTGGATGTAAGGGAAGAGAATTGTGGTCGATTCGACCCGCCGGAATTTAGAATTCTAAATTGACAGCGGAAATTATAACCTTTCTGAGATCAATTGTTAATTGCTCCGTCAATAAATGCTGTCAGCTGTGATTTTGAGACAGCGCCGACTTTAGTAGCCTCTACCGCGCCATTTTTGAAAATCATCAGTGTCGGGATTCCGCGAATCCCATATTTCGGGGGTGTAAGTGGATTGTCGTCAATATTCAGTTTGGCAACTTTCAGCGAGCCGGCATATTCAACCGCAACCTCTTCCAAAATCGGAGCGATCATCTTACATGGACCACACCACTCAGCCCAGTAATCCACGATTACGGGGATGGATGAATTGATAACATCCTCGTCAAATGACGTGTCGCTGATGTGTACTATTGAATCTGACATACGAGAATTCTTTCTCTGGTTGAATAGGACTTATTCTGGAGTAGGGATTAGAATTATTTACAAAAATCAAAATAATGCAAGTACTTTTTTTGTTTTAAGTCCTGTAATGTTGCTCAAAGTTTGTGAAGAGTCAAATTGAATGCGATGTAACTAATTGTTTTTAAGTTATTTACGTTCTTGTATAGTGTTTATTTTAGAAAAATAGAATCGCGTGCCGAATTGCAACGCCGCGACCAATTCTTACAAACTGGCTTTGAGTCTAGTGACGGTTCGATTGATGCTAAGAATATTTGATGTGTCTCAAAAGCGTGAAAATAATTTCTAATAGCGCATCAATTTAACGCAGTCCGAGGTTTTTTTGAGCTCAAGTGGTAGTGGCAATTAAATTTGCAGCTGCAATGCCAACACGTCACACATCTGGTGGGATTGCTTGATAGTCCTCGGGACGGATATTTATTACGCCGTATCTTTCCGCTTGATCCACTCACGTAACGCTTCATCAATTCGTGATTGCCAGCCACGACCATCGGCCCGAAAATGATCGACCACTTCTTTGGAGAGCCTTATCGTGGTTGAGACCTTGCGGTTCTCCGATAATGGACGTCCTCGACGAACTTTTGCCTTTGCAAATTTTTCCTGCCAACCATTACCGGACAGGTCGGGGGCAGTTTCAGGATCAAAATCTTTCGCTATAAATTTTTCTTTCATGTTCATTGGCGTTTCTCAAACTGAATTTTCTGTGCGCGTCATCTTCTAGGAGTCCATACAAGAACGACAATTCTTTCATCATGAAAACCAACGCTGGTATTTCGCTTTTCACCGTAGTCATTCCGACTATCTTCAGCTGTTAGTATTGGACCGTATGGAATCCCAGCGGCAACACCGGCTTTCATTCGCCCGTGCCATGTCTGATCTCCCAGCTTCAAGTGTTTCGCCATGATCAGCTGCGCCGCTTTGCATCGTCAAATCCTGTTTAGATACCGAATTAATGTTACTACAATAAATCTGCTTGCAAATAAAGGTGACCAATAAATATATGAATGCCATGTCTGATCTCCCAGCTTCAAGTGTTTCGATACGCTTTGCATCGTCAAATCCTGTTTAGATACCGAATTAATGTTACTACAATAAATCTGCTTGCAAATAAAGGTGACCAATAAATATATGAATGCTCAAGTATTCGGACTTTTTTAAGGATGGAGTAGAGCAGTCCGTAGTTCGCAACGGCTGGATATTCAGCAGGTTTATAATTTCATCCAATTTTGATCCGCGTCTGGTTCCAAATCAATGGATGTCATGCAACGAATTCGGTACGTCTTGGATGCTGAAGCTTCAGCTATTCAGTCAATCAAGGTATCGTCAGATTACGAGACGGCAGTCAATGTGCTGCATGCATGCGAGGGTAAGGTGCTGACAACAGGAATGGGCAAAGCCGGAATCATAGCAAACAAGTTTGCTGTTACACTTTGCTCGACCGGTACACCAGCTGTCTATCTCCATCCGGGCGAAGCCGCGCACGGTGATCTCGGTGTGATTTCCGAGGGCGACTGCATCGTCGCTTTTTCCAACAGTGGAAAGACACGCGAGGTCATCGAGATGCTGCAGCTGGCAAAACACCTTGGATTGGGCAAGGTAATCGGTATCACTTCTCATTCAGATTCAGAACTTCGTGCTCACAGCGATGTGATTCTTGAAATGGGTGATATCCAAGAGCCGTGTCCATTGGGTCTGACGCCGTCTTCCAGCATTGCTGTTATGAATGCAATCGCCGATGCGATCACACTTGCGCTGATGGAGCTGAAGGGAATAACCAAGCAACAGTATGGACTTCGCCATCACGGCGGTTATCTGGGACGGGTCGCC
The DNA here is from genome assembly GCA_963666625.1 of Arenicellales bacterium. Taxonomy (GTDB): domain Bacteria; phylum Pseudomonadota; class Gammaproteobacteria; order Arenicellales; family JAJDZL01; genus JAJDZL01. The sequence continues at coordinate 1,415,703 of OY762925.1, forward strand.
CGCGACGACAATGAATGATGGTCTGAGCGCTACCCAAGAGTGATTCCACGAATCGCACGCCAGACTCTTTGCGGTGTTGCAGGACCGGTCAGCGAAACATACTCCAAGCCACCACCAAGCAAATCTGAAATTGCATTTTCAAGTGCACCCGGTGCACCGAGATTTGCTACCTCACCGACACCCTTGACACCCAGCGGGTTGGTTTTGCACAACGTCGTATGTTTCTCAAGTTTGAAAAACGGCAAATCTGCCGCGCGCGGCAACTGATAGTCCATCAGTGAGCCTGACAGCACGTGTCCCTCCTCATCTTCATCAAATTGCATGCTTTCCATCAATGAAGTTCCGACAGACTGACCCCACGACCCGTGGAGTTGGCCATTCGCGATAGCGGGAAACAGAATTCGTCCGATGTCGTCTACCCCGACAATCTGAATGATCTTGATTACACCCGTATCGGGGTCGCATTCAATTTCGACGACATATGCGCCGCAAGGGTGGGTGGTATTGGTACCATCGAACGGTACCGAACCCACACAGTTGGGTGTGTCCTCCCCCAATTCTTCGATGAATTCCGCAATGTCGCCCAGACTTACACGACGGTCTGTCCCTGAAATGATGAATTCGCCCGAATCATATTCAATGTCTGCGGTCGACACTTCAAGCAAATGCGATGCTGCTTCACGAGCTTGTGCCAGCATCTCAAATGCTGCTTTTTGTACCGTGACACCGGCAATCGAAACCATTGAGGAGCCGCCTGTACCTCCACCTGAAAGAATTTCACTCGTATCACCTTGCAGTACCTCAATCCGCGAAGATTCGATCTGCAACACTTCGGCTACGAGTGATGCAAGAGTGGTCTGATGCCCCTGACCACCGGACTGCGTACCTGTGGTGACACGTACCATTCCACTCCGGCAAAGTCTGACCTCGCCGGTCTCGTCTTTCGAGCCACCCGTGGAGTGCATATACATACCGAGTCCGATACCACGCAGCACACCGCGTTGCGAGGCATCCTTGCGTCGTTGAGAGAAATTGTGCCAATCAGACTTTTCCAACGCAAGGTTGAGCAATGCACCAAAGTCTCCGCTGTCGATTACCTGTCCGTTCTGCATCGAATATGGCAGATCGTCGGGTTGAACGAGATTCTTACGTCGGAGTTCAATGCGGTCCATGCCAAGCTCGATAGCCGCCTTGTCGATCAGTTGTTCGATCGTACAAACCATCTCCGGTTTGCCGGCACCGCGATAGGCATCGGTCGGGGTTGCATTTGTAAACACGCCTTTGCAACGATAGTTGATTGACGAAAACTTGTAGTTGTGTCCGATTACGGTGTAAGCATATTGGCCTGCAATCGATGGCCCGACATACGAAAGACTTGCACCGAGATCAGCTTCTGCATCGACCTGCAGTGCGACGAACTTTCCTGCTGTGTCCAATCCGAGCCGTGCGCGATCAATTCTTGCCCGACCATGTGCATCGGATACGAACGATTCCGAGCGGGTTGCAGTCCATTTCACAGGCTTGCCTAGTTGTTCAGCTGCGTATAGAACCAGCGCGTATTCCGGATATGTGAAAATCTTCATGCCGAAACTACCGCCGACATCGCGGGTGATCACCCTGAGATTCTCCAGCGGGATCTTCATGACATCATTTGCCAGAACCCGTCGTACCATGTGCACGCCCTGGGTCTGGACGTGGAGTGTGTAGTGGTTTGTACCGGCATCGTATTCAGCCACGGCGGCTCGGGGTTCGATCGGGGTGATCGACATTCTCGGGTGATGCACTTCGATCGATACGACATATTCTGCCTGCCCAAGCATTTCTTCAGTTTCTTGTTCCGAACCGAGGCTTGAGTCAAAACAAACATTGTCCGGTGCATCTTCCCATATGCTGAATTCGGCGCGCAGTGCTTTTTCGGTGCTTGAAGCGCTCGGAAGCTCGCGAACATCTATATCGATCAGATCCGCTGCTTCCAGCGCAATATGTATGGTATCGGCAACGATAAAAGCTATCGGTTCGCCGACATAACGCAGTCGGTCCCGTGCGAGAACAGGACGCGGTGGTTTGAACATCGGATTACCGTCGCGGTTTGTCAGGTCCGAGACACAGGGAAGTTCGCCGTAGCCTGCCTCGTCGAGAACAGCGGCGGTCACCACCAGACGGACACCCGGTTGGGTTCTTGCGGCCTCTACATCTAAATTCAGAATCTCAGCATGCGGATACGCAGATCGCACGACGTGTCCGAAAAGAAGTGTCTGCGAGTGTAGATCATCGACGAAACTGCCCTGTCCTGTTATGAGACTGAGGTCTTCGCGACGTTGTGAATTTTTTGAGCTGTCCATTTCCAATGAGTGTTATACCGCACACAGAATATATAGGAATTATGAATCTGACTGTTGTGATCAAATTAACTTACCGGCAGGGAAGGGTGCGATTGGAAGTGTTGCGAAAAGCTTTACACAACACTTCCAATCGCACCCCGGTTCAAGAATAACCGAAGCCATTTGACGAATTCGAAACAGGAAAACGGAGAAAAGGGCTACATCTTTAGTCGACGCAGAGCCCCGCGAACTCCCGCAAGTGTGCCTCAGAAATTTACCCTGTAGGCGACTTGCCCGGAAAAGTGCAGGTCGTCTGAATTAGTACCGACTGCAGAGAACGATGTGCTGAACTCGTGTCGGGCATTGCGCCAGGCGCTCCCGAAATTCACGCGAATGCGGTTTTTGGGTGCTACCGACAACAGTTTTTCCTCGAAAACTCGCGTTGTTGTCCCTACCTTCGAGAGGGTGTGCTCCAGATCGATCGATGCATCCAGCGACAGCACCCCATCCAGGCGGTCAAGTCCGTAATTTTTTCCAACTGTCAGCCCGACTCCACCCATATTTTGCAAGGCATTGGCAAAGGACACGCGGTTACCGATGGAATCGGTGAAATCATCTATTTCAGCTCGCGACTGACTCGTCCAAATCCGGGTTGAGAGAGTTTTCCCGCTGTTCAACCCTGTCTGCCAGCCTGTTTCGACATGAAGGGAATGAGCATGCGCCTCTGCACCGGTCTTGAGACGGCCGTGCCTGTCTGACGTAAAGTCCAAAGAATATCTTCCGAATGACAGGTCACCCCTGGCGTAGATACCGCTTGTCCATTCCCGGTGAAGGTTAAGCGACACGTACGTTCCACCGAGTTCGATAGACTCACTTCCGAAGGGAGCCGAAACATCAGCCGAGCCCCATAAGATGCTGCCCAAGGCGACTGAGCCGTCCAGGCTGTCACCAAGCTCGAAGTGGCGTCTGATTTCCAGTGAAAGATCTTTTGATTTGTATTGTGCTCCCTGGCGGGAGCTTTCCGGGACAAATCTGTCTTCGCTTCCGTATACTGCTATCCAAGTCGGATTGTCCCTGTCTGCCCTCCCCCATGCGGAACGAATTCTCGGGTTGATCATTTGGAGCAGAAAATTCGACGAGACCTCGTAAGCCGCCCCAAGTATGTATCTCTCCACGAAATCATCGGCCGAAAAATCCCTGTCAGCGGGTACTGCAGAAAGCTCGGTGACAAACTCCCCCGGAACCGTTCGGTCAGTCACACTGACACCCTGTGACTTCATGCCAACGACAAATATGCCGTTGTCGACCGTCTTATCTGTCGCACCGTTTTCACCGTCGTGGAGGGTGACACCATTGATCTCGATAACAGTTTCACCGCCATCGTTGATGATCCAGTCATCGCCAAAAACTTCCGCCATTCGTCGTCCGCCCGGTTCAATCCCGATGTATAGCTTGGGCTTGACCGTAGAGTCTCCGTCCTTTTCGCCGCTCGCGAGAATTGCCACGCCGGACCTCGCGCCAACGCTACCTTTGGGTTTGATGAAGACTCGGCCGCCACCGGCGAGGGTCAAACCCGCACCACCGATGCCGGCACCGCCACGGACAGAACCGTTCACAAGCACTTTCTGCCGGCGATAGCCGTGCTCATCGAACGACGCGGCTCCCTTCGCTACATTATTGTCATCAATCCTTCCTATGCGAATACCCTGACCCTCTCCCATCCCGCTAAAGTCGATGTTTCCGCCTGCATTGATCATGATTTCGCCTCGCTGATCTTCCGTTTCGAACAGTTGTTCCGCAAGAATCCCAACGCCAAGGGCGCCAGACATGACGATTCTGCTTCCGCCACGAGCAGTGATGACGATATTACCTTTACCTTCATGTGACGCGTAGATGGGAACGGCGGGACTTTCCATCTCGATTGTAGAATTTACGACATCAATGTCGATATTTCCAATTACACGCTTGTCCACCCAGCCTAAAATGCCGTGTGAGTTCCAGCCCTCGGTCTTGATTTCCAGGTCCTCAGCGTAGATCGTGATGTTGCCGCCATTGTCTGTAGCATCTCGGATTTGATCGACTTTTCCAAAGATCGCGATATTGTTGGAACCTTTCGTCATGATGTGTGTGTTCCTTACATCCAAGTTTACGCTTCCTCTACCCTGGTGAAGTCCGCTGATGCCCCTGCCTGACCCGGGTCCGTTTATTGTGACGGTTGAGTTTCGCACGTTGATCGTTATGTCACCTATGTTTTCTGTGTCCCTCAAGTTATCATCTGTCGTTCCGTTGTACCAGGCAGAGATTCCGCCAGCTGAGTAGCTTACGTTGGTAGGGGTATGCCCGGTAGTTATGTCGGTATCAGTGACATTGATAATGATATTTTTCCTTCCGGTACTCGTGCCGGTCGGTATCCCTGAGAATTCAGCATAAATTCCTTTCGCGTCACTGGTATCTATCACGCTTCTGACAGTTTGTCCGCTGGCACCTGTGCTGCCCTTGACTGTAATTGTGATATCCCCCAAGCCTTTGTGTATGGCCCTGATGCCTTCTTCGCGGGGCTCTGTTGTAGCGATACTCTCCCCGCTCAGTGTGATCGTGATGTTGTCCGTCGAACTGGCCGATTCCTCGCAGAGTACCCGTTCCCCGGTATCCGGCGAGTCGGTACATTTGGGTGTAGTTGCCTGGGCCGATGCGTCATAGGAAAATGGCAGTAGCATTGCCAGAAAAATTCCAGTACCCCAAAAAAAAGAAAGACGCATAATTGCGTTTGGATTGCACATATAAAGCAGTGGCGTCGGAACAATTATTCGTCGCAGGTCAAATTGACGCGAATAAATGCCGCAGATCGTTTTCTTCTAATCATCATATTTTCTAATTCCCAAGAAGAATTTATTAGTTGGAATAATAAGTCTCGGTAATATATCACGGGGGGGGGGGTATGTGATTAAAATCGAATCGAATGTTCAAAACAGGCCCGCGGATCGCTTGATGAAGATCAAAAATTCCGCGCTTCATTATTGATCGCACTCGGCAGGGAAATCCTCTATAGCCGGGTCGCATAAGTAATATATTATTGCTTCACTGGAACCGAATCTGTAGGTTTCCAACCGAACTTTCTACTGTCAGTTAACCTAACCGTCGCTATGAATCATATTGCCGATAAACAGACTTGGACTGGAAAGAAGGTACAGGCACTGTACGCTTTGCCCTTCAGCGATCTGCTCTACCGAGCACAGACTGTCCATCGTGAAAATTTCGTACCCAACCAGGTGCAAAAAAGCAGACTCGTCAATATCAAGACCGGTGGCTGTCCTGAGGATTGCAAGTACTGCAGTCAGTCCATTCGCTATCAGACAGAAGTCGATGCCAGCAAGCTGATGAAGGTCGAGGATGTCATTGCCGATGCGAGGGCAGCTAAAGAGGAAGGAGCGACACGATACTGCATGGGCGCGGCTTGGAGAGGTCCCAAGCCCAGCCATATGGAGAGCCTGTGCGCGATGATCTCGGAAGTCAAGTCACTTGGCCTCGAAACCTGTATGACACTGGGGTTGCTCAATCGCGACCAGGCGGTCAGACTGAGGAAGGCAGGCCTTGATTTCTACAACCATAATGTCGATACATCACCCGAATACTACGATCAGATCATCACCACGCGGACTTTTGAGGATCGGTTGCAGACGATCAGTTATGTTCGCGAGGCAGGGATGAAAGTGTGTTGTGGGGGAATACTGGGCATGGGTGAGTCTGAGCAGGACCGAGGCAGTATGCTGATGGTGCTGGCGAATATGGAACATCCGCCGGAAAGCGTTCCCATCAACATGTTGGTGCCCATACCGGGCACACCGCTGGCCGAGGCGCAGCAGGTTGAACCGATAGAATTCGTCCGTACAGTCGCGGTCGCGAGAATCATGCTCCCCAAGTCAGTGCTTAGGCTTTCGGCCGGTCGCCGGTCTATGTCGGAAGAGCTTCAGGCACTATGCTTTTTTGCCGGTGCCAATTCGATATTTGTCGGAGACAGACTGCTGACAACCGACAATGTTGAATATGACCATGACGAGGCGCTGTTCACCAAACTGGGGCTTGAGGATATGTTGCCGACGACCGGCGATTCAATTGAACAAGCTGACCAATATGTTCGGGAGGTTGCGTCATGACAGTAGCCGTGAACGAACTGGTGAGCGAGTTCAAACGTAGTAATGACGACCTCGCTGATTGGAGCATGTCGGTGTTCATGAGTCTTTGCGCCAGCAAGCGAGACGCGGTTCTGTTTCTCAACACGCTGTCGTACATGGAGCACATCGGCAGTTACAAGATTATGGCTACGCAGCCTGCGAATGTAATGGACTACCCAACTCTGAAGCATCTCAATGAAGAGACCGGCCATGCGGTGTTCTTCAAGCGGCATGCTGAACGTGTACAAGATCAGGAAATTGACTACTCTTCCGATGCATTGCTTGCGCCGGCATCTGCCCGGGCTTACTTCAATCGACTTGAGGCAGGCATGGTGCGGTTATTCGGACGAAGTGCCAACTACCGGACGATCTATCTCTACATGTCTCTCGTGGTCGAGTTCCGTGCCGTGTGGGCTTACAACCTTCTGCAGAGTGCGCTTGATCGAAACGCATTGGACATCTCTCTTGAGCGTCTGCTGGCCGAAGAGCAGGGACACCTGTATAGCATGGCTCGACGACTGGATGGAGATGGACACTACAATCTGCGGACAATTCGGCAACTGTGGAGTCAGGAGAGAGTGCTCTATATCAGACTGCTGGGTGCGATCGAGAAATTGCTCGGAGAAACGAATCTCGAAATGGTGGGAATGAGTCCGCTACCCCAACAAGTCTGACACCGTATCCGAGATTACTTCGTAGACCTTGTCCAGGTCATCCTGCGTAACGCAGTATGGGGGCAGTACGTAGATCGTATTGCCAAGCGGTCGCAGCAAAACTCCACTTTTCTGGAATCTGAGGTACAGTTCGGTGCCGATACCCGACAGGTATCCACTATCGGGTACACGCACATCCATTGCCGCGATTGTTCCACGCTGGCGAACGGAATTCAGCCAAGGTGAACTTTCAAGTTGCGATAACTTGAACGTCTGCATTTCGGCAACCCGATTCACACAATCAAGTACTTGTGGATCCTTCCACATTTTGAGGTTGGCTGCGGCTACTGCGCATGCTATCGGGTTTGCGGTATACGAGCTCGAATGAAAGAATGTCCGGCTACGGTCCTTCGAATAATGTGCCTGGAAGATACGTTCATGGCACATGGTTACGGCCAGCGGCAGAAAGCCCCCGGTGATGCCCTTCGAATAACATGCGATATCTGGCACCACCTCAGCCTGATCACACGCAAATAATGTGCCGGTTCGTCCCCATGCGGTCATCACTTCATCGGCGATGAAGAGCACGTCATATTTTTCGCAGACATGCTTCATTTCCGCAAGGGTCTCAGCGCCATACATCAGCATGCCGCCCGCTCCGAGTACCAGAGGTTCTGCAATAAACGCCGCGACATCATCCTTTCGGCGACAGTTACGCTCAAGTGCGTCAATGGTCACCTGTTCCTTACCGTCTGCCGGGAACGGTATGCTCTCAACTGAAAACAGCAAAGGGTCGTAAGGTTGGTTGAACACACCGCGTTCTCCGACGGACATGGTGCCGATGGTGTCGCCATGATAGCTGTGCTCCAGAACGAGTACCCGCTGACGGTCAGACCCGATATGGTGCCAATACCCCAACGCCATTTTCAGAGCGACCTCGACCGCTGTCGATCCGCTGTCTGAGAAGAACACATAGTCCAAACCGTCCGGTGTCAGCTCGTCAAGCAGACGTCCGGTCTCTTCTGCCGGTTCGTGTGTGTAGCCGGCGAAAATGACCTGGTCAAGCCGCTCAATCTGACGTCGCGCAGCTTCCTGCATTGCCGGATGACAGTGACCATGGGTTATCACCCACCAGGATGCGATGGCATCGATGATCTGCTGTCCGTCGGTGGTATAGAGATAGGCACCCTGCGCGCGATCGATTTCCAAAAAGTCAGGAAACAATGCGTGTTGCGTAAATGGATGCCAGATTGGGTACGCAGATTCGGTCATATATGAACTCTCGTAAATTGATCGATATTGAAGTTTTGCTGAAATGCGCTTCGAAGTGATTCGGAGTCAAGTGATTTCAGGATTGGAAGACGTCCAAGCTTTGTGACATCCCCCATTTTCGGAATGATTGTCTCGTTCTCCTGATGAGGGTTTCCAACGAAAATTACACCGTGAACCTCGACAGACCAGCGACGCAGCGATTCGATGGTCAACAGTGTATGATTGATGGTGCCCAGTGATGTACGTGCGCAGACAATGGCGGGCAACTGCCAGCGTCGGAACATCTCGATGTAAAGCAAATTTGCAGTCAGCGGTACCATGACGCCACCGGCGCCTTCAACAATGAGCGGTTTTGAAGTCTCAGGCAGCGCTAATCGTTCTGTATCAATCTCAATTCCATCAATTGCCGCCGCCAGATGTGGCGACGCGGGTGTGTTCAGCCGATACGCCTCAGCCAAGATTTGACTTGGTGGAAGGCCTGAGACACGTCGTACAAATTCAGTGTCGGTCTCCTCGTCGAGACCTGCCTGAACCGGCTTGTAGTAGGTGGCACCGAGGGCATCAACCAGCATCGCACTGACCACAGTCTTGCCGATACCGGTATCAGTACCTGTGATCAGGAATCCGCGAGCTTTTTTGTGCACTGTATGAGGCATCGTCTTAGATTTGTTTAGGTTCAATTTCAAGTCGACTCATAATCTCGCGGAGTGCTTCAAGCATCCTACCAATATCATGTTCGGTTACGTTCAGTGTGATTGAGATCCGAAGACGCGATGTTCCCGCCGGGACAGTTGGCGGTCGAATAGCCCGGACATCGAAACCTGCATCCTGCATTTCACGAGCGACCAGCTGGGTGAGCGACTCATCGCCGATGACGAATGGAATAATCTGCGAACCACTGCCATTGACTCCGAAGAGTCGTTCAAGTTCGCGATCGGCAGTTTCGATCAGTTGATGCAGTTTCTGTCTTCGTTCCGGTTCAGACATCAGCAGCGCGAGCGATGCCTTCACCGCGGTCGCAATAATTGGTGGTGGTGCGGTTGAATAGATGAACGGACGACACCGGTTGACGAGGTAATCGATGATATCAGATGACGCGCAGATCAGCGCGCCGGACGTCCCCAGAGCTTTCCCACATGTATGAAGTACGATCAGGTTGTTGTGACCCTGGTAGGGCTCTGTCAGCCCAAGACCACGCGCACCAAACACCCCGGTGGCATGCGCTTCGTCAACCACGAGCATCGCACCGTGGCGGTCTGCAACCGAAATCAGTTCTTCCAGTGGCGCGCGGTCACCATCCATGCTATACAGACTCTCTACCGCAATCCACGGAACAGCTGTTTGAGAACTGCTTTTGCGCCAACTGACAATTGCGTGTTCAACCGCGTTCGGATCGTTGTGTCGGGCTTTGACGCTCTTCGACTGCGTGGTGAACACTCCTTCACGTATGCTCGCGTGCGACAAGGCATCATAGACAATCAGGTCTTGCTTTTTGGGCAGGGTGGTGAATAGCGCAAAGTTCGCACTGTACCCGCTGGACAGGTAAAGTGTCTTCTCACAACCGAATAGGCTGGCCGCGTCTGATTCGAGTTGCTGATGCTCATGGTGGTTTCCGCGGAGAAGACGCGATCCGCCCGCACCCAAGGCAATACCCTCTTTCAGTGCCTGCTGGACCGCCAGCCGGATGGGTTCGGCGTGGATCAGACCGAGAAAGTCATTGGAGGTGAAGTCCACGCCACTGATCGTTGCGAGCTCTCGCTTCAGATTGGATTTCTGAAGACGATCAATTTCGTCGCTGTAACGATCAAGAAGATGTGCTGTCATCAATTTGCCCGCCGAAATAATGAGTATCGCAGTATATTTTCACTGCGATGGAGTTGTCATAATGATAGACACGAATCGAATTAATTTCATGGTATTGCGAATTGGGGATTGTTGGTATGAAAGAAATTTCGAATTTTTCAGATACCATGGCGGCAAATTATTGAACCATTTTTCTGGGAATTGTGAAAACTATGAATACGTTGAAACCCGAAGGCATTCCTACCGTAAAGATTGATAATGATCGGGTTAGGGTTACGGAGTGGCGATTTTCACCAGGTGCTGAAACAGGACATCATCGTCATGAAACCGACTATGTTGTGGTTTCAGCATCGAATGGCAGCTTGTTGATCGTTGACAATGATGGGAATGAGACGGTCAGAGAACTTTCTGTAGGAGAGACCTATTTCAGAAACGCCGGCGTTGAGCACAATGTCATTAACAACAGTTCAACAGATTTCACGTTTATTGAAATCGAATTGATGTGAATCGTCCGGTACAAACTCATTCGGCATTTACCAGACATATCCAGTCAGGCTTCCGCGAACAAGTTGTCAGCGAATACCCGTGTTGTAGTAATATCTTCCTACGCAACACAATAGCCCGCGTTCCACGAAAGCCAGTCTGTCATTCGTTCAATACCGACCAGATTTCGGGTCGATATTTCTTTATCTCGTGATCGCTCAAGCCTTCAAGTGAGTGAGGAAACTTGATCCATTGTTCTGTTTCGTGCAGATAATATTCAGGTGCCTTGTCGGTTTTGTTACGTTTGGGTTTGTACCAGGGAACCGCGACACGAATTTCTCGCGGAGTGTTCAGCCGTGCTTTGCGACGCAGCTTATCGACGACAGCCTGTATGGTAAGTCCTGTATCGAAGACGTCATCGACAAAGAGCATGCCATCTTCGGCATTTACACGTTCCACCAGGTAGTCCAGACCGTGTACACGCACATGCTGACCTCGCTGGTCTATGGCGTGATCATAGGACGACGTGCGAATAGCTATATGGTCTGTTTGAATACCGGCCCACGCCAGCACTTCCTGCACCGCTATACCGATTGGTGTTCCACCGCGCCAGATGCCAACAATAAAGCTGGGTCTGAAATCACTATTGGCCACCATTACACCGAGCCGGACGGCGTCGCTAAGCAGGTCTTGAGCCTGAACATAGATTTTCTCACTCATGCTAAAATTTTAGCCGATGAAACTGCCACAGCATACCGAAAAAATCTATGTTGACGAACAGTCGTTGATATTGGACGGCTACCGGCTTGGACGTCAAATATTTACCAGCGGATTCCATCCGGATTTCATTGCCGGCATTTGGCGCGGCGGGAGTGCGGTGGGAATCGTGGTGCAGGAATGTCTGCAGTATTTTGGTATCCATTCCGATCATATTGCTATTCGTACCTCCTATCAGGGTATGCAGTACTACGACGATATGATCAAGAATTCTGCCGGTATCAAAGTCCATGGGCTGGAATATCTGGAAGATCGGTTGGAGTCTGAACATCGATTGTTGTTGGTTGATGATGTGTTCAGCAGCGGCAACAGCATCCAGGCCGTCAAGGAGAAGTTGCGCCGCAAGCTGCGTCGGAATATGCCCGAAGATACCCGCGTGGCAGCGGTTTGGTACCGTTCGGTGGCGGGCCGTCCGGCACCGGACTATTTTGTGAACGAAACCGATCGCTGGCTTGTGCTGCCCTACGAGTTCTCAGGTCTGAGTTTGGACGATATTCGCAATCATAAAAGTTGGGCGGCATCGTTACTGGAGTCAATATCTGTATCGGAAACTTGATGTACAGATTATTAAGTTTTTGAATTTACGCCGCCGCCCTTATAATTTCTTCAAACTATGCAAATCGAGATTGAGTTATGAAAATCACAACTAAACTTCCAATTATTGTGTTGCTTGCGTTGGGTATGACGGGTTCGATCGTACACGCGTATGATGCCTCAAAGGCTAAGTCTGCTGAGGAAATAGAGGCTGTTCTGGAATCCAGAAGTGAATTCATGAAGGGTATGGGAAGCGCGATGAAAGCGTTTTCGAATTATCTGAAGAGAGGAGATGGCGAACCGCTTGAGCTGGGTGCCATGGCCGCGGAAATCGCGGAAAATGCACCGGGCATTCCGGACCTGTTTCCGGAAGATACCGGGATGGATCAATATGAGGACAGTGAGTCCAAAGCCGTCATCTGGGAGAAGTGGGACGACTTTGTTGCCGCTGCCAATGGTTTGGTGGAACCGGCATTGGCGCTCGAAGCGGCTTTCGAGTCAGGTGACAAGGGACAGATCGGTGCAAGTGTCAAGGCATTGGGCGGAAATGGATGCCGCACCTGTCACAAGACGTTTCGAAAGAAGCACGATCATTGATCGGTATCGGTTACCGGTTGACGTAAGGCAAGCGACGCCAAATCTGCAGGGATGTTTCGACGAATCAGCCGTATTGGTTGAAGATCCACAGCATGAATGCTGCGGAGACCAGGATAGTCGCTATACCCTTCCAGATGGGTGCCATGACTGGTTGATTTGACGAAAGGTTTTGTGGAACCTGTCGAGTGCCAGTGATCATCGGACTGATCAGGTTGTCTTTTTTATAGAGGTAGTAAAACGCATTGGCGGCCAGGTGCAGGCCGATCATATAGAGTACCAGCGTTTTATTGGTCAGGTGGATATCAGTTGCCCAGCGACTGGTGTCATAACTTACGTAATAGGCAAAAGGACCCTCGATCAGTCCATCGATATCCGATGCGACCAGACCGGTTGCGACTTGAACTGATATGAGCAAAAGGATCGCAATCACCGCCAGTGATCCGATCGGGCTGTGCGCTACACTGTTACCTGGTTTTCTCCGAGGCAGTTCGGCGATATAGTTCACATATTCACGGGGGTGGAAGAATAGAGCCGAGAACCGAGCATTCGAACTGCCGATGAATCCCCATATTATTCTGGCCACGAGAAGGATGGCAATACTCTTGCCTGCGATGATGTGAACATCGAAATTCTCGAGTTCTGCACTGATGAACATGACGGCGACCAGTACAGCCAATAACCAGTGAAAGATTCGAACGGGCAAATCCCAAACTCTTACGGAAACCTTGTCGGACTCACTGGAAGACATGATGCTTTAATTTTATCGTACAACAACATCAGGCCGATCAAGTCAAACGGGTCGCCGGATTGTCAAATACAACGTGTCAGGACGAACACTCGCGACTACATTCGAAAGAATCCGAACTAATGCGGGTCCAGGGAAATCGCATTCAGCCTTTTTGACAACTGCGCCGTACCGGGTTCTGCATCAACTGCTTTCACCAGTCCGGATATGGCATTTTTCGCAATTCGCCATGCCTGCTCGAAAGCCTGTTCCTGCGCAATTGAATATCCGACAACAGCCGGCGGGTCAGGAATGCTCCAGTACACAGTGACCGGTGATGCCAGCCGGAACGGACAGACTTCTGCAGCTGCGTTATCAAACACAGTCGCTACAAAGTCCATAACCGGTGCAGCTGCGACTGAAAGCTCATCCCAACTCTTTGAGCGACAGTCCTCTGCTGAGATGCCGAATTTATCGAGCGTCTTTAGGGTTATCGGGCGGACCTCGTCTTTGGGCTGGCTACCGGTGCTGAACCCATTGAATATCTCATTTCCGGTTGAATTGAGCGCGGTTTCGCACAATATGCTGTGTGCCGAGTTACCGGTACACAAGAAAAGTACATTGATTGTTTGTTGCGCTGTCATATTTTAGAAAGCCACTCAATCTGTAGCTGATTTCAGAAACTTGAAACTGGCAGATTGTTTTATCTGCTTACTCTCGAATGAAATTATCGGTTTGCTCAAAAAAGTTGCCTGATGCTCAAATGCAGTGAGGTCGGTCAATAAATTGAAAACCGAAATTTTACGCATATATAATTATTCAGATAACCTATTGAACACATTTCCGTCAGTTCCTGACAACGCAGCTCTCAGAGGTAAAAAATGGCACGTATTACTGTAGAAGATTGTCTTGAAAGGGTTGAAAACAGATTTCAGCTGGTTTTGATCGCGACCAAACGCGCTAGGCAGTTAGCCGCCGGTGCAGAACCTCTGGTCGAGCGGGACAATGACAAGAATACGGTGATTGCCCTGCGCGAGATTGCCGATGGCTTGATCACAGCGAGCATTCTTGACGAGGACGACATGCCGACCATTGCCAATCCTTTCGAATTTCAATCGGAGGAACTGGAAGAGCCGCGAGCCGAAGACGACACACCAGAGGATGCCGACAGCGAACCAGCTGATCAAGACATCGAGCAGCAAGTTAATTGAACTGTCTCGCCGTCTTGGTATACCAGACAGGGAAAAACGGCAGTTTGACAATCTTTGTGACCTGCTGGCCGAGTATCTTGACAAACAGGAAATTGACGAAGTTCGCAGATCCTACGAGATAGGCGCAGCCGCACACGCCGGACAACGGCGGATCAAGGGCGAGAAGTACATCAACCACCCGCTGGCAGTCGCCGAACTGCTTGTAAAACTTCAACTGGACAGCCATACCGTTATGGCTGCCATCCTGCACGACACCTTGGAAGATACGGACGTGACCTGGGAAGCTCTCAGGCGCGAATTTGGGGAGGATGTCGCCAATCTGGTCAGTGGTGTAAGCAAGGTCACAGGAACTGAATTCAAGGACAAGGACGATGAGGAGGCGGAGAATTTTAGACGTCTGCTGGTCGCCGCGGCAGGCGATATCCGCGTCATCCTGATCAAACTCGCCGACAGAATGCACAATCTGGAAACACTGGACGTGCACCGTCTCGACAAGCGCAAGAGAATTGTCAGGCAGACACGCGACATCTACATTCCGATGACCTACATGATGGGCATGCACGAGTGGCATCGAAAACTGGAAGATCTATGTTTTCAGGCCATCTACCCCTCCCGATACCGCACCATCGCCAACGCTATCAGAAAAACCGTCAAATCCCGAGCCACAGTATCCATCAACCGCCACGTCAAGACCATCACCAGCATTCTGAAAGAACACGGCATTTCAGCGGACGTATCGTGGCGCGAGAAAAATGTCTCAGCCATACATGAGAAGATGCGGCGAAAGCGCGAATCAAATCAATCCATCTCTTTCACCTCAATCAAGGACCTTGTCGGGTTTCGTGTGGTGCTCGACAGCGAAGATGACTGCTATCGCGCGCTGGGTGTCATTCACAAGAACTACAAACCGATCTCCCGCGAGTTCAACGACTACATTGCCATTCCCAAAATCAACGGCTATCGGTCACTGCATACCAGCGTCTACGATGAGTCCGGACGGATAATGGAGATACAGATCAGAACCCACAAGATGCACGAGATTGCAGAATATGGCATCGCCTCACACTTGAGTTACAAGACCAACGTACGACCGTCACAAATTCGCGCACTCGGCGACATCCCATGGTTGAAGGACTTGCTGGATCATTCAGCCAATCACAATGAGGTTGGACGCGAATTTCTCGAGAATCTCAAGCGCAATCTGTACTTCGATAGCGTTTTCGTTGTAACACCACAAGGAGAATCGAAGCGTCTGAAAAAAGGCGCAACCGTGATTGACTTTGCTTACGCTGTCCATACCGATCTGGGACACCAGGTGAAGTCCGCCACAATCGGAGGCGAGCGAGTGCCACTGCACACAGTGTTGCAGGATGGCGACCAGGTGGAGATCAAGAAGCGGGCATTCGGGAACCCCGACCCGCAGTGGGAAAAATTCGTGGTCACCGCGAAAGCGAAAATGGCGATTCGACGCGCCTTGAAAGACAAGACAGCGCAAGACTACGTCAGGATGGGAGAACGGCTCCTGAGAAACGAACTCAAGAGTCAGAAAATAAAGTATTCCAGTATTACCGATGAAATGAAGAACAGTTTGGCGAAGAAACTGCATCTTGACGAGTGGAATACGATTCTTCAGGAGGTCGGGAACGGAAACCGATTCGCACCGGTCATTGTGAAGCAGTTGTTCGCGGATCAATTCTCGGCAGATGACAAGTTCCACCGCCGCGTAATGTCGGTGTCAATCGATGGTACCGAAGGTATGGTCGTGCAATACGCGAAGTGCTGCAACCCCATACCCAATGATTCGATTGTCGCTTTCTGGAGCGCAGGTGGAGGAATCGTTATTCACATCGCCGACTGCAACAATGTTCTATATTCAAAGTTTCCACCCGAACGCTGGCAGAAGTTCTACTGGACGGACAAGCCCGAAGGTGTATTCCGTGTTGCCATACGTGTTGATGCTGAGGACCGAAGCGGTCTGCTGGGACAGATTGCGACGGACATCGCATCGATGGATGCAAATATCGGAGATTGCCGAATCGTCACCACCGATGGGGCATCGGTCACATTGGAGTTTGATATCGATGTGTCTGATCGCCAGCATCTGGCGAGAATCATTCGAAAGATCAAGAAAGTACCTTCTGTTTTCCATATTCAGAGATACAGGTTGGCGTAATACTCGTGCCTCGTATGCAATAAAATTCCTGTTTGACATGACGTATCAGACGGTTGATGGGGCCGTTACCGATTTCGATCAGAATTTTCTTGGCATTCGGGCACGAATGTCTCACCCGGGAGGATACTTCGGATGGCAACAAGGGAAATCATCTCAACTGACAAGGCACCAAAAGCCATCGGTGCCTATTCTCAGGCTGTAAGAACAGGCAACACGGTCTATATATCAGGTCAGATTCCGCTTGACCCGACAACACAGGATATTGCCGATGGCGACATTCGTGCGCATATTCACCGCGTCTTTCAGAACCTTCAAGCTGTTGCCGATGCCGCAGGCGGCGGATTGGATGACATTGTCAAGCTGACCGTCTATCTCGTAGACTTGGGAAATTTCCCGACTGTCAACGAAGTCATGGCGGAATATTTCGACGAGCCTTATCCAGCGCGCGCGGCAATTGGTGTTGCATCGTTACCGAAAGGCGTAGGCGTTGAGATGGAAGCTATCATGGCGCTGTAGTTGCGGTGGAGTCGGAGGTCCAGCAAAATCCAGAAGAACTGCCTGTTACCGTCCTGCCGCGGGTAAGTGACAAACTGGCATCCTCACTGGAGAGAATCGGTATATTCCAGGTCAAAGACCTGTTGCTTCATCTGCCGTACCGTTACCAAGACCGTACGAAGTCAACCCCGCTCGGTGAGATATCCATTGGCCGAGTTGTAGTGGTTACCGGTCGAATCGTCAATGTTCGAGTCAATTTCGGTCGACGTAGGAGTCTCGTGACACACATCGAAGACGATACGGGCTCAATGCGCATGCGTCTTTTCCATTTCAACTCCCGACAGCAGCAGAACCTGGAGAGCAGTTCATGGATTCGTTGCTTCGGTGAGGTTCGCCTGATCAGCAATGCGTATGAGATGGCTCATCCCGAATACGCAGTTTACAATTCCCCGCCGCCCGAAATCCAGAACGACAGCTACACTCCGATCTATCGTCTGACAGAAGGAATCGGACAGGGGCAGATGCGTAACATTGTCAAATCCGCATTGGATTTGTTCCTGGAGCGGGACATCAGCGACCCGCTTCCGGATCAGACACGCGAGGAGAATGGTCTGGTTGGACTCAGGGATGCACTAATGATGGTACATGCACCACCGGTGGGGGAGTTTGAACTGCAGATCGAAGAGAATCATCAGCCGGCGGTCCGCAGGCTGATATTTGAAGAATTGGTGTCGTTCCAGATCGCCAGAAGGAGACACAAGGAACTGCGTCAGTCGGTCGGTGCGCCGCCGTTGCGTCCGAAGGGAACTCTTTCGAGACGGCTCAGGAATTCACTGACATTCCAGCCCACGAACTCGCAACGTACTGTCATCTACGAAATTCTTGATGATCTGAAAAAGTCCACCCCCATGCTACGTTTGCTGCAAGGTGATGTGGGTTGTGGCAAGACGCTGGTGGCCGCGGCTGCGGCCGCCTGGACAGTGGACTCAGGTTTTCAGATCGCAATCATGGCACCTACCGAGCTGCTCGCGGAACAGCATCTGAAGTCATTCACCGGTTGGTTCGAACCACTCGGTGTCGAAGTTCACCTGCTTACCGGAAGATTGCCTGCCAAGGCACGAAAAGAAATCGAACACGCCATACATTCCGGACAGGCAGATATTGTGATCGGTACCCATGCACTGTTTCAGGAGAAAGTTGAATTCAAGAATCTCGGCATGGTGATTGTTGACGAGCAGCACCGATTCGGCGTCGGACAGCGTTACGCATTCCGACAGAAAGGTGTAAGCCATGATCTGGTTCCTCATCAGCTGGTGATGACTGCGACACCGATTCCGCGCACGCTGGCCATGACATTCTATGCCGATCTCGATGTCTCCAGTATCACTGAGCTCCCGCCGGGCCGACAACCCGTTCAGACTCGAATCATGGCGTCAAGCAATCGACGGGATGCACTTGACTTGGTTAGGAAGTTACGCGATTGTGGTCAACAGGTCTATTGGGTGTGCCCGATTATCGAGAAGTCCGAGGTGTTGGATGTTGAATCCGCGGTTGAGACGGAAAAGGTGATCAAGAAGTCGTTGCCCGGGTTTCGTATTGCCTTGGTTCATGGGCGTCTCAAAAGCGACAGAAGAGACAAGATCATGAAATCGTTCAGGGATGGCGAAATTGACGTATTGGTTGCTACGACCGTTATCGAAGTAGGAGTCGACGTGCCCAATGCCAGTCTGATGGTGATTGAGAGTTCTGACAGATTGGGACTTTCGCAGTTGCATCAGCTTCGCGGTCGTGTCGGTCGGGGTGCTGAGAGGGCACAATGCGTGCTGTTATTCAAAGCGCCACTGACACAGTCGGCCAAAAAACGTCTGGAGGTGATGCGAAAGACCACGGATGGATTCAAGATTGCGGAAACCGATCTGAAACTACGAGGGGCGGGAGAGCTGCTTGGCACCCGCCAGACCGGCTCACAGTTATTTCGGATTGCCGAACTGCCGCGTGACATCAATGTGATCAACGAAGTCAATCAGGCCGCACAAATGATCCTGAAACAGCACCCGGAAAATGCACAGGAACTGATTCGACGCTGGACTCCGCGAGAGGGCGAATACAGTGCTGTCTGAGCGATTGGGTGCCTATGCCCGTTTGATGCGGCTAGATAAACCGATTGGCAGTCTCCTGCTGCTGTGGCCGACGCTTTGGGCGGCGTGGATCGCAGGTGGTGGATCACCCGAACCGTATATCGTTCTGATACTCGTCATCGGTGTGTTTGTCATGCGTTCGTGTGGTTGTGTGATCAATGACTTTGCGGATAGGGATTTCGACCCGCACGTTGAGCGTACACAGGATCGCCCGTTGGCAACCGGTGAGGTGTCAGTCAGAGAGGCTATGTACTTGATTGCCCTTCTGGCGCTGGTCAGTCTGATCCTGGTGCTGTTCCTGAATACACTGTCGATTCTGCTTGCGGCAGTGGGTCTATTTCTTGCTGCGTCCTATCCCTTTCTCAAACGCTTCACCAACCTGCCTCAGTTCTACCTGGGAATCGCATTTGGCTGGGGGATTCCAATTGCGTTCGCAGCACATCTGAATACTGTGCCGCTATCCGGCTGGCTATTGCTTCTGGCCAATGTTGTGTGGGCCGGTGCCTACGATACATACTACGCGATGGTCGACCGTGATGATGATGTCCGAATCGGAGTGAAGTCACTCGCGGTACTGACTGGTCGCCGTGATCGGCTGGTTATCGGAATCTGTCAGGTACTGACACTGTTGGTTTTGGGTTTTGTGGGATATATTGAACAGCTGGATTGGTATTATTTTCTTGGCCTCAGTGGCGCCTTGGCGGTGGCGGTCTGGCACCAGTATTCGTGCCGAGTGGATGATCGGGAAAAGTTCTTTGCAGCTTTTCTCGGCAACAGCTGGTTCGGTGCGATGGTGTTTGGTGGATTGGTACTCGCCTACCTATGAATTGAAACGGAGTAACAGTGCAAGCAATTATCGGTATTCATATTGCGGCGGCGGTTAGCGCGCTGATTCTCGGAATTGTGGTTCTCTCCTCATCCAAGGGCACCAAGCGGCACAAATTGCTTGGTCGTATCTGGGTTGTTGTGATGTCCGTGGTTGCAGTAGGGTCTTTCAGCATTCGGGATCTCGGTGACGGCGGCGGTATGAGTTGGATTCATGGTCTGTCGGTTATTACATTGATTTCCATGGTTTACGCGATCTACATGATCCGTCGAGGCAACCGACGCGCTCATTTCTCGGCGATGATCGGATGCTTTATCGGTATTATTGTCGCCGGTCTTTTCACGCTCAACCCGAATCGTATCATCGGCGGCTTCTTTTTTGGCGGTTGAACACAACTGATCACCCAAGGTCAGAAAACGATCGTGCCATCGCGTCAACTATGATAGGCACATCCTGCTCAGACAGGCACATCGGGGGCACCAGCCTCAGCACATTTCGATGAGGTCCCGCTTTGCTGGTCACCAGACCGTATTTTCGGGTGCTTTCAAACACCGCGGCGGTCTCTTCGCCAGCCGGTTCTTTGGTAGTACGATCCTTCACAAGCTCGACCGCCAACAGCAGACCGGTTCCCCGCACATCTCCTATGACAGGGTGGTCCCGCTGTACACTCTTCAATCCTTCCAAGAGCAGTTTTCCGACACGGGCCGCATTGTCCTGCAGTTTGTCTTTCTCGATGATCCGCAAAACTGCCCGTCCAGCAGCGCAGCTGACAGGATTCGAACCGTAGGTATGAAATAGAAATTTTTCCGCCATCGCTTCAGCAAATTCCCGTCGAGCAATGACCGCTGCCAGAGGATAGCCGTTACCGATACCTTTGGCGGCAACGACGATGTCAGGAACTATACCGAGATAGTCGAAACTCCAGAAGCTTTTTCCGGTTCTGCCGACACCTGCCTGGACTTCGTCAATGATCATCAATCCGCCTGCGGACCGAATCCGCTCCGCCGCACCGGCGATATAACCAGCTGGAATCGGAATTGCACCACCATACCCTTGTATGGGTTCAATGATCATACCGGCCAGCCTGGCGGAAGTGGAAAATTGAATCGTACTCTCCAGAGCGTCCAGGTACAAATTGACATCATCACCGAAAGCACCGCGATAGGCGTTTGGTGTGGTTGCAAACTGAACGTTGCCCGGCAGCGCGACATCGTGACGGAAGCCGGAAATTCCAGTTACCGACTGTGCGCCATACGTCGGACCGTGGTAACTACCCTGCAATGCGACGATATCCTTGTGTCCTGTATGCGCCCGGGCCATCATCAGTGCCAGATCCACCGCCTCGGCGCCACTGTTGGTCAGGTGGACCACCCACTCGTGTTCCGGTGGCATGGTGGCGGCGAGCTCCTCGCAGTAATGTGCCGGAACAGGGTGATAGAACATGGTCGTGCAGTGAGACAATGCCGATGCCTGTTCCCTGGCCGCCTGATTCACTTCCGGATGGGAGTGTCCCACCGACACACACACGTTCATTGCCAGCAGGTCGATATAGCGATTGTCGAGTTCGTCCCACAGGTATTGTCCGCTACCGCGTTTGAGGATGAGCGGTTTCTGGTATGGCTGGAACTTTCTTTGCGAAGCTGCGTAATACCGCTCCCGTTTCTCAATCACATTTGATGTAGACCAGTCTGTATGGATGTCCATTAGTGCACTCCGAGTGTCTCAAAAAAGTTTGTTGATCTGTTGTTCCCTGCGCCTGATGAAGTCGTCGATGGCTTCCGATAGATCTTCTCCTATGTTTGGAGGCTGATACTCTGCAAGCAATGTCTTCCATATTTCGTTGGCGCGCTGATGTTGCCAGATCGAACCGTCCGCTTCCCACTGCTCAAACGATCGGCTGTCGGAAATCGCTGACTGAAAAAACGCAGTTTCAAAATTTCGTCGAGTATGGCTTGATTCGAGAAAGTGCTCGCCAGGCTGAACTTCACGGAATGCGTCCCATGCCTGTGCCTCGGTCGAGAGGTCGACATTTTTCGCAAAGGCCTCGAGCATGGCGCATCGGTCAGCATCCATGATCACTTTCTCGTATCCGGTCGTCAGCAGGCTTTCAAGGCACCCGGTCGCATGAATGATGAAGTGGGTGCCTGCGAGAAACGACCCGAGCAACTGCGTGGAGCTCTCATATGCAGCTTGGGCGTCCGGCACTTTCGATGCGGTGAGCGCACCGACTGAATGAAGCGGCACGCCGAGTCGGTCGGCCAGTGAACGTGCGCACATCTGGAATTGCATTCCCTCCGGCGTGCCGAATGTTGTCGCCCCCGATTGCAGTGAAATCGGACTGAAAAATGTACCGAACACCGCAGGCGCACCGGGACGGATCAGCTGAATCAGGCACAGTCCGGCCAGTACCTCGGCCAGCACCTGCGCCAACGTTGCCGCGACTGAAACCGGGCTCATCGCGCCACCCAGTACAAATGGTGAGACGACAACGGCTTGGTTCGCGCGGGCATAGACTTTGAGTGCGTGAAGCATGGTGGCATCAAGCACCAGTGGAGCGTTGGTGTTCACCACGCTGTAAAGACAGCAGTTTTCTTCGACGAACTTCTCACCGAATACCAGTTTTACCATGGCGACCGTGTCTTCAGCTCTCTCCTGTGCGGTGACGGCGCCCATGAATGGTTTGTCGGTCAAGGTCAGGTGGGCTTTCGCCATATACAGGTGCCGGACATGAACCGGCAGATCTACCGGTTCACAGACCACACCGCCGGAATGGTGGATACTGTTGAGCATATAGTGAATTCGCGTCAAATTTTTGAAGTCCTCATAAGTCGCGTAGCGACGGCCTCGGTCCATATCGTGTACAAAAGGTGGTCCGAAGCTTGGGCAGAAAAGCGAGTTATCGCCGCCGATCATCACGGACTTCAAGGGGTTGCGGGCGTGTTGGATGAACGCTCGGGGAGCGCTCTGTTTGATGATGTGTCTGCAGAATCCAGGGTCAAACCTCACTCGCTCGCCGCGCACGTCGCAGCCTGCATCGCGAAAAATCTGCAAGGTCTCGGGATCGTCTCGAAAGTCCATTCCGACTTCGGCAAGAATTCGGTCTGCATTCGATTCGATCAGTTCGATGCTCTCCTCATCGAGCAGCGTGAATCTACCGACATTTCGCTTGATATATGGACTGCCGGTACCAGGGGTGTCGAAAGTTTTGAGACGATCCTGTTTGGCTCGTCGACCACCAATTCTTCGTGTTGACTGTTTTTCGTTTTTCAGGTTGCTCATGACTTGGATTATATTTTCCGGTAACCTTTCAAAAATGTATTGTTAGGTCGGTACGCGACGGATGATTGATATGAGTCAGATATTTTTTCGACATTCTTTTATGGAATGACTAATCAAGCGGAAGTGATCATTGTAGGCGGTGGTGCCATCGGACTTTCGGTCGCCTATCGTCTGGGCGTGGCGGGTCAGCGTTCAGTCCATCTGTTTGAGAAAAATCAAACTGGCAGTGGAACGAGTTGGCATGCGGCGGGAATCGTCGGACCGCTTCGTTCATCACTGAACATGACGCGTCTTGCGATGCATGCAATCGAACTGTTTCCGCAACTCGAACGCGAGACCGGGCAGTCGGTCGGCTATCGACGCACCGGCGGTTACTGGCTGGCGCAGACACAGGAACGCCTGACTGAACTTAGAAGAATCGCTGCCGTCGGCAACATGGTTGGTCTCGACGCAGAGATAGTCAGCCCTTCGGAACTGTCTCGCGCTGTCGGTTTTATTTTTACCGATGATCTGGCTGGTGCGTTGTGGGTCGCCGAAGATGCGCAGGTGTCACCTGTTGACTTGTGCTCGGCATATGCAGCAGGCGCAAAAAGTCGCGGTGTTGTGATCGAGGAGAACTGCGGTGTCGATCAGATCATTGTCGAAAACGACACGGTCAAGGGTGTCGTACTGGAGGATGGGCGTCAGGTCTATTCGGATATCGTCGCGCTTTGTGCCGGTCTTTGGTCCAGGGAATTGACTGCAAAGTCAGGTGTCCGTGTGCCTCTGCAAGCAGTCGAACACATGTATGTTGTCACCGAGCCCATGAACTGTTTGCCCGATCCGATTCCAGTATTGCGGGATCTTGACTCCGACTTCTATATCAAGGGCGATACAGGAAAGCTGGTGCTGGGTGGGTTTGAGCGCGATGCCAAGCCATGGGATCCTGAATCAGCAGCACCACACACGCCATTTCTGATGTTCGATGAGGACTGGAGTCATTTCGAACCGATCATGCGAGCGGGTTTGAACCGCGTGCCTGAACTGAAAAACACAGGCGTTCACACATTCATGAATGGGCCGGAAAGTTTTACGCCGGACACACGACCGCTGATCGGAGAATCTGCAGATGTTGCGGGACTCTACGTGGCCGCCGGATTCAATTCTGTAGGTGTGATGTCGTCAGCTGGTGTCGGTCATGTGCTTGCTGAATGGATTCAAAACGGCCATCCACCATACGATCTGTGGGAGGTCGATGTGGCGCGTGCCGATCCCAGATGGTCCGATTCACGCTTTCTCAAAGAACGTATGCACGAAGCGATCAATGATCAGTTCGCCATGCACTGGCCGTTGAAGCAGCCCCGATATGGCAGAGATATACGATGCACACCGTTGCACGGGCCGCTCAAGAAGAAAGGGGCGGTTTTCGGGTCTATGGCGAGTTGGGAGCGGTCACTATGGTTCGCGGAAAGCCAACCGGAAGAAAAGCTCGTTCACACATACAAAGAGCAGTCGTGGTGGAACTATACAATCCGTGAGGCATCGCGAATGATGAACGAAGTGGCATTGATGGATCTCACACCGTTTACAAAGATCGAGTTGAGTGGTTCTGGCAGTTTGGACGCGTTGCAGTTTATCTGCGCTGCAGATATGAATATCAGTCCAGGTAGATCGCGTTATACAGTCATGCTGAATGAGCGCGGTGGAATTGAGGCCGATGTGACCATTTTGCGACTTGATGAGAATCATTTTCGAATCATTTCAGCAGCGGCTACACGATATCGCGATCTCAGACGAATTCGACAGCTACTGAAAAATTACCCTTCGATATCGGTTGACGACGTGACATCAGCTGAGGCAGTCATCGGTGTGATGGGTCCTCAATCCCGGAAGCTTATGGAGAGAGTGACCGACGAGGATTGCTCGGACGAGTCATTCGTATTCGGTGCTCATCGTCGAATGTGCATCGCAGGAGTTCCCATAGCCGCCCTTCGGCGCAGTTATGTCGGCGAACTTGGTTGGGAAATATATGTGCGCGACAGTTTCGCAGAGCAAGTCTATGAAAGGCTCATAGCCAGTGGAAGAGATCTTGTGATCGGGCATCTTGGGCTCCTTGCAGTTGATGGGTGCCGGTTGGAAAAGAGGTTCGGACATTGGGGGCATGACTGGGGACCCGATGTGACACCGCTCGAAGCCGGCATTGTTCATACGGTCGACATGCGCAAGTCTCGGTTTTTAGGGCGAGAAGCTCTTCAGCAACAGACTGAGACAGGATTGAATCAGCGACTGGTTCTGCTTGAAGTCACAGTCGAATCGGGTGAGCGTCCGTTGTTGTTGCATGATGAGCCGATTGTCTGTGAAGATGAAATTGTCGGCCTCACAACTTCAGGCGGATATGGTCCGAGGACGGGCAAACTTCTCTCGTTCGCGTTGATTCGTTGTAATCCCAAAGAATCGTTGGCGCACATCTTCAACAAAAGTTTCACGATCGAGGTGGCCGGAACGAGCTACAAAACACTTGTCTGCACTGAAGCACCGTACGATCCCGACGGCATGCGGATGCGAGGATGACACCAATGACATCATCTGCAAGAACAGTCGTAGTTGGCGGTGGCATCATGGGAGTGTCGGTTCTGTATCATCTCGCTAAATTGGGTTGGACAGACTCAGTATTGCTGGAAAAAAGAGACCTGACACATGGTTCTACCTGGCATGCGGCAGGACTGTGCACCCACTTCGCTCACAATGCGACAATCATGCAGATGCGCGCCGACAGCATCCGACAATACAATTCGGAGGTTGAGAGGGAAACTGGACTGAGTGCCGGTTTCAGACGAACAGGCGCACTCCGCGTCACGCGAAGTGCCGACCGCATGGATGAGTTTCGACATGTCCGGGGAATTGGACGATTTATCGGCCATGATTTCCAGATCGTTACGCCGAAGGAGATCAGGGAGCTGCATCCCCTGGCAAGTATAGAAGGGTTGATCGGGGGAATTTACGAGCCGGCTGACGGCAACGTAGACCCCAGCCAAGCCACCCACGCGTTTGCCGGCGGAGCACGCGCGCTGGGAGCGAGAATTTATCGCAATGATCCGGTTATCGATATCGAAACAACCGTAAGTGGTGAATGGCGAGTGATCACTCCGAACCGGGAAATTGTGTGTGAGCATGTTATCAACGCCGCGGGCACTTGGTGCCGCGAAATAGGAAGCATGCTGGGTGTCGATCTTCCGGTTGTTCCTGTTCTCCATCAGTATTTTGTCACCGATTCGATGCATGAGGTCGCAACTCTGGAGCGGGTTTTGCCGATTATTCGGGATCCGGAAGACAGCTGGTATATCCGACAGGAAAGGGATGGACTGATTTTCGGCCCCTACGAAAAAGACGCTCAGCCGTGGTCGATTGATGGCGTACCGGAAGATTTCGGCGCCGACTTGTTGCCACCCGATTTTGATAGGGTGGAATCTATCGCCAAATCAGCATCCAGCAGAGTACCATCATTCGGATCGGTCGGAATCAAGAATGTCATCAACGGCCCCATTACGTTTACTCCAGATGCCAATCCCCTGATCGGACCCGCTTTCGGATTGCGAAATTCCTGGCTACTCACAGGTTCCTCAATGGGAGTCATGGAAGGCGGTGGAGCGGGTCGATTTCTCGCGCAGTGGATCGTCGACGGCGAGCCTCCAATGGATCCGATTTCCGTTGATTCGAGGCGTTTCGGCGAATATGCGGTCCGTCGTTACAGAGTGGCGAAAGCAAAAGAAAGCTTCGGCCATCAGTTTGCCATCCATTATCCGCGAGAGGAAAGAGACGCGGGCCGCCCCTGCCTGACGTCGTATATTCATACGCAGTTTGACAATGCCGGTGCTGTTTTCGGTTCAGTCTATGGTTGGGAGAGGCCGAACTGGTTTGGGAGTCCGCACAGTCGCGAACACACAACCAACAGTTTCCGTAGAACCAACTGGTTTGACGCGGTGGCCCGTGAATGTCGTACCGTCGCCGAAGGTGTCGGAATATGTGATATGAGCGCACTAAGCAAATTTTCGTTGACGGGTACCGACGCAAATCGATATTTGAGCACACTTGGCTCAAATAGACCACCACAGAATGATGGAAGGGTTGGCTTACTCCATGTGCTGAGCCGGTCCGGCGGCGTACTTTCAGAATTCACAGTGCTTCGAAAGGCGAACAATCACTACTATCTGACGTCTGCAGCTGCCGCATTGCGTCATGATTTCGAATTGCTTCGTCGTCGTGCTGATGGACTGAATGTCAGGATTGAGTCAATGACATCAGACTACTGCGTTATCGGGCTTATGGGACCTGAAACCGGCAAACTGCTGGGTGAACTGACATCGGTTGATCTGTCACAGAGCGTGTTCCCCTGGTTGAGCGGGAAGACTCTGGAAGTCGGACACCGAAAAGTCCTGGCGATTCGCATTTCCTATGTCGGTGAGTCAGGCTGGGAGCTTCATGTTCACAAATCGGACGCCTCAGCAATCATTTCTGTATTGAATGAGGCAGGGCAAAAGTATGGAATTGGATATTTCGGTGCGTTCGCGATCGATGCGATGAGACTTGAGAAAGGATATCGAGCGTGGGGATTGGACTTGACTACGGAACGAACGCCACTTGAGTCGGGCTTGAGACATCTCGTAAGAACCGAAAACAGGAAATTCGTAGGCCACGACGAGATGCTTCGTCGCGAACATGCCGAAGATCGCTGGCGAATGGAACTGATGCAGATCGATTCTGATGGAGGCATTGATCCTTTTTATCTTCATCCAGTATTCGCGGAAGATAAGGTGATTGGAATAGTGACATCAGGAGCCTACGGCCACCGTACCGGTTTTTCACTGGCTCTTGCTTATCTGGTCGAGCACCATGAGTCCGCCGGACAGTCTATGGAGGTGGAAGTCATCGGTCGCCGATTTCCAGCAACAATACTGGACAAACCGTCTTATGATCCGAACAACAATCGACTTCTGGCCGATTGAATGTAGTGAAAATCAAATACTCCAAAAAGGTTTTGTCGCGAGCGGTCCGTAGAGTTGTCGTATAACACTTATTAAAATCTTGTTGGATCGATAACCTGTATATTCAAATAAACTCAATGATTTCCAATGACTGACATCTTTGATTTTGAACCGAAAAAGTCTCTCTACGCGGTGTTCGGCAACCCGATCGGACACAGCAAGTCCCCGAAAGTTCACTCCATGTTTGCAGAACAATTCGATATCGAACTCGAATATCGCGCGGTCCATGTCGATGTTGGGGGATTTGAGCAGGCGGTCAGTGGATTCTACGCAGGGGGTGGGCAAGGTCTCAATGTCACTGTTCCCTTCAAGCTCAATGCATGGAAATTGGCAGATGTACTGAGTGATCGGGCACGGTTGGCAGGCGCGGTTAACACGCTTTCCCTCGGAAAAAGGATTGCCGGTGACAATACGGATGGTATCGGGCTTGTAACAGATATTCAGCAGAATATCGGAACCAGCATGAAATCTGCGAGAATTCTGGTAGTCGGTGCTGGTGGAGCGGTCCGGGGCATTCTTGGAGAAATCCTGTCGGCTAAACCCGAATATTTGTTTGTCGCCAATAGAACAAAAGACAAGGCAATTGATTTGGCCCGGCATTTCTCCGAATTGGGTCCCATTTCGGGTGGTGGACTGGACGAAATTCGAAGTCAGTTTTACGAGATCGTCATCAATGCCACATCAAGTGGGCTGACTGACGATGCACCTGATCTACCGTCAGGTGCTTTTGCGAATACGTATTTGGCATATGACCTGATGTACGGCCGAGCGCCGACACAATTTCAAATGATCGCGAAGCGGGATGGTGCGAATCGAACCAGCGATGGATTGGGAATGCTTGTGGAACAGGCAGCAGAATCGTTTTACATTTGGCATCAGAAAAGACCTAAGACAGATACAGTCATTCAAGCTGTACGCGACGTGTTGTGAATACCATTGGATGGCATTTGTCTCAAGAGTCCATTTGCGCGGACACGCCAATTCGAACAAATAAATAAATTTTTTGATTTTATTGGGTAAAATTCATTAAGCAGTTCAACTCGATTTTGGGTTTGAACACTCAAACTGTGATTTTGGGGTGAGAGTTATGAAAAAGTTAATATTAGTACCGGTACTGGCACTGTTGTTTTGTGGTGTTGCGGTAGCGGAAACTTCAATAAAGTTTGCCAATGACTGGAAGTGGGAAGGGCCGGCTGCGCCACTGCTTCTGGCTTGGGACACGGGCCTTTACAAAGCCGAGGGACTTGACGTTCAAATGGATACCGGAAAAGGCTCACTTGATGCGATTCCACGTGTTGCTTCCGGCACCTACCAGATGGGCAACTCAGATATCAATTCTCTGATAAAGTTTCGCGATAAAAACCCAGATTTGCCTGTGATGGCGGTATTTATGATCTACAATGCCCCGCCATTTGCGATTATCGGACGTAAGTCGCTTGGAGTGAATGCTCCGAAAGATCTCGAAGGCAAGATTCTCGGTGCGCCAGCTCCTGATGGTGCCTACGCTCAATGGAAAGCCTTTGTCAAAGCCAACGACATTGATGCAAGCAAGGTTACTATCGAAAACGTAGGATTTCCGGTGCGTGAACCGATGCTTGCCCAGGGCGATGTCCATGCCATTACCGGGTACGCGTTCTCATCTTTCATCAATCTGAAAGCCAACGCGGTTCCGGAGGAAGATATTTCGGTGTTGCTGATGCGTAACTACGGGCTGGACCTCTATGGCAACGTCATCATTGTCAACCCGGGATTTGCCAAATCAAACCCCGATGCTGTCAAAGGATTTCTCCGTGCGACGGTTAAAGGTTTTCAGGCAGCTATTGCTGATCCGGCAAGTGCCGTCAAACATGTCGTCAATCACAACGACGTGGCTCGCGAAGAGGTTGAGTTGGAGCGATTACAGATGGCAATCGATCAGAACATCGTGACTGACGAGGTTCGCCAGAATGGTATCGGTGGGGTCGATATGGATCGACTTGAACGATCGATTGATCAGATCGCACTTACCTATGACTTCACGGCACGACCGAATGGGGCAGATATTTTTGACGGAAGCTTTCTGCCTGCAGCGGAAGACAGAATGGTCCAGTAAATCCCTTGAACGCGTTTGTTGAAATTGAGGATGTCTCGCTTCGCTACAGAGCTCAATCAGGAAATGAGAGCACACTGGCGGTCGAGCACCTCAATTTGCAGGTCAACCAAGGAGCCTTTATCGCGGTAGTCGGCCCGTCAGGCTGTGGCAAATCCACTCTGATGAAACTGGCGACCGGATTGCACTTTCCGTCGTCAGGCGCGGTGCGCCTAGATGGCAAGCAGGTCGATGGTCCTGTTTCCATCGCCGGAATGGCTTTCCAGAATCCGGTGATGCTGCCCTGGCGGCTGACACGTGATAACGTGCTTCTTCCAATGGAGGTTGTCAACCCGCATCGACAGAAAATCAGAAGAAGCCGCGCGTCCTATCGCCAAATGGCAGATGAGTTGCTGGCATCCGTGGGTCTAGATGGCGCCGGCGGCCAATATCCTTGGCAACTGTCCGGCGGCATGCAGCAAAGAGCATCGCTATGCCGTGCATTGATCCACGACCCAGAATTGCTGATGCTGGACGAACCGTTTGCGGCATTGGATGCATTTACCAGAGAAGAGCTTTGGTGCGTCATCCGCGACCTGCATCTACAGAAGAAATTCACCACTATTCTGGTCACACACGATCTGCGCGAAGCTGTATTTCTGGCAGATACGGTTTATGTGATGAGCGCAAGGCCCGGACGAATCATCGTGTCGCGCGATGTGCCGATTCCGAGACCGCGTCCGATCGAGGTGACCTATGAAAAGGAATTTTCAGACCTTACCCAGGAACTGCGTGGCCATATCGCTGAAGCACGCAGTTAGACTCAGATGCTAAATCGCTCCGAATCAAACGGAATTCAAATAGATTGGGTCAAGTTGTCCCCGTGGCTCTGTACCATCGGGCTTTTCCTGATTTGGGAGGTTACTGTCAGACTGTTTGGAATTCCCTACTACATACTCCCTGCGCCTACGCACATTACCTATGCAATGTATGAATTTTCGGATGCCCTGTGGTGGAATTCCGTACAGACTTTGTGGACGACGCTCGCTGGATTCGGCTTGGCGATCGTGTTCGGATTGATGCTGGGGCTGTTCATCGGTTGGGACAAACGAATCTACTCGGGACTTTATCCGCTGATGATCGGATTCAATTCGATTCCTAAAATCGCGGTCGTGCCGATTCTTGTATTGTGGTTTGGTGCGGGCTGGTTGCCAGCGGTGTTAACCGCATTCCTGATCTCATTCTTTCCGATTGTTGTGAACGTGGCGACGGGCCTGGCTACCATCGAACCAGAAATGGAGGATGTACTGCGCGCGCTCGGGGCCAAGAAACTCGACATCATGACCAAGGTCGGAATCCCGAGGTCACTGCCTTACTTTTTCGGTGCGCTCAAGGTCGCCATCACACTCGCGTTCATCGGTTCGGTGCTTTCGGAAACGATCGCAGCGAATTCAGGTATCGGCCATATGATGCTGACAGCTCAGGCGAATTTTGAGGTGCCGTTGGTATTTGCGTGCCTCATCGCGCTGGCGGTTGAAGGAATCGGTATGTATGCACTGATGGCCGGTTTGGAAATGCGTATGACCGGGTGGGCTCATCGGTCTGGATTCAATCGATAGACTTCGATACTTGGACGCACTATTCGAAAGGGAGTCGAAATTGCGTGGTGAGCAGGTCAATCGGACTGTTTGCTACTTCAGGGTTAGGTGGTTTTCGATTCGTTAACGAATTCTCCCAGCAATTTCTGCTTGAACAATATGTTTGAATACGCAAGGGTTACTGTCTGATTGACTTTCGACAAATCGATGCGTAGTGCCCTCCAAGTGCTGGATCTGCTTTTGTCCTTCACAAACTTGCCGTATTGACTTATTTTCCCCTGATTCCTTCCACGAAACGAAGAACAATCATTAAGCCTTGTACTGTTTCAACTTGATTTGCAGGAATTCCGTTTGTAACGCTATTTTGGGAGTGCATGAAGCGCCTTATCCATACTTCATCTCCTCCGGTCAGTGCGGACAATGCTAGGGCTATCCGTATCAGTATCAATGCCAGTTCACCCCTTTTTGAGGACGGGCTTAATTTGGGATTTTGCTTGAGGCGACTGACGAAGGTTTGATGAACTCCCAATACATTCGCCAATTCCTTTTGCTTTAACCCCAACTGTTCGGATGCTTTCAGTACAGCTTTTGCCAATACCACATCGGCTGTTGGTTTTTCAGCTTGAGGTTTAGTCTGCATGATAACTTTCTTATTTCACTTGTAGAAGATAGCATAAGCACAACAACACTGACTATCTCATTGTAACAAACTCTTCGGATGCCGTCGGGTGTATGGCAACTGTGTTGTCAAAATCCCGTTTGCGCGCACCCATCTTGACTGCAACCGAAAAGCCCTGAATGATCTCATCGGCAAAGTCGCCGACAACATGGCAGCCGACCACTTTCTCCTCGGTACCTATGGTGATCAACTTCATCAAAGTAGGGGAGTTACGACGGGTGACCTGATAGTACATGTTTTGGAACTCACTGACATAGACCTTGATGTCATCACCAAATCGAGCACGCGCCGCCTGCTCACTTAAGCCGACAGTACCGATGGGTGGGTGACTGAAGATGACAGAAGGTATGTTTTCGTAGTCGAGGTAAGCGTCAGTCTTGCCTCCGAAAAGACGATCGGATAACTTTCTGCCGGCTGCAATGGCCACAGGTGTGAGTGCAGCTCGTCCGGTGACATCACCAACGGCATAGATGCCTCGCTGTGCGGTATTCTGAAATTTGTCTGTTTCGATATTTCCGCGCGCATCGAGTTGGACATCCGTGTTCTCCAGACCGAGTCCCTGTGTATGCGGTCTGCGACCGATAGCGAAAATAAACTTGTCGACATCAGTGATTGATGTCCCATCATTGAGTTCGACAGTCATTCCTGACGCTTCTTTTTTCAGGGAAGAGATAGAGGTATTGGTTAGGATACTGATGCCGCTCCGTTTCATTTCTGATGTGACGACTGATGTCATTGAAGAGTCAAATCCTCTCAGTAGCTGATCCTTCCTCAAAACCATCACCACCTCGCTACCCAGTCCATGCAGCATTCCTGCGAATTCGGTTGCAATATAGCCAGCTCCGTTTATCACGACTTTTCGAGGAAGATCTTCCATTTCAAAAAATCCATCACTCGTGATGGCCAGTTCCGACCCGGGCACGTCAGGCACTGTGGGTTGCCCGCCGGTGGCGATCAGGATATGAGGCGTACTGTAGGTTGTGCCATTGACCTCAACAGAATTCGGAGAAGCAATTCGCGCGGTGCCCAATACCGTCTCGGCATTTGCCTTGTCCAGATTGTTGGCGTAAATCTTATTCAGGCGCGCAATGTATTCATCACGGGCGTGTTTGATTTTTGCCCATTCGAAACCTCTATTGTCGATCAGGAACCCATAATCCGGTGCGTCTTCAAGCGTTTCCGCAATTCTGGAGGTTGTCCACATCACCTTTTTCGGTACGCAACCGACATTGACGCAAGTGCCTCCAAGTTTCCTGTTTTCGATTACGACGCATTTCGCGCCGTATTCGCTCGCACGGCGCGCGGAGGCGATCCCACCACTTCCAGCGCCAATCACAATCATGTCGTATTGCGTATTCATGTCTTCATCACAGTTGAACTTCACTGTCCCATAGTAATTTTGTTCAGTTTATTATCGCTGGTTTGGTGTCCTGAGCAGTGACCGATTCAAGCAGCAGTTTGGCATTGCCACCCGCAGCAGTGGTATCCGTACAAATCGATTTCTCCAGGCAGAACTGCCACGGGACATTCCGTTCTGTGACGAAACCGACAATCGCTCCTGGGCGTGCAGCCAATTCGATTCGAAGTAGCCTCTTGAGATCCTCGGTACAGTTACCGACTGACACCCCCGCCAGATTTTCGGAATACATCAAGGTGTTCTTGTCGGGCAGGATGTCGCTTGACGCGACAGGCAAGTCGGACTCACGCAACTTCCCAAATATAGCATCGTCAACTCTCACACCCAAGACGGCGTTTCCAGCCACCAAGGCGTGCAGTACATGTTCAATTGATCCAATGCAAATAAATACACCTTTGGGACTGAGATAGAGTTGGTTGCTCTCACCGGTAGGGCCATCCAGCTCTTGGAACACAGGCGTATGCTCGTTGGCAAACTCTATGTGTTTCACAAGATCCGATCTTTCTCTCGAAACCTCGTTCAGTCTATTGAAACGATCCGGTTGTCTACTCCAGGCAGATTGCTTTGTCGCCAACATCTCAATCAATGAACCGAGATCGCCGCGAGCAACATCTATTCCGATTGGTTCTCCGTCATCAAAGCGACCGAACTCGCGCATTCTCGCAACGTAGTAAGGGCCACCCGCTTTAGGTCCTGTTCCGGACAGACCCCGTCCGCCAAAGGGTTGAGATCCGACTATCGCGCCAATCTGGTTTCTGTTGACATAGACGTTGCCCGCATTCACGTTTCTGGAAATAGTCTCGGATCTTTGTTCAATCCGGGTATGCAGTCCGAATGTGAGTCCGTAGCCGCGGGCGTTAACTGTCTTTACTATTTCGGGGATTTCAGTCGACTCGAATGTAGCAATGTGCAGAATCGGGCCAAACACCTCCCCATCCAGTTCTTCAATTCCCGAGACTCGAAACGCTGCAGGCAGCACGAAAAAACCGTTTGATTGTTTCGGGACAGTAGTCTGGTGCAGTAACTTACCCGCTTCGATCATAGATTTGCAATACTTCAAAAGCACCTGTTGGGCTGTTTCGTCAATCGCCGGTCCGACATCTGTAGAGACTGACCAGGGATCACCGATTCTTAATTCATCCATTGCACCGAACAGCATGTCGAGAAAGCGGGTCGCTATGTCCTTCTGGACATATAGCATACGCAGGGCTGAACAGCGCTGCCCGCAACTCTGAAAGGCAGAGGCAACAATGTCGCGTACGGCCTGCTCCGGTAAGGCGGTAGAGTCCACGATCATGGCATTGAGTCCGCCGGTTTCGGCGATGAAGGGTGCCTGCCAGTTGCCTTCAGCTGTCATGGTGTTCAGAATTAGCCGGGCTGTTTCTGTTGAGCCGGTGAAGCAGATTCCATCCACGCGTTTGTCACCGACCAGTGCGGTACCGACAGTTTCGCCGCGGCCTGGCAACAGCTGTACGACATTTTTCGGAATGCCGGCGTTAACCATCAATTCAACAGCGACAGACGCGGTGAGTACCGATTGTTCGGCTGGTTTTGCGATTACAGAGTTTCCGGCTGCCACGGCGGCTGATATTTGACCGGTGAAAATTGCCAGGGGAAAGTTCCAAGGTGAGATGCAGACGATGATGCCTCTTGCATCACTGTTTGCAATGTTTTCGAGTCTCATTGCCTCATTCGCGTAATATCGGCAGAAGTCGACTGCTTCCCTTAATTCTGCGACACTATCTGAAAGGGTCTTTCCAGTCTCTCGAATCATCAGTGCGATCAGTTCATGTGCATTGGCTTCGTAGAGATCAGCGATCTTGTCCAATGCCCTGGCCCGGACCTCGACTGGCGTACCGTGCCATGATTGGAATCCATGTTGTGCTTCCAATATGAGATCGTCGATCGAATCAACAGGGGTTTCAACGACTGCACCTGCCACATCATCGAGGCGCGCAGGATTCCGCACTTCCAGAAATGTGCTGTCCGTCGATGTTGTCAGAAAACTGGGTTTCGCATTCCATCGGGCATCCGAATATCGAGACATCCCTTCGTATAGTGCTGCAAGGTCTGACTGTGTTTCCAAATCAACACCTTTGGAATTCAATCGAAACGGTCCGAATATCTGTGATGGCTGGTCGATATATGGATTCGCGATGGCATATTCCAACTTGATGACAGCATCTATCGGATCGCACACGATATCCTCGGTCGAGATGTCTGAATCTGCGATCTGATGAACAAACGAACTGTTGGCGCCGTTTTCAAGAATTCTTCTGACCAGATAAGCCAAGAGGTCCTCGTGGGCACCAACCGGCGCGTAGATTCTGCATGGATATCGGTACAGGTTTCGTCCAGCCTTGTGGATTTCCTCACCCATTCCATGCAGTCGCTGAAACTCGAACCTTTGATGCTTTTCCACCATCGCCATGATTGAACAGATCGAATGTATGTTATGTGTCGCAAATTGCGGATAGATTCGGTCGTTGAATTCGAGCAGTCGTTTTGCACAGGCGAGAAAGGATACATCGGTGGAACATTTTCTCGTGAATACAGGAAACGACTCGACTCCCAGAACTTGGGCGTGTTTGATTTCCGTATCCCAATACGCGCCTTTGACCAGCCGTACCATGATCCGACGGTCGCGCTTCCTCGCCTGCGCATATAGCCAATCGATCATCGGACAGGCATGCGGGCAGTATGCCTGCACAACCACTCCGAATCCGTCCCAGTTCTTAAGGGATTCGTTTTGCATCACGCGTTCAATCACATCCAGAGTCAGGTCGAGTTTGTCAACCTCCTCAGCGTCGATATTCAGACCCATATTCGCATTTCGGGCGAGCTGAGCGAGTTCCAAAACGGAATCTGTCAGTGAATCCAGCACAAG
Source organism: Arenicellales bacterium (assembly GCA_963666625.1). Classification (GTDB taxonomy): domain Bacteria; phylum Pseudomonadota; class Gammaproteobacteria; order Arenicellales; family JAJDZL01; genus JAJDZL01. Next base: position 1,452,831 of record OY762925.1, read on the forward strand.
ACCGCTTTGGGAACATTGAAATCTCGGAGTCAGTGCCGAAAGCTTGACCGATATACCCGGATTGTCTCGGACATCGTCCGATTGACTATGTATTGAGAGAAAGCGGATCGCTTCACTGTAGGCAATCATGTAGCGTTGTGCGTCCTTTGATGTCATGGCGGCTTCTCCCAGCATGTCGTAGGAGTAGCGGTAGCCTTGACGCGTCCACTTTCGGCTGCGATTCAAGGCTTTCTGAATCGTTGTGCCCAGAATGAACTGATTCGCGCTGTATCGAATGATGCGGGTTGCCGATGAACGAATGGCAGGTGTCGCGGGTTTCTGTAACTTTCGCCTTAGTGACGCGTCGGTTTTGGTATGACCATTTTCGTCTAGAATCGCTGCTGTCAGTCCAAATATCCTTGTTGAAAAATTGACCAGACCCGAATCCGACTTTCCCACATGTTGCTTCCAATTGCCTCCGCATATCTTGTCCCTGATCAGGGTGTCGATAGTTGCGTTGTCCGGTACTCTCAAAAGTGCTTCGGCCAGGCACATCAGTCTGACACCTTCGTCTGAAACCAGACCGTACTCGGTCAGAAACTTCGACATCACCCCGAATTTCCTCTGGGATCTGATCGATCGCACCATTTCGGAAGATTTTCCCCGAGCAAGTATGCGTTGATCGGGAGACAGGATGCGGCGGCGTAAGAGGTTTTTTACACTGGTCGATTCATCAAGTCGATTTGCACTACTGATGGCTGCGCGCAGTGCGCTGGGATGGGCAGTAGCTGGATCGGTCGGAGTCAACTATTGAATCGAATTCGAATGATTTCGCCTTCTTCCGGTTCGTACGACTTGCCTTCAAATCGTACCTTACCTGCCATTTTAACCGAGTGCTCACTACCATGTGAAATCAGATCATCGCATGACATGACTTCTGCCCGGATAAACCCTCGTTCCATGTCAGTGTGGATTTTGCCGGCGGCCTGCTGGGCAGTGGTTCCCTTCGGAATCACCCAGGCACGAACTTCGCTGTCGTTGAACGTAAAAAATGTACTCAACCCCAGAACCTGGTAACCGCAGGCAACCACATCGGTAAGGGCGGACCCTTTCATTCCGAGTTCTTCGCGGAATGAAGTCTGTTCCCGCGGCGAAAGCTGCGAGAGTTCGGATTCGAGTTCCGCACAGATCGAAATGACAGGATCATTGGGTTCAGGTACCGTTGCAAAATCTTTATGTTGCAACCGGCTCTCATCCACATTCATTACGTAGAAGTTGGGTTTTTCAGTGAGCAGGGAGAGATGTTCGATAGTCTTTTGATCCTTTTCTTCCAGTATCTGATCCCTGATCGCCACACCTCTTTTCAGTCCGGCAGCAACCCGCGCGAGAACTTCAGCAAGTTTCGCCTGTTCGCGGTCTCCGGTGCGCGAGCGTCTGATTGCCTTGTCGGCGGCTTTTTCCACAGTATCCAGATCTGCGAGTGTCAGTTCCAGATTGATCACATCAATGTCCGACTGCCATTCCCTTTCATTGTCGAATGCACCGACAACGTGTGCTATCAGATCCATTTCACGGATATGCGCGAGAAACCTGTTACCGAGTCCTTCCCCTCGGGAAGCGCCCTCGACAAGACCTGCGATATCGACAAAGTCAATGACAGCCGGGATGACAGTGGAGACGCCGACGGTTTCGGCAATGACCTGCAGACGGGAATCCGGCACCGCAGCAGATCCGACGTTGGGTTCAATGGTGCAGAATGGAAAATTTTCCGCGGGGACGTCTGATCCGGTCAGCGCGTTGAACAGCGTTGACTTGCCCGAATTCGGTACGCCTATGATTCCGCACCGAAACCCCATTCTTCCAATTCTCCTGGTTGACGGTCAGTGATTCGAGTCGGAGGAAGACTTCTCGTCTTCACCGGATGGGCGGCTATGCAGACGATTCATTGCGATTTCAATCCTTCCAGCCAGAATGTCATCCAAAGACACTAAAGTATCGGAAATCGCATCGTCAATGAGGGCTTGCTCCGATTGCGGCGGCACGCTCAGGACATAGGGTACGGTTGCGGCACGAGACGGTGGTCGGCCAATCCCGATCCGGACCCTTAGAAACTCCCCGGTACCGCAGTGCTGAATGATGTCTGAAATGCCATTGTGTCCTCCGCCACCGCCCTTGGTCTTGAGGCGGACGACCCCGGTTGGCAGGTCAAGTTCGTCGTGAACGACGATTGTATTCCTGGGGTCTATTTCGTAGTAGTCGGTGACGAGACGGTACGCAGACCCGCTCCGATTCACGTATGTGATAGGTTGGACAAGCCAGACCGCAACTTCATTGATTCTTGTACGGACCAGATGACACTGAAGGCGCGGATTGAGCTTGAGCGAAACCTGACACTGTGATGCCAGCCTTTCGACAAAACGAAACCCACAATTGTGACGGGTGTTCTGATACTGCCGGCCCGGGTTGCCGAGCCCTATGATTGCCCGAGTCTGCATCCTGTTCCGCCGCTGGCGCAGCAGTTGACTGTCAAACCGACGAGTTTGACAATTTCAGTGCCTGAATAACAGGCATTCGAATTCAATCGTCGGTCGAATCTGAATCTTCGGCTTCCGCTGTGGGCTCGCCTTCCAGATCGATCGCTTCCTCGTCCCCGTCCTCAATATCGTCAACTGTGACGCGCGGTGGAGTCACAGAGGCGACCGCGAAGTCATCACTGTCCTGATAGGCGGACGACAATTCAACACCTTCCGGAAGAACGATATTTGAAATGTGTACAGCCTGATTCAGTTCGAGTTCACTGACATCAATTTCCAGATATTCAGGAAGGTCTTTCGGCAGGCACTGGATCTCCACATCGTTGATCAAACGAGAGAAAATGCCGCCGAATGTCTTGACGCCCGGTGCGACATCGTCACCTATAAAGTGAAGCGGCACTCTGAGGGAGATCAATTCCGTTGCCTTGACGCGTTGCAGATCGATATGCAGGATCTGGGTTTTATGCGGATGCATCTGCACTTCCCGCAAAATGGCCCCCTGTGTCTTGCCGCTTTCCTTGATATCGATAATCGCGGAGTGGAACGCCTCGGTATCGAGATTATGAATCAGTGCGTTGTGGTCGGTTGTGAAGTGCGCATTTTTCTTTCCAGCGCCGTACACGACCACCGGGACATGACCGGCGCGACGCAACCGACGGCTGCTGCTCGAGCCGAATTCGACCCGCGGTGTCAGGTCGAGTGTGAAATTGGTACTCATCTGCAAGTTCCTTGTCTATAAATTCGGAGCGGATATGATAAATCAATCGACAAAAATCGAACTGACCGAATCGCCGATGTAGATCCGGCGTATCGCTTCTCCGATCAGCTGTGAAACATCAAGACTGCGAATTTTATCGCATTTCTTTGCCTCTTCGGAAAGATTTATCGAGTTGCATACAACCAGCTCGTCCATACAAGAGTCATTGATCCGCTCGATCGCCTGTCCCGACAGTACCGGGTGCGTGCAGTACGCCTTGACCGCGAGCGCACCTCGTTGGCTAAGAGCATCGGCCGCCTGGCAGAGCGTGTTGGCGGTGTCCACGATGTCATCAATAAAGACGCATGTACGATTCTCCACGTCACCGATCACGTTCATCACCTCGGCAACATTGGGTCGTGGTCTTCGTTTGTCAACGATCGCAAACTGCGCCTCAAGCTGTTCGGCGATGGACCGCGCACGTACCACTGCCCCGACATCAGGCGAGACAATGGTGAGGTTTTCCGGACGATGTTTCCACAAGTCGCCGATGATGACAGGTCTGGCATAAACATTGTCAGTCGGAATGTCGAAAAATCCCTGAATCTGGTCGGCATGCAGATCCATGGTGAGTACACGGTCGGCACCTGCGGTGTGTATCAGAGACGCCACCAATTTTGCGGTAATCGGTACACGGGAGTTGCGGGGCCGTCGATCCTGTCTGGCGTATCCCAGATAAGGTATGACTGAAGTGATGCGGCCAGCCGACGATCGCTTGACGGCGTCGATCATTACCAGCAGCTCCATCAGATTGTCCTGGGTTGGAGAGCAGGTCGATTGAATGATGAATACATCCATGTTACGGATGTTTTCGCTGATCTCCACGGAAATCTCTCCGTCACTGAAGCGACCGACAGTCGCATTTCCGATTGGTACAGACAGATAATCTGCGATGGAGAGGGCAAGTTGACGGTTGGAGTTGCCCGTCAGAAGCATCATATTTTCAATCAACATATGCGGACCTCGAATCTCAAGTCGATATCAGTCTATTGATGCTGATGGTCAGTAAATTTGAGCTGCCAACTGATTGGCTGGGGTGCCAGGATTCGAACCTGGGTATGCCGGAATCAAAATCCGGTGCCTTACCGCTTGGCTACACCCCATCTGGTAATGGTTTGGTACTGGAAACTTGATTTCAAAAGCCCTTAAAGTACGAATTGTCCAATAAGGGCATCCATGTTAATTGTTTTGTTAAATTAAATTTTATACGACTACACTGGTTCATTGCAGAAATTCGTACTGTTGCAGTCTTTACAACTTCGGTTAGAGGGTTTGAAGAGAGCAAATGCGGCAAAAAGGTCACTCTGATTGACGAGATTATAGAGTTACTCGGAATTCCGACTGGATTTCAACCTGATTGCTACCGAAATTACAGTTCGGCGGGAATTTGGTTTGGTCGGTGCTGATTGTATTAGTGTCCTACACCTGTGAAATTCGTGAACTTGCAGCGGTCGCAGTCGAGTAAACCTTCAGACTCAATAATTTTCCACTATGATCCGAGGAGTTTTCTGGTAGACACAAACCAATACACATTTTTTAGTTGCTACTAACCCTTGAAAATTGTATCGCGGTGATACTGTAAGTATTCAGGATGTGGCGCAACTGTCGTTGATAAAGGCACGCACAACCTTCTATCTGGTCTGAACATGGCTAGCATCGAATCGGGAATGCTTCCTTTCTTCACCAACAGCGTGTAGTCGTCATCAATAGAAATCAAGCCACGATCAAACATCCAGTGCACTGTTTTACACAAAGCAATACCGTTCCTTACTGAATCTCGACCATTGTCGCTTACCGGGCGAATGTGCGCTGCTTCAACTTCGGCTCTACCTCCACCATTGATAATTTTGAGTCCTGTCACCGCACATGTATCTTTGTATGCCGTTTTCACCTGCTTCGAAAAAGCGGCATCGCGAAACGGTCTGTTGACGACTTGCTGAATTATCTTCCGTTCAAAGTCTCTGGGCTTTTCTTCAAGTGTGCCTCTCGGTTCTCTTGTGTGTTGCGGACTACCAACAATTAACTCTTTGAATCCTGCGTGAAGTATATGGGTGTATTCATTATCAGAAATCGGTCTCACGGCATTCATAAATGCTACTGCGTTTGGGCCGCCATTTGGATGTTGAAGTTTGCTTTCGTAAAAGTGTTCGCCTTCCCTAAACGGAACACAACGATCAAATTCTAGATAGTCGGATACGTAGGCGTAGTAATGATCATCTAGTCTAGGATCCGATTCAAGTGAGTCAACTTTAGCAATTGCGAAATATACCTGACGTCCATCTCTAAGTTTGGAATCAGCTGTTGCACGACTCGGTTCGTAGTAAACAACCCAATCATTGACTAATGGTTTGACCCTGCTAAGATACCTTTTCGGAAAATGGTAGCGGTATTCGGGCAAATCGTCGTAATTTGAGTTTCTCCTAACCGTAAATATCGCCTTTGCCATATTTCAATTCTCACGATGAGTTAGTGTCTGCTAGAAACACCATGAATGATATATCAGAACGTGGACAGTGATTAGGTTCGCTGGTCGGCTTGACTTCGACTGCTGCGAAATCACGAATTACTTAGCCCGTCGATATCAGGTAAGGCAGTGCTCGCTTATGAGCGACTGGTTTGCCGCCTCGCTTCCTTGACAGAACGATCGCATCTCTTGCCACCGGCATGATAAATTTCTCTATGGCATTCACCACATCGGGGAGAGATCCCGGATCGAAGAAAACCGACTTGTGCTTGAATTCTTCCCATTGTCTGATTCTCATCGGATTTTGGACAAAGGCTTCCGAAAGTACTGGTGGGGTGTCAGTGGGGATTTCGGTCTGTCGACTCGCAAAAGTTGCCAAGACAGCTTCCGCGATTCGCAGTCTTTCGAACTTGAATGACTGACTCAGATGATATATGTCGACATAGTCCTTGATCCGACTATTTGACATACCAAGTGTAACCATTGCGTGGAACTTTTCTGCGATTACCGTTTCCAATGCATAGCCGTGCATGTATGGTGCGGGCATATCAAGAAGGACAGGAAATTCGATTTCCTCCAAACCAGGTTCGGTGGCATCACCATGCTGAACATCTATTCCGAATTTTATGCGAGCCCCGTCAAGCTCAGCCAATAGTTGCGATCGGACACCGCTGTAAGGGTCTGTATCATCGAATCGATGTACTTTTAGACTTTCTTTTTTGAAATCGATGCCATCGTCAACTTCGATATCCAGTATTTCCATGAATAGGGATTCGAAATTTTCTGACGTTGAATTGTCGAGTGACATAAGATCCAGATCGCGCGTAATTCTGAAAGGAGCATCAAACCGCGACAGAACCAGCGTCTCTCCTTTGAGAACGAACTGCTCGGAATGTTGAGACAGTGAAAGACGATAGAGAAAGCGTTCCACTGCGTATCGGTTCAATATAAAGTCAAAATTCACCCCCATTGTCTTACTGACGCGCAACAGACGGGCGCGCACCGAAGCGCCAAGATCCTTGATAACTTTAGCCATTCGCTGTCAGTGCCTCAATATAGGGAAGCATAACGTTGAATACACCGCGTTTTATCGCATGATCGGCAATCTCAGCAGGTGTTGCTTTTCTCTGACGCAGAGCCTGTTGCAGACTTTCGATAGCAATATCGTATCCAATCTTATTGCGATGCCGAAAACAGTCGGCAACTGTTTTCGCCACATCAAATATTTTTACCGGGACACCTTCGATGTTCTCGACAATGACATCATCATTGAGATATTTGTCAGCAAACCGGACAACCCGTATCGGTGGATTGCCAGTTCTGGGCTTCCAGTCTTTGTATCCGATTGCGATCCAAGTCCAGGGAGGCAGTTGGTCAGTCATATCATGGTACGCGAGCGCGGACACCAGACAGACGACACCATTTGGAGCGCGTTTGGCGACTTCTGCAAAGGAATGGTGAGTTTCAAGCTCTGCGTCCATCAGTTGATAGATTCCTCGGTCCAGATGGAATACTTCACCGTCCTTGACCATTCGTGAGACAGTGGCAGCGGTTACACCATTTTCGAGGAACTCACGCAGACGAACGATTCCCAGTTCCTGGAAGAGTTTGTAAGCCTGTTTCCGCTGTGATAGTTTCCCAGTCATTGATACATAAACTCAAATGTTGACTACTATACTTCGAGGTTTTATATCAATAATTTCATGCTAAATCAACTTAATTGATACAAATCATCAAATGTTATAATTTAAACTACTATGAAACATATCATTTTTCTTTGGACTAACAATACTGAAGAATTTGGCGAACTGAAAGCTCTATTGCGGAATTAAAGATGCGCGATAAAGGCATTCGAGAAATGCCCTTTCGATATTCGAATTTACTGTTGACCAATCGTTGATTTTGAACCGATAGCTCAAAAACCATGCGTTAGACTTCGAATTGGTGTATTGTCTGACCCATAGTCATATACTGGTATTCTGACAAGCACGACATTATTCAATGCTAAGACGTACATTCCTCAAGTTCGGAAGTGCCGCGACGGTTGGGATGGCTTCCGGAAGCATGTCGGTTTCCGCCGAAGAAGGTACATCGCCGGAAATTCGACGATACGTTCCGCTGGGCAAAACCGACCTGAAGGTATCGGATATTGCTTTCGGATGCAGCCGCCTGACTGACTCCGAACTGGTACGCTATGCCTATGATCGAGGTGTCACCTACTTTGATACCGCGGAAAGTTACCGTGCAGGAAAATCAGAATACGCGGTAGGAGCGGCGCTGTCCGGAGTTCGCGACAAGGTCGTGATTGCCTCCAAGTCCAAGGCGCGGGCAGGTCAATCCAGCAAACAGATGATGAACGCACTTGAGAACAGTCTCAAACGGCTTCGTACCGACTACGTGGATATCTACTACAACCATGCAGTCAATGATCTCGATCGTATAAAAAATCCCGAATGGGCAATATTTACCGAGCGGGCGATTGAACAGGGAAAGATCAGATATCGCGGAATGTCAGGACATGGTTCACGGCTTGTCGAATGTCTGGACTACGGACTGGATAACGATCTGGTGGACGTGACTCTGGTGGCTTTCAATTTCTCTCAGGATCCAACCTTTGAAGAGGAGCTTCGCTACCTGTTTCACTATGTGGCTTTACAGCCGGAACTGATCCGGGTGGTGAAAAAAGCGCGTGCGAAGGGAACTGGTGTCGTCGCGATGAAGACACTCATGGGTGCGAGACTGCATGACATGCGTCCGTACGAGCGTAACGGCGCGACTTTTGCGCAGGCCGCTCTCAGATGGGTTCTGTCTGGCGGACTCGTCGACTCGGCCGCAATCTCCATGACCGGATTCTCGGAAATAGACGAATACATCGGTGCCTCCGGATATCGCAAGGTGGCTGATGGCGATTTCAATCTTTTGGCACGTTACACGGCACTGCAGGCGAATCGCTATTGCCAGCACGGTTGCGGTGTCTGCATTGACTCGTGCCCGAACAACCTACAGATTCCAGAAATCCTCAGGGTTCGGATGTATGATGCCGATTACGGCGACCGGGCATTGGCTGTCGCGGGTTACCAGGCACTGGATCAGCAGGCGACCGCATGTATCGAGTGTGTCGATCAGCCCTGTATCGGCGCCTGTCCCAACAACATTCCGATTGCTGCCTATACCCGTGATGCCGCAAAGCGGTTTGAGATGGCTTGAGAGCATTTTTCGCGCATTTCCTGTTCCTGCTGTCCGCCTGGACCCTGCTGGTCAAGTTCATCATTCCGGTCATATGGGCGGTTCACTCCAGCCAACCCATAGCTTCTCTGATCTTATGGGATTTCTGGTGGGTGGCGCATATCTGGTTGGGGTGGGCATTACTTGTGAGACCGCGTTATCTGATGCCTGCAGCGATCATCATATCGGCGCTTGAGATCGCCATTGTCGTGGTGAAATTTGTCCTGTTCTTTCAGGCACCGGAGTGGACGCTATGGACGATGAACTGGTTTGTGAACAAGGTGTTTGTACTGGCCTGCTTTGTCATGCTGCTGACGCATGTCCTGGTCCGGTCGGAAAATTACCGACTCGCGGCTGAAAATTCCTGATAATGGGCACTTGCCCGTGTCGCAAATCAAATTGTTTCAGCCTCATAATAACCCGCGTGGTTTCCTTTATTTGTCTTAGCTGTTCAGACAGAGTATTGTTATTTGATGGTATTGAAGCCATACCGATTGCGTGGATGTTCGGAGAACCAATCAAACAAAAGCAGTCAATAGACAACCTCCGTCGGGTATTGACTGATTTGTTTAATGTGGAATCGACAGTAGTGGATACTGAAAATTTGTCGCTGACGAATTCATATCCTGTAGCAACTTAACCTTTGTATGTCAGTTTGTCAACCTACGGTTACAACCCGGTCTGTCACCCTGAATTATCACTGAACACAACATCAATGCAATATTATAAAATTGCAGTGAAAACTAAAAAAATCAATATAGTACGTACAGTTCATAAACATAATCCAACGAAAAGTAGTGAATTGACAGTTTTTCAAAAAAACTTTGGCGAAGGCTCTTTGAGAGATACGCCCAAAGATATCCTCAAGAAATCAATACCATTTTTCGCGGGGATGATCGCGACTATTATTTATTTCATCTACGATATTGTCTACGATCTCTTGTATGAAGACCCAATAGGTACTCTACACTTCACACTGGAAGTGTTTGCCTTTATTGGAGTTTCTATGGCGCTGATTGCTGGTGTGCGTTATCTCGTCAAAGTCCGTGTTCGGTTATATGGTGAAGAACAAAGAAATTATCTCCTCGCGCAGGATCTTGTAGAAATCTTGAATTTGCAAATGTCAGAGTGGGAAATGACCCCTAGCGAAAAGGAAATTGCGTGGCTCATTATCAAGGGTTACCGGTTTTCCGAAATCGCAGAATTACGTGGAGTTAAAGAAAGTACAACTCGGTTGCAAGCGACCTCACTGTATGCCAAGGCAGGCGTGAAAAGCCGCTCAGAATTCGTTGCGGAGATTTTCCAGACAGTACTGATGTTTACCGGCGTTGATGCGACAAAGACTGCACAAACGTAATCAGTATAGTGATCTTCTAGATAAATCAACCGTTGAACAGTATCTGGTATTGTGTCAGGCGGAATGGAAAATTTCAACGCAGTGGATGGATTGACGATATTTCGTTAAACCAAATTCGCGCACACGTATCCGCACAAGAGCGTGATGTTGTTGAAGTTTGTATAGCGAGCGAATTCCGCGAAGTCGCCGTTGATCAGTTTTCAAAAGTGTTCATTCATAGGGCGCGGGGTATCGTTGGTATAGAAATTACCTATCATGGCGAAGTAACCCGATACGCTCCCACGACAATGATCGCTTTCAATCTGTCGTTCGAACGTGTTGTCGAAAAATTCCTACAGTCACACTCCTTAAGCCGCGAAGAATTCGACGCACAGGCGAGACTGCGAGCATTCGCTACTGAGCAATACCTGTTATTTGGCAGTCATGCAAAACCAGTGAGGTTGTTCCGAGGCTCAATTTTGGTCGAGTCGACGAATCAGATTGACATTCCGATGGTTTCGAGACTTGCAGATGGTATTGCCACATCGATGATCAATAATCTATCGACCGAGGGCGAGCTGCCGTACAAATACTGGCCGAGTCGGGGAGAATATTCTGTCGCCGACAACGCGATTCGTAGATTTCTTGCGACCATAGCTCTCGCTCGATATGGAAGATTAAAGAATAATGGCAATTTTTCGTCGGCAGCAAAACGTAATCTTCGATTCAATTTGTCACGCTACTTTAGAGAATTCGGCGATGGTCGGGGCGCGATTGTAGAAAGTACTGGTGCGAAACTCGGTGCGGCCGCCTTGGCGGGTTTAGCAATTTTGGAATGTGAAGCAGGGGAAGAGTTTGGTGAACACCTGGATATGCTTGCCGCAGGTGTGATGTCATTAACCGATCGGAAAAACGGATTTCGGACATTTTTCTTTCCTAGAGAACGAGATGGGCAAAACTGGAACTTTTACCTCGGCGAGGCACTTTTGTTCTGGGCGGAATTAATTTTTCGGAAACATAAACAAGCACCTTCAGAAAAGCAATTTGAGGATGTGGCTTTACAGTGTCGAAAGCGTCATATGGGAGATCGTAACCCGGCATTCATACCGTGGTACGTTCAGGCTTGCGCATCGTTCATTGCAGCCACTGGACGGCGTGAAACCGCACCTTTTATTTTCGAATTCAGCGATTGGTTGTTGATGATGCAGCAATGGGACAATATGGTTCCCGACTTACGTGGTAGATTCTACAATCCGAAGCGTCGAGATTTTGGGCCACCACATGCAGCATCAACCGGTGTATATCTTGAGGGATTGGCCGATGCGTTAAGCCTTGCATATGAATTTGGAGACCTACCCAGGGTTTCTGCATATGAACAAACGATATGCCGTGGGATTCGTTCTTTGTGTCAGCTTCAGTTTCGTGATCAATTCGATACATTCTACGTTTCGAGGAAAATTCGTATAGTGGGTTGCCTTAGGACAGAGGCGTACGACAATACTGTAAGACTTGATTCCAATGCACATGCACTGCTGGCAGCGATAAAGATATTGCGGTTGCCAGTAAAGATTGAGTCAAGGTAGACCCAAGTAGAGCAAAATATCGGGGTAGATAGTGTTCGAGTGAAGTCAGCCGAGCCCTACAATCGCCATACACGGTAATTTGTCAGGGTGAGAATATCCACCTACCGGGTGAGGGAAGAATGTCAAAAATCAGGTGAACGCGCTGCTGTTCTGATGAATTGATTGCCGAATGCTTGACATTATTGTTGAATACCCAGAGTTCACCTTCACGCATTACAACTGTTTCTTCCCCTGCGGTTAAAGGACTACCTGTTGAACTGCTGATGACGAGGTGATACCGATCTCTAATTCG